>CAVXMJ010000011.1:0-395219 GCA_963762905.1 uncultured Acidobacteriaceae bacterium | reverse complement strand
TGCCATCACCTTGTGCAGGCGGTCGGCGGTCAACTCCACGTTGGCCTCAACAATCACCTCGCCGGTATTGGTATCCACCACGTCTGAGGCCGTCAGCGCGCCATCCAGCTCCGCGGCTTCCACTTCCACCTTCTGGATGTTCCCTGCGCGTAGCGCCTTCAGTGCATGCGCGGTAATCTTGCGACCCGCGTGCGCAATCTCCTCGCCGCCGTGCTTGATGGCATGCGCCGGCTTGGCGCCCACCAGGTGCGTGCCCTTGGCGGCGTCCTGCTGCAGTTCCCACATCAGCTTCCCGTCGTCCTTGTGAATCCGGTCCACGGTGTAGAAGGTCTTCAGAATCTCTTCGTCGGAGCGCAGGCCCAGCGCGCGCAGGAAAATCGTTCCCAGGAACTTGCGCTTGCGGTCGATGCGCACATAAAGCGTGTTCTTCTGGTCGTATTCAAACTCCACCCACGACCCGCGATAGGGGATGATCTTGCCCAGGAAATACGTCCGATTGTTGGCGGTCTCAAAGAACACGCCCGGCGAGCGGTGAAGTTGTGAAACGATCACGCGCTCTGTGCCGTTCACAATGAACGTTCCATTCGGCGTCATCAGCGGAATGTCGCCGAAGAAGACTTCCTGCTCCTTGATGTCGCGGATGGTCTTGTTGCCTGTCTCCGCGTCCTTGTCGTAAATGGTCAGGCGCACCGTAACCTTCAACGGCGCTGAAAATGTCATCCCACGCTCTTCGCACTCCTGCTGGTCATATTTCAGTTGCAGGCTCACGGGGTCGCCGCACTTGTTGCAGAAGTCGGGCGTGTTCTTGTTGTAGGTGCCGCACTTCTGGCAAAGCACGTCGCTCGACATGAACGGGTCGGTGATCACCATCGCCCCGCAATGCACGCAGGCCGTTCTCAGGTGATGCAGCCCTTTCAGGTGGCCGCACTTGCACTCCCAGTTGCCGATCGAGAAGTCAACGAAATCCAATTGCGAGATGCCGCGAAAATCCATGATCGGAAAAACCGACACAAACACCGACTGCAAGCCGCTGTCGTCGCGCTCGTTCGGCAATTTGTCCATCTGCAGGAACCGCTCGTAGCTGCGGCGCTGCACTTCAATCAGGTTGGGAATCTGGGTGGCGGTTGGAATCTTTGAAAAATCGAGCCGGCTGCGAATCGCGCGCTTCTCGTTGGGCATGATCACTCCTGAGCCTCGTCGTTCCGGCGCCGCCAATCGATTCGTGGCTCGGCCGGCCAGGCGCCTGAGTCTCGTGGGCGCCCGTGTGGTTCCGTTATTCCGTAAGTTGCCGATAATGCGTGGGAGCAGGCAATGATTGCCCGCCCTTCAGTTGCCCAGCGGCCCGGAAATCGATTCCGGTCGCCGGATAGAACCCGGATCAGGCGGGTTCTGTGAGAGCTCGGTCAAAAACGCGTGGTCGGTGTTGCGTGCTTCAGGCAGGTGCGCTAGACTGCGCACAATTGGAAGATGCGAGCACAACGGCTGAACCCGGAACTACCGGAAAAACCGTAAAGGAAAGTTGTGCGCGTATGGCTGACAGAGTTCAGAAACTTTTCTGTGCAGCACACCGGGAGACACGAAAAGCCCGTAAGGACGCAATGCCTCACGAGCGCGGCTCAACGCCAGTGCCCCCTATCGAATTTTCTTCCATTGCCCTCGCCGATCGCAAAATCCGCTTCCGCCGCGAATCACCCGCTGCCCGACCACCATCAACGGCTGCCCCGCCTGACCCTGGGAAAACCGCTGACTCAAAAGAACTTGACTCAAAACACCCGCCCTTGTCGATCGCTATTCTGATCCGCGGATGTCTGCGTGACCACCACGCCCCGCATTTCGCGCCTTCTAGCTGCTCTGCCTATAGGATAACTAGGCGGAACCGCCAAGACGCGCACCCTCTATCCTAGCGCGTCCCGGCGGCGCATGCAAGTCCCATGCCGTTCCATTGACTTCGGGCCAGTTTCCCTGGCCCGTTACTTGATTTCGACCGTCGCGACGCCTTCAAACTTCTTCTTGATGGCCTCGGCCTCGTCCTTGGTTGCGCTCTCCTTGATGGCCTTCGGAGCGCCGTCAACCAGGTCCTTGGCTTCTTTCAGGCCCAGCGAAGTGACTTCGCGTACTGCCTTGATGGTGTTGATCTTATTGGCGCCGGCATCCTTCAGAATGACCTGAAACTCGGTCTTTTCCTCAGCCGCCGGAGCTGCTCCGCCCGCCGCTGCGCCGCCGGCAACCATCACCGGTGCCGCTGCCGCCGCCGAAACGCCAAGCCGCTCTTCCAGCTTCTTCACCAGGGCCGCTGCTTCCAGAAGGCTCAGGCTTACGATTTGCTCTTCCAACTGCGCGATATCCGCCATGTTCTTCTCCATTCACAATCGTTTGAATTTTGTGGCCGAGCCAGGAACTCTCGTCCAAATGGCTGCTCCATGCAGGGTGAAAGTTTCCGATGCGCCAGACCCGCGCACTTTCCGCCTGCTTGCAGCCAGAACCCGTTTTAAGTTCACAGCTCGTAGTTCTTAGTTCATCGTTGTCCTCGGACGAGCACCAACTGTGAACTGCGAACTCTGAATTACGAACTGCTGCCCCTAGGCAGCTGCAAACTTTTCCTTCTCCACTCCCTGGCCAATCACCACCGCCAAATCGCGGCCCGTGGCATTGATCACCGTCGCCAGCCTCTGCGCCGGCGCATTCATCAGGAAGAGCAGCTTCGAGAAGATCTCTTCCTTGCCCGGCATGGTCGCCAGCGCCTTCACGTCGTCCACGCTCAGCAGCTTGCCGTCCACAATGCCCAGCTTGAAGTGGAACTCCGCTGCGTTCTCGCCTGCCCACCTGGCAAACACTTTGGCCAGCGCCACGGGATCGCCCGCGGTAAAAGCCACCGAGTTCACGCCCTTCAAACCCTTCAGCGCGGCCTCAACCTCGGTCCCCGTTCCGGAAATCGCGGCTAGCTTGTTCTTCACCACGCGATACTTGCCGCCCGCCTCGCGAATCACTTTGCGCAGTTCGTAATCCTTGGCCACAGTCAGCTTGCTGAACGTGCCCACAATCGCGGTGGTCGATGAGGCCAGCTCCGTGGCCAGCACCTTTACCTTCTCCGCTTTTTTCGCTTTCGAAATCGCCATCGTTCTACTCCAAGAGATCAGGGAATAGAGATAAGAGATCAACGCAATCCGCCGATCTGTATCCCTTCGTTCCTAACCTCGTTTCGCCGCCAATCAAGCGGCCCTTGCTTCAAGCCCGTTCTGTTTTCGAAAGTGCGACTGTAACCTTCGCACTGACTGAACTCTGATCTCTGTTCTTACTTCTTCACTGCCGCGTCCGCCACAGCCGAATCCAGCGGAACGCCCGGTCCCATGGTCGAGCTCAGCGTGACGCTCTTGATGTACTTGCCCTTCGCCGCCGAAGGCTTCGCACGCACGATCGACGTGATCACCGTGGTCGCGTTGTCGATCAGCTTTTGCGGCTCGAAGCTCAGCTTGCCCACCGGCACGTGCACCAGGCTGGTCTTATCGGCGCGAAACTCCACCTTGCCGGCCTTGATTTCTTTCACCGCCGCGCCCACATCCATGGTCACGGTTCCGGTCTTGGGATTCGGCATCAGACCCTTCGGACCAAGCACCTTGCCCAGCCGGCCCACAACCTTCATCATGTCCGGCGTAGCGATCAGCGCGTCAAAGGCGGTCCAGTTTTCTTTCTGGATCTTCTCCACCATCTCCTCGCCGCCCACAAAGTCCGCGCCCGCTTCGGTCGCTTCTTTCTGCCGGTCGCCGGTCGCAATCACAGCTACGGTCTTGGTCTTGCCCAGCCCGTGCGGCAGAACAACCGTGCCGCGAACCATTTGGTCCGCATGGCGCGTATCCACGCCCAGACGCATCGTCAGATCGACGGTCTCGTCGAACTTTGCATATTTCACTTGCTTCAGGAGATTCACTGCTTCAGGCAGCGGATACGCCGGCTTGTTCACAGCGGCGCGCGCCTTCACAATATTCTTGCCAGTTGCCATGCTTCCCTCGTCTCCCACCGCCCTTACCAGCCCGCCTGTGGCGGGAGCGCTCGCCTTGTTCCGCAAACGCCTAAGAACCGTGGTGCAGTTGACAGCGCAGGGAACCCCCAGCGCGTATCTATTTATGGTAGCGAAATAGCCCCGAAAATGCAAACGATGCGCCTTGCTCTCGCCTCTGAGACCCTAGCCAAACAACAGGCATTCCGTGTGATCGCTGCCACACGCCTCGACGAGAATCGAACCATAAACTGATCGCGCTTCTTTTGCGTGTGTGGGAAGCGGTGGCGAAAGATCGGCCCGGATGATTGGGCCGTCGGTCCGCAAGCCGCTCGAACGACCTGCGGGCCGTGCCAACGCAAAGGAGGTGAGGACGATTGGATGAGAAATCGTCCTGGACGCGGGTGGCAATCCAAATCGCTGTTGACTGGCGGTTTGTGCTTGCCCTCGTGATCCTCGTCCTGGCGCTACTTCTAGCGAGGTAGCCAAACTCCCGGGAGGGCCCCTCCCTTCCGGGACACAATAATCATAACAAATTCTGCCTTCAAATCCTCTCCAATATCCTCACGTGAACGGCACATCGCCCAACCGTTACACTAGACTCAGGACCCCCGTCCCCCCAGGAATTCACGCTTTGCACCCGCTCCTCGATCATCTCAATCCCGAACAACGCGCCGCTGTCGAGGCCGCCGAAGGCCCCTTGCTCATCCTCGCAGGCGCCGGATCGGGCAAAACCCGCGTCATCACCCATCGCATTGCCTGGCTCATCCAGGAGAAAAACATTGCACCCGACTCCATCCTCGCCGTCACCTTCACCAACAAGGCCGCTGCGGAAATGGGCGAGCGCGTCAACCAGCTCCTCGGTCACTCTTCGCTCGCCAAGCCTCTCATCGCAACCTTCCATTCCTTCTGTGTGCGCATCCTGCGCCGCGATGTCGAAGCTCTGAGAATCAACGGCGTGGGCCTAACCCGCTCCTTCACCATCTTCGACGAGAACGATCAGTCGGCACTGGTCAAACAGATCATGAAGCGCATGGGGCTTGACACCAAGCAGCTCACTCCGCGCACCGTGCAGAGCCGCATTTCCTGGGCCAAAAATCACATGGTCGATCCCCAGGACTACTTCCTCGGCTCCAAGGACCCAACCAGCGAGCGTGTCGCCCACATCTTCCGCGCCTACCAGGACGAGCTGCGCAAAAACAACGCCGTGGACTTCGACGACCTGCTTCTCGAGGCCGTTCGCCTTCTCAAATCCTCCGCAGAAGTCCGCGAGCGCTACCAGCGCCGCTATCAATATGTACTGGTCGACGAGTACCAGGACACAAACCGTCCGCAATACGAGCTCATGAAGCTTCTCGCCGGTGAGCACCAAAACGTCTGCGCCGTCGGCGACGAGGATCAGAGCATCTATTCCTGGCGCGGCGCCGACATTCGCAACATCCTCGAGTTCGAGAAAGATTTTCCCAACGCCAGGATTGTCCGCCTTGAGCAGAACTACCGGTCAACACAGATTATTTTGGAAGCTGCCGGCGCTGTCGTCGCCAACAACATTCGCCGCAAGGGCAAAAAGCTCTGGACCGAGCGCCAGGGCGGCTCGCTCATCGGCTACTACGAAGCCCCCGACGGCGAAAACGAAGCCCTCTTCATCGCCGACAAGATTCAAGCATTCTTCCGCGCACAGAGTTCCTCCGAAACCCAAAACCCCGGAGGGGTAGCCGTTCTGTATCGCACCAACTCGCAGTCGCGTCTCGTTGAAGAAGCCCTGCGCCGCTACAACATCGCCTACACCATGGTCGGCGGCTTCAGCTTTTACGAGCGCGCAGAGATCAAGGATCTGCTCGGCTATCTTCGCCTGATCCGCAATCCTCACGACTCGATGGCCCTCCAGCGCGTCATCAACACGCCTGCTCGCGGCATCGGCAAAACCACACTTGAAACCATCGAGCGCCTTGCACTTGAAACCAACTCGTCCACGTGGGACGCGTCTGCCGCCGCGATAAAAAACCGCCTCATTCCCACGCGCGCACTCATGGCTCTCGAATCCTTCCGCCAGCTCATTCTCGACGCGCAAGCCATGATGGATCCCGACTTCTCCGGCAAGCTGGCCGCCGATGTCGCCGAATCTCGTGCCGACGACGCAGACACCGGCTTCGGATTCGGCGCGGCCGCAGCGGCCGATGCGCCGATTGCAGTTGATGACGAGAGCCAGCTCCAGTTACTCGACGCATCGCATTTTCCATCCGCGAACCCCGAGCCGCACGCGACCGTTCGCGATTCACAAACCACGGCCCACGATTCACGAACCACGAATCACGAGCCCTTCCGCTCTCCCGGCGACTCCGCCACCCTCCCCGAGCTCATTCGCTTCATCATCGACCGCTCGGGCTACATCAAAGCCCTCGAAACCGAGGGCACACCCGAGGCCTTCAGCCGCATTGAGAACCTCAAGGAGCTCGCCAACGCCGCGCACGACGCCGAGGAGCGCGGAGAAACCCTCGCCGAATTCCTCGACCACGCCGCTCTCGCCTCTGACACTGACAAATTCGATCCCAACGCCCGTGTCACGCTCATGACCCTCCACGCCGCCAAGGGCCTCGAGTTTCCGCTGGTCTTTCTCGCCGGACTTGAGGAGGGTCTTTTCCCGCACTCGCGCACGCTTTCCAGCCCTGAAGAGCTTGAAGAAGAGCGCCGCCTCTGCTACGTCGGCATGACGCGCGCCATGAACACGCTCATCCTCACCCGCGCGCACTATCGCCGCCGCTACGGCGCTGACATGCCCGAGGCCAGCGTCCCCTCGCGCTTCCTTGAAGAAGTTCCCCCTCAGCTCATCGAAAATCTCGGCAGCAGGAGTCAAGCCTGGTCCACTCCAGCCTACGGCTCGGGCCGCAATTTTCAGGGCGCCGGCTCCGAACCTGTGCATTTCAACTATGAAGATGAGAGCCAGGAAATTTCCCACGCCGGCGCGTCACTGTTGTCGCCTCGTCAGGGGTCTTCTCCAAGACCTGAAAGCTCGGAGAGCAACATCGCTCGCTTCTTTGGTTCAAAGCGGGTGCCCCCGGTCTCGAATCTGAGACCGGGGAGGGGCACCCGTCCCACCATGGACATTCCCACGCCCAACGGCGCATCGGGCCTCAGAAAAGGCCAACGCGTGATGCACTCAAAATACGGTGAGGGAACGGTGCTCCTGCGCGAAGGCGACGGCGAAGACGCCAAGCTCACCGTGCTCTTCGCTCACCATGGCATAAAAAAACTGATGGAAAAGTTCGCCAATCTGCGCAAGCTCTGATCCGCATAAAATAGCAGGTCATCGCGAAGTGCAAGGGCTTCAGCCCGTACATAATCCAGACGAAATAATCTGGGGGCTTTTGCCCCTCGGGAAAGCATCCTGGCAGATTTTCAACGCGAACCATTTTGAACGCGCCTTGGCTATTGCGGCCCCTTTTTTAGCTCGCCCATATCGAATAATGCGTCCACCGTCTCGGTTGTTTCCAGGCTCTCCAGAGTTGCGTCAAAATAGCTCTCACGCAAGCCGCGCCGCAGTTGCTCGTGTTTCGAATTGCTGCTGGAAAACCCGGGCGTGAAGTACGCCTTGAATCTTTCGATCTCTCGCCCATAGGGGATCGGTGTCTTGACCATGAAACCCAGAAAACCCGCCACAAAGTGCAAGGCCTCCTGGGCCTTCGGTGTCTTCAGCTCGCGCTCCAAATCTCTCTTGCCGAAAAAACCCGTCTTGATCACGATGTTCCCCCTCGACCGGTTCATCCGCGCCTGCAACAAAGCCTGCACCAGGAAATCCTCGTCCGTCTCGTCGAATCTGGGATCGTGCAGAACTCTATTTTCCCTTAGATATTCCCGAAAAAATGTCACTGGTTTCTCTCTTTCGTCGTTCGCGCACTCAGCTGGCCTGGGTCAGCTTATCTGGGTCAGCGGCTTACCGCGGTTTTGTTTCTCCCGCCCAGCGATCTTGCCACCGTGTCTGTTCCGCATCATATATATAGTAGCCAGCCCGGCAAACCAATCCTCCCAAGCGCTGTTTACTCAGTCAATCGCATTCCGCGTCCAGCGCCAATTCAGCGAACCTTTTGCGCGCTCGGCAACGAGGTCCTGCGCGGTTCCTTTAGACTGAAAGCGCCATGCAATCGGAAGAAAAGCTTTGGTGGGTGCCCCAGGTCCGGGGTCCCCACATACAGGTCGACGTCCGTGGGGTGGAGTTCCCTCGCACTTGGGGACCTGGGAAGAATGCCGGCGGCGCGATTCTGTTTGCTGCCCTCTTCGCCCTCGCCGGCTGCGGAATGCCCGGCGCCCCTCTGCCGCCCTCACTCAACCTCTCCGTTCCCGTCACCGATCTCTCTGCAGTGCGCGCCGGTGCTCAAGTCTCCCTGGCCTGGACTATGCCCACAAAGACCACCGACAAAGTCCTCCTCAAGGGCAACATCTCCGTCCGCGTCTGCCGCAATGAGACCAACGCTCCCGCCTGCTCAATCGCCGCAACGCTCGAATTCGCTCCTGGAGTCGCCGCCATTTTCAATGCCACGCTCCCTCCCGAGCTCGCCTCCGGCTCTCCGCGCGTGCTCATCTATTCTGTCGAGCTCGTCAACCAAAAGGGCCGTTCCGCCGGGCTCTCGAACAGTGCTGAGATTCTTGCCGGCGAAGCACCTCCCGTCGTCGAAGGCCTGACTGCGGAGGTGCGCAGAGACGGCGTGCTGCTGCGCTGGGCGCCCGCTCCACCTGACTCATCGCTCGTCGCCATCCGCCTTGTTCGCAGGCTCCTCTCGCCGCCCGTCAAGAAGTCAGATCAAGGCCCGTTGCCCCAGCCCGCCGAACCGCTCGAGCAATCGCTCCTCGTCGAACCAATTGCCCACTCCGATCGCGCACTCGACAAAAACATCCGCTTCGGCGAGACCTACGAATATCGCGCCCAGCGTGTCGCCCGCATCACCGTGGGCACTTCAACGCTTGAGCTCGCTAGCCCGCTCTCCGCTACCGTCCGCGTCGATGCCGTCAATATATTTCCACCCAGCGCACCCAAAGGTCTTGATGCCGTGGCTACCGCGGGCGAAAACGGCTCGCAGCCCGCGATCGACCTCAGTTGGCTACCCGGCACTGAAGCGGATCTCGCCGGCTACATCGTCTACCGCCGCGAATCGGGCGCAGCCGGCTCCGCATGGCAGCGCATCTCTCCCGCGCAGCCCGTCGTCGGGCCCGGCTATCACGACCCCGACGTCCAGCCAGGCCACACCTACGCCTACGCCGTCACCGCCATCGATCAAAGCGGCCATGAAAGCGCGCGCTCCAACGAGGCATCGGACACGGTACCGTCTCCCTAGGTCCGGAATTCGACAGGTCGTCCAGGAATGCTCCACTTTCGCCCTTCGCAGGAGTCTCCGGGATGGGCCTGCGTTTGCTTAGGTTCAGCATCTCGCGCCACACGATTGTCAAAACTTCAATTTCTTACTTCGCTTGCGCCAGCTCCGCAACAACTGCCGCGATTTTATCGAGTATCTGGTTCCAACCCTCCAATTGACCGCTGTTCTTCGCGCTTTCCATGGGTTCATTTCCAATAAAGGTAAGTTTCGTCTGGCCGTTTCCGAGATCTTCAAAGATGGTCACGTCGTACGCACCCTCGATGGCCTCATGTTCTATTCCATACTGCGCAGGATCGACCTTGTTTCCCTGCGGGTCAGAAAAGTACATGGAGGAAACGATCTTCTCGTGCAGAACAATCTCGTGGTATTCAATGCCATTCCAGAACTCTTGCCCATCCGGCGCTCTCATGCAGCAAAGGGATTTTCCTCCCACGCGAAAATCCATCTTGCAAACAGGCGCGGTAAAACCCTTCGGTCCCCACCACTGCATCACGTACTTTGGGTCAGTCCACGCCCGCCAAACCAATTCGCGTGGGGCATCAAAAACTCTTGTGACGAACATCCTGTCTGTTTCGTTAACCGTTCTTGTCATCTCTCGCCTCCACCCTTTTCATTTGATTTACCACCACATCCAGCTTGTCGAAACTCTCTTCCCAGAATCGGCGATAATAAGCAGCCCAGTCGCTGACTTTCTTTATCGCCGCTGGCCGAAGCCTGCACACACTTTCTCGTCCGCGCTTCGTCTTGATCACAATCCGCGCCCGCACCAGATAGGCAATGTGTTTCGAAATCATCTGCTGCGAGAGTGCAAACGGTTCCGTTAATCCATGCACAGTGGCAGGACCATTTGAGAGTCGTTCGATCATTGCCCGCCGGGTTGGATCAGACAAAGCCGCAAATGTTGTACCCAGCTGATCCACAACCAAATGGTAGTGGATTTTCTGCCAATGTCAAGAGTGAATGTTGCATTGATGCTGTTGCCTCAAACTTCCAGTCGCAGAATTCCGCCGGATCAACACCACTGAGCATAAAGTTTGCATCGCGCGCTCGCTTGCCACGTTATTGAAATCACAACACTTATTTCGGAATAGCGTCCCGGAATCTGGCCCGTGCAGTGAAAACCGAAGTCGGGATGAGAAACTTCTGCTAGAGGGAGCCTCCACATGAAGTACTGCCGCTTTTCGTTGAATGGCGCCACACATTACGGCTCAGTCGAAGACCGCAACGGCGAATTCTGGATCGCCGGACTGGTCGAGCCGCCCGAGGAAGATCTCGCATTTCGCCTCAAGCACTGCCGCTCCGCTGCACTCGGTTTTCAACCCATGCTCCTTAGCGCAGTTCAACTCCTCCCACCAGTCACACCATCCAAAATTGTCTGCATTGGCCGCAACTATCGCGCGCACGTCCGCGAACTCGGCAATGAGATGCCGACGGAACCGTTGATCTTCCTCAAGCCGCCCTCGTCGCTGCTCGCCCCCGGCGGCGTCATCCGCATGCCTGCCGTCTCCGAGCGCGTCGACTATGAAGGTGAGCTCGCCGTCGTCATCGGCCGCCGCGCGCGCAACCTCAAGCCCGATGCCGACTGGCGCGATGTTGTACGCGGCTTCACGCTCGCCAACGACGTGACCGCCCGCGATCTGCAGAAGAAAGACGATCAGTGGACTCGTGCCAAGGGCTTTGACACTTTCTGTCCCGTCGGCCCCATCGTATGCGACGAGCTCGACCTTGACGCCGGCCTGACCATAGAGACGCATCTCAACGGCGAGCGCCGCCAGCAAGGCTCTACGCTCGACTTCATCTTTTCGCTTCGCGAGCTTCTCGCCTACATCACGTCCGTCTTCACGCTCGAACCGGGCGACCTGCTCCTCACCGGAACGCCCTCCGGGATTGCCCCGCTCTCACCTGGCGATCGCGTCGAGATTTCCATTCCCGGCCTCGGCGTTCTCGCCAACGCCGTCGAAGCGGACTAGCCGCAATCAGCGCACCCTCCCCCGGATTCAGCGCATCTTAATGGATAAGAGGTACACTAGTCGCGTAGGAAACGAGCCGAATCCCCGCTTCCCCGCTGGAGGAATCATGCCAAATCTACTTGAGCAGTTGCGTAAGTTCACCGTTGTTGTGGCCGACACCGGCGACATGGGGGCGATGGAGAAGTTTCATCCCCAGGACGCCACCACCAATCCCTCGCTCATCACGGCGGCGGCGCAAATGCCGCAGTATCAGCCCATCGTGGACGACGTACTGACCCAGGCGCATAAAGAACTGGGCGACAGCGCCAGCGATAAAGACGTAGCCAACCTCGCATTCAAGCGCCTGGCCGTGGCCTTCGGCAAAAAGATCCTCGCCATCATCCCCGGTCGCGTCTCCACTGAAGTGGATGCGCGCCTCTCCTACGACACGGAAAAGACCATCCAAATGGCGCGCGACATCATCGAGATGTACCGCAAAGAAGGCATCGGCCGCGAGCGCGTCCTCATCAAGATCGCCTCCACATGGGAGGGCATTCGCGCTGCAGAAGTCCTCGAGAAGGATGGCATCCACTGCAATCTCACGCTGCTGTTCGGCATCCATCAGGCCATCGCCGCTGCCGACGCAGGCGTAACCCTCATCTCGCCTTTCGTCGGTCGCATCCTCGACTGGTACAAGAAAGACACGGGCAAGGACTACCAGGGCGCTGACGATCCCGGTGTGCAGTCGGTCACGCGCATCTACAACTACTTCAAAAAATTCGGTTACAAGACTGTCGTCATGGGCGCCAGCTTCCGCAACATCGGCGAAATCACCGAGCTCGCCGGATGCGATCTGCTCACAATCTCGCCGCAGCTGCTCGCCGAACTCGAATCCACCCAGGGCGATCTGCCTCGCAAGCTCGATCCCGCCAATGCAAAATCGTTGTCAATCGAAAGAATCGCCATCGACAAGGCTACATTCGACCGCATGCATGCCGCAGACCAGATGGCCAACGACAAACTAAAAGAAGGCATTGAGGGCTTCACCGCCGCTCTGGTCAAGCTTGAATCGCTGCTCGCCAAGCGCCTCGCCGAGCTTGAACAACGAGCGCCCGCCACTGTCTAGCCGCGATCACTTTGAAAATCGTTGCCCCACCCTTTGTCGTCTCTGGCGAAGGGTGGGAAAGCACAAACCCGCCCCAGCCATTCGCAATCGAACCTCTTCTCTGCCAACAAACTTGATCCCCCCTCTTGCCAAACGCAACTCTTCCGATAAGCTCAGTGTTAAAGAATTATGAATCGAGCCGCTGCCGGCGTCTTCCCCGCGCAGCATCCAACGGAACAGCAGCGGCTATTGGCAGCGAACCCGGCTGCACGCGCACAGCCGCTTCGGCTTTCGGAGTCGATTGCTTTCGGCTCCGCTTGGGAGGTGTGTATGCAGGCCCAGCCTCATCCGCTCGAACCCTTCTTCCAGCAGATCGTGCGCAATACCTATGAAGGCAAACTAGGGCTGCACGATCCTGACCTCACCGCCTACGTTGCCCGCATGCTCTGCGAGTTCTCTCAGGCCGACAGGCTCTACAGCATCCGCGACGCCGATGGCCACCCAGTTGAGCAGCTCGAGGAGATGGAGCGCGCCGCCGACCCCATTCACGGCTCCGCTGCTTCCTTTGATGCCGAGCGAGCCCTGCGCAAATACATTGGCGACTACGCGCTCTTCGTCGCCGGCATGTACCCCGAGGTCACCGGCTCCAGCCGTCGCCTGCGCCGCCGCCAACCAAGCATTGAGGAGCTTATTCGCGCCGGCAAGCAGAGCTACTTCATTGTCAGCCAGTTCAATCTGTTCGAATACGAGCAGGAAGCGCCGCTCTTCGCGCGCCTTTCCGATAGCTTTGAGCGCCTGCTCCTTGGCCTTACTCTGGTTCGCGAGGATCTTGGCCCACGCAAGCCCCGCCAGCTTCCGCCGCGCGTGAACTAAGTTCGATCCTTCAGCCCGACATGGCGCTGCCATTCACGCCGCTTAATTGCGTTGCCCCATCCTTTCGACTGCCGAGGCAGGCAAAAGGGTGGGAGTGCGCGCTGGACAACTCTGAGTTCTCTGCCCTCGCGGCTTGATTGTTCTCGCGCCTGCAATGGATACTAGAATCTCTTCAGGTGATTCCTCCATGGGTGATTCCGTAACTCTCCGTACCGCTGATGGCCACACCTTTGGCGCTTATGTTTCCCGTCCCGCGGGCGAACCGATCGCCGGACTGGTCGTTGTGCAGGAGATCTTCGGGGTCAACGCCCACATTCGCTCCGTTGCCGACGGCTGGGCGCGCGACGGCTTCCTCACCGTCGCCCCGGCGCTGTTTGACCGCATCACTCCCGGCATCGACCTCGGCTACGATCCGGAAAGCATGAAAACCGCAATGAGCCTCTTCCCAAAATTCGATGTCGATAAGGCGATAGTCGATGTTGCTGCGACCATCGACTATGCTGCCGGCGCGACGCATAAGAAGGTCGGCGTCATCGGCTACTGCCTCGGCGGTACTATTGCCTGGCTCTCCGCCACTCGTCTTCAGCCAGCCGCGGCCGTCGGCTACTACGGTGGCCGCATCGGCAACTACGCCGGAGAGAAGCCTGCCTGCCCCGTCATGCTTCACTTCGGCCGCGAAGACACGCACATTCCCGCCGCCGAGGTCGAGAAGGTCCATTCGGCGCATCCTGAAGTTGAAGTTTTCTGGTACGACGCCGGGCACGCATTCAATTGCGACCCGCGTCCAAGCTACAACGCCGCCGCAGCGAAAGAAGCCCGCCAGCGCTCACTCGAGTTCTTCAAAAAGAACCTGGCCTGATCTTCCGGACCCTACCAGGTCCCTTGTTTGCGAACCACCGTTCACCGTCCACCGATCAGCGCCTCTTCACTCCGACCAGACTGCCAGCACATTGCCAACTCCATCGGAGAAATGGAAACGTCGTCCGCCGGGATATTCAAACGTCGGCACAACCACCGTCCCGCCAGCCGCGACAATTGCCGCTTCCGTAGCCTTCAAGTCCGTGGAATAAAGCACGATCAGGGGCGCCGCATCGCCGCTACTTTCTCCTGGCTTGGCCGTGCGAAACCCGCCGTGAACGCCGGCATGCGCCGCGCTGAAGCTGATGTAGTCAGGTCCCCAATCTTCGAAGCTCCAACCGAACGCGGCCGCATAAAACTGCTTCGCGCGCGTCACGTCCGTCGCCGCGAACTCAATGTAATTGACTTTGCGGTGATTCTCTGCTTGGCTCATCGCTCATCTCCTTTGAGTGAAATTGCGTGGAGTGGAGAGAATGGTGGCGCAACACGAGGCGTGCGAGCACACCATTCCCAGGTGCTCTGATACGCCTCCATCCGCAATCTCTCAAGAGCTGGAGAAAGCAGGTAGAGCCCGCTGATTCGTATTGCGACGCGGGCTACCGAGGTACGCCATCAATTTACCAGAATCAGGCATGCGCGGCGCAAGAAAATTCATCAGCCCGCCGCTCCTTATCGCCCCAACTGTATCGCAACCCCGCCCATGATCGTCCGCGGCGGCATGTTCACTCCGCTGATCTCCTGGTAGCCGGTGTTGCTCGCATTCATGAGCCGCAGATACGGCCTCACCTTCCAGGCATCGCGCGTCAGTGTCGCATTCCATACCGGATACACAGTCTGCTGGTATCGTTGCGCAAGCTGCACCGAATTGGTTAGCACGATGTCATGTCCCATCGCCCACGTCCATGACGCATGAACATTTTCGACCGGATAATTGAAAACATATTCTGATTCGAGCCCGTGGAGCGCGGTTTGCGCACCGTGCAACGCCGTCCACTCGATCCGTACTGTCTGCGATTTGTTCGGAATCCAGGCGAAGCTCGTCTCGACTCCGGCGAAGTGCAGCCCATTGAGATTGTCTGCGCACCAGGTGTTCGCAGCCTGCGCGCCATCGATCGTGCAGGATGGCGGCAGGTAAGGATTGGGAACGGTAGCCGACTTTACATAGTCGATCGTGTCATGTTGCTGCGAATAGAATCCCGTCGCCGAAAGCGTGACCTTCGCCGACGGCGTCCAATCCGCGCCTCCATCGCCCGTCCACGCCGACTCCGGTTTCAAATTCGGATTGCCCAGCGTCGACGGATCGGAGTAATACAAATCGGTGTACGTCGGGATCCTGAACCCGTACCCTCCGGTCCCGCGCAGCTTAAGGCTGTTCCCCACGCGAAAACTTCCCGCCAGTTCCGGTGAGAAAACCGCCTGCGCCCCTCCCGAAAAAATCTCCTCGCGTGCTCCCATTGACAGGCTCCAGCGTTTCTTCGCCGGTCGGAAGTCCAGGTCCACGTATCCCGCGCCTCGATTCCGTGCATGCAGGCCCAGATTATTACTGCGGATGCTATCGCCATTCGCCTCCAGTCCCATGAGCAGCAGCGTACCCGCCGGCAGATTCTCCGTCCGCCGTAGCGATCCCTGCCACGAGCCATCAATATGGTTGTTCTCGTAAATCGCCGGATCGTCGCGAAAAAGCAGGAACTCATCCGTATGTCGCCGGTACGCGAACGCCGCCTCGGTCCGGCTACCCAGATCTTGCCGCACCCCACCAAGCCAACCCTTCGTCCGTTCCCAGGAAGGATAGTCGCCATAGAACTGGTTCGCACCAAACGATCTGTCACTGACTGCAAAAAGCAAATCGGTCACTCCCAGCCGTGAACCCACCCAAGACTCCGCGGAAGTGTCCTCATTGCGATAATCGCGGTCGGTCATGAACCCCTCGGAAAAGTTACGCTCGCTGGTCAAGCGCCCACTCCATCGCCCGTGCGTCGCTCCGGCCATCAACGTCTCCTCATTCGATTCAAAGCTGCCTTCGCCACCACGCACGAAAAGAGAATCGTGATCCGGTGCCGCTGTCAGAAAATCCACGACCCCGCTCAGCGCGTCCACGCCATGCAAAGTCGAGCCCGCTCCTTCCAGCACCTGGATCGAGTCCATCGCCTCCAGTGGAACCGGCAAATCGAGATTGTGGTGAGAAGTCTGCGCATCGTTGATGCGGAATCCATTCAGCAGCACGAGCGTCTGCTCAAAGCTGCCGCCGCGCAGCACCAGGTCCGCCTGCCCGCCTCCTGCGCCGCGCTCCTGAAGAAATACCGAGGAGTCCTGGCGCAACAAATCCTGTGGCGACTCGGTCGCCAGCGATTCCCCCTTGACCGGCAGAATCTCGACGGAGCGTTGCGACTCGGCCAACGGCACCGGCGTCGCCGTGCCCAGCACGACCATTGTTTCTGAATTCCCTTTCATCGGCGCAGGCGGCGCTGCGGACGCAGCCGGAGCGTTCTGCGCAGTCTGACTCGCCGCATTCTGCGCAACGCCTGCGCACGCGATGCTCATTACCGGAGCAAGCAATGCGATCCCGATCCATTTCTTTCGTCTCATATTCCTCACTGCAAGGATCGCTGCTGCGCGCTCGTCATTCAAATACAGTTTTGTATCATTGCGAATAGTTGAAGTGCTAAACTAACTCTGCGGTTCCGGTCTTCTTATGCGTATCGACGCTTTTCTCCGCGAAAGCCCCATGTTCGCCGTCAACCGAGCAGCCCGTCGCTTTGACTCGCTCGTCTCGCGCGTTCTTGCGGGCGATAATCTCGGCTTTCTTGAGGCTCTCGTTCTCGCCGCTCTTTTTTTTGAGGCGCCGCGCCAGGTCAAGCCCTCTCAACTCGCCGAAACCTTCTCGACCACGCGCGGAAACCTCAGCCACTGTATCTCGTCGCTTGAGGCCAAGGGGCTTTTGCAGCGCAAAATCGACCCTCAGGATGCACGCGCTTATCTCCTGACGCTCAAACCCCAGGGGAAGCGCTGCGCCCTCCGCGTGATCGCCGCTCTCGATCGCATGCAAAGCGAATTTGAGCGGGAAATCGGCAAATCGAGCCTCGCTGAAATGCTTAAATCCATCCGCAAGCTCGAGGCGCGCGCGTCCGTCCGGTAGAAATCGCTCCGCACGAAGCGACGAGAAAGAGCGCGCTCCTCGAGCCCGCCCCTATGGAATACTGATTGCGAACGACCGATCAAGAATCGCCTTAACGGGGAGAGACCATGAGTTCGGACTTCATCGATAAAACTGTTTTAGTTGCCGGGGGCACCGGCGGCCTTGGCCGCGTCGTTAGCCTGGCATTCCTCGATCAGGGCGCTAAAGTCGCGGTCACATTCCGCAACGAAAATGAGTTGAAAGCTCTCAAAGACGCTGCCACGAACCACGCGACCCGCCTCTCGGGATTCAATGTCGACGTTGCAGATACGGAACAGACCGTCGAACTTGTCAGAAAAATCGCGGCCCAGTGGAATCGCCTCGACGTTCTGGTCAACACTGTCGGCGGCTACGCGGGCGGCACTCCGCTCTGGGAACTCGATCCCGCAGTCTTCAGACGCATGATCGACTTGAATCTTCGTGCAACGTTCGCGCTGGCCAAAGCAGCAGTGCCTCCGATGCTCGTCCGCAAGAGCGGAGCCATCGTCAACGTTGCGTCGAAAGCAGCCTGGGATCACGCTGCCGGCGCTTCAGCGTATACATCCACAAAAGCGGCAGCCGTCGCTCTGATTGATTCGCTCGCCGCCGATCTCATCGGCACCGGCGTTCGCGCCAACTCCATCCTGCCCAGCATCATTGACACCGAAGCCAATCGTAGAGCTATGCCCAACGCCGACTTTTCCAAATGGCCCAAATCCGAAGACATCGCCGAAGTTGTGCTCTTCCTGGCAAGTGACCGCGCCCGCGTTATTCACGGTGCATCGGTCCCCGTTTTCGGAAATGGATAAGTCTTTTGCGACGCCTGACCATCGCACGCCTGCTTGGCGTTGCCGTGAACCCAAGCTGCACTGAGCGGAGGCCGCCTTCGCGCAATTAAGCCGGCCGCAAACCCGGCGAATTCGCATTAGAACCGGTAATCAGGCTTCAGTTCGCATTGGTAGACAGTCGACCTCTCTCGATCGGCACTGGTCCTGACGGAGCAGGTCGCCCAGCTCAGATAGAGATCGGGGCCGAGAGGGAACACCATCTCAACGCCGTCCAACTCGGCCTCGAGACTCACGCCTTCCGCGCTTCCTGGAAGCGTGAAGCTGAGCGATCGTCCAAAAACAACGGGATACGATTCCCGCACTTTAGAAACGACGGCCGTATGAAAAACCTCGGCTTCCAGCAGGAAGGTCGCCGTATCGGACCAATCCAGAGCTGAGACTTTGATCGCGCGGCCGCCGCTGGAAAATCCGCTCGAGTCAATCTTGGTGAACGGGCACGGTCCGGCAATGCAGGATGCTCTTGCATCCCGGAACTCGTTTCCCTCGCCGGCATCCAAGTCGATCGACCCTCTGGCGGCTTTCCAGTACCCATCGGGAGAACACGGGTTCTCGTGACGACAGGGGACGTTGCCGCGGTTCACTACCTGAAATGTCTTTGCCGCGCTCCCGATATTCTCCTCGTTTTGAGAGTTCACCGTATATCTCACCCTGATGTTCGACACAGCAGAAGGCGGGTGCCCCGAATCGGCGCTGCTTGGCGCGGCAACCGGCTCCATTGCTGCGATCAATAGCTGTCGAAGCGACGATCGAAATCGAATTGTGTCTTGAAGCTCAAGTGGTTTAAATCCGTTCTGTTGAAAGCTCAGAACCACCGTCTGCCCAGGCAACACTGTCCCCGGAAACGCGATTTTGAAGTACCCGGATGCATCCGACTCCGTGCCGAGGCGCAAGCTTCCGGCAGTGGCAACAACCGAAACACCCTCAATCGGTGACTGTTTGCGCGGGTCGGTATCGCGGCGAATCACGGCGCCCTGAATGATCGACCAGTGCGGCCTCCAATGGCGGACCCCAAGCCCGATAAGCACGGCAACTACGCCTGCAGAGATAGCGATCCATATTGCAATGGATTTTCGGGACATCGCTTGCCTTCTCTCCGCTTCAGAGGACACGATCGATCCGTTTATCGGTCCGTTCGATGGTTACCTTCTGGCCCTTTCGTGCATCCAACCTAAGGCCGCTTGGGGCAATGCTCGCCCAACAGGAATAGACGCTCCGGGCCTCGTAATATGGTGCATCGAAATCGAAACGATGAATCAGGCAGCAATCAAAAAGGCCATCGCTCTCGAAGGATGCTCAAACACTCGCCGGAGATTGCTGCGCCGGTTGTCCTCTATTGCACTCGGGCTGCCCTTCTCACGCGTCCTCGCTCTCGCTTCTGCAAGCCAGGCTGGCGCGCAACACCAAGCCCAACAGCGAGATACGCATCAAGCACCGCCGCCCTCTGCCAGCCCCATTTCCGCAGCCGACGATCAGTTCCTTGACCAACTCGAGCACGCGAACTTTCTTTTCTTCTGGGAGCAGGCAAATCCCCAGACGGGCCTGATCAAGGATCGATGCAACGTCCGGGTCAATGACACCAGTCTCAGCGCCAGCATTGCTTCCACCGGGTTTGGCCTCACCGCGATCTGCATCGGCGAGAAACGCGGCTTCATAAGCTATCCCATGGCACGGCTGCGAGTCGTTCAGACGCTGTCGTTTCTATGGCACAAGCTCCCCACCCATCGCGGCTTTTTCTTTCACTTCGCGAATATGAATACCGGTGAGCGCATCTGGGATTCCGAGGTTTCTTCGGTCGACACCGCCATCCTGCTTTGCGGTGTACTCACCTGCCGGCAGTATTTTCAAGACAAGAGTATCGACGACCTCGCGCGCGCTATCTTCGATCGTGTGCAATGGAACTGGCTTTCTGAAGATACCAGTCTTCTTTCCATGGGGTGGACACCGGAATTAGGTTTCATCCCCTCGCGCTGGGACCTCTACAGCGAGTTGATGATGATGTATCTCCTCGGTATGGGCTCTCAGTCCTATCCGCTGGAGAGCGACGCATGGTTGGCGTGGAAACGGACCATTTTTGAGTACGATGGGCTGCGCTATATCGGGTCATTTGCTCCGCTTTTCGTGCATCAATACTCCCAGGCCTGGTTCGATTTTCGCGACAAGCGCGATCGCTTCGCCGACTACTTCGAAAACTCCGTTATTGCCACAGAAGCGCACCGGCGTTTTTGCATGGAGCTACACTCGCAGTTCTCGGACTACAGCAACGATCTTTGGGGCATAACCGCGTCCGATTCTGTGCATGGTTATGTAGTCTGGGGCGGTCCGCCAGCCATGGGGCCGATCGACGGAACTGTGGTTCCGGCCGCGGCTGGCGGCTCGTTGCCGTTTCTGCCCGTTTCAACCATGCGCGTGCTTCGCAACATGCATGACAGGTATCCGAAAGCATGGTGCCGATACGGCTTCGTCGACGCATTTAATCCCTTGACAGGTTGGTATGACACCGACGTGATCGGGATTGACACGGGAGTTACCATGCTGATGGCCGAGAACCTGCGCTCGGATTTTATCTGGGACACCTTTATGAAAAACCCCGAGGCGCAGCGGGGCATGGACAAGGCTGGATTCAAGCCCTACCAGCCGCAACCGATGCCATTCCAATAATGGGAGCGGGCGCGCCGCGTCGTTCTGTGCGCGCCGAAATCAGGGCCAATTTCGGCCTTCCGATGCGCGGGAACAACATCTCACAGGGCCGTTGCATCCTATTAGCCATAGAAAACTGTGACACCGCCCCCGACGGAACGTCAGAAGAATTCTTTGCCGTCAGCACCTTGGTTCACGAACTCAAAGCATGTTCCGCCTGTGGCCAATGTCCGCGTCAGGCAGTGACACCAAGATGCGTACGATGCCCGCACAAACGCAATCCGGAAAGTCCCTGGGCGATTCACCATCGCACGCCGGCAGCCCACCGCAATCAAGCCATGGTGCATGGTCCGATCGCGTTGCCGCGCTCAAGAACATTCCGCCGGTGCTCCATTTTGTTTGGGAATCTGGTCCGGCGGTTGTTTTCTGGAACATCGCGATCCGCATCGTTGTCGCCTTCTTGCCCGTGGGCATCGGCGTCATCGGCGGCAAAATTATTGATGGCGTTAACCGAATCCGGTTCCATCAGGCCCTGCCCTCGTACTTCTGGTATCTGGTAGGCGCGGAACTTGCGCTTGCCGTCGCCATCGGCATCCTGTCACGTGCGGTCGACTTTCTCGACAACCTGCTCGCGGACCGGTATACGCATCACGTGAGCGTTGAGGTCATGCGCAAGGCCGCGGCTCTAGACGTGACAGTCTATGAGGACCCCGTCTTTTACGACAGGCTGGAACGAGCGCGCGTGCAGGCCACCGACAGACTGGCCATGATCCAGCAAATGGGCCGGCTGATTCAGCAGTCTGTCACGGCCCTCGCCTTTTCCGCGCTGCTCATCTGGTATTCGCCCCTGCTGCTGTTCCTGCTCGTCGCCGGCGTTATTCCCGCGTTCCTCGGCGAGAGCCACTTCGCATTCCTCACCTACGCCAAGAACTTCAGGCAAACGCCTCTGCGCCGTCAGATGGATTACTTGCGCCAGGTAGGGGGCAGCAAAGAGGCTGCGAAGGAGCTTAAGCTCTTCAACCTGAGCAACTACCTCACCGAACGATTCACCGGGCTCTCAAAGACCATCTACGAGCAGAATGTGGCGCTCAATCGGCGCAGACTTTTCTGGGGAGGCCTGCTCGCGATCCTCGGACAACTTGGTTATTACTCGGCCTACATTCTCAGCATTTATCGCACCATCGAGGGCCGGTATACGGTTGGCGATCTGACCGTCATTACTACGGCCATCATGCAGGCCATGAGCAACATCCAGCAGGCGTTCTCGACCGCTTCCGGTGTGGCCGACCAGGCACTGTTCCTCACCGATTTGCTGGCGTTTTTTGCTATGGAGCCGGCCGTGAAATCGCGGCCCGGCGGGCTGCCCGTACCGCGCCCGGTCATACTCGGGTTTGAGTTTCAGAACGTGTCCTTTGCCTATCCGGGAACAACCCGCCGCGTCCTCGATCGGTTCAATTTCACACTTCGCCCCGGAGAGCGCGTGGCTTTGATCGGCGAAAACGGTCAAGGCAAGACGACCATCGTCAAGCTCATTACCCGGCTCTACGATCCCACTGAAGGACGCATCCTGCTCGACAACGTTGACCTGCGCGAGTACGACCTGGCCGAACTGCATGCCGAGATCGGCGTGATTTTCCAGGACTTCATGCGTTACGAAATGACCGCCCGCGAAAATATCGCCGTGGGCCGGGTCGAATTGGAACATGAGATGAAAGAGATCGATTATGCCGCCGAGAAAAGCCTGGCCAGCGAGGTCATCGCGAAACTTCCCGGCGGCTACGACCAAATGCTGGGCCGGCGCTTCGAAAGCGGTGTGGACCTTTCGGGAGGCGAATGGCAAAAGTTCGCGTTGGCGCGGGCCTATCTGCGCGATGCGCAGCTCCTCATTCTCGATGAGCCCACCGCTTCGCTCGATGCGCGTAGTGAGTTTGAAGTTTTCGAGCGATTCGCTGAGCTCACCTCCGGCAAAATGGCTCTTCTGATTTCGCACCGTTTTTCAACCGTGCGCATGGCTGACCGCATTGTTGTCCTCGAAGCGGGCCGTCTCGTCGAAGAAGGGCGCCACGATCAGCTTGTGGCCCTCGGCGGCCGCTACGCAAACATGTTTGAAATGCAAGCCGCGAGTTATCGATGACCAAACTCGCCTCCATTTCCGGCCGTCAGGAGCGGCTCGACAGCGAGACGCTCGATAGCGGGACCATAGCGCGCCTGCGCAGCGCGGCCGATCAGGCTGCCGCGTGGGAAGTGATTCCTCGGCCTCGGGCAGACGGATCTTTGCAAAGGCGTGTGCAAGCCGCTCGCCAGACACTCACGCAACTGGAAACCAGGCTTGCACGCCAATCCCTGGCAGAGGTGCCGATCGATCCGCAATTAGCGGCCCGAAGATCCGCGCTCCTTGAGCTTGCTGCGGGCCATCGAATGTTCCGATCCGCGATAAGCGACGTCTCCGATAAGCGGGAGAAACTGGGCCGGCTGCCGCGTATTATTCTCGGTCCGAAGCAAGACGAGCCCCGAGTGGCCACTGTCGCTCGGCTCTACCTCGACACGGTCGATGGAACTTTTTCGGCCTTCACCTTCCACGAGTTCATGCAGACCGTCCAGGCGCATGAACCGCTGAATGTCGACGAGCTCTGGAGTGTAGGCACCTTTCTCAAATTCGCTTTGCTGGAATTGATCTTGAAGGAGGCCTGGGATGTGCTCCACTCGCCCGGCAAGGTCTCCGTTCCTTTGCTGTTGGCTCATATCAAGAGTCTGCAATCCATCAGCAACGCAGACTGGGTCTTTCTCATTGAACCTCTCATCGGCTTCGACGAATTCCTCCGCCAGGACCCCGCGAGGATCTTTAAGGAGATGGACTTTGAAACTCGCGAGCTCTATCGCAAGCGCATCGCAATCGTTGCCCGCAGATCCGATTGCAGCGAATCGCAAGTAGCGCAGGCCGCGCTTGAGCTTGCTCGGGAGGGAGACAAAGCGGAGTCGACCGATCCGCGCATGCACCTTCGCCGCGCGCATGTCGGCTATTACCTCATCGGCAATGGATTTTCCCAGCTCGCATCGCGCGTCGGCTTTCATCCGTGCATTGCCTGGCGCGCGCGCGCATTTGTGCGCGACAACGGAGAAGATTTTTTCCTCACCGGCATTCAGCTCTTGACGTTGTTATTCATCGCTGCCGTATTGTTCCCGGTTCTGCCTGCCGTCTCGGGACTTCTGGGTTTGGCGAGCATTATTCTTTTCCTTCTGTTTCCCGCGACGCAGGATGCCGTGGACCTGGTCAACACCGCTATCACGGCTTTCTTCGATCCCGAGGCGCTACCGAAACTGGATCTCGGCAAGGGCGTTCCGCCCGACTTCGCAACTCTCGTGGCGGTTCCCACTCTGTTGATCGATGAAAAGCAGGTGCGCAAGCTGGTCAACGACCTTGAGGTACGCTTCCTGGCCAATCGCGATCGCAACCTTCACTTTGCGCTCCTCACTGACTTGCCCGATTCCGTCAGTAACCCTCACGAGCGGGATTCCCATCCGCTTGTTGACCTCGCATCGCAGCTCATAACGGAGTTAAACGAAAAGTACCAATCGCCCCGCAACGGAGTCTTTCTCCTGTTGCATCGTCACCGAATTTACAACACGCGGCAGGGCGTATGGATGGGTTGGGAACGCAAGCGCGGCAAGCTCCTCGATCTGAACAAGCTCCTGGCGGGCGAATTTGATGCATTCCCTATCAAGACTGGTCCAATCGAGGCGATTCAAGGCGTTCGCTACGTGCTCACGCTCGACAGCGACACGCAACTTCCCCGCGGCGCCGCGGCGCGCCTGATTGGCGCTATTGCCCACCCTCTCAATCAAGCCGTCGTCGATCCCACGCGCCGCATCGTCACTTCTGGCTTTGGAATCTTGCAGCCCCGCATCGCGATTTCCGTTCAAGCCACAATGCGCTCACGCCTCGCTTCGGTCAACTCGGGCCAAGGTGGTCTCGATATTTATACCCGCGCCGTTTCCGACGCATATCAGGATCTCTTTGGCGAGGGCATTTTCACCGGCAAAGGCATCTACGAGGTCCAGACTCTGCACGAAGTGCTTAACCGGCGATTTCCCCGCAATTCCCTTCTCAGCCACGACCTGATTGAGGGTGCCTATGCGCGCGCAGGCCTTGCCACGGATATCGAGCTCGTGGAAGATTACCCCTCGCAAACCAGCGCCTACATGCGTCGCAAGCACCGCTGGGTGCGCGGCGACTGGCAAATCGCCCAGTGGATTTTCTCACGCGTTCCGGAAGAGTCAGGTCGGCGAGTTGCCAATCCCATCTCCGGCATTTCTCGATGGAAAATCCTCGATAACCTGCGCCGCTCGCTGGTCGAGCCATCGATCTTCGCGCTCTTTATCGCTGGCTGGCTTCGTTTGCCGGGTGGACCCCTCTACTGGACCATCACCACCCTGCTGCTGCTGTTCTTTCCCGCCATCGCTCAACTTGCTTTTGCGCTCGCTCGGGCTTTCATCGGCGACCAGCATGGACAGGTCGGTGAGGCGATTTCGGGATTTCAGCGCGCGGTTCTCGTGATCCTGGTTCGTCTTGTCTTTTTGCCGCACGAGACCTTGCTTGCCTTCGATGCCATCGTTCGATCTCTGGTCAGGCGATTCATCACGGGCGAGCGCCTGCTGGAATGGGAAAGCGCCGCTCAAGACGAAATGCGGTCGTCAGCGCGCTCGCATGTTGACTGGTACCTTGCCGCTACGCCGCTTGTGGCGCTGAGCATGGGCGCACTCATCTGGCTATTCGCTGCGCAACGCTGGGCCATTTTTTGTGCCGCGCCTATCCTCGTGTTATGGGCGCTTGCCAAACCCATTACCATCTGGCTCAATCGCCCGCCAAGCAGCCAGCGCCCTATTGACCGCAAAGACCGCGACTTTCTGCTTGCGCATGCACTGCTCATCTGGCGATACTTCCGCGAATTCGGCGTCGAGCGCCATAACTTCCTGATCCCCGACAACGTCGTGGAAAAGGATTGCCACGAAGCACCGCGTGTTTCGCCCACGAACATCGGCCTGCTGCTCAATGCGCGCCAGGTCGCTTGCGAGTTCGGATTCCTGACTGCTCCCGAGTTTGTCGCTCTCACCGGCAAAACCCTTCAAACCATCGAGCGAATGGAAAAATTCCGCGGTCATCTCTATAACTGGTACGACACTGAGACACTAGCCCCGCTCGACAAATCTCCGTTTGTCTCCTCTGTTGACAGTGGCAACTTTGTCGCTTCGCTTTATACCCTCCATGCAGGCACACGCGCTCTGGCTAATAAGCCCCTCCTCCGCCCGGAACTCTTTGCCGGGCTTCGCGCACACCTTTGCCTGTTACGGAAGGCGAAGCATCTCCCTGACCAACTTGCACGGGATAAGGTACCGGAGACTTCAGCAGGAATTGCCGAATGGATCCCATGGCTCGCCGTAGCGCAAGCTGCGCTGGCCACAGCCGCCGCTTCCGCGCGCGAACAGAATCGTGACGCATGGTGGATTGAAGAAACCCTCAACCGTGTCAGCGCTATCCTTGTTCTGCTCCGCCAATATTCGCCCTGGCTGCTTTCCGAATTCGCTCCGCTGCTTTTGCGGCTTCAACCGAACCAGAACGAAAGTCCGGCCGAATTCAGCCCGGATCGCGCCCTGTGCCATGCAGTTGAATTGCGATCGATGTTGACCGGCGTGGGCGATTCCTTTGCAATCGATCCTTCGCTACGCGAGCTCGCCGGGAGTCTGTATGAAATGCTCTCAAGCGCAATCGACAACCTGCGCGCGCTCAGCGAAGATCTGCGCAACATTGAACGGATTGCCGAGCGGCTGGGAGAAGACACGGAGTTTGACTTCCTCGTCGATCCTTACCGTCAGATCCTCTCTATCGGATACGAAATGGGTAAGAACAAGCGGCATGAAGCCTGCTATGACTTGCTCGCATCCGAGGCGCGAATCGCGACGTTTCTTGCCATCGCCCGCGGCGATCTGCTCCAACAGAGCTGGGGCAAGCTGGGCCGCGACCATACCCGCGTTCAGGGCCGTTTCATTCTTCTTTCCTGGTCTGGAACAATGTTCGAATACCTCATGCCGGCGCTGTGGATGCGCAGTTACGCAGGCACGGTGATCGCCCGCACGCAGGATGCCTGCGTCTACGTGCACCGTGCTTTCGGTCGCTCGCTCGGCATTCCCTGGGGTGTTTCCGAATCCGCGTCGTCGAAAAAAAACGATCGCGGCGATTACCACTACTTTGCCTACGGCCTGCCTAGCGTCTCTCTGTGGCCCGAAGCTTCGGCTGGGCCCGTCATTTCACCTTATTCCACTTTCCTCGCGCTCGTCGTGGATCCGGTTGAAGCTCTGCGAAACCTTCGAGGCATGGAGGGCCGGGGCTGGGTGGGCCCCTACGGATTCTATGAGGCAGCCGACTACTCGGCCTCTTCGCGCAAACCAGTCGTGGTGCGGCAGTGGATGGCTCATCACCTCGGCATGTCGCTGCTGGCCATCGCCAATTCGCTGCGCAATAATGTCGTCCGGCAATGGTTCCACGCGCATCCCATGATCCAGGCTACAGACTTGCTGCTGCAGGAGATACCCGTCAACACAGCCGTGCTCAAGGCCCGGCTCAAGGATCTGGCTCCGATTCATTTCTCTGCGGAGCCCACGCAGCCCGAAGTCTCGCGCGCCGCTACGGCTGCACTTTGATCAGTGCGAGCGCGTTGGTCGTCAGCTTGATCTCGAACCTTCCCGCATTGAGGGTTGCTTGAGAAGGCGGCGGCAGCGCGCTCTCATGATTGAGTTCCTTCACCTGATCGGGCGTCGGATTCAGCGGCTTCCCCATCGCGGCATATTCGGCCAGAACGTTGCCATGACTCGCATCGATTTCCTGGATGCTTACGCGCGCATTCGGCGGTACGTGCCGGAAGATCAGATCGATCGTTTTCTCCGACTGTGGCTGCCCCGGATCGACGAGGTTCCACGCCGCCACCGCAACTTCACCGTTTGCGCTCGCGGTGGCGATCACATCGGTTGCTGGATTCGTAAGCCGTTCACTGCCCAACTCATGCAGTAATTGGAAGGCATAATAGCTAGGCTTGTTAATGCCCCCCTCGGCCTGCAATCCGAAATCCCCGCGGAAAGGATTTGGAATCGGTCCCGATTCCTCAAAGACATCCGAGAAGGTCCAGAACGACATCATCTCCGCCAGGCCGTCACATTGACGGATCGTATTCGCTAGCGCAGGCCCCATAAAGATGGTGTCCCGCGCTTCCATCATTCCCTGCACATTCCATTCCGTGATGAAGAGCGGAAGATCGGGTGTCGCCGACGACTTGATCTCATTGCGTACTTTCTCCGCGGCCCGACAGACGCGCTCGTCCATCGGAATCTGCTCGGTCGTTCCAAACAGATTCTCCACCGTGTCGTCCGCGTAGGCATGCGTTGACACAAAGTCAACGGGAACATGATTTGCTGCCGTGAATCGGAGGAAATCGCTGATCCAATCCGCTGCCGCGGTCGCAGGCCCCCCTACGCGTAACCTCAGGTTCACGCTTTTCAGGGCGCGGGCCGTGTGGGCGTAAAGATCGAAGTACGATCCCTCGCGCGGAATTCCATCCCAGAAGTCGATATTAGGTTCGTTCCATACTTCGAAGTACCACTTCGATACTTCGTCGATTCCGTAGCGATCTACAAGATGCTGCGCGAAATGCCGCATAAGGTCATCCCATCGGTCCATGCTCTTCGGTGGAGATACATTTGGCTTGTACCAGAATGGATGCAGCGCGTCGGGGTTGAATGCCAGCTTGCGCGGCATGAAACTAATCTCCACACAGGGACGCACGCCGTTTTTTAGCAGCCCGTCGTAGATCTGGTCCACGTATGCGAAGTTATAAACTGGATTGCCGTGCTCGTCCTCGTTGTATACGCCAACCTCGTCGTGAAGGATGGCGTGGAATCGCACGTAGCGGAAATCCGCGACCTGTTTCACCGCGCGCAGGTCGTCTCGATAGCTCTCGCGCAAACTCAGTATCGCGCGCCCTGAGCCAAACATCTGTTCCCAATAGTGAGGAAAAGGTGTCCGCGGACCCTGCGCATCGATCTCCACCGTTTCCTGCGCTTCGGCCGTGAGCACCACCGCCGGGATCAGGGTGACCACGCACCAAACACAAATTTTTTTCAGGGAAATCCGCATAGGAAAGTCATATCACGTTCTCAGCCTGCTGGCAGCGGAAGGTTTTACTGGAAGGTAATCGAGGATGTTGTGGAGGTATGCTGGGAACATAGAGGTCGGCCGGGCAGTGAATCTAGCTGGGTGATTTCACAAACCGAATGGTGCCTGCAAGGCGAAGCTAGGCGGCGGCCCGCTCAAGCCAGACGCCTCCGCTGGTCACCTTTCTTATCGCCGAAGGAATATTCTCTACTTCGCACTCCGTTTGAATGACGCCCTTGGCTCCGCATCGCATTGCGCAGTCGAGGAATTCTCGATCCTTGTGGCTGGTGATCACGATGACATGTGTCTTTTTACTTTGCGAAACCAATTGCCTGAGCGCTCCGAACTCGTCGTGCAGTAGCGTCGCATTGACAAGCAGAACGTTGGGAGGCCGATGGTGAACGACTTCCGCCAGGCTCTGTGGATCCTGGCATTCTGCAAGAACGCGAATATCGCTCTGATCGGCAACGGCACTCCGCATTCCGATCATCGAGAGCGGTTGATCGTCCGCAAGTACAACACTGATATCCGCCATAAAAACTGACTCCGAAAACCCCGTTCGCAATGATCCAGCTTCTTGCGTTAAGTAATGTTCCCGCGTTCAATCAAAACGAATTCCCATGCTACGAAAATGCCCACTGTGCTCTAGACCTTTTAGAAGCCTGCGCAAACGAATTGGTTGGTTCACGTTTGCCAGCAAGCGCAGGGCATCTCGGCGTGCTTTTCTTTCATCAAAATTGTTCTGTAGCACTAAGTTCGAGCGCCCCGCACCCCATTTGAACACGGACGAGGATACGGGCGGGATAAAGTACTAACCCATATAAACCTTCGGACGCGACGTGCGGTGAACTGCGAGTCGCTTTACCGACGGTCAGCCGCGAAACCCGGAGGTGTGTTCGATGCGAGCTATGATGCGCGATTTCACTTTTGTCTCCTGCCTGCTCCTCGTTGCGCTCATGTTTGCTCTGGCGTTGCGAGGTCCATTTGTCCGGACAGCTTCGGCCAGTGCGCCGATTCAGACGCAGCAGGATCAACCGAACCGGTAAAGGTTGGCATTTCTTTGGTTAGCGCTCTTCAGCCGAGGGCGGCCGTTCTCTTCCGAGGTTCTGAACTGAGGGGCAGTTGGGCTTCTTCAGTCACCTCTTTAATCTTTGCCAGCAAGTCCGCCGGGTGCACCGGCTTCATAAGAAGCTCGAACCTGTAACCCGTTTTCCTTGCAGACTCGAGGAGTTGGGCGCCGCCTGCCTGGCCGGAGAATAGCAGCACTCTGCAATCGGGACAGCACTCGCGCAGTTGAATCGCCAGTTCGATCCCAGACAGTTCCGGCATTAGCACGTCGGAAATCAGGAGATCGGGAGCATCAAGCTGCGCTGCCCGCAGAGCTTCAAGCGGGTTTGTGAACGATCTGGCATGCAGGCCCCCCTGATAGCGGAGGATCATCGCCAGGCTTGAGGCGATGACGTCCTCATCGTCGACCACAAAGATCCTGAGTGGCTTGCGCATTTCGAACATAGCCTTCCTCCTTCATGCACCGAGATACGTCATTAGGGACGCCCCGCAGACTGCCGCATGCAGTTGGTGCTGCCTCCCGGGAATTCTGACTTTGAACCCGAAGGTTCTGCCGGAAAGATCGGCGGCACTGCTCAAAAAAAGGCGCAATAGAATCCGAAAATGGAGAAAATGAGAACCCATCATAGTTCGCTCCCATGTAGGGGTAGGTCATTCAAGCCCGGAGTGGCGGGTTACTTGGACCGTATATAGAGTGCGCCCGCCTGGCGCATAGGCCGCGTTCCGGCCGGCGAACTTCCCTCAATCCATCTCGATTGCAACTGATGCTGTGTGCCTGGCGAGCCATCCCCCGCATCGCCTAGGGCGAGACCGTGTACGAAGAACCAGCCGGTGAAGCCGCTCCACCAGCTATCTGGTTCATTGGCAGCTCCAGCGCGAAGAGCGTGGATGTTCCCTGATCCGCGTGCACCCAGATGCCGTGGAATGCCGACTGCAGCTCAGGGTGCATCTTCAACAGTGCCGACATAACCGCCGTCACTTGCCCGCGTGCTGCGATCGGGTCGCGCAATTGCGATGCCTGGATTGAGTCAGGAGCATAGTGGACGTCGAGGTCAAGCCCTCCCAACTCCGTCGAAGTGTCAATCGCACTCACGGTAATCAACTGGCCCTGAGCATAAAAGGTCATTGCCGTCTTTCCCGGTAAGTCGGTCGGTCGAATTTGATCTGACTCGCGCTGCAGTTTTTCCAGGTTTGGGCTGGACAGAAAATCCAGTGGATCGAGAAGGTTTTTGGCGATGCGATAGTAAAACCACGCATCCCAGCCCATCTTTGTCTGTGCATACCTGCGTGCCGTGGTCCAATACCACAATCCGTCATGGCCGCCTTCCGTCATCGGCTTGACGATGAGGCCCGCAAGCAGCCACCGGCCATTTTCGGCCTTCGACAAGATGACGGAAATCTGTTGTGGATGCGGAACACCTGTCGCGTGAACTATTGCCAATGCGTATATTCCGGCCGGAAGGGCAGGAAAACTCAGGGCCACGACGGGCGATCCGCAAAAGAAATCTACATGCGTCGCGCCCGTAGACGCCGTGCCATTGGAATTGTCAGAATCGTCGAGCAAGTAAAGTTGATCGACCGTAATCGCTGCAGGCTGCACGAGGGGTTGAAGATGGCTCACCGAGCTTGCGATACCGTCGAAATTCGCAGCGAGAGAAGGAATCACACCGTTGCGCAGGGCTTGGGTATTATCCGTCTGTATCTGCATGAGCAAGGCGCGCGCGGCACTCGCCAGCCCGTCGCGATCCTCCGCCGTCATTTGCGATTGTGTTATGCAGGAAGCGGCGAACGCGCTCGTAGCCTGCATCGTCGCCCAAAGTAAAATCAGAAACCCCGCCGTGTTTCGCGCCCGGTTAAATCTCACGACCATATCGGTGTCCTCTCTTGATCGCCGATGAATCCCCTCGTGGGCCGTCTCTTCACGCGTCCGGCAGCTTCTCTCTCGCGTCATCTTGCGCTTTCCACGAGATACTGGCCCTGGTCGTCCACGCCTCGAGTCGGTGCGATAAAAAGTGCAGATTCGGCACGACTCACAATCTCCCGTTCGACTTCATCCGCCGGCAAGGGCGGTATCACCGTCATCGAGCCGATGAGGTCGCTCAGCGCAAAATACGAACTCCGGCAGAATTGGAGGAAATCAAGCGGGTATTCAGGCTTACGCGCGCGTGCCTCGGCCGGATCGGCATCGAGCAGGAAACTGATATTGGGTTTGGGAATAAACCTGGCAATCATGCGTGCATACGCCCGTATGACCGCATTCCCTAGATTGAGATTCGCCAACTCGTCATAAATAAACCGATCGAAGATCACGACATTCGCGTTCGACCGCGTCAATCGCTTCATCAACGATCGTGTCGAAACAGCATCCGCGAAGTAGATGCAAAGACGAATCATGCTCATCATCCATGAGCGGACATTCTTATCGCGCCGCATGATCGGCGCCGACGGAGTTCCAACACCTCGATCTCCCTTGAAAATCACGTGCGAAGCCCCTTCGCGAAGCCCCCTGAACCGGGCCACGTCGTCCCAGAAACTGACCAGTGAGCAGCGCAAGCCGGCTTGCTCCATCTTTGCGCGGAATCGCAGGATTTGCGTACTCTTTCCAGCCCCGTCAATTCCGGAAAAGCTCACGAATCTAGTTTGGTCGCTTCTCTCAATTGCGCGCATCGTATGTCACCGTCGAACCTCAGCAAAGGAGAATGGGTCTTTTAACGCGGCTGGCCAGGCGTAGCATGCGACAGCGCCACTACCGTTCCAACGGCAACGCAAGCCGCCACGACCACGGCTACTCTGATCATGAAAATGCGCACGCGTCGTTGCTTTGCCGGCGCAATCGCCGCCCCGCTCACTCGTGATCCTGAAACTCCCGTGCTCTTCACTTCTGGGGCCGCAGCGGTGCCGACAGGTGGCGCCGCCCCATTCTTTTGTTGATTCTGGCTGCTCTGTTGTTGGCCTTGGCTAGGCTGCGAACTTCCACCATTTCCGTTCGAGCCTGGACTGGACGACTGTGCAACTTCCGGCGCATCGGGGAGCGCTGCGTCAGACTGCGCGGAATCCACAATCTGCTTCTCATTCCCGCCGTCTGCTCCGGCTGCGTGCGCTCCGCTGACAGACTCACCCTGCACCTGACGCGCGGAAGTTGTGTCTTGCCGGGGCGTTCCAGCAGCTTTGGCAGTCGGCGCGGCCAGGGCCAGCACCAGACAACCACCGGTCAGTCTCTCAGTCAGCCATCCAGCGATTCTCATGCTCATCGTACGAATCCACACACACTTTCTGCCCAAGATGGCAATGATCGTGATTCAGGCCGCATTTTCAGAAACCTGACCATCTTCGTCTGGTAAGTACTCAATCGCGCCCAAGCTGGAGGAGTGCTGATGGAAGCTATTCACCGCGTCGGCATTCGAAGCGAAAATCTGAAACAGACGGTCCGCTCCGATCAACTTGAGCATTGCCTGAGCCGACGGAGATACTGCCACGAGCCTGGCGTCCCCATTACGTTTCATGGCTTCTTCCAAGCAGGACAGAAGCAAGTGAAGAACTGGCTTGTCCATTTGACTTAAGCCGGAGCAGTCAAGCACCAGGCCAGGGCGCCTATCGCTCATCCGGTCCTGTATCCTCCCGAGAAAGCGCCGTCCCTGGTCCTCGCTGGTTATTTCCGGAAGCTGCTCAATAGTTACTAATCGCCTGGTAGCCATGTTAGCTCTCCTAGTTTATTTAGCCTCTGTTCCTAACTCGGTGTTAAGGTCGAACATCATTGGAGCCAGCTAAACTTGTCAGCGAACCTGCTGGCGTGCTTCCCAACTGAGAAGGTTTTACGGAATTTGGTGTTAGTTCGCTGTAATCGCCAAAGATGCGCTCAAGTTCCGCCCGGGGATCGTGAACCGCCCTCACCAATATGTGCTTTGCGTAGCGAAGCAAGGTGGCTGGATTCGTGCTATGCCAGCAGCATTCGGACATTCGCGGCGAAAAGCCGCACATAAATCGGAGTTTCGAAAGTCCATCTGGCGAAGATAGCAGTGCCGCCACCAGTCGATGATTCCCATCCAGGACTGTAAGGGGCCCGCGCTCGTTAACGCCGAGAAGGATCACAGTGCCGAATTCGCCTTCTCCTTGTAACAGTTGCTCTCCGAGGGTCGCAATCTTCGACAAAAACCGATCGTCAAGAAGGTGTTGGCCGCTGCGTAAACCCTCTATGATCCGGACGACTGAATAATTGCCCCGTGCCAGCTTTCGCCATTGGGACCGAGGAAAAACCCTGATGAGGTCAAGGGCATCCTCATTGATTTTCACCTCATGCCATTCGGTTTCGCTGGGGAGTTCTTCCCAGAGCGAACGGCGCTTGGCGACCAAAAGCGCGTGGCGTTTTTCAATCGCATCCTCGCGAAGCTGACCGGGTTCGCATATAAGTCCTTGCGCCTTATCCAGGTCGCGAAAGTCGGGATGGTTTAAGTCGCTGTTCAGAAATTCAGCAATCACTTCATTTTCTGTCGCCGGCCACAGCAGGCTGACCGGACAGCGAATTGGCGCTATTGACTGGGCCTTCGATTTAGCCAGCGCGTCAATGAGAAATGTTATTGCCACAACAACGAAGAGAACCGCGAGCACCGCCAGTTGAACCATGATGACTTGGTGAAGTGATGAATGGAATTGGTAAATTCCGGCAATCAACATGCCGCTGAAAAGCAGTTGAATCCAGCTCGTGTTCGCAATCTTGTGTGCCATCTCGAACGTGATGACTACCGCACTTATTGAATAGATGACTGTCTTCAGAGCGTAGAGCGCTGCAAGGTAGGGGATATCGTACTTTCCTGCGATTTGGAATCCTGGCCCGAGGATGGTCGTCCATAGACTGGGGGGCGCAATCCACGTCGCGAGGGCGACGAAAGAGCCAATACCCAGCACCAGCAAAAGCGGCGTGGCGATCAGGCGCAGATCTTTTCGCTCCTCGGCGGGAGTGCCTGCCACAATTGGGAATGTGGAATTGACGACGGCTGCAGAAAGAACGAAGATTACGCGGCCGACAAGTCCAACGGCCGCGTAAAGTCCGGCCTCCTGCGCCGGAAAGATATGTTTCACCACGACCAGGTCGCAATTGTTAATAATCATCTGGCCGGAATAGAAGAGCAACGCCTGGCCTATTTCACGAGTGCCGTCCCAGAAGCTGACCGGATTGGCCGCCCGTCCCGGCAACCGCTGTGTCATGGCGAAATAGGAAGCAACCATCGCCACAGCGTTCGCTGCGACAACCCCGCGCACGCCGTAGCCTGCCACAACAAGAGCGTATGATCCTCCCAGCCGGACCGCCCCTTCGATTACGAGGCTCATAGCCAGGCGATGGAATTTGAAAATGCCCAGATCGTAACCGCGGCGGGCTCCCAACGGGATGTAGAAACCAGCTGCAACTGCAAGCATTGCGATCAGGCTGGAATCGGGCAGGTTGAGATAATCCGTGATTCCTTGTCGAAAAAGAAACAGCACCAGCGCAACGGAGATCCCGCATCCGATCGCACTGCGATGGAAATATCGATAGACATCCGCCTTCGTCTCTGCGGAGGTCTGCTGTGCCACCACCTTCGCGGTAACGATCTGAAATGCGAACGAGATGGCGGAAAGTAGAACGAGGAGCGAATAGACGACCGTGGCATGGCCGAAACTCTTAGGACCAAGATACCAGCCAATGACAACGTTGTAGGCAAGGCTGAGGATCGTTGCCAGGCCCGACCCACTCAGCAATACCATGGTTCCCGAAACAATTCGGGAGTGTAATGTCCTTGCCATTTGGATAGACCATCTCCGCGTTGCTGGCGCTCCCGTTCGCCGCGCCAGAAGGGTGTATTGAAGCGAGCAGGCACACCGTAATATCTAATCCGATGCCAAAAAGGAACTTCAGGCTGCTCCGCGCGGCAAGCCAGCGACTTTTGTGCCCCCCTTACGACAAACCTTGCCATCGTCCCGTGCTTCTAAACAATTGAGACCATGTTCCATCGCATAGGCGCCACATTACTGATTCTTTTACTGCACGGGTGTTCCAATCCCGGTTCAGGCCAAATGGCGCCGCTAAAATATCGAGCGGTCGGCAATTCGCCCGAGGTCCTTGCGGTTTACGAGGCGTGGTTTGGGCATCCCTCGCATATCTCAGTGGGTTATAGCTCCCAGGATCCGTCGGTGATCAAAAACCAGATTCACCGAGCTCAAGCGATGGGAATCTCGGGATTCGTCGTGGATTGGTATGGCGACCGCGAGCCGTTTATCGATCAGAGCTACTCGCGGATGCAGAAGTTGGCCGCCAAGAACAAATTTCATGTCGCAATGATGTATGACGAGTCCAATGAGGTCGTGGGAGCGACAGATGAAGCGATTGCGGATTTCAAGATGTTCCATGACGCTTATCTTTCTTCCAGCTCACCCGGTCACGAAGCCTACCTGACATACGAAGGCCGCCCTGTCATTTTCATTTTTCCCAAGGGATTGCACACCGACTGGAGCAAGGTCCGCGCCTCCGTCAGCTCCTGGAACCCTGCACCGCTGCTTATTTACGAGGCGCCTCCCGGCCCTGACGCCAATGCGTTCGACGGCTTTTATCCCTGGTTCTACATTGGCCCTAAAGGTTGGGCTGCGGATGGTGGAAATTGGGGAGAAGATTCTCTGACCAGTTTTTACCAAACGATGCGCGATAAATATCCCGACAAGATGATTGTGGGCGGCGCCTGGGCGCAATTCAACGATAGTAAGGCTTCCTGGGGACTCAATCGTCAAATTGCCGCGCGCTGCGGCCAAACGTATCAAGATACCTTCAATCTCTGGCGCAAAGTATTTCCAGCGGATCAACCGATTCCGTTCATGTTGATTGAAACGTGGAACGACTACGAAGAGGGATCGGCGATCGAGCGAGGACTTCCCACCTGCAACGCTCCGGCCACCACGGACAGCGCAAAGAGTGCGAGCCCACACTCTTCGGGGCCGGGCCAGTGATTTGACCGAAACCCAGGGTAGGCTTCAATCGACGCCCAAGATGAGCGAAGCCTCACGCAGCGCATTCTCCCTACGCTGCGCAGCTGTTTGCCTTACCCGAATAGACCTCGGGCTGAACTGAATAGCTTCCGTTTTCGATGGAAATGGCGCCCGATTCAACCGTCGCTTCGACAGGAGCGCGATGAACTTGACCGATGAGCGAGAGTGGGCGGTCGCGCACCTGATCAAACACACGGATCATATACTCGCCCAACACGCCTAACGTTAAAAGCAACAGGCTGCCCATCAGGAACACTGCGCATCCAACGCCAAGGGCTGCCGATCTTATCGGGCTCGAAGAAATCAACGCCCCCAGGCCAAGCAGGAGAGCCACTAAGGTTGCCATGCAACAGAACACGAAGCTGAGCCTGATCGGTTTGTAGCTGAAGCTCATAATCGCATCCGTGGCGTACTTGATCCGGCTCATGAACGACAGTTTGCCTTCTCCGCCGAGCCGATCCTGGCGATCATAGTAAACGACAGTGCTGTGATATCCCACCCACGCTCGCAATCCAGGCAGGTAAGGGTTCTTTTCGCGCATCGCGAGGATGGAGTCAACCGCTTTCCGATCCATAAGCCCAAACAAGCCGGCATTGAGCGACAACGGGTAATCGGAGACGGCTCCCAATACCCGATAAAAGAGCGGGAAGAGCAACGCCAGAATCTTCCGCCTCTCCTGACGGCTTCTGCGCACAGCTACCACGACCTCGGCGCCGCCTCGCCACGCATCAATGAGCTGCGGAATAACCTCCGGGGGATCCTGAAAATCGGCATCCATAAGGATCGCGGCCTGCCCACTTGCTGTGCGGAGGCCGGCGAAGATCGCTCCTACCTGTCCCCAATTGCGTGAAAGCTCCACCACTACAACATGGGGATCGAGCGCCTGCAGGCTCTTCAAAAGTTCGAGTGTCGAATCCGTCGAACCATCGTTGACATACACAACCTCCCACTCCTCGGCACCCCCCCGAAAAGCATGGGAGATAGCCTCATGAAACTGGATGATCAGTTGCTCTTCGTTATACACGGGCACGACTATGGAAACCATTCTCGACTCCTCGATATCGGCTGCAAGTTAGAATTCTCGCGCTCGCTTGAACTTTCTCCAGCCGTCTATCTTCAAATAACATCCTGCGATGATCGTTTCTTTTACCCGACGTTCTATTTGGAACCTGCCTGCATGACCCTTACTTTCCATCGAACTTCAGCAGGAGTCAGAATTACGATGTAGCGCGCAGTGGTCGGCACGGTTGATACCGCCTTGTCATGATCGAGAACCTGCACGTCGTATTCAGCATCGTCAATCAACTCAATCGATAGTCCCTCCGGCGAGTAGAAGAGAAACTGAATATGGTGAGCGCGATCCTGATAGCGCGTCTCGATTCCCAGGTTTGCCTCTTCCTCGATCGCATCAGCCAGCTTGTCCTTGGCAGTACCGATGAAGTCTTCGTCAAGAAGGCTCGGTTGGCGTTGTTGAAACGCCTCGTTCATTGCCTGCCAGGACTCAAGATAATCGCGGATTGCAGCGGCTTTGGTCTGATCTTCCAACGCTCGCGGGCCCTTGAGTTGGGAAGTGCCGACAGTCACTTCAGGCTGGGCAGCAACCATGCTGCTCGCCAGAATGATGCTCGCGCACACCAATGCGGAATGCTTTAGCCTCGTCATTTTCCCCACCGGATCTGATTGCCCAAAACGACTCCACTCGCCACGGTGAACGTCGCTCCGTCATGGGCCGGCATCTTCACTTCAGCAATGTCGCGCTTCAGAGGCACATCCACAGTCGATTGTCCCCCCGGGTAAGTCTCCGTGAACGTGACAATGGTTCCATCCGATACCGCGTTCCCGCTGCAATCGCGCACTGGAGCGGTCTGGAGATCAAGCTCCTGCCCCGAAGGCTGGGCGCTCACCTTCAGATCGCAGGGATCGCCCGGCACCAGGCGAACGATGCTGGTGCTCGATACGTCGCCGGCTCGCGCCACGAAGCTGCTGCTACCTTGCTGACTCGTCGAGTCCATCTCTGTCCAGGCTGCACCGGCACGGGTGCTGACCAATTGCTTTTGCACGGCCCCGGATGGGCTGGTCAATTCAAAAGACACGGGGATTGGGGCGGCAATCAGGTTGTGATAGATATCGAAAACGTAAACCGCGCCCGTGATACCGTTGTGCAAGCCGACCGGAAGACGCGATGGCTTGGCAAGAAAGCTCAGGCTCGTGGGGACACTGACCGGAGTCACATCGAATGATTGCGTACTTGTTCCGCCGGCTTGTGCGAGGATGACCGCGTAGTGGCCTGCGTTGTAGACCGATCCCGCAGGGAAATACGTCGAAGCTCCTAGCTGCACCGTCCGCTTCAGCACCTGGCCCGGACCCACAATGTATAAGGTTGCTTCTCCGCTGCCTGCATCCTGAATTGTGAACGCGCTTCCTGCTTCGATGCTCTTGGGCACATTGAGAGTCTCGTCCTGGGCGTTTGCCGGCTGGATCACCGCCAGGATCACGCTTCCGAGCAGAAATGGGAGCGTTGCCTTCACAGCGCCCCTCCGAAGCTGAAAGTTGCAACAACCGTACGTTCGCTGCTGACATTTTTCGCTACGTCCTCGGGGATCGGTATATTGAACGCAACCGGAGTCTGGGGTAACAGCGCACTGTCAACGTATTCGTCGGCGACCCATACCAACTGCCCGGTCTTGTCGTAAAGAGTTCCCATGACGTGGGCTACGTTCACCACTTGTCCGCTCTGGTTGACGAGTTGTCCAGTCAAGGTGGCATTCGGTGCTGGATTGAATTTTTGATTATCAATCTCGATGACGGGATCGGCTGATGCTGGAACTAAAATCGCGAACGGCTTCATGTTGATGCTGTCAACTTCAGACAGCTGCGCATCGGGAAACTGGATAAGAAAGGGAGTGACCTGTTTTGGCAACAGCACGTGGGAGATCATGTCAAAGGAACCTTCGGTCGCAATAGCCGATTTGTCCTTCGCCTGCAAAGTCGCCGTCACGGAGACGTACGCGGGCACCACGTCATCGTTTATCAGTTCTCCCATGACAAGTACGCCGTCAGCGCGCTGCACTGGATGCATGTCGACGATGTGGACCGACGGCGCATCCACGTCCTGCACTCCCCAGTCGTCTCCCGCGCCGCGGTAGATCACGTCCCAGCGAAGATAATTTACGGGGATCACCTGAGGCGGAACAACGGGTTGCCTGGTGAACGGCCAATTCACATTCCAGTGGTCTCCATTTCTCACCACCTGCAAATCGCGGGTGTCGACCGCAGTGCCAACGACCGTCGCCCAATCCAGTTCCAGCTTGATATCGGCCTCGTTCTCCGATGCGTGAAGCGGCCACACGCTGAAGTGATCCAGCGTCGCATAGGTGCGCAGATTGGTTGTGTATCCGGTCAGATCCAGTTCGAATTCCTGCTCAGTAAACTGGGCTTTATTCGCGAAGCTGTCATAAGCCTTTCGCAAGTTGCGAGCTTTAATATCCTGGCCCAGGTTCTGGACCGCTTCTTCCGGAGTGGAAGAAGAAGTAAGCACAGTTTTCTGGATGATAAACGGCTTCGCGGCCGCCACAGGCCACACACACCCGATCACAATCAAAATCACAGTTGCAACGGCCAGGGAAAGCGCGAGTAGTCCACCCTTTTTCACGACGCCACCCTCCGAGTACTCTCTTCGTCTTCAGCCACGGGATCTTCTGCATCAATCTCCCGCCGCTTTCTTTCCGGGATCAGGACGACCAGAATGGCCAGAAGGCTGCTTCCAAACGGAAGAGTGCCCCACATCACGCCCTGCCAGTGCGGGGGTCTCTGTGCCACGTTTACCGGCGTCGCCGGTGGCACGCCATCTTTGCTCCATACCGTGATGGTCTTATCATCGAGATAGTCGACCGGGCGCCAGCCTGCAAATGACAACAGCGGGTCATAGTAGGGATCGTTCGAGAAAATCCATTTCAAGCCGTATTTATCCGCGTGCTTCATCATCGCGCGAAGAGCTTCAAGACCTGCTGTGCCATAGTACTTGGTCTGGGTGAGCGACGCGCCGCCGTAGCGAGTCAATTCGGGCAGGAGTCGTCCGGTATACCATTCGCCATCCACGCTGCTTGCATCGGTCAGCACCGCGAGTTTCGAGATACTGTTACCGAACCCCAGAGTGAAGTAACGGTATTGGTCGTGGCCGCCGCGATTAAGCCAATCAGCCACTACTTGGACGTCGACATTCCGCGCATTCGTGATTCGATAAGTACCCCAGGCTACTCCCATGCCGCAGGTCCAGGTCGCCAAAATCGCCAGAACAGTCACCGCCCAGTAGCGATATCGGTCCACTAGCTCCATCGTCAACAATCCGACAAACGGAAGCGCGAGCAAGCTTGCCCAGTAACTGAAGCGCTCCATGGTTAGCACCTCGAACGCGTGCCCTAGCAGCCAGTGTCCAAGGGGCGTAGTTCCTCCAAGGCCGAAAACAAAAGTCAGCCAGAACCCAATCAGCAGTGGACGAAGCCGAACCACGCTTGCGCCGCGCATGAAGATAAACGGAATGGCCAGAATCAAAGCTCCGTAGGGAAGGATGAAGTAATTCAGGCCCCATTGGGGACTGAGGATAAAATTCGCCCGGCTGGCGTGGGGGATCGTCGTCTGGTTGATCGGGTGATGAAGCAGCGAGAGCCAGAACGGAAGCAACACAACCGCGAGCGCCACGCTTACTACGAATACGATTCCGACTGTGCGACCGAGAATAGAACCCGCTGAAACCGGCTCGCCCTTGCGCCGGCGGTCGAGCAGAGCAAGCGCCACAACCGGCAACGCAAAAATGAAAGACCCGAATAAAAGCGTTAGATGATGGCCGGCAGCCGCTGCAATGAAAAGCACGGTGGCCTTGGTGAATGCCCGCCAATCGCCATACCGCAGCCATTCGTAAAGAAAGGGCAGTGCGATCAGATACAGCGCCGCCGCCAACGTGGTTGGCAACTGCCCGGCGTTGTAAACCAGGAAACTCTCGGAGCCGAGAAAAACACTCGCCAACGCCGCAATCGAAGCTGCGCGCGGGCTCACCCACAGCATTGAAAACCGGTACACACCCACCACCAGAAGCAGTATGGCGGCCATCTGGACGGCCATGTAGGCCAGTTCCAACCCCATCACCCGCGAAAGCAATGCGATCCAATAATGCGGCATCGGCGGATACGTGGCTTGGCTAAAGCCCGCAAACCATTTCGTATTCCACGGATCGAACCAGTGATGGACATAATGCGAGGAAAAGAAGATATGAAAATTTGTGTCGTAGGACTGCAGCGGCAACTTCATCAACAACAGCGGCAGATGAACCGCCAGCGCGGCCATGAGGGCCACGGTGAGCGGTATCGGCCGCGACAAGCATTCAATGGGCTCAGATTTCTGCACAGTTGACTCTCGAAGGGCATTTAACGCAAAGCATTAAGTCAAGCATCAGCCGTGATGCGATGTTTCACGGCAAGCTCTCATCTCGACAGAAGATGAGTCGGGAAGCTAAGAACTGTTCAATCTCTTCGATTAGCAAATGTGTAGTGGAGGTTGCTTCTATGCAGCTTTATTTCATCATCTTATGCGGGACGGTGCAGTGCCACGGTGCAGAAAAGGCAACAGCATCAATTTTGAGGGCATCAAAGTGAGCAATTGAATTCTGGACTGTGGTGACCCGCCTTGCTTGCTAGACTTGGACCTTTGAAGGTCGCATTCGTATGCGTCTCCGCCGCATTTGCCTGCGTTGGTCACGCGCAAACCTATCAAGTGGGACCAGGCGCTTCCGCCGCATCGCCCTCACAGAACGGTCCCGCTCAGAAAAACCACGCGCAAACGCAGAGCCAAAACCTGGGATGGGGCTCAAACATTCAAAACGCCCGCCTGGGCCGCGCTGCGGAAATGGCTCTGCAGCGCGGCAATCATGCGCTCGCGCTCGACTACGCCCAGCGCGCCGTTCACGCTGCGCCAAACGATCCGCAGCTGTGGTTCATGCTCGGCTACGCGGCGCGGCTCGACGGCAAATACCAGCAGGCGCTGGACGGCTATTCTCATGGCCTCCAGCTGGATCCCTCATCCCTCGACGGCCAATCGGGCCTAGCCCAGGTTTACAGCTTGATGGGTCGGAATGACGAGGCCGAGCGCATTCTCAAGCAGGTGGTGGCGTCAAATCCTGACCGCATCGGCGATCTTGCGATGCTTGGCGAAATATCCATGCGATCGAAGGACTACGCCGGCGCCATTGATTGGTTGGACCGCGCTGAAAAAGTGCGCCCCGACGCGCGGACAGAGTTGCTGCTGTCGCTCTCTTACCAGCAGACAAAACAGCCGGACCTGGCGAACCATTACCTCGAACTTGCCGAGCATCGCGCCCCAAACAACCCTGAAATTCAACGGGCCATGGCCGGCTTCTATCGCGACTCCGGAAACTTTGCCCAGGCGATCGCTGTGCTGCAATCGATTCGCAATCCTCAGCCCGATGTAACGGCAGAGATCGCTTACACGTATCAACTTGCCGGAAAACCATCCGAGTCGGCCAGGTTCTTTGCGCGGGCGGCCAACGAGGAGCCGAAGGACATGACGCTGCAGCTATCGGCTGCGCAGGCTGAGATCGTCATCGGATCGATTGCCGACGCAAATTCGTTCCTCAAGCGCGCCACGGCACTCGATGCCAACTATTACCGGCTGCACGCACTCCAGGGCGAGATTGCGGAAATCGAGGATCGCGATCGCGACGCGCTTCAGGATTACACGGCAGCTTTGGCTAATTTGCCCGAGCATCCAGCTGAAGGTCAGCTTTACGGCATCCAACTCCACATGGATCTCGTGGCTCTGGATCGCAGCCTGGGGGATGAAGCAGGCGCTCGCAGTCAATTGGCGAAGTCACAGGCTGAAATCGGCGCTGTCGATGGCTCTGGACCCGATAGAGAAGAGTTCCTGCGCCTTCGCTCGTCAATTAAACTCGCCGCCGGCGATCCCGAAGGAGCCCTTGCTGACGCCAAAGAGGCTCTCGCAATCAACCACGATCGCGGCAACTTGCAGCTCGACGGCGACATCCTGATGAAACTCGACCGGACCGGCGAGGCAATTGCCGTCTATAAGCAAATTCTCGCCGGCGATCCTGATAATCGTTTGGCGCTCACGTCATTGGGTTATGCTTCGCGCGCGGCTGGCCAAGATGATGAGGCGCAAAAGTATTTTGAGCATCTCGCAAAGGTCGACCCGTCATCCCATGTAGCCTATCTTGCCCTCGGGGACCTTTTTACGGCACGTCGGGAATTCCAAAAAGCGCAGGCTGCTTATGGCAAAGGGTATGAATTGGACCCGCAGAATGCGCTGGTTGTTGCCGGAGGCATCAACGCGGGAATTGAAGCGCATAACCTTCCTCTCGCTAGCCAATGGCTGAGCCGCGTATCTGATTCCATGAAGGACGAGCCTAAGATTCTGCGCGAGACTGAGAGATATCTTCGCCTCTCAGGCAAGTATCAGGAATCGGAGGAAGTTGCCGAGAAAGCTATCAAAGCCCTGCCCGACGATCGCGAAGTCGTTGTCTATTTGGGATACGATATGTTCCTTCTCGGGCAATACGACGACCTGCTTGCCCTTACCTCTAAGTATTGGAACGTTTTGCCCAAAGAGGCGGATATTCCTCTGCTTGCCGGCTACGTTCATAAAAAGCGTGGGCTCGATGAACGGGCGGTTGCCGACTTTACTGAAACCATCGATCGCAAACCCGATGCGGTGACTGCTTACGTCAACCGCGGTTACGTTGAGAACGATCTTCGCCAATCCCAGCCGGCGGCGGCAGATTTTGAAGCCGCTCTCAAGCTGGAGCCGAACAACGGTGAGGCGCATTTGGGACTCGCCTACGCAGACCTGGCATTGCGTAAGCCGGATGCAGCTCTCAGGCAAGCAAATCTGGTAGAGCGCTACTCCGGCGATTCACTCGGTCTCCATGTAATCCGGGCCACCGCTTACGGTCGCATGGACATGCTCACGATGGCCGGACGCGAATATCAAGCGGCATTGAAGTTTGCGCCCAACGACGGCTCGCTGCATATCGGTTTGGGGAATACGTATTTTGCGGAGCATCGCTTCCACGACGCAATCGCTGAATTGGAGGTGGCGGAGAAGTTCTCTCCTGATAATCCGCAGATCTACGCCTGGCTCGCACGCTCCTATGCCAGTCTCCATGACCGTGACAAAACGTATGTTAACGTGCGTCTGGCGGAACAGTATGCCCTCTCACAGCCAGCGCGGACGGCCGACCAAGTACCCGACCACATAGACGATTCCGGATCGGAGCTGAGCGAAATTCTGATCTCCACCGGTGAGGCTCTGAGTACGCTTGGCGATCAGAACGCCGCAATGGAAAGGTTTCAAAGGGCGCTCGTCGCGGCTGGCAGCGATCGTATCAGTGTTCGCCTGGCCATCGCCGAGATTATGACCCAGCGCGGGCATCAAGAGGACGCCCAGCGGCAGATTGCGTTGGGATGGATGGAAGCCCAGGCGCGGGAAACGGTGCCACCGAGCGGCCCTCAGTATGTTGAAGCCGCAAATCTGTTCAGCTCGATGCATCAATACGATCTGTCGGAGGATTATCTCGCACGCGCCAAGGCAGCGGGCGCGTCGGATGCTGAGGTGCGCATTGCTCTGGCCAACGACGATCTCGCTTTAGGCGAAACAGTCAAGGCCAAGGCAGAACTGGCGGCTATCCCCGATCCTGCGGACGAGGCTCAAAACTATCAGTACCTGCTGGCCGAAGCCAATGTCTACAGTCAGGAGCATGAGAACCCCCAGGCGCTCACCGCCTTTGCTCAAGCGAACAATGGAGCCGGCGACGACCAAACCGCAGAGCAAGGAATGCTGGCAGCTGGGGCCAACGAAGGTCTGCGAGTCAATCAGCATCTGAGCGTGCTCTCCGATCTATCCGTCCAGCCTATCTTCGAAGATTCCACGGTTTACGTCCTTGACTCTAAAACGCTCGCAACCTTTGCTGTGCCCGGCTCCGACACTGCCCAATTGCCGCCGCCGCGCTCGTCGATCCAAACCATGTGGGCCAACGGATTCCATCTTCATTTACCCGCCACCAATGCGCTCGCGCCGGGCGGATTGTTCCAAGTACGTAATGCCCAGGGTTCGATTTCACTTCCTGAAACAAACTCGATTATCAATCGCAACACAACCGACTCCACATTCAATTTCTCCCTGAACCCTACGATTCATCTCGGCGACAACGTGATGACTTTCAACACCGGAGCTCAGGAAACCATCCGCCGCGACACAAAAGATCCGTATGACATGGATCAGAATCTCTTCCGCGTTTATAGCTATATGTCCACAAGCTCCTTCTTCAACGTAATCTCGGCCACCGGGTTTCTGATGCGTGAAGCAGGCCCATTCACTCAGAGCGGACAGTACTCCCGCGAACTTGCCGCGAAGCTTGATTTTCGCGTGGGTTCGCCGTGGGGGAAGACGGCGCTGCTGACTGGTTATGGAGTTGATGATCTGTTGTTTAAGAAGGCGTACATCGAATATTACTTCACATCCTCTTACGTTGGTTTCGAGCATAGGTTCTCACCGCGGCTTGACCTAAAGGCCCTTGCAGAGGATGTACGCTCATGGCGAATTTATCAATCACGCTGGGGTATTTCACAGAATCTCCGCCCAGCGGGAAGTGTCGACTTCATCCCCAGGCGCAACTGGGACCTGCAATTCTCAAGCGCTTATTCAAGTGTCAGAGGGTTTCACATCTACGACGCGACGCAGAATGGATTTTCCATCTCTTATTCGAGGCCGCTACACCGCGTCTTCGACGACAATTCGACACCGCTCACGCTGCAGTATCCCATCCGCTTTACAGCGGGCGTTCAGCAGGAAACCTTCTTCAATTTTCCGGGCACTCAGAATCAAACCTTTAGACCCTACGTAGAGATCACAATTTTTTAGAGGCCTATAAAATGAAAATCTGTCTAGTTGCTGCTTTCCCTCCCAGCGGTCGTCAGTTGAACGAGTATGCATTTTACATTGCCAATGAACTCCGGAACCATCGCAACGTGGAGCTCACGATTCTCGCGGACGAGCTAGGCAGTTATGACTTCGTAACCGACGAGAATGGCAAGACCATCGCGGCCAATGAGCTCCCGGAACTACAGGGATTCAACGTAACTCGCTGCTGGAAGTTCGGCAGCTTCACTAATCCCGCTCGGCTCTTAAGCACGATCCGCAAGTTGAAACCCGATGTCGTCTGGTACCACCTTGTCTTCTCCACCTTCGCGACTCCTGACAAGCCGGTTACGGCATTTGCGGGTCTATCGGCTCCGGCACTGACTCGAGCCGCAGGCTTTTACACGCATGTCACCCTGCATCACATCATCGAGCATGTGGACTTCTCCGCAACCGGAGTGCGCCGCGAACGCCTCTTCCGCCTTGGCGCGGAGATGGCTACTAAAACTCTGTTGCGCGCAAATTCGGTTTCTGTGCTGCTTCCCGGCTATTACCAGACATTGTTGACCAAGTATCGGGCACAGAACGTGCTTTTGGGCACGCACGGAACATTTGCGCCGGTTCTCGCTCCGCCGGACTTTTCGAAACGCGATAATCCCGATCAACGCATTTTGGCTTTCGGGCATTGGGGAACCTATAAACGGCTCGAAACCCTGATGGAGGCCTTCCCTCTGCTTCTAAAAAAAGCCCCGCGCGCAAAGTTGATCGTTGCTGGCGCCAATCATTACACCAAGCCTGGGTATTGGGAATCGATTCGAGCGTCCCTGCCTCCGGGTTTGCCCATCGAATTCCGCGGATACATTCCAGAAGAAGCCGTTCCAGAGCTATTTCAAACAGCATCTATCGTGGTGCTACCCTACGATTCAGCGACCGGGGCGAGCGGACCGGCTCATCAAGCTTGCGAGTTCGGCGTGCCCATCGTAAGTGCGGGCATTCCGGATTTCCGCGCCATGGCGGAAAACGAAGATTTGGCGATGCGGTTCTATACGGTCGGCGATGCCGGCGATCTCGCCGAGCAGCTCGCGGCAGTTCTACGGTCCCCGAAACTCGAGCATGCGATGGCCATGCAGAATTTCGCCGCGGGCGTCGAAATGAACATAACGCAGGTTGTAACCAACTATCTTCGCTGGTTCGAGTTGAACAAGTGCAAGAGTTTGTTGCGAAGTGACAAGGGGTCGTTCCGACCGCAATTCCAGCTGGATGCGTTGCGCGAACGAAACCCAGTTTAACTGCGGCCTCGCGATCACGCGCCTCGGGGCGAGTCCGGAAAGCGGCGCTCCCCGCCTGAATTCTCCGTACTGGAACGACCTCCTTAACTTTTCAACGCATCGTAACGGATGGGTGGCCAGAGTAGAGGTCGAGATCTTGGTGCTAGTTAGTGGTTGTTCCACCAACATACTCATTGGTTATCTTGAAACGCTCGAGATCGGGGTGACCGGCCGATAAGGCGCGCCCTGCGGAGAACGGGACGCAGCACACGGGGAAACATGTGTGTGTTTATGCGTGTCGACGTGAGTGACGCGAACGCCTCGTGACAGCAGGGTTTGGATCTGGGCCGTCGCTTCGGCCGCGATTTCTTCGGCCGAATGCGGCCGGTCAACAGGCGTCCGACAAAACCGGTGAGCTCTGGAATAAACAGACCGGTTGACCGGTCAAGAAGCGAGGGAATCCGTGCAGGCTGAAGAACCGGCTCTCCGTCAGTAAGGACGATGTGGCAGCCCACGCCGAGTGTTGGCGTGGCTAGCGCAATTTCGACGGCTTGATCAGTAGCCTGGGTGCGAGCTATCAGCGTAGCGCTGGTGATCACACCCGCCTCGTGAAGTTCCAGGACGGCGCGGTCAATTCCTGCAGTTTGGCCAAAGCCGTCAGCGTTGACGATGAGACGGGTCATCGGTTCGATGCAGACAGAGACTGCGCCTTTCCAAAATGCGCGCTTTGCGGGACGGCTTCCGCTGCGTCTGCCGTCGATCAGGGCAACGAATTCACATAACAGGCCCCGCTGGTCGTTTGTGCGGGTGGTGTGGGCGGCGTCATCCATGGCGGCGAGGTGAAATTGAAGAACGCCGTCATATCCGGCTGCGCTGCATCGCGCTTGGTCATAGCCGGAAGATTGAACCGAGTCTCAATCAACTTCAGAATCGCCGTGGTATCGGCAACGGTGTGGTCTACGTAGTTCTTCTTCGCGTAGGGCGAAATCACAATAAGTGGAACTCGGTATCCCGTGTAGACAAAATCGCAGGTTGGCCCGGTGCTCGTGGTGCAGATGTCGCCCGGCAACAAATCCACCGGCTTGATGCCATCAGGGCTCACCGCTGGCTGTGGCGAGACATGGTCGTAGAGGCCTCCGTTTTCGTCGAAGGTAAGAATGAAGGCCGAGTCCTTCCAGTACGGGCTCTGCATCAGGCCGTTGACCAACGACTCGACGTACTGAGCTCCCAGCTGAATATCGGACGGCGATGTATCATCGGTCGTCGGATGCTCGTCGAAACCCGCATCCGTGGCGGGCTCGAACTGCGCCACCTGGGGCAGCGTGCCGCTCTGCAGATCGGTGAAGTACTGCGAGATCGGCGCAATGTTATTCGGATACTCCGACACAATCGTGTTGGCAAAGGTAAAGTTGTTGATATAGCTCAGTTGAATGAGGCACGACGCCTGATACGGCGGTCCCGAGCAGCCACTGTTGGTGGGATCAACATAAATCTTCCAGCTGATTCCCGCACTCTGCAGTTCCTGAAAGATGGTGGTCTGGGTGAGCTGCGATGAGTCATTGGCGTCGGTTCCCTCGGGATAAACATAGCCACCCGACGTTCCGGCAACCAGGTATTCGCGGTTGGGATGGGTGCGCGTCATGGTTGGGTTGAAGAACCGGTCCGAGGTGCCAAAGTTCGACGCCATCCAGTAGTAGTAATTCAGGTCTGTCCCGTCGTAGTACCCCATGGCGCGCAGACCGTCTGTGTCATAGAACGGCGGATCGTTGTTGCGTGCATCGTGCGCAGCGGAGTAGACGAACCCACTGAGCGTAGCGGCGCTTTGACCTGTGGGATCGTAGTAATCCCAATCGATGTGCCCTTCGTTCCACGCTGGGCTCGGGTTTTCGATACATTGGGTGACCAAGTGGTAGGAAGCGATCGGATTGCTGGTGTCGTAAGCGCAGTCAGCCGGCGGTGGCTGGTTCGGATTGCAGCCTGGATTCGTCGGAGCGGGACCCAGTAGTGGCGCAGCTCCTGTTGCCGGGTTGAACTGCGGCAGCCCATCGAACGACTGGTCTGGATAACCATTCTGAGCCCAATACTCGCGTAGCGCGCCGAAATAGTGATCGAACGACCGATTCTCCTGCGCAATGAAGATGATGTGATTGATCGACGTCGCAAGGGCAGCAGCCGCGGTCGTGAACGACCAGGTATAGTTCGCCGCCAGTGCGCTTCCCAGAGAGCTTTGTACTCCGGTTGTAATCGTGGCCGTGTAAATCGTGTTGTTGGTGAGCGGCGCGGACGGCGTAAGAGTCGCCACGTTTCCGGAATAGGTGACGTTCGCAGTTACTGCCGATCCGCCCGCCGGCGTCAGCGTAAACGTCGAGCCGCTAATGGTTGAGGCGTCCATGGCCTCGCTGAAGGTTGCCGTGACGGTCGAAGAGATGGCCACGCCAGTGGCCCCACTCGCCGGTGTCACCGAAGTAACTGTCGGCGCTGCGGCTGCCGCGGTCGTAAACGACCAGGTGTAATTCGTGGCCAGAGCGGTTCCCGCAGTGCTTTGCACGCCCGTTGTGATTGTCGCTGTATAAGTCGTGCTATAGGCCAGGGGGCTGCTCGGCGTCAGCGTTGCTACGAAGGTGGTGCTGTTATAGCTAACCGCTCCTGTGACGGCCGATCCTCCCTGAGGTGTGAGCGTGAACGTCGACGTCGTGAGGGTAGCCGAATTCAGGGCTGCATTGAACGAGGCCGTTACAGCCGAAGTGATGGCGACACCCGTAGCCCCACTCGTAGGAGTGACCGCGGTAACGTCAGGCGTACCCATATAACCATTCGTTGTCAGTGCTCCGCAGCCGACAAGTGCCAATGCGAGAACTGAAAGAATTCCGAAAAAACCGAGGGACAGAACGAACTTCACTGGACAAAGTATGCGCATAACAACTCCGAACCTCGTCTTGAGGCCAGGGCGAATGGCTCTCGTTGAAAAAACGTCGACCCGTTGCGGACAACGACAGAATCGCTATAGGAAAACTGTCACCCTTGGCCCTCGTCGCCGCGCGTGCGCAGATCGTTCCGGGATGGTTGTGCCACTTGTTGCACCCGGTGACAGCTGGCCGTCTTTGTTGATTCAACAATGTGTTTGATGCGCGTTAACCCTCGAGGCGCTGCCTGCGTGCCGACGGGACAACCGTTCGCGGCGCTGTCGCATCTATTTACACTATCCACATGAAGGCGAAGTGTGCCGTTTCGGTTCTGCTGGGGCTTTTATGCCTGGGATCTTGCGGAAAGGCCAGGAGCTTTGGCGAGACAATTGCCGTCTTCGCGGAATCAGGTGTGAGAGATCAGGCTCCCGCTGAGCCCCCGGTTTTGACCAGCTCGAACCACCTCCTCGATCTTCTGGTCATCGCTGAATCATCGACAATCACGCTCGGCGATCGGCACCCCGCGGCATGGGTTTTCGAAATTTGCCCGAGGGCTCTGGCTCGGAATGACAGCTGCCCTGCTGGTTCGCAGACATTCGCCCCCTACGGTGGCATCCACCTGCAGCTCTATGCCGGTGACCATCTGCGCATGCGGCTCATCAATCGATTGCCGCCCGTTCCGAAAGATGCCATTTATGCACACGGAAGCGACGCGATGACGAACGAGATGCTTGAGGCGAATCCCGTGAACATTCACACCCATGGACTGATGGTTGAGCCGAGAAAGGCTGACGCGAAAGACCCAACTTACGGTGACTATGTCTTTGTCCTCGGATATCCTGCGGGCAAGATGCCGCCCATGGTCATGCCCGGCCACACAGCAACAGATAAGCCGATTCAATATGACATTTACATTCCGCCGAATCACCCGTCGGGCCTTTACTGGTTTCATCCCCATGTTCACGGGCTCAGCATCAACCAGCTCTCTGAGGGGCTTTCCGGAGTGATCACCATCGGCCGTGTTACAGACTATGCCTCCGTGCCCAGTGGCGAAGCCATCCCGGAACGTTACTTCATTCTGAAAGACATGCAGGTGATGGGCAACAGTGACGTGATAGATCAGGAGGACTCCGCCTTTTGCGCGCCTTTCGATCTGGCGTATGTGCAGCGGAATGGCTACTGCCAGGGGCGCAACAGTTCAGCCGGCGACGGTGATTTTCGGCCAGCGGCCGGACATTCATTCCCGGGATTGCATCATCTCGGCAACACCGGCGCCGATTATACCGGTGGCCTCTGGTTCTTCACGGTCAATGGAGATGTTTATCCTCAGTTGCCCGCGCCTTCCGGATCGGGAGAATTGTGGCGCTTGCTGAATGCCGGCGCAAGCCGTACGTACGACCTGGTTCTGCGCGACGATCAGACGAACGCTGCAATCCCTTTTCAGGTAGTCTCGCTCGACGGCGGCGCATTGGCTCCTCCGGCGGGAACCACAGACGTCGGTCCAGGGACCGCAGGGGGCGCAGTTCCCTGCCCCGGCGCCACGATGAATGCATCGACTCCAGCTTCGGCGGAGAATCCGGCGCTGGATCAGACGCGATCGTTCTCTGCGCAGCCTGTTTGTGCAACGCATCTCGTGTTGTTTCCCAGCGCGCGCGCCGAGATCTGGGTCGCCCCGCAATTGCATTCCGCGACATTGCTAACAGAGATGGTCTCTACCGGCCCCGCGGGCGACCGGTGGCCCCAGGTGAGTCTTGCTCGGCTCGCCGCTGGACAACCTCCGGCTGTCCCCGTTCTGCTCTATACCCATACGCATCCCGTTTTGGTGCGGCAAACTGCCGACGCGATGCTGCTGACTAACAAGGTAAGACCGAACGATAACCAATTGGCCGTCGTGCCAACTCACGCACGCGAATCGCAGGCTTCGATGACGCAGCCTGCGTGCGGTCCGTTGCCCAGGAACCATCGGCGGCGCATCTTCTTCGGAGTTCCTGCCTCGAATAAAAATGTATATGGACTCGGGTTGGAGGAGGTCGACGAAAACGACCGCCCCGTGGCGGGCACATTCCGAGATATCTCGGCCTTCGATCCCTCGTCGATCAGTGTTTGTGTGCCGCTTGGCCCCGGTAACGAGCCTGTGTCTGAGGAGTGGGAACTTGTGAACGTGTCCGGCGAGGCGCATAACTTCCACATTCACCAGGCCAAATTTTATGTTTTACCGCAGAATGCGCCTCCGGGCGACGCCGGGGAACTGATGGATAATGTCTCGCTCCCCAACGGAGGAGCCACCTGCGATGGTACGGTTGCAACGTGGCGAAGTGGCCGCTGCAAGGTTCCGTCCGTTGTAGTAAGAATTCCGTTCTCCGAGCCCGGCGATTTCATGTATCACTGCCACATCGGCGAGCACCAGGACAGCGGTATGATGGCGCGGATTCGCGTGATCCCTAATCAGTGATCGCCCTTTTCAGCGATCATTCCATCGGTCCCGTTGTCCTCTGCGGTGATTGCCGTCAGGGGAATCGTCGCGTCTCCGCTTGGGAGGCCAACGCTCCCCTCATCGTTTTGTTTTCTCAAGCATTTAACCATCGGTGCGCCTGGGATCTCCATCCGCTGACAACCTTTGCCCCTCAATCGGCACCTTAACCTGTAGGGCGGCCACCCGGCTCTGCTCGAGCCGTGTCTACGTTTCTCGACTCTTCATAGGTGAGGTACTTAAGTTGACTAGCCTAATGCGGAAGCCCAGTGTAAGGGTGACTCTCTCAACGTTGTTTCAATTTGTGCAGGATGGGCTTGGCGTTAGCGTCACCCCGCAGCATTTCTACTTTCCGGTTCCCAGCATAAAGTCCTTTGACAATAAAGACTGGCACGCGTGCCGCCCTTGCGTTGGAATTGACTTCCGTCTACAGAGTCAAATAGACCTTCTGCAACATGAACTTCTGCCCTACATCAAGGAATCTGGCTTCTCCGAGACCGCTGTACCCGTCAACGGACATGGGCCACAGTTTCATTTCAATAACGGGTTTTTCGAGCGCGTCGATGCCGAAATCGCTTATGCCTTTGTCCGCCAGCGCAAGCCCAAGCGTGTGATCGAAGTCGGCAGCGGCAACACGACGCTCGTTAACGCGGCAGCCATGCGCAAGAACGCCGCCGAAGGTTTTCCTGGCGAGCTGTTTGCTATCGAACCCTACCCCGCTTCTTACCTCAAGCAAGGTCTCCCGGGTCTCACGCAGCTTATCCAGGCAAAAGTGCAGGATGCGCCCTTCGACTTGTTCCTTTCGCTGAAGGCTGGCGACATCCTCTTCATCGATTCCAGCCATGTCGTGTCGATGGATAGCGACGTTCTATACGAGTTACTGGGCATTTTGCCCAGGATTGCGCCCGGCGTGCTCATCCATTTCCACGATATCTTCACCCCTCTCGACTATCCCGAGAAATTCGTCAAGAGAAATCTCTGCTTCTGGGGAGAGCAGTACCTGCTCGAGGCTTTCCTGTCGTTTAACTCGGCATTCAAGGTCGTTTGGGCCGGCAGCGCGATGCAGCAATTTCACCCGGAAGTCTTGCGCGAAGCCTTTCCCAAGTGGGAAGGCAGTTTCACCCGAATGCCTTACGATCTGAATCTGTTCGCGCCTTCTCTCGATGGCAAGAATGTTTGGCCCTGCAGCTTCTGGATCACTCGAATCGATGAGTCCGAAGCTGCCGGTTCACCAGCGCGAAATGGTGAGGTTATCTAGGTAGACCGTACTAGAAGATGCGCCCGGGGCGTTGCTGTCCACCTGGAAGTTGGTCAGGAGCGTAGGCGCCCAGCCCAGAGCAAATGCGGAAGGCACTGTGGCGTTGATCTGCTGTTCGTTTCCATCGAGCCACACCGATTGATAGGTCACGTCGCCCTCATCATCGCGCGAATAGCCGACCTGGACGTGGTGCCAGGTGTTCTGAGCCCATGTTCGCGGATTGCATGCCGCGCTTGAGTTTACCCAGTGATCGATGGGTGCGATGGGCGTGCCTGTATTTTCGGTGTAATCCCAGGTTTCATTCCATCCGTCGCATTGGAAGCCGAAGATCACGGTTTCCCCGTTCGGCATCACCTGGTTCATATCCATCTCCAAGTTAGCGATGGAACGCGAGGAATCGTCGAGGTAAACCCAGCCATCGTAGACGAAATTGCTCGATGCGGTGTCGTTGCCGAACGAGACATAGTAGAGTTCGCCGCCATAATAAGTGTATGTCGTGTCGAACTCGAGGGCGTTGCCGCTGAGGGAGGGGGAGCCGACCATCGCCATCGCGCCGTTCGCGGAACCATCGGTTCCGGGATCGTCGACGTTGATCCAACCGTTCAGTGACTGAATGCCGCTGACGCTAACGGCATTCGATGGAACAACCGGCCCCGATCCATTCGAGCTAGACCCTGACGAACCTGATCCGGAACCGCCTGAACCCGAACTCGACCCGGTCGATCCGGAGCCTGATCCAGAGCCGCTTGAGCTCGACCCAGTTGATCCCGAGCCTGTCGACCCAGATCCTGACGAACCTGATCCGGAACCGCCTGAACCTGACCCAGAAGGGCCGGACCCAGCAGACGCGGCTCCGGCATTCACAATACCTGCCGAGCAAGCAGACAGACAAAAGAATGAGAGGCTTAAGAGCCCCAAAAGAAGCTGTGAACGAGGGTCCTTCATCAACTCACCTACTGAACAGGCCAGCGCTTACGCCGATCGTTCGCGGCGGCAAGTCGGCGCGCGTTCATTGCGATTACTGCGCGCACACGACACCTGTCGGCGCGTATGCGTCGTTCTGTCTTGCCGCGTCGGGCTGACGCGAACATGTGCTTGCGGCAGCTTGGCGTTTGTAACTATAAGTACCGAGGTGAGAGGATCGTAGCAGCAATGTGCATTACATTCGCTTGCTCGAAAGTTGTATCTAGATCATTACGAAAGTACTTATCATCTCTTCCGTGTCTCGGAACCGTCAGTCACTGCAACGGTCTTGGCTACATTGCCAGCCGAGAGCAGCGCTACTGGAAGGTGTTTCAGATTAACTGGGAATTACGTTACGAAAAGATTTGAGATTCTCGATGTGACGTAGTCACGGAGCCAAGAGCACGGCTGCTCCTGCGTCTAGCTGAGGCCGGTGACTTTAATAGGATCCGAGTGTCTCACAAGATATCTCGCGCGCAGGGGCGGAAGAATCACTCTCACGAGCCAACCCGCATTTGCGTTCTCGCACCTGAATGATTCATAGAGGTGTGTTCCTCCGAACCGCCCAGAATTAGTGAACACTTTTAACCATAGATTTTGAGGGGATTCAGCTCGCCGACAAGGAAAACCTTCGATATCTTTCCAAGGCCCACATGAATTCCTTGCGTCGCTGCATTAAGCTCAGTTCTCTCGCTCTGCCTATTGCGTTGTTATCAGTTACGGGTTGCGGATCTCCGACACCAACCCCGACGGTGACCGGCATTTCGGTTTCGCCCACGGAGGCGAGCATTGCCGCGGGTGCGTCCCAGCAGCTCACCGCCAATGCCACTTACAGCAATGGCACGACGGGCGCGCTGTCTTCGGGTGTTACATGGACCTCGTCGAATACAGCGGCTGCGACAATTAATTCAACTGGATTGGCAACGGGAGTTGCGGCCGGCTCGACGACCATCAAAGCAACAGCGAATGGAATTACGGCAACGGCAACACTCACAGTGACCGCGCCGGCAGTGACGATCACTTCGATTGCGGTTTCGCCAGCGACGGCAAGCATGACTGCTGGTGCGACCCAGCAGCTCACAGCCAATGCCATTTATAGCGATGGCACAACAAGCGCGTTGACTTCGGGCGTTACATGGACCTCTTCGAACACATCCATTGCGACCGTCACTTCAGCGGGATTGGCAACAGGTGTTGCGGCGGGCACGGCGACCATCAAAGCAGCAGCGGATGGGTTTACGGCAACGGCGACACTCACCGTGACCGCGGCGACCGTGACGATCACTTCGATTGCAGTCTCGCCAGCCACCGCCAGCATTTCCATGGGTGCAACCCAGCAGTTCACCGCCGTCGCGACTTACAGCAACGGTTCAACCGGCAATGTGACTGCATCGGCCAGATGGGCGTCTACAAACGCGACGGTGGCTACGGTCAATTCGGCTGGCCTGGCAACGGCCGATTCGCCGGGGAACACAACGATTTCGGCCACGCTGAGCGGGCAAGCGGGTAGCGCAACATTGACGGTCACTGCGCCCACTCCGACTTCAATTGCAGTCACTCCTTCCCACCCGAGTTTCATCAATGGATCTACGCAGCAATTCACAGCCACGGCCACATACAGCAACAACGCCACCGCGAACGTGACTTCGAGCGTCACATGGAGCTCATCGAATACCCCGGTGGCGACGATCTCGGCGGGGGGGCTGGCCACTGGGCAAGGCGGAGGCACGACGACGATCTCAGCGGCGTTGAACGGTGTGAAGGGAAGCGCCACCGCAACCGTGACGGTGAGCGGCACGACAAACATCACCACGTTTCACGTGGATACGAATCGGAGCGGACTGAACGACCAGGAAACAGTTCTCACGCCTGCAAATGTTGACCCTGCGACTTTTGGCAAACTCTTTTCGTGCCCCGTCGATGGCTACGTGTACGGCTCGCCGTTGATCCTCTCCAACCAGACCATAAACGGCGCCAGGCATAATGTGCTTTATGTGGCCACCGAAAATGACAGTGTCTATGCCTACGATGCCGACACTTGCGGAGGCGGAACTCCATTATGGAAGGTCTCTCTACTCCAGAGCGGAGAAAATCCGCTCGCGGACGAAGCGATCTTACCCTACGCGGGAGTCACCTCCACTCCGGTGATCGACCCGACCTCCGGGACGCTTTACGTGGTTTCGACCGAGGAGTCCAGCTCCGGAGGCACGTTCCGGCTCAGTGCGCTCAACGTCACCACGGGCGCGCAGAAATTCGGCGGACCTGTGACGATCAATGCGTCGGTGGCAGCAACCAATTCGGACTCGGTCAATGGTGTGCAGACGCTGGATACGGCATGCCTGCAGCGCGCCGCGCTACTGCTAGCCAACGGCAATGTGTACATCGGCTTCGGTGGTTGCCATAGCGGATGGCTGCTTACATACAACGCCTCCACTCTTGCGCAGGTCGGAGTGTTCAATGCCAGTCCTAATCTCAATGGCGAGGGCAATTTCGGAAGCGCGGGCGGAATATGGATGGGCGGGGCCGGGCCGGTGGCAGATAGCGACGGAAATGTATATGTCACCACGGGAAATGGGCCTTGGGACGGACAAACCGCCTGGGGCGACTCGGTGCTGAAGTTTGGGCCGAAACCTGTTTCTGGAGCCAATGGCACCATGCAGCCCGTCGATTACTTCACTCCCTCCATCTACCAATTCATGGATTGCGATGACGCGGACCTCGCTGCCGGAGGCTTACTGCTGATCCCGGGGAGCACGACGCTGGTTGCGGGAGGCAAGACAGGAACCATGTACCTCGTCGACAGCGCGAACTTGGGGCACGAATCGTCGGACGACGCGGGAGCGGTCCAGGAGCAGGTCTGGGGCGAAGGCCTCACCTACGGCGGCACCTACCAGCAGAGTTGCCAGGACAGCACGGGAACCAACTACGCGAATATCACCTCGTACGAAATCTTTGGGTCGATGGCCTATTTCAACGGTGCTGCTTATCTTGGCGTCACGCCCACGTCAACGAGCGCACCGGGAGGGGTAAGACAGTTCGATTTCACTAGCACCCTGAGCGCGCAGAGCGATACGTTGGACTACCAGAACGAAGGAACACACGGCACCACCCCCTTCATTTCAGCGAATGGCACGAGCGACGGCATCGTGTGGTACGTCAACCAGGGGAATCCACTGCAGAATGCCGGCAACATTGCCCCAACCAGCGCCTCGCTGGTCGCCTACGACGCGTCGAATTACCCCAATCAGCTCTATAGCAGCGCAACGAACAGCGGCGACACGCCGGGATACGGCATCAAGTTCAGCTCACCGGTCGTCGCAAATGGGAAAGTGTATATCGCGACGGGCACCGATCTGACGACGGTTTCCAATCCCCGCGGCGAGATTGACGTCTATGGCTTGAAGTAAACGATCCATCTTACTGCGCGTTTACGGATGTCGGTTTCCGCACCGCATGCTTAGAGCGGGGATCGACCTGATCAGCTCACAGCGCTGATCGCCGCACTTCCATTTCGAGACGAAAATCCGTTACCTTCTTCCTTCAATGCTTGGCTTCGTGGCCCAGCGCTTCCTTTCTCCATCGCATTGCGATCCGCGCAAAACAAATCGCGATCGAGAACATCCGCTCTCTGCCCTTTTCAAATCACGCGCAGCCTTCTGCGCCGAGAGTCGGGTGAACGACCAGTTGCTGATTTTGATTGCAGTTCAAGAATCTTTTGTCTGATCGGATCGGATTCGAGTAAACCCTGTCGATTACTCAAAAACCTGTTTGCCACGCCGCATAAATTGGTTATTATGCCTTAGTAATTCCTTAATTGTTGCCTGCGGGAGTCCGGCAGGGATCATCAGGGAGAAGCGAATGACGCAATAATGCGCATGCTCCTTCCTCAGAAATTGATCGCCTTTCGTGATGGGCCCGAAAAAAAGGCTTAGCCCAAGTGGAGTGCAAGACCTCTGCCTCGCCGAGCTGTACGCGAAGAGGTTGCTGAGAACAAGCCTACGGGATGCACTTACACCTCGTAGCTCAAGCCGCCCACAAATCAATCCGACAAACTCGTCCCGAAAGAGGATGGGAGAACTGCGTCGAACGGTTTGCTTCCTTGAGAAGGGGGCGAACTCCGTGATAAGGCGGCCTTGTGGAAATTCACTCGCTCGTTCTTGCCAGACCGCCCGTTTCGTCTCTCGACGGGTGCGAACTCCGGGAATCTTACTATGGCGTAGATGCGCGACTTGCGGAATTGGTTGCTGAGCGGCGAAATCGGACACGCCGCGCTCAGAATCACGAAGGCCAACCTATACCCACGAAAGGGATAGATACGAATGAACCTAATGAAATTCTGCTTCATCCTGACCGCAATGGGACTGTGCTCTCTTCCGGCGCTTGCCCAGGTCACCGTTAATTACCCCGCCAACGGCGCTGTGGTTGCATCGCAATTTTCCCTTTCCGCTTATGACAGCACGTGCTCTGGCCAACCGGTCAGCGCGATGGGCTTCTCGCTGGATAGCAGCAGCACCAACACCTTCTCCTACAGCACCTCCATTTATTCCTCAATCACCGCCACCGCGGGCGCGCACACGTTGCACGTGAAGGCTTGGGGTAATTCGGGCTCCGGCTGCGACACCGACGTCGCCATCACGGTGGATGGCGTTTCCGTGTCGTCTCCCGGCAACGATGCTCCCATTTCTGCGGCTTTCACCCTCGTCGCCAACTCCGTCACGTGTTCCTTGCAACCGGTCACGGCGATGGGGTATTCATTTGATTCCGGCGCGACCACCTTCGTGTACGCGAACGCAATGAATGGTTCTGTCACCGCGCCCAGTGGCGCGAAGACGCTGCACGCAAAATCCTGGGGCAACCAGGGCGCGGCCTGCGATACGGATGTGGCCCTGAATATTGAGGGTTCCGCCGCAGCCCCGGCCGGGGGCGTGAGCGTGAGCGAACCGTCACAGGGCTCCGCCGTTTCCTCCCCCTTCGGACTGGATGCCAGTTCCACATCCTGCTCTTCGCAGCCCATTAGCGCCATGGGGTATTCGCTTGATAGCAGCTCCTCGACCGCGTTTGTGTACAGCACCTCTGTGTCCGCTTCCGTCACGGCTGGCGCAGGTGCGCACGTGCTTCATGTCAAAGCATGGGGCAATCAGGGCGCCGCCTGCGACACCGATGTGGACATTACGGTATCTGCGTCCGGCTCAGCTTCTAGTGGCAGTTCAAACGCCGCGCCCTCAGGTGGAAGCGGGCCGTCTGTTCCGTCGAACGCCGTCAGCGTCAGCAACATTCAGGCGTTAGGCGACTGGATTTCAGTTTTCGATCCAGGCACCGCCGGCGGTGCCACGGGCGCCATGGCGATGACTGGTTCTCCATCAATCACCGGAAACGCTCTGGAGTTCTACACCACCTACTCCTACTATGGCGGTGAACTCTACTATGCCACCTTCGGTGATGACACCACCTCCACCAATTTCGTCTACGACGGATGGGTTTACCTCACCAATTCCTCCGAATCCATCGCCAACATCGAGATGGATATGAACCAGGTGGTGAACGGGTATACCGTGATTTTCGGCTTCCAGTGCGACGGCTGGAGCGGCACCTGGGATTACACCGAAAATACGGGTACGGCGAATGCACCGATCGATCACTGGGTACATTCCAACGCTGCATGCAACGTGCGAAACTGGTCGCAATATGCCTGGCACCACGTCCAGGTCAGCTATTCGCGCGATGCCTATGGCGACGTCACCTATAAATCGGTCTGGCTCGATGGAAACCAGCAACAGATCAACGCCACCGTGCCCTCCGCATTCGCACTTGGCTGGGGCCCTACGCTTCTAACCAATTTCCAGGTGGACAGCTACGACGCCGGCTGGTCTTCCAGCGCGGTCTACCTTGACGACCTCACCATTTCTCGCTGGTAAAAATCGTACGCGGCGCCAGCCTTTGCGAAAGAACTAGTTCATCGTGATTGCGTTCGCCGCGTATTCAGTTCCGTCATAAGTTGCCGTTACGGTCACATTCGCCTGCGGGCGGAGTGACTCGCTTGCCGGCAAGCGCGCGGAATCGAAGCGGATCTGGTAACTCTTTCCATCACGCGGGTCAACCAGAACCATAATTCCCGTATGCATGTCGAGATAAGAGATATTTCCGCTGAACGCAAAGGCCGCGCCTGGAACCGCCAGCACTTTGATTTGCGTGGCGACATTGCGGTGCGCGGCGCCCGATTCAAACGAGGCAGAGAGGAGACTCCCCGGCACGAGGTCCGATAGCCCCGAAGGCTCCGCGGTAAACTCGGGCTCGCCCACGCGCGCAATGCTGGCGTTGGCCGGAACAAACAACCGGATCGGCTCGGGCGACATGGATGACGCTACTGTCAGCTCACCTTTATTCTCGTCGTACGCGAGAACTCGTCCGTCGCACTCGCCTTCCGGCGCTTCCGACAGAATATGGATGCTGACTGCGAATACTTTGTCTCCATCCAGAGTCGTCTGAACAGAAGCGTGTTCTTCGGGACCCAGTTCGCGCACCGGAATCCTTGCCCCATCGCGATAAACCTGAGTGCGTTCGTCGAAAAGAATCTTCATCGGCCGCTGGCCATAGATCCGGAGCGAGAATTGATCCCGCACTGGATCGAAATCTCGTATTTGGCCTCCCAGGATGGTGGTCTTTCCAGGGGGGAGCGGTGGAAGCGATGTCAAATCACTGGACAAATTGCTCGGCGCAGTCGCCGGTTGCGAGCTCACAAGCTGTTGCGATCGGGCGCTTGCGGCCGTAATCGCAGTCGCAGCGCCACAGAGCATCAATATTGCAGAAATCCCCTTCATATCGGCTCCGCCGTCCTACCTCAAATTCTCCACAATCTAGTGAATTTAGATGGTCCTTCGTCCTTCCCGGTGGCCTCGCTTATCCATTTCAAAGGCAACGGGGGTGAACAGCTCGCATCTAATCAAGCGTGTCACCATGAACGCTCGCAGGCTGCTCGGGGTTTATTTCCGCAGCAAGTATGAGAGGAACAATGCGTTTCATCTCGTGCAAAACCGCGTTAACCCTAGCCGCGCTCGTCGGCTCGGGGCTTCACGCCGCGTGGGCGCGAGACACGATCACAATTACCATCCCCAGGCACAGCAGCCTCACATTCGTTCAACGTCTCAACCGGCAAGGTGTTATCGCTGTTCAAAAGCACGATTATGCAACCGCGGCAGATTTGTTCTACAAGGCCTATCTCTTCGATCCCTCTGACCCGTTTACCTTGAATAACCTCGGCTACATCTCTGAATTGGAAGGGCAATTGGACCGCGCCAACAAGTTCTACAAGCTCGCCGCAGAGCAAGGAAGCAACGCCAATATCGATTTGAGCAGCGTTAAGCGCCTCCAGGGCCAGCCCATGCAGGTTGCATTCAGCGGCCTGCAGGACGTCCCGATGCGGGTCAATCGGCTGAACCTTGAGGCAGTCAATCTGTTGTCGGAGGGTCGAAGCTTTGAAGCCATCGGTCTTCTTCAACAGGCCCTGGCACTTGATTCTGGAGATCCGTTTACGCTCAACAATCTGGGTGTCGCCGATGAGGCAATTGGGGATCTCGGCGGCGCAATGAAGTATTACACTTCGGCCGCTTATTCTCGCTCGTCTGATGTCGTCGCCGTCACGCAGAACCGATCGTGGCAGGGAAAGTCTGTCAGCCAGATGGCCGAGGCCAATGTCATGCGGCTCGAAGGCCAGTCCCAGGAGAATGGTTCCCACGAAACGGAGGCCTCCCTGCTCAGTCAGCAGGGAGTTTTTGCCGCGAATGAAAACGACTGGACCACGGCGAAGCGCGATTTCATGCAGGCCTACGCTCTGGACCCCAACAATGCCTTCTCCCTGAATAACCGCGGGTACGTAGCTGAGCGGGATGGCGACCTCGAGTCCGCGCAGTTCTTCTATCAAAAGGCTGGCCAGGCCTATGGCTCAGGCTTCCCTGTCGGGCTCGCCACAAACCCCTCGGTAAAGGGGCAGTCTCTTTCGCAGGTAGCTACACAAAGCCGGCTGCACGTGGATGACGCTCTTGATGTTTACAGTCGCGAACGCCGTGGCCAGCCGGGCTCCATCGAGCTCACGCCTCGAGGCGCCGCCGTGGGCGGGTCGACCGTATCGCCTCAGCAGCCTCCCTCTACTGAAACGCCCCTGCCCGTTGCACCAAGGGATCAACCCTGATTCTTAAAGGACCAACAACAATGAGTTCAAGCGTTAGTGGATTTCCACCAGTCGGTTCACTGATTTACCTTTCGCGGCTCTTGCTGCAGCCGGAGAGCAATCGGGTCCACTCGGCCCCAATGCCGGATGTCCCGGCGCTCATGTCTTCGCGCGATGAGTTTGAAGACATTCTCGTCCTGGCCCATTTGAATCATGTGGATGTTCGCTGGCTTGAGATGTTTCTCAAGTTCGCGCGAAAGGAACAGAATCTTGACTGGTTTCAGTTAGCCGACAGCGCTCTTTCAACTGAAAAAACGCGCATCTCGGTGGCCGTCAAGCATCTACACGAGGTTTGTGCCGCATTCCAAAAGCGCGGATTTGCGGTGATGGTCATTAAAACGCTCGATCATTGGCCGGACTTTGGCAGCGACATGGATCTTTTCACCACTGCCCAGCCTCATGAAGTCTTCCAGTTGATGACGGAATGTTTCAACGCCCGTCTCGCGCCGCGCAGCTGGGGCGATCATCTGGCCAATAAGTGGAACTTTCTTATCCCCGGCCTGCCCGAACCAATCGAAATTCATATTGGCCGCCTCGGACAGACCGGAGAGCAAGTGGCAATCGCTTCCTCTCTGACAACGCGCGCCTGGCAAATTGACGCCGGCGGCTACCGATTCACAGTTCCGTCCGTGCCCGACCGGCTGATGATCTCCACGTTGCAGCGCATGTATCGGCATTTCAATATACGTCTTTGCGACATCCTTGACACCACCACGATTGCCGACGCCGGACTCATCAATTACCACGAGTTGAGCGTACTGGCTGAGTCCGCCGGCATCTGGGAGGGAGTCGCGACTTATCTCGCGATCATTTCGGACTATGTGAAGGGCTATCGCGGCACTCCCCTCGCCTTGCCGCACTTTGTGCTCGATGCGGCGCGATTCCGTGGCGCCGAGATTTTCTATAACAAAGGCTTCCTGCGCGTTCCTCTCATGCCGCACTCCGCCAAGCTCTATGGATCTGAAATGGCGCATGTTTTGAGTCGCGGGGAGCTGCAAAACTGCGCACGCCTCAGCCTGTTGCCGTTGCTCGGTACCGCAGCCATGGCGGCAGAAAGAATTACCGGCAGCGATAAAGGCATCTGGTAAGTCGGCAAATGACGATCTGCAATTGAGGTGTAAGAGCAGTGACCAGTGAGCCGGACTTTTAGATAAACGAATCCGGCTTATCGACTGAACGAACCATGAGGGCTGGCTCTTCATGGCAACCGGGCCAAAGGTTGAATATTATGGGAAATTTGATATTGAAACTCCAGGGACCTGCATCACGTTCGAGCCGCTCGGCCAATTCATCCCGCGGCGGCGCGCTCGTGCAATATCCATATAACCGTTCATCCGCTGCCTTGGAAATCCGCGATACAGCTTTGCCGGAGCCTCAATTTGCGCCTCAATCACTCTCTGCGCGCGGTCGTGCCTCGCTTGTACCGCGCGGCAATTCCATGTTCCTGGGCCTCGACCAGCTTATTCGCCGCCGCTCCCGCAGTTCTACCGTTCTCTCGGTTTGTTTGCATGTCGCCATCATCGCCGGCATTTTGTGGCTCGCAATGGCGGTTCACAACCCGGTTGTAGACAACACGCAGGTGGCGACGCCCATCCAGTTCACTCTCTACGATCCGCCGCCGCCACCGGTCATGCCTGTGGCGAAGGTGCAGGGCGGAGGAGGCGGCGGTGGTGCGCATCAACTCGTCGCCCCGGTCCGTGGATCCTTGCCGAAAGTAGTTGCAAGAACTCCTGTCATTCCGCTCGAGGCCCCGAAAATCAACACTCCGAAGCTCCTGCTTCAGCCAGCAACCTCTGTGCGTTTGCCCCAGGATAGTTCGATGCCCAAGCTCGGTGCTCCCCAATCCCAGCAGGTGGCAATGGCTTCGCAGGGTCAAGGCGGACCCAATGGTTTCGGCATCGGACTTGGCGCAGGCGTTGGCTCGGGCCAGGGCACCGGGCAAGGACCGGGTAGCGACCGCGGCTTCGGCGGCGGCGTTATGAGCGTCGGCGGCGGCGTCAGCGCGCCCGAGGTCATCCACTCCGTTCAGCCGCAATTCACTGCGGAGGCTCGGAGCCAGAATCATCAGGGTGTTGTGGCAGTTCAACTCATCGTCGATACCCAGGGCTTCCCACAGGCTGTCCGCGTGGTCCGCTCTCTCGGCATGGGACTCGACGAAGAGGCGATCGCGGCCGTGAAGCAATACCGGTTCCGTCCGGCCAAGTACGAAGGCCGTTCCGTTTCTGTGCAGATGGTGATTGACGTGGACTTCCGCCTCGATTGATCGAGCTCAGACTGCTGACAAAGGTTGAAACCATTCCTCAGCGGCTAAAGCCTCGAGGATTTTTCCGGACCCGTGGCACGGATAAATCCGTGCCCTTTCAAAGCAGCGGGGTTTTCATCAACCTGAGTTCAATCGGACCGATTGGGCTTTCGTCCCTGCGAGAGCTTTCCTCTCTTCTTAAAGTGGATCTTCGCTGACAGCGTGGCGCTGCGCCTTGTCCTGTTCAGCAACCGAAGTACAGACGACCGAATTGTCGCGTTCGAATTTGACCGCCGCAGATCGAAGGGCGCGTTTAACGCAGCCTTACTGCTGGGCATCCTGCGCCGGTTGCGTCTGCTGCTGCGCTACCGGTCCGGTCCCCTCTTCCGTCCTTGGGTAGTAGCCGCGCTTCGTCCTCACTATCAATGTGCCATGACGCGGAGAAATTGCTTCCACACGCACCGAGCGATAGCCGCCCTGTGTGAACGGCTTCGAGGAGTGGTAGTCAACCACGTATTGCTCGCGAATGTCTCTCGCCACTTCCGCCGCAATGCTGTTCACGTCCGCCATCGACCGAGCGAAGTAGGCCACGCCGCCAGTCTCCTCGGCTAGCCGCTCCAGATCATTTCTGGCTTGCTCCGATTCCTGCGGCTCGTCGTCGAAGAGCAGTCCGATGGAATAAACAACCGGCCCGGCGAGGCCTTGCACGCGACGGATTGCCTGTTGCAGGTCGAGCCTCGATGCATTGTCTGCACCATCGGTAATGATCAGCAGAACCTGCTTGCGATTCTTGCCGTGTTTAGCCAGCTCGTCCGCGGAGGCGGCAACGGCGTCGTACAAAGCCGTCGTGCCCGCCGGATCGAACCGCGACATTCCACGGCTCAGCGCCACCCGGTCCGTTGTAAATCCCTGGTCCAGATACGGCCGGTCCGCAAAGTTCACCACAAATGCTTCATCCGCGGGGTTGGAGGCCATGAGCAAGCGGTACGCCGCCGCATTCACAATGCCGCGCTTGTCGCGCATGGAGCCGGAATCGTCAATCAGGATGCCCATGGATACGGGCACATCGAGATGTTGCGCCGCATTCACGGTCTGCGGAACTCCATCTTCCCAGACGCGAAAGTCCTCCCGGCTCAAATCCAGTACGGGCTGGCCATTCGAGTCCATCACCGCGCAGTTCAGCAGAACCTCATCTACATTCGCATGCAGGACATACATGCCATTCTGCTGCTTCTCGATTCCGCTGCCCTGATTGCCATTTGATTGATTGCCCGTTGAATTCCCCGTTCGGTTCATCGCATTCGCAGTGCCGGGCGCATTCGATCCGACAGGGGGCATCGCCGCTGTGGGGACCACTTCTGGATCAGGGGAAGGAACGGGATCCCGGTCGACATTGAGCGGCGGCTGCGTCTCGGGCCGCGTTGGATCGTTTATCGAAGCCGGGCTCTGCGTCTGCGAAGCCGGATATGCGGCCTGCGCATACAGGACCGCTCCGGACAAAACGGTTCCAGCCAGACCCAGAAGCGCGAACGCGGTGAACATCGCTCCCGGCACGGAGTGCCTTTTCAGAAAGGAAATCAATCGCATAGTCGTCGGTAGGTTGCAGGGTACGCCATCTATATAGGATGCAAACTGCGGCTTTGGAGCGGGCCGGCAGCGGGACCTTTGTCAGGTGCAACATCGAGCTTTCGTCTTCTTCTATTGGGGTTTCAGCACCTCCCATTTCGCGCGAGCCCCCGTCAGGCTGCCGTTTATCAAGTAGTACTCCCCCGAGCTCCCCCACCCCCCACTACTGTTTTTGCGCAAGATTCACGTGGGAAAAGGGTTAGCGGTGGCAAACCGTGCAAGATTCTTCTTTTGTTGCGTTTAAGAACCAGACTTTCAAAACAAAGGGCTTACCGCGCCGTCGCGGCCAGCCCGCGACGTTTGGCCCAAAAAGCGAACGCGGCGATCATTCGCCGCATTCCTCTTTCTTGATTGTCGATTCAAGTATGCGCCGAACGGGGGAAATGATCGGCAAACTTCAAAAAAGAATTTAGTGAGCAGAATCAGTGGGATGCGAGGAAACTGCGCTTAGTCGGGGTTGACGGGATGACCGATCGGCGGGAGTGCGATCCCCGGTCCCCAAGTGCGAGGGACCGGGGGCACCCATTTTCGTGGTGGGTCGAAGGAGATGGATTGGGATTCTCACTTTCCCGCCCAAGCGGAGCTTGGACGGGGCACCCCCTTTCGTGGTGGGTTGAAGGAGATGGATTGGGATTCCCACTTTCCCGCCCAAGCGGAACTTGGACGGGGCACCACCTTTCGTGGTGGGTTGAAGGAGATGGATTGGGATTCCCACTTTCCCGCCCAAGCGGAGCTTGGACGGGGCACCCCTTTTCGTGGTGGGTGGTGAGAGAAAAGCAGCCGCAGATCCTTCGTCCCCTTCGCCGTGCTCAGGGTCTTCAGGATGACAGTCGAAATGCGCGTCCTTCGACTGCGGTCGCTTGCCGCAGCGAGCGACCTTCGCGCAGGATGACTGATCGATGAGAATGTGATCCCCGGTCCCCAAGTGTGACGGACCGGGGCACCCGCGCCTGACAGTCAGAGAGAGGCGATCGAAACAAAAAAGGGCCAGGAGAATGTCTCCTGGCCTCAAAATGTACGTCCCTTATTCTCGGTCAGCCTAACTGCATCCCGAAGTACTTCCGCAGCTCATGCAGCGGTAGCAACTGCCGTTGCGAACCATGATGGCTCCGCACGTGCCGCAGCTCGGCGCGTCGCCCATGTCGTACATGCCGCGCATGGCGTCGGCCGCGTGATACAGCCCACGGTCCTGCATGCTCGGCACTTGTGCTGAACTTGCAGGCGGCGCGGAATTCCCCTGCGGCTCTGTCATCCGACGCTGCGCGGCGCCGCTCGTTCCTGCTTGCGGCTCCGGAGCGATTCCGCCTCCCGAGTGCCCGGCTGACGTCACTTGATTGAGCCGCTTGGCCACTTCCTCTGCCAGCCGCGCAATGTGCTGCTGCGTCGTGGGCGATTCATCTTCTTCGAGTCCGCTATCCGCGATCATGCTGGGCGGCGCCGTCAATTGCGGAGCCTGCTGACCCAACCCAGCGAACAGCGTCAACTGCTGCCCTGAAAGGAAACGCAGATTCAGCCAGCGGAACATGTAATCCATGAGGCTCTTTGCGTATCCGATCTGCTCATTGCCCGTCCAGCCCGAAGGCTCAAACCGCGTGTGCGCGAACTTCTCGCACAGCACCTTCAGCGGCACTCCGTGCTGCAAGGCGAGCGAAACCGAGGTTGCAAACGCGTCCATCAGGCCGCTTACCGTCGAACCTTCCTTGGCCATGCGGATGAAGATCTCGCCCGGCTGGCCGTTCGGATACATTCCCACGGTGATGTAGCCCTCGTGGCCGGCGATGGAGAATTTGTGCGTGAGTGACGCACGCTCCTCCTGGAGCCGGTGACGAATCGCGGGCGGCGGAGCATTCAGATCCTGCACTTCCCGGGGAATCTCGGTGGCAGGATTCATTGCCGGCGCCGGCGTCAGCACGGGAACTGACGCTGCCGCGGCAATCTCGTCAAGCGCTTTCTGGAATGCCTGCACCGTTGCCAGCAGTTGTTTCGCGCTTATCTCGACCTTGTCCGCGCTGTGTGCTTCGAGCAGCTTCACATCGGCTTCTGCCGCCGCTTGCGATGCCGCCAGATTCGTGAGCAGCCGGCTGCCAACGGCATCGAGCGCCGAGGGTTCCTTCTTGACGTCCATGCTCACGTTCAGCGGCTGCGTGCCCTTCGATCCGTCGCGGTAAATGGCTACGGCCTTGATGCCCTCGCGCCAGCTTTCCGCGTAGGCCTCGGCCACATCTTCGACCGTTGCCTCGTGCGGCAGGTTCACCGTTTTTGAAATCGCGCCCGACAGGAACGGCTGCGCCGCGGCCATCATCTTGATGTGCCCCATGTAATGAATGGACCGCGTGCCCTTCGCCGGCTTGAAGCTGCAATCAAACACCGCCAGGTGCTCCGGCTTGATTCCCGGCGCGCCCTCGATGGTGCCCGTTGCATCGATGTAGCTGACGATCGCGTTCACCTCTTCGTCGTCGTAGCCCAGCTTGAAGAGCGCCGACGGCACCGTGTTATTCACGATCTTGATCATGCCGCCGCCCACCAGCTTCTTGTACTTCACCAGCGCCAGGTCCGGCTCAATTCCCGTCGTGTCGCAATCCATCATGAAGCCGATGGTGCCCGTTGGCGCCAGCACAGTGGTTTGCGAATTGCGGTAGCCGTAACGCTCGCCGTAGAGCAGCGCCATGTCCCAGCACTCGCGGCTGGCATCAATCAGCGCGTCCAGTTGCGGCACGCTGAACGGCTCGCCGCTCTGCCGCGACTTGCCGATGTTGTTCACTTCGGCGCGATGCATGCGGATCACGTCGAGGAACGGCTCGCGGTTCACGTAGTAGCCGGGGCAAGCTCCGCCCTGGTGCTCCACGCTGGCCGTCAGCGGAGTTGCAGAAGTGAGCGGCGGGCACTGCGCCGCGATGATCGCCGACTGCAGGTACGCCTGTCCGGTCATCATGGCCGTCATGCACCCTGCCATGTCGCGACCGGCTTCGGAGTCGTAGGGCAGCCCCATCGACATGAGCAGCGCGCCCAGGTTTGCATAGCCCAGCCCCAGCGGCCGGTAATCGTGCGAGTTCCGCGCAATGGCTTCGGTCGGGTATCCGGAGTTATCCACCAGGATCTCCATCGCCGTGATCAAAACCGAAATCGCGTGCCGGTACGCCGCAGTGTCGAACGTTCCCGCCGGCGTGACAAATCTCATGAGATTGAGGCTCGCCAAATTGCACGCCGAGTTATCAAGGAACATGTATTCGCTGCACGGATTCGACGCATTGATCCGCGACGTGTTCTTGCTGGTGTGCCACTTGTTGATGGTGTCGTCGAACTGCATTCCGGGATCGCCGCACAGCCACGTGGACTCTGCGATCTTGCCCATGATCTCGCGCGCTTTATAAGTCTTTACCGGCTGGTGGCTCTTCACCGTATATGTGGTGAATTCGCCATCGGCCTCGTAGCTGCGCATGAATTCGTCACTGACCCTTACAGAATTGTTGGCGTTCTGGAAGAAAATTGAAGAGAAAGCCTCGGAATCCGGACCGCTTCCGTCATAGCCCGCCTTGATCAGCGTGAAGGCCTTCGCTTCTTCTTTTGACTTGCACTCGATAAATTCCACGATGTCCGGATGGTCCACATTCAGGATCACCATCTTTGCCGCGCGCCTCGTCTTGCCGCCGCTCTTGATCACGCCGGCAAATGCGTCAAACCCGCGCATAAAGCTCAACGGTCCACTGGCCGACCCGCCGCCCGAGAGCAGCTCCATCGACCCGCGCAGCGACGACAAATTCGTCCCCGTGCCCGAACCCCACTTGAACAGCATGCCTTCAGTCTTTGCCAGCGTCAGAATCGAATCCAGCGAATCGTCAACCGCGTTGATGAAGCACGCCGAGCACTGCGGATTTCGGTAGCCCGTCGCTGAATACTGCACTCCTCCCGTCACCGGGTCCCAGTGCCAGTTCTGACCATCCGCATCCGGCTCAAGCCGGTCGCAGCCCACGTTGAACCACACCGGCGAGTTGAACGCCGCCTTCTGCGTCAGCAGCAGGTGGGCCAGCTCATCGTGGAAGATCCCCGCATCCACTGCCGTGGCAAAGTAACCTCCGGCCATGCCCCAGTCGCGCACCGTCTCCGCTACGCGCGCCACCAGTTGCCGCACGCCTGTCTCGCGCTCCGGCGTGCCGATCTGACCGTGCAGGTACTTTGAAGCCACAATGTTGGTCGCCGTCATCGACCAGTCAACCGGGACCTCTACGTCCTTCTGTTCGAAGATCGAGTTCCCCTTGGTGTCGGTGATCGATGCGGTGCGGCGCTCCCACGCCATTTCGTCGTAGGGAGAGACTCCCTCTTTCGAAAAACGCCGGGAAAAGGTCAGGCCCTGCGTGCGGGTCGTGGTGGGGTAGGCAGCGGTCGAAGTCTGAAGGTTAGCCTCGTTCATCTTGTTACTCTCCCTGGGTCAAAATCGGTGTAAGAAGCCCTAACACCGGCTACTCAGCCGGATCGCGGGAACAACCCGCAACTATTTGGAAACAAACGGAAAAACGGGGATCAAAATACCGCGAATTCCTGAGTCGTCCGCAGCCCGCCTGCCCACCCTGCTTTTTCCTCGTCGCCGTACTTCTCGACCCGTTGCCGGTGCCTGATAATTTGATTCGATTACCCGGCCGCGAGACGCTGGATGGAGTACCTTAACTCGGGAATTGCCTGGTTTGCGCAGGTTGCTTTTAACACCCTGTTTACAGCCGCAGATGAAAACTTACCGCTGTCCATGGTGCGTGTCAAGAACAAACCACAACATCTGGTATTTTCGTCACATTTCGTGCACCAGCTCTCTAAACCCCGGCCTTTGCCTGTGGAAACTTCGATTCAGCCTTGCCGGTTGCGGGTTTCGATGGCGGGAAAATGATTCAAATCTGGAGCAGTGTCGGGAGTCGCTCCTGGGCCGGTCGCCTGACTCCTCAACCCTAGCCCCGGCCCGGCTCCGGCACAAGACGCAGAACCGGTGCACTTGACGTGCAGTCCTGTTCAAGTTGTGGACATTTGGGCAATTCGAAACGGCGTCCCGGGCCGTAGCCGACTTATCCGCGCGGGCCAGCCTTCGCGCACGCGTTCCGCCGGGCACTCACCGCCACGACTTCTTCGGCTTTCTCGGCAGGGTCATCTGGTTCAGCGGCACAAACTCAAACCCCTTTGCGCGATAGCGGGTGATGATGCGATCTGTGGCTTCCACTGTCGCCCAGCGGTTGCCGTTCGGGTCTTCAGAGTCGCCGTCATGCAGCAGCACGATGCCACCCTCGCCATCGAGCATGTCGATCTGCTCGGCGAGACAGGCCACAATCTCGTCGCCTGTCTTCAGCTTCCAATCCAGCCCTTCCGCATCCCACATAACAAGCTGGAGGTTATGGAGCCGCAGGTACTCGAGGATTCCTTCGTCGTAGTGGCCGCCTGGCGGGCGAAAGTATTGTCCCCAGCGGTTGATCTCGTGGTCGATGGCCTCAAACGGCGCGCCGCACAGGTTGCGATGCGTCCGCGTGTGGTTGCCGATCACATGGCCCGCCTGTTCGACAAGCTTGACGGTCGGCTCGTGCGCAAGCATTCTCTGGCCAATCATGAAGAAGGTGGCGGGAACGGAATAATACGCGAGGACCGCGAGAAGTGCCTCCGTGCAGGGCGGAGAAGGACCGTCGTCGAAAGTGAGGGAAAGCTTCTTCATCGCGATGCGTGATGTGCTCTTGAACGCAGGATACCCTCGCTAAGCTGCGGATCACAATGATTTTCTGCGCTTTTCGGGGCGCCATGGCTCGTCATGGCTCCTGCATTTCGCTCGCGCTCAACAAATCGGCTCCGCGCGTATTTCGCACGCGGAGCCGATCTTCACTTTGCAATTCCACTCATTGCGTGACCACGGTTCACGGTTCACGCTTCACGGTTCACGAACCACGGCCCACCGTTCACCGTTCAGGGCAGTTCGTCAGTTGCCCTTGTCGATCCTCATTCCGTAGAACGATCTCCACACAAAGAACACGGAGATCAGGAAGAAGACGACGGCCAGCGCGTGCGCCAGCAACGGATTGCTCGCGCTGAGCGTCACTGCAAGCTCGACCGCAAGCAGCCCGAACAAGGTGGTGAACTTGATCACCGGGTTCAACGCCACAGACGAAGTGTCTTTGAACGGATCGCCCACGGTGTCTCCGATGACGGTTGCGTCGTGTAGAGGCGTGCCCTTCTGTTTCAACTCCACCTCTACGATCTTCTTCGCGTTGTCCCATGCGCCGCCGGCATTCGCCATAAAGATCGCCTGGTACAACCCGAACGTCGCAATCGAGATCAGGTAGCCGATAAAGAAGAACGGCTCAACGAACGCGAACGAAAGCGTGACGAAGAACACGGCCAGAAAGATGATGAACATTCCCTTCTGCGCGTATTTCGTGCAGATCTCCACCACCTTCTTGCTGTCGGCGACGGATGCTTTCTCCACGCCATCCAGCCGGATATTCGCTTTGATGAACTCGACCGCACGATATGCGCCCGTGGTCACAGCCTGCGTTGAAGCGCCCGTGAACCAGTAGATCATCGCACCGCCCGAGATTAACCCCAGCAGGAAGGGCGCGTGAAGCAGAGAGAGGTTCTGCACGTCGTGAGTAAGCCCGCCGGTCAGCGCCATGATGATGGAGAAAATCATCGTCGTTGCGCCCACCACCGCGGTCCCGATGAGCACCGGCTTGGCCGAAGCCTTGAAGGTGTTGCCGGCTCCGTCGTTCGCTTCGAGCAAGTCTTTCGCTTTTTCGAACTTTACGTCGATGTTGTAGTCCTTCTTGAGCTCAGCCTCGATGCCGGGAACAGTCTCGATCAGCGACAGCTCGTAAATCGACTGCGCATTGTCGGTGACCGGTCCGTAGGAATCTACGGCGATCGTCACCGGGCCCATCCCCAGGAAGCCAAACGCGACCAGCCCAAATGCGAAGACCGCCGGAGCCAGCATCAGATTCGCCATCGATGCGCCCGTCGAGAAGAAGTAGCCCATGGACATCAGCCCAACCATGCTGAATCCCAGCCAGTAGGCCGAAAAATTGCCGGCTACGAATCCCGAAAGGATTCCCAGCGAAGCTCCGCCTTCCTGCGCCGATTTCACCACTTCCCTTACGTGGCCCGATTTGGTCGATGTGAATACCTTCACCAACTCGGGTATAACCGCGCCCGCCAGTGTTCCGCAGGAGATGATCGACGCCAGCTTCCACCACAGCGTTCCATCGCCGAGGTTCGGAATCATCAGGTAGGTCACGACGTAGGTCAGGCCGATCGAAACGACGGAGGTGATCCATACCAGCGAGGTCAATGGCGTCTCAAAATCCATTTCATCCGCATTGGCATATTTCGCATGAGCAATGGCGCCGTTCAGGAAGTAGGCAGCCGAGCTGGAGACGAGCATGGCGACGCGCATCACGAAGATCCACACCAGTAGTTGCACTTGCGTCGTGGGGTTCGGCACCGCCAGCAGGATGAAGGTGATCAGTGCCACGCCAGTTACGCCATACGTTTCGAAACCGTCGGCGCTCGGGCCCACGGAGTCGCCCGCGTTGTCGCCCGTGCAGTCCGCGATCACTCCCGGGTTGCGCGCGTCATCTTCCTTGATTTTGAACACGATCTTCATCAGGTCGGAGCCGATGTCGGCGATCTTGGTGAAGATGCCGCCGGCGATACGAAGAGCCGCCGCGCCCAGGCTCTCGCCAATCGCGAACCCGATAAAGCACGGGCCCGCATAATCGCCAGGAATGAACAGCAGGATGAACAGCATGATCAAAAGCTCAACCGAGATCAGCATCATGCCGATGCTCATGCCGGCCTTCAGCGGAATCGCGAAGCATGGATAGGGTTTTCCGCGCAATCCAGCAAACGCCGTCCGCGAGTTCGCGAATGTGTTTACGCGAATTCCGAACCATGCCACGCCATAGCTGCCGCCGATGCCGACCAGCGAAAACAGCAGGATGATCGGCAGCGTCACCGCGATCGGTTTTCCCGGAACCGGCGCCAGGTAACCGAAATAGAGCGCGATAATGACCGCGATAAATACCCAGAGCAACAAGATGAACTTGCCCTGTGTCACCAGATAAGTTTTGCATGTCTCGTAGATCAGTTCCGACATCTCGCGCATGGAGCGGTGAACCGGCAGGTTCTTCAACTGCACATAGATCACCAGGCCAAACAAAAGGCCCGCGGCGCAGAACAGCAACCCGAGCGACAGCAGCGCGTGTCCGTTCATGCCGAGAAAATTCACGGTCGACAAATCCGGCACTTTAAGGCCGGCTTCTCCGCCCGCCTCGTTCTGCCCATAAGCCATCGCCGGGAGCAGCAGCCCCAGCAGGGCCGCCGCGGTTTTATACGGCCGATTCAGAAGCACCTCTGCACCCTTCTTGATGGCCGCGGATATCTTCCGCACCGTTGCCATCCCAATCTCAAACCCGATAACCTGCCGCGCAAAAAACGCAGCCACGATGAACGTCAAGACGCTCACGCTGACAAAGAAGTCCATCCAACCCAGTACAGTCACACATCCTCCATACATAAGGTTTTGAAATCGAGGCACATTCAGCCCCGGAACCGGCATCTGAAACACCGGGGAATTGCCACCGGAAGGCTATCATCCGGATACACCGCTGTCGAGTGATAGCTATCACGGGCTTTCCCTGGGCTTTTCCCGGCTTGGTTCAGTCCCATTCCGGATCGCGCCCACAAACCATCCCAGCAACGCAGAATCTCTGCCGCCAGCTCACACTTCCGCCTCAAATCCCACCGGGGTTCAGTTGTCTGATGAATTCCGTATCCTGGAAGTTGTCCGTTCCGTCTTCTGCTTGCAGTCCGTTTTTACCTGGTCCGCGTGTCCCCAGTCCGCAGTTCGCCGTCAACCGCACAGCGTCCTCACTCCACTGGTACATCGATCCGGTCGTCCGGCAGCACATCGCTCATGCTCGGGTCCGATTCGTCGCGCACCGCCCCTCCCGGCAGGGGATGCAATTTGAAGAGCACCAGAACATTCCGGTACGGGTCGTCAAGCGCTTTGAAGCTAGCGACCTGCTCCAGCGAATACCGCGTATGCAGATCCACGAGAGTGCTCGGGTCGACTTCGTTCCATGAAGCGAACCATCCGGGCTCGTAACGGCCCACCTTGTCCGCCAGATCATCCGTGCTCAGCTCGTCGCAGATCGCGGGCAGCCCTGTCATCAGCGTGATCTCGTCTCCGCTGGTCGCGACCATCAACCGCTTTCCGTTGGGGTGCGTATCAATATACTGTGTCAGTTCTCTGGCCGCATTCACATACGTATACTCCGGATGCGTTGCGTAGCCGATGGTTTTCCGTCCATGAACACCGGCCGCCGTCGCCGCTGCCGCAACCGCAATCCATCCCAAACGCCGCGCCCACCCCGCCTGCTCTGTAAGCGTCCCCGTGCCGAGCGCCACGATGATGCAGACAAAAAAAGCCGGCACGGCAAAGTAGCGCGGCTGGGGATGATTCTGCACCGTCATGAACAGAACGAATCCCAGAATTCCCAGAATCGACGCCCCGAACACCGGATCGTGAAACATCCTCAGGCCCCATTCGGACCGCCATACCAACGCCGCGCCCACCGCCAGCGTTGCTGCCAGCAAAACCAGGCTGTGATCGACCCAAAGCATCCCGTGAAGCGACCACCAGAATGACGTCAGCGGCCATGAATATTCCGGCGGCTTGACATAGGAATTCGCGGACAGGAAAAAGTACTTGTAGTCGCCCATCAACCCTGCGGAGGCGATGAGCGCAAGCCACGCGCCGTACACAACGGCCGCTGACGAGCCCGCCGCCAGCCCGCACTTCAGCGCAATTTTTCGCCGCTCCCAAAGCGGCGCAGCTATGGCCCACCCCACTGCAGGCGCGAGAAAAACCGCATTGGTCTTGGTCAGCATCGTCAGCGCAAACAAGACGCCCACCGCAATCGCGCCCATCGCCGGCCGCTTCATTCGCGGCAGCCGCACGGCCACGTTCAACATGGCGAGCGTCCAAGTTGTTTCGAGCGGCTCGAGAATGGCCAGCCGATTGAAGCAATAAAGATATGGGCTGGTCACTGCGAGTGTCACGCCGAGCAGCGCGATCCAGCGCGGGGTCACTGCGAATACATCTCTATCCGAGCGGTGGGATCGCGGTCCGCTGCTGCGCAGCAGCAGCCAAGTCAACGCCAGGCTCGCGAAGAAGCAGCCCACAGCGAGTCCTCGCGCAGCTTCGACCGTCACCCCAGTGAAGAAAAACAGAACCCACTCCACAAACGGCCACACCGGCAGCGTGACAGCCGCGTTGAAGTCACCGGCCATGTACCAATGCCCATAGAGGTGCGCGCGAATGGCAGCGGCCCCGTACCAGCCTTCGTCGGTGTACTTTGCCCAATCGAATATCCAGGGCGATCCGTTGGGAAAATCCGCGCTCAGATGCCACGCGTGCACCGCCGCAAAGACTGCAATCGCAAGCACCCAGGCCGCGCTTCCCCACCGCCGCAGCACCTCAGCGGGTCCGGTGCTTGGCCTTCGCTCCTCGTCAAGCGGTTTACGCGATCGAACGGGTTGCCCCAAATGCGTCTCGGCTGGAGGCTGAGCTGGCATTGCTGTTTCCTCAGAAACTTCAAAGCGGTAAAGCGGAAATTGGAATTCGGCCCGGCTGGAATGCTTGAGTATATCGTCTTTCACTACCGGCTATTCCCTGCCGGCTACTCCCATTTCTGTTCCTCAACGCTGGTTCACCGCTTCACATCTCACCTCTTGACCTCTTCACTTGCTTCCTGGTTCCCTTGGTCCCGTTGTTCTCTGCTTCATTCATGTTTTCCCGAGCCTCGCCGATGAGATTTGTGATGGCTTGGCAGTTCACCTTTGCGTCCGAGGCGAGGCAGGATGGGGTCCATGCATAGTTCCGTTCCATTCCATGCGCAGACCTCGGCTGCCGGACTTGCGCTCGTGGAGCTTGATCCCTCGACCGCCGCCATCCATGTAGTGGGCGTGAGCGCGGCGTGGCGGAAGCTCCTGATGCAGGCAGAGATGGCTGCGCCCCACTTGCAGGTGGCCGCGATCGAGGGCGAGCATGGCACCGGCAAGCACACCCTCGCGCGCTACATCTTCAGCCGTTCGCCCCTCGCCGCCGGCACATTCCAGCGCCGCGACGCGCGCGAGTGGCTGGCCACTGACGCCGATCCTTCCACCCTCGCGGGATTCACGTACCTTGATCGCGTCGATCTTCTCGCGCCTCCAGGGCAGGGGCTGCTCCTCGGGGTTCTGAAGAATCTGCAGGATCGCCCGCCGGGCCGGGCCGTCGTGTTCGCTTCCTCTCAAACGCCACTGCGCCAGATGGCCGGTCAGGGGCTGCTTCTTCCCGACCTGGCTTTTCGCCTCACCACCATCCGCTTCGCTATTCCACCGCTGCGCCAGCGCCGCGAAGACATCGCCCCGCTCGCTCAATTTCTCCTGGACCGCATTTGCGCGCGCTATCAGCAGCGCCCCGTCGTCCTCGGACCCGGCTCGCTCGCCCGCCTTCTGCAATACACCTGGCCGGGCAACGTGCGCGAGCTTGCGGGCATCCTCGAGAACGCCCTTCTTCAGGCTGACAACGGCGTTATCCGCGCCTCGGACCTCGCTCTTCCCGACGGTCTCGAGCCTTCACCGAATTCACAATTCGATGCCGCGTTCGCCGCCAACTCCCTCATCAATCCCGCATTCAATCCGTGGGCTAACTCCGCCTCCGCGCCCAGGCTTGACGCGCAATCGAGCGCGCGCGTCGCCGATCTCTCGCTCGACGCCGTTATTCGCCAGCATGTTCAATACGTCCTGGATCTCAACCGCGGCAACAAGCTGCGCACAGCCCGCCAGCTAGCCATCAGCCGCTCCACACTCTATCGCATCCTGGCCAACGAAAATTTACTCGCCCGCTGAACGCAAAAATCCCCAAGCGTTGATCGACGTTTTGCGGTCAACCTTCGCTCAGGGATATCTTCGTCCTTGATTGTGCCGATCTAATTCGGGAGTGTGGTTGGATCTTCCCCCGCCGCGCGGCCGCCGCCCTACTGCTGTAGCACGACCTGCTGGCCTTCCGTCACGCCGCTGGTAATCTCCGTCACCGAGCCGTTCGACAACCCTACCGTCACGGGAACTTTCCTGAATCCCTCTTTCTGGTGGCTGTCCGGAACATCCACAAAGGCACTCTGCTTGTTGTCGTAAATCACAGCGTCTTCCGGAACCATCAGCACGCCCTTGTGCTCATCGAGCATGATCTCGGCGTTGGCGGTCATGTTGGCCTTCAGCTCGCCGCCGGGATTGTTGATCGACACGCGCACCTCAAATGTCGTCACGTTATCTTTTTCCACGCCCATGGGCGCAATCTTGGTCACTTTTCCGTAAAACAGCCGGCCGTTGAAGCTCTCCACCTTGATGCGCGCGGGTTGACCCATGTAGACGTGCGCAATGTCGGCCTCATCGACCTTACCCTGCACATAGACTTCCGAGGTGTCGCCCTCGGTCATGACCAGCGTGGCCGTTGAACCCAGCACGAGAATTGAGCTGACGGCGTCGCCCATCTCCACGTCGCGAGATAAAATCACGCCGTCCATCGGCGCCACAATCGTCGTATAGGAGAGCTGCTCCTCCAGTTGCATCAAACTCGCCTGACTCTGCTGCACCTGAGCGCGCGCCTGTTTCAGTTTCGCGGTGTCCACTCCGATCTGCGCCTTGGCCGAATCGCGTTTCGTCAGCTCCGCCAGGTAATCGCGGTTGGCGTCATCCAGCGCCTGCCGGCTCACGATCCCGTCCTTATTCATTGCGATGTTCCGGTCAAGCGTCGCTTTGTACATCGGCAAGTCGGGAGCCGAGGCAGTCACCTTGTCCTGTTCAATGTTGGCTTCGTAGGAGGTGACGTTGGCTTCCGCGCTGGCCAGTTGCGCCTTCTGAGCGTCAACCTGCGCTGTGATCTCCTGCTGATCCAGTTGCGCCAGCTCCTGGCCCTTGTGCACACGGTCATTAATGTCCACGTAGAGTTTTTCGACAATGCCGGACGCCTTACTCTTTACCTCGACCTTGGTGATCGGCTGAATGTCGCCTGTCGCCACCACGGACTTGGCCACGTCGCCGCGCGTGACCTTGGCCAGCCGGTTGGGGTCGATGGGGTCACCCTTCGCGATGCGCACCACGGCAATGCCGACAATCAGGACCACCACTGCGCCCAATGTGCCCACTACAATCCAGAGTTTCTTGTTTTTACGCGACGCTGCCACGCTGTCCTCCCCGAAATTCGCCCGAGAGTTGATCCCGCCGGAACGCGGTACTCTCAGCGGTCGCTGCCTGAATAAAACCGGCGCACGCTGCGCTACTGGAACCGGCAGACGCTGCCTGAATAAGAATTGCCCAAAAGATTGAGACGGTGACCCATCACCGTTGTAACCCGCTGGCATTTACTACGCAGGTCGCCGCATTGCGGTTCCACGACGACGTAAATTACCAAGAACAGGGCCCAAAGGAACCACTGAAGAGGCAGGACCTCGCCTTCAGGGTGAGGCCCCTCACCTTTTAAGGGAACCGCGACGCAATCCTCGTCGTATTCTTCATAGTTAAGGATAAGCAAAGACGGCCGTGCGCCGTCTCACTCTCATGCGCAGCTTTTCTGACACTCTCGGGCAGGTCTTCCGCGCCATCATGGCCAACAAGCTGCGCAGTTTTCTTACCATGTTCGGTATTGCCTGGGGAGTTGGCTCGCTGCTGGTCCTTGTGGGCCTCGGTGAAGGCTTCCGCGAAGGCCAGCGCAAGCAGCTTTCGCAATTCGGTCATGACGTCGTGATGGTCCTGAACGGAACCATTCCTGCCCTGCCTAACCAGCACACCGGCATGCGTCCCTATGAGCTCACGCTGGGCGACGAGGACGCCATCGAACGCTTGCCTGAAATCAAACACGTCACAGCCGAGCTTGCCCGCTCCGATCTCTATGAAGTGAGCCAGTGGAGCAACACGTCAGCCCATCTTGGAGGAAATCAGCCCAGCTATACGGTGGTGCGCTATCTTCCCATCGCGGCCGGCCGCTTTATCGATGAGCAGGACGTCCTGCAGACGCGCCGCGTCGTCTTCGTCGCGCAAAAATCCGCGCAGATTCTCTTTCAGGGCCACCCCATGATCGGCCAAATCGTCTCCATCAACGGAATCGATTTCACCGTGATTGGTGTCGGCGAGAAGGTTGGACGGGGTAACAACACGTACGACGATGAAAAAATGTACATCCCCATTACCACCATGCAGGAGTATTTCCCGCTCAAGGGAGACAACATTCCCCAGGACGCGGTCAACTCCATCCAATACAATCCCACCACAAAGAACGACAACACCGCGGCGGATATCGCCGTGCATCGCGTCATCGCCGAGCGTCACGGATTCGACCCGTCGCTCACCGACGCATTCAACGAGTTCGACACCATTACCGAATCCAACATCATCGGCGCCATCTTTACCGCCATGGATATCTTTCTTGGCAGCGTAGGCGTTGTGACTCTTGCTCTCGGCGCCGTGGGTATTATCAATATCATGCTGGTCTCTGTCAGCGAGCGAACCCGCGAGATCGGCGTCATGAAGGCTGTGGGCGCGACCAAACGCAGCATCATCGCGCAATTCTTCTGGGAAGGCCTTCTGCTCACCGCCATCAGCGGCCTCATCGGCATCGGTGTTTCCTGGGTCTTCATGCACCTGCTACAGGCCGTGCTCACTGACAAGATTCCCGGCTTCGATCCGCCGCGAATCGTGCCATGGTCGGCGGCCCTCGCACTCTGCACCCTCGTCCTCTGCGGCATCGCTGCCGGCCTTTATCCAGCCAGCAAAGCCGCAGCACTTGACCCCATTGAAGCGCTGCGCAAGGAGTGAAAAGGCAGGGAATAGGGATTAGAGATCAGGGATCAGGAAGGGAGGCTCGGGCGATGTTGAAAGATATTCTTGGTCAGGCCTGGGAGGCGATGCTCTTCAATCGCCGCCGCACCGCCATCACCACCGTTGGCATGGCATGGGGCATCGCCACTGTCGTGCTGCTGCTCGCCTACGGCAACGGCTTCTCCCACGCCATTGAAACCATCTTTGCCGAGTGGGGCACCAACACCATCGGCATCTTTCCCGGCAAGACAAGCCAGCAGGCGGGGGGCGATAAAGCCGGCGTCAAGGTGCAGCTTACGCTCGACGACGTCGACCGCATCAGCGCAGCCCTGCCGGAAATCATCCATATCTCGCCTATGGGTTATCAGGACGAGCCCGTCGAAAACGATCTCCATACCTACACCTGGACCATCGTCGGTTCTCGTCCCACCTACGCCGATATCGTCAAGCTCACACCTCAAGACGGCCGCTTCTTCAATGGCGCCGAAGACGACCAGCGCGCCCACGTATGCGTGCTCGGCTCCGATGCCAAGACCAAGCTCTTCTCTGGCGTTTGGGCGGTCGGTCAATCGATTCGTATCAACGGCGAGGACTTTACGGTTGTGGGCGTTCTGGAGCCCAAGATGCAGGAGAGTAACGATAACATTAACAACACCGTCTATATTCCATTCAACACGATGAGCGATCTGAAAGACACTCATTACATCGACGGAATCTGGATTGGCTATCAAGGCGACTACATGAAGATGGAAGAGACCATTCGCAACACGCTCGCCGACGCCCACCACTTCCGCCCCACGGATAAGGATGCGGTTCACATTGCAAATCTCCGCACCCAACTCCACCAGTTCGAGATTCTTTCCATGGCCCTCCAGGTCCTTCTTTCTCTCGTCGGCGCGCTCACTCTCGGAATTGCCGGCATCGGACTCATGAACATCATGCTGGTCTCTGTGCAGCAGCGGACACGTGAGATCGGCGTGGAAAAGGCGCTCGGCGCGCGTCGCCGTCACATCCTCATTCAATTTCTTGCTGAAGCTCTCGCCATCACCGGCGTCGGCGGCATCGGCGGCATTCTGCTCGCCATTCTCGTGTCGGTCTCGGTTGGCCGCATCACCTTCTATAGCGCCATTGCCAAGCACGCTTCGGCGGCCGACATCCGCCTCATCATTTCCCCTGCCTCGCTCATCGTCGCGACGGTTATCCTTGGCATCACCGGCCTCGTGAGCGGCATGATCCCGGCGATCCGCGCTGCCAACCTCGACCCCATCGAAGCACTTCGCTACGAGTAGCGTCGCCCCTCACCTAAGATCCGCGTGCACCGTCCCCCAGGAATGGACGCCCCGCCCGCACCGGGCTCTTGTTTTTCCGGCCAGGGTGGATCAGGGCGACTCCCCGGGCACGGCCGCACTGCTGAAGAAGCATGAGGCCGTGCCTTTTTTGCGAGGGGGATAGCGATCTGGGAACGTCCGGATTGGTGACAATACACCCAGAGCGCTTCAATACACTAACGGCATGAGGTCCACACTCAGCAGAACCCGAGTCATAGTGTGCGCCGTTCTCATCGGTGTGGCCAGCCTGTTCTAGTTTTCTTGGGTTTCGATCGCTCGGAGTTTCGATTACTTCGGCTTGCACACGAGGGCTAGGTGGCTCACACACGCAGGTCTGTACAAGAGCGAAGTGATGTCTCAACCAACCAGTCTGAACGGCCAGCTCAAGCACGTTGAATGGGATGGCTGGGGCTTCCCAGGGGCCGGTGACAGAGTGACGTATCTGGTTTTCGACCCTTGCGAGCGTCTTCTCGACGCATCCCGCACAAGGCGGCCGGGCAAATACCCAGGTATTCCATGCGAGGTGCTTTGGGTGAGTCGCTTGGAGAAGAGCTGGTACATGGTTCGGTTTTACACAGAGCAAGATTGGAACGACTGTGAGTAGCAGCCCACTCAAACTATCCTGAAAAACGCATCGCGATCTAATCACCGCCGACCCGTCCGTCACTTTCCATCAAGATTTCCTGAGACCCCACTCCGGCGGCTCGCTCAAATCGCTACGCGCACTCGCTCCCTGCCTTTCCGCGCTACCCTAATGATGTGACCCGCACCCGCTGACCCGAGTTAGCACGCAGCTGACATGCTGTGTCGTCGTGCCTCACGACGTAAGTTCTTGCGCATGGATGGCCGGCGCCAACACAGGGTTACATTCGTAACTGTTCAAACAAATAGCCCCCTGTTTCAATATGGGTTTAAGCTGATCTCCCTCAGAAAGGTTCGGCTGCGACATCATTGAGGAGTTGGTGAGGGAAAGGAAATGGTCTTTGCGCGCAATATCGCAACAGCAGCGTTAATCGGAATGTTATTCCTCATGTCCACGGGTAACGCGCAAACTCCAGCTGCTGTTCCCTTGCCTCGATCGGTCGCTATTTATTTGCAAGGCGAGGAAGCCTTTAATCGCCACGATTATGTCAAGGCTATGGAGCTATATCGACAGTCGGCCGACCTGGGATTCAACGATGCACAAAACGATGTCGGCTTCCTTTATGAGAGTGGGTTAGGGGTGAAACAAAATTACGATGAAGCCATGAAATGGTTTTTGAAGGCATCAGAAAACAATGACGCCGCGGCAGAGGGCAATTTGGCATGGATGTATCAGACCGGCCTGGGCGTCGCGGTGAACTACGCTGAAGCGATGAAGTGGTACAGGAAAGCTGCCGAACAGGGCAACCGCATGGCTCTTAATAATATTGGGTGGTTTTATTTGGAAGGGCTCGGAGTGGCTCCGGATCCCGCCGAGTCATTCCGATGGTATCGAAAAGCGGCGGACATGAACTATCCACCCGCGCAGGCCCAACTTGGGGATTGTTATCTCCAAGGCATAGCTGTAACAGTAGATTACAAAAAAGCGCTAAGTTGGTATCACAAAGCAGCAGACAATGGAGATGGCAAGGCACTCAATCAGATTGGCTGGATGTATCAGCTGGGTTTAGGCTTGCCGCAAGATTTCACGGAAGCCAAGAAGTGGTACCAAAAGTCAGCTGATAAAGGCTATTCGGGGGCTGAATACAACATGGGGTGGATCTATGACCACATTGAGCCTGAAGATTATTCCGAAGCGATGAAATGGTATCTGAAAGCTGCAGGACAAGGGCACGCAGAGGCTCAAAATAACATAGGTGTTCTATACGAGAATGGGCTCCAAGTTAAACAAGATTATTCTGAGGCCGCAAGATGGTATCAACTGGCGGCAGATGGCGGCAGCTCTCGCGGCCAATTTCATCTGGGATCTCTTTTCGACAAGGGGCTCGGCGTGCCGCGCAATGAAGCAATGGCACGCATATTGATGCGGGCGGCGGCTAAGGCGGGTGATCAGGACGCACTTAAATGGCTCTCCGAACATTCTCGATGCCCGGATACAGACAGACTTGCGGCAGGCGCCGCTTGCTCTTGATAGCAGATTTTGTCGGGACTCTATGCGCCGATGAATCCGCCCAATCCCTAATCCCTGGTCCCTAGCTAGTCCCTAGTCCTTATTCCCTTTTCCCTGCCTGTCCGCGCTACCCTATCTATGTGACCCATGCCCGCGCCCGCTGACCTCAATCACGCTTCCGTTAAAGTCTCCGCCGGTCCGCGCCTGCGCATTGCCATGATTCTCGCCATCCTCGCCGACATTCTCCAGATCGCCGTCTTTCCCTTCGTTCTTGAGGGCGGCGCTTCTCCGCCCGACGACGTCATCGACCTCTGCGTCGGCGGCCTGCTCACTTACCTTCTCGGCTTTCATTGGGAATTCCTGCCCTCCTTCGCCGCCAAGCTGATCCCGGGAGTCGAGTTCGTCCCCCTCTGGACCCTCGCTGTCGCCAACGTCTATCGCAAATCGCGCGCGCAGGTCTCGGTTAGCGGCGCGCAGAATCAGCCCCCCGACTGAAGCAAAACCTTAGTGGATAGAAAACGGAATCCTGCCCCGTCCCAATGTTCAACCCACAAAAAAGCGCCGGCGATCCTGGCTATCAGGTCCGCCGGCGTTCGCACATTCGCAGGTTTGCAATCCGCGTATTCAATCCCATCCTTGCTCAGGGGATGGGATTCGTGCGCCTTTCGGCGCACTGGATTTGTTACGCGAAAAGCAACCACAAGGTTCCCACGGTGCACCGCTCGCCGTGCACCGTTTCGCAGCCATCACTGAGCCGGTGTCACGTCCACAATGCCGCAGTTCACGGAGTTCACATTCTGAACGATTTGTCCTGCGTTGAAATTGTTAAACGTGGCGTTGTTACCGGGCGTGAGCGGCGGGTTACTCAGGGTCAAGTTGGTTTGATTCTGCGCGAGTACCGTCTGGTTCGCATCGTACTGGTCGCACTCCAGCACCGCGGACGTAATCGCGACCTGCGACCCGTTTACCCATTTTCCGTTCTGGACCTGAACCGATCCGTTGACCGGCTGTTCCTGGCTGCTCCACTGTTGTTGTTGGACGAGAGCTGCGTTCGGTCCACCAGGCCCCGGGCCTCCCGGCTGCGCGGGCGTGGCCGGCGACGGCGGCGCGCCTCCCGGTTGCGGCGCGGTTTGCGGCGCGGTCGGAGGAGTTGTTGCCGTCGTCGGATGCTGCTGGTGGTAGTAGTACCATCCGCCCAGCGCGGCCGCGATAGCGATCACGATCCACAGTGTGTTGTTCTTCTTCGCGCCCTCTGCCTGAGGCATCATCACCGGAATCGGTCCCGGCGCCCCATAGCCCGCGGGAGGCGGCGCTGGATAACCTTGCGGTGGTGGCGGATAAGCTTGCGCAGGCGGAGGGGGCGCCGCATACACCGGTGGTGGAGGCGCCATTGGCTGCGCCACAGGAACCGGCGCCGCAGCTACCGGCGCAACTGCCGGGGCTGACACTCCGCCTGACACATCGTTTCCGCACTTCGGGCAGAACCGCTCGTTTTCTTCAACATGTGCGCCACACTTGCTGCAAAACGCTGCCATACTCTCTCTCCCTCGAATGTCGTTCCTTGTGTCTACTGCCTATTCCCTGCTACAGCCCAAGCTTCGCTTGTTCACTTCTTCCTTAGCCCCTGGCCCTTGATAACTGATTCTGCCATTTCTTTTCATTCACTCCCATCACCAGCAGCCACAACATCAATAATCCCTCCGCTGCCAGGCCCAGCGCTTCTATGCCGATCGCCATGTGTTTCGCGACCGCGGGAATCAGGAATACCAGCCACCCCAGACCGGCCAGCATCATCAGCGCGCCCAGGATGTGCGGCAAGAACCTCGATCGAAGAATCAGATACCCGATCAACAAACAATACAGCCCGAAGAAGAACAGCATGTTGACGCGGTAAGTCAATATATGAAATGCACCGAGAACCCCAACAACGCAACCGGTCAGGCTTACTAACGCCGCTGCAAGTGAAACACGCCTGTTCACCGGCTTGAACAGGTTATAAAAAAGCAGTGCCACGATCGCGTAGAGCACATATCCCAGTACGTTGCCCGCTTTGCCCACTGCTTCCGGAGCGTGCGGCTGAATAAGCGCTGTGCCGACCGCCGTGACGAAATAGGCGAGGTAAACCGCGCCGGTAAGCCTCGCCGACGGACTCCGCTCGACGTCCTGGGTCCGTTTGGGCAACGTTGCTGACTCCGCTAGCTCCGCTGTCTTTCACGCATCACTGCGCGGGTGTTACGGCCACAATGCCGCATTGCACCTTCGCCATACCCTGCTGAATCGCTCCCATGGCAAACGGCGGGAAACTCGACGTTGCCCCCGGAGCTGTTGGCCCGTTCAGCACTGTCGTCATTTGATAGATCACAATTCCGGTCGAGGCGTATTGCACGCACATCAGAGACGCCGATTGCAGATTCACCTGCGAGGCATTTCGCCACTGCGCGTCCTCTACCTCAACATTTCCGTTCTGCGGCACCCATCGGCCGGCGAATTGCTGTTGCTGCACCAGCGCAGCATTGTTGCCGCCGCCGCCCGGAGCTGCACCAGGTCCTCCTGGTTGTGCCGGCGGCTGCGCAGGCGGTTGTCCTGGATTCCCTCCCGGGCCGCCACCTGGCTGCTGTGCCGGCGGTTGTCCAGGAGCCCCACCCGGCTGCTGCCCGGGCCCACCTTCAGGCTGTTGCCCAGGTCCACCAGCCGGCTGCATCGGTGGCTGTTGCGGCGGCGCGCCTCCCGGCTGTGGCGCCGGCTGAGTGCCTGGCTGTTGTCCCGGAGCTGTTGCCGGCGGCGTCACACTCTGCGGCGTGTGTTTGTAGTAGTACCAGCCACCCAACGCCAGAGCCGCGATGATCACCAGCCACAACATTCCGCTTTTGTGCGCCGGAGCCGGTGGCGGCATCGCCATCGACATCGGAACCCGCCCCGGTGGCGGAGCCACGAAGGGAATTGCGCCGGGCGGTGCATTGCCTGGCGGCGGAGGCGGAGGCGCCGCGTAGACCGGTGCTGGGGCCGCAGCCGCCAACGGAGCAGCCGCTGCTCCCGTCACATCGTTTCCGCACTTCACGCAAAAGCGTTCATTGCCTTCCAACTGCGCGCCGCACTTGCTGCAGAATGCCGCCATACACTTTCACTCCTGACTCGTTCCGTGACCCCGACCGTTAGTCCCTTTGTCCTAAAACCGGCTGCGTATTGGCTTGCGGCTTTGGTGAAGCATCTCTGTCAGGGGCTGAAGCCCCGCCATGTGTGCGCTTCTTGTGGCACGACTAAACAGCCTGGTGAAAAAGTCCCCGCAGCGGGTCGAGTTCCGAAAATCTTTCCTCGGGGGCCAAAGCCCTCGATCATTCTGCGGACTTCAGTGGCACGAGTGAACTGATGCCCTTTCAAAACAGCGACCCAAGATGAGTTTTTCACCAACCTGTAAAGCCGTGCCCTTTCAAAGCTGGATTTACGCAGCCCGTTCCAGTCCCTGTCTCTCACGCCACCGGTGTAACCGCCACCGGTCCCGGCGGCATCGGGGGCCTCATTGTTCCCAGCCCCAGCGTCGCCTGCACGTGTTGCAGTGTGTGTTCCAATTGCGCCTTCTGCATGTCCCTTACCTGGTGCAGGCCCTGCTGGATCATCGTGAACAGCACGTACCACGAGATCACGGAAAGAACGGCCATCCCACCATAGGAGAGCGCGAGGTTGCTGCTTCCCGCCGCGAGCGGAGAATCCCAAAGCGCGTGCAGGACAACCGGGATGATGAATGCCCGCAGGAAGCGCCCATCGATCAGCATCGAAAAACTCGCCGGGCGGTCGCCTTTTACGCGCCAGAATGCGCCCGCTGAAATCGCCGTCCACACAATATGTCCGAACGGCGACAGGATTGCTCGCACATTCAGTTCCATCAGCGTGGCTTTCATCACCGGCATCAGGATGATCCCCCATCCCACTGATGCGCCCTGTGGAAGGCCCGCGAAGATCTGGGCAAGCCCGCCACCTTGAACGAACTTGACCAAACCCGGAGCAAACGCATCCATCCCGTAACCGAGCGTCTCAGAGCATGCAAACGCCGCGCCCACCGTCGCACCAAAGAGGATTCCGTTGAGTTGGTATGGATAGCGCGCGCCGCGAGCGCCCCAGAGGACCAAGATCACCGCCAGCAGCTTCCCGCTTTCTTCCAGGATGCCGGCCTGGTAGAACTCGCCGGCACTGAACAACGGAGTAATGTAACCGAGCGTGATCACCAGGACCGATATTCCGCCGCCGACGACAAATAACTTGATGACCTCGATCACCGAGACGTTGCGCGGGGTGTTCATCTCCCACAGAAACGTCAGAGTCGCCATCGGCACGGCAAACGTGGCCAGCACCATAATCGCGATCATCGGCTTTTCATTCCCGGTGTAGATGTACAGTGCGTAAATTGCCGCGTACGCAACCGCCAATCCGGCCAGCACGCGGAAGAACATCCACGGCTTGGGCCAGTTTGTGTCCACCATCTCCAGCGGCGGCGTCGACCGCGGTGAGCCAACCCCGAGGTACTCTTCAACCGCATCCGGGCCGCGCTTCTTGAACGTTTCTCTGAAAATCTCTTTGAAACTGAAGCCTTCCAGCTTGTCAGTCGAGGCCAGCTGCCGGATCTTCGCCGTCAGGTCTCCCATCACACCTGCTCCGGCGTGTGCCTGCTTTCCGGCTGCGGGAACGTAATACACCTGCTGCGGTCCGCCCGGGTAGGCCTGGTACATCATCGGCACCATCCCCGGCGGCGGCGGAGTTGCCGGTGGTACGGCATATCCCTCTGGGTTCGGCCCACCAAACGCCGACGGGGCCGGCGGTATTGGCGGCGGCGGGACTGCCGCTGCGGCCGGCGCGACCCCTGCTGCGCCCAGCGGTGCTCCGCAACTCTTGCAAAACTTGTTGTCGGGTTGAGACTCCGTGCCGCAGCGTGGACAATGCATGACAATTCTCCTGTCTTTCGAAGCGGGGGGATGCTGATCAAAGTAGCATCTTTCCGCGGCCTAAGTAAAGAGTTCTATGAGATCCGATCGCGAATAATCGACTGCATCGCCGGACTTCTTTGAACTTTCCGTGAACAACCCGTCAACTCGCTTGCTCGCTGGCCTCCGGGCCGAATGCGTGCTGACTCCGTCGCCTCATTTCACCTTCGTCAGGTGCCCTATGGTTTCCTGCGGCCCGTCCAACGTCCCGTCGCCGACCGTCAGAATCTCAGTCTGCCCGCCGCAGGTCAGGTTCACCTGCTTGCCGCTTTGCGTATAGGTGCAAGCCGCCGGGATGGGACCAAAACTCACATTCGCAGTCCCGCCCGATCCGAATACGATCGTCACCGATCCGTCTGGGGCGGAGTAGGTGTGTCCTTTTACGTTGTTCCCGCATCCCGCCAACACGAGGCAAGCCAGCGCCACCACCGCTGCCGTCCACCCACTCCGCATGCTGTTTTTCATTCACTAACCTCTCTCTCCGGCTCCGCCGTCCCTGGTTCTGTTCATTTGCAAACACGTTTGCCCGTTGACTCAGTGCCGCAGGTAAACCCCAAGCACCGCGTGCAACACTGCCGCACACAACCCGTCATGGATTCCAATGCCGGGAACCAGGGAGCTCGTCTACTTGCTTCGTTTGGCTCTCTCCGCTGTCAATTGTCCTTTGGGGGGAATACCGCTTCACAACTCTAACCACGCGCAATCCTCGCAGGCAAGCTTTTTCTTTGCCTTTTGAGCTTTGCGTTGAATCTCCCGGCAAACGTAACGAACTTACAGATTACCGACGATTCTGCTCGCAAGAAAGTTTTCTCTGGGCGCTGCGTCTCGGCAGTTGGGCCGGATCGAAAACGCGTTCCACCTCACCCACTCCGATGCTCTCGGTCTACTACAATCCAACCAACGGCCGCCGTTCCCCAGCGGCCCCACGCTGACGGAGTCCCCATGCGTCCCCTCGCCCTGGTTGCCGGCATCCTCTGCATCTCGATCGTGCTTTTTGACGCCTTCCAGACCATCATCCTGCCCCGGCGCGCCACGGGCCGCTTCCGCCTCACGCGCCTCTTCTACATCGCCACATGGAACCCGTGGGGGTTTTTCGCTCGCCGCCTTCCCAATCCCCGCAAGCGCGAAACCGTCCTCAGCTACTACGGTCCACTCTCGCTCATTCTTCTTCTCGTCGTTTGGGCCACGGTCATGGTTTTCGGCTTCGCCTTCATCTACTTCGCCATCGGCAGCCCCTTCAACGATCCCTGGCACCCCTCCAACTTCCACACCGACCTCTACATCAGCGGCACCACTATCTTTACCCTCGGCCTCGGCGACGTGACGCCGCACAGCCCGCTCGCCCGCGTCCTCCTTATTCTGCAAAGCGGAATGGGATTCGGCTTCCTGGCCATGGTCATGGGATATTTTCCAGTCCTCTATGGCGCATTCTCACGCCGCGAAGTCTCGATCGCCCTGCTCGACGCCCGCGCCGGCTCGCCGCCCACAGCGGCCGAGCTGATGCGGCGTCACTCCTCCGACAGCGCCGCACAGTCGCTCTCCACTCTTCTTGTTGAATGGGAACGCTGGTCCGCGGAGCTGCTCGAGAGCCACATCTCCTATCCGCAGCTTTGCTACTTCCGCTCGCAGCATAACAACCAAAGCTGGCTCAGCGCGCTCACAGCCATCCTCGACACGTCATCGCTGCTCATCGCCGGCGTTCGCGGCCTTGAAGCCCGCCAGGCACAGCTCACCTTCGCCATGGCTCGCCACGCGCTCGTCGATCTCTCGCAGATCTTCAATCTTCGCCCCATTGCCGACGCGCCCGACCGCCTGCCGCCCGCGCGCTGCCGCCAGCTGTACGACATGCTCACCGCCGCCGGCATCAATCTCTGCTACGACGATTCTTCTCGCGAGCGCCTGCGCCAGATGCGCGCGCTCTACGAGGGACACGCCGAGATTCTCAGCCGGTTTCTGCTGATGCCGCTTCCGCAATGGTTTTCTGATCAGCCGCGCAAAGACAACTGGCAAACCGTGGCCCGGCTCCGCGCGCAAACGGAATCCTCCAGCGCGGCCAGCTCCGCCCCATCACAGTCCGCCGCCGATGCTACCGTCGCCGCCTCCACGCTCATGGAGCATCCCCACGATTTCTGAGGCGCGGGAAGCGCCCCATCGCCGCCATCCCACGAAGAAATGGGTGCCCCGGTCCCTGGTCCGCCGTGGCGGAGGGAACGGGGATCTCACGAACTCTTTTCTGGTCTTTGTGCGTCAGATTTACGCAGTCCCGAAGGGACGGCGCTGTGCGACTCAACCCCGCGCCGGCAGGTCGAACTGTTTCGTAAGGTTTGCTTTCAGGCGCAGCTCGGTTCCGGGAATGTTGCCGGCGAGCTTTATCTTTTCTCCCTCAACGACTCCCGACAAATCCAGATCGAATTCGTCGCGGCCCATGGTGTTCATCAGTCCCGGCGCAATCTGCTTGGCGTGGAGCTGAACCGTCACGGCATTGCCCTGCCGATCGTATGTACCCGTAAACATCATGGCGCTGTCGCCGCCGAATACATGGCCCGCGATGTAGACCACAACGCCCGTGCCCCAGCCTTGCGCGCCGATGAATTGAACCGTATAGAAACCTTCCATATTGAGCCTCAGCTTTCCCTCGCGAATTTGCGAGTGAACCCCTGCCGGAATTTGCCTTGAGTGCGAATGATGAGACCTGGCCCTCGTTCTGAACGATGAGACCTTGCGCTGGAAATGAATCGAGAGGAATTGAGCGAGACCGACCTTCCCGCTACGTGAGCCAGCCGCCCTTGCAGCCTACTATATCGCTTCCTGTAGCTCGACAAGACGAAAAGCCGGACATTTCTGGACTCGCTTCAACTTCTCGCGGTCCCCTGCCCGCACAACTTCCTGCTGCGAATTTCCGTTGACACCAACTCCAGCACCCTGCAATGGTCAATGAATCGGCCAATCAACTGGAGGTCCCCTCGTTGGGACAACATTCTCCTCATCGTGCTGATGCTTGGCTGGGACCTCTATCGGGGCCGTCTCATCCGCTCCCACGTGATCGCGTCGGTCTCACTTTTCGTTTGCCTGTGCCTGAATTCTTTCCTCTTTTTCTGGCCAGCGTGGAGCGCGCTCACCTTCCGCTGGATCACCGCTTGGGCAAAGTAGGACTGATCCTGGCGTTGTAGGCGCAGAGTATGTTGGCGCAGCTTTTTTCTGAGGAACCGAAGCTGATGCAAGGGACCAAGTCAGGTCGAATTCGGGGGGAAATGGGCCGCAAGAGCGACAAAAATCGACTAAATTTGCCGACGGTTTTTGGAATTATCCGTTGATTATAAATTGGTTAGATGGCATTTGCACCACTTCTGAGGCAGGAAAATCACCACTTTGCTGTTTTTTGCCTGCGATCTGCGATTCGGCGAACGGCGGGGCGGCCGAATGAGAGACAGACTCGGTGAATTTGCAGGTTGCCCTTTTCGCGAGCTGGCTCGTTCGCGGAGTTCATAAGATTGCGCACTTAAGACAAGTGTAGAAGGACGCGGGAATTAATCGGCAAACTTGGTGCAGAAAAGTGAAGAAGTGAAAGAGTGAATAAGTGAATTAAAAACCAGTAAGTTAGCCAATCGGACCAAATGGGCGGCTTGCGGAGGGGTCTTGACAGGTATCTGACCGTTCGTGCAGAGCGAGGGCGCGGAGCTGACATAGCTGCCCACGACGGCTGACGACTCATGCTGCACGGCTCGGTGCCGCCGCTGCTCTAAACTCGTCAAATAGGTGACATCCACCCGAAGGACTCCCGCTTGAAACAATATGCTGTCCGTATCTTCGTCCTCTCCTCAGCCTTGCTTGTCTCGTATACGCCCGCGATGCACGCGCAGCTCACAGCCGGCCCCGCAGGCCAAAGTTCCGCGAGCGGGCCTGCGGCCCAAGCCTCGCTTGCCGACCGGCGCCAGGCTCTCAACGACCTCTTCCACGATTACTGGGAAGACCGGCTCAAGCACGATCCCGAGTTCGCCTCCATCATCGGCGACACGCGCTACAACGACCAGATCGACGACTACTCCGTCGCCGCTGTCAACGACGAGCTGGCGCGCGAGCAAAGATTTGAGCTTCGGCTGGCCGCGATCGATCCAACTGGCTTTACCGATCAGGAGAAGATCAGCCAGGATCTTCTGCTGCGCGAATTCGACATGGACCAGGAGGCGGCTGATTTCAAGGAATGGGAGATGCCCGTCAACCAGATGGACGGCATCTACGCTACCTACCCGCGCCTGGTGGCCGAGCTTAGTTTCAGTACTGTTAAGGACTACGACGACTGGATCGCGCGCCTGCACACGATTCCCCACGCCTTCGATCAGGTCACGACCAATATGTCGATCGGCATGGACGATCAACGCGTGCCGCCGAAGTACCTGCTCGAAAAAGCGCTCGACCAGGTGAAACAACTCGCTACTCAGAAGCCTGAAGATTCACCGCTGGCGCTGCCGCTGAAGAACTTCCCTGCGTCGATTTCGGCCGCGGAGCAGGCGCGCATCAAGAGCGAAATGCTCGACGCCATCGCAAAAGAAGTTCTGCCGGCCTACCAGCGCTTTGCGCGGTTTCTCGAAGTCAGCTATATCCCTGCCGGACGCGACAAGCCCGGCATCGACGCGCTGCCCGACGGCGCCGCGTACTACCAGTTCCTCATCAAGCGCACGACCACCACCAATCTGACCGCTGCGCAGATTCACCAGATTGGGCTCGACGAGGTTGGCAAGGATGAGGCAGAAATGCTGGCCATCGCGCAGAAGCTTGGCTTCAAGGATCTCGCCGGCTTTCGCGCCAGCCTCAAGACCAATCCCAATGAGCACCCGGCCTCGGCAGACGCGCTCATCGCGGCGTACAAAGGCTACCTGGAACCCATGAAAGCCCGTCTGCCGGAGCTTTTCGGCGTGCTGCCCAAGGCGCCGTTTGAGGTCACGACAGTTCCCGACTACCTGGCGAAGACCTCGCCGCCCGCCTACTACCAGCCGGGCTCGCCCGACGGCTCGCGCCCGGGACGTCTCTTCGTCGACACGTTCGACGCGACGCATCGCAACCTCTATAGTGTCGAGTCCATTGCCTATCACGAGGGCATTCCCGGACATCATCTCCAAATCTCTATCGCGCAGGAGATGACGGGCATCCCCGAGTTCCGCAAGTTCGACGGAAACACCGCTTACGTGGAAGGCTGGGCCTTTTATTCCGAGCATCTGGGCAAGGATGTCGGCCTCTACCAGGACCCCTACTCCGATTACGGCCGGCTGGAGAACGAAGTGTGGCGCGCGATTCGCCTCGTCGTCGACACCGGCGTGCACTCCCAGGGCTGGACCCGCGAACAGATGGTGCAGTATTTCCGCGATCACTCGAACATTGATGAGCCCAGCATCCAGTCCGAGGTCGATCGTTACATCGCATGGCCCAGCCAGGCCCTGGCCTACAAGATCGGGCAGCTCAAGATTCTTGAACTGCGCGACCGCGCAAGAAATGCACTCGGCGACAAATTCGACATTCGCGCATTCCATGACCAGGTCATCGACTCCGGTGCCCTGCCGCTGGATGTGCTCGAGCAGCGGATCGACGCGTGGATCGCGTCGGAGAAGCGGTGAACAGTGAACAGTGGGCAGCTTGCTTTCTGGCCGGCGGAAACCGTCAGTACTTCATGTTTGCCAAATCGTCGATAAGGCGTGGCCCGGCCGGGTCCCACCCCAGTGTCTTGCGTGTCCACTTGCTCGACGCGGGCATATCCAGCGCGACAAAGTGTCCCAATATCCCGAAATGTTCGGCGGCTTGATCCGGGGTGATGGATTTCGCGGGTACCTTTAACCCCTTACCGACTGTCTCCGCGATATCGCGCAGCGACACGCCTTCTTCCTGCACGGCGTGAAAGGTCGAGACGCCCGGTCCCGTGTTCTCAATCGCCAGCCGATAGAGATGCGCCACGTCCTTGAGCGGGGCAGCAGCCCAGCGGTTGGCGCCATCGCCCACGTAGGCCGAAACGCCCTTATCGCGCGCGGTCTGAATCATAACCGTTACCAGCCCTTGCTTGCGGGTGTCGTGCACCTGCGGCAAACGCACAATGGCCACGCGCACACCCTTTGCCGCCACGGCCTGCGCGGCCAGCTCCGGCCGGCGCGGAATCCCCGGAGAATTCACCGGAGGATCGGTCTCCTTGCGCAACTGGCCCGGCGCGCCGGCTGTAATTCCAATCCCGGAGGTGACTACCAGCAGCTTGCCCGGCTCCATCGCCGATCCCAGCGCCTCAATCGCCTTGATTTCGTCCGCCCCATTCTGGGCAAACTTCGACCAGTCGTGATTGAACGCGAGGTTCACCACAACGTCCATCCCCGCCGCCCCGCTGCGCAGGCTTTCGAGGTCTGTAAGGTCTCCGCGATGGACTTCTGCGCCCGCTGCCTTCAACTGTTCCACTCCAGCGTCGCTGCGCGTCAGCCCGCGCACGTGGTGCCCCGCCGCAATCAGCTCAGCCACCAATTCCGTTCCTATGAAACCCGTTGATCCCGTCACAAATATATTCATCGCCGCTCCTTTTTGTTGTTAGGGCGCCACCCGTGAGGATCGCACCGGAAATTGACATACCGCGCCACCGCGGAATAAAACGGAGATAGTCTCCGTATAACTAAGATAACCGGAGGCTGTCTCCGGTTGCAAAAACTTTTCAGTGGAATTGTTCATGCCGAAAAAGAAGCCTGTGCCGACTACGCCCGCCCGCAAGCCCCGCGCGGATGCCCAGCGCAACCGCGAGCGGATCCTTGAGGTCGCGAAGGGGGTCTTTACCCGCGATGGCGCAGGCGCCAGCCTGGACGAAATTGCCCGTGAGGCAGGCATCGGCCCGGGCACGCTCTATCGGCACTTTCCGACGCGCGACACTCTTATCGAAGCTGTCTATCGCAACGAAGTGGAGAAGCTTGCCGCCGCCGAGCAACGCTTCGCCGCCACTATGCCTCCGCTCGAAGCCCTGCGCGCCTGGATGCTGCTCTTCATCGACCACGTGGCCGGAAAAATGCTCATCATCCCCGCCATGAACACGGTCGCCGGCGGCTCCATGCGCCTTATCGAAGGCGCGCGCTCGGTGATCCAGACTGCCTTCGAAACCTCCGTCAGGCGCGCCATCGCCAGCGGCGATCTGCGCACCGACACCAACCCGGACGACTTCGAGCGCGCCATGGTTGGCATTTTCCACACCATGGCGTTTCCCGGATGGGAGGCCAGTGCGCGCCGCCTCGTCGACATTCTTATCGCCGGTTCGCGCGCAACGCCCGAGCAGACTTCTATCCCACACCGCTCGCGGAGGAAATAACGCTGCCCCAGAACCCGCCTGCGCCACCACGCACCCGAGAAGGTGAAAGCGCCAGCGTGATATTCTTTCGAGTTCGCGCAACCAGCGGCGAGTGCCGCAGGCAATACTCAGTGCCGTTGCGGGCTCGCAGTGGATGGAGATTCCGTGCCGTTGCGGAAGGCGGCAGATGGAGAAAGTCTATGAAGAATGGTTTGATTCTGGCTTGCATGATTCTGGGATTCGGCGGTGAACTCTACGCGCAAGCAGCAGCGCCGGTGGACGTAGCGGTGTGCGACGTGGCGAAGAAGCCGCAGGCATTCAACGGGCAGATTGTGCGCATCAAGGGCACGGTGGTGGCGGGACTTGACGAGTTTGTGATCAAGGACTCGGTCGACTCTAATTGCGGATACCCGGTGAATGCGATCTGGCTTGACTATCCGGCGGGAACGAAGGGTAAAGCGGGTCCCGCGGCTATGCTCATGATCGAGCCCGCGAGGAACTTTACCGGGAAGCTAACGCCCGCGACGCGCACAGCTGTGACGCTGGACAAGAGCAAGGACTTTAAGCAGTTCGATTCCCTGCTGGCGCAGAAGCACGAGAAGGGCGCGGACATGTGCCTGGGGTGCAGGCGCTACGAGGTGACAGCGACGCTGGTGGGCCGTTTGGATAGCGTGGCCGACGCGACGCTGCAACGCGACGCCGCGGGCAAGATTGTGGGATTTGGCGGGTTTGGAAACATGAATGCCTATCCTGCGCGGCTTGTACTCGAATCGGTTTCAGACGTAACGCCGAAAGAGATTGATTATTCAAAAAACGACAATGAGACCAAAGGCGGAGCCACGGGAGGAGGGAACGCAGCCGGCATGTATGGCGCCGACGCGGGAGCGGGGAACGGAATCGATCTGAACGGTGCGATTGCCGCCGCGCAGAAAAGCGCGGACAAGCTTGCCGCGGGCCCTCCCAAGGACGCTGCGGAAAAGGCAGCGGCGGTTTATGGAAAGCATGGCGATGCAGCGACGGGTGTGTATGCCGCGAATGGAATAGCGAACGAGGCTTCGCCAAAAGATGAGGATCTGGGGACCAAGGATTCGCCTGACGGCGTTCTGTTCAATTGCACATTCGACTTGGATCATCTGCAGGGAGATTCGCTGACGAGGGCGGTGCTGCATATGGGAGAGCACGTGTCAGAATTGCGCAATCCCTCGCCGGGGAATGAAGCTGCGCCACCCTACATCCTGGAGTCTGACGCCTGGGTCGTAACGACAGTGTCGGCGGTGGTCGACGGCCAGAAGTTTCTTTCGCTGCCTGGCGGTTACGTGATTTGGGATGCCAACTGGCCGGCAGCAGACCGCAACGACAAGATGGCGGCCGCCCTGAAGGATTTTCTGTTGAACGGAGCCATGCTGAGCCAGTAGGCGAGCGCGCACAAGAACCGAGCGAGAGTTCGCGCGTCTCGCAGCTGCGGCCGAAAAGCAATCGATCAGGATCCCGGAGTTGCAGGGGAAAGGCGTCGATTGCGGTGATTCGACAAGGATTCGCGCCTGGCGCGAGTATCCTTGAGAGATGCAGGCCGCTCTGTGCGCCGCAAGCGCCGAAGACGCCGGAATTTTTCAAGAGGAAGGAAAAAGAAGCAATGGCCGAGATCGCCGTCGAGGCTCCGCAAACTCCTGCGCAGTTGCCCAAGGTCCGCGTGGCAGTTCTGGGCGCAGGCAAGATGGGTGGCATTCTGTTGCAGGCATTTCTGAAAGAGAATCTGTTTGCCGCAGACCGGATTCACGCTACTGTGGGCCACGCCGAGCGAGCGCTCGCGCTGAGCACGCAATGGGGCGTGGACGTGAGCACGAACAACCTCGAAGCGGTCAAGCAGTCGGACCTGATTCTGGTGGGAGTCAAGCCGTTCCAGGTTCCGGAATTGATTGCGGAGATCAAGCCCGCACTCAGTAAGGGGAAGATGCTGGTTTCTTTTGCCGCGTCAGTGAAGACGCGCGCCATTGAGGAAGCAGCGGGTATGGAGATTGCCGTGGTGCGCGCGATGCCGAACACGCCTTCGGCGCTGGGCGCCGGCGCTGCTGCCCTGTGCCGTGGGCGCTTTGTCAGCGATGCGCAGATGGGGTTGGCCCAGAGACTGTTTGAGACTGTGGGCCGCACGGTGCTGGTGGACGAAAAGCACATGGATGCGGTGACCGGGCTATCGGGTTCCGGACCGGCGTACATTTACATCATCATTGAAGCTTTGGCCGAGGCGGGCGTGAAGGTGGGCCTGCCGCGCGATATTGCGACGCAACTGGCCGCGCAAACGGCTTACGGTGCGGCCAAGATGGTGCTCGAGACCGGCTACCACCCGGCTCTGCTCAAAGACGCCGTAACCACGCCAGCAGGATGCACGATCGACGGCATTCTGGAGTTGGAAGAGGGCGGGTTGCGCGTAACGCTGATTAAAGCCGTGATGCGGGCGACTGAGCGAGCGCGACAGTTGGCGGCGGGATGAACTTGTGTTGATTCGGTGACCATCCGGCCGACTACCTTGCCCATGCAACGCCCATCCTGGCTTCCAACCTACCTGCCGGAACTCGACGGATTGCGCGGCCTGGCAATTCTGGCGGTGGTTCTGTATCACTGCCATCCGCGACTGGAAGGGACGTGGTTGTACTATGCGAGCCTGTGGGGATGGGCGGGCGTCATTCTGTTTTTTACTCTCAGCGGTTTCCTGATCACATGTATTCTGCTGGGAACGCGTGACAAGCCGCATTACTTTCACCACTTTCATGCGCGGCGAGCATTGCGCGTGTGGCCCGTGTATCTGCTGGTTCTGACGGTTGTGTATCTGAACGCGCCATGGTTTGTGGGCGGCAGCGTTTGGCACGCGATCGAAACCGCGCCGTGGCTGGCTTATATTTTCTGCGTGCAGAACCTCTTTCACCTCACCCTGCCACCGGCGCTCGGCCCCTCATGGGCGCTGGCCATTGAAGAGCAGTACTACTTTGTGTGGGCGCCGGTGGTGCGCTGGCTGCGCAGACCGTGGATGCTGGCGACGGTCCTGGTGCTGGCACTGATTGCATCTCCATTCATTCGTCACGCAAATCTGCACTGGATGACGCCGACGAATACATTGATTCATCTGGACGGTATTGCGCTGGGCAGCCTGCTTGCGCTCGCGTTCTACACGGTCAAGCTCAGCCGGCGCGCGTGGCTCGCGATCGGACTCGTCGCATTTGTGCTGGGTATTGCGGCGGCGGCCACCATCGCGGGTGGAACAGCTTTTTTGGATTCGGCGCTTGCGGTTGGCTTCGCCGGCGCGATGGTTGCGGCTATCGCGTCCACTGGCGCGCGCAATCCGCTGAACGCATTGCTGAGGCGAGGACCGTTGGCATTCTACGGGCGAATCAGCTACGGGCTCTACATGACGCACATTGCGGTCTTCATCTACTTCGGATGGTTCGATCGAGCGATGGACCGCTATGGCATCGCGGGAAATCTTGCGGTTGTGGGATTCCGCCTGGCGATGTGCACACTTGTGGCTACGGTTCTGTGGTATGGATTTGAGTCACAGATTCTGAAGTTGAAGCGGTACTTTTAGAGCTGGTTGCATCAATCTTCGAACGATGAAGAAACTTCCCCCAGGGGCTGAAGCCCCAATTTTTATGCGGCTTTTGCGGCACGCGACCCACGCACTGCGTGGGTGCCCCGGTCGTGCCCTTTCAAGACGAGATTGATGCGACCGGTTCCTGGCAAAATGCGAAGGAGCGCCCCTGGTCTTTGCGATGCATATCGTCTTGTCCTATTCGGGAATGCGCGGCAAGGGATTTTGAGTGTGTGATTGAAGTCACGCATTGGCCAATGGAGCCGCTGATACGCTTGAACTCAGGCGATTCTCCTGATCTCGCGGTTATTCCGACACACGAAGCGTTTGAAAGGTTTTTGATCCATGGCTGCTTTGCCGATTTTGGTGTTGAACAGCGGTTCCTCTTCCATCAAGTTTTCGTTGTATGAAGCTTCGGGCGCTGAGCGGCAGCGGCTCGTTGAAGGCGCGGTCGATGGCATCGGCACGGACTTGGGCAAATTCTGGATCAAAGACGCCGCCGGCAGAAAGCTCGTGGACCAGACGCCCGCGCTGCCGACCCGCTCCGTTGCATTCAAGCTTGTGGTTGACGCGCTCAACTCCGGCGAGATCCCTGCGCCGGCTGCCATTGGACACCGCGTGGTTTGCGGAGGGCCCACGATCCGCGAGAATCAGCGCATTACGCCTGCGCTTATCGACGAGATCGAAAGCTATGCGGCGCTTGCACCGCTGCACACTCCCATCGCGGTTTACATCATGCGGGAGGCGCTGCGGCTGTTTCCAGGAATTCCGAATTTCGCGGTGCTCGACACTTACTTTCATCGGACGCTCCCCGAGGTCGCGGTGCGGATGCCGATTCCCGAGGAGTACGTGGCCATGGGAGTGCGGCGCTACGGGTACCACGGCATCTCCTACGAGTCGATTATTTTTCAGTTGCAGCCGGACGTGCCGGAAAAATTGATTGTGGCCCATTTGGGCAACGGGGCTTCGATTACCGCAATTCGCAATGGCCAGAGCCTGGACACATCGATGGGGTTGACGCCGTCGGGCGGGATTATCAGCGGCTCGCGCACCGGGGACATCGACCCGGGCGTGTTGATTTTCATCCTGAAGAAGATTGCGGAGAAAACGGCAAACGCGGCCGAGGCGGCGGACAAGCTTGAAACGGTTGTCAGCAAGAAGTCAGGTTTGCTGGGGATGAGCGAGCTATCGAATGACATGCGCGATCTGCGCGAGGCGATTGCGACGGGAAACGAGAAAGCACGGCTGGCTGTGGACAAGTTCTGCTGGACGATTGCGCGATGGATCGGCAGCTACGTGGCAGAACTGAACGGCCTGGACATGCTGGTGTTCACGGGCGGCATCGGCGAGAACGATATTGCCTCGCGAGCAGAGATCTGTGCGGGCCTGGGAGCTCTCGGAATCGTGGTGGATGCAAAGCGCAATAACGTGCGCGGACCGGCGGTCATCTCGGCGGAGAACTCGCGGGTGACGGTGCGCGTGCTTCCGCCGCTCGAAGACCTGATGATTGTGAATCATGTGGTGAGGCTGCTGAGGGTGTAAGCGCGGCATTCAGGTTGTTCTGGATCCAAATCATTCCGATCGCAGCCAGAACGGATAGGTTATCGCTTCACGGCAGCTTCGATGGCGTCGGCCGACGAAAAGCTTACATCGCCAGCGGCGATGTGGATTTTGGACTCCCACTCAAGAATATAAAGTGAGTAGCAAAGCGTCTTTCGAGGAAGAGAACCTGCGATTTTCTCTGGCACGATTCCCGGCTCTGTTCTCGATAACTTGAACCAAATGCTTCCTGGAAGCGCAAGAATCCTCTCGTTTTCCGGTATCTCAACGGAACAAAAAAGAACCCGATGAAACAGAATCTCGCCGTTTCGGTATCGGAACCTCTCGGGTAGGGGATTAACTGGTAGTCCTGTTAATATCTCGACCTCTAACTTGATGGCTGCATTCTCATAATCATGCGTCAGAGCGTTGATCCGTGCGTCGTGCAGGCCATTTGGCAAAGATTCATCCAACTCTTCAAGCGTCATTTGGCATGCCTGGGCAGCGCTAGAATCTTCAGTTGTTTGCCAAGCTTAGCGAAGTCCGGATCTGCTGTAACAAGCGTAGCCTCGGTGCGCATCGCCAACTCCACGGCAAAGCTGTCAGCGAGCCCGAGTTTGTAGCGAAGTCGCAGCACCGCGGTATCCAGTGCCTGGCGCTCCCGCACCTCTACAATCTCTATTGCTCCGCGCGCGGCCTCGATGCACCTGAGTGCCTTGTCTGGCCCAAAATACCTTGCCAGGACGCAGGCCACTTCGCTCAAATTGACGACCGAGATTGCAAGGTGTGCATTGCCTGACCGTGCCTGGCGGATCAGATTCTCAACGGTTGCTGCTCCCGGCGCATCGCGATATAGGCGCACAAGTGCATTCGCGTCCAGCACATACTCTTTCACAGCGTCTCACGGTAACGAGCTTCATCGCGCTCACGATCCTTCCGGCGTTCTTCCATCATCAGAGCTTCGACATCTTCTTTCACGTGGTTTAGACATCCACGAAGAGCGAGAAGCGCTTCATACGGGTTTGGCGTGAGAGTGATCTGCCCATCACGTTCATCGATTGCAACACGGGTTCCGCCCTTTATCCTTAATCTCTTCCGAATCTCGGCAGGAATGACCAATTGGCCTTTGGAACTAACCGTCGCTGTGTGGGCCATGCGTCTTACCTCCGGGTAAGACATAGTATACGCCTGCTCCCAATAGTGTTCCAGCCGCTGCGCGCGTTCCCATGTTCTACACTGGTGAGTTCGTAGCGGAGTCATCCATGCCTGTTGCGGCCTCACCAGCGGAAACTCATCTTCTTCCTTCGCTCGCACTGCGGCGGTTTGCGTGGGGCGTGCTGGCGTATTTCATTGCGGTGATTTTGTGGGGTGGGCTGGTGCGCGCCACGGGGTCAGGCGCCGGATGCGGCGACCATTGGCCGCTCTGCAACGGCACGGTGATGCAGCACTCGGCGCGAATCGACACAATGATCGAGTTTACGCACCGCATCACGAGCGGCCTCTCGTTTTTCTCCGTGGTTGCGCTCCTTTGGTGGACATTTGCGCGTACTGTTCGCGGCCACCTGGCGCGCGGTGCAGCGGTTGCCGCCGTCGCGTTCACCTTGATTGAGGCAGCACTCGGAGCCTTTCTGGTAAAGCTCGGACTGACCGCGCAAAGCCAATCACCGCTACGCGCGCCGTACCTGGCGCTGCACCTGACGAATACATTGCTTTTGCTGGCCGCGCTGACGCTGACGGCTCATTTGTTGAGCCGCCGCACCGGTTACCTACGCGGAACGATTCACCTAAAGGCGCCCTTCGGCGCGATCGCGTCTATTCTCGTGGTGCTTGTCGTGGGAGTAACGGGATCGCTGGCGGCGCTGGGCGATACGCTTTTCCCTGCGAGTTCACTGGGCGAAGCATTCTCGCAGGATTTTTCCGCAAGCAGCGAATGGCTGGTGCGCTGGAGATGGACGCATCCCACAGTTGCGGTTGTGGCCAGTATCTTCCTGGTTTGGCTTCTGGTACGCGCCGCAAAGCGATCAACTCATTGGGATAACCGCGGGCTTTCAGCGCTGGTGCTGATTCTGCTTGCCGCGCAGTATGCGCTGGGTATTCTGGACGTAGTGATGCTGGCGCCGGTCTGGCTGCAGATTGCGCATTTATTGGGCGCCGACCTGCTTTGGGCGGCGCTTGTGGTGCTGGTGGCGCGAATGACGCTGGAGCCGGTGGAGGGAGCGGAGCGAGTCTGAAGATCGTTTCAACCATCAGGAAGTGAAATGCAGGTCCTTCGACTGCGTTTGGCGCAAAGAACGCGCCAAACTTCGCTCAGGATGACCATGCGTTTAGATATTTGCGGAAGCAAGAAAAGGCCCCTCGCGGGGCCTTTTTGTTGGTCGGAACGACCTGACTGTCTTGCAGGTAATGATGGCGATCCCCGGTCTCAGAATCGAGACCGGGGGCACCCAGCGTTGTTTCCCTAGTCTTCGAGCGCGGGATGGTAGTGGCTTTCCCAGCCGAGGTAGCGCGCGGCCTCGTGCACGGCTTTCGAGACGTCGCTGAAGTTCGCGGCTACGTGATGCTCAAAACCCTCGCGGCAGATGTACTTGAGGAGCTTTTGCAACTGCGGAATTTCGGCAACGCCGGCTCCGCCGAAAGTTTCGAGGGGATCGTCGGTGAATCGGCCTGCGCCGGTGTAGCCCCGAATCACGCCGCGCCGGTCGTCAGTGGAGAAGCGCGCGAAGCTCATGGCGCCGGGCTTGATGACGCCCTCGCAAGTGCCGTAGGTGTTTTCCTTGCCCACGGTTCCGGCGATAATCTGCTGGAAATCCATTCTGACTTCCTTGAAGAAGTGCTTGGGCAGGTTGGAGCAGTGGAAGCAGACGCACTTGTTTGGATCGCTGCCGTAGTTGTTGTTCCAGTCGAGCAGCGCCGAGGGGGTGCCCGAGGCGAGGGCCATCATATACATGCTGAGCGTTCCCGGCACGTCAACCTCGCAGGCCGATGGAATCAGATCGTTCGACATCATGCTCATGATGGTGCATGGAACGACGCCGAAGAACTCTTCCATTGAGGTCCAGCACTGAACTGCGCTGATGGTGCAGTTGGTCTGCTTCATCCAACCGTCAACGACCGCGCCCAGCTTGGCCATCTTGAGCAGCGCGGCATCGGGAATGCCAGCGGTAGTGACGTATTTCTTGATGGCCGCAAGCTTGGCCTGCGCAGCATCATCGTTGTCCTTCATGCGGTTGATGCGGCCGAATATCTCGGAGAGATCGATGGGCTCGACAGAGATGCCGGCGGTTTCGAGGATGCGCTCGGAGTAGCGCACGGTATTGAACGCCGCTGGGCGAGCGCCAATGGAACCGATCCTGAGATTCTTGAGGCCTTTAACAATGCGGCAAACCTGGGAGAACCATTCGAGGTCGGCCTTGAACTCGGGCGAGCTGAGACTTTCGGTGTGCAGCGTGGTCAGCGAGTAGTTGATGCCGAACTGCATCATGTTGTTGCAGGCGCTCATCTTGCCGCAGAAACTGTCGCGCCGCACGGCGATGGTCATGTTGTCTGAACTATCGGGCGTGGCCTGCACCAGAACCGGGACTTTGAGGCCGGACAGACGGATGGCGTCGACAATGCCACGCTCTTCGCCGAAATTGGGCAACGTGACGATGATGCCGTCGATCTCATCGGCATGCTTCTTGAAGAGCTCGGCGCACCGCTGCGATTCGGCGTAGGTTTCGACCGCGCCGTGTCTTGACTCCTCAGGGCTGAGCACGATGGCCTTTGCTCCCACAGCCTCTAAAACAGAAATGATTTCTTCCCGGCCGGTCTTGGCCAAATGGCCAGGGAAAAAGCCGCGATTACCCACTACGATTCCAAACGTCATCTTGCGTTGCGCTGCCATTTTCGTGCTCCTTTTACGAACGTTTGTGCAAAGATCCTATGAAGTCCGGTCAACGCCTACTTTTGCGCGCGTCCCGGGCGAAAGTTGACGGTATAAAACAAGCCCAGCATTGCCAGAACTGCGCCCCACCAGACCGGCGTATGAAGATTGGTCAACTGTACGCCTGGCGCGTAAAGCCCAGTGGTCCATTCAAAGACGCCGTAGCCGAAGATCATGGCGCCATAGATGAACAAGAGGACGCCAATGAAAAACCAGATCGGAATTCCTGAACCGTGCATAACCTTTATCCTTTCCGCTCCTCAGTCACGCAAATCTTCAGCGCGGTGACGAATTCCCGTCCGCTACCAGAATATGATGTTGAGCGCGGCAAAGATCATCACCGCGAGGGTCGCCCAAACCCACTCCTTCTGGTAGAACGGCGCCGGCTCTTCCTCCGGCAGTTTAGTGGCTCCGTAAACCAGACCCTCCAATTCCGCAATGGGCCGCGGCTTTGTGAGGAGGCTGACTAGAACGATCACAATCGCTGCAAACAGAAACGCCCACAAGGCGCGAAAGACATTTTCGGCCATCGGCTTGGCGTCGGGTGAAAGCGCGACATTAGCCAATGCGGCGGGAACGAGCTTGACCCACATGAACAGGCTGGCCGAAAAAACAATGCCGAGCAACAGGCCCAGGAAGCCCGCAAGCTTCGTAGCGCGCTTCCAGAACATGCCGAAAAGAATGGCAGCCAGCAGCGGGGCGACGAAGATCGAGAAGAGCGCCTGCACATAGTCCATGATGCCGTGCGCGTGCATCACCAGGTAGGCAGCACCAATGGACACTGCAACGCCGATAAGAATGGAGAGACGCCCGACCAGTACATAGTGGCTGTCAGAGCCTTTCTTGTTGATGAGCGGCTTATAGATGTCATAAGTCCAAACGGTGGAGAAGGCACTGACGTTTCCGGCCATCCCGCTCATGAATCCGGCGATGAGAGCGGTGATGCCAAGACCGAGAAGACCGGGCCCGAGATAGCGGACCATCATCAGGGGCAGAGCCTGGTTGTAGCTGTGCAGCTCCGAGCCGGGCGTCCCGCTTAGGACTTTCTGCTGATAGGCGGCCGGCAGGGTGGTCCTGGCCATTGCCGCAGAGCAAGCCGGCGCATCTTCAACCTGTCCGGATGAGGAGGAAACAGCGCAGGCGGCCACCACATCCTCGCCAACGAGCTGACGGCGGCTGCCATCGGGGTTTTGCAGGAGCACGAGCCCGAGCAAGCCGGGCAGAATGACGATGAACGGAACGGCCATCTTGAAGAACGAACCGATGATCGGGGCCATGCGCGCGGCGCGGAGGTTGTGTGCGGCCAGGACGCGCTGGACGACGAGGAAGTCAGTGGTCCAGTAGCCGAAACTGATGACGAAGCCGAGACCGAAGACGATGCCGGTCCAGTGCACGCCCATGGGATTGGCGGCAAAGCTGCCGGTATCGCGCCACATGTGGAAGTAGCTGTCGGGGCGCACGCCGGTCATGGACTGCATATTGGCCATGATGTGAGTCTTGAGGCCGGAGACGCCGCCGGCCTGGATGAGACCGAGAATGGGCACCAGCAGCGCGCCGCCCCAGATGAGCACGAATTGCAGAACCTCATTGAAGATGGCCGAGCGCAGTCCGCCGAGGCCTACGTAGACGGCGACAGCGATCGAGGAAACGAAGATGCTAAAGGTGATATCCCAACCGAGGACGACCTTCATGACAACGGCCATGGCAAACATGTTGACGCCGCTCATGAGGATCATCTCGGTGGCGAAGGAGATGGCGGCGACGCTGCGGGCCCCACCGCCATAGCGCAGGTCAAGATAGCCGGGCACGGAGTGGGTTTTGCAGACGTAGTAGAAGGGCATCATGACCAGGCCGAGGAACAGCATGGCGGGAATGGCGCCGATCCAATACCAGTGGGTGGCCAGAATGCCGTATTGGTAGGCCGATCCGGCCCAGCCCATCAGCTCCAATGAGCCGAGGTTGGCGCTGACGAAGCTGAGCCCTGCGATCCAGGCGGTCATCTCGCGGCCAGCCATGAAAAACTCTTCGCTGGTGTTGGAACGGCCCTTCAGGTAGAAGCCGATCCAGAGGACCATAGCGAAGTAGAGAGCGATGACAATGATGTCGAGCGTCCTGAGGTGCGCCAGGGGCTGCGCGTTGAAAGCAAGCAAGGCCGGCGAAAAGCTGGAAAGTCCCGTGTTGGTGGAGCCTGGAACGAACCCGATCATGGAAAACACCTGAATCGGCGAGAATTCGTCAACAGAGGCTGTTAGACGATCGCCCCTAAGTAAATTGCTTTACTCGAACACTTGTCAAGCAGGGTACGCCGTTTTAGGGCCATATTCGCACGAAGAATTCTCGCGAATAGCGGCGATGCCAAAAAGGTTCCCGCCTGCACCGGTTGAGTAAGCGTTTTCAAAGACGAAGTTTAGCACGCCGGAATTGATGCGCGCCAATGCTGAATCGAGCTGAAATTGGGGTTTTCCAGACGATTATTCGTTGCCGACCGCGATTTCGTGCAGCCAGCCGGGAGCCTTCAGCAACTCACGGGGACGCGGGCCATCGGCGGCGCCGACAAGGCCGTCACGCTCCATGAGATCAATGAGATGCGCTGCTCGGCCATAGCCGACGCGGAGACGGCGCTGCAGCAGGGATGTGGAAGCCTTGCCGAACTCGAAGACCAGGCGAACTGCGTCGTCAAACATGGGATCGTCGTCATTGGCGTCTCCGTTTTCGCCGTCCATGGCTTTGTGCTCATCCTTTGGCGATTCGAGGAAGCCTTCGACGTATTCCGCTGTGCCTTGCGACTTCCAGAAATCGACGACGGCGGCAGTCTCTTTCTCGCTGACGTAGGGAGCATGCAGGCGCATCAGGCGGCTGGTACCCGGCGGCAAAAATAACATGTCGCCACGGCCGAGGAGAGCTTCAGCGCCATTGGTGTCGAGGATGGTGCGCGAATCAACCTTGGTGGCGAGACGGAAGCTGATGCGGGTAGGAACATTGGCTTTGATGAGGCCGGTGATGACGTCGACGCTGGGCCGCTGCGTAGCGAGGATGAGGTGGATGCCCACGGCGCGCGCCATTTGCGCGAGACGGGTGACCGATTCCTCGACGTTGGCGCGGTCGAGCATCATTAAATCGGCGAGCTCGTCGATGATGATGACGATGTAGGGAAGCGGCTCTTCCTGCTCGCCCTGGTCGAAGAGCGAAGGCATTGAGCTCTCAAAGAGCTTGTTGTATTGGTCGATGTGGCGCACGCTTCGGCTGGCCAGCAGCTTGAGGCGGCGCTCCATTTCGCGTACCGCGTTGCGCAGCGCGTTGGCGGCGAGCTTGGGCTCGGTGATGATGGGTGTGAAGAGATGCGGAATACCCTCATACATGCCCAGCTCCACGCGCTTGGGATCGACGAGAATGAGCCGCACCTGGTGAGGCGTGGTGCGGTAGAGCAGGCTCATGATCATGGCGTTGATGGCTACTGATTTGCCAGAGCCTGTCGAGCCGGCGATAAGAATATGCGGCATGGAGGCCAAATCGGCGGTGACGATTCGGCCGTTGATGTCCTTGCCCATCGAGAGAGTGAGGCGGGAGCGTGCCTTGATGAAGGTTTCACTTTCGATCACGTCGCGCAGATGGATGGTTTCGCGCTCGTGGTTCGGCACCTGAATGCCGACGGTGCTTTTGCCGGCCATGCGCTCGATGAGGATGCTTTCGGCGCGCATGGCGAGGCATAGATCGTCGGCCAGACCGGTGACGCGGGAGTATTTGACGCCGGCTTCCGGCTTGAACTCGAAGGTGGTGACCATGGGGCCGGGATTGATCTGCACTACCTGGCCGCGCACGTCGAATTCAGCGCACTTCTCGACGAGGATTTTGGCCTCTTCGCGAAGCTCGTCTTCGCGCACCGATTGCGGCGCCTCGCCCGCACTCAGCAAGGTGCTTGAGGGCAGCTTGAATCCGCTCACATTCTTGGGTGCGATGGTGACGGTGCGCAGTTCGGCGTCGGCACGATTGTGAATGGCAATCTCGTCGGAGTGAGGTGTTGGCGGATTCGGAAGCGGCTCGGGCTTCGCGGCGGGCCAGGGGTTCAGCGGCTTGGCAGCGATAGGTTGAACCTGCATGGGCTGGGCGTGTATCGGTTGAACCTGCGCAGGAGCCGCTGCAGGCGCGGCCGCGGCGGTTACAGACTCGGGTTGGACGCGCTCCCAGATACTGGGCCGGCGCGGCGTGATCGGAATGGATGCGGCAGCAACTTCTACCGGTTCCTGCGGTAAATCCGTACGTTGATAGGCGGGAATGTCATCGAGCGGGTCTTGCTGCGGTTTACGCCGGCGCATGAAGAACGACAGGAAGCGGTTCGACCGGGGGGCGGGAGGTTCCGATTCCTCTTCAGGCCCGTCGGCGGTGACGAGCCTGGGAAATGGAACGGGCTCTTTGCGCTCGATGCGCAGGGATTCGCTTTCAGCACGCATTTCTGCCCGCTCCTCGCGACGGTTGCGCCAGCGGTCGCGCAGAGAGCAAATCTGGGCCCAACGTTCCGCGACGGTTTCGCGAATGACCCAGAAGCTGATGGCCGAGGCGAAGTAGAGTCCGCAAGCGGCCATCGCAACAGAGACCAGCCATGCGCCCTGGATGTTCAAGTAAACCACCAGCAGCCCAGCCACCATCCGCCCGACCACGCCTTCCACCGGAACCATGTGCAGCCAACGCCAGTGCCAGGGAAGAAGCCCAAAGACGGCGGGTAGAAAGACCAGGGCGAGAATGGTTCCCATCCAACGGAGGATCGGCGAGCCGCCGGGCCGCGATCTCATCCAGGTCCAGCCCACTCCGCCGAGCCATAGGGGCAGCATGAAAGATGTCAGGCCGAGCGATTGCAGCAAAATATCGCTTAGGTAGGCGCCAAAGAGCCCGACCCAGTTATGGGCGGTCGCGGAATCCGTAGCCGTGTTCAGCGAAGGGTCAGAGGCGTGAAACGTTGCAAGGGCGAGGAAAAGAAGAAGCGAGACAAGCAACAGAACCATCCCCAGAAACATGTTCACGGGGCGGCTGCGCGTCGGCGACAGAACAATGCGGATGGGCTTCATGATGAGGGCGTTACCATCCTCCTGCTGCCGGGTAGGTTTTTATCGGCAGGTTGAGGAAGCAGGCAATTCGTCCCAGAGCAATCTCTATTATCGGCGTCTGAAGGGTCAAATCCGGACGGAAGGGCGGCAGGGGGAACCTTGGGCATCAACCTCTGGCTTGACGGACCGCTTTGTTGAGCGAATTCTGGCCGGACCCGGATGGGTTTTTATGCGTCCGGCTCCTTCTTGAAAGCGAATTTGAGAGAGCGGGAGAGCCGCGAGACGGGGCTGAAAAAGAATGCCTTCCTCTTCAGATCCCTGAACGGTGGGACATCAAATGCTCCGTCAGGACCGAATTGCAGGACACCTAAGCCGTACTGATAGTGAATGCGGAAGAATCGATAGTCGCGCGGGTGTTGGGCGATGAAGTCCTCAATCGCGGTGAGGACGCCGTTTCGGGGTCCACCCTCCTGCAATGCATTCAGGTAAGTGCGGTTCAAGCCGCCGACTTCGGCCAGGGCGTTTTGGCCGCGGACCATGCCCTTCTGCGCGAATGGATGCCGGAATTCGGCCGGAATGGTGTCCGGCTGGTAGTACAAGTCGCGGCGGCCATAGGGCCAATCGACATCGTGGAGGAAGATGAATCCTCCAGGCCGCACCAAAGCACGCTCGCGAATGAGACGCAGTTCGTTGAACACGGTGTACCAGTTGTGGTCGCCATCGACAAGGATGCAGTCGAATCCCGATGCCGGACCGATGGGCTGGGTCGAGGTCAGCGCGTCGAGACTGTTGCGCTTGATGACCTGGACCCGGGGGTCGCCTGCATACTTTGCGCCGAGATCCTGATCGATGCACGGGTCAATGATGGTGTAGCTGGTAACCGGCAGATTGAGGAGATGGTCCGCGCTCGTTCCGGTGCGAGAGCCAATCTCGCAAATGGACGTCCAGCGGTGCCTGCGGGCCAGAGGTGCGATGTAGTGGCGAACGAAGGTGCGCATTGGATGTCGGTCTCGCGGCGTTAGCGGGCGATCAGCCTAGCGCCCCAAATCAGCAGCGCGCCGCCGAGCAGAATGCGGTAGATGGCGAACATGGTGAAGCCGTGCTTGCGAACCCAGTGAAGGAACCACTCCACGACTCCCAGCGCGACGATGAAGGAGACGACCGTGCCGATGATCAGCACGATCCATCGTTGAGAGTTCATGACAACGTGAGCGGCAGCCGTGGCGGCGCCCGCGGCCTTGCTGGGATGAACCTCTTTGATGAGATCCCAGCCAGTTGCAGCGATCATCGTTGGAATCGAGAGCAGGAAGCTGAACTCAAGAGCCGAGGGCCGATCGAGACCCACAACCTGTCCGGCGGCAATGGTTGACATGGAACGCGATGTGCCTGGGAAAACGGCGGAGAGCGTCTGGCAAAGTCCGATCCAGACAGCCTGGGGCAGGGTCATCTCTTCAACGTGGGTGGTACTTGCATCATGACGCTCGCTCCAGGCGTCGATAATCCACATCACGATTCCGCCGACGAGCAGCGCGAGGGCCATGGCTTTGAGGCTGTCGAGGTTTTTTTCGCTCCACTTGCGCAGAAGGAGCGCCGGAACGGACGTGCACGCAAATGCAATGAGCGTGAGTGAAATGGGGTGGTTGTACCAGGTGCGGTCGCCGCTTTCACCGCGCGGAAAGGTGCGAAGGAAGTTGATGATTCGCTCAAGGAAAAGCAGGCATAGCGCCATGATTGCGCCCACCTGGATGACGATCGTGTACATATTCCAGTACGCGACGTCCTGGAGACAAGCCGTGTTGCCTACGGAGCAGGCCGACTCGCCAAGCGGAATCTTCATCAATGCTTCGGCGATGCGCAGGTGCGCCGTCGAACTGACCGGTAAAAACTCGGTCAAACCTTCCACAATTCCCAAAAGAATGGACAGAATGTACGGGCTCAAGGAGCCTCCTGCTTTCTCAATGGTGCGTCTGGCAGCGAGTCCGGGAGGCCGTCAGGAGCTAATCCCGTTCGATGCCGTAGACTGGAACCCCTTCATCCAATTTGTACACCAGCGCAGCGGCTCGCAAGGAGAAGTCCGAGTCAGCAAAACGGGTTTTTAATTGCGCGGCAATGGAGCGCGCCTGATTGTGAGCGCTTTCGCTTTTCTTGTCGTCCCCGTTGGCGTCGTACATATCCTTAAGGACGGCGAATCGGTAGACAGCCTCATAAAGTGCTTGTGCCGTGCGCGGACCATCCGGGTATTCGTCTGCGTATTTGAGGTAGAGGTCGGCTTCTTTCTCGGGGCACTGGGTGGAACCTTCCCACTCACCGCAGAGCTTGTTGTCGATCAGGTCGAAGGCTGCAAACGCTGCCCAACGACTGCGGGGATAGTACTTGATCACCTTCCGGAGCGGGTCCTCGTCCATCGATTGCCGGTACACCGGATCGCGTTCTTTTGCCGAGGGCAGGCTTGCGGTGTCAGCTTTCTCAACTTGCCATTGGATATCGGCGGCGCGCCAGGCAGCTTGCGGCGCGAGGGGCGAGTTGGGGAACATTTCGGCAACGCGGCGATAGAGCAAGCGGGCGCTTTCGGCTGCATTTGCCGGGCCGCGAGGGTTCGAAGCCAGAGCTTCCTGATTGGCGGCTGCGCCCATCAGGATCTGATCGCCGTTGGGCGTGGTTTCTTCGACGATTCCTCTGGCGTCCATCCATCCGGTCATCGGCGCGGGCGCCTGGTCTTCGCCAACCATCGGCGTATCCCGATCATTGTGCTGCTCTTCGAAGTCGGTATTCACAAAAACTTTCATCCAAGAGCCACTCTTTTCCACGACCACCATCTCGCGGCCGATTTGCTCTTTGGTGACTTTCTCCGAGCCCGTGTCGGGCGAAATATAAACCCAAGTGACGCTCAAAACCGTAGCGCGTGGCCCGGCCAGGGGTTTCACGTCCTGCTGGGGCTTCTTGTCAGCATGCGCGGGCGAAACGGCGCAGGCAAGCGCGAGGCCGAATGCGAGAACATGGAGTGGCCAATTTCGTGAGTTCATGGTGTGCAAAATCATAGTTGAACGACGCTACGATGTACTTTCCGTGAGCACCTGGGCCAGCATCAGTGGGTCAACGTTGCCTCCGCTGACCACCGCGACGGCTTTCCGCCAGAGTGGCAACAGGTTCCCATGAAAGAGCAGCGCGGCGGTGGCGACGGCGCCGCTGGGTTCTGGAACCAGTCGCGTGGCGGCAACGATGGCGCGCATGGCAGCGCGAATTTCCGCTTCCGTCACGGTAATGATGCCGTCAACAAATGCCCGAATGTGAGCGAAGTTGCGGACGCCGACGCTCTGCGTACGCAGACCATCCGCAATGGTACGGCTGGTAAGTTCCGCAGGCCAGGTGACGATTTTCCCGGACGAAAAACTCTCCGCTGTATCGCCGGCCAGTTCGGGTTCGATGCCAAAGACCACGGTTTTGGAGTTGAGTTGTTTGACAGCGGCCGCAATGCCGCTGAGCAAGCCGCCGCCGGAGACGGGCGAGAGAACGAGATCCACGTCGGGAAGCTCCTGCATGATCTCCAAGCCGCATGTTCCCTGCCCTGCGATGATCTGCTCGTCGTCGTACGGAGGAATCACGATGTAGCCGTGTTTCCGGACGAGTTCCTCGGCCACGGCGAGGCGCTCGCTTGAGGCCAGGCCGACGTCGACGACCTCGGCGCCGAGTGCGAGCGTGGCCGCGCGCTTGATCGCCGGGGCATTTGACGGCATGACGATGACTGCTTTCGCGCCGACTTCGCGCGCAGCGTAGGCTACTCCCTGGGCATGGTTGCCGCTTGAATAGGTGATAACCCCGCGGGCAATTTGATCAGGGGTGAGCTGGAGGATTTTGTTGGAGGCGCCGCGGATTTTGAACGCGCCGATCGGCTGGAGACTTTCGGCTTTAAGCCAGATTTCGCGGCCAGTGCCGTGACCGGACAGGCCGGGAAACGCGGCGCGCACCAGCGGTGTCTTCATCGCGATGGGCGCGATGCGCAGAGCGGCGGCGCGGATGGCGTCAAGTGAGATGGTTTGCGTCGCCGTGTCGTTCATTTGCCGTCCATTTTGCTGATGTTCTATTCGTATGCTAGCGCGTCGATGGGATCTTTACGGGCGGCCATCCAGGCGGGATAAAGCGCGCCGCAGACGGAACCTACGAAGGCAATCGCGGCCCCCTGAAGCAACCATAATGCCGTGATCTCGAAGTGTTGCGTGGGGAAGAGATGGAACAGCAGCGTTCGAACACCGTAAGTGCTCACGACGCCCACCGCGACACCGGCAAGAGCCAACACGGCACACTCGCGCAGAACGACACTGACAATCGTTAGCTTTGACGCGCCCATCGACTTGAGGATGCCAATTTCGCGGGTTCGCTCGAGCACCGCGGTATACATGGACTGGAAGATGACAAGGAATCCGATGATAACCGCGATGCCGGTAACGATGTTGAGAGAGATGTTGAAGGCGGGAATCTTCTCCGGCGTCATCTCCGAGAGCCATTCCTCCATGGTCTGCACGGGAAAGTCTTCAAGCCCGCGCGTTGCATGAATCTCCTGAATGATGGCCCGCTCGTTCGCAAGGTCGTCGCTTTTGATGTAGAACATTGAAGCCCTGCCCGAAGCTCCCATCAAATCGCCCATGGTATCGATTGGGATCAGCTTGCGGCCGCCTTTGCCGTGCTCCACGATTCCACAGATGCGAAAGGGATGATCCATCACGGTGATCGTGTCGCCGACATGGTGAGTGTTGCCTGCGAACACGTCGTCGACAAGGACATCGTTCGGTCCCTGAAAAGGCGTGCCCGACAAAAAAACAAATGGCCGCAATGCATTGAAAGACGGGTAATCGATCCCGTAGATGAGGCCAAAATCATTCGAAGTCGTGTTGAAGACCGTAATCACGGGTGAGGCAATCGCTACGTGGGGAAGCTTCCGGATTACTTCGATGTCCTTGATGGGGATCGGAGCGCCACTGATGCCGTTCATGATGCTGGCGTGGCTGGGCCGCATCATGAGGTCGGCGCCGATGCCGTTGGTGCGGTCTTTCTGGTCATTCAACATGCCCATGAAGATGCCGACGATGGACAGGATCATGATGACTTCAATGGCCACGGCCAGAACGCTGATGACTGAGCGCAAAGGGCGGTGCAAAAGATTGGCGAAGATGAGCTTATTCATGTTTCTGCTTGGATTCGGCAGCCATTGCAGTGCCGCGAAGCCTCGTCATCAGGGTAACAGCCTTGAGAGGACGGAACCGAACGGCCGCGCCGGGGGCAGTTCCGATTCGGGAGGGTTACAAAAGTGTATTCAAACCCTCAAAAATAGAGGACTTTGGCAAGGATAGGTTTTGACCGCAGGATAAACGCGGTTTATCGTGAAGATAAAATTCCGCTTGGGGTCGATGACCCCCGCACGGTCGCCGATGGGAAATTTTGGAGAAGACCTGCGCAAGGAACGCCTAGCACGCGGCGTTGCGCTGGAAGACATTACGGCGGTCACGAAGATCAGCCAACGGCACCTGGTTGCGCTGGAGCAGGAGAGGTTTCGCCAGCTTCCGGGCGGCATTCTGAGCAAGGGGATCGTGCGCGGATACGCCGGCGCCATCGGTCTCGATCCACAAGACTGGACCGAGCGTTTTCTTCAGGCCTACAACACGATGGGGGCGATACCGGAAGAAGACAGCGGCTGGACCACGTTCGCCTCAAACGTGGGTAAGGCGCGGTTACTGCGCCGAGAAGCAATGGAGGTCCGTTTACGCTGGATTGGCGCGATCCTGCTGCTTTTGGTGGTGGCGGGAGCCGCATTCCTGACGGTGCGCTACTATGGCGTTCGCGCAGGATGGTGGCGATCATTCCTGCCCATTCAAGCGATACCCCCCGAAGTTCGCAGCGCCGTTTCCTCGACTCGTGGTTTAGTAAGCCGCCTTGTCTCCATGATTTAGGTGGTCAGCCCCGGTTCGGGGCCTCCAATCCGCAGTTGGGGGTTGAATGCTTGCCATACGCTGTATGTCTTTGCACCCAGTTGCCTCCCAGAATTACCATAGGGGATGCAGTATCCGGTTTGAACCCGCGTGTGCAGCCGCATCCAATAGATGGGCCGCACATCTGCCGCTGATGGATAAGTTCATTGGAACTCGTTGAGCAGCCTATCTTGAATCGAATGGCCCCGCGGCGGCCAAAACGTTGAATCCCGTGATGGGAAGGAGCTTTGAAGTTGAGCGATCGTTTCTTGTTTACTTCTGAATCCGTTACCGAAGGCCACCCGGACAAGATTGCCGACCAGGTCTCCGACGCCATTCTCGATGCCTGCCTGGAGCAGGATCCTTACAGCCGCGTGGCGGCAGAAACGCTGACGGCGACAGGCCTTGTCGTTATCGCGGGCGAGATCACAACCAAGGCTTACGTTGATTTCCAAAACCTGGTCCGCGGGGTGATTGCTTCAATTGGGTACGACAACGCGCTCTATGGATTCGATTCGAATACGTGCGCGGTGATTTCCAGCATCAACAAGCAGTCTGGCGATATCGCGCAGGGAGTGGACACGGGCGGGGCCGGCGACCAGGGCATGATGTTCGGTTACGCATCCGACGAGACGCCGGAGTTGATGCCCGCGGCCATCTCGCTGGCGCACAAACTCTGCCGGCAATTGAGCGCGGTGCGCAAGAACGGAAAACTGCCCTATCTTCGCCCCGACGGCAAGAGCCAGGTGACCGTGGAATACGGCGAGGACGGAAAGCCGGCGCGAATCGATGCAGTCGTTATCAGCAGCCAGCACTCCGAGTCGGTGAGCAACGACGAGCTGCATGCCGACATCCTCAAGCACGTCATCCAGGCGGTTCTGCCTTCAAAGTGGCTGGATGAACATACCAAGTACCACATCAATCCGACGGGCAGATTTGTGATCGGTGGCCCGATGGGGGATACCGGCCTGACCGGACGCAAGATCATCGTGGACACCTACGGTGGCATGGGACGCCACGGCGGCGGCGCTTTCAGCGGCAAGGATCCGACCAAAGTCGATCGGTCGGCAGCGTACATGGCCCGCCACATCGCCAAGAACATTGTGGCTGCCGGATTGGCCAGCCGCGCTGAGGTTCAGCTGGCCTATGCGATTGGCGTGGCCGAGCCCGTCAGCGTGCTGGTGGAGACCTTTGGCACCGGCAAGCTGAGCGAGGCGAAGCTCACTGAGCTGATCCGCAAGAACTTCTCGTTAACGCCCAAGGGCATCATCGAGACCCTGAACCTGCGCCGGCCGATCTACCAAAAGACGGCGGCCTATGGGCACTTTGGCCGCACCGAGCCGGAATTCACTTGGGAAGCCACCGGCAAAGCCGCTCAATTGGCCGAACAAGCTGGATTGGGCGCGACGGCAAAGGCGCACTGAGGAACTCTGGTATTCAGTTGACCCTTTTCGTTTCACGATGGGATCCGCAGCTCGCGGGTCCCATTGTTTTTTAAGTTGTCCCGGCGATGGCTTAGAATTCTCCGGGGTGTCCGAACGTCCATTCTTAGCGGAGATATCCATGCGTCTTTCTATCCCTGTTGTATTCGTGTTTGGCTTTGCAACCTTCTGCGCCGCGCAAAGCGGAGCAAATTGGACCTACGAAGGGAAGACCGGCCCGCTGGTCTGGGGCAGGCTCGACCCGGCCTACGCAGCCTGCTCGAAAGGCCACGAGCAGTCACCCATCGACATGCGCGGCGCGCGACTGAACAAATCGCTTCAGCCCCTCGAGTTCCACTTCATCGCAGGACCTGTGACGCTTGAAAACACAGGGCGAGGGATTGTCGCCCACGTTGATCCGGGCAGCATTATGGTGGCGGATGGGGTGCACTACCACCTCATCGAGCTGGACTTCCATCATCCGAGCGAGCACCCGGTCAAGGGTAAGCTCAGCGATATGGAGGTGGACATGGTATTCGACAGCGGCGACGGCAAGAAGGGAATCGTGGCCGTTCGTCTCAATCAAGACAAGGACTATCCGAACGCATTGCTGGCCATGCTTTGGGGGCACTTGCCAACGAAGGCGGGCACGAGTACGAAGGTTGACGATATGGTGAGCGCGGGAGGGCTTTTGCCCGAGGATCGCGGCTACTGGACCTACGCCGGCTCGGAGCTCACTCCGCCGTGCACAGAAGGAGTGCGCTGGTTTGTCTTCGAGGAAGACTTGACCATGAGCCGCAACCAGATGCGGACCTTCGCTGGCCTCTTCAAGATGAATACGCGGCCCATTCAAGATCCTCATGGGCGAAAGATCGAAGCGAACGAGTAGGGCAGCTTCTAGCTTCTAGCTTCTAGCTTCTGGCTTCTAGCTTCTAGCTTCTAGCTTTCCGAGGTCGATTTGCTCAACGGGGTGAGGTTCAACACGATCTGATCGCCGGTGAGCTCTACGCGAATTCCAGTCAGATCACGCACAAGATAATGCGCCGCATTGAGTGACTCGGCCGGGTGGGAAAAGGTTGTCGCCACGACGGTGCAGCCTGCAGCGCGCCCCGCATGGGCTCCCGAGGACGAGTCTTCGAATACAACACAATCCGTTGGCGCAACACCGAGCAATGCGGCCCCGGCCAGGAACGGCTCGGGATGTGGTTTGCCGCGCGTGACCTGGTCCGCGGTCACCAATCTGGCTGGGACAGGAATGCCTCCCGCGGCCAAACGAAGCCGCGCCAGCCGCTCGGTGGCGCTGGTAACGACGGTCCATCGATTTGCGGGGAGCGCGGCGAGCAGGTCCAGGACGCCCGGCAAAACTGTAAGGCCTTCATTGTCCTCGACTTCAAGGTCTTCGATCACAGTCAATTCCGCGTTGCTGTCGAGATCGGGGCGAAGGATGGCGATCGTCTCGACAGCTCGCCGCCCGTGGGCAGTCTCACGCGCCAGCGCGGGATCGACGCCGCGCAGGAGGGCCCATTTGGTCCAACTCCGCTCAACAGAGCCGATGGACGAAATGAGGATCCCATCCATGTCGAAGAGAATCGCTCTGCAAACAATGCTGATGGGAGAAGGGGCCGAAGGGACCATGAATCGATCTTAGATTGAAGCGGTGTTACTTGTGTGATCCGGCGCGCGCCGGCTTTTGCGGGGGAAAGGCGAGTTGCGGTGGGTCGCCGAATGTAATGGTGGCATCGACAGACTGCTTCCGAGCACCGGCAGTTGCGACGTTCTGGCCGAGATGAAGGGCTCCATTGGCGATGGCCGCGTCGCCAGACCAGCGATCGAAGTGAGCCAGTGCAGCGGGAGTCGACACAGACTTGGTTGCGCCGACAGGGGCGGCGGATTTGGCATTTGAGATGCTTCCCTGCCCGCACTCGAAGTGCAGATCGCCTTTGGCCGAAGAAGCCAAATCTGCTTCGGTATAACCCGACAATTCAAGATTCCCGTCGCCGTTGAGAGCTCCGCCTGTCCAGCGCAGGCCCAGGTAGCGACCTACGTCAGAGGCATTGAATTTTTGAAAGTCGCCCTCAAGCGAGAAGGCTGGTTTGTCCTGATCGTTGGCCGGTTTAGTGAGGGTTCCCGCGAGATGCACTTTGCCACCGAAAAGAGCGGCATCGAAGCTGGTGATCTCAACGCCGGTTGGCACAGTTCGCAAAGACACTGCAACACCCTGTAGCGTGACGGGCCCAAGAGCCAGCGAGCCGGCCGTGACGGTTCCCTCAAGCGGCGGCCAAGGCGGAGCCGACGAGGGATGGATGCGTTCTAAAAGGTCAGAGAGAAGCGTGCCTTTTGCCCGCGCGCCGAGCAGCGCGCTCTCGAATGCCGATGCGTCGAGATCGGCAAACTGCATCTGGAACTGGGCCCGGCATGGTTGCTGGGCAGTTTGATCGGGCGCGCAGGCGGCTGGGAGCGTGAGGCTCGCCGTCCCTTTCAGGGGACCATAGGTAAACTCCACCGGATCCCACCGAAGATCGTCGTTGTCGATATGAAGTGTCGCATCGTCGACGACAACGTGGTTGGCGAGATAATCAGCCTGCCAATTGGCGTTATGCATGGTGACTGTTCCAGTCAAAGTGTCGCCAGTGCCAGCCAAGGCCGAGTCGTCAGGAGAATTCGCGGGCGAAGTATTCGCAGGGTTCTGCGATGCAAGGTCGACGGGTAGAGCACTCCCAGGTGCAATTTCCTCAGCAGGAATCCAAGGCCCTTCTGCTACCAGATCCACCGCGATGGGTTCTCCGGCAAAGGCGGCAAGCGCATCTGTCCCGGAAATACCGGTCACTCGGGCGAGTTCTCTGGCACGCGCGAAACTTGCCTGGCCGCGCGCCGCGACCTGATAGCCCGAAGGCGCGAAACGCACATTCAGGATGAGGGGAATTGCTCCCCCTGCCGGAATGGCGACCGAGCCAGCCAGGGCCTGGGCCGGATTCTCCTCTGCTGATTGACCTGCTTGAGCCGATGGCAAAGGGGTCACTGATTCGACAGCCACAGGCTCCAAGGTGAACTTTGGCGCCTGAATGGGTTTGCTGAGACTGTCGCCGCTCAGGATCAGGCCTACGACCGTCAAGCTGCCAGTGAGCGGGCCGACGTGCCCGGTACTGAGCTTTGCTTTGCGGTTCCGTTCGGACTTCGCTCCAGGACCGGGTTGGTTGGGGGGGGTGTTTGCCGGAGCGCTGACATCGTAGACGATTTTTCCGCTTACAGTCCCTCGAGCCTCGAGATCGGGTGCGAGGCCGCTGCGGAGCGTGCGCAGAGCGTCGAGGCCCGCTGTAACAGGAATGCGATCGAGCTCAACTGAAAAGCGCGGTGGGGAGTTTTCGCCCAGCTTTTCTCCGGTGACGTGGACATGACCATCGCCGAGCGGAGAATCGCACGTCATATTTTCTATGCTTCGCTCCGCGTAGTGGTATTGAAGGCCGCAACGTGCGTCGAAGTCCAATGGCGCTACCGGAGTGAACTCGGCGCGATGGACGCCAGAAGCACGGAGCCGCATGGTGATTTGCGCAGCGTCGGCCGTGCCATCAAGATGCAACTCGCCCGTGAGGTCGCCACGCCAATCGGGATCGGAGCCAGTGACGAGCCGCGCAAGCTGGCCTAGTTGGGCCTCTCGCCAGTCAAGGTCCAAATGGAGGGGCATTTGGCGCAGCGCCTCGGCGCGCCGAATACTGGCCTCCATTCGCACCACCCCGGTTTCTTCGAGGTGCAGGCTGACGTCAGTCCGGGCGGGTTGGCCGCGCAAGCGGATGCGCCACTCGCCGGGATTTTCCTGCCACAGCGAGAGATCGGCATTGACCAGTGAAAACGGAAGTTTCTCCACCCCATTCTTGAAGTTGATGCGGGAGTCAGTGGCTTCAAGATAGGGGAGCGGTACAACCCGACGTGCGCTCGGTGTTGAAACAGTTTGGGCGGCAGCAGTGCGAAAGATCGAGTCCAGATTCCAACGGCCCGGCCCAGCCCGCACCAGGTTGAGGCTAGCTTCGTCTACGCTGATCTTGCCAATTTCGACGTGGCCACGAAGGAGCGCCAGCAGCCGAATTGAAGCGGTGACCTTGTTGGCGTGGAGCACTGGTTCTGCGCCGTAGGCTGGATCTTCCGCGACGCTGAAATCGGTGATCTCGAAGCCCGGCCAAGGCAAAATGTGAGCTTCGACCGACGCGAGGCGCACCGGTCTTCCCAGCGACTGCGCGATCAGCTGCGTGATCTGATTTTTGTAGGCGCTGACGCTGATGAGCGGAGGCACTACGAATACAAGCACCAGGACTGCGATGGCTGCGAGGACTATCCGCAACCAGCGACGCACCCGTTCGTTGCCGGCGGTACTGTTTGTCATTGTCAATATGAATTCTAGCTGCTTGTTAACGCGTCCGGTGGAAGGTGCGGCTCCAGCGCGTTTCCGTGAAGAAGTGCAGCGCAACGTGGCCCATCCAGGCCAGGCGCGGGCCGATTCCGGTTTCGTTGGAGACGGCGTCGGGCGTGACAAACGACCAGTAATTGAATAGCGTGCGCCCCATAATATTCTGCCGCGGCACAAATCCCCAAAAGCGTGAATCGAGGCTGTCATGGCGATTGTCGCCCATCATGAAGTACATGCCGGGTGGAACCACCAGATCGCCATCGACGACGTGGTTGGGTAGATCAACGGCCCAGGCCTCGGTGGCGCCGCCTGGCTGCGGATAAGGCGGGACCGAGGGAAACTCGTCGAGAAAGTCCTGGAAATTATCGGCTGTCGTTGGTTGCGCGTAGGGCTGCGGCTGCGCGACTCCATTCAAAATCACAATGCCGTTGTGCAGATGGATGTGGTCGCCGGGCAGGCCGATGAGGCGCTTGACGAGAATTGTGTATATGGGTTTGCCGTCGCCATCCAGCAGATCGAGGCCCGGCTGGAAGACCGGCTTGAGGAAGACCACAATGTCGCCGTGCTTTGGCTCGCGGTAGTGAACCAGCGGCATCCACTTCGCGGGCGCAGCCAAGGTGAGGTGGTCAACGACCAGATGATCGCCGACGAGCAGGGTATTTTCCATCGATCCCGAGGGGATCATGTAGTTCTGCGCAATAAAGGTCAAGATGAACATGCCCACCACCAATACGGAGCAGATGGAGGCGACGGCTTCAAAGGGCGTTTCTTCGACGCCGGTTTTCGCGGGTTCAGGCGCGGGCGGTTTTGCTGGCGGCTTTTTATTTTTCGTCATGGATAGCGAGTCAACTCGGAGCGAACGGACTGCGAGCGGTTCTGAAGCAACGGGCTCATCGCGTGAGGTGGAACGTGCGGCTCCAGCGCGTTTCTGTGAAGAAATGCAGGGCAACGTGGCCCATCCAGGCCAGTCGAGGGCCGATTCCAGTTTGCTCATAAACGGAATCCGGCGTGACGAACGACCAATAATTGAAGAGGGGCCGGCCGACGATGTTCTGCCGAGGCACAAATCCCCAATAGCGCGAATCGAGGCTGTCGTGCCGGTTATCGCCCATCATGAAGTACATGCCGGAAGGAACTACGAGATCGCCATCGACGATGTGGTTGGGGGCGTCGACGGCCCAACTATCCGTCTCGCCGCCACTCGGAGCCTGGGCTGGCGGAATCGATGGGAACTCGTCCAGATAATCGCTGTCAATCGTGTTATTCGAGCCCGCTATGCTGGTTGCCGGCGGAGCCTGCGCCACCCCGTTGATGATGACGATGCCATTGTGTAAATGGATGTGGTCTCCCGGCACGCCGATGAGGCGCTTGACGAGAAAGAAATACTGAGGCTTGCCGTCGGCGTCAAGTTGAGGCTCGGGAGAAGGCTTGATGAAGACGACGATGTCGCCGTGGCGCGGCTCGCGGTAGTGAACCAGCGGCATCCACTTGGCGGGCGGAGCCAGCGTGATGCGGTCAACCACAAGGTGATCGCCGACGAGCAATGTGTTCTCCATCGATCCCGATGGGATAACGAAGTTCTGCGCGATGAATGTGAGGATGAACAACCCGACCACCAGCACCGAACAAATACTGGCCACGGCTTCAAAAGGTGTTTCTTCCACCTGGACAGGCTCGGGCGCCGGTTCGGGACGATTCTGGGGAGGCTCTTTAGTGCTTCTCGTCCTGTTTTTCGTCATCCTGCTGCTCTTTGCGGAGATGCTCCGGCGTCGTGACTTTATTGCAGTGCCGAATCAACGCACAACGTGGAAGATGCGCCGCCAGCGGGCAAATTCCGCAATACGTTCGGCGAGATCAGATTCGTGTCCGAGTTTATCATCGACGCCCTGTTGAGGACTGATTTGAGCGATCTGCACGTCGGTGGAGGAGGGGCGCGAAAGCGAAAAGTAAATCACAAGGGGACGGGCGATAATAGCCTGCCGCGGCACGAATCCCCAGAAGCGGGAGTCAAGGCTGTGATTGCGGTTGTCGCCGAGGACGAAGTACTCACCCTGGGGCACCACAAGTTCACCATTCAGCGCCAAGCTCTCCACCTGGCGCCACCAATCAGGATCGACCTGCATCCGAAAATCCGGATCGCTCAAAATATCGCCGGGGAAATTGTCGCGAGCGGGGCTGTACGGTGCGGGCTCGAAGGCCGCATAAGGTTCATCGAGAGGTGCGCCGTTCACGAAGACCTGTCCCTTTGTGATTCGCAGCCTGTCGCCCGGTAATCCAATTACTCTCTTGATGAGCATGGGCGGCTGCGAGTGGTGAAAGACGACGATGTCGCCTCGCTGAACGGGCCGATAAGGCAGAAGCCAGCTGGCGATGCGGCCGGCTGGGGCATAGATCTGCTTATTGAACAGCAGAAAATCTCCGACCAGCAAGGTGCGCTCCATGCTTTCAGAGGGAATGAGGAAGGGCTGCAACAGAAAAGTGAGCACGAACAGGGCTACGACGATGGTCTGCAAGAGCGAGGCCAGGGCCTGCGGCAACGTCGGCAGATGTGGGTGCGCGTGCGCCCAGCGTTGCAGAAAAGGACCAGGGGCCTGCACAGAAGTGCTCATCGTGAGCTTTTTTCCTCGTCCTCAGAGCCAGCGAGGATGTCTGGAACGGAGAAGGGTAAACCGTGGGTTTTCCCACGATTGGTTTCGTTCGCCAAAAGGTTGAGAGCTCGCCGCGCTGCATCCTGTTCAGCATCTTTCTTGGTGCGCCCCATGCCGCGAGCCAACGGCTTGCCTTTCTGCCCTTCTTCTCCTTTCATCCGCACTTCAACCAAAAAACGCTTGTGGTGATCCGGACCACTTTCGTTCTTCACGCGATAGACCGGCGCCCCGGCGCCTGCCGCCTGCATGCGCTCCTGGAGTGCGGACTTGTAGTTTCCCAATGCCTGTCCGGCGCGCAATTCGAGGGCCAGACGTTCAGCAGCCTCGCCCATGACTCTGCCGCGGACGAAAAACCGCACGGGCTCAAGACCTCCGTCGAGAAACAGCGCGCCCATCACAGCTTCCATGGTATTCGAAAGCACGGTGCTCCTGCGGCGCAGCCCGCTGCTCTCTTCGCCGCGGCTGAGACGTAAATGCCTGCCCAAGCCAATGGCCTCGGCCACTTGTGCCATGTGTTGCCGGCTGACCAAACCGGAGCGAATGCGTGTGAGCTCGCCCTCGCGCCACTCGGGGTGCAAAGTGAACAGCGTCTCCGCCACGACAAGCCCCAAAACGGCGTCCCCCAGGTATTCAAGGCGCTCATTGTCGGCTGGTACAGACTTTTTACCCGCATCCGTTTGCGCAATCTGGTGGGCCAGAGAACGGTGGGTAAGTGCACGCACCAACAGCTCCGGGCTCGAGAATTCGTGGCCCAGCGCGGCTTCAAGTTCTTTGAGATCTGCTTTCACTCCTGCCTCGCTGCTAACCGTCGCTCACTGCTTTAGATGCATTCGGCGCGTCTTTCGCGGGGACGAGAATGAAGCGCGAAAATCAATGGGTTCGGGTAGCTCTAAAGACCGATGGGAATCGCCAGAGCTACCGGTTGAAGGTTACTGCGGCTTGGGCGCGCGGTCCTGGGACTGGGGCATCGGCTTCCCGGCTCCCGCTTCTCCAGAATCCTGCGCAACTGGCGGAGCGCCGGGCGCAGGGAGCTGCGGTGAAGCGGCTGGTGCATCTCCTGTTTCGTCATCGCAGTCACGCTCATGTCCGCGCTGCACGTAGGCAGCCTTTACGCCTCGTTCCGCAGCCAGGCGGGTGTCGAGTTGGCCGTCGCGTACAGCCATTGCTTCCTTGTATTCAGCCAAGGCTTCGTCGCGCTTGCACTCCAGGTCGAGCATGCGGCCAAGGTAGATGTGGGACCAGGCAAGCAGCCGCTGTTCCTTGCTCATCGCGAGTGTTTTCTGGAAGTCGTCGATGGCCGCGTCAGGATGGCCGGTCAGCAGATCCACGCGAGCCATGATGAAATGAGCGCGAGCCGCATCGGCCGTCGACTGGATGGTGTCGGTCTGTTCAGCGAGCACCTTTTGCGCCATTGCGGAGGCCGCGGCAACATCGCCGCCGGCCAGCTTTGCCTCGGCCAGGTCGAGTCCAGTCAAAGGGCGGGGCTTGCTGTGCTGCAAGACATCTTCATCGCCCTCTTTGTCGAACTCAGTCTCGCGCGCGCGGTGTACCTCGTGTTCGACGTCCATGCCGTACACCATCTCGCCGATGGTATCTTTCAAGCTGGCAGGATCTTTTTCAAATTGCAAAAGCTGTTCATAAAAGTACTGAGTCAGCACATACCCCTGCCGCATATCGTGCGCCACGGCGACCAATCTAGCCGCATCCACTTTCTGCTGGTAGAGTTCGCGCTCATGCTCGAACCGCGGTAACTGCGAACGATCCAGATTCGCGGGAATGATGTACTCGGGGATTCCCGTATCCATGGTGCGGGCTTCAATGGCCTTGATCAAGCACTCGATGGTCAACGCGACGGTATCGGAGCGGAAGCGGAAATCAAGGGGCGCGTCGCGAATCTCCTTGAGAATCGGCTGCTCGCGGTCGATGGCGTTGGACCGCTCGTAAAGCAATGGATCGATGACATAGTGCAGGTAGGTGTGGCGCACGTCGATCATGGGAATCTTGCCGTCGACCGGAGAGACTACAACCACGTAGTCCGTGCCGTAGATGCGAGCGTTCACCACCGAAGGCGAGAGCTGGGGCTCAATCACCACGATGAACCTGCGCCCATCGTAAGTGGAGGCCGGCATCTTGAGATAGAGGTTGGCATTGACAATCATCCGCGAGATGGGATCGTGCAGCTTGTCAATCTCGTCGTCGTATGCATGGTGCGAGGTCAGCCAAATACCGTGCAGGTCGACCACGGCTGCAAACGCACGGAGCGCGGGCAGGATCTCGACTACTTGAGTGGAGTCGGGCGGCATCTCCGTCAGGTCCGCCGTGACTTCAAGTTCCGGAGGCGGGGTGAGGTAAAGCGAGAGCGAGATGTACTGGGCGATGTCGCGCTCCGAACCGGTCATACGGTGCTGTGCAATGTACAGGCAAAGCGCATCACGCTTGGTGCGGGCGTCTTCGCTTTGGGCGAGTGCCTGGTTGATCTCATCCCGGACATGCTTGCGGATGGGAGCACTGTCTTCAAGGCCCTCGTCGTAGCCGCAGGTGTTCAGCGCCGCAGCCATGATGAACACGGGTTCAGAGCTAATCAGCGAGATGGTCGGCCCAGCCGGATCGATGAGCGAAGGCGCTTTTTCGCGCGCGTAGAGCTGGCCTGAAGAGGAGCTTTGGTTGGAAGAAGAGCTGCTGGATGATTGAGCCGGAGCGCGCGAGGCGACCAATCCGGACAACAGGCAGAAAATCGCGGCGAAGACCAATGCGGAAAAATGCGATCGACGAATCATGAGGGATCCCTGCGTCAAGTCTAGTTAGACCGCACGAGGGGGTCAAACGACAGCCGTTGCTTTTATCCGCGCACGGAGACGCCGGAGAATGACAGCACCGCGAGGCCGCGAACGGGTTGCCCGAAGAAGCGGGCAGGCTCAAAGCGGCTGAACAGGAGCAGATTCTCAACCTGGGAGCGAGTGACGGAGTCGGTGGGCCCGGAGACGATGCGATAGTCGTAGACCTCGCCGAGATCGTTGACGTAGGCCTCAACAACGACCGGGCTGGAGATGGCGCTGGCTTCATTGTTACCCTGAGCGTTCGAGAAATACATCAGACGCGGGGCAGTCGCATCGCCCAACGGCTCATCGGGAGTAGCCTGCGCCGCTTCAGGCTGAGCGAACACAGTCACCAGCACAACGATGGTTCCCAGCAGGACGACCGCACTGGCGAATCCAGCGCCTGCCTGCAACAGGAACGGTCCCACGGTATTTCTCCAGGCCAGGCCCCAACCAGTGAAGATGCTGCGCCGATTACGCGCGCGTTCCTGGCTCACGGCGACACGAATCCGCAGCGACAGGTCCGCCGGCTCGGGCACCGGCCCCAGGCTGGCCAGCGATGACTGCAATTCGCGCAGCGACGCCGACTCACGCGAGCACGCGCGGCACCCCTGAAGATGCGCGCCAATCTCCTGCATCTCGCGCCCGCTCAACCGACCGTCAAGATACTCCGTCAAGCTGGATTGCACTTCGTTGCAGCCGTTCATCGCGCCTCCTCTCCCAGGGGCATCTTCATATCTGCCATCGCTGCGGGCTGAGAACCGGGCCGCGCCGCAGTCAGCAGTCCCTTTAAGCAAGCTCGCCCGCGCACCAGCCGCGACTTGACTGTCCCCAAATTAACTCCCTGGATGGCCGCCACTTCCTCGTAGACGAACCCTTCAATATCGCGCAGGATGAGCGTGGTGCGGAAAGGCTCGGGCACCTGGCGCAGTGCGTGTTCAACTCGCGCCCGATTCTCCTCATGCAGGGCCAATTCGTAGGGCGATTCCGCTGGATCCACCAGCATATCCTTCAGTTGCACCGGCGTTCCGCAATCCCCAGGCACCATCTCCTGTTCCATGGCGATCTCCTGCTGCTGATGCCTGGCCCACCAGCGGCGCTGGTTGGATGCTTCGCGCAACGCAATGCGGTAGATCCATGTCCTCAATGAAGCCTTGCCTTGAAACCCGTGAATCCCGCGGAAGACCTTCACAAAGACTTCCTGGGTGAGATCCGCAGCGTCGGCGGAGTTGTGCACGGTGCGCGCCAACAGTGAATAGATTGGCTGATGGTAGCGAGTGATCAGCCAGGCAAACGCCTCGTCGGATCCGGCTCGCAATTCTTCAACGAGAGCCGCTTCATCCGATTGGAGCGTAAACGCAGTGGCAAGATTGCCCATGGTGAGGTCCGCCTGCAATTTCGTGTCCTCCCACGTTACCGCATACCAGCCATCGCCGGCATGTTCACGCATCACAACCATGCGACCGGCCAGTGCTTAAACTGTTCAATCGAGGCCGCGACTGCCTTCTCCTGCGGCATCCAGCCTTCCATCGGCGCGTGGGCTTGCGCGTACCGCATTCTGACCCATGCACCTACTCTCTTATTGACACCAACGTCATATGAAGTGTTCCCGATACTCCTCAATGGCCGCTTTCGGGGGATGAAAGCTTTGTTGATGATGTGAACGAGATGACTGACCCTTCAGGTTGTGAAAACGACCCGCTGCCCCTTGATTTCGCGGTCCCAAGCCGCCTCGACTTCGGCCAGTGGGATCGGCTTGGCGGCGACCTTCAATGTTCCCGATGCTGCCATATCGAAGAAGGTGGGGAGGGCGGCGAGAATCCGGTCCAGCCGGGCCGCGCCAAATCCGCTCCCCAACAAGGTCAGGTCGACGCTCCGCAGAATCGCGCCTGGCAAGGTAATCGTCGGGCCCGCGCTGGCGCCAACTTCCACGAGGCGAGTCCGGCGGGTGGCCTCGACTCTGAAGCCTTTGGCGAGGGCCTCCAGCAGCAATTCCGTGGGCCGGCCCCAGAGATAATCAACGACCAGATCGATACCCGTGGCAGCCTCGGCGGCAAAGGCCTCGCGCACTGCATCGTCCGGCTGGCCGAGCGGGATCACGGCGTCCACATTCGCCGCGGCGATGGCTTCGACATTGCGCCCCGCACCGATCACGCGCTTGGCGCCAAGGATCCGCGCCGTCTGTATGGCAAGCTGCCCGGCAACGCCCGTAGCACCAAGAATGAGCACCGTCTCTCCGGGCACAAGGCATGCGCGTTCCTTCAACATGACCCAGGAGGACATGCCGGGGTTGGCGATGGCTGCAGCCTCCACGTCGTCGAGACCGTCGGGGATGGGAATGCACATGTGCCGCGGAGCAGCCGCGCGCTCAGCCATCGTTCCCCACGGCTTGCGCACCAATCCAAAGTAAACCCGGGTACCGTCGTCAAGAACGCCCACGCCGTCGACTCCCGGAACGGCGGGTCCTTGACCGGCGCCGGCGCTCGCGTAGTGCGAACCGCTGGCCAGAGCCTTCACGATGGGATGCAATCCTGCCGCGCGCACCTGAACGAGCACTTCGCCATCCTGGGCAACGGGTTCGGGAAACGATTGATACTTCGGCGCCTGGCCGGGAACGTTGACAACGGCGGCTTGCATCGCATTCACCTCACAAGATCGAAGATTATCAAGCTTGGGTTCGCTGGCCTGCGATTTCGATTCTGTCTCTGCGGCGCATAGGATGACAAGTGGAGACGTCAGCCGATGCTTTCAGCCCACCCGATTGGCTTTGTTCATAGCCCGTACCGCGAAACCTCGGCGATTCCCAAAGGGCCAGGCGCCAAACACGATGCCGAAGGCGTTATCGAGATCCTGCATGAGTTCGAAGATGGGTTAACTGACATCGAGGGATTCTCGCATCTTTTCGTCCTTTGGCAGTTCGACCGCGTGGACGGATTCGACCTGATTGCACATCCGCCGACAGATGAGGGCCGGCCCCACGGCGTTTTTGCCACGCGTTCACCGCGCCGGCCAAACCCGATTGGCCTGACCGTTGTCGAGTTGTTGCGCCGCGAGGACTCTTCGCTGCATGTGCGCGGTCTCGACATGCTCGACGGGACCCCGGTTCTCGACGTTAAGCCGTATCTGTCAAGCATTGCGCCGGAGAAGTTGCGGCGGGGATGGCTGGGTGAAGCGGAACAGAGACGTGGTTCGTGATTCGTGGATCGTGGATCGTGAACGAAGGCCGGTCGTGAGCCATTCGCGGTAGATGGACCATAAATCGCGACTCACGGTTCACCGTTCACGGAATTCCAAGCAGCTTGTGCGTCTGCAAGCTCAATCGCCAGCGCGGATGTTCCAGGCAATACTTGAGCGCGAGCGTGGTGTTCAGTTCGCGGGCAGGCCCGTCCATGGGCTGCAGGAAGAAATGCCGGAAGGCCAGCTGCTCAAATTGTTCCGGATCCGCACCGGGCTGAGGGTAGACAAGCTTCAGCTCGTCACCGCTTTGCTGCTGGAAACCTGCGCCGGCCTTGGGACTGACGCAAATCCAATCGAGACCTGTCGGAGCCGCGATGGTTCCGTTTGTTTCCACAGCGATCTCGAAGCCGCGAGCGTGCAGAGCATCGATCAGCTCGGCGTTGATTTGGAGAAGCGGTTCGCCGCCAGTGCAAACCACGAAGCGATTCCCGGGCTCGGCGTTTGCCGGCCATTTCCGCTCGATGGCTGCCGCGAGAGCTTCGGCGGAGGCGAAGCTTCCGCCGCCGCGCCCGTTGGTGTCTGCAAAATCCGTATCGCAGAATTTGCAAATGGCCGACGCGCGGTCTTGCTCGCGCCCCGACCAGAGGTTGCATCCGGCGAATCGGCAAAACACCGCCGGCCGGCCCGTCTGGGCGCCTTCGCCTTGCAACGTGTAGAAGATTTCCTTGACCGCGTAAGTCATAAAGGCAGCTTCTAGCTGCTAGCTCCTAGCTTCCAACTCATTTTGCAATTTGGCAAGGTCGACAACTCCGCCCCGAAAAAGCTAGAGGCTAGAAGCCAGGGGCTAGCGGCGAGTCTTCAACAGCGGGTCATCAATCCCATTTTCGCGAAAGCCCTTTTGCCTTAGAAGGCAGGAGTCACATTGGCCGCACGGTGCGCCCGTGGGCGAGGGATCGTAGCAACTGCTGGTCAAGCCGTAATCGACACCCAAGCCGCGTCCCAGGCGAATAATTTCCGCTTTGGAAAGCGCGATGAGCGGCGTATGAATTTTGAGCGCCTGACGGCCCTCCACACCGGCCTTGGTTGCAAGGTTAGCCATTTTTTCAAAGGCCGCGATGTATTCAGGACGGCAATCGGGATAGCCGGAATAATCGAGCGCATTCACGCCCAAATAGATATCGCTCGCGCCCAGCACTTCGGCCCACGCCAAAGCAAACGAGAGAAAGATCGTGTTGCGCGCGGGGACGTAAGTGACGGGGATGCCGCCAGACATCTCCTGGGTTGTGCGGCCCTTGGGGACCGCGATGTCATCGGTGAGAGCGGACCCGCCAAAGGCGCGCAGGTCAATGGCAACAGTGCGGTGCTCCGCAACGCCGATCGATGCGGCAACGCGCTTTGCAGCCTCGAGCTCCCATGCGTGGCGCTGGCCATAGGAAAACGAAAGCGCATAGGGCGTGTAGCCTTCGCTTTTTGCGACAGCGAGAACGGTCGCGGAGTCGAGGCCTCCGCTTAGCAACACCACCGCGCGTTTGAATGGTTCGCTCATTATTCAGAAGGAACTTACTTCATGTCGGCGCCGCCGCGCCCAATGTCCATCGACGGCGAGATCGGATTGCGCTCGTCGATGTAGGCGTTGATGCACTGATCGAGGACGCCTTTGGCTTCCAGAATGAATTCGACCGCGTCGCGCGCCGCACCGTAGCCGCCACCGTTCGGGGTTACGTAGTGGGCTTCGGCCTTGACGCGTTCGCGCGCATTTGCCACGGCTACTGCGAAACCCACTTCGCGCATCGCCGGCAGGTCGATCACGTCGTCGCCTACGTAGCAGATCTCCTCAAGCGTCACGCCTTCTTTGGCGATAATCTCGCGGATCGCCTTCATCTTGAAGGCGCAACCCTGATAGACGAATTCGAGCTTGAGGTCGAGGGCGCGCGTCGCCACGGTCTCGCTGATGCGTTTGGTGATCACCCCGCACTTCATGCCGCCGAGCCGCGCGAGAGAAATCGCAGTACCGTCGTGCGCGCTATAGCCCTTGGCCTCGACCATGGTGGTCGACTGCACGCCGTAACCGATATTGTCTTTGCCGCGGAGTTCAGCCAAAACTCCGCTCTGCGCAGAACCGGGCACGAGCCAGATGGTGCCGTCGGTCCATACGCCGTCGACGTCGAAGAGAATGATTTTGATTTTGCGTGCGCGGTCTTGCGCGGTGAGTGCCATACTTCGATTTTAGCGGCTGCGCCTCATGGTCGGATTTCGAATCACCGCCAGCTCAGAGAGAATAGAGGTGTGGATCGAGACCCTTCCATTTCCGCACCGCTCGCCCCTCCAGGACTCGCACCCGAAGACTATTACTTCGAGGGGGTGAATCTGGTTTTCACCGCGGCGTACCATCTCAAGCGCGGGACGTGCTGCGGGTCAAAGTGCCGTCACTGTCCTTATGGTGAGAATGCAGCCGCGGAATCCGGAACAACCAAAATCGAATAGCGACTGGCTGCGGTAGCGGGCAGTGCTGCCGCATTGAAATTTCTTGCTGGCTGAGTGTGACGTGGTGGTGTTATAACTCCAGACTTGCGGAATCGGGCAGCCTGACTTTCGCATTGCGAAGGTTTCCCCAAAACTCCGGTTCAGCTCAAAACGAACAGATACTCAAGATCGAGGAGGGAAAGAAAGATGGGAATTCTCATGTGGATACTGGTCGGCCTGGTTGCAGGCTGGCTAACGGGCAAGATCATGAAGGGCTCTGGCTACGGGTTCTTTGTAGACATCCTGCTGGGCATTGCCGGCGCGTTGGTGGGTGGCTTTATTGCAGACCGCATTGGGTTGGATGCGCACGGCAGTTTCATCTACAGCACACTGATCGCCCTAGGAGGCGCGATCATTTTGGTGGTCATTCTCCGGCTGGTGAAGCGCGCGTGACACTGTCGATTCCGCGGTGAGGCCGCGGAATGGGTAAGTCACGGGGCAATCTTACTGAGACTCGCCCGATGACGACGATTGGATTGCGGGCGGCGCGCCGGAAGGCGCTGCCGCCGGCTCCCGCACCAAAATGGCAAAGCGCGGAAAGGCAAAGCTGCCCGCAGCGTCGTCAATCACGTTTAACTGGCAAACGTACGGCCCGGGTTTGAGCCCGCTCAAAGGCACATCAAGTTCAATCGAGACCGCATCGCGTCCTTCCACATTGATCGACCGAGCTTGCACGATGGGCGTTTCGTAGACTTTGGTCGATCCATGAATCAGTTCCAGGCTGCTGAGAAGATTAATCGCGGATTTGGGTTCCTTCGGCGCTCCTTCGGCGGCCTTTTCGTGCGCCGGATCGTAGATTTCATACAGAAGATACATGTGCTGGTCCTGACGAAATACGTGGCTGATGTTGGGCACGTATTCTTCGCCATTCCGCACCAGGGGATCATCCTTCTTACTCGGGGCGTGCTGCGAGGCGAGCACGATGGAACTCATCTTCAATGGAGCCTTCTTCAGATCGGGCAGCGTAACGTCGGCGATGAATGAGCCCATGCGGCCGGTCTGATTCTCCCGCACCACGAATTTGAGTTGGTACTTGCCCGGCGGCAAGTCGAAGCTGGTGGTGTACTGGATGTTCTTTTGTCGCGCCTGGAGCGACGGATCGAGGTTGAGCTTGACCGTATCGCGTATGCGCCCCACCGGCCGCTGAGCTTCATCAAGCACAGCTCCGATAATGTCGAGCGTGGCCTTGTCTTTGTCGCCGCCCTTCACAAACGGAATCTGCGAGCCGGGCACGACGAGCGAAACCGGCATATAAAATCGGTTCTCGTCGAGACGGAAGTACATCGCGTCCATATAGACCGCCATGTCGGTGGCCGGCAGATCGCTGGCCAGTTGATCCTGGAGCTCCTGCTCGCGGTCCTCCTTGCCGGAGTGCCTGAAGTCCGCGGGCGCGTAGTAACCGGGCCGATATTCGAGCTTGATGCCGGGTCTGTCGATCTTTACCGTCAGCTTGCGGTATTTTCCGTCGCGCGCTGGATTCGTGGAGTGGAAGCCGATGGCATAGTAAGCCGAATTATCCTTCTGCACCTGCGCAAAGGCCGACGCAAAGTCGTTGGAGTCGAAAAATGCTTTTCCGCCCGTATCGCTGGAAAGCGTGGCCATCACTTCCTGGCTGGCAAAGTTCGCGTTCATATTGGTTGCAAGCGCGCCGCCGTTGAATCCGCTCTGGCCGCGCAAACTGCCGGTGGAGGCATCGCCGAGCGGCGTTACGGCCTGCAAGCCGCGGGTATCAACGCTGTAAATGGCGAGGTCGGCGCGCACCGACGCGTTGATCGCGGACCGCAGCGAAGCTTCGTTCTCAATGCCGTCGCGCGAGATTCCACCGGAGAAGTAGAGCAGCGACTTTTTCTCATTGATTTTTGAGAGGGATTGCGAGATCGCGCGCAGCGCAAAGAGCTCGCGGTCGGTGTTCAGATCGTTGTACTCGCTCTCGTCGGGGGTATAGGCGGTGGTGTCCTCGACCTGGTTTGTGTTGGAATTTGCCCCCTGCGCGAATCCCTGGCCCTCGGTGCCGTTGTAGGCGCCCACCTCGTTAATGAGCGCATTTTTGTCGGCGGTAAAATCCTGGTCGACGTTGAGGGCATCTCCCAGCGAGACGAGTGCCACAAGATCGGCCGGCTGCATTTTTGTCTTAAGAAAAGCCTGCGCGGCATCCACGCAGCGCTCCAGGTCTTCGGGCTGCATCGAAGTCAGGTCAAAGAACATGACGATCAAACGATGGTTGCGCAGTTCTTCTGGTTTGGCGACAACAACAGCCTTGCTGCCGGTGGGGCCTGCCGCCAGCCCGCTGACCACGGCTTCCTTGAGCGGCGTGGCCATGTCGACACTCTCAAAGTCGAACGAGTCAATCTGCTGTTCTTTTCCGTTTTCGAAAATCTTGAAGTCGCTCTGCTTCAGCCCGGTCACCAGCTCGCCGGTTTTTGCGTCGCGCGCCACCACGTTGGTGAGCACAAGCTCGGCATTTGCCTTGAGCGTGAAGCCGCCTTGCGGCGTATTGGAGACCTGCTCGGAGTTTTGGGCGGGCAACGGCGGCATGCCAGCAGCGCCCAGCGCGAGCAACGCGCAAGCAGCGGCGAATTTTCGCGTTGTGCCCGTCATGCGATTTCCCAAGGGGCCGAAGCCCCGACCATCTGCGACCGCCGTCCCTACGGGACTCCCGTTCTCGCCTTGCCTCTCATCCCCACGCTGAAGCGCGGGGCTAACATACGCTGCGCCTCCGGCGCGAGGCCTGCCGCAAATTGAGACCTTCTCCAAAACTTGAAGCACGCTTGCCACCCTGACTCTCTCTCCAAGCCTCGCAGCGCGCGTCCATAGGACTCTTTCCAAAGTTCGAATCGCGCCTGCCAACCTAACTCCGCTCGTTACGCTGCCTTTCAGAATCTGAACCTCGCCATAAACTGGAACGATCGCATCGCACCCACCGAAGTCACTTCACCGAATGTCGGCGAGCCTTCGGTGGTATTCACGCCCGAATACTGCACCGTGTTAAAGACGTTGTCTATGGTGGCTCGCATCTCCATGCTCCGCGTCTCGCCCATGTTCAAGGTCTTAGAAAGCGACATGTTATTCGAGACTGTTCCCGGCCCCTCAATCGAATTGCGGGGAGCGCTGCCGAAGTAATCGCAGAATCCCGGCGTATTGCTCGGTGTTGTGTAGGCCGCGGTATTGAACCACTTGCGCAACGAACCGCCGCCGGCCGTCACCGATTGACCTGTGAGGTTTGATCGCAGTCCACTGGTATTGCCGCACTCCACGCTTTGCGCGGTGGGCTCGAACCCCGGGGACAGCCAAGATCCGGTGGCAAAGTTGAAGGCGCCCGACATCGAAAATCCTTCAAGGATGTGCGATCCCACGCCGGTCGTGACCCAATATTTGTCGGGCCCGAATGGCAGCTCAAAGAGATACGTCCCGCTGACCTGGTGGCGAATATCGAGGGCTGAGTGGCCCTCTTCGGCACCCGGATTCTGCCAGTCCTGGACGACCGATGCCGTGCCGCCATTGATGGAGGAGGCGTCGTCGATAGCATGACCGTATTGATAGTTCGCGCCAACCGACACGCCGTGCGACAGTCGTTTATTCAGGCGGACGGTTGCGGCGTTCATCTTGTAATAGGCCGCGGCTTCGTCGTAAGTGAAAAGAAGTCCCGAAGGATCGGTGCCCGGGCTCGAAGGCAGCGCGCGCGGCGCGAGCTTTACGTCAAGATGATTGGATCGCGATCCGTTATAGCCGAGATTCATCACGATGCCCCAGGGCAGCGTCTTTTGAATATCGAGATTCCACGCCATCACGTAGGGCAGTCCATAGCGTGGATCGAGCGCGTAGTTGCCGATCGCGGCAGGCGCGGGAAATCCACTGGCCAGCGTGAAACAGGTCCCGGCCATTGCACACGCTGATGAAGCCGTGTTGCCTACGGCTTCCTGGTTGGTCTGTTCGTCAGTGAATGGCGGTTGATGCGCCATGGTGGTGGCAAAGCCGGCAAACTCGCCGACGGTGTAGTTGGTGCCAAACCCGGCGCGCACGACAGTCTGCTTGATCTTTGGCACGCGCCAGGCAAGGCCGACGCGAGGCTGGAATGCTTTGTGCCAGGGAAGGACGAGCGAATCGGGCAGGCCGTTCATTCCGGCAGTCTGCTCGGTCTCGCTCGAGAATCCGCCGTCGGGATTGGTGGCTATGTCGGCCAGGTGTCCGTATTTTTCCGTGTAAGGCGCGAAGAATTCCCAACGCACGCCGAAATTCACGGTGAATGAGGGCAGCATCCGCCAGTCGTCCATGGCGTAGGCGTCAACAACGTTGTCGCGCAGATAACTCTTGGCGAGCGATGAGTTGAGCGTGGTGGACTGCGGCAATCCGAGCAAAAAGTCAGCGATCGAAGAGCCCGTCGTTGGGTCCTGCGCTGCATCCTCGGTAAAGAGCCCCGTGAATGCAAAGTCTCCGGTGGCGTTGGAGCCGGCGAGAAAGTCGCGGTGCACACGGCGGTAGTCGCCGCCGAAACGCATGTTGTGCTTGCCGCGAATCCAACTGAAGACTTCACTGAAAGATATGGTCTGCGCGATGGAGAAACTCGGCTGGGTTTCACTCAGGCCCTGGATGCCATTGCTGAGCGAAACGTCGGGAACGCCGTAGTTGAGGGGAACGTTGTTCGGAATGGTCACGCTTGCCGAAGCCGCGGGATTGTTAGTGGTGTCAGTAAAGAAGTTCGTGGTGCGGCTGTTGCTGCGATTCCAATTGACGTTGGAGATGCTGGTGAAGCGGTGGTAGCCCACGGTGTAGCCGGCTTGCAGCGAATAGGAACTCGACGCGCTCTTGCCGCCTAAATCGGGAAACAGATTCACGAGGTCCGAGGCGGAGTGGGACCAGTTGTAGTTGAGATTGATGCTCTGTCGAAGGCCTTGATTCTGCGAGCCGCCGCGTCTGCCTCCGCCTGATCCGCCGCGAGCACCGGGCTGCGTAGCGTTGGCGCCGAGGCTGCGGTTATAACGAATGCCGGCTTGCGTGGTGTTCGACTGCGCGGTGGTCAGCAGGTGGTAGTTGTAGCCGTTGATGGTGCTGTCAGCAGGCAAGTTCGGCGCGGGGAAATAGTTGAGCAACGCCGCCGACTGCAGAGAGATGGACTCACCCGGAGCCCCTGTGGAGGGAATCATGTTGCCGGTGAATTGCTGGCCGGTGACTGGATCGTAGATGGGCGGAAGGCCGGTAAAATTGCCGGTTCGCTCCGCGTCCGTGGGAACCGTGGCATAAAAATCGTCGGGCAATGACGAGCGCGTGCCGGAGAGAGTCAGAAAGACGGTGTCCTTGCCGCTGGGCTTGGTCAAATGGGGAAGATACGGTGCGCTCATGAAAGAGAGCGTGAAGCGATTGGTTCCGTTGGGCGGTTGAATCTGTGGCTGGCCGAGAAGCGAAAACGGCAGCGCATTGATCGCTGAGTTTGTTCCATTCCAAGCGACAGAGCCATGGGGCTGCCCGGGATTGAAATTGCGGAAGTTTCCGCGGCCGCCTCCACCGCCGCCGCCTCTTCCACCGAATCCCCCGCCACCGCCGAATCCTCCGCCGCCAAAAGCGCCACCGAATCCCCCCCCTCCGCCATAGCCGCCAAATAGTCCGCTCTGAACCCCTTGACCATTGAGGCCGCCTTGCGCCTGAATCGATAGCGCGGCATCGCGAATGCGATCGGGATCGAGGCCGGCCAGCGCGCTTACCTGGCCCGCCTGCCCGCTGATCGCCACCGAATCCTCACTGAAATCGGAGTTGCCGGCAATCGATGGCAAAGCGGCTCCGCTCGCGCCGGCCGCGCCGGCGGCCGTGTCTGTGTCGGCTTCGAGAGTATTCAACAGGCTGAGGTTCTGGGCCGAATTGCCAGCTATTTGCTGGATGTTTTGCCCGTCAGTACCTTGGCGCGCGCTTTGCTGCGCCTGTTGCCGATCGATTTCGGCTTGCCGCGAAGCCAGAATTAACTCGAAGTTCGCGTACTGATCGCGGCTGGTTGCATTCAGAACGGCCTCCTGCGATCCTTGCGCGAAAGCTGCAAACTGAGTGCGGATGACATAACGGCCGTTTTGCGGAATATTCAGTTGCCACGCACCCGTGATGTCGGTTGTCGTGGAGTAGCGCTTGCCGGTGAGGGTGTTCTGCGCTACAACCGTGACGCCCGGCAGGAGGATGGTGCCGCTTTTGACGATGCCGTGGAGTTTGCCGCCGGTGGCGAGCTCGGGTGCGGCCGGCGCGACGGACGTTGAGGGACCTTGAACTGCCTGAGGTGTGGCCGGAGCTTGGGCCCATGCAGCCAGGCAGGCGGCGAATACAAACCCGGCCGCACTCGCACGCCTCATTGCTGCCTGTCGCATCGCGCCACTCGACCTCTCCATAATCGGCCTTATCAAACCTCATTGCCGACTCACGAAACCGCTGGGACAACCCCGGTACCGGGCCCCTTCCTCGCCCCGTAACCCGCAAAGGCATTCTTGAGACCGGTTGTAGCCAGTATTCAGTCTGACGAGCCTTGCGGTACGAAGGTTTACGGATGGGCATGCGCGGCCTGGTAAACGGCCTGCTGCCGCTTCAGTTGATCAGTTGAACGCGACGGGAAGTTTTGCACTTGCAATCACCACGGCCGCATGTTAACTCTCAAGTTAATAATTCTCTGATTGCTGCCGGGTTAGTAAACTTGGGCACGCAACGGACAGGAAGCGAAATGACCATAAAGATAGGGACGACGATTCGCGCTTACCGCCTGCAAAAGGGATTGTCGCAGGGAGATATCGAAAAGAAGACCGGACTGTTGCGCTGCTATTTGTCGCGCGTAGAGAATGGCCACACTGTGCCCTCGCTGGACACCCTGGCCAAGATTGCTCACGCGCTCGACCTGCCTATCGCGCAATTCTTTGCCAGTGACACCCTCTCGCGCCAGATGAACACGCAGAATCTCTCCGATGACGAGCTGCGTTTTCTCACGCAGCTTCGCCGTTACTCAACGAATCTGAATGAGAGCGACCGCAAACTGCTTTTGGCGATGGTGAAGAAGTTTTCGGCGACAGCGGTGCGGTAGCATCGCCCGGCCTCAGCCTTGCGGCGGGGGTATATGGGCCACATAAAACCCGAACAACACGAGAAGCAGCACCACCAATGCGACTGCCAGCCTTAATTTGAACTGGAAGTCACTGCGCGGCGAGCCAATGCGTGGCACCATGGGAACCGCGAAAAGCAGGCCGCACAGGAAACCGCCGATGTGCGCCGAATTGTCGACTTCCACCCCGGTAAAGCCGCTGCCAAAGTTGATGGAAAGACCGATCACGAGATTGATCGCTGCGAAATAGATCACGGACTTGCGCAGTTTTCGTACTTCCAGCGGCGGCACAGGAAGTTGCTTCGACTTGAGCAGCACGATCAACGCGCCGGCGATGCCAAAGACCGCGCCCGACGCCCCCGCGCCGGCCTGAAAGTAGGGCGATCCCGATGCGTCGTGAATCGGCCGAACCCAGTTGTAAAAGGTGGAAAGCAGATTCCCCGCAGCGCCGGTGAGGATGTAGGCAGCGATCAAGCCAAACGATCCCATAAGAGGCTCTGCAAGTAGTCCAAGGTTCCACAGGCACCACATGTTTGTCGCCAGGTGGAGAATGCCCACGTGAACGAACATCGCGGTGACGATACGCCACCACTCGCCGTAGACGAGCACATTGTTGGGCCGGTCAGCGCCCCAGAACATCAATTGATCGAGAGTCGGCATCCACACGCTGCAGCCACGCACCACCATGGCCAAAAACACGGCGCAATTGATGCCAACGAGCAGATAGGTGGCTGGCGACTCGGCCCATGCAGGACGCCGCCGTCGCCGCGGCGGCACGGTCTCGATGGCGGGAGGCAGAATCTCCGGCTGGGGCGTCGAGGGATAACTTCCCATACCATCACTCTAAAGCATTCCCATGTAAACACCTGCTCAGGCTTTACAACGGGCGAGGTGCGTTACATTCTGCCCTCCACAGCCGCGTTCCACTCTTCGGCATTTGGCTCGCCCCCGCAATGTAATCTGGAATTTGTTGGGCGGCCCCAAATGGAGTAAGGCGCGGGCCGCGACGGATTCCTTCAATCAGGAGTGGAGTTTTGAGCTCGGAAATCGATAGACGTGAGACTGGCGCAACCCAAACTGGCGCGAAGCCGATTCGGCGCGCGCTGCTGAGTGTGACGGACAAAAGCGGGCTGGTTGAATTTGCGAAGGCGCTTAAGAGCTTCGGGGTTGAGCTGGTCTCGACGGGTGGAACGGCAAAGGCATTGCGCGAGGCCGGTCTGGCGGTCAAGGACATCAGCGAACTGACGGGTTTTCCTGAGATGCTCGACGGCCGGGTGAAGACGCTGCACCCGCGTGTACATGGTGGCCTGCTTTACATTCGCGGCAACGCGGAGCACGAATCGGCGGTAGCGGCTCACGGCATTGAGCCGATCGATATGGTGGTTGTGAATCTATATGCGTTTGAGAAGACCGCTGCGCAGACGGGCGTGGGATTCGGGCACCTGATCGAAAACATCGACATTGGCGGCCCGTCGATGGTGCGATCCGCGGCAAAGAATTTTGAGGACGTGGCGATCGTGACTCGCGCGGCGGACTACGCGACCCTGATCGAGGAGCTAAAAGCCAATAGCGGGGCGCTCACCCACGCGACACGCTGGCGCCTGGCAAAGCAAGCCTTCGCAGTCACCGCTGCGTACGACGCGGCTATTGCCAACACTCTTGAGCGGATTGCTGAGGCTCCTTTGGCCGCGGAGGCTGCCTCGCCTGATCTTGCTTCCCTTCCTTCCACACTGCGGATCAATCTTCCGCTGGCCCAGGCACTGCGTTACGGCGAGAATCCACACCAGCGCGCCGCTCTATATGCCGACGGCTCCGGCCGCGGCATCGCAGGCGCAACGCAGTTGCAGGGCAAAGAGCTCAGCTTTAACAATCTTGTCGATCTGGACGCATGCTGGGAGCTGGCGCAGGAGTTTGAGGAACCCACAGTCATCATCGTCAAACATACGAACCCATGCGGAGCTGCTACCGGCGCAACGATTCTTGAGGCATATCAAAAAGCGCTGGCCTGCGATCCGCTATCGGCCTTCGGCGGCGTGATCGGCATCAACCGCGAGGTCGACGGAAGTGCAGCCGAAGAGATCGCCAAGCTGTTTGTTGAGGCGATTGCGGCGCCGGGCTTCTCGCCTGAAGCGCGAGAGCGCTTTGCCGCGAAGAAGAACCTGCGTCTCGTGGAGGTTCGCGCCGCCCAGCCGCGCCCGGTGGTCAAGCATGTTTCCGGAGGGCTTTTGTTGCAGGACGCCGATACCGGCCGCGTGACGGAGTCGGAGCTGAAGGTGGTCACGTGGCGTCCGCCCTCAGCCGAGGAGTTGCGCAGCCTGCTGTTTGCGTGGCGTGTCTGCAAGCACGTTAAATCGAACGCCATCGTCTACGCGCGCGACGGGCAGACGCTGGGCGTGGGCGCTGGACAAATGAGCCGCGTGGACGCGGCGAAATTCGGCGCCATGAAAGCTGTGCTGCCGCTGAAAGGCTGTGTCGCCGCCTCGGACGCATTCTTTCCCTTCCCCGATGGCCTGGAGGCTGTCGCCCAAGCCGGGGCCACCGCAGTCATTCAGCCGGGCGGCTCGGTTCGGGACGATGAAGTGATTGCAGCAGCCGACAAGTTGAGTTTGGCCATGGTCTTTACCGGGATCAGACATTTCCGGCATTGATGAACTTAGAGATGGAGTCGTTGGGAAAGATGGGTCGTCTGGCCGTTGCGTGCCCCTTTAGTATCAGGAAATCCCGCAATCTGCCGCGCGTTTGCGACGAATGACAGGTAAAATCGTCTGTATTAGGTGGGCAGGTTCGCTCAGATCCTCTGCCTGCGCCGCGCTTTCTTTTTTTGTCCGATTTGCGGCTAAGAAACTATGGAATTCCCTGCATGATGAGAAAATCCCTGCTTGATGTCGCGCCCGAGTTTGCCGTTGCTATTCTCTTTTTGCTCCCGCTAGGGCTCGCCCGTGCTCAGAATTCACCGGCGACTAGCCCATTGGCCCCAGCCAAGGCTGCGCCAGTGGAGACCGCGAAGGCGGATGCTGGTTCGAAACCGGCAATTGCTCCTGACAAAACGGCAGAGGCAGAGCCTAACCGCGCCCAGGCTTACTTTCACCTGGCATTGGCCAGCGTATATGAGGATGACGCAATCTCCGAAGGACGCACCGATGAATTGAACCAGGCCATCGAACAGTACAAGCTAGCCCTCGATGCCGATCCCGATTCCGCGGAGTTGAGCGACGATTTGGCGGATCTTTACTTCCGCGCTGACCGCGTGCACGACGCCGAAACGACGGCGCGCACTCTGCTGAAGTCCCATCCTGACGACATCGACGCACACCGGCTTTTGGGACGCATTTACCTGAGACAACTGGGTGAGGGCGCAAACGGCGGAGCACCGTCGGTGAGTTCCGGCAACGTGCTCGACCAGGCGATTGCGGAATTCGAGAAGATCGTAGCCCTTCAGCCCAGGAGTGTTGAGGACCACATGGTCCTGGGGCAGCTTTATACGGTTAAACATCAGCCGGAAAAGGCAGAAGCCGAATTCAAGACTGCACAGGCCATTGAACCGGAGTCAGAAGAGGTGGTGCTGAACCTGGCACGGCTGTATGCCGAAAGCGGCGATATACAACACGCCGTGAAGTCGATTGAGGCGGTTCCCGCGAGTGGTCGCACGCCAAAGATGGAGTTCACCCTGGGCGCACTCTACGACCAGCTCAAGCAGCCGAAGGACGCCATTGCCGCCTACCAGCGGGCCGACGATCTGGAGCCCGGCGACCTGCAGACGATGGATGCTCTTGCAGCGGCTCTTCTCAGCGCTGACCAGCTTGATGAGGCGCTCAAGGAGTATCAGGCTCTTGCCGAGGCCGACCCTGAAAACACCGAGGCGCTGGTCCACATCGGCGAGATTCAGCGGCGCCAGGGCAAGTACGAAGATGCGCTGGCTACGATCCGCAAGGCGCGCAAAATCGATCCGACTTCATTGGAGGCAGGCTTCAACGAAGGACTGATCCTTGACATTTTGGGCCGCTTCGACGAAGCCATTCAGACCTACCAGGAAATGGTGGATGCCACTTCGCACGCCAACGGCGCGTACAAGGAAGACGAGAAAAACAACAGGGCCATCTTCCTGGAACGCCTCGGAGCCGTTTACCTCGAGGAGAACAAGACCGATCCGGCAGTCGCGGCGTACCAGAAGATGATCGACATGGGTGAAAGTTATGCCGCGCGAGGCTACCAGGGTCAAGTGGACGCGTACCGCGATGCTCACCAGTTTGACAAGGCGATCGCGGTCTCCCGCAAGGCAGTTGCCGCGAGCCCCCAAGACCGCGACCTGAAGCTGATGCTTGCCGGAGAACTCGCCGACCAGGATCATCCCGATGAAGGTCTGGCAATGGCAAAGGGCCTGCTCGATGGCGCCACCCCGGACCAGCAGCGCGGGGTTTGGTTGGCGCTGGCGCAGATGAACGTTCGCCTGAAACGCTGGAAGGACGCGGAAGATGCCTTGGACAAGGCCGACCCGCTGGCAACCAAGAAGGAAGACCGGACCTACTTGTTCTTTCTCCGCGGCGAGTGTGCCGAGCGCCAGAAGCACGTGGATCAGGCCGAGCAATTCTTCCGTCAGGCGTTGAATCTGGACCCCGACAACGCGATGACGCTCAACTATCTCGGTTATATGTGGGCCGACAAAGGCGTGAAGCTGCCCGAAGCGCTCAAGATGATTCGCCAGGCTGTCGATCTCGAGCCCGGGAATGGCGCGTACCTCGATTCGCTGGGTTGGGTCTATTTCAAGATGGGCGAGTACGAGTTGGCAGAGGACAACCTGCGGCAGGCCGTCAATCGCGACCAGACCGATCCCACAGTGCACATGCACCTTGGCGATCTCTACGAAAAGACCGGGCGCATCCGGCTGGCTGCGGCACAATGGCAGCTTTCGCTCGATGAATTCGCAAAGGCTTCTGCCGCTGACATCGAACCGGGCGACGTGGAGAAGGTGCAAAAGAAGCTGGAAGGCGCCCGCGTCAGGCTGGCCAAAGAAGACAGCTCCGTTGGTCAGGCCAAACCGGAATAACCCCGGCCGCAAGCATGTCCCCCTCCTGCGGTATAACCAGATCTGAGCAGCGATCTTCGCGGTTGCACAGAGAGGGCCGGATTAGATGACTGCGCTCAAGACTGAATCTGCTGTCGCGTTGCCCTCGGGGATCGCGGTCTCTGGCAGTGCGGACAGCGCGTTGGCGCGCAGAATCTACCCCGAGCCGCCGCATCCCTATCGCATTCCTTTTGCGCGCGACGCCGCACGGGTCTTGCACTCGCGCGCCTTTCGCCGCCTCGCCGGGAAAACACAAGTCTTCACGCGCCTGCCCGCCGAAGGACTGTCTGACCATTTCCGCAGCCGGCTTACGCATACGCTCGAAGTGACACAGATTTCGCGAACCGTGGCTGGCGCTCTGGGTCTCAATGTAGAACTGGCTGAAGCCCTGGCCCTGGCACACGACATCGGGCATCCCCCCTTTGGCCACGCAGGGGAGAAGGCGCTCGATCAGGCTCTCCGCGCGCACGGTCTCAGCTTCGATCACAACCTCCACGCATTGCGCATCGTCACCTGGTTTGAGGAGCGCTATCCGGCATTTCGCGGGCTCAATCTCACGCTGGCCGTCCGCGAGGGCATCGTAAAGCACTCGCGTGATTACTCTGCTCAAGAATATCCCGAGCTGGCCGAGTATTTTCTCGACCGCTTCCCGCCGCTGGAAGCGCAATTGATCGACCTGGCTGACGAGATCGCCTACCTCACAGCCGATCTCGACGATGGGTTGGATTCCGGCATTTTAGTTCTTGATCAGGTTCTCGATGCCGTGCCTTTAGTCCGAGGCTTTCACGACGCCGCACGCGCGAAGTTTCCCGCTGCTCCGCCTCGCCTAGCGGTTTACGAAGCGCTGAGGCAGCTTTTGAACGCCTGGGTTACCAACCTGATCGATGAGGTCCGACTTCGTGTCCACGCCCTCGGTGCAACGACCCTTGAGGAAATCCGGAGCGCCCCGCAAAGACTGGCGGCATTCAGCGCGCGAATGGAATCTGAACGCGCCGCCGTCAAGGCATTCCTCTACTCGAATCTCTACAACACGCCCGCCCAGGAAGAAGAGCATGCGCGAGCGCAGGAGGTGGTTCTTGAGCTGTTCGGCACATTCATGTCGGATCCGAAGTTGATGCCGCCGGACCACCAGGCGCAGGTTCCTACCGAAGGGCTGGCCCGCACCGTTGCCGACTACATTGCCGGAATGACGGACAGCTACATTGTGCAGTTGTGGGGCCATTGCGGAGGACGGTAGCTGCTCCCCGATTCGACAACTATTTCGCAGGGAGAAACTCAATCCGGGCGAGGTTGTCTACAGATTTAAACCCAGAATCCGCAGTTACCAGCACGTGATCGGGCGAATCCATCGCGAGCTCCAGAGCGAAGCAATCAGCATAAGCGAGCTTGTGATCGACGCGAAGCCCCGCTGCACGCACCGCCAGTTCGCCGTTTACGGGGATGATTCTGACCTCGCTGGGTAGGATACTGCTGAGGATCCGCTCTTCGTGTGGCGCGCCTAAACGTTTGCGGAGGTTCCCTGCGATCTCACCCCATTGCACAGCCGAAATCCAAACTTCGACTCGCCGCTTCACGCACTCTTTCAGGATTTCCTTTACGCGGTCGCCGCCAGGTTCTCCGTCAATGTAGCGAATCAAAGCCGAGGAGTCGAGCACGTAAACGGTCATTTGCGGCCTTACCAGCCTTCTTCCGCCAGTTCCCGCTCGCGCTCAAGGCGCCGATCCTCGATCAATAAATCGGCTCCGGATCCATGGCCGGCGGTTGATCCCTGCATCTCGTCAATCAAGCGCAACTTTGCCGCGATGGTTTCCGGATCGAGAATCACTCGCGCTCCTTCCTGGCGAATGGCTATTCGAGTGCCAGGTTCGATCCCAAGCGCCTCCCGGATAGATGCGGGAATAACAAGCTGCCCTTTCGTGCTTACAGTGACGTAAACCTGATCTTCGGCTTGGCGCTGAAGCATCTTCATGGCTTACAACGTATCATAAGTAAGCCAATTATTCAATTGTAAGACTTGTTGGTATTGTCTTACTTACTGTACCGTTCCCTGTGGGCGAATTCGGCGCAGATCGAGCGCACAAAGAACGGCATTCTGGGCATTCAAGCGCAGATTATCGGCCGCAGCCCAAAGCCATAGGCGCGAAACGAGATTGGAGTTGCGACCCAGCGGCTCCGGACGCATCCGAACCAGGATGTCATTCTGTCCCGTGGCGGCCAGGTTCGAAGGCGAATCGGTGTCTTCGAGCACCAATTCGACATGCTCACCAGTCAAGGCCTCTTCCACAGCGACAATCTCCACTGGCCGCTCCAATTCCACAACGATGGAAAACGTAACCCCATGGAAAACCGGCGCATGAATCACCTGCACTGCGAGTGAAGGACCGCGACCACCGGTCAAGACCTCGTAATGGCGGCGAATGCGCGCTTCCACTTCAGGCAGGCTCACCTTTGAGCTTTCTCCCGTGCCGGCGAGCAAGTTGTATGCGGCTTGAGCGTCGTAAAAGGCCTTTGGCAGCGACTGGAAGCTGAGCAAGCTGACGGTTTGCTGATGCAGTTCGTCCATGGCGGGCCGGCCGAAGTCGCTGGCGGGCTCGAGCACTGTGGCGGCGGCGAAACGCACCGGCACGACCTTCTGCAACCGTTGGAGCAACAGCGCGATCGCGATGACGGCTGGGTGAGCAGGAACCACAGCAGGGGTGAAGAGATCGACGGCCGCCGCATCCGAACCCAGCCACGGTGCCCGAATCACCACGCCAGGCTCGCGATCCAACGCAGCTGAGAGGTCGAGGACCGTCGATCCGGCGCGCAATGCATGCTGCCAATGGCGGCGCGTAAGACTCTCGCTGCCGCAGAAGAATGTGAAATCCACGCCGTCAAAAGCATTGGCGCTGATGGCCTGAATGAACGTGGCCTCGTCGCCTACCTGGTCCAGCTGACCCTTTGCGTCCCCTTCGTCGAACAGCGCAAAGCTCGCTGAGTCAAGTGGCGATTCAGAGAGGACTTCCTTCAACTCTCGGCCCACCAGGGTCGCAGCGCCCGCGATGGCAATTTTGTACACTGAATTCCTTTTTCCTGCTTAGGATTTGATTACGGTCGCGATGAACCGGTTTCTGGCGTCACCGGCAAAGGAGCGGGTGGATCAAGCGGCCTCCGACGCCGCCGTCTTGACCAGCCATACGCCGCGCGTGCCCAAATCCCCGAAAACATGTATGCCAGTGCTACCGGGAACATGACCACATTGGAGTACCGTAGCGCAATGTATGCGATCAACGCCAGCAACACTAACAACTGAAAGGGATGGCGGCGGGAAAAGTTAATCTCCTTGGCCGACCAGAAGCGCCAGGTGCTGACCATCAGGAAGCCGGTCAGTCCGACAAGGATGAGCCACGGAACCGCGACCCACCACTCTTCGACGGGATAGGCGTTGAAGAAATGGACCGTAGCAGCCAGAAGACCAGCTGCCGCGGGGATGGGCATGCCGACAAAGTACTTTCTGTCGTCGCGGCCCGGGTTGCGTGGCTGCGCGTCCGGGCTGATGTTGAAGCGCGCCAGACGTGAAGCCCCGCTAAGAAGAAAAAGAAAACAGATGAAAGCGCCGGCCTGCATCAAGTGCTGGCGCAGCTGAGGGTTCATGGAGTCGGGAAGGAAATGGAATCCCCAGACAAACGCCAGAATGCTTGGCGCCATACCGAAGGTGATGACATCGGCCAGGGAATCCAGTTCCCTGCCAAAGTCGCTTGCGGTGTTGGTGAGGCGCGCAATGCGGCCATCGAGGGCGTCAAAGGGAATGGCGAACAGGATGGCGATAGCCGCCCAGTCCAAATGCGCATGCGCCTGGCCGCTTCCGTCGAGGGCTGCAATGGTTTGCGTAACGGAGAAGTAGCCTGCTCCGAGGCTCCCGGCCGTGAACATTGAGGGCAGCAGGTACATGCCTCGCCGGATGCGCGGATGCGGTTTGCCCTTTCCCGGAAAACCAAAGGAATTCACGCGCTCTCTCCGTTGGGCATCACAGCGAGCACGCTGGCGCCTCCCTTGACCCTGTCTCCGACCTTGACCCGCAAAACCGCGCGCGATGGAATCACAACATCGACTCTGGAGCCGAACTTGATGAGCCCCACGCGCTGCCCTCGCTCGACCGATTCCCCTTCATTGCAGCGAAAGACAATGCGACGCGCGAGCAGCCCGGCAATCTGCTTGAAGGTCACTTCATACCCTCCGTCCGGACCCTGGCCGCGGATGGTGACGGCGTTTTGTTCGTTGCGCTCGGCAGAGGCGGGGTTCATAGCATTGAGGAACTGGCCCTTCTGGTAGCGGACTCGGCTCAGGACTCCGCCGATCGGGGCGCGATTCACGTGGACATCAAAAACGCTCAGGAAGATGCTGATCCGCTGTCGCGAACCTTCGGGAGTCGAAATGGAAGTGGTTTCAGTAACGAGGCCATCACCGGGCGAAACGATCAAGCCGCCGCCGACCGGAACTGTGCGTGAAGGATCGCGGAAGAACCAAAGGAAAAACGCAGCAAGCAGGACCGGTGCCAGGCTCCAGATCCACTCTCCTGTAACCCACTTGAGCGCGGCAGCGACTGCCAGCAAGCTCAACCCGTAGATGTAACCGTCGCGAACCATGGTTCCCAACGATTATACGGTGATCCAGGAGATGAGCCCCCGGGGACCAAGGGACCAGCGGGGCACAAAAGAACGAATCACGCTGCCAGGCGGTGACGCCCGGCGGGCGAGCCACAAAAGCCTATACCCTCGGAGCTTACGCCACAGCCGGAACGCGTCGCTCGAGCGCGAAAATCAGGTCCTTGGCGTGCAGCTTGAGTTTCTTCAAGCGCACTTCTTCAAGTTGTTCGTCTTCGGAAAGGTATGGCTTTTGAAGCAACTCTTCCAAACGCTGAGCGTAGCGGCGATGTTCTGCGTGCAGGCGATCGATCTCTTCGCCCAGCATGGAACCTTGTACTTCGTCCATCAAGCACCTCCGGATCGGCGGTTTGGTTCGGTGATGCCTGGCCGCCGTTTTTCTTAGAACATTTACATATATCGCCGTTTCGTGTGAATCGGCAAGTCAGAAATCCGCTAGAGGTAACTGACGCCTGTGAATATCGAAGCGGCCGATCAGGATGGCTCGTCAGCGGCGGCCCATGAAAGAGGAAGTCGCATCAGCACCGCATCCTCAATAGGATCAGAATAATAGGCTCTGCGGAGACCGCTCTGACTGAAGCCTGCGGACCGGTAGAAGGCAAGTGCGGCGCGGTTTGACGCCCGCACCTCAAGGGTGATCTCGATCACGCCTGCTGCTTGCAGTTGGCTGACCAGATTGTTGAAGAGCAAGCGGCCCAGGCCTGTTTGTTGACTCCCGACTGCCACGACAATCGATTCGAGTTCCGCCTGCGGCGGCAAGACACTCGCCACGATAAAGCCCTTGAAATCGCCTGGCTGTGGCCCGGCGACGACCAAGGCGATGCGGCGAGGAGTCGCATCGGGATTCAACGCGTCCAGATAGGCTGATTCCGGCCAGTGCGGTGCATCCGGCAGATTGGCGGCAATCTCCATCACCCGGGGCAGGTCGGCAGCGGTCATGCGCCGGACCTGCGCTCTTTCCGCAGAGGGATTCTGCACGCTAAGACCTCGCCGCCGGTTTGGCCTCAGTCTCGGCACCGAAGATCTCTGCATCTGAGCGGCGAAGATAGTGGCCGTCGAGAAGGGCGACGTCGACAGCGGCGCCAGCAATCAGGCGAGCCTCGCCGAGACGGAGCGTGTCTGATGCAACCGGAGCCGAGGTTTTGACCAGTTGAGTGCTCGGCCATGCCGCAGCCAGGATCGCTGCTGCCTCATCGTCGCAAACGGCCAGCCGGATCGGCACGGGATCGATCGCTGCAAGTTCACGAGGGCCGGCGAGAATCTCGACGGACATAGAGCCCATTCGCTCCAGCCTTAGGAAGACCTCGCCACGATGCGCGTTGAGCGCTGATGATGGCACGCCGGTTTTGCGCGAAAGAACCTCGAGCCGCGAGAGTGCGACGACAGGAATATCCGTTCCTTCGGCCAGCCCCTTTACCGCGCTCAGCCCGACGCGGACTCCGGTAAAACTTCCCGGCCCGCTGACGACTACAATTCCGCCAAGTTCTCGGAGCTCGACCCCTGCCGATTGCAGCAAATCGGCCACCGCGGCGACCAGCGTCGCCGAGTAGGTCCGACCAGCTAACTCGGTTTGCCCGAGAATCTCGACGTCGCGCCCGGCCAGGCGGGCCAGCGCGACTGAACCGGCGGGGCCGCAAGTATCGATGGCGAGAATCGGCTGTCCAAAGGACACAGAATCTCCTTAGACTGCGGCAAGCGCCTGATCAAGGTCGGCGATCAGATCTTCCTTATCCTCAATGCCGATCGAGAGCCGGATTCGCCCTTCGTTGATCCCCATTGACTGGCGCACTTCTTCGCTGACAGAGCCATGCGTGGTGGTCGCCGAGTGCGACGCCAGCGACTCAACACCGCCCAAGGATTCCGCGTTGAGGAAGATCTTGATCGCCTTCAGGAAGCGTGCCGCTTCCTCGCGCGACTTGAGCTCGAAGCTCATCATCGATCCGAAGCCCTTCTGCTGTTTCACCGCCAGATCGTACTGCGGGTGAGTCTTCAAGCCGGGGTAAGCGAGCTTGGTCACCTTCTTGTGCGTGGAGAGGAACTCCGCGACTGCGCGGCCGTTCACCTCATGCTGCTTGATGCGCAGCGGAAGCGTCTTGATACCGCGCAAAACCAGGAAGCATTCGAAAGGAGACATTACGCCACCCGCCGCTTTCTGGACGAGCAGATAGCGCTCCTTGTGCTCGGGCTTTGATCCGATCAGCGCTCCGCCAAGGCCGTCGGAGTGGCCGTTGAGGTACTTTGTGGTGGAATGCATTACGATGTCGGCGCCGAGCTCGAGCGGACGCTGCAGCGCGGGCGACAGGAAGGTGTTGTCGACGCTGACTTCGACGCCGCGGGCGTGAGCGATCTTTGCCACGCCGGCGATGTCCGTGAGCACCATCAGCGGGTTGCTCGGCGTCTCAATGTGCAGGAGCTTCGTGTTCGGCTTTATCGCCGCTTCCACTGCCGCCAGGTTGCTGGTATCGACGTACTCGATCTGGATGCCGTACCCGCTCACGATCTGATCGAAGAGACGGACCGTTCCTGCGTACACGTCGCGCGAACAGACGATGTGATCGCCTGCGCGAAGCATCGCCACCAATGCGGAGATGGCGGCCATTCCGGTGGTGAATGCATGCGCGCTCGTTCCGCCTTCCAGCGTTGCCAATGCCGATTCCAGCCGGTCGCGCGTGGGGTTGCCGGCGCGCGAGTAGTCCCAGCCGCGATCGCTGCCAATACCGGTGAGTTCAAAAGTCGACGATAGATAGACGGGCACATTCACGGCGCCTGTCAGAGGGTCGGGGTGCTGTCCGGCGTGGACGGCAAGGGTTGAGTACTTGTATGGAGACATGGGGTTAGCTTTCGGCTCCTGGCGTTTAGCTACTAGCTTATCGCGGGGAGCGACGGGTGCGGCCAGCCAATCATCAGATGACGAAATGCGCACGCTGAAATGCACTATTGGCCGTCAGACTGCGACTGGCGCCAGTTTTGCCAACATGGGAGCAGGATCGTCGCTCACTCTTCAACCATCCAAACGATCGGTCATCCTGAGCGAGTTCGGAGCGCAGCGACGGACGAGTCGAAGGACCTGCATTTAGCTCTCCGCGCCGACCAACTGCTCCTGTGTGTACCACTCTTTACTCAAATCGACCCAAGTCGGATTGCTCTTCTTGATGAGTGCGATCTTCTTCGCTCGAGTCCATCCCTTCAATTGCTTCTCCCGCTAAATCGCGCTGCTGGCATGAGCATAACGCTCAAACCATACCAGGCGGTCGCAGTTGTACTCCGCCGAAAAACCCTCAAAGAGCTTGTTCTTGTGCTCGAAGATTCGTTTGTCGAGATCGCCCGTCATCCCGATGTAAAGAGTAAGGCTCCGACTGGCTACGATGTAGGTGTAATAGAAGCGCTCGTGCATAGTGGTCGCCCAAAGACGATAGTTGGCCGCGTGGTCAGAATTATCGAAGCAAATGCAGGTCCTTCGACTCGGTCGCCAAGGCGACCTCGCTCAGGATGACCGTTCTTTGAGAAGTGCGGATCTTTGGAAACTCCGGCTGAAAAGGACCCCGCCAGGGCTCGGAGTGTGAAGTTTGTTAAGCAAATGGGTTGTCATCCTGAGCGAAGTTTGGCGCGTTCTTTGCGACAAACGGAGCCGAAGGACTCGCATTTACGCCGCAAGATTGTGCAAAAAATTAACAACTCAGGACACTACGTGAACTGACTGCGGAAGACTGCTTTGATGTGGGCCAGGCGGGCGTGCAGCGCCTCGGCCTCTTCCTTTTGCCCCAGCCGACTGGCCAGCCCGATCGCGTCGTAATAACATTCCTTGGCATCGCTGTAGCGGGCCGTTGCGTCGCTGGGCGAGCGCGCCTCGTACATATCGTCGTAGGCTTTTTCGCCCATCGCCTTCAAGTGAGCGAGTTGCTCGAGGCCGGTTTTCAGGTCCGCGTCGTCAGACATTCTTGTGATCTACCTTGCCACCGCGGCAGACTGCCTGGGTGTGCGCACCGACGGAAAGTAGCCCGTACGGGTGCGCACCGTCAGCTTGCCCAATCCTTTTTGCTCGGCGGTGACTTCTACGCGCCTGAAGCCCGCAACGGTCGTCGGCTTTGTCGAGTGATAGCCCAGCGTGTACTGGCTGCGGATGTCACGCGCTACTTCGGCGGCGATCTGATCCACCTGATCGATGGACTTGGGAAAGAAAGCCATGCCGCCCGTCTCGGTGGAGAGCAATGTTAGTGCGCGTTTCGCGTTCCGCACTTCGGCGCGGCTCATCTCGTCTCCAAAAAGCAGCCCAATGGAGTAAATCACGGGCCCGGAAAGCTGCTGCACGCGCGCGATGGTCTGTTCCAGGTTCTGGCTCGAGGCGTTGTCCTCTCCATCCGTGATCAGGACGAGAACCTGCTTGGGCCGCTTGGCGTCGGCCACCAGCTTGTCTGCCGAAGCCACGACGGCATCGTAGAGCGCGGTGCCGCCGCGAGAATCAATGTGCGAGAGCCCATCGCGCAGCTTGCCGATATTTGAAGTGAAGTCACAATCGATAAATGCTTCGTCGGAAAAGTTCACGACAAAAGCTTCGTCCTGCGGGTTCGAGGCCTCGACGAGGTCGAGGGCGGATTTGTTCACCGATGGCCTCTTGCGGTACATCGACCCGGAGTTGTCGACCACCAGGCCCATGGAAACGGGCAGATCGGTGTGCTGGAAGCTGATCAGCGTCTGCTTCACCCCGTCTTCGTAAATGGTGAAATCGTCTTTGGTGAGATTTTGTACCAGATTGCCGCCATCGAGGACGGTGGCATTGAGTACCACCTCTTCGACGTCGGTATGGAGCAGATAGCCTTCGCCCTCCTTCTTAAGCGAGCCAGAGGAGGGAGCCGGGGACACCACATCAGGCGAGCGAACCGGATCAGTATCGACGGTGAGCGGCGCCTGATTTGCCGGCACTGCGGCTTGAGGCGGCTGCGGCTGCTGCGCCGGCAGAGCAAGCCCGGCGGCGAGAAGAAGGAACACCAGAATTCCGTTATTGGAGAGGCGCATAGTAGCCGGTGCGAGCATAAACCGTCAGCGGAGGAAGGCCAGGAGGCGGATTCACCTTCACCTTCACTTTACGCCACTTGCCATCACGAGTAAGGTCAGCGGGTTTGTAGCCGATCACATACTGGTTACGGAGTTCAGTAGAGATCTTCTCGGCGATATCGCTCATTTCGTCTACATCGTCGACGCGGAAGAGCCGCCCACCTGTCGCAGAACTGATGTCGTCAAGAAGCTGGGGCCCGGTCCGCTCCTCGGGGGTGGGCGCATAGGGATCGAAGATGCCAATGGAATAGATTTCAACGTCGGCTTCGCGTACCGCAGCCCGCACCTCGCCCTCGGTGTAGCGGGAACGGTTGTCGCCCCCGTCGGAGACCACAAGCAATGCTTTCCGTTCGTGGTGGGCGTCCTTCATCTTGGCGATGCCGTAGTAGATCGCATCCAGCAGGGCCGTGCGGCGGCCGGCCTGAACCGTTGCCAGCCGCGCCTGAATGTCGTCGACGGAGCTGGTGAAGTCCTCGATCAGCTCCGGGCGGTCGTTGAATCCGATGACGAAGAACTCGTCCTGGGGATTTGCCGTTTTGATGAACTGCAAGATTGCTTCGCGAGCGCGGACCAGCTTGGAAGACATGGAGCCGGAGAGGTCGAAGATAATGCCGATGGTGACCGGGGCATCCTCACTCGCGAAGCTGGCGATCTTCTCCTCGCCGTTGTTTTCGTAGACCTGGAAATCTTCTTTTTCCAAACCCGTGACCAGCCGGTTCAACGGGTCGGTGACGGTGACCGGGACCAACACCATATCCACGTTCATACGGATGAATGAGCCGGGATGAATGTGGAGCGATCCCGGGCCCGTTTCCGGCGCCGCCTCTGCTCCCTTGGGTTCGCTCGCTGGCGGAGCGGATGCCGACGGCGGCTCGACGTGTATTTTGTTCAGTTGATCTTCCTGCCCACGCAGCTGCGCGAGGCAGATTACGGCTGCCAGCACTCCCATCCAGACATAACGGTGAAACGGAGCACAGCGGCGAAAGAAGGCAAGCGGGCCTGCCCCTTTGGGAGTCGCGTGCTGGGGAAGCATCCTCATGAGGCACCACAGCGGGTTGAAGGCGATATTACCATTACCGGCGCGCCGCCGCTGTCAGCAGATTGCCGCTCCCGCGACCCATGGACCGGAGCTCGCGCCGACGGGCACAGGTGAGCGCTGCGATACAATCGAGCTTGGCCGGCCCGCACATTTCAACAGACAGTACGGCGTAATCGGCACCCAAATTCCACTGATTCGCGGAGAGTAAGACCTTCCTCATGGCTCGTATCTATCCTTTTCGCGCCTGGCGCTACAACCCCTCTTCGGTTCGCCTGGAAGACGTGGTCACGCAACCCTACGACAAGATAACGCCAGCCATGCAACAGGCGTACTACCAGCGCAGCCCTTCCAACCTTGTTCGCATCATTCTGGGACTGCCTGAGCTATTTGACGCAGAGAAGGGTGAAAACGTCTATACCCGCGCGGCACAGGATTTTCGTGCCTGGCGCGAGCAGGGCATTCTGGTCCAGGAAAACGAGCCATGCGTGTTTGCATACGCCCAGCGTTTCAAGGTTCCCGGGACTGAAGTCGAAAAGGAACGGCGCGGGTTTATCGCACTGGGCAAGCTGCATGAATATGCCGACCAGGTCGTCTTTCGTCACGAACAGACGCTGTCGAAGCCCAAGAGCGATCGGCTGAACCTGCTGAAGGCCACACGTGCGCACTTCGGCCAGATCTTCATGCTCTACTCTGACCCGGCCGGCAGCGTGGAAAAGGTTCTCTACGACGGCAATGACGCCGCCGACGCCGAAGTCACCGACGAATACGGCGTTCAGCACAAGCTCTGGCGGGTGAACAACCCCGCGGCAATACGCCTGCTGGTGACAGCCATGAGCGACAAAAAGCTCATCATCGCTGACGGTCATCACCGCTACGAAACGGCGCTGAAGTACTCCAAAGAACACCAGGGCGCGGCTCACGGCAAAAGCGGCTCGAATACGCAGCAGTTGCCGCAACCCGAGTTCCCTGAGGCCGCAGTGATGATGACGTTCGTCAACATGGACTCGGACGGGCTTGTGGTTTTGCCTACTCACCGGGTTGTACACGGGCTTAGCGGCTTTTTCGCCACAGCGTTCTTTGAGGCGGCGGAGGCGTACTTTGAGGTCAAACCGTTGCCGCCGTTCGATGCGGCATCGTTTCTTGAGGAGTTATCGCGCGAAACGGGAACGGCTTTCGTGGCCGTCACAGTTTCCGGCGCATTCCTTCTGCGCGCCAAGCCAGATGCCATGGCCGCGGCCCTGGCCGACGTGCCGGATCGTCAGCGGCAGCTCGATTTGACTCAGTTGCACTCCGTCGTATTCGAGCGCCTGTTGGGACTGGACGCCGAAAAGGTGCGCGAGCAGACCAACCTGCGCTATCTGCGCGACGCCCAGGAGGCAGTGGAACAGGTGCGCAATGGCGATGCCGATATTGCGTTCCTCACCAAGCCTGTGACCATGGAGCAATTGAAGGAAGTTGCCTTTGCCGGAGAGGTGATGCCGCAAAAGTCCACCGACTTTTTTCCCAAGCTGCTCAGCGGCCTGGCTATCTATGCCCTGGATTGACATGATGCGGCCGGCACCGCTGGAACCGGGCACGGAACGCTCATTCACGCCGCCCGCCAGCTTTTTGCCGCTCAACGTTGCTCCGAAGAAACTTCCAGGAACGCGCAATCGGAAATTGATGAGGGCCGTTCGCAGCCTTCTCGCCGTTGCGGCGTGCACTCCGGTGTGGGCTCAAACTCCCCCAGTCCCAGCGCGCTTTGTGGTGGTGCTCGACGCGGCACATGGCGGCGATGATTCGGGCGCTCGCCTCGGCAGCGAGACTGAAAAGGCGTTCACTCTGGCATTCAGCGTTCGGCTTCGCTCTTTGCTTGCGGCGAGAGGCTTCGCCGTGGTGACGACGCGCGATTCGGACGCCGACGTGGATCCGGCTGGCCGCGCCGACATTGCCGACCACGCCAACTCCCAGGCCTGCCTGAGCCTGCATGCTGCAATGAGCGGCTCCGGCGTGCATTTGTTTGTTTCTTCGCTTGCGCCGGTCCAAAATGCGCGCTTTCTGCCATGGAAGACAGCTCAGGCTGCCTGGGTTATGCGCAGCATCACTCTGGCCGGCCTGGTGAACTCGGCCCTTTCGCATGCCAATGTGCCCGTCACCCTGGGGCGCACTGCGCTGCCTGCTATCGACAGCATGACCTGTCCGGCCATAGCCATTGAGATCGCACCCGATCGATCGTCGGATGCACAGGGATCGGCGAGCCTCGATGAGGCGGACTACGAGGCGCGTGTCGCGGACGCGCTCGCCGCTGCTCTGGTTGAGTGGCGATCTGAAACGAGGGAGGACCGCCAGCCGTGATCCCTCGCCACCAGACCGTCCTCTTCGTTGTTTTGCTCGCGGCCTCCGCCATCATGGGCGGATTGCTCTGGAACCAGTTGCGGCGAGCTCACGATCGCCTGCTTCGAGGCGAGGATTCGGCTCCGACGCAGGCGCCGCTGGTGGCGCCGGCCGAGCAGGCTACGCTCATGGTGGCCAACGATGCCGATAACACCGTGCAGCCCCGCATCCTGACGCTGCCCTTACCCCAGAATCCCGAGGCTCGGGCGCGCGCCGTGTTGGGCAGGTTGCTTGACCTCTACGCTGCTCCCGAGTCCGCGCATCCCGTCCCTGGCGGTGCGAGTTCGATCGCGGAGGTTTTTCTCATGCCTATCGCAGACGCGAACGGGAAGGTAACGCCAGACGGCTCACAGCTTGCGGTGGTGAATCTGACGGGGGCATTTGTCGCTGGTCACCCCTCAGGCCTCGAGACAGAATCGCTCACGGTGCTTTCGATTTGCTCCACACTCAATGCGAATCTGCCGCGCGTGACCGAGGTGCGATTTCTGGTCGATGGGCAGCCGCGGGCGAGTCTCGCGGGCCACGCGGACCTGACGCGCACATATTTGACGAATGAGAACACTGCGGCGGCCGGAGGTGTCCCGCAGTGATGCGCGCAAAAAAGCCTTTCGCGTGGTCTGCGCTGCTGGGGTCGGCATTCGCGCTCCGGATCGGTCTTGCGTTGGGGTCGCCCAACATTTTCTTTCCCGATGAGATTTTCCAGACGCTCGAGCCGGCGCACAGACTGGTGTTTGGCTATGGCGTGATTTCGTGGGAGTGGCGGCTGGGGATTCGCTCGTGGGTTTTTCCCACATTTCTCGCCGGAGTGATGCGCGCTACTGCATGGATGGGCACGGCTTCATCCGGCTATGTTGCCGGAACGGCGGTGGTTCTATCGCTGATTTCGCTGATCACAATCTGGTTCGGGTATGCATGGGCAAAGCGCGCCAGCGGCACGCCCGCGGCGATCATCGCTGCGCTCGCCTGCTCTTTTTTCTTTGGGTTTGTTTACTTCGCGCCCAAAGCGCTCAATGAGGTCGTGGCCGCCCATGTTCTGTTGCCCGGGCTCTACCTTGGCGTATACGGCGAGAAGCTCGGCGAACGCAAGCGGCTGCTTCTCGCGGGATTTCTTTGCGCTTTGGCTGCGTGCCTGCGTATTCAATTACTGCCCGCGCTTCTCTTTGCGATGATTTACTTTTGTTATCCTCGCTGGCGCGTCCGGATTCCCGCGGTGGCAGCGGGAGCAGCCGTTCCCGTTCTATTCTTCGGAGCCGTCGATTGGATGACGTGGTCGTATCCTTGGCAGTCGTTCATCCTCTATTACAAAGAAAATGTGGTGAGCGGGCCGGGCAAAGAGCTCACGCTCGTTCAGCCGTGGTACTGGTACGCTCTGGTTCTTCTGGTTTTGCTCGGTCCAGCGGTCCTGCTTCTCCTTCACGGTGCCCGGCGAAGCCCGTTTCTGGCGATCTTTTGCGCCATCGTCGTGGTTTCGCACAGCGTGATCCCGCACAAAGAGATTCGCTTCATCTACCCGATCCTTGCTCCGGCAATCACAATGGCCGCAATGGGCATCGTCGATTTGCTCTACGAGATCAGGGCGGGAATGAGATTCCTCGAGAATCCCAGATGGGTGGTGGCCATCGGCGTTGCATTTCTCTTCGTCTCGTCGGGTTTGCTGGCGGCGCACTGTGCGGACTGGTACAAAACCCGGTGGGGTGATGGCGCATTTGATCGCCTCAGCCGCGAGCCCGCATTATGTGGAGTTGGAATTTACCATGCGATCTGGTGGCAATCCGGGGGGTATACACATCTTCATCGCGATGTGCCGATCATTCCGCTTGAAAGCGCAGGGCAACTCGCCAAGGATGCTTCCGCAATCAATGCGCTGATCGCGCCGGATAACACGCCCGAGGTTCCGCATGAATTCGGGAAGGCGCAGTGCTGGGAGGGAGTTTGCTTGTATAAGCGGCCCGGAAGCTGCACAACTGCCCCCGCGGACGAGGAACTAAACGCATATCTCAGAAAGATTCAACAATGAGGAGGGTGGGGCGCGCAAGCCAATAAGGCGCCGTGACCCACCCCGCTCACAGACGCTACCCTAGAACTATGGCACCAACCATCGGCGTTTTTGATTCCGGCTTTGGCGGGTTGACGGTTCTGCGCTCGCTCATCGAGCGGCTTCCCGGCGCGCGCTTCGCTTTTCTCGGTGATACGGCGCGGCTGCCGTACGGATCCAAGTCCCGCCGCACCATTGCGCGCTACGCCGCGCAGAGCGCGCAATTCCTGGTCAATGAACAGGGCGCCGAGTTCCTCGTGATCGCCTGCAATACCGCCAGCGCACTGGCGCTCGACGCCATTCAAGAGGCTGTTTCCGTTCCCGTGCTGGGCGTCATTGAGCCCGGCGCCTCCGCTGCTCGCGCCGCTTCGCGATCCGGCGATGTGCTGGTTGTCGCCACTGAAGCCACAGTACACAGCCACGCCTATACGACCGCCTGCGCTGCGCACGGTTTACGCACGATCGAAAAGGCGTGCCCGCTGCTCGTTCCGCTGGTCGAGGAAGGCTGGACCGATCACCCAGTGACGGCTGAGGTGATTGAGATTTATCTGAATGAACTTCGCGCCGAGGCTGAGACCCGCAATATGAATCCGGACACGCTGGTGCTCGGCTGCACACACTACCCGCTCCTGCGACCCCTCTTTGAAGGCGCCGTTCGGCCCGGCGCAAAGGTGATCGATTCCGCTGAATCCGTGGCGCAGGCTGCCGTAGCGAGGATCAATGGCCAGGCAAAACCGAGCGCGGGCGGAATCCCGCAAGAAACTGAGGTCCGCTGCTTCGCCACTGATTCCGTAGAGAAATTTGAACGACTGGGCCCGCGCTTTCTCGGGCGCCCGGTGGGGCATGTCGAGTTAATCGATCTCGGGGGGTGAACCGAGCCCGGCGGATGTATCACGCTTTGCATCTGCGAAGGAATTTTGCTCTGTTATCCTGAAAAATGGCGGCGGCGACTCCGCGTTTCCCCTTTGTCGAACAAGATAATTGGAGGCACTCTAACAGCATGATCAATTTGGCGGGCAAGACTGCCGTTGTCTTCGGATTGGCCAACAAGCGCTCCATCGCATGGGGCATCGCCCAGAAGCTCCACGAGGCCGGCGCCACTCTGGCCATCTGCTATCAAAATGAACGCATGAAGTCCGAGGCCGGAGACCTGATCAACGAACTCCCCGGCGCCAGCGGCTTTCAATGTGATGTCTCAAACGATCAGGAGATTGCAGCGCTGTTTGCCGCGCTCAAGGAGAAGTACGGCAAGCTCGATATCCTCGTCCACGCCGTCGCTTATGCGCCTCCGGAGGACCTGAAGGGGGAGTTCATCAACACCAGCCGCGAGGGCTTTCGCATCGCACACGATGTGAGCGTCTACTCGCTGATTGCAGTCAGCCGCGGCGCTGTGCCGCTGATGACCGAGGGCGGCAGCATCATCACGCTCACTTACTACGCCGCGGAAAAAGTTGTGCCCCACTACAACGTCATGGCCCTCGCCAAGGCTTCTCTTGAATCGGCGGTGCGCTATCTGGCCTTCGAGCTCGGCCCGAAAAACATCCGAGTGAACGCAATTTCCGCCGGCCCCATCAAAACGCTGGCCGCGCGGGGGGTGGGCGCTCTCGGTGACATGCTCAAAGCCCACAGTGAGCGAGCACCACTCCACCGTAATGTCGATCAGCTCGAAGTCGGTGGCACAGCGCTTTATCTGGCCAGCGACCTCGCCAGCGCCGTCACGGGTGAAGTGATCTACGTCGATTGCGGCTACAACATCATGGGGTTCTGAGCGGGCCACGCATTCGGCATCCGGGAATCTACATCGCCAGAATCTCGGCCCAGACCTTCGGCTCAACCGGCAGTCCCAGGCGCGTGTTTTCCTCGCGCAAGCGCAGCGTCTCTTCACCGGGATAGCGAACCTTGCTGCCAGGCTTTGCCGGCGTGCAGTTGTGTAAGGAAGCGACAACCGCGTCAGCGATCCGCTCGGCTTCGTCCACTTGCCCGAACGCCCCAGGGTTGAGCGCCAGAAACATCTGCGAGATCGAGGTCTCCTGAACCGCGACTGAAGAGATTTGATACGTCGCCTGTCCGAGCGTCATCATGGCGGCGATCATATCCAGCACAACGGCGAGGCCAGATCCCTTCCAATACCCTGCCGGCAACGGCCGCCACGACTTCTCAATCGCTCCGGGGTCGCGCGTCAAATTGCCTTCCGCATCGAAGCCGCCCTCCACGGGCAGCATCTCGCCGCGCTTGCGATAGCTTTCGAGGGCGCCATAGGAAAACTGCGACATGGCCATATCGAGCACCACCGGCCCGCTCGCGCGTGGAACCGCGATGATCAGAGGATTGTTTCCGATAACGCGCTCCGCACCGCCCCACGGCGGCAGATTGGGCATGGTGTTCGTCCAGCAGATGCCGATCATTCCCGCTTCGGCGGCCTGCCAGCCGTACGTTCCGCCGCGCATCCAGTGGTTGGTATTGCCCAGCGCCACGCATCCCACGCCATGTTCGCGGCCGAGGGTGATCGCCCGCTCCATCGCGGCCCATGCTGCCAGGTTGCCGGGGCCCCGATGCCCATCCCAACGCTCCAGCGCGCCCAATCGCGCTGTTACCTGCGGCTCCGCTGCTGGATCGACGCGGCCGTTGCGAAGAGTGGTCACGAATCGTGAAAAGCGGTTGACGCCGTGTGTGTAGACGCCATCGCGTGTGGTCTCGGCAAAAAGACGCGCGCAGGTGTTGGCGCGGTCCGGAGCGAACCCGAGCTTGCGCAGAACGCCTGCCAGCGTCGAATGCACCTCTGAGAATGGAATTCGATTCATGGATTCACTTTGGATTGCATGAGGATTTCAGAACAGGACCGCAGGGATCTACATCGGAAGGAACAATCAATCTCACTCGCGGCTGCTCGTTGGCCGGCCACTTCACTCGCTCCGCTAACTCCGCAAACTCCGCTAGTCCCGCTATTCCTTCAGCGTCACCGTAATCTTCCGGGCATCGCCGCCTTCAGGAGCAATCACGATCTCGCCCGTGGCGCGCTTCTTGATGCTCTTGAACTTGTCGCCCCACTCCACCAGGACGAGCGCATCCGGCGTAAGCAGATCGTCAAGACCCAGCGTTTCAAGCTGCCGCTCGCTCTCAAGGCGATAGACGTCAAGGTGGTAGAGCTTCACAAGCTTGCCGTCCCGCGAGCCGTCAAATTCGTGGATCAGCGTAAAGGTGGGGCTGGTGACCTCGTCGGGTTCGGCTGCGTCCAGCGCTTGCGCAATCCCCTTGACCAGCGTCGTCTTGCCGGTGCCCAGCTCACCGCGCAGCAAGAGAAATTGAGGAGGCTTGAGCAGGCCGGCGAGCTTGCGGCCCACTTCCACCGTGTCCGCGCCGCTTTGCGTGGTGAACTCGTATGTTTTGCCTTCCGCGAGTGCTGCGGCTTCAGTCATCGCTGAACCTCAAACAGGCTATTCAACTGCACTTTTTGGGCTGCTGCATGCGCATTGAGTCCGCTGCATGCAATGCCCCTGCAACCAAACATACCCGGTCTTGCCGTTCACTTCAAAATCGTGCGCATGGGATTGAAACGCACGCGCGAGCTGCGCCAGGCTGTCTGTGGCCAACAAGGTGTGCTCGTCGTGCTCGCGCACAGTCAAATCCGCAGCCAGCCCATGCAAATAAACCGCAGCCTCCACGGCTTGCGCCGCGCTGCCAGGATATTGCGCCAACATGCCCGCAATGAGCCCGGTGAGCAGATCGCCGCTGCCGCCTTTGGCCATGGCCGGATTTCCTGACGTGTTGATCGCCACGCGGCCGTCAGGATGGGCAATGAGCGTTCGCGCACCCTTGAGGACGAGTGTGAGCCCCATGCGCCGCGCATAGTCGCGCGCCGTCTCAAGCCGGTTCGCCTGAATCCTGGCAATGGCCATTCCAGTCAGCCGCGCCATTTCGCCGGGATGCGGCGTCAACACCACGAAGCGCGACTTGGCCAGACGCTTGAGCAGGGCGGGCTTCGCAGCGAGAATATTCAGCGCATCCGCATCGATCACTACCGGCATCTTTGTGGCGCCAAGGAATCCTGTGACGAATCGTGACGTTTCGACGCCCTGGCCCAAGCCCGGCCCGATGGCGAGGACGGTTTTTCCGGCGATCAATGAGGCGACTTGCTTCTTCGCGAGATTCTTCGCGGAGATCTGACCTGCTCGTGTCGCCAGCAGGGGCCAGCTCATCAGCTCCGGCGCAAACGATGAAATCACTGGCAACGCCGGTGCGGGAACTGCAGCCGTCACCAGGCCCGCGCCCGATCGCATGGCTGCAAGAGACGTCATGGTTGGAGCTCCGGCTTTGCCGCCAGCGATTCCGAACGTGCCGCCAACCACGAGTACGTGACCGAAGTTGCCTTTGTTGGCTGCCACCGCACGCGGAGCCTGCGCCAAAGCGAGCGACGAGCCGGCCCAATCCAGCTTGAGCGCTGAAACAATCGCCGCATCCGGCGAGCCGATGGGCGCAACCACAACCGGTTGATCCCAGCGCCGAGTCAATTGCCCAAAAACATGCGCACACTTGGGCGCGGTGAAGGTGATGACGGCGTCGGCAGGAAAAACCGGTCCTGCCGCGGTGGCGCTGGTTTCATCGGCCGGCCAACCGGAAGGCAGGTCAATCGCGAGAATCGGGGCGTGACTTCGCTGCAGCCATTCGCGCGCGGCCAGCGCCAAGCCTTTCAGCGGAGGCTTGAATCCCGTGCCCAGCACGGCGTCGACAATCAGATCAGCGTCGAGCGCATCGCTGTGCTTTGAGAGCCCCTGTGCGTCGGCCACAACGTGGATCCGTCCATGCTTGCGGCTGTTCAGTTCGCTCCATGCTACAGCGGCGTCGTCCGCGAGTTGCTCGGGCGCCCCCAGCAGCAGCGTGGTCACGGCGAGTCCGGCGTCGGCCAGCAGCCGAGCCGTCATCATGCCATCGCCCCCGTTGTTGCCACGCCCGCACAGTACCGTCACGCGCCGGGCGTTCGGAAGCTGCCGGCGTGCGAAGGCCGCCACTGCCGAAGAGGCCGCACGCATTAACTGAATCGACGGAATCCCAAACCGCTCCGTAGTGGCGCGATCGCAGGCCTGCATCTCGGCTGCGGACAGGACGTGCATCGCACTTATGGTACTAGAAGGATGTGCGTGAGAACGACCGCCAGGGAGGATGTGCAGTGCCCTACTTGACCAAACGCGCCTGGAGGGTGGTGCGCGAGTTTACCCGGGTCAGGAAACACGCGCCGTTCTTATCGCAGTGAAAATGAACAGCGGCAGGAAACACCTGCCATTCGGCGGAACGGTTTCTCATTCCGATGACCCCGACCAGAAAGACCCGGCCTCCCTGGGTGTCGATGGTTCCCTGCGATGGGTTGTCGCCCACAATCACGTCATCATCGTCGATGGCAGCGGGCAGGTGAAGCGCGCGCGCCGAGAATCCGAAACCGCCCCCTGAGCCGTGACCGTTTCGGTTCCTTGCGGCATCGCCGAGCTTATGGTGGCTCAGCCATTCAGCCTGTTCGTCGAGGGTGGGAAAGTTTGTGAAGAACTGCCAGGCAGCAAGACTCTGATACTGCTGCATGGAGCACGGGAGGCCGCCGGTGACTGTGATCTCCGCGATTTGCCCGTCCGGACCCGCAATATTCTGCACGGTGTCTCCGGTGGTGGTCTGCATCGGCAGCAGAGCCTGCGAAGCGTCTGAAGAAGATGAGTTTGAAGATCCCGCCGACGGCGCGGGAGTGGGAAGCACCACTTCCTTCTGGCAGGCGACAGCGCCTGTTTTGTCCAGAAGGCGGATGACAACCGACACTGGATGGGGTGGATTCACCGTCACAGCTTGAAAGCCGGCGGTCTGCTGCGGATCAAGCGGATCGATGTAAAGCTGGTAGCCGGCATTTCCTTCCCAGCGCGCAATCAGCCGGGCTCCCAGTCCCGCTGAATCGAAGCGGCGGGTTCCAAGGTCGACATAAAGCGGCGGCGCCTTGGATTTGGTCAGTTTGGGGATGACGAGGACGGCAAGCGCCCCAAGCACCAGGATGAAAAGGATCGGAAGGATGGCTACTGCCCGTTTGGACTTTGCTTCCTTTGCCTCAGCTTCCGGATCGTCAACGGGCGCAGGCTGCGCCATAATCGTGCGGAAGCCGTAGAGGTCCTCCTGGCTGGCTCCGCCAGCGGGAGCAACCACCTTATAGACCCTATCGGCCACAGCTGTTTGAGCTTGCGACCCGGCTGAAGCGGCCGTATCATTTGCCTCGAGTTGAGTTGCGTTGCTCATCAAGCAGGTCCCATTCCTTTGATCTGGGAGACCGGGCCGAAAGAAGTAGTGATATTGGACCATGACCCTCCACGGCCCGCAATAACCACTCTGTGTGATAGTTCATGAGGCAACCTAAATCGTGTCAAACCCTTAGACCAAGGCCCCATCCCGCACCGATCCCAAGTGCCCCATTATGCCTCATCGGCCGCCATCTTCAGAACTCTATCCGGCCCTCAAATGCGACCATCCGGGGCGAGCTGTCACCTCCCAAGCCCACGCCGAGCAACCCGGTGGGAGGCGAAATGGTGCTTTCGAGTGTACCGAACTTGGGTGGGACGTACTCGCCGGGGACGCCGGCCTCCACGCTGCCGGGCAGCGCAAAATTGGGGTGGTTGAAGGCGTTGAACAGTTGCACGTCGAAACGGAACGTGACTCCTTCCCGGACCGGAAACTTGCGCGAGAGGTAAATGTCGGAGTCCGCAAAGTGGGGCCCGCGCACCGTGTTGCGGCCGGCGTTTCCGAATTGGCAGTTGGCTTCCGAATCGCCTGCGGTGCACGCTCCATTGGTCGGATCGACAACCGAAATAAAGGCGTCTGGATTCAGCCATTGGCGGGTTCCGGCCACGGTTACGCCAGGGAACCCCGTTTTCCGGTAGAGCGGCTCACCCGCAGCGCGCCGCGCAAACTGCGGCCCGCTCGCCTGGAATACGCCGTTTCCGCCCGCCGTGTACGGCTGGCTCAGGACACTGAACGGCAGACCGGTATGGAAGAAGGCCGTTTGGGAAAGCGACCAGCCGCCGAACAGAGCACGCAGAAGTGCATCTTTTCGCGGGGACGGGACCTGCACCACCCCAAAAGCCGATATGTTTTGACGCACGTCGTAGTCGCAGTTGCCATACTGCTGCTGCAACTCGCCGGGCAGCGGCGATAGGATTCCTTGCGCCGAAAACGATAGCAGGCCGCCGTTTGAGACCTCATCCAGGCAATGACTCAGAGTGTAGTTGGCACGCAGCGTCACGGCGCTCAGTTGCTCACTCAAACTGGCTTGCAGGCCGGAATAGCTGCTGTTTGCATCCGTGCGAAACTCGTTTACGCTGCCAAATCTCTGGTCGGGCGGCTGCTGGTAAGCGTACGGCGCAAAGCATCCCGAACAGACCGTTTGATAGCCGTTCAGCCCTTCCAGAAACGGCTCGTGGAGCCCGCGCGTTCCTACATAATCGATGCGAGCAGAACCGTGGGCGGCCAATTGCTGTTCGATGCCGAAGTTGTACTGGTAGTAGTACGGCGTCTTCAGCGTGCCCGTGGGAAATGTATTCAGACTCACAGCCAGTGGGCATGTGGGTGCGCCGACGGCAATCCCCGCGCAGGGCGCCGCGCCGCTAGTGAACACTGTCTGAAACTGCCTGTCGGCGTTGGCTGCTGCGTCGGCCGCGCTGTTGGGGACGCCCGGCGCCAGCGCCAATCCAACTACCTGCCCGGCGAGACCACCCACAAACGTTGGTGAGTATGGCGCATTCGTCGCCGCGAGATCGGCAATCTGCGCGGGGATGATGTCGTTGAAAACGCCGAAGCCCGCATGCACGACCATCCCCCGCGCGATCTGGTAGGCCACTGAAAATCGTGGCTGCCACACTATGGGCGGGGTCGCCGGAAAGAGGCTCCTCACTTTCGTCTCGATTGCCTGGTCGAGCGGCTGGCCCGCATCGTGAGAAAGATCCAGGAACGAACCGGTGGGTCGTGCAAACAGCCCCTGCTGATTCACCGGATCGGTGTTCCAAGTAGCGCGCAATCCCGCCGTCAATGTTGCCCGCGCCGTCGGCCTCCAGGTATCCATGGCATAGGCGTCAAGGTTCCCGGCCGCAATGCGCTCTTTGAGTGCGATGGGGAAGGTCGTACTCTCCGTGTAGGCCGTTCCGTAGGTGAATTCAGACAGATCGTTGTAGACCGCCGTAGGAACCGTTCCTTCGCCCAGGTCATAGTCGCTCACATCGATGCGGCGCGTGTTCGCGCCGAACCGGAGACTGTGTTTACCCCGCGTCCAGTCAAGGTTGTCGTTGATCTGCCATTGCGTCACCTTGCGCCCCTGCGGATAGGTATTGTCGTTGCCGCCGATGGTTGTGAAGGGCGCATCGTTGCTGCCGGCCATCAGAACAATCGGAAACGTCTGCTCGACTTGAGCATAGTGATCTGGCTCGAAGATGCTTGAGTACCAACTCGCCCCGGGATTGAACTGGTTAACCAGATTGGAGCGGAAGACGTGCGTATAGCCCACGACTAAGGTGCGTTGCGGCTGCGGCGAGTAGGAGTTGAAGATCGAGTTGATGGGATCGGTAAAGGCGGCCTGCAGCCCCGTGTCCTGCTGGAATCGGTACCATACGGTATTGTTGGCGTCGATCGTCTGGTCGATCTTGGCGACGATCAGATTCTCGCTGTCGTCGTTGGTCATCGACTCCTGGCGCTGATTGGCGCAGCCGCTTCCGTCAAAGAGATTGCCGCTTGTCTGCACCCCGGTCAGCAGGGCGCCGCTTGCGTCGAGCGGGCAGGAGCTCACCGGAACCGGAGTGCCCGCCGTGCTGCGATAAAGCTTGAACATCGCTGCGTAGAACGGAACCTCCGCTGACTCCGCCGGAAGCGCAGTCCCTGTCGTCGGGTCGGTTCCACCGAGCGGCAACTGGTTAAGCACGTATTGCTGATAAGCCGGCGACGGCACAACAATCTGCGTCACCAGCGGAAGCGCGATGCGCACGCCTTCGTAATGCGCGAAGAAGAACAGCTTGTCTTTGCGGATCGGTCCACCCATGCTCACACCGAACTCATTCACATTCGACCGCGGTTTCTTTGCTACATCGCCCGACGTGTCGTTGGCGTGCAGAAAGTAGTCCTCCGCATTGAAAAGGGAGCCATTCCAGGTCTCGTAGAGATCGCCGTGAAATGCATTGGTGCCCGCTTTGGTGAAGTAGTTCACCTGCGAGGCGCCGTAACGCCCCTGATCGACAGCGTAGGAATTGGTGTTCACGGTCGCCTGATCGACCGCGTCGAGGCCGATGACAAGATTCGTCGAGAGACCGATGTTCAGGCCGAGCCATGGATCGTTGCTGTCGAAGCCGTCGAGAATGTATCCGTTTGAGGTCGCCGGCAGCCCGTTGAACTCGACGTTGCCGTATCCGCCCGCTGCCTTTGCGTCATTCGACGACCCGGCAGTGTTCATCAACGCGCCCGGTGCAAATTGCGCGATGAAGGTCAGGTCCTGTCCCGGATTCGGCAGCTTGGCAATTGTCTTCGCCTCGAGCGTGGTCGAAGTATTCGGATTCTCGAGCGTCACGAGCGCCTGTTGCGCTGTCACTTCCACGGTCTGCGCCGCAACCGGCAGTGAGAGATTGAAGTTCAGCGTGACAGTGTGGCCGACCTCGACCGCGACCCGCTGCGAAGTCTCGGTTGCGAAGCCGCTCGCCTCAATGGTCACGATGTAAATCCCCGGGTTGAGTTGGGAAAACAGAAACAGCCCGTTCTCGTTCGAATGCTGCGCGCGGACAGCTTTCGTTTCCACCTCTGTCGCCGTCACATCAGCGTTTGCAACGGTCGCGCCTGAGGAATCGCGCACCGTCCCCGAGATTGCACTCGACGTCCCGCTCTGCGCTGAAAGCCTTCCAGGGTTAAGCGCAGTTAACAGGAGCCAAATGGCCAGGATGCCGCGGGTTGTTTCTTTGCACTTCGTTCTGACCTCCAGCTAGATCGGGGAAGACTTCGAAAAATTAGCGGCCCAGCGCCGTTGTCGGATTAATCAATATGAAGAACGCTGTCGCGTTTCGGTTGCGCCGTTCTTCAGCTACGGCCTGTTACTCACAGCCGTCCATGCCTGCCAGAAAACGACGACCATCATAAAAATCAGGTAGATGCGCAGCGCCCATACGAGCGCCAACTCACCGCCGCGCAGTTGCCGGCGCGGAACGGGCGCGGATTTCTCCTGGACGAGTTGATCCCGGTCGAGATTCTGGAGAACCCAGCCAACTTCTTCTACCGTGATGTGTCTCTTTTCTTCCATTCAGTCCTGCTAACTCCCCAACCACGCGAACGCCCGCGGGAAGACAACGCTGATTCCGAAAAGAACTCCTGCGGCCGTCAGCAACACGACAACTCCGGCCGCCAAAACATTGGCCCACCGCGGGCTGCGCACGTCGCCCATGATTTGCGGGTCGTTCACGAGCAGATAAAGGAAGACCAGCGCCGGGGGCATGGCGAGAACGGCTACCACATTCACAACCAGGACCACGAAAGTGAGCGGCAGGTTCGGAATCAGAACAATGGCCGCTGCGGCAGCGGCACAAAAGCAGAGCACGAAGTAAAACGACTTGCCCTGATTCACCGGAAGATTCAGGCTGTGCGGCTGGCGCGCAACTTCGCCGAATGCGTAGGCCGACGAGGTGGAGATGGTGATCGACGCAACGATGCCGGCCTCGATCATCCCGAGCGCAAACAGCGACGAGCCGATGTGCCCCACGATCGGCTGCAGCGCCTGTGCGAACTGCGCCGCCTCAAAATTGGCTGCGCCGATATGGCCAAAGAGCGGCGCGGTAGCAATGATGGCGCCGAGAGCAGCAAGCGCGGCCAGGCCGGCGCCCAGGAAAGTGTCGATGCGCCCGAATCGAATGTCTTTCGTGGTCAGGCCCTTGTCCACGGTGGCGCTCTGCTGGAAGAAGAGCATCCACGGCGTCACGGTGGCGCCGATATCAGACAGCAGGATCAGCAAAGTTTCCTGGCTGGCGTGCGGCAAAGGAGTCCATGTGAGCATGGCGTGGCCGATTGCGCCCCACTGCGGGTGAGCCATCAGGGCCACGGGCACGAAGATCAGGTTGCAAGCGGCAGCCGCCAGGGTTACGCGCTCCCATGTCCAGTAGCGATGGCTCAGCAGAGCGGAAAAAAGCACCACGAGCGCCACCAGAACCGCTGCCCACGGCGGCACGCCAAAGTAGCCGAACCCGGCGCGGATCGCAATGAACTCGGTCACCAGCGTGAGAAAGTTCCCGATGCTGAGATCGATCATCGAGAACCAACCCCAGAAGGGGCCGAAGCGCTCGAAGATCAGCTCTGCGTGGCCGCGATGCGTGGCCGCGCCCAGCCGAACCGTCATTTCCTGAACTACCAGCGCCATCACAAACGTGAGCGCCACGAATGGAAGGAAAAACCCGATGCCGAACTTCGCGCCCGTTGCGGCATAGGAAAGCATGCTCGGGCCGTCGTTCTCACCCAGCATGACAAGGATGCCCGGCCCCACCAGCAGCCAAAGCAGCGACACGTGCCCACGCATCCCCAGCGAGCGCCGGGCTGCGCTCACGCGCGAGCGGTCGAAAGCGCGATCGAGGTCCTCATGCGTGACGACCACTTCATCGACAGCGATGGCATGGTCTGGACCGGTTTTTGGGCTGGCATTCATCGGCAACAACGGGGACGGAATTTTTTAGCTTTGCGTGAACACTTGCAGACCGGGCTAACGCGAACGGCGTTCATGCTCAATTGGCTCCGCTCGAGGGAACTCGTCCAGGGCGCGAGAGGCACAATGCAGCCTTTGCCTGGGAATCGAACGTTCTCAACTCCAGTATGCCACAACTTATTAAGCGTGGTTAATCTTTTCTTTTAGATGAAATTACGTAGTATGCATCGGCCACAGTGCTCCCAAAGATTGATACCTGCGAACAGACCCGATGAATCGGGGTTGCTCAATCACGACGATCGTTCTTGGCGTAACCAGACGGCCTCAGCGGCCGGGCGGCCCAGGATGGTGTTTCCTGTAGGTAAATCAATCAAAACGGTTTGGTCGTAATTCTGGCTCATCACGCGCAGGCTCTTGCCGGGCCCAATGCCGGAGGCGTGCAGGAACTCAAGCAGCTTGGGATCGCGCTCCTGGAGGCTGATGACGGTGTAGCGCTTTCCGGCGGCGGCCTGGGAGAGCTGCATCTCACCCCTCTTTTTCCTTTCGGCGGGGTTGAGTGGAAGAACGGAGTTGCCATGCGGACAGGCGCCGCCTTCGCCCAGCTTCTCTTTGAGCTTGGCCTCGAAGGCCGGCGAAACTGCGTGCTCCAACCGCTCCGCCTCCTCATGAATCTCGTGCCACTCCATGCCGAACACTTCGCTCAACATGCGCTCGATAAGGTGGTGCCGCAGCGCCGTGTGGTAGGCCACCTCGCGGCCTGCCGCGGTCAGCCGCACAATGCCGTCGTCACCCACCTTCACGCATCCATCGCGCTTCAGCCGCTTGAGAGCCATGGTCACAGCGGGTGCGGAGACTTCAAGCCAATGCGCGAGCATGGCGGGAATCACCTGGCGGCCCTCGGCCTCGGCCTCAAGAATGGCCTTGAGGTAGTTCTCTTTCGAGACGTGGATGGAGTCTTTCATGGCTTAACTGGAGTTCAGTTTAACCGGTAGCAAGCGATGAGCAGCGATCGTTTGCCGGCGCTTGGCGAACGGTGTGCGGTGGAAGGTGAACGGTGCGTCGTGGGCCAAACAGCATTGGCTGCGGAGCCAGGGTGAAGGGGCTAAAGAACAAGGATAAAGGAATGAATAAGTTAAGGAGGGGACCGGGCACGCTGGAGACGCCAAAGTTCCGGCGGATGGGAAAAGGTAACTGGTTTAAACGTCACCGAAGCTACGTTGACGCGGAGGCCAAAGCCGTTGAAGATTCAATCAGCATTTCCCCCAAATCAAGGCCGCGTCTTAGCCGATCTGTAAATTCAACGACAAGAGAGGGCAATATGAATAACCTGCTGTTAAAGGTGTATATCCATCTCCAGAATTTGGCGAAAAGCGAACGGGGTCAGGATCTGGTCGAATATGCATTGCTGATCTCCTTGATTGCGCTTGTGTGCATCGGTGGCGTTAAGCCTATTGCGCAGGCCGTCAATAGCGTGTTCAGCAACGTCAGCAACTCACTGGCGTAGCTCCGACACCGAAATTAACTGTGAAGTACTGACCGGGCTGGGCGCAGTCCACCGTGCTCAACCTTTTCCTTTTTCTATTCTCCGCATGCGCTGTCGCGCCGTCCTTACAGGGCTCTCGATTCACACTGATTTCGGTTCCCCACGCTTAAGCGCAGGGCCAACGAACACTGCGCCTACTGCGCGCGGATGAAGCGGATTGGTCTGGGTTCGTGCTGAGTTAAGAGCGCGAAAAGCAACCGCAGATCCTTTGCTTCGCTCAGGATGACATGAACTCGCTCGCGGCGGCGAGCGAGTTCATGTCACTTCACGCGCACGTTGGGCTCGACCGAGAGACCCGGGCGGAGCTGGTGGTTCGGGTCCTCGTTGGCCAAGTCGGTAAAGTCGATACGCACGGGCAAGCGCTGAACGACCTTTACGTAATTGCCGGTGGCGTTTTCAGGCGGGAAGAGCGAGAGCACCGAGCCGGTGGCTCCGCCGATTTGCGTGACGCGGCCACTATAGTCCTTGCCGGTAGCATCGACATGGATTTTGACGGACTGGCCAGCCTTCATGTGCTCGAGCTGCGTTTCTTTGAAGTTGGCCGTGATCCAGAGGTCCTGAAGCGAGACAAGGGTGAGCAGGTTCTGGCCCGGGGAGACGTTCTGATCGATTTCGACGCTTTTGCGGGTGACGATGCCGTCCTCGGGAGCGACAATTTTGCAGTAACTCAAATTGAGCTTGGCCTGATCGAGCTGCGCCTGAGCCTGTTCGACCTGAGCCTCGGCCTGTTTGGCCTTGGCATCCTGCGCCGCAACCTGCTGCGGTCCGGTTTGGGCGTACTTCAACATTGCCTGGGCTTGCAATTCCTTGTCGTGGGCCAGCCGCACTCCGTCGGCAGCGGCCTGCTCGTTCGCGAGCGCATCGGCCAATGCGGCTTTGGCGGCGTCGGCGGCAGCAACCGCGGCGTCGAATTGCTGCTTGCTGATCACGTCTTTCGCGACTAAGGGTTTATAGCGCTCCAGATCGGCCTGAGCCTTGGTGTTGTTGGCCGCAGCCTGGGCTACCATGGCGTGCGCGGCCTCCAGTTGCCGTTCCGCCTGCGCCACTGCTGCCTGTGTGCCGCTGACATCGTAGCCGGCCGAGTTGAGATTGGTGCCCGTATTCACTGTGATGATGGGTACGTTGACGCGGGCTGCCGCGGCAGCGGCTTTGGCGCTGGCCAGCGCGGCCTCAGCATTCTCCACGGCGACCTGATAGTCGCGCGGGTCAAGCTCAACGATTGGGTCGCCGGCCTTGACGGTCTGGTTCTCTTCCACATCCACCTTGAGGACCTGGCCGCCAACGCGCGCGCTGACCTGGATGAGGTGGCCGTTTACTTGCGCATCGTCAGTATCCTCGCTGAAGGTGGAGTGCCACCAGACCGCGAGGGCGATGAGCACCGCCAACGCGACGCCGACAATGATGATGCCCCTGCGGCGGGACCGCGGCGCTTCAATCTCTGTTTCCGCGGGCGACTGACTCGGTTCAGCAGGTGATGGGGTAGGGGTTGAGTCGGGCACGTTCACTTCCCTCCTAAATACTTCTGGTAGTTCTGGCCGTCTCCGAGGGCGCGTGCCAGGCTGAGCTTGGCCACGTTATCGCGGTAGAGACTGACGACATATTGACTATCGGCCTGCGCCACGGATTGCTGCGCCTGGCTTACGGCGAGGTTATCGCTGACGCCGTTAGCGTAGCGCTCCTGCGCTTCCTTTAGAGCTTCACCGGCGAGGTCCGCGCTGGACCGCGCGACTTCAACCTGCTGCTGCGCCGATGCAATGTCGAGAAGCGCATCGCGAACGTCGGCTTCAACCTGGGCATTCTTGTCGCTTAGTTGGGCCTTTGCGGTGTCGAGTTGAGCCTGCGCCTGCTGGGCTTGTCCGCGCAAGGCAAATTCGTCGAAGATGGGCACGCTCAACGAGCCTGTCGCATCCACAGTGCCGTGCGAGTGGGCCAGCGTCGTACCGATGTCGCCATAGTCGGCGGCAGCGGCCACGACAGGAAAACGCGCGGCAGTCGCCGCTTCGCGCTGGTCAGCCGCGGCTGCGGTTTCTTCGACCAGCGCGGCGAGATCCTTGCGATTTGCTTTGGCCTGCTGGATGAGCGCATTGGCATCGAGCTGATCGAACGGAGCGTAGGGCGCCGTGTCAGTCAAGTTGAAGCTCTGCGCAAGGGGGAGACCGATGGTGCGCGCAAGGGCGAGCTTATCTTTTTCGAGCGAGTCCTGCGCGGCGATCAACTGCTGCTCGAGAGATTGATAATCGACGCGGGCGCGCAGCTCATCGAGAAGCGGCGCTGTGCCGGCCTGATGATTATCGACGGCCTGATCGAGCGAAACTTTTGCGGTTGAAACCTGCGCCTGAACGCTCGAGACGTTGGTCTGGTCAGCGAGGACAAGCAAGTAGGCATTGCCGACGGTCAGCACGACCATATCGCGCGCGTCTTCGGCCGACAACTGCGCAGCGGCGAAGTTGTGCCGGGCAGCGAGATAGTTGTGCAGCGACTGAAGGTCAACCACGGACCAGTTCAGCGAGGCGCGAACGTCGGTGTATCCAAACGGCCCGATGATCTTGGGGAAGCCAGGGATGCGCAGCCCCTCGGCGGGCAGATCGGTTTGCATGGCCGCTTCCTTGGCGCTGAAGTCGATCCCCGGAAGCAGGGATTGCAACTGGCTCAAGCGCGCGGCGCGTGCTCCCGCCGTTTGCGTCGCGCTGAGAATCATTCCCAGATTTGTCCGCAGGCCGCGCTGTATGGCGTCGTCGAGCGACAGATCGACGGTCTGCACGGAGGCTTCGCCCTTGCTCACGCTGCCCTGGAAATTCGTCGCCGTTGGCGGCGAGGGCATGGCGGGTGCGGGAATCACAGACGACTGTGTGAACGCGCCGGGGGCTGAAAGACAGGCGCCCAAACCAAAGGCTACGGCACAGAAACGGGTCGAGGTTGTGATGGATTTCCTTGGCAATTTGGACCTTGCGTAAGAACGGCGAATGGGTACGCCCCAAAAATGGCTATCCTACAACAAATGGATGCGGCTGAAGGACGGCGCGGTTCTTAAATCTAGTGTATCGAACAGGGGCCTGACGGCGACCTTGTGCGAGCGGTTGGCCGGTTTGAAGTGCTGAGTGGAACCATCTCAGACAGCGGTTTTCTTCTCTGTTTAACGCCGCGAAGGGGCCCAGTCCTGTATGGATGGCTTTATGGGGCGCATGGGCCTCAGGCGGTCCCTTGTCTTTGCGTTCCAGAAGTTTGAGCCCGTTATGAGAATGTTCCAGGCACCTCAACTCTGTTTGGGTGCCGCACGCACTTGAAACGCGTTAGACTGCCAACACAGCGAATTGGACCGGAAATGGCTAGAAACACGAAAAAAATCAAGCTTTTCAACGGGCGGGACCACTCCTGGATGCAGTTCAATCGGCGTGTCCTGGAGGAAGCTGAAGACGCAGCTAACCCGCTGCTGGAGCGCGTGAAGTTTCTGGCCATTACGGGGTCGAATCTGGATGAGTATGTCGAGGTGCGGCAAGCGGGCCTGATGCAACGCATTGAAGACGGCTATCGCGAGCCGGGCTACGACGGTCTGCGGCCGGACCAGTCGCTTGAAGTTCTGACCGCCGAGATCCACGGCTTTGTGGCGGCGCAATACCACTGCTGGAACAAGCAACTGTTGCCGGAGTTGCGCAAACAGGGGATCCGGCTTTTGGCATGGGACGAACTCAGCGAGCACGCGCGAGAGTTCGCGCGCGGATACTTCCAGCGCGAAGTGGATCCGTTGCTGACGCCGATATCGATTGACCCAGCGCACCCCTTTCCGCGCGTGCTGAACAAGGCGCTGTGCCTTGCGCTGCTGCTGCGCGCGAAACGGCGCAGCTCGGGCCCGCAGGTGCTGGGAGTGGTGACGGTACCGCGCGCGCTCGCTCGCTTTGTCCGCTTACCCTGCGACCATAACCACCACGACTACCTGCTGCTGCAGGACCTGATTGAGCAGCATCTCGGTGGTATGTATCGCGGCTATGAAGTATTGGCATCGGCGGCGTTCCGCGTGACGCGCAATTCCAATCTGTACTTCGAGGAGGAAGAAGCGCGGTCGCTGCTGGAAACCATCCGCGTGGAACTGCACAACCGGCGCAAAGGCGACGCGGTGCGCCTGGAGATTGAAAGTACCGCACACCCCGAGATCGTGGAGCGGCTGCGAGTGAACTTTGAGCTCGAAGAGGACCAGGTATTTCTCTGCGAGGGCCCGGTGAATCTTTCGCGCCTGATGTTCTTTTACGGCGATGTGCAGCGACCCGACCTGAAGTTTCAACCGTTCACGCCCAAGCCGCTGCTGCTGAGCCGCAAATCGACGGGGATCTTCGACGAGCTGCGCCATCACGATATTCTGCTGCATCATCCTTACGATGCTTACGATCCCGTGGTTGACTTCATCCAGCAGGGAGCGCAGGACCCTGCCGTGGTGACGATGAAGCAGACGCTCTACCGCACCAGCCACGATTCGCCCATGTTCCAGGCGCTGACCGAGGCCGGCGCCACGAAGGAAGCCACTGTGGTGGTGGAGTTGATGGCGCGCTTTGACGAGGCCTCAAACATTCGCTGGGCGCGCAGCATGGAAGACGCGGGCGTGCAGGTTTTTCACGGCGTTGTGGGCCTGAAAACGCATTGCAAGCTGGCCATGCTGGTGCGGCACGATGAGGACGGTGTGACGCGCCGCTACTGTCACCTGGGTACAGGCAACTATAACCCCGACACCGCGCGCTTCTACACCGACCTGAGCCTGCTGACCAGCGACCCTCAGATTGGCGAGCGCGTGCACATGGTGTTCAACTACCTGACCGCTCACGCCGAGGTGGACGACTATAGCCCGCTGCTGGTGGCGCCGCTGACGATGGCGGAGAGTTTCCTGCGCCTCATCCGCCGAGAGCAGGAGCACGCGCAGGCGGGGCGGCCGGCGCACATCGTGGCCAAGATGAACGCATTGCTCGAGCCATCGATTATTCAGGCGCTATACCAAGCGTCGCAAGCAGGGGTGGAGATCGATTTGATCATTCGCGGGCTGTGCATCCTGCGGCCCGGCGTGAAAGGCCTGTCGGAAAGGATTCGCGTGCGGTCGATTGTCGGCCGGCTCCTGGAGCACTCACGCATTTATCACTTCGCCAACGGCGGCAGCGACGAGATCTACATCGGCTCTGCCGATTGGATGCCGCGCAACTTGTTCGAGCGCTGCGAAGTGGTGTTTCCGGTCAGAGATCCAGCGGCGCGGGCGCGCATACATGGCGAGATTCTGCCGGCTTACCTGGCCGACACCGTGAAAGCCAGGGTCCAGCAGCCCGACGGCATTTATGTGCGCGCCGGCAAACTGATGAAGGACGCGAAGCCCTTTTCGGCCCAGGAATTCCTGATGCAACTGGCCGAGGGCAAGACGGATTTAGAAGCGATACCCGAGCCCACAGGCAAGCACGGCGCGAAAAATGCCGAAAAAGCGGCGACAGCGGCTGACTAATCTGTTGGCCTACTGCGCCGTTTGCTCGGCGATGACGTGGATTCCGCTCTGAGTGTATTGAAATTCCAAAGTCCAGTCGCTTGGCGCCAACGCGGGCTTGAATTTCCAATGGCCCGCAGCTTCGAGCGATTTGCTTGCGAAATACTTGCTCGGGCCGGGCGACGTAAGCGTCGCATCGCTGACGAGACCGCCTGCGCCGACGGTGAGCGCGACCGAAACGCGGAGAGTCCCATTGATGGTCTTCATGGCGTTGGGCACAATGTCGGGGAGAATCTGGTTCACAATCGCGGGGTTGATGGTTAGGGCTTCGGGCGCGGGAGCCTGGTCGGTCTGCGGCTGAGGTTTAGCTGCAGGTTGGACCTGAGGTTGAGCCTGGGGCTGGGCCGGTGAAGGCGGAACAACAGCTTGAGTCGGCACTGGAGCCGGCGTAGCCGCCGGAGGCGGCGCGACCACGGGTGCCGGTGCGGAAGATGGAACAGGGCTTGCGGCGGGGGCGGTTTGAGTCTGCTCGATGGGCGCAGTCGGCTCACGATGCGACAGCCAGATTCCCACCACGGTGAGCAAAATCGCCGCGACGGCAAGCCACAGGGAGACGCGGCGCTTCGTAAGCGGGGTATTGGCCGGCTTTGCTGCGGGGTCCGGAGATGGCTTTACCGGATCTTGTTTGGCCGGATCAAGACGCGCGGTGAACTCGCTTATGGTGATGCGACGGGCTGGGTCGGAGCGCAGGCACTTCCGCGCAAAGGAAGCGAAAGGCTCAGGCATCGACTGGGGCACGGTTGGGTCGGCGGCTTTGGCGCGGTTCCAATCGGGCGGATACTTGGTAAGGACTTCAACAAGAGTGGCACCGAGAGACCAAATATCCGAAGCAGGAACAATCAACCCGTTTTCAGTCTCCGGGGCATCGCATACGGTTCGCGTTGGCCGGGATATGACGGCTGCACCCACAGGACAAACACCGTAAGTGGTCAGCTTGAGGCTGTCGCCAGCGGCCATGATGTTCGAGGGGTTGAGACGGCCGTGGACGAGACCCTTGGCGTGCAAATAAGCGAGCGCAGAGAGGGCCGGCCCGAGCATGTCACGAGTCTCGTCGGTCGAGAGCGGCCGCTCGCGGAGTATATCGGCGAGAACTTCGTCGGCATATTCCGTGACGACGTAGAAGCAAGGAACGCCGTCGATTTCGCAACGACCGTGCGTATAGACCTTCATCAGATTCGGATGAGAAAGGGTGGCTGCGGTTTGCCATGCGGCGGCGCGAGCTGCGGCATCCTGATCATCTTCGGGGATTAGTTTGATGACGGCTTTTTGCGAAGATTCGCTCAGCTCCGTGAGAAAGACACCGGTCGCTTGAGAGCCGCCAAGCCATTGAAGGAGGGGAAACCTTTCGGCAGCAAAACTCCCAACCCAGTCGCGACTGATTGCCGCACGACTCATGGTTTCGATCATAGTCCCAACCTCAACGACCATCTTAGCGTTGAAAGCATAGAAACCAGCCGAGTTAACCCACACTTTAGTAAGGGGTAGAGAGGGGGAGGACCGTGCGGTCCTTTTGCCGTTTGTTTTCCCCGCACCGAACTTGGCCGGTGGAATAGCCGGTGAGCCAAGGGGTGGGCCGGGATCGGAAGCGGGGGGCCGGGGCGAGGCGCAATGAGGGTCCCGCTGCCAAACCTCTTAAAATTGGAGGAGTGCCGCTTCCCCTCCCACAGACACCAGTTCGGGACCAGATTCATCTTGGCGCCGTCCATGGCAGGGCGAACGCAATCCGGCTTGTTGATGCTCCGCGTCCGGTGGCCTTCTGGCATCTGGCCAGCCTGGACGCGCCTACTGTCGCCGTGACTTGGTCGCTGGCATTTGCATGGGCCGGCGAAGTTCGCCTGGCGGGTCGAGTCCTGCTGGTCTTAGCGCTTGCGGTCTGGTGCGCTTATGTTTGCGATCGGCTGCTGGACGCACGCCGCGGCCTCCAGTCGTTGAAAGACTCTACGCAGGCTGAACTGCGCGAGCGACATTTTTTCCATTGGCGGCATCGGCGGTTGCTGGCGCCAATGGCTGCGGCCGCCGCTTGCGTTGCAGGAGTGACGGCCGTGACTTTGCTGCCGTCCATTGTGCGCGAGCGAGGCTTGGCTGTGGCAGCTGCTGCGCTGGTTTACTTTTCAGGAGTTCATGCAGCGCCCCGGGTGCAGCGAGGCCGACATTCGCTTCCAAAACCGCTAAGCAAAGAGCTGCTGGTTGCGGTGTTGTTCACGGCGGGTTGCATCTTGCCGGCATGGACGCACCTGCAAGCTTCCGCGTCGTTGGAACTTTCCAGGTTGTGGTTTTGGATTGCGGCGGCTTATTTCGCGGGACTCGCGTGGATCAATTGCCGCTCGATCGCCCGGTGGGAATCTTACGACGAAAGCGGCGGAGCGCGTTTCGAACTGGAGCGCCGGCTTGAGCGCATTGGACAACGGACGAATCTCTTCGCGGCGCTAATCGTTGCATTTGCTGGGCTGCTGCTGGCGATGATTGCGGACGGATCGCACGCACGAGCTGCTGCGTTGCTTCTGGCGGGCGCGGCAAGTGCGCTATTGCTGGCGCTGCTTGACCGCATGCAGACGCGCATGACGCCACTGGCTCTGCGCGCCGCCGCCGATTTGGTTTTGCTCACGCCGATCTTACTCTTTATACGATGAATACGACGGTCAAAAATGAGTCCTTGAGGTCGGAATTCGTTGGGCGCGAATTCAAGGAATCCACAGCGGCGAAGCAGGCGCCAAACTTCGATCATCTGGCGAAGTTCTACCGCTGGATGGAGCTTTTGACGTTTGGCCCGCTGCTTTCGCGCTGCCGAGCAGCGTTTCTTCCCGAGATTGCGTCGGCTCGCCGCGCGCTTGTCCTCGGCGATGGGGATGGACGCTTTATAGCGGAGTTGCTCCGCGTGAACACTGAGGTTCGAATTGATGCGGTAGACGCGAGTCCAGCCATGCTTGAAGCTTTGCTGCGGCGCGCTGGAGTGAATGCTTGCCGGGTTTCAACACGTTGCGCCGATGCGCGCGATTGGCAGATCGAAAACGCGACGTACGATCTGGTGGCGACGCATTTCTTTCTCGATTGCCTGACGACGGACGAGTGTCGAGGGCTGGCGGCGAGGTTGCGGGGCGCTGTCTCACCTTCTGCTCTGTGGATCGTCTCGGAGTTCGCAGTTCCAGAGGGAGGGTATGGCCGGCTTGTTGCGCTCCCGCTGGTTTGGCTGCTTTATTCGGCGTTCGGGGTTCTTACCGGACTTAGGATCCGCAGTCTGCCCGACCATCACGAAGCATTGAGCGAGGCCGGATTTGCGCTGACCAGGCGCCGCACGCAGCTGGGCGGACTGCTGGTGAGCGAGATGTGGTGCATCAAGACGTAGACCGGGGGGCGTAAAATTGCGCTGGTCTAGAATTCGAATTCCTCAACGGTTGAACCCCAAGGGACTCTCTCATGAAAACAAATCATCTCGCAGCTCTGTTGTGCCTATTCTCGTGCTGTTTCAGCGTAGCGATTGCGCAAAAGCAAACCTATCCATTTAACGATCCATCGCTCCCGATGGATAAGCGGATTGACAATCTGCTTTCATTGATGACCATCGACGAGAAGATCGATTGCCTTGGAACGAATTCGGGCGTGCCGCGGCTGGGCGTGATGAATTTCGGACTCTCCGAAGGGATTCACGGAGTGGTGCAGCGCGAGAAACGCGGAACGCGGGAGCCGGTCACGACCACGCAGTTTCCGCAGCCGCCGGGGATGGGCGCATCGTGGGATCCGGAGCTGGTGCGCGAGGCGGCAGGCGTGGAAGGCTACGAGGCGCGCTTTATTACGCAGACGGCGAAGTACGACCGCCAGATCCTGATGCTGTGGGGGCCGCAGTCGGATTTAGGGCGCGATCCCAGATGGGGCCGCAGCGAGGAAGTGTATGGCGAGGATCCATTCTTCAATGGGACGATGGCCGAGGCGTTCACGAAGGGACTGCAGGGCGACGACCCGAAATATTGGCAAGCGGCGGCGCTGCTGAAACATTTCCTGGCCAACGAAAATGAGAACAACCGCAACGGCTCGTCTTCGAATTTCGACGACCGCCTGTTCTGGGAATATTACTCGGTGCCGTTTCGCATGGCCTTTCTGGATGGCGGCGCGAAAGGGGTGATGGCGTCGTATAACGCGTGGAATGGCACGCCAATGGTGATCAATCCGATTCTGAAGAGCATTGTCCGAGACAAGTGGGGCGTTGACGTGATTTCGAGCGATGGAGGAGCGGTGAGACTACTGGTGGATCCGCGCCATCTTTATCCCGACCAGAAAGCCGCGGTGGTGGCGTGCCTGAAGGCAGGCATCAACCAGTTTCTCGACACATACAAAGATGAAACCAAGGCAGCGGTAAAAGACGGCGAGATCACGGAAGCGGAGATCGATTCGCTGCTGCGGCCGAAATTTCAAGTCACGATCAAGCTTGGATTGCTCGACCCTCCGGAGATGGTGCCGTACACGAAGATCAAGGATGCGGGAGGGGATTCGCCGGAGCCGTGGAATACGGACAAGGACCGCGACGTTTCGAAGCGGTTGGCGCTTGAGTCTGTGGTGCTGCTGAAGAACGAGAACAACATTCTGCCGCTCGATAAAAGCAAAATCAAGTCGATCGCGGTAATCGGCCCGCTTGCCGATTCTGTGCATTGGGATTGGTACGGAGGGACGCCTCCGTATGCGGTGACACCGTTGCAGGGGATTAAGGACTTGGTGGGGCCGGACGTGAAAGTGAACTACGCCGCTTATGACACACAGGCAGGTGAGGACGATGCCATGAAGGCGGCGAGCCAATCCGATGTGGCCGTGGTTGTGATCGGCAACGATCCGACCTGCGGTGACGAGGCGCATGGGTGGTACAACTCGCCGGGTCATGGTGGAGGCATCACGCTTCCCTGCACCGTTCCCAGCGACGGTCGCGAGGGGCGCGACCGCGAGAGCATCGACCTGGCACAGGAGCAGATCGCGAAGCAGGTCCTGATCAAGAATCCGAAGACCATCGTGCTGCTGATTTCGAGTTTTCCGTTCGCGATCAACTGGAGCGCGGCGAATGTTCCAGCGATCCTGACGATGGCTCACGCTTCGCAGGATGAAGGGACTGCGCTGGCCACGGTGCTGTTTGGCGATTACAACCCGGGCGGACACCTGGTGAGAACGTGGCCAAAGTCGGCCGATCAGCTTCCGCCGAGCATGGATTACAACATTCGCGACGGGTACACGTACATGTACTTCAAAGGCGAGCCGCTATTTCCGTTCGGGTATGGATTGAGCTATACGACCTTCAAGTATTCGAACCTGCGGACGAGTTCGCCGACTTTGGCGAAGGATGGCACGGTCACCGTGAGCGTCGATGTGACCAACACCGGCAGCCGCGCGGGTGACGCTGTGGTGCAGATGTATGTAAAGCATCTGGGCTCGAAGGTGGAGCGGCCGCGAGAAGAGCTGAAAGGATTCAAGCGGGTGAACCTGCAACCCAACGAAACGAAGACGGTGGAGATTCCCCTGAAGGCCTCGACGCTGGCCTGGTGGGATGAGAAGCTGCCGGGATTCCACGTGGAGGCGGAGCCGATTAGCGTGATGGTCGGGAATTCGTCGAGCGACGTTGAGGCGAGCACAACGGTGCGCGTGCAGTAGACGTTCTAGAAGGCAATTGTTCGGGAGAGATAGTTTTAGGCTTGTGTTGTCCCGCCCTAGCCACAAAAACAAAGACGTGGCGAGGGTGGGGCACCCATTTTCTTGTGGCGGATTGAGGGTGCTGGGTGGAGGTTCGTGTATTCCCACCCACGTTAGTGGGACAGCGACCTTTCAGCGCCAAGCCGAATGTTACAAACCTGTTAAAATGAGGGTGCAGGAGTTCGGCACGGCCGCTTGAATCCCCCACCGAATCGACCCCATGATCCTTTATTTAATGCGCCATGCCGATGCCGGCACCAATCGCGAGAACCCCATTCTCGATCTGAAACGAGGTCTCGTTAAGGAAGGAAAGCAGCAATGCATGCTCATGGCGCGGGTTCTCGGAACTCTGAAAGCGCCCATCGATACGATCGTTTCAAGCTCGCTGAAGCGGGCCATGCAGACCGCGCAGCTCGTCGGCACGGAGTTGGGCTTCGAAGGGAAAGTTGAGATCAGCCCTGGCCTCGGATTGAACGCGAGTTTCTCCGATTTCCAGAACATGCTGGCGAAGTATGCGGGCCGCGAGGGGGTGCTGGCGGTTGGACACAACCCAAACATGTTTCAGTTTCTGGGCCGCATGATCAGCGGCAACGGCGGGACATCGATCCGGATGCGCAAAGGCTCGATTGCGCGCATCGACATGGAGCGGCATCCGCCGCGGCTGCAGTGGCTTCTGGATCCGCGCACGGCGCGGATCATTTACGCGAGCGTGACGAAAAGCTCGCGCCCGAAGACTTCGCGGAAGTAGCCGGCTTCCTTGCGCAAAGACCACAATTCCAGCTCAGCGCCAGTGCGCCCAGGGCGCAATTCCAGCAAGACTCTCTTGGGGTAGACCCGCGTGGTGACGCGCAAAACGTCAGAGGCGCGATCCTGGTTCAATGCTATTGCGAGACGCAGCAGGACCACGGCTCGATTGACGCTCTTGTGCTCGTCGGCGGGAATGTTGCGCAGAGCGCGATCGCCGGCCTGGGGGCGGCTCTTGCCCAGGTAGCGCGCTATGGCCGAGACAAGTGTGCGCTGCAACTGCGTGTATCCGTAAATCTCAGAGCTGGAAATGATGTACTGCGTGTGACGGTGATGGCCCTGGTGGTTGATGAACTTCCCCGTGTCGCGGAGCATAGCGGCGGCAGCGAGCCAGCTTTCGTACTCGGGCGGAAGCACGTGCATGGACTTGAGCTCGCGAAAAAGCTGGACCGTGTGAGCGCGCACGGGGTCGGCCTGGCGGGGATCGACGCCGTAGCGGCGCGCCGTGGATAACACGCTCTCCCAGCGCTCATGCTCGAACTCGCGATGTGCTTTAGCGCGTGCATCCTGCTCGGCAAGCATCTGCGCCAGAATGCCGTCGCGCAGACCGAGTGGTGAGTAGCGAAAGCCCTTCAGCGCGAAGCTCTCAAGGATTTCGGCGTAGACCTCGGCACCGGCAACGATGATTTCAGCGCGGCGTGGGCCGATACCGGGCACCGCTTCGCGCTGAGGGAGCGACATCTTGGCCAGCTTGCTTGCCAATTTGCGTACCGAGCGCGCAGGCACCATTCCGGCCAGGATTGCGGAGCGGTCTTCAGCGCGATCTGAACCGGATTTGGCGGGGGATTTCCCCGACTTTTTTGCGCCGGGCTTGCCGTTCTTTGTTCCTTGAGCGTAGGCAGCAGAAAGCGCCGCAGCTGTGCCCGAAGTGGCGATGACCAACGGCGCGCGGCCAGGCTGGATTCTGCGATGAGCGCGACGCAGTTCGCGGGCAATCAACTGCCGCATGCGGGTAAGACCATCGCGCGGTGCGGGATCGTCGGAGAGAAATTGCTCGGTTAACCGGACTGCGCCGAGCGGAAGGCTGACCGTCTCCTTAATGCGCTTGTGCTCAGAAAGCGTGACCTCGCAGCTTCCGCCACCGAGGTCGAGAAGCAGGACGCGCCCCCCGGCTCCCGGTTCAGCGCCCATGACGCCGAGATGGATCAGGCGGCCTTCTTCAAGACCGGAGATGATCTCCATGTTCCAGCCGGTCTCAGCTTTGACCCATGCCTGAAAGGCAGCGGAGTTGCGGGCGTCGCGCATGGCCGCGGTGGCCACCACGCGGATGCGGTCGACGCCGTGAGACTGCACCGAGCGCTGAAAACGCTTGAGCGCTCGCAAAGTGGCGGCCATGGCTTCTGGAGAAATGAGGCCGGTGTCAAAAACGCTGCCGCCGAGGCGTGTAACTTCGCGATCTTCGGCGAGCGTCTTGAGCCGGTGCGCGTGGACGCGGGCGATCTTGAGTCTGCAGGAGTTGGAACCGATGTCGATGGCGGCGAATGTCGGCATTTATTTGCTGCGCGCTCCGAAAAAAGAATCGACCCATCGCCAAGATACACGAATGTTGTGTGCGGTTGGGGACGCGAGTTCCACAGGTCGTAACAGCATAGAACCGGAGCAGTGGATTGCCGAAGATCCGGCGCTAGGGTTTGATGATGGTGGCGAGGAGGGCGGCGAGGCCATTCCAGGCGATTTGGATGCCGATGCAGAGCAGAATGAAGGCGATCACGCGCAGGATTCCGTGGGCGGTGGAGGGCGGAATTACTTTTGTGATCTTGGGAGCGTAGGCGTAGCAGAAATAAACCAGCACGCTGAGGACAACTACCGAAAGAAACACTCCGAGATGCGCCAGGAGATTGTGGGTAAGATTCTTGTCCGAGATGTGTGCGGTGACGGTGAGCAACCCCACGAGGGTGCCCGGCCCCGAGGTGATGGGAAAGGTGAAGGGGTAGAAGACGCTTTCTTCAAGATGACTGGTGTCAGGCTCGGCGCCTTTTCCAGTCTCTTCCTGCTTTTTGCGAGTGTCTACGCCGGCGTTGCGCTCGTTCAGCACTGCCCAACCCATGGCGGCGACGACGATGCCGCCGGAGAGCTGGACGATGGGCAGAGAGATTCCGAAGAAATTGAGGATGGCCGCGCCGGTCACCTCAAAAACCCCGAGGAAGATGATGTTGTTGATGGCGATGCGCCGGGCGAGCGAGCGAAGGACCGAGGGCGGTGCGTCGCCGACAAGGCCTAGAAAGACCAGCGCGGAGCCGAGCGGGTTGATGAGCGGCAGAAGCACGCTGAACGCGATGAGAAATGCCTTCCAAACCAGCAAGAGGGTTCTCCTTGGTGCATGTTAAAGCCTGGCTGGGAGATTGAGTCTGTGGACGGTGGCGCCTTCCCGCGGAGGTGTGGTGCGCGGGGGCTGGCGCGTGTACGCTGGGCTGGCTCGAGCGCAGGGGCACCTAAGACGAAGGTAGCGGCAGCCTCACCGGATAGTTGTATTTGGAAAATCGATTTAGGGATAGAGGGTGTGCGCCATTTTGGAATACCGTGTGCTGAGAACTCAAGCTATGTCATAACGGGTCAAGATGAAGTTTTTCAAGCGATTTCCTGCAATTTCGGGCACCGTGATTGCTTTGGCGGCGATGCTGCTGGGGAGCATGGTAACGGTTCTGCTGATCGCCACGATGCAGGCACATGCCCCGGCGGTGCGCGAATCCCTCTACTCACGGGCGGGGGTTGCAGCGATTGGGCTGACTTTGATCCTGTTGGTTTTGTTGCTGGTCCTCTTGATTCTGCGCGAACTGGCAGACCGAGAATACAGTACAGACCGTGACTTTCTGAGCGCATTCCTCGAACACATCCCCGACCACGTTTATTTCAAAGACCACAATAGCCGCTTTCTGCGTATCAACCGGGCTCTGGCAAACAGTTTTGGACTAAGCAACCCTGCAGAAGCCACGGCAAAGGCGGATTCCGACATGTTTACGCCGGAGCATGCCAGCAGAGCTCTCGAAGACGAACGGAGAATCATCGAAACAGGCCGCGGGATTACGGGTATGGAAGAGAAAGAAACCTGGCCTGACGGGCATGAATCGTGGGTGTTGACGACGAAGGTGCCTCTGAAAGACCGGCATGGCCGGATCCGGGGCACGATGGGGATTTCGAGGGACATCACCGACCGGAAGCAGGCCGAGTTGCGCATCAGGTACATGGCGTTACACGACGCGCTGACCGGGCTGCCGAACCGGTCGCTTCTCGAAGATTTGCTGGCCCATGCAATCGCCCTGGCGGCCCGAAATGGAAAGCGCGTCGCCGTCCTGATGCTGGATCTGGACCGCTTCAAGAGCGTGAACGATTCATTCGGGCACCATATCGGTGATCGCCTGCTTGAGGCTGTTGCGGTGCGATTGAGGAATTGCCTGCGCGAAAGCGATATCGTGGCGCGGCTGGGCGGAGACGAGTTTGTGATCGGCCTGCCGCTGGTGGAGAACGATCAGGATATCGAACATGTGGCGAGCAAGGCGCTGAGCACATTAACGGCGTCCTTTGAGATTGAAGGACATGGAATTCAGATCGGAGCCAGCATCGGCATTTGCGAATATCCTTCCGACGGTGAGAACCCGCGGGATCTGCTGCAGGCCGCGGACACCGCCATGTACGAGGCGAAGAACGGCGGTCGCGGCACTTATTCCTTTTTCACGGCGGAACTTACGGATGCGACACGGCGCAGGCAGAAGCTGGAATTCGATTTGCAGCACGCCTTGGCGCGAGGCGAGTTTGTGCTGTATTACCAACCGCTGGTAGCAACGGATACGGGCGGCATTACAGGCGTGGAGGCCCTACTGCGCTGGCGCCATCCGGAACAAGGGATGATCTTCCCTAACCAGTTTGTTCCGCAACTGGAAGAACTGGGTTTAATGACTGACGTGGGGACCTGGGTGCTGAGAACCGCGTGCCTGCAAAACGCGGCGTGGCAGAAGGCTGGACTTCCGCCCGTGCGCATGATGGTGAATCTCTCATCAACACAGTTCTACCGGAGCAATATTGCAACCAGCGTAACGCGCGCGCTATCCGAATCCGGCCTGGATCCGAAGTGGTTGGAGCTGGAGCTGACGGAATCGCTGATGCTCGATGACTCAGAGACGACGATCAAAATCATGCGAACGCTAAAACGGCTCGGAGTAAGCCTGTCACTCGATGATTTTGGCACCGGATGGTCTTCCTTGTCGTATTTGAGACGGTTTCCCATCGACCGCATTAAGATTGATCGCTCGTTCCTGCGCGAAATCGCATCAGAGCCGACTGCTGAGGCAGTGGTACGAAGCATCATCAATTTGGGGCGCGATCTTGGCCTGGCTTGCGTGGCCGAAGGCGTGGAAACGTCGGAGCAGCTTAACTACTTCAGAAAGCAAAACTGCGAAGAGGTACAGGGATTCTTGTACAGTCCTGCAATCCCCGAATCCGATTGCCGGGTGCTGCTTCGCGCCGGAAAACTCAACGTTCCCGGGACTCACCAAATTCCATTCACCAACGCGAAGAGAAGTTCCCAACTCACAAGCCCAGCGGCATGACGCGGCTGAGTCTCCCGGGTATTTTCCGGTTCACAATCAAACGCTGAGCGAAGCGAGTTGGCTAACTCGGCGCGTGCAATCAAACACGCCCCGCGAGAGCGCCCGTGCGCCTTGCACTGTGAAACGCGGGAGAAACGCGGCTGTTATCCTGAAAGGGATTCATCCGAGGCGCCATCGGGTTTCAGGGAAAATCAGCCGTGATCCTGCGGGACTGAGGCCTCTTTTCTTTTCGCGGTGTTACCAGCATCCCGGCGCCAGGCAGGCCAAGGCAGTACGCAGCATCCACGATGACAATGATGAACACAATGAGGACAGTCGATCGCCCGCGGGCCGCTATCTCCACGCGCACGGCGTGGCTGGTCTTTGCTGTCCTATGGAGTGCGATTTATTTTGCGTCGTTGTTCTCTCCGCCGCTGCTGGATGACGTGGATGCATCGCACGCGCAGGCGGCGCAGCACATTGCCGAGAGCGGCGATCTGATTACCGCGAAAACCAACGGCATCCGTTACATTGAAAAACCGCCGTTGCCCTATTGGCTCGTGGCGGGGACGTACAAGGTGTTCGGCGAGAACACCTTTGCCACGCACCTGCCCAATGCGCTCGCGATGCTGGGGCTGACATGGCTCGCGTGGCTGTGGGGGCGGCGGGCGTGGGGTGAACGCGGCGGTTTCTACGCCGGACTGGGCGTGCTGACGTCGGTAGGCGCATTTCTGTTTACGCGCTTCATCATTCCTGAGGCGATCCTCGCGCTGTTTCTGCTGATCGCCTTGTACGCGCTCATCGTTAGCCTTGAAGATGATCGTCCGGCGATGATGTATTGGGCGTGGGCGGGAGTGGCGCTGGCGCTGATGACGAAGGGCTTGATTGCGCCGGTATTTTTTGGAGGCGCGGCAATCCCGTACCTGTTCCTGACCGGGCAGTGGCGCCGGTGGAAGGCGCTGAAGCCGGTATCGGGATTTCTTTTATTTCTGGCCATCGCTGCGCCGTGGCACATTGCATGCGGCATCATCAATCACGACCAGGGACACCCAGTGGGCAATCACCCCACGATCGGTAATGTGCACGGATTCTTCTACCAATACTTCATCAACGAGCACGTTCTGCGATTCTTCAACCTGCGCTACCCGCACGACTACAACAAAATGCCGGCGCTGTGGTATTGGCTGGGCGAACTGATCTGGATTTTCCCGTGGAGTCTTTTTCTGGGCGCTTTGGCGGCGATGGCCTGGAAGACACGGCGCACCTGGCTGAAGCACCTGCGGCACGACGCGGGCGACACGGTGGATTTTTATCTCGATCACGCCATGCGCGAGGACGTGGGCAGCTACGTTCGGCGGATCAAGTTCCGCACAAGAACAATCTGGCTGTTGAGCCTGTTCTCAGCGTGGACACTGATCTTCTTTTCGATTTCGACGAATCAGGAATACTACACGTTTCCGGTGTGGCCGCCCCTCGTGATGTTGATTGCGGGCGTGATGGCGGATGTGGAGGAGAACGACGGCGTGAAGGGCGGCAAGCCTACGCTCTCGATAGCCTGGCTGACGGCCGCGCAGGCGGTTTTTGCGGCGATCGGCGTGGCGGGCGCGGCGGCTTTAGCGTGGGGATTGTGGACCTCGCGCAATTTGCCGCACGTAGCGGACATTGGAACGGTGCTGGCGCATCGCGGGGTGGGAGACTACACGCTGTCCATGTCGCATTTGTTCGATTTGACCGGGGAGTCCTTTGCGGCGTTGCGGCTGCCTGCGGGATTGGCGGCGATCACTTTACTGATTGGGCCGATGCCGGGATGGCTGTTGCGGCTCAAGAAGAAACACCTGGCAGCGACAGTGAGCGTGGCGTTGACGATGACAGTGTTCTTTGTGGCCGCGCACATCGCGTTTGCGCGGTTTGAGCCGATGCTGAGCTCAAAGCCGATGGCCGACACGATCATGAGTGACGGCACGGCGAACGACACTTTGATCATTTACGGCGAGCAATCGTCGGGGTCATCGGTGATTTTTTACACAAATGATTTTTTCCGGGGAAGGCCGGCGATGCTCGTCCTGCCGCGGTGCGGGCAGAACAGCGAAGGAACCACGCTGCTGTGGGGATCGTGCTATCCCGATGCGCCGGACATATTCCTGAGCCCTGCGAAACTGTCGGCGATATGGGGTACAGGCGAGCGCAAGTGGATTTTCGCCGAGGATCCGGACCGGGTGAACGTGGAAACCGTGCTGGCCGGGCGGCTGTACGAAGTGCAGACGCTGGCCGACAAGACACTGTGGACGGACCGGCCGGTGAAGTGAGAATCTTTCGAGCATGAACGTCAGCCACATCGCTGTAGCCTGCCTGGTTGTGCTCGGTGTCTTCGGCATCATCACATCGACAATTTATAGCCTGATGGTGATTGCGGGAGTGATGCGCTTCCGGCGCGGCACGGGCAATGCGCAGGGTGCGGCATTTCTGCCGCCGGTGAGCGTGCTGAAGCCGGTGCACGGCAACGAGCCTGATCTGGAACAGAACTTGTCCAGCTTCTTCGAGCAGGATTATCCGGAGTTCGAAATTCTGTTCTGCGCGCGGCAAGAGAGCGACCTGGGCCTGGCGGCAGCGCGGCGGGTGATGGCGCGGTATCCGCACGTGAAGGCGCGCATCCTGACCTGCGGAGAGCCGCCGTGGCCGAATGCACGGACATATTCGCTGGAGATCATGCGCCGCGAAGCGCTCTACCCGATCCTGGTGACGGCGGACAGCGATGTGCGCGTGACGCCGGACTACCTGCGTGCGGTGGCTCAGCCGATGCGCGATCCGCAGGTGGGCATGGTTACGAGTCTCTATCGCGGTTGCACACGGCACGGACTATGGGCACAGCTTGAGGCGATGGGCATGAGCGTTGAAATGACCTCGGGCGTGCTGGTTGCGAACATGCTCGAGGGGATGAAGTTCGCGCTGGGGCCCTCGATGGTGATGCGCCAGAGCACCGTAGAAAAAATTGGCGGCTACGAAAAGGTCGCCCAGTATTACGCTGACGATTTCGTGTTGGGAAATTGGACAGCGGCGGCCGGAGAGATCGTTGTGCTGTCGCACTATGTTGTCGAACACCACGTGCTGAATGCTGCGTTCAAGAGCAGCATCGCGCATCAGCAGGGGTGGGCGACGAGCACGCGCTTTTCGCGGCCATGGGGTCACCTGGGAGAGGTGCTGACGTATGCGGTTCCTTTTGGTCTGCTGGCATGGATTGGACTGACGTTGGTCGGTCACTGGGCATGGGGAGCAGGGCTGCTGGCGTTCACAATTCTGGACCGGGTGCTGCTGTGCATGATAGTAGGCAGCCTGGTGGTGCACGACAGAGTCGCCGTGCGCAAGGCATGGCTCTATCCGCTGCGCGACCTGATGGGATTCATTTTCTGGGTGAGAAGCTACTTAGCCACCAGGCGGCTGCGCTATCGAGGCGACCCGTACGAGTTGCTGCCCGAGGGACGGCTGCGCAAATTGACGGAGTAGAAAGCGAGCCCGCTAAGGCTTGCGTGTTGCCGCGGGACGTGCGGGCGAAGCCACAGGCTTTCGGATGGGCACGATGGCTCCGGATGTGCCGGGCGCGGCCTGCTGGAATCGCGCAAGCATTTCGGTGCGCACGTACTCGACGAAGCTTTGCATCTGGCGGTTCATCTCTTCCATGCGCTCGCGCATTTGCAGAATGATTGCGATTCCGGCGATATTGACGCCAAGATCGCGAGCGAGATTGAGAATGAACTCAAGCCGCTCCAGATCTTCATCGGTGTAGAGGCGCGTGTTCCCTTCGGTGCGCGAGGGCTTGAGCAGGCCTTCACGCTCGTAGAGACGCAGAGTCTGGGGATGAATCTCGTACATCTCGGCGACCGACGAGATCATATAGGCGCCTTTGGATTTGCGTTTTGTGGCCATCTTACTTTCTCCAATCAGCCCAGTCGATCCAACTATGGCCTATGGTTGCTTCCGTGAATCCTACAGCTTGTCGAACAGCGCTTTGCGCGGGTCGTCGGGGTTGAGGCGAGCGAACTCGCGCATGATCTCGCGGCTGCGCTCGTCGTTCAAGTGCGGCACAGCGACCTCAACGGTGACGATTTCATCGCCGCGCTGGCCCGGATGCGAAGCACTGTCAACGCCGCGCTCGCGCATGCGCAACTTTTGCCCGCTTTGCGTGCCGGGAGGAATCTTCAATTGCGAGCGGCCATCGATGGTGGGGACTTCGACCTTGGCGCCGAGCGCCGCTTCTGCCACGGTGATGGGAACGGTGATCTGAATGTCGTCGCCCACGCGCGTGAAGACCGGATTGGTGCCGGTGCGCACGATGAGGAAGAGATCGCCTGCGGGACCGCCGTTGACGCCGGCATTGCCCTTGCCTTGCAGGCGAATGCGCTGGCCGTCGCGCGTACCCGGCTTGATGCGGAACTCGACCGTTTCAGTGCGGGCAACGGTACCCTCGCCGTGACAGGTGGCGCAGTCATGCGCAATGTGGCCGGTGCCGTTGCAGCGCGGGCAGGTGATGTTGAACTTCATGTTGCCACCCATCTGCGTGACCTGGCCGGTGCCATGGCACTCGGGGCACTCCGCATTGCCGCCTGCGCTGGCCTGACCATGGCAGGTGGGACAGGCCTCCTGGCGGTTGATCTGGATCCGCGCCTGACCTCCGCGGATGGCAGTCCAGAAGTCGACGGTGGCCTGATATTCAAGATCGGTGCCGGGCTGCGGCCCGCGCGGTTGATGCGAGCGCTGCTGCGCGCCGCCGAAGATCCCGGAAAAAATGTCTTTGAAGCTGCCCGAACCACCGACCCCAAATCCTTGCTGAGCTCCCGCGCCGCCAGCGAAATCGGAAAAATCGAAGCCACCGAAATCAATAGGAGGCTGACCGCCGCCGGAGCGCTGCTGCCGGGCGTAGGCTTCCGCCTGAGCGGGGTCGATCTGGTCCGAGTAAAAACCGACCTGGTCGTAAACTTTACGCTTCTTCTCGTCGCTGAGGACGTCGTTGGCCTCGGAGATCTCCTTGAACTTTTCTTCGGCACGCTTGTCGTTGGGATTGACGTCGGGGTGGTACTTGCGCGCGGCTTTGCGGAAGGCCTTGCGAATCTCCTCCGGCGTGGCAGTCTTCTTGACGCCGAGCGTTGCGTAATAGTCTTTGTTGGTGGTTGTGGCCATAGGTATTTTCTTATCTCAATTGCGCTTCAAGCCGGCGTTGTGCATCGCGTTGCATGCGATATGCCATCGGTTCCAGCTATTCAGCGGACGAATTTCAATCGGATCCACCAACGATAGCTGTTCCCATTTTCCATCATAAGAAGGAAGGGTGGACGACGTGCAATCGCCCACCCCGGGTATCTGCTGGCATCCAGCTATCCCACCCTAAACGTCCCGCGTCGGCGGGGCGTTTAGGATGGGGCGCCCGTGTGCGTGCCGAGATCAGATTACTTTTTGTCGTCGACGTCGACGTACTCGGCGTCGATTACGCCTTCGTCTTTCTTCTGCTCGCCGGCGGGTGGCGCCCCGGCAGACGCGTCCGACCCCGGGCCCGTTTGCGAAGAGCTGGCCTTGTACATGGCCTCGGCCAGTTTGTGGCTGGCGAGGGTGAGCTTTTCGTTTGCGGCCTTCAACTCCGACGTTGACGACGAGCCTTCGAGTGTCTTTTTGGCGTCGGCAAGGGCTGACTCGACTTCGGTCTTGTCGGCCGCCTGCACTTTTTCGCCCGCGTCCTTGAGCATCTTCTCGATGTTGTAGACCATGCCGTCGAGAGAGTTGCGAGCCTCGATCGATTCGCGCTGCTCTTTATCTTCGGACGCGTGGGCTTCGGCTTCCTTGGCCATCTTGTCGATCTCTTCTTTCGAAAGGCCCGAGCTCGAGGTGATGGTGATGCGCGTGTCCTTGCCGGTGGCGTTGTCCTTCGCAGTCACGTTGAGGATTCCGTTGGCATCGATGTCGAAAGTGACCTCAATTTGCGGAATGCCACGCGGCGCGGGCATGATGCCGCCGAGCTTGAACTTGCCCAGGGTGCGGTTCTGCGCCGCCATGGGACGCTCGCCCTGAAGCACGTGCACTTCGACTTCAGTCTGCGAATCGGCCGCTGTCGAGAAGGTCTCAGTCTTCTTGGTCGGGATGGTTGTGTTGCGCGGGATCATCGGCGTAGCCACGCCGCCCAGCGTCTCGATCGACAGAGTCAGCGGAGTCACGTCGAGGAGCAAGAGATCCTTGACGTCACCGGTGAGCACGCCAGCCTGCACGGCAGCGCCGATGGCAACCACCTCATCGGGATTGACGCCGCGATGCGGCTCTTTACCGAAGAGCTTCTTGACGAGTTCTTGAATGCGCGGCATACGCGTCTGCCCGCCGACCAGAACGACTTCGTTTATCTGGGCGGTGGTGATGCCAGCGTCGGACAAAGCCTTTTTGCAAGGCTCGATAGAGCGCTCGATGAGATCCTCGACCAACTGTTCCAGCTTGGCGCGCGTGAGCTTGCGGACCAAATGCTTGGGGCCGGATGCGTCGGCGGTGATGAAGGGCAGGTTGATCTCGGTTTCGACAGTGGTCGAGAGCTCGATCTTGGCCTTTTCCGCGGCGTCTTTCAGGCGCTGAAGCGCCATCTCGTTGCCCTTCGAGGTGAGGTCAAGGCCATGCTCGGTCTTGAACTCGCTGATGAGCCACTCGACGATGCGCTGGTCAAGATTGTCGCCGCCCAGGTGGGTGTCGCCATTGGTCGATTTGACTTCGATAACGCCTTCGCCGACTTCAAGGATGGAGATATCGAACGTGCCGCCGCCAAAGTCGTAGACGGCAATGGTTTCGTCCTTCTTTTTGTCGAGGCCGTAGGCGAGCGCGGCTGCGGTGGGCTCGTTGACGATGCGCTTGACGTCGAGGCCGGCGATTCTGCCCGCGTCTTTGGTGGCCTGGCGCTGGGCGTCGTTGAAGTAGGCCGGAACGGTAATCACGGCCTCCGTGACCGTCTCGCCCAGATAGGCTTCAGCGCTCTTTTTGAGCTTCTGCAGGATCATTGCGGAGATTTCGGGCGGAGTGTACTCCTTGCCCTGAGCAATGACTCCGACATGGTCGCCCTGCTGGACCACCTTGAAGGGGACCATCTTCATCTCATCGTTGACCTCGTTGTAGCGGCGGCCCATGAAACGCTTGATGGAGAAGATGGTGTTCTCTGGGTTGGTAATGGCCTGGCGCTTGGCCACCTGGCCGACCAGCCGTTCGCCGCTCTTGGTGAAGGCGACAATAGAGGGGGTGGTTCGCGCACCCTCTTCATTTGGAATGACTTTTGGCTCGCCACCTTCCATGACGGCGACGCACGAGTTGGTGGTGCCGAGGTCGATACCGATCATTTTAGCCATGTTTGGGTTCCTGCCTTTGGGGTCAATCTGACGGGTTAGCATCTCAGATTGAGTGTAGTGTTGTCAACTTATATGATGCGATTTTCCTCAGTTGGGATGCAACTTTGAGTTTTTCCTGGTTTTGGGTTTTCCCTGGCCTTGGACGAGGGCTCAGTCGGGCGGACTGCGGGGCCCGCCCCGGTAACCGGTGCCGTTACAGCTTGACGGCCGCCTGTGCAGCCGCGAGGGCCTCTTCCGGTTCGGGGCGGACGCGGAAGTCAGCGTAGGCCCGGGCGTAGAGGACACGGCGGTCGCGGGCGAGGACGTAGGTGGCGGGCAGGATCAGGCGCCAGCTTTGGTCGCCCCCCGTCTTTTCGGTTCCGTTGACGAACGGAATGTTCACAAGGATCGAGCGGAAGTAGGTGCGGTGGTATTCGGGGACGGTGTAGGCGAGGCCGAACAGCTCTGCCAAGGCGCAACCGGGGTCGGCGAGGACGGGAAAGGGCAGGCCGTGCTGACCGGCCATGAAATCGCTTTGGCGGGCGGTCTGAGGGCCGATGGCGGCGAGGAGTGCGCCGGACTCGCGGAGGGTCGGGTAGAGGTCGCGCCAGGCCTCAAGTTCAGTGACGCAGTAGGCGCACCAGCGGCCGCGGAAAAAATCGAGGATCAGAGGCCCGAGGGCAAGCAGATCGGCAGAGCGAACTGGGCGCCCGGAAGCGTCTGGGAGGGTGAATTCGGGGGCGATGGCGCCGACGGGGAGGATTTTCTCTTCGATTCCGGAGGCGAAAAGCTCGGCGACGGCGCGCTCGCTGACGGCCATGCGCTCAGGCTGGACGAGGTTGCGCGTGTTCTGGGTGATCTCGTCGAGCTGGTCCTGGAGGACGGTCATGGAGTCTCCTCACTCCTGTTCCGCGGATTCGTGATTGCGAGTGGCATATGCACTTTCGTAAGACACGAAGAACAACCGCAGATCCTTCGCTCTGCTCAGGATGACAGTTCAAAAAAGCTTTGCGCGACACGACTGAAGTCGTGCCCTGATACAGATCCTACCGTCCGAAGCGCTGCTTGGCGCCCATGCCGCTGAGGCCGCCGCGCATCATGCTCTTGGCGAGGCCGCCCTTGCCCACCTGCTTGAACATCTTGGCCATCTGCGCGTACTGGCGCAGGAGCTGGTTGACCTCCTGCACGCTAGTACCCGAGCCGGCGGCGATGCGCTTGCGGCGTGTGCCCGAGATGATGTCGTGATTGCGGCGCTCCTTGGGGGTCATGGAGTTGATGATGGCTTCGAGGCGGACGAATTGCTTTTCATCGATCTGGCCAGCGGCCTGCTGCATGCCGGCAAAGGGACCGACCGAGGGCAGCATCTTCAATATCGACTCCATGGAGCCGAGCTTCTTGATCTGCTGGAGCTGGTCGCGGAAATCTTCAAGCGAGAAGCCGTCCCCGAGGAGAGCTTTCTTGGCCAGCTCCTCGGACTTCTTGCGGTCGAGGGTGGATTCGGCCTTCTCGATGAGCGAAAGCATGTCGCCCATGCCGAGGATGCGGCCCACGATGCGGTCGGGATGGAAAGGCTCGAAGGCGTCGGGTTTTTCGCCGACGCCGATGAACTTGATGGGCTGGCCGGTGACGTGGCGGATGGAGAGCGCCGCGCCGCCGCGGGCATCGCCGTCCATCTTTGTCAGGACCACGCCTGTCAGTCCAAGACGAGAATGAAAGTCCTGCGCGGAGTTGACGGCGTCCTGGCCGGTCATGGCGTCGGCGACGAAGAGGATCTCCTGCGGCGAGAGCAGCTTTTTGAGGCTCTCCATCTCGGCCATCAAATCTTCATCGATGTGGAGGCGTCCGGCGGTGTCGACGATGAGCGTGTCGCAACCCATGATGACAGCTTCGCGGCGGGCTTCTTTCGCCAGCCGCTCAACGAGAGCGGAGCCGGCGGGCTCACCCTTCTGGTCACCTTCGTAGAGGCGCGTCTCAACTTGTTTGGCGACGATTTTTAGTTGCTCGCGCGCGGCCGGGCGGTAGACGTCGACAGACACGAGCATGGGACGGTGGCCACCCTTTTTGAGCCATGCGGCGAGCTTGCCGGACGTCGTCGTTTTGCCGGAGCCTTGCAATCCGGCCATGAGAATAACTGTGGGCGGCTTGGACGCGAAGTTGAAGCGTGCGGTGTCGCGGCCAAGGAGGGCAACCAACTCATCGCGAACGATCTTGATCACCTGCTCGGAGGGCGAGAGCGCAGTGAGGACCTCGGTTCCGACAGCTTTCTGGCGGATGTGTTCAAGGAGGTCGGTGACGACCTTGAGGTTGACGTCGGCTTCAAGCAGGGCCACGCGAATTTCGCGCAGAGCCTCGGCGATGTTCTCTTCAGTGAGCGTGCCCTGGCCGCGAAGGTTCTTGAAGACGCGCTGTAATTTGTCGGTTAGGTTCTCAAACATGGGTTCAGTTCCAGTCTACCGGATCAGTGGTTCACGAGATGGCATCGCCGAAGGGTTACGTATCACGGATACGCACGGTCTCAGCCGGGATGCTCGACAATGGAAGAGACGCGCATTACGATGGCGGCGCGAGATCAATCGCCTATCGGTGAATAGAAAGAACCACGGCCGGCCTGGAGGATCAGTTTTGAAGCGGATTCTGATGTATGCGAGTTTGATTTTTCTTACGGTGGCGCCAGGATGGGCGTCGAATTCCACACTCCCGGATGGCACGGAATTTCCGATGTGGGAAGTTCCGTTGCATTTTACAAAGACTTACTACGTTGATTGCCAGGCTAAGAATGCGGACGACAATGGACCGGGAACGCAGGCGCATCCGTTCCGCACGATTAACCGGGCAGCGCAAGTGCTGCAGCCGGGCGAACGGGTGGTGATTGCGGAAGGCGTGTATCGCGAGTTTGTGAGGCCGGCGCGGGGCGGGACTGGTCCGGACGCGATGATCAGCTACGAGGCGGCGCCGGGGGCCAAGGTTGTGATCAAGGGATCGCGCGTGGTGACCGACTGGCGCCCGAGCGTGGGCTGGAACATCGGGTTCGACCCGAAGACGCATCAGCCGGTGAAGGCTTGGGAGTTGCATTTCGATCCGGCGCTGTTCCCTGACGGCTACAACCCCTTCGAAGTGGATAACGTGCTGGGGAACAAGACGTGGCTTCGCTACGCCGAAGACAACATGGGCACGTATTTCCGGCGGCGTGGGCTGGTGTTTGTCGACGGCCATCCGCTGGAGCCGGTAGAGACTCCGAACGAATTGGCGGGGCCTTCGACCAGGTCGATGAACTACTTCACCAACATCCACTGGACGCCGCTCTTCGACGAGTTCCAGCCTGTGGCAGGCAAGGTGTGGGTCGAGATGAACGGACTGACGCTTCACATTCGCCTGGCCAATGACGACGACCCTTCGAAACACACGATCGAAATCACGACGCAGGAGCAGATCTTCTCGCCGGCGCAGCGGTATCAATCGTACATTCGCGTCAAAGGGATCACATTTGAGCAAGCAGGCAACGGATTCCCGGTCCCGCAGCGGGGAATGGTTTCAGTCAACCGCGGCAATCACTTCATCTTTGAAGACGACACATTCGAGTGGGCCAACAGCGTGGGGCTCGACATCGGCAATGAAGACTGGGGCGCGTCGCGACCGCCGCAGCCGGTGGGATTTGACGTTATTCGAGGAAATACTTTCCGCTATTGCGGCATCGAGGGGCTGGGCGGAACGGGCGGGCCGCAGTCCACTCTCGTGGAGAAGAACCTGTTCGAGTGGATCGGATGGCAGAATGCCGCGATGATGTCGGAGTCGGGCGGCACCAAGATGCATAACGCCCGCAACCTGCTCTTCCGGAATAACGTGATCCGGCATATCCGTCATGCGAACGGCATCTGGCTGGATATCGCCAATGCCAATGTACGGATAACGGGCAACGTGTTCGCGGATATTCCGGGCGACGTGAATCCGCACGCGGTGCACATTGAAGGCAGCGATGAACTGAACCAGATTGACAACAACATCTTCTCGCACCTGACGGGCGGCATTCTGATCCGCGACACGAACAACGTGATCATCGCGTACAACCTGTTTCTGGATTGCGCGGAAGTGTGCGTGGACACGGTGTCGGGAATCAACGGGCCGCGCCCGATCGGCGGACACACGAACGATGTGCACAACCTGATGGTGCACGACAATGTGTTCTTCGGCATGGGCAGGTCAGCGATCGAGTTTACAAATGGCAAGAACGACGCGGACGGCAACGTTTATGCAAATGCGGCGGGGCCGAGGCCGTTTATGCCACCGTTTCTGCGCGTGAAGACGCCGGAGCCGCCGGAGTGGGACGACCTGAAATCATGGCGCGAACAGCGCGGGTGGGACATGAACGGAACGATGGCCGATATTACAGCCGTTCTCGATCCGGACACTCTGCAACTGACGCTGACGGTGAAGGGCGACGTGAAAGCGGCGCCTGCGTATAAAGCGATCGACGCGGATTTCTTCGGCAAGACGATCCACGGCGATCGCGTTGCCGGACCATTTGCGGACCTGATGACGGTGAGCGGTCCGCGATCGGTCGATCCTCGGTAGGGGGCCGCGCTGGAGTGCGTTCCGGCAGGTGGGTTTGTGGTTCGTGGTCTCCCACTCATCCACGATAAAACCGTGGATGAATGGGGCACAGAGGTTCTTGGTTATTTCATGACCGGGCCACCTGCGAACGTCCCATCTGTCCCCGGTTTTGTACCCGGTTTTTCATTGATTGGGAATCGCGCTCATCGTCCGGGTGTGCTGCCGCTTAAAGGCAGAGAACGCCGCAAGCAAGGCGCAGATGAGAACGAACGCGGGAATGACTGGCGTCTTGATGCCAAGCGGTAAAACGCTGGCGGGCACCCCAGGCTGCAGGTGGACATAGATTGCCACGCACATCTGAACGAGAAGCATTGCGCTCGCGAGCAAAGTGATTTGGTCTTTGCGTTGCGCCCTTATGGATCGGAAAAGTAGTGGCACCAAAAACAAGCAGCCGGTGACCATTTCACCCAGTTTGCCCGCTAATATCGACTCGTGGGGTAGATGACTCTGTTGAACCTGGACTTCAAACCATCCATTGAATGGCTGGAAAAATTTGAGGAATCCGAACAGAAACATCAGGACTCCCAGGAACAGTGACAAAGCGTTTGTAAAGCGACGAGACATCGTCGTTCTCCCTTTCTGAGATTCTCCAGGCCGTTCCCGAAGGAGAGTATAGACAGACTGGTCTGTCTTCTGTCAACATGATTTCTATGAGTACGCAAAAAAAGTCTGGTCCGCGAGAGCGAATTCTAGAAGTAGCCGACCGCCTCTTCTACGCAGAGGGGGTCCGGGCAACCGGCACCGAGAGGATCATGGCCGACGCCGAAGTGGCGAAGGCGACCTTCTATCGCCATTTCGAGAGCAAAGACGCCCTCGTACTCGCTTACCTCGCATACCGCGATCGAAAAGTTTGGGACGATCTCGCCCATCCTACTCCTCCCAAGGATTTGCGCGAGGCACTGATCAAATTCGACCAGCAAGTAAACCGGCCCGATGTCACAAGTTGCCCGTTTCTTCGCATGGCATCTGAATTTCCCGATACCGACCATCCGTTTCATCGCCACGTGATCGGACATCAAACCAAAATCGTCGACTATCTGACCGACCTGCTCAAGCCTTACAAGATCGACAAAAGGGCCGCGGCGGAGAAGCTGCTGGATGTGATCGACGGCGCGTTCTCCATGCGGCTGGTCTTTGGAACGTCGAAGAAGATTCCGCTCCTGTCCTCTGCCGAGACAATTCTCAAGAGCTTTCAGATCGCATGAGCACGACGTGGCAGTTGTTCGTCCGAAACTCCAGAATGTAACTCTCAAGCATGGGCCACCCGCCTAGAGTCGGAGAATTGTGGTTCGTGGTCTCCCACTTATCCACGATAAAACCGTGGATGAATGGGGCACAGAGGTTCTTGGTTATCTCATGACCGGGCAACTGCCAACCTCAACTCAGGATCCGCGCGATGATGGGACCCCAGAAGGCCAGATCGGGTTTGCGGAAGGGCTGATTGTGCCTGCAACCCGGCACGATGATCGCCTCGGCTGGCGCGGGGCAGCAGGAGGCCAGGTCGCGAGCCATTCGGACGGGAAAGAGGCGATCGTTGTCACCGTGGACGACGAGGATCGGGACGCGGCAATCGCGGAGGGCATCTTTGGCTGACCATAGCGGTGGCACCAGCGGGGTAAATCCAGCTGGAAGCCCGATGGCCCTCACGGCGTCGCGGAAGGACGTGAACGCGGCGCAGAGAAAAAGATAATCGGGCGCGGCGGCGTTCACGATCGCAGCGGCGGGGCCGCTGCCGAGCGAGAAGCCGAGGATGGCTGTCGGCAGCGGGCGCGTGAGGCGTTTGAGGGCTTGGAAAGCGGATAGAGCGTCGAGATCGTATTGCGTGGCGCTGGGATGCCCCGAGCTGCGGCCGTAGCCAGAGTAATCGAAGAGAAGCGAAGCAACGCCGTTGGCGGCGAGAAGCTGTTGCACGGGAAACCAATGCTGGACGGTTTCGCCGATTCCGTGGCAGAGAAGCATTGAGGCGCGTGCAGGGTTTGCGGTGGGCTGGACGAACACAGCATCAAGAAGATTCTTACCGCTGGAAATTGTAAGTTGCGTGGCCGACAAACCAGGCGTGTCGCGCACGCCCGGGCCAACCCAGCCGAACAAGCGGTCGCGCAGGATGAGAACGCGGCTGATGCAGGTGAGTGCGATGGTGAAGGAGACGTCGTGTGATCGCATGGGCCGCCAATCCGAGGTATTACTCTTCCGGCGCGATAAGGTACTGCTCGAGCTTGCCGTCGGGGTAGATGTAGGTGGTAAGGCGGAGGCGGCGGCCGGGATAGACGATGTCGAATGAGCGAAAAGTCATGCCGCCGCGAAGTTCTTCGCCGGTTTGGCGAAGGCTGAGCGGCTCGCCAAGCGGGGCGAGACTGGACTGGAAGTCGGCGACGGCTTGCAAGGTGAAGTAGTCGTTCAGATTTGGGGCGAGAAGCGAGCGGTCGATACGGCCCTGCTGCAGGCCGCGGTAAATGTCGAGGGCTTGCTGCTCAGGAGCGCTGAGCGGATAGCCGGCGACGAGCGGCGCAGCTAGATTGGCGATGGTGGAGGCCGCGCTAACGGCGTCTTGATTGGTAAGGACAACAACAGCAGCGCCGTCATCGACAAGCACTTCGTTGTCAGAGACAAAGCCGGAAACTTCGCCGGTGTGCTCGATGGACCGATGGCCGTCGCGATCGCGCACTTCGACACCGAGGCCGTATTCAGTGCCCTTGCCATCTTTCAGTTTCACCTCAGTGAACATTTGTTTATAGCTCTCGGAGGAGAGGATCGATTGGGCAAGCAAGCTTTGGTCCCAGAGGGCGAGGTCGTGGGCAGTCATGGCGAGCTCGCCAGCCGCGAACATCCAGCCAGGTCCTTCCTTAGGCGCGGGACGCAACGGTCCGAGAGCGTGGCGATAGTAGGCCGCGGCGTCGGGAGGCATGAGTTGGCTCGCGTCGGAGTTCCAGACGGAGGTCATCCCGAGCGGGCGAAAAATGTGCTGTGTGAGGAAATCGAAGAGGGGCTGGCCGGAAACGATCTCGACGATGCGGCCGGCGATGACGTAGTTGGTGTTCGAGTATTGCCACTGAGTTCCGGGATCGAAGTCGAGCGGCTTCTTGGCCCAGGTGTCGAGGATTTGCTGCGCGGTTTCGGGCTGGAGCATGGGAGTCATGACGTAATCCTCGGGCCAGTAGTCTTGATAGCCGGAGGTGTGGGAGAGGATTTCGCGGATGGTCACATCGTCACCGCGCGTGAGGCCGGAAATGTATTTGCCGACGGGGTCGTCGATGCTGAGCTTGCCTTGTTCCTGAAGCATGAGGATGGCGGCCGCCGTGAATTGTTTGGAAATTGAACCGATGGAGTAACGCATGTCAGGCGTGGCGGGAACGGCCGGCACTGAGCTTGTGGCGAGGCGCGCGTTGCCGTAGGCGTGGCTGTAAACGAGCTTGCCGTGCTGGACGACGGCGATCGAAGCTGAGGGAACGCCGGTAGCTTCGAGGACCTGAGCGGCGACGCGATCAATGCGTGAGCGGAGGTCGGGCGAAAGATTGTCGAGCGTTTGGCTAGGCGCTTGTCCGGGGGCCTGAGCGGGCGCATGAAGCGCGCAGTAACCAAGCAGGAGAGTCGACAGGATTGCAAGACTCGAAGACCTTTGGAGGCGATGCATGGGAGGCGAATCCTCTTGTTCAGAATAGAGCGTCGGGGCCCGGCAGAGCGATGAAGACCGGCAGCATACGATAGCCTGTCGAGAGACAAGTGACGCGCGCCCTAAGACGCGGATGAAGAGCGTAAGAATTCGCCGGAGGCGAGAATGGAACGGCAGGGTAAAAATGCAAAGGCTGATTGAGGGGCACAAGAAGTTTCTGGCCGAGGTGTTTCCGGCAAGGAAGAGCCACTTTCACCTGTTGGCTGAGGGTCAATCGCCAGAGTGTCTTTTCATTACCTGCGCGGATTCACGTGTGCTGCCGGACCTGATTCTGGGGACCGAGCCGGGGGACCTTTTCATCTCGCGCAGCATCGGCAACGTGATTCCGGTGACAAGCCACGACGTGGACGGCGTGACGGCAACGATCGAATACGCGGTACAGGTGCTGAAGGTGCGGGATGTCGTCGTTTGCGGGCACTCGGACTGCGGTGCGCTGAAAGCCGCGCTGGACCGGAAGAGCCTGGAGAATTTACCCAAGGCGCGGCGGTGGCTGGATCATGTAGAGGCGGCGTTCGCATACCGGCAGCCACTTAACCCGGCTGATGGCGAAAGCGCTGAACTGGCGTCGTTGATCCGCGGCAACGTTGTGGCGCAGCTCAAGAATCTGCAGGCACAGATGCCGGTACGCAACGCGATTGCCGAGGGCCGACTGAGGGTGCACGGGTGGTATTACGACATTTTGAGCGGACGGATTGAGGAGTACAACGAGGGGCAGAAAAAGTTTGCAGGGCTGGGAGCGTAATCCAGGTTTTCACAGAGTGCTGTCGGCCAGCCGAAGAATTTGGGCCGCTGCCTCTCCAGCTTCCAGCCGGGTTCCCACATAGCAATGCGCGCCAGCCACGGCGCGTTCAAACGACACCATGATCGAAGTCGACTCCGCCAGCGCGTGGGGTGTGTTCTGAAGAAGATTCATGAGCGCCATGCTTTGCGGCAAAGGATTCATTTTCCAGCAGCCCGCCGGATCGTAGACGACGGCAATAATCCACCCGACCCGCGCTGGATGGTCTCCGGTCTTTGCGTTGCACTGTTCTGCAAGTACGGGGAACTGCTGCGGAGAGCCTCTGCGCACCAGGAGCGGGCGGGGATAGGGGTGTACGATCCCCTCCTTGTCGACCAGTGCATATTCGTCAGAAAAGTAGGTGGCGCCCTGGCGAAGAAGCTCGGCTACCAGTGTGGACTTTCCGGAGTGAGTACCGCCGGGCAGGATCAACGCACGGCCTTTCCACTCCACCACGCCCGCGTGAATTGCGAAGAACGTCGATTGACGTTGAATTACGGTTTCATCCAACACTCGAACGAGATCGACGACGAGGTCCAGAGGCTCAGACGTAGCAGTGACTGCTGTGCCATCCACCGATAGTTGAAATCCCTGACCAACGCGGTCAACGCGAATCGAAACCGTAGGGGACACTGACGTCTCACGGCGCCGTGCCAAAGTGGGATAAATGAAGCGCTCGAGATCGGCGCGCGCATCCGAGCAGAGATTCACGCGAAAATGGCAGCCGAAAGCGCTCACCACAAATCCGTCCGCGTCAGAACCGGTCAGGGGATGCTGGGTTTCCACTGGGATAGTCGTCCAGAGATCCATCGTAATGCAGAGGGGAAAGGGCGAAGTCGACGAATAGCGACATTCGCCTGTTGAAAGCCATCATGAGACAGGAAAGAAAATCTCTTGTCGTACGGTTTTTGAACCCATCAATGGGAAATGCCCCTCCACGCCGAGCGCTTCAACGCGGAGGGATAGGAGCTGAGGATTGAACAGCCTGAGGAAACCCCAAAGAGAAGGACTACTTGGTCTTGCACCACCAGTTGTCGCATTTCGGTTTGGGCCATGAAGAAGTGCTGCCTCCCGACCTTGCCTGCTCTGCATGCAGACGCTGCTGGCCAACGGTCAGTGAAGCGACCACGGGCACGGCGACTGCTCCGAACCCCATGATCATCTGGCGCCGCGAAGGCCGCCAGGAAGATTCGGAAGTCATGACCAGCTTCTGATCCCGGAGTTCGAGGACAGCCCGCTCCGCCACCTCTTCGCTGACATTGGATCCTACCGTGAGTTTCATGCTTTCCGTGAGTGCGGAAAGCGTGGTCGGGACAGAACACGCGTCCCATGCTGCACCGGCGGTTGCGTTCAAAGCGTAGATCTTCTCGTTTTCTGCGTCGACGATCATGCGCGATCCATCGGGCAGTTTGTTTTCGACAAATGCATTTGAGTTGATCCGTTCTATCTGCATAAGGACCTCTTTTTTTAGGTAAGGTGGGTGGAACAACCAAAGCAACGGTTCTCACCAATATACGCATGCTTTGGTTCGATTCCTCCTGAGGAAATCCAGGTGTCTATCTCCGCGGTAATGGAGATTCGATCTTCGGTAATCTTCGAGTTTCGGTACCGTTGTGGTAGAACGATCATCGAACCGAACGATCGGAACGGCAGAAAGTGGATCTGAAGCGTCGGGGTCCAGGACTGATGACGAATAAGGAACGACCGGAGTGCGCCCTACTCCGGGCGATCGCCCATTGCCGGAGCAATGACTCCAGACCCGAGATCGCTGAGCTTGCCGGCAAAGTGACCGACTGGGACGCGATGCTTCAACTAGCGGAAGACCATCGCGTGGTGCCGTTCCTGTTTGTGTATCTGGCAAAAAGCGGTGCCAAGATTCCGCCGGATGCTTGGGAGCGCCTTCAGTCCAAATATCAGAGAAATCTCGTCATCAGCTTGGCCAACACGGCCGAACTGATCGAGCTGCTCAGATCCTTTGAACGCGAGAGTATTCGGGCCATTCCGTTCAAGGGAGTTGTGCTGGCAAAGAGCGTCTATGGCGACACGGCGTTGCGGCAAGCCGGTGATCTTGACATCTTGATCGATGCCGGTGACCTTTCGCGAGCCGGGTCCCTCTTGCTCGAACGAGGCTATGAACTTCAAACACCGATGGGGACCGACGGTCTGCCCGCGCATCCCGATGGGTTCGAATGTCACTTTGAAAGACTCCGGGACGGAATGGTGACCGAGCTTCGTTGGCGTTTTGACCTGGTACAGCCGAAGTTCCGCCGGAATCTCGGAGTGGACTGGGTCTCGCCTTATAGGCGCGTGACCTCTCTCGCCGGTGCCGAGGTTCCCGATATCGCTCCTGAGCTTCTTCTGATCCTGCTCTCGATGCATGGGAGCAAACATCTCTGGACGCGGCTGCTCTGGATCTGCGACATCGGGCACCTCCTTTCATCCCATCCGACCCTGGATTGGAGGACGGTTTTCCGCGAGGCCCGGCGTGCGGGGCTTTGGCGCTGCACGGCCCTTGGCGTCTTGCTTGCGAAACGGCTGACCGGCTGCGAGGTCCCTGAAAAGGTACTGCACAGTTTCGAGTCGGATCGATTTGCGACCGGGTTGGCGACCCACTTCGAACACTGCCTTTTCGAAGCGCCGGGAAGCTTGCCGGATGGATTGGTACCTTACAACGTTCAGCTGTTTAGTTTTTGGGACCGGACAGGGCTATTCCTGTCGGGTGAGCTGTTGCGGCCAAATGAGCGGGATCGCGCGTTCGTCGCGCTGCCTAAGTGGCTCGAAGGCCTCTATTACCTGATTCGGCCCTTCCGAATTCTTTGGGATCGATCGCCAAGATGAAGTCTCGCGGTGGCGCTCGACGGCGGGGCTGGAAAAAGAGGCCGATCCTTGCGATCAGAAAAGATCGGCATCGATCACACGCATTGCCGAATGTGATTTCTTGGTTCAGTGCGCGCCGGGCGGTGCTTCAGTGTGTGCGGGAGGCTTGGTGAAGAGCCATGCGCAGGCGGCGCAGACGAGGGCCAGGACGGCGGTCCAGCGGAAAACATCGACATAGGCGAGCTGGGCGGCCTGCTGTTGCATAAGGCCGTAAATCAATCCATAGGAGCCGGTGCGCGCGTTTGCCGGGCCGATGCGATGGCCAAGGTACGAGGCGATGATGGCCGACTTCTGCTGAAGGACCGCCGAACTGGGAGAGAGATTTGCGCCCAGGTCGGTTTGGTGGAGAGCCGCGCGGCGAATGATCGCCGTGGTCGCCATGGCGATACCGATCGAACCGCCGATGTTGCGCAGCATGTTGAAGAGGCCGGTGGCGTTGCCCATGTCATTCCTGGAGACGGTGCGTGTAGACAAAGTGGCGAGAGGCACGAAGACAAAGCTGAGCGCAAAACCCGTGAGCAAGATGGGAAAGAGCAGCGTGTAAGGGCCGATGTCGAGGTTGACTTCTCCAAAGATGAAGGCGCAGACGGCGAAGCCCAGGAATCCGGCACAGAGCAGTTTGCGGTTGTCGATTCTGGAGCCGAGGATGCCGATGATGGGCGAGCCGATGAAAGAGCCCACGCCGCGAGGAAAGACGACGAGGCCCGCGGTAAATGCGGTGTAGCCCAAGATCTCCTGGTAGTAGAGCGGCAGGATGGCGATGGTGATGTAGATGCACATTCCGAGCATGGCAATCATCAGGCAGCCGGTTCGGAAGTTGGGATCCTTGAGAATGTGCAGATCGACGAGGCCTTTGGGATGGGTCCATGAGTGCCAGATCCACATTACAAGCGCGATCACGAGCGCGGCGACGGCCCAACGCACCCAGATTGCGCCGAACCAGTCGTCTTCCTGGCCTTTGTCGAGGACAATCTGCAAGCAGCCGGTCCAGACAACGAGCAGGCCGAAGCCGATGTTGTCGAAAGCACCCACCTTGGCGTTTTTGATGTAGGGCGGATCGTGAACGAATCGGCTGATCATGATGACGGCGAGAACGCCGACGGGAATATTGATGTAGAAGGCGTAGCGCCAGCTGAATGTGTCAGTGAGCCAGCCGCCCAGGGTGGGGCCGAGGACTGGAGCACAAACAATTCCGAGGCCATACGCGGCCATGGCTTTGGAGCGATCCCTGAGGGAGAAGCTCTCGAGCAGAATGGATTGTGACAAGGGCTGGAGCGCGCCTCCGCCGGCACCTTGCAGGACGCGGGCCAGGAGGATGACGGCCAGCGATGGGGCCGCTCCGCAGAAAAAGGAGGCGACGGTGAAGAGGATGACGCAGGTCAGCAGGAAGCGCTTGCGGCCAAATCGCCGTGCAAACCAATTCGAGGCTGGCAGAATGACCGCGTTGGCCACCAGGTAGCTGGTGAGCACCCAAGTGGCTTCAGAATTCGACGCCGAGAGCGAGCCGGCGATGTAGGGCAGCGCCACCGAGGCGATGGCGGTGTCAAGCACCTCCATAAAGGTGGGAAGCATGACCGAGACGGTGACCAGCCACGGGTTAACGCCCTGAGTGAGGGGATAGCGAGCTTGAGCGGCGGCCGTGGTCATTCTGGGAGACCCTCCTGAGGGTAAACGATGGGCTTATGGGCCGCTTGTGACGTGACCCACATCAAGGCTGAAAGCGGTCACGATCGCTTCAAAATGTGAGCTGTGTGGTCTGGCTCAGCTTGACACAATCGGTCGCGCCCTTGATGCTGAACAGTTCCGGTTGTTAAGGCGTTGGCTCGAGGAGGGCTCCCCCAGTGATGCAGGTTCGCGTCTTTTATCACGACAAGTGCTTTGACGGAGCTTGCTCGGCCTCGTTGTTCACGCGCTTCCATCAAGAGTGCGTCACACGGGACGCGAGCTACGAGTATCACGGGTTGGTTCACCGAGCCGGTGCGCTCTTCGATGAGAGCGAGTTTACCGGCGACGAGAACGCGATTGTCGACTTCAAGTATTCTCCTTCACCGCGCATCACGTGGTGGTTCGATCACCACCAATCGGCATTCCTGACTTCCGCGGATCACGAGAATTTTCTGGCGTGCCAGCGCAATCCGAGTTGCGCGGCGCGGAAGTTCTTCGATCCGAACTACACCTCGTGCACGAGCTTTCTGGCGCATATCGCCAAGACGAAGTATGGATTCGACACAGCGCCCGTGGCGGAGCTGATTCACTGGGCCGACATTGTGGACGGCGCAAAGTATGACAGCCCCGAAGCGGCGGTGGAGATGGCGGCGCCGGCGATGAAGCTCACGCTGATCATCGAGGCCACCGAGGATCCAGAGTTCATTCCGAGGCTGATTCCGCTGTTGACGGAAATGCCACTGGCAGAGATTCTGAAGCAGCCGTTTGTGGCCCCGCTTTTGCCGCCACTGATGAAGCGCCACGAAGAGGCGCTGGAACTGATTCGCAGCCGAGCGGAATACCGCGACGGAACCATCTTCTTCGACATCACTGACCACCCGACGGAGGGGTTCAACAAATTCATCCCGTACTATCTCTATCCGCAGGCAACCTACTCGATCGGGCTATCGAAGTCGAGCTTTCGAACAAAAGTAGCTGTGGGATCGAATCCGTGGACGAAGATGGACCCCGCAAAGATGGTGAACCTGGCGCAAATCTGCGAGCGGTATGGCGGAGGCGGACACGCGCGGGTGGGAGCGATCAGCTTTCCGCCGGACAAGGAAGTGGAGGCTCGGGCGGCGGCGATGGAGATTGTGGCGGAGCTACGAGAGACAGGGATTAGGGATTAGGGAACAGGGAACAGGGTCCGAGGCGCCGTAGGAGCCGGTTACCGCGTGGGCAGTTGCCAAATCTGCGATCTGCACAATGAGCGAATATCTTTTTGCGTACGGGACGCTGCAGCCGGGGCTCGCGCCGACGAAAATTGCGCGCGTGACGGCGAAGTTGCGGCCTGTAGGCGAGGGCTTTGTGCGCGGAATGCTCTATGATCTGGGCGGCTATCCGGGGGCAGTGGCCGATCCGAGCGCGATAGGAAAAATTGTTGGGACAGTGATGGAGCTGCCGGCGGATGAAGGCGTGCTGGAGCTGCTCGATGCTTATGAGGGATTCGATCCGAAAGCGCCGGAGACGAGCGAGTACATTCGCGAGAGGCAGATTGTGGAGTTGAAGACGGGCGGGACGGTGGAGTGCTGGTTTTACCGGTACAACCGGAAGCCGCGAGATTCTCAGCGAGTCCAGAGCGGGGCGTGGGGGAGATAAACGCGCGATGATAGGTCTCACAACTCCGCTGATGCTTCTGACCCTCGCTCTTTTGCTCTTGGGCTTTGTTACGATTGGGCTCTCGTTCTCCGGGGCGACAATCGTGGCGAGGCGGCGAGGGAATTCTGAGTTTACGGCAGAGGAATCACGCGCGAAGATCGACATGTCCACAGCTCTCCTCGCGGTTTCGGCGCTGCTGCCGCTTTTGGCGGGTGTCCTCTCCCGCTTTGGCGCGTCCACTGCAGGGCTCATGCTTTTGCCAATTGGACCCCTGCTTCTATGGCCTATCAGTGCAGTACTCGCTATCCGGGGAAAAGGCGCCGGCCGTCGGGTTCTGCTTGTGGGGCACGGACTAATCGCCCTATTGGTGGCGTTATTAATTCTGATCCTAGTTTTTGCTTATATTCGTCGAAGCTAATGTAAAGGGTGGCCAGGAGCCATGATTCGATTCGCCCCGCCCTTACGGGGCCGGCTACCATCTTTGTGGGACGCTTTCCCAGGAGTGCGCTGCGCTTCTCCTGGGCTATTTTCGATTCGTCCCTCCGGGACGAAGAGCGACGGCTGATCGAACCTGTTCTGTCAACAAATGATTTCTAAGGGCCTATCTCAATTCTCCGGATCGCCAAGAGCGCGGTGCGTGATGGTGACTTTCACAGCCCAAGCTCGCTGGCGCGCTTTTTCATGGCCTCAATGCAGAATGCAATGTGGGTGTCGAGGTCGACGCCTAGCTCGGCTGCGCCCTGAACGATGTCTTCGCGGTGGACGCCTCGGGCGAAGGCTTTGTCCTTCATCTTCTTCTTCACGCTGGAAACTTCGACGTGGGCGATGGATTTGGTCGGCTTGACCAGGGCGCATGCAGTCAGGAAGCCGGCCAGCTCGTCGCAGGCAAAGAGGACTTTGGCGAGGTGCGTGGTGCGCGGCACTCCGGAGTAGAGCGCGTGGCCAAGGATTGCGGTGCGAAGTTCCTCGGGCCAGCCCAGCCGCTCCAGCTCGCGGACGCCGACGAAGGGGTGCTCTTCGGGCGTGGGGTGGCGTTCGTAGTCGAAATCGTGGAGGAGAGCGGTGGTTGAGTAGAGATTGACGAAGGCCGAGCGCGCGTCGCCCTCGAGCGTGAGGCGATCCGCCTCCCTCTCACCGTAATCCACCACGCAGGCTTCCACAGCCAACGCGTGTTTGCGCAAACTTTCGCTCTGGGTCCACTCGGTGAGGAGCTGCCAAGCGTGCTCGCGGCTAAAGCCTAAGTTGCCTGTCATTTAGAACTCCTGTTGCTCAGTGTGGTTCGCGTTTTGTCGGGTTTCCTGGGGGTCTCATGCTGCTTTTTTCGGTTTGACCCTGAATTTCTACTTGACAATTATGGTTCATTCGTAGAAAGTAGCACCAATCAAGGTGCAGCGATGCATCTGGAGTCCCACGCTCTGGCACTCCGCGCATCCCTAAATGGCAACTTCAATCGTTAGCGTGGAATCACGCGAAGTGGTGCGGTGTGAATACTGCAGACTGATGCAGTATAGGACCAGCAACTCTCTATGCCGAAAATGCCACAGGCCTCTCGATATCGAGGAGCCTGTCTATCTGGCGCCAAGGCTGGTAACAAGCCAGCCCGTGCCGGTTAGTGGCGGCGCCGGCATGCAGGTAGCCTCGCAAGTGCGCGAATTGCGCAGGGCGCGCCACCTGAGCCAGCGGCAATTGGCGGGGAGGATGCAGGTACCGCGCACCTACATCTCGAAGATCGAGAACGGCAAGGCGATTCCGACTCTGGGATCGCTGGAGCGGCTGGCCACTGCACTTGGCGTAGAGATACGCCAATTGGTCCGCGATGAGCGGAGCCTCCGCGACGAAGAAGTCACTTCGATTCTGAGCGACCCATTCCTGGCCGAAGTTGCCGAACTGTTGCCGCATCTCGACTCGCTGCACCGGACGCTCTTCTTCGGCGCAGTGAGGGACGCGTCGACTGGCCGTCGCCGCACAGCGTAAAGCTCCGCCAGCGACTGGCATAGGCGACTGCAGAACCTCCTCCGGAGGCCCGTTTTGGCGGGCCTCCGGACCGTTTCGGTGCGTCGGCGCTTAAGACGCCTTAGAACTGCGTTGCAGAATTCCCTAAAATGCTTTACGGTCGATGGTGTAACTCCCCTGGGTCCGGCCGCTGGCGTCGCGCATGCCGGCAGGAATTTCGTTCACGCAATCATAGGCATCTAACCCACAAAGCGTGAACTCCGCAGGCGCCACTTCGGGATGCTGCCAGGGCCTTGGCGTGGAAAGCACAAATGCGAGCTACAGTCGACTCCTTGTCTTCATCTCCCCCATTACGCATCAATGAACTAAGCCCGGAGGAGCGCGCCGTCTATGCGACGCTGAAGCCAGAGTGCCTGCCGCGGCATGTGGCCATCATCATGGATGGCAATGGCCGTTGGGCGGGCCGTCGCTCGCTCAAGCGCTTTGTGGGACATCAGCAAGGGGCGAAATCAGTACAACTGGTGACGGAGACGGCTTCTCGCATCGGCCTGCCTTGGCTGACGCTCTACGCGTTTTCTCTCGAAAACAACCTGCGACGGCCCCGGGCTGAAGTCAGCTTCCTGATGCGCCTGCTGAAAACCTATCTGGAAAGCAACGTAGAGCGAATGAACATCAACAATGTTCGCTTCCGGACGATTGGGCGGACACACGAGTTGGCACCCGACGTCCAGGACAAGATTCGCTGGGTAGAGGAGGAGACAGCCAACAACACCGGTACTACGATGACGTTGGCTTTGAACTACGGCGGACGATCGGAGCTGCTGGATTCCTTCCGCGGGCTTATGGCTGAGCTGAAGCACAAGCACCACAGCCCGGAAAACGTTACAGAAGAAGACATTCACCGCCATCTCTACACGGCGCACATGCCAGACCCCGATCTACTGATCCGCACCTCGGGCGAGCAGCGGATTTCAAACTTTCTGCTGTGGCAGATCGCTTACACCGAGATCTTCGTCACTGAGCGGTACTGGCCGGACTTCAGGGGAATCCACCTGCTCGAGGCCATCGCGGACTTCCAGCGCCGGGAACGCCGCTATGGCGGGATCGGCGAGGATGGCGGCGAAGTGGAAGAGAATCCCGACCAGATCAGGATCGCGGTAAGCTGACCACCCTCTGGCACTCCAGCCATTTCCCTCCTTACAAATCAGACCCCCAAGTGGCGGCGCAATTCTGTCCGTAAACCTTCCGTAACCTGAGCTTTTCGGGTCCGGCGGTGTATTCTCAACGCTGAATGAAACGCGTCCTTACCGCTCTCGTTCTGATTCCGATTGTTCTGGTTCTGGTATTTCTTGGACCGCGATGGCAATGGCTGTTCACGCTGGCCGTGGCGGCGGTTGCAGCCATGGCAGGGTGGGAGTACATGGCCCTGAGCCGGCGCTGCGGGGCGAACCCGCCGCGCATTGCCACCATGGTGGCGCTTCTGGCGCTTTTTGCGGTGAACTTCGAGTGGCCCGACCTGACGCCGGCGCTGTTTGGAATTCTGGGCCTCGCCCTGCTGGTCTATTGCACCTTCTTTAAGCCAGTTGCCGAAACGATTGCGGATGCATCGGCCTCGATCTTCTGCCTGCTCTACACCGGTCTTACCTTGATCGCTTTGCCGTCGCTGCGCGAGGAGGCCAACGGTCCTTCGCTCCTGGTGTTCCTGCTTTGCGTGGTGTGGTCTGGAGACACGGCGGCTTACTACGCAGGACGCGCGTGGGGCCGGCACAAGATGGCGCCTTCGCTGAGCCCTGGCAAGACCTGGGAAGGCGCGATTGCGTCGGTGGCGGGGAGCGCGGTGATTGCCGCGGTGCTCGTGAGCGTGGCGACGATCATGCAGGAGCCATCGAATTCGGCGGTCCTGTCGTGGCTGGAACGCACGTTTCCTTCCGCAGTCCTGTCGTATCCCGACGAGATGCTGTACTGGCTGGTTTTGGCGGTGGTAATCAATGTGGCCGCCCAGGTTGGGGACCTGGCGGAGTCAGCACTGAAACGGTCCGCCGGAGTGAAGGATTCCGGCAACCTGCTGCCGGGGCACGGAGGGGTTCTGGACCGCATTGATGCGCTGCTTCTGGCCGGCCCAGTTCTGTGGTACGCACAGGTGATTCACCAGAGGTTCTAAAATAGCTTTAAGCAACCTTGAAACGACTCGCCATTCTCGGATCGACCGGCTCCATCGGGCAAAGCACCCTCTCCATTGTTGAGCAGTTTCCGGAGCGCTATCAGGTGGCGGCGCTCGCTGCGGGCCGCAATTTGGATGAGGCCTTTGCGCAAGCTGTGCGCTGGAAGCCGCGGATGGTGTCGCTAGCCACGGCCGAGCTGGCCAACGAGCTGACCGCGCGGCTGCGGACGGCTGGCGTGAGCGGGGTCGAGGTTGTCCATGGGACGGCGGGCACGATTGCCTGCGCCACGTTGCGAGATGCTGACTTTGTGGTGTCGGCGATTGTTGGTGTGGCGGGGCTTGAGGCGACACACGCGGCCATCCTGGCGGGGAAGCCGGTGGGCCTGGCCAACAAAGAGTGCATGGTGGCGGCCGGCGAGATATTGACTGCGGCTGCACGCCAGCACAAAGTGCCCATCCTGCCTATCGACAGTGAGCACAACGCGGTGCACCAGTGCTTGCGCGTTGGCGCGCACGACGAGGTGAAGTCGATCTGGCTGACTGCTTCGGGAGGGCCGTTCCGGCAACTCCCCCTGGACCAGTTCGCGAACATCACGCCCGAGCAGGCACTGAAGCATCCAACGTGGGTGATGGGCCGACGCATCACGATCGACTCGGCGACGATGCTGAACAAAGGGCTCGAGGTGATTGAGGCCTGCCGGCTGTTCGATGTGGCGCCAGCACAGGTGCGAGTGACCATCCATCCGCAATCGACTGTGCACTCGATGGTGGAGTATGTGGATGGGTCGATCCTGGCCCAGATTTCCGTGACCGATATGCGGCTGCCGATTCTGTATGCGCTGGCGTGGCCGGAGAGGCCAAAATCCACACTCACCTTCGACCTGGCGGCACTACGACATCTCGACTTTGAGGAGCCGGATTTCGAACGCTTCCCTTGCCTGAGGCTGGCCTTTGAGGCGGCTGAAAAAGGTGGAGCGCACTGCATTGCCCTCAACGCGGCGGACGAAGTGGCCGTAGGCGCCTTCCTCGAACGTCGTATCCCCTTCAACGGCATCCCGGGTACAATTGAAAAAGTGCTCGCAGCAACCCCGGAGGCCCACCCCGCGACCATCGCGGAGGTGCTGGCAGCCGACCAGGAGGCGCGAGAACGGGCGAGGGAAATGCTTGCGTCAGCCTAAAGAACCGAAGCCGGCAGGCCGCGCTTTGTCGAAGGAATTCATCAAACAAACATGCATGATTTTCTGGTTTCTGCCGCAGCATTCATCGTACTGATCGGCGTAATGGTGGTTGTGCACGAGTTGGGGCACTTCACCGTGGCCAAGCTCTGTAATGTGCGCGTCGAGGCATTCTCCTTCGGCTTTGGACCTCGCCTGTTCGGCTTCAAGATCGGTGAGACGGACTACAAAGTCTGCCTGCTGCCGCTCGGCGGCTTTGTGAAGATGACCGGAGAGACGGAATCCGGGCTCACCGGCAGTCCATCGGAAATGGATGGCGATGCGACGGCAAACGATCCCAGAGCATTCACGGCTCGCCCGCGCTGGCAACGCATGCTGATTGGGCTTGCCGGCCCGTTTTTCAATTTTCTGTTGACGCTGGGATTGATGTGGTTTTACTTCGCCTTCATCAACGAAGTTCCGTCGGTCACGGTAAAAACGACCACCGTGGAGTGGGTAACTCCGGGCTCGGATGCCGCGACGGCGGGTCTCGAAGCCGGCGACGTCATCGTAAGCTTCGACAAGGTCAAGAATCCCGACTGGGAGGGCGTATACGACCACTCCCGATTGAATGCCAATCAGTTTGTGCCCATGGCGGTGGATCGCGATGGAAAGACGATCCAGATGAGCCTGTTTGTGCCGGCCAGCGCCAAAAGCGACAGTTTTGATCTGAGCGACATGGGCGTATCGCCTCAATTTCTGCCCGGCCCGATCGCGGTGGCCAAGGTGCAACCGGGCATGCCGGCCGCGCAGGCAGGGCTGCATGACGGCGATGCCATCGAAGCGGTTGATGGCCACGCATTCCATTCGGTGAACACGCTGCTGGCCTACATGCAGGCGGGACAGGGCAAGCCCATGACGCTGACCGTCCTTCGCAATGGCGCCACGCTGCAAGTTGTAGCGACACCGGAGAAACTGGATACGAGATACATGCTGGGATTCTCCACGACGCCCACACCGATTCGCGATGAGCCCTTGTCGCTTGTATCGGCTGCGGACAAGTCATTGGGCTACCTCAGAGACAATGCTTTGCTTGTGGGCGAGGTTTTGGACCGGCTGTTCACGCACCGGCTCTCTGTGACACAGATGATGGGGCCAGTGGGGATTGCGCAGGCGGCGGGCGAGGCAGCCCAGATGGACGGCTGGTACCCCAAGTTTGGTTTGGCAGCGCAAATCAGCCTGCAACTGGGAATGCTCAACCTGTTTCCCTTCCCCATCCTCGATGGAGGCATGATCCTGCTGCTGCTGATTGAAAGCGTACTGCGCCATGACATCAGCCTGGTCATCAAAGAGCGAATCTACACAGCAGCCTTTGTGGTGCTAATGGCCTTCGTCGCCTTCACCATCTTCAACGACGTGAGCAGGCTGCAACTGTTCATGCATGTCAAGCCGTGAAAAGGCAGGGACCAAGGGAACAAGGGACCGAGGGACCTACCGGCTTGAACGCAAGATTGAAATCAAATGGAGAGAAGAGAGAGCGGCATATGCCCGTGACCACGGAAGTGCGTGTGCGGTACGCCGAGACCGATCAGATGGGCATTGTTTACTATGCCAACTACCTGGTCTGGTTTGAGTTGGGCCGCGTGGAGCTTTTGCGGTCAGTTGGGCTCGTCTACAGCAGCCTGGAGACCGATCACGGATGCATTCTGCCTGTGATCGACGTATCCTGCCGCTATAAGTCGCCGGCACGCTACGACGACGAAATCCTGATTGAGACGCGCCCGGCGATGCTTCGCGGCACAGTTCTCAAATTTGCCTACCGAATTCTGCGCAAAGGCCTCGAAGGCGAAAAGCAGACGCTTTTAGCCGAAGGCGAGACGGTACACGTGGTCTGCGACGACCAACTGCGGCGAAAACCTCTGCCCGAGAAGTATGAGGCGGCATTGAGAGCGATGATGGCAGAGGGAGCCGCTTAGCTTTTCAGCGAGATCCGGCTGGCAGAATCGTATTGAGAATTATCCGATCTCGATTCCCGACGAGGGGAATTTCAGTTGCTGGTTATCGGCCAGGCGCTCCACACGGTATTTCCGGCAGGCTTCAATCTCATCCGGGATCAAGACGCGGTAGAGGGTGCCGTCTCGGTTGGGCTCGCCTTCCTTACGGATGGCACCAATCGATTCGAGAGCGCGCAACGTGTCCTGGACCTTGCCCAGCGAGACCGGATTCTCATCGAGCTGCGAGTAGGATGACTTGACGACGGCGGTCTGCAGTTGGCGCGTGCTCACACGAAGATGAGGATCTCCGTCTTTGGCGATGGAGTGCCGGAATAGAAACCAGTAGAAGGCTGCGTCGTAGGGAGAGAGCTGCGGCTGCAGGTCGTCGACGATCTGCTGAATAATGACGGGCAGCGCCGAGACGGAGGAGTCGCGGTCGCCCTGAGATTGCGTGTTGGGCTCAGATTCAAGCTCGTTCAGAAGCTGGCGTATCTTGTCGATTCGCTGGTTCATATTAGCCGCTGATTCGCGTTGGACAGAATTTTACGCTCAAATTTCAGCTGCGGCCGCAGTTGTTTGCGGGGCTTCGGCGGCTGGAGAATTCTCCAGCGTGAAGAGGCGCTATGCTATTGGCCATGGACCCCGAATTCAAGGAACCCCGTCTCGCCACTGCGCCGGAGTTGCAGGAAGTGCTTGCTGAGCTTTCCGCGCGCGAGCCGATCTTTCATCATACTGAGTTCGGAACTTCACGGGCGGATTTTGAAAGAATGACCATGGAAGATTTCTGGGAGACCGGCGCGAGCGGACGGAGATACTCCCGCGAGACCGTGCTGAATGAGTTGGAGCGGCGATTCTGCAAGCGCTATGAAGATATTTGGGAGACTAGCGATTTCTATTGCCGCAGCTTGGGGCCGGAAACCTACCTGCTCACCTACACACTCTTGCAAGACAAGCAGCGATTGACGCGACGGGCGACCATCTGGCGGCGCACTGCGGACGGGTGGAAGATTGTGTACCACCAGGGGACGATTGTGCAGGATGCTTGAGGCGGCTCAGCGAAGCACGACAGCCAGTGCGAAGCCATCGAGGCCCTTGACGCCCACGGTTTGCAGGGCGACGGCGCTCAGGCGCGGCTCACGGGCCATCATCTCCAGGCAGCGGCGGGTGCCGATAATATCCGGCTCGGTGCTTTTGGCCTCGATGACACCGCCGTGGCGAGCGACGTTATCGACAACGATCACAGTTCCACGATGCGAGAGTTTCAACGCCCACTGGAGATAGTGCGGGTTGTTCTCCTTGTCGGCGTCGATGAAGATCAGGTCGAATGGCCCGGCGCCCGACGCTTTCAAGAGAGGAAGGCTTTCGAGGGCCGGTCCGACGCGAATGTCAACGCGGCCTAGCAGGCCGGCGCAGTGCAGATTGGCGCGAGCCACTTCTGCGTGCCGGGGGCTGAATTCGAGCGAGATAATGCGCCCGCCTCTAGGCAATGCACGCGCCATCCAGATTGTGGAATAGCCGCCGAGCGTGCCGATCTCCAGCACGCGCTTTGCCTGGGTGATCTGAACAAGCACCAGGAGAAATTTTCCCTGGAGCGGGGAGACATCGATGGCCGGAAGGCGAGCCTTGCGGTTGGCCTTGACGGCGGCTTCGAGCTTGTCGTCGGAAGGGGCAAGCAGATCGCCGAGATAGTGGTCAACGGAGGTCCACAACGGTGCTGTGATGGGTTTACGAGGCATTCACTTCTCCCGCGCCACCACGAAATCGGGGACCCAGAGAAGAGCGCGTTTGAAGTCGCTGTCGGCGAGCGGTGCGAGAGCCTGGCGCGACTGCTCGGCATAGCGGTCTGCAGCGGCCATGGCGTATTCGACCGAACCGTTGCGCACCAGAATTTCGCGAATCTGCTGGCGGCTGACATTCTCAAAGCTGCGGTCGTCGAGGACTCGCCGAATGGCTTTGCGATCGGAGGCGGTTCCGTGATCGGCGGCGTGGACGACGGCAAGGGTGGCCTTGCCTTCGCGCAGATCGCTGGCCACAGGCTTGCCCAGAACTTCTTCGGTGGCCGTGAGGTCGAGAACGTCGTCGACGATCTGGAAGGCCAGGCCAACGGCGCGGCCAAATGCACCCATGCCGGATTCCTCGGCTTCGGTGGCGCCGGCCAGAACTGCTCCGAGGCGCATGGAGACTGAAAACAGGCAGGCGGTCTTGCGGAAGATGAGGTCGTAGTATTCGGCTTCAGAAACCATTTTGCCAAGCTTCTGAATCTGCAGGAGCTCACCCTCGACCATCTGCTGGGTGAGGTTGATGAGCAGGTCGAGCACGCGCAGGTTGCGCTCTTCAAGCGCCACCTTGAAGGCCTGCATATAAAGCCAGTCACCGGCGAGGACGCACTTTTCATTACCCCAGGTGGTGTTGGCGGAAGGCCGGCCGCGGCGGGTGTCGGCGCCGTCAATGATGTCGTCGTGGACCAGGGTGGCCGTGTGCAGCATCTCGACGACCGCGCCCAGGCGGATGGCGCTATGGCCAAAGAAATCCAGTTGATGAGCGGCCAGTAGCAGAAGCGATGGCCGAATGCGCTTGCCACCGCCTTCACGCAGGTACTCGGCAATTTCGGTGATGGTGCTGACGCTGGACGCGGCGTCGCGGCCGAGTTCCTGCTCCACGGCGACGAGGTCTTCCCTTAGCAGCTCAAAGACCTCCCGCGCCGAGACTATGGAAGATGTGCTCAAAGTGCTCCGATTTTAATGCATCGACAGGGGAAATGGCGATTTGTTTTGCCGGGCGACCCACTGGTTACGACCGGGACAACAAGAGCGATTCGATCAGTTGGTGCGATAGTTGGTGAACTGCAATTCCAGGCCGAGGTCTTTCGCGCGCAGCAGGGCAATGATGGCCTGCAATTCGTCCCGGTCCTTACTGGAGATTCTTACGGTATCGCCCTGGATGCTGGCTTGCGCCTTCTTTTTCGAATCTTTTACAAGGCGCACGATCTCTTTTGCTTTTTCCACGGGGATGCCCTGCTGAAGGCTGATCTTCTGCCGAACGCTCTGGCCGGTCGCGGGCTCAATTTTGCCGTAGGTCAGATTCTTGAGCGAGACGCCACGCTTCACGAGTTTCTGGCAGAGGATGTCCTTAACCGCCTCAAGCTTGTACTCGTTGCTGGAAGCTAATTGGATGGTCTCCTCGCCTTCGAGATTAACCTCGGAATGGGTGTCCTTGAGGTCAAAGCGCTGGCGAATCTCCTTTATCGCCTGGTCGATGGCGTTGCGCGCCTCCTGCATATCAATCTTGCTCACGACGTCGAATGAATTTTCCTGTGCCATGGCTGTCTCGTCCTCAAAATGCCCGGCTGGCTGTCGCCGGAAGTGTCTCTATCAGTTTCCCACGTCTGGCCGGAGGTGGAACAACCGGCAGAAGTTTGCCGAAGTCGCGGTGCCGATCTCAGCGGGGGTGACATTGAGGAGACCGGCCAGGACTTGAGCCGTTTGCACGACGAGCGCGGGCTCATTGCGTTCTCCGCGATGGGGGGCAGGGGCGAGCCAGGGCGCATCTGTCTCGACGAGGATTCCATCCAGCGGCAGGCGGATGGCAACGTCGCGGAGCGGCTGCGCCTTGGGATAGGTGAGATTGCCGGCAAAAGAGACCAGAAAACCAAGATCCAGCGAGCGTCGAGCCTGCTCCCAGCCGCCGCCAAAGCAGTGCATGACGCCGCCTATTCCCGTTCTCCTCCAATACTCCTCCAAAACCAGAAAAAGATCGTCCCAGGCGTCGGTGGACTCGTTTGTTCCACGGCAATGGATCAGGATAGGCCGCTTGCGCGCAGCGGCAATCTGAAGCTGGCGGATAAGCCCGGCCCGCTGGGTGTCGCGTGGAGCGCCTTCGTGATAGTAGTCGAGGCCGATTTCACCGCAGGCGATGACTTCGGGCTCGGCGAGTAACGTGTCGAGTTTCGCCAGGGCGGCTTCATCGGCTTCGGGGGTGTTGTGGGGATAAATTCCGGCGCTGGCAAACAGCTTAGGAAGGTTGATCCCATTCACGCGCCGCGCATTGAATTCGCGGCAAATGTCGAGCGCCTGATGCATTTCGGCCGGTCCCTCACCAATGCCGATGGCGAGGACAGCGCCGACGCCTGCATCGCGCGCGCGCACGAGCATCGCCTCACGATCGTCCGCGTAGCGTGGGCTGTCCAGGTGGGCATGTGAGTCGATCAGCAACGGCGCCTCGTTGATTGCATAGAGATTCGGGCAGCAAGGACCAGTTTAGTGCAGCAGAAGCGGAAGACGGAAAGGGAGCGCGGAGCAGCGGTTGCAGGTGGGCGGCTCGTCTACCATCGGAGCAGCAGATGCACACAAAACCAAAGCTCGGGCAGAACTTTCTTGTGGACATACAGGCCGCGCAGAAGATTGCAGCGGCGCTGGGAGAGATCGCCGGCCGCGCAGTCGTTGAGATCGGTCCCGGAAAAGGAGCGATTACTGGAGCCCTGGCGGCACAAGCCGGACACGTTGTAGCCGTGGAACTCGATCGTGAGCTCGCGGCCGGCCTTCGGGAGCAATTCGATCCGGCGCGGGTAACAGTCGTTGAAGATGACGTGTTGCGATTTGATTTTGCGGCGGCAGCAGGGCAGGCCGGTGATCGGCTGCGCGTGGCGGGCAATCTGCCTTATGCGATTACTTCGCCCATCCTTTTGAAGCTGGCAGCCAGCCACGCTGCGCTTGACGTTGCCGTGCTGATGGTACAGCGGGAAGTGGCCGAGCGAATCACTGCTGCGCCGGGCACGCGCGATTATGGCTACTTGTCTGCAACGATGCAGATGTACGGGCCGGTGGAGCAGCTGTTCACACTGCCGCCGGAGGCTTTTTCGCCGCCGCCGAAGGTTCATTCCACAGTCTTTCGCTGGCGACTCGCGCCGCGTTTCGCCGAGTTGGGCGTTACGGAAGCCGGTTTTCATCGATTCCTGCGCCAGATTTTTGCGCAGAAGCGCAAGACGCTGGCCAACAACCTGCGCGCTGCAGGAGTCACGCCGGAAGCAGTGACCAGCGCGTTGGCTGCTGCTGGAATCGATCCGCTGGCCCGCGCCGAGGCGGTGCCTGTTGAGGCTCTTGCTGCTCTTTGGCGCAGAATGGAGGCACTGTGACTGGTGATTCGCCGAAGTGGGTGTCCACGAATGGGGCGTCCGCGTAAGCTAGGAGACAGGGAGCAATAACGGTACAGCTTCGACCTTGATTTGCCGCGAAATTCCGGAACCCGGTAGGGTTCACGAAGAGTCTAACCAGGAAAGCGATGAATCCGACCGTCCAACAAGAACCCCGGCAACAGCAACGCGAGGATACTTTTCAAGAAACGCTGGTGAGCGCGCGCCGGACCATGCTCATGAGCGAAGTGCTGAAGCTGGCCGGAGACAGCTTTCGCGCCAGCAAGACGCGCTTCGCGCTCACCGCGCTGGGCATGGTAATCGGCACCGCGTCAGTGATTCTGGTCGTGACGATCGGATTGACGGGCAAGCACTATATCCAGGAGTTGATCCAGAAGATCGGCACCAACACGGTAGAAGTGGAGTATGCCGGAGGCGGCGCCACGCCGGGTGAACGCGTGCGCTACAACGACTACCTCACCCGCGAGGACGAAAAGGCAGTGGACCAGCAGGTCCCCGGCGTCATGTTCTCCTCGCCGGTGCTGACGATGCACAACCGCCTCAGCTTTTCCGGAGGAATCCAAAGAGACACGCTCGTACTGGGAGTTTCTCCGGAGTATCAGCAAATCCGCAACCTGATTGTTACTCAGGGCCGCTTTTTCGATCAGACCGACGACGCGACGCACCAGCAGTGCGCGGTGGTGACGGAACAATTTGCCCTGGAGCAATATGGGAACGACGATTTGGCGATGGGCCAGACTTTTCAGATTCTTGGAATTCCGTTCACCATCATCGGCGTCTTCAAAGAGAGCGTGACGGACTTCGGGCAATCTGAGATTCAGGACGATACGGTGCTGATTCCGTATTCGGTGGCGCGCTATTTTACGGGAACCGAAAGCGTGAACCAGCTCTACTTTTCGATGCAGAGCATGAACGAAGTGCCCGAGGCGGCAAGAGAGATCGTGCAGGTCATCAAGTCCAGCCCTCGGCATCGTCCGAATTCGATTTATAAAGCACAGACGCTCAGCGAGCTGCTGGTGACGGCAGCAAAGATCGCAGACGCTCTAACGGCAGTGCTGGTGATGGTTGCGGCGGTGACGCTGGCGGTGGGCGGCGTGGGCATTATGAACATCATGCTGGCCAATGTGCGTTCACGCATCCGCGAGATCGGCATCCGCAAGGCGCTTGGCGCAACATACCGCGAAATCAAATTGCAGTTTCTTACCGAGGCGATCCTCATCTCGCTTACCGGAGGCATCGTTGGCAGCCTCGTGGGCCTCGCAATTCCGTTTTCTATCCGGATCTTCAGCGGGTACGATTTTCCAATTTCGTGGCTCTCGGTGCTGATCGCCCTTACCGCGGCAACGCTGGTTGGAGTGATTTTTGGAACGGTGCCCGCGACCCGTGCTGCGCAGATGGATCCGGTGGAGTCACTGAAGTATGAGTAACGATCGGCATGAGGAGATTAAGCAGCTAGACGCCTCGAGCGACGAACCGGCCAAGGGGCCGAACCTCATTCTTCTCTACAGCCTGATTGCGCTCGCATTGGCTGCCGCCATTGGCCTGGCAGCGCTGATTGTGCGGCCCTTTTATCTGCGCCGATAGAGAGAACGAGCCAATCCACACATCCTCCCCAGAAGCGGGCGCATCTGACCTTGCGGATGTGTCGCATTTGGTCCAAAACCGTGAGGAGAAGACGATGATAAGACGAGAGATCAGTGTTTTGCGCTCGTACTTGAGACGATTCGTTCCAATGATCTTTGCGGCGGCGATTGCTCTACCCGTGCTTTGCAACGGCTGCGCAGCCCGCGTGCGTGTTTACGATCCCTACTACCACGACTATCACGGGTGGGCGGCAGAAGAGCCTTACTACAACCAATGGGAGCACGATACGCGCCGCGACCATGTGGACTTCAATAAGCGCAACAAGGACGATCAAAAGGCCTACTGGGATTGGCGGCACAACCAGCACTAGATAGGTGTCAGGTTTCAGGTGCCAAATGGCAATTGAGAATAGTCAATTGTCGCTAAATCTCTGGCACGACGCTTGTCTCTGCACGTTCCACGATCAAGACCGGAATGCCATTGACGATGGGGTAGACGCGGCCGCAGGAGACGCACTGCAAGCGTGCATCCTGAAAGCCCAGATCGCCGTAACAGGCAGGACAGGCCAATCGCGTAAGTGTGGCTGGATCGAACGAAGAAGGATGCGCCGGCTTGTCAACCATGGCGTCCACTGATTCCTGATTAGTGAATTGTCGCGTCGGTGTCGGCGGCGTGATCGGGACGCGGCTTGGGCCGGCCCGCGAAGGCCTGCTCGATGCGTTCGTTGGCGCCGGAGCGCGAGAACTCGTGGGCTACGCGAATGCCGTTATAAATGGCGACTTCATTCGATGATCCGTGGCCGATGATGCAGACGCCGCGGACACCAAGCAGCGGCGCGCCGCCATATTCGGTGTAGTCGAGGCGGCGGCGAAAATCATTGAAGGCGCGGCGCGACAACAACGCACCTACCTGGGCGGTCACGGTTTTGTTCAGCGAGGTGCGCAGCACATCGCGCACAAAGCGGCCGATGCCTTCGCTGGCCTTCAGCGCCACGTTGCCCACAAATCCGTCGCATACGATTACATCGGCCTGACCGTTGAAGATGTCGCGACCCTCAACATTGCCGATGAAGTTGATGGGCAGGGCTTTGAGGAGCGGGAAGGCTTCACGGGTCAGTTCGTTGCCCTTGGACTCTTCCTCGCCGATGGAGAGAAGACCGACACGAGGCCGCGCAATTTTGAGCACGCTGCGGGCATACATTTCGCCCATCACGGCGAACTGCTCGAGGTTCTGCGCTTTGCAGTCGACATTCGCGCCCACGTCGAGGAGGACGCAGGGATTGCCTTTCGACGTAGGCATGGGCGTGGCCAGAGCGGGCCGATCGACACCAGGCAGTGCCCCCAGGACCATTTTGGCCGTGGCCATGGCCGCGCCGGTATTGCCGGCAGTGACGAAACCGGCAGCTTTGCCCTCGCGCACCAGCTTGAGGCCTACGCGCAGCGAACTGTCGCGCTTGGAGCGCACTGCGTGGGCCGCTTTTTCGTCCATCGCGATACGCTCGGAAGCGTGGTGGATCACGATGGGCAGGTCTTCATCTTCAAGATACTCATCGAGAAGGTCGCGGAGCTCCGGTTCGGGCCCGATCAGATGGACCCGCACAGGAAGTGTGCGGCAAGCGAGGATAGCTCCCTTGATCTCAGGCTCGGGAGCCTTGTCTGTGCCAACTGCGTCAAGCGCAATGTCGGTAAGCATTGGGTTGATGTTTACTTCGCTTCCTTCACTTCGAGCACGGCGCGGCCTTTGTATGCCCCGCACTTGGCGCAGGCTTGGTGGGGCAGCTTCTTCTCGTGGCAGTTGGGACACTCAGAGAGCCCCGTCGCGGTAAGAAAATCGTGGGAACGGCGAAGGGCGGTGCGGCGCGTTGAATGGCGCCTTTTGGGATTCGGCATGGTGCAATTCCTTTCGAATTTTGCCCGCTGACCCTGCTTGCAGGCACCGGAACAGTTGAGCGTCTGATTTCCTCGGTCAGCTGACAGAAACCTGCAACTCGCTCTGCTCCAAACAACTGAATAATCAGGACTTGATCCGGCTGCGCAACCCTGTCAACCCCTCCCAGCGGGGGTCGCTCGGACCCTCTTCGCAGGAGCAGGGCTGGGTATTGCGGTTGGCTCCGCAGCGCGGGCAAATTCCCTTGCAGTCAGGCTTGCACAGCGTCCTGACCGGCAGGGACAACAGCACCTGCTCACGCAGCACATCCTCAAGCAACAGACTGTCCTTTTGATAATAACCGATTTCGGTTTCCGACGCAGTTATGGAGCGCTCGGGGACGTCTGCGTCGGCGCCGATGGGGCGAAAGATAAGGTCAAACTCGGCCGCCAGGGGAATCTCGACCGGTTCGATGCAGCGGGCGCAGGGAACCCGGAAATTGCCCGCGAAGCGGCCTTTCAGGCGGATGTCAGAGACGATTTCCTTGGGCCCGCGGTGCTCGTGGATGACCTCGGCCTGGCCGGATGTGGCCAGAAGACCAATTTGCTCGGCTTCATCGCCGAAATCAACCGTATCGGGCTTGAGCTCCAGGTCGAACTCGATAGGCTCGCGCTCGAGATCGAGAACTTTGAATTCCATGGTATGAGCCTAAAACATTTTGAGCCTGCCGGGGAGTGACCGGCAGAATAACCGGCAAAAGTGCGCCAGAGATCAACTGCTTTCCGGCCTCAATGGGAATACCCCGTCGGTCCCTACGAGCAGAATTGACGCTCAAGCTGAGCCGAGTTTCGCCGATAGCTTGAATAACATCGTTCGAGAAGATGAGACCACCCGGAGCTGGATTCTCGCAGCATGTTCGCGAGCTGGATCCAGCCCTATGGAACCGTGCAATCTGGCCGCCCGTTTCCAAGGCGCAATGAGACTGAGCCGGCGGGAACCCAAATCTGCGGCCTCGGCGAGTGAACTCATCTTGCTCGCCGGGGCTCCCCGCCTGTCTGAATATGGCCGCAAAACCGGCACCCGATGGTGGTCGCCCTGAAATCTGGGAGTTTTCATCTTCATTCGCAATCCCCCCTGTACAGTTATTCTGGAAGGACAGCCGGCCCCCTGAGGAACAGCGGCGGATCGATTCGATACACCGAAACCGAGCTTCCAACCGTGGAGTGAGATTGGCATGAGCGCGCAAGAGTATGACCTGGTCGTCATCGGTTCCGGCCCCGCGGGGCAGCGCGCTGCCGTGGCTGCGGCCAAAATGGGCAAGCGCGTTGCCGTTGTCGAGGCTCGCTCGGTCGTCGGGGGCGTGTGCATCAACACCGGGACCATCCCTTCTAAAACCATGCGCGAGGCGGTGTTGCATCTCTCGGGGTACAACTACCGATCGATTTATGGGGTGAACTACCGAGTCAAGGAAAAGATCACCATGGCGGACCTGGCCTTTCGGGTCCAGGCGGTGATCAAGACTGAAGTTGACGTGACCGAGGCACAGCTCTCGCGCAATGGAATTGACGTGGTGCACGGCATCGCGCACTTTCTCGATCCCCACCAGGTTCGCGTGGAGGGGCCGCAGGGCGATTCAACGCTCGCGGGGAGTCAGATCATCATCGCCGTGGGCACCAAGCCCGCGATTTCAGACAAAGTGCCGGTGAACGGCAAGAACATCGTCAACAGCGACCAGATCCTTGGCCTGGACGCGCTGCCCAAAACGCTTATCGTCGTGGGCGGCGGCGTCATCGGCGTTGAATACGCATGCATGTTCGCGGTGCTGGGCGTGCGCGTCACCTTGATCGAAAAGCGGAACCGGCTGCTTGAGTTTGCCGATCAGGAAATTATTGAGGCTCTGAGCTACCACCTGCGCGACGCGCGAGTAACCATGCGGCTCGGCGAGGAAGTGGAAAGCGTAGAGGAGCCGACGCCGGGTACTGTGGTGGCGAACCTCCAAAGCAAGAAGAAGGTCTCTGGCGATGCCCTGCTTTATGCAGTGGGCCGCCAGGGCAACGTGGACGACCTGAACCTGGCGGCAGCGGGTCTTGAAGCGGACAAGCGCGGCCGCATCGCCGTCGACGAGCATTACCAGACCAAAGTCGAACACATTTATGCCGTTGGCGACGTGGTGGGGTTTCCCTCTCTGGCGTCTGTTTCGATGGAGCAGGGACGCATCGCGGCGGTTCGCGCCTTCGGTGACACGACGGCGCGCTCGAACCCGAGCTTCTATCCCTATGGGATCTACACCATCCCCGAGATCAGCTTTATTGGGAAGACGGAGGAGCAGTTGACCGGCGAAGATGTGCCATACGAAGTGGGCATGGCCTATTATCGCGAGGTGGCTCGCGGGCAGATTCGCGGAGACACAACGGGCCGGCTCAAGCTCATCTTCCATCGCGACACGCTAAAAGTGCTGGGCGTGCACATCATTGGAGAGGAGGCCAGCGAGTTGGTGCATATCGGCCAGGCGGTTATGACGCTGGATGGCACTGTGAACTACTTTATCGAAACTGTTTTCAACTACCCAACTCTCGCGGAGTGCTACAAAGTAGCAGCGTTCAATGGCCTCGGCCGGTTGCACAAGTACCAGTCGGAATAAATTCAGGCATTCAGCTCTTGGCTAGACTCTGATTGCATTTGGCAAGAATCGAAAACTTCTCTCCCTTTTCCCAAGGAGGGCGCAATGACCACGGCAATCGGCGTCGTGATGACGGGCCACATCGTTACCGGCAAGCTGGAGAATCAACGGCTGACGGGCAAGTTGCTCCACTATCCCGAAGACACTTCATTAAGGAATGAGCTAGACGCGGTTCCCGGAAGCGAACTGGTTGAGATCCTTGCCGAGCATATCAAGGCGCTCAGCGGCAATGCGGCGGAGGGCGGGGCTGGAAAAGCCGACGCGATCGGCGTGGCAGTGCCGGGAATCGTGCGCTCCGGGGTCATTGAAGAGTCGCCAAATCTGAAGCAATTGAAAGGTATGCGTTTGGCCGATGAGCTGGCGGCTGCGCTCACGGCGCGCGGAATCGTGGCGCCGGTGCACATTGCCAACGATGCGGACGCCATCGCCGCCGGCGTGGCCGCGACGCGCGGAAAGCTGGATAAACTCACGCGGGTATGGACGATCGGCAAAGGCATCGGCTATGGCCGCTGGCCGTATGCGGACGGTGTTTGGGAAGGCGGGCATATCACCGTGACGCTCGACCCCAAGGAGCGCTACTGCGGCTGCGGGGGCGCGGGTCACCTGGAGGGCATTATGGGCCATCGTGCCATGCGACTGCGTTTCCTTGACCTGGAACCGGAAGAAGTCTTCGCCAACGCCAAACAGGGTGACGCGCGCTGTCGTGAGTTTGTTGATCTTTGGCACCGGGCTCTGGCAGCGGCGACCGCGTCCTTCATCCATCTGGCCGGACCGGGGCGGTTCTACTTCACGGGGAGCAATGTTGGATTTCTCGACCTGGACAGATTGCGCGGCCATCTGGAAACCATGGTGCGTATGAGCCCGCTGCAGAGCTTCTCGCTGGAGATTCTGCCTCCCGACGACGAAACTGCCCTGATCGGAGCGGGAGTAAGCGCGCTGCGAGCACTGGCGGGGTGAAGTCGGGGATCAGGGATTAAGAGCTATACCGGCGCGTGAGCTATTGCACCTAACCCTTACGCCGCAGCGCCAGCTGCGTGCGCGGAGTAGCGAAGACGGAGTGTTCGTGCATGGGCAGCTTTTCGACCCCTCTCATAAATTCAGGGGAGGCGGCTGCGCTCGATTTCAGAAGGCCAGACCAGTCCGCAGGGCGCAAAGGTTTACGCTCAAGGCCGCGGGAGCCAGATCGCTGCTTCTTCGTTGCCATATGGCGCCGCCTTTCCATCCAGAACTTGAGTTCCTACCCATGCACAGACCAATGCATCGATTTTATCTTCAATCGGTTTCAAGTCTGAAAACCTATTAGAAGTCTCCGGAATTTCGAAATCAATTAGGGCAATCTCGCGGGAAAGTTTGCCCCGGATGCTCCTGAGTGTGTCGAGGAGCTTTTTCATCCTCGTTGGTTTGTCATCATCTGGCCAGTATTTGGTGGTTTTGCCCACTTTGTACGGTAGCCGATAGCGTTCTCCCATCAGAGAAAGCAGCGCAGGATGCGGATACGTCTCAATGAGGGCGGGCCCCCCCAGGGCATCAATGCTTGTTGCCAGACGGAAGCCACGCACCTCGAACCCTTCCCGAAGGTGCTCGCTCAGAGGCCCCGGTCGTTCCGGCGACGGCGAGTGCGTCGAACAGCCCTGACCGCTGAAGGCTTTCGACACTTCACTATCGGCGCAACGCCGGCCGAGAATGCGCCCTCGTGCCAACGGTATATCGGCGACCACAAGAACGACCTGGGAATCTGTGAGTTCGCCGGCTGCTTCGAGCAGGTTTTGAGCCAGTTCTTTGGCGTCCGAAATTGCCCTTGGGGTGCGATTCGAACGATTCGTGAAGGCCTGGTAGCCCGTCTCCGCGGCGACGCATTCCCACGAGCCAGAACAGGTCTGTCGGATGAGCGCCACACCGCTCGAGCCCTTTTGCGTCCAGGCTGCGTCGATCCCGAGAATTGCTCTCATCTAACTCAGCGAGTCAGGCTACCGCAAACGCAAATAGGTTTTCGAGAGACGATCATGGCCCATGAGGTGGTCGTCGTCGAAGATAGCCCAAACCAGGCCCAATCCAAGCGGCACTACAGAGAGAAGGAATCCGGCGAGACGCATGTATCGTTGCTCGCGGCTGGGCAGTTGTCCTTCAAGAGTGCTGAGCGCAATGCCTGCGTATCTCATGCCCGGCGTGTCACGGGCGAGCTCAACAAACAGCGCCTGATAAGCGGCGCCGACGGCCAGCACGGCGAGCACCGTAACCAGCTCGAAGGTGCGCAGGCCGAGTAAGTAGCCGGCGCGGGAGATCAACAACATCGCAAGCGATAGAAAAGCCGCGAAGGTCAGGCTGACGTCGACCACAAGAGCCATCAAGCGGCGGTTCAGAGGCGCAAGTTTGATGGAAGCTTGTGGCGCCGGGCGCAGTGATTCTTCAGGCAGATTCACCACTGGCTGCGCTTCGAATACGGTCTTTGACCTATCAGCGCGCATCCACACGGGGGCGGTCGGTTCGTCGAACGAAGGCGCTGCCTCCGTCGAGATGCTTCCTGGATCGACTTCGAAGATGCTCAACTGAGGTTTGGCGGGCGCATCGGCCAGTGGGCCTTCGGCGCGGCGAGGACGCATCCTGCGCGTAGCGATCATGGGGCGCGGGAAATGAATGAGATTGGCATAGATCGGCTCACCAGCGTCGTCTGCGCGAGAGCCTTCAAACGCCTCCGCAGCGGCCCCAGGCGAAGTAAGAGCCTGCCGGTCGTCTTCTCGTTCTCCCGGCCAGCCTGCCTGCGCCGTCCGCCTCGCAGGAAAGAAAGGTGAGGGTTCATCGAGAAGCTGAGAATCGGGCGTCCCATGGGACATCGGCGCATCAGAATCCTCAAATTCCTGCTGCGAAATCAATCCGGGCGCGGCAGCGGCCTCAAGACCGTCAAGGACGTACTGCACGGCGGCTTGAGCCTGCTGGGCTGCCTTTGATGCGGCTTCTGCGGCACGCATGGCGTTGCGCGCCTCATCGGCCAGCAGCTCGCTGTAGCTGGGGGCTTGTGCATACCGCTCGGCTACGCGCGCGGCGGCCTGCGCAGCGCGGCTGCCGTAAGTTGGACGGCCATCGTGGGCCGGCGTAGATTCGCTCGCGAAGGTCGCCTTGCGGCTCATATGGGCGGCGACACGCCTGTTGACTTCCTGCTTCCATGCCGGAAAAAGAGTTGCCGCATTGGCCGATTTACTCAACGCTCACTTTTCCCTTCCGCCACGGCAGATTCTGCCCGCAGCTCATGCCGCCGATTCCACTCGACGGTCGTGATATCTGAATGGAACGGCATAGAGGATTGCTTTTGGACCAAGGAAGAAAATTGCGGATAAATAAAGGAGTCACCGCGGGATTTGGTCGCGTCTTCGTGGGATTGATCCAAGTTTTTCTAAGTTACCGAAGCCGCGTGGATCACGTCCCAATCTATGCAGCCGGTTTTGCTATGCTGAGCCTTGCACCGGTCATGGACTCGGATGTGCCCTCGTAACTTAGTATTTATCACGCTGCTTGCCGTCTGTCACCTGCGATTGGGCGCACAGGCAGCCTCAGTATTGACTAATGCGATACCTCCGTCGCAAAGTGAGACAAGCGTCGTCCCAGAGAGCGTCGCGTCTCCTACTTCAGATGCGTTGCCCGACGATCCCGGCCAGGAATTGGTCCCACTGGCGAAGCCGGAGCCAGCTCCCGTAAGTGGAATTCCGGTGAAGTGGGAGGCCCAGCGGCAGGAGTGGGCCGGCGATACCTTGACGCTGACCGGCAATGTGGTCGTCCACTACGAGGACTACGTCCTTCACGCGGACAGCGTGGTCTACAACAGAAAGACGACAGAGCTTGATGCCGATGGCCATCTGGAGTTGTCGGGCGGCCCAAACGATGTGTTGATGAACGCCACACACGGCGACATGCGGCTCAACATGCATACCGCGCGCTTCTACGATGTGAACGGCTCGCAGGGCGTGCGCATGATGGGACACACGGCTGTATATTCGACGCCGACACCGCTGTTATTTTCTGGCCGGGTTTTACTCGAGACGGGCGAGGGTAAATTCAGGGTGATCGATGGTTCGATCACCAATTGCCGGCTACCTCATCCCGATTGGCGAATCATTGCGCATAGCATCGCCCTGGACAACGACAGGGCTTCGACCTCGAACGCGTTCTTTGAGTTTCTGGGCGTCCCCATCTTCTACATACCGTATCTGCAGCATCCGGCGAACGAGACGGGACGCGTGACCGGGTTTATGATTCCGTTCGTCGGCAACTCATCTATCAAGGGCTACGTGCTGGGCGAACAGGTCTACTGGGCGATCAACCGCAGTATGGATGCGTCGGTAGGCGTCGAGTACTACAGCAAGCGCGGATGGGCGCCCAATGGCGATTTTCGTTACAAGGGGCTTGGGCTTGACCACTTGACCGCGCGTTGGAGTGCGCTGCTCGACCGCGGGGTCGAAGAGCCAACCACCAACTCGCAGACAGGCGAGGTCAGCGATCAGCTCGTCAACCAGGGCGGAGTTGATGTGGGTCTGACGGGAAGAAAGGATCTTTCGCCTTCAACCCGAGTGGCGGGAACGGTCGAATATTTGTCGAGTTACGTTTACCGGCTGGTCTTCAATGACAACTACTCGCAGGCCACCAGCTCAGAAGTTGCGAGTGACGTTGTGCTGACGCACAATCACGACGGCGCAGTACCGGCTGCCTGGCTGGACCGCTTCCAATCGTTTGCCAGCACGGCAAATGGAGACGAGGTGAAAATTCTGCGCCTGCCACTGCTGCGATACGATGTGCTGGACCGGCCGCTTGGAGGCTCCCTCTTCTACTGGGGGTTGGGATCTTCAGTGGGCTATCTAAACCGCTCCGAGCCGTTCTTTCATTCCCGGAACGTGGTTCGAGGGGATGTCTACCCCCATCTTTCCATGCCGTTCTCGGCCGGAGGGTGGAGCTTCGTTCCTGAAGTCGCCTTGCGCGACACCATCTATACCATCAGCCAAACGCCAACTCTAACGGGTTCCTTCCCGGTTCCGACGATTGATCACAGCGCACTGAATCGCGCTGACCTTGAAGCATCCGTTGACATCCGGCCGCCCGTCCTGGAACGCGACTTTGAGCTGCCCATGTGGAACCGCGAGCTGCGCCACGTAGTTGAACCTGAGCTGACATACCATTATGTCGGCGGAATCGGGGCACAGGCCCGCAATGTGCTGCTGTTCGATACGACCGACATCGCCACCGACGTGAACGAAGCGGGTTTCTCGCTGACGCAGCGTTTCTACCTGCGGCCGACCGAAGCGCGACCCTGCAAGACAGATGATGAAGACGATGATTCCGTCGACGGAACGGGACATGGATGCCGAAATACACCCCGTGAGTGGGCGACATGGCAAATTGCGCAGGAGTTCTTCATCGACCCCAACTTCGGCGGCGCGGTGATCCCAGGGAGGCGCAACGTCTTCGATGCCACACTGGATCTGATGGCGCCGACCTTCCTGACTTCGCCGCGCAACATTGCGCCGGTGGTTTCGCGCATGCGCTTTGAAGCGATTGATAACCTGCGCGTCGAATGGGATCTGGATTACGACTCAATCGCGGGGCGTATCGCAGCCAACAATCTCTTTGCGGGGTATAGTTTTGGCCGGACAACGCTGGGTATCGGCCACGCGCTGCTCAATGCGCCCGACGAACAAACCAGCAGTACCAGCAGCGTTGCCTCGGTCATCAAGAGCCAGCAGTTGCAGCCTTTCCTGGAGTTCGGCAAGCAGAGCGGCAACGGATTCAACCTGGCGATGAACGGTGGCTATGACTTTGTCCAGCACGACGTGCAGTACGCCGGCGTGCAGGCGGTCTACAACTGGAATTGCTGCGGCTTAACGGCCGGTTACAGGCGCTACGAGCTAGGCACGATAGGATCAACAAGCCGCGACGAAACGCAGTGGCTTTACAGCTTCACGCTGGCCAATTTCGGCGCGGTGGGAGACATCAAGCGCGGCAACTCAGTCTTCCGCGATCCGACGCTGCCGCCGGCGTACTAAAAACAGTGATCAGCGGTTAATGAATGGGAGGATCGCGGTTCTTTTTGCATGGCGGCGCGTCTTTCTATTGCCGCTATGCAATCGAGCACAAAGGGTTGCTGAGAACCCTGCTGGAGTATCCTTTGCTGAGAGGAAAAACAATTGTTCCGTTTTCGTTTTCTGGCAGGACTGCTTGTTTTGAGCCTGACCGCGGGCTGCAGAGCCCAGAGCACGACGCCTTCGGGGCCCGATCCTGCCCTCAACCGGCGCATTGAGGTTCTGGTCCGCTCTCAATACGAGATGCCGCCGGACGTCACGATCAGCCTTGGCGCCCGAACTCCGAGTCAGTTCACGGGCTATGAGACGCTGCCAGTCACCATCACACGCGGATCCAAATCGCAGATCATCAACTTCCTGATCTCTGCCGACAACACCAAGCTCGTCCACCTGGATACGTTCGACCTGACGAAGGATCCCGCCGACGCCATTCCGATCGCGGGACGCCCAATTCGGGGCAATCCCGCCGCAAAGGTGACGGTGATCAATTTCGATGACCTGGAATGTCCCTATTGCGCACGCCTGCACGAGGAGCTATTCCCCGCCACGCTCGCGCATTACAAGGACCTGGTACGGTTCGTCTACAAGGACGATCCGCTGAGCGAAATACACCCATGGGCAATGCATGCTGCAGTGGATGCCAATTGCCTGGCGGCGCAGAGCACCGATGTTTACTGGACTTACGTGGATTACCTTCATGCCCATGGAGACGAGGTCACCGGCGATGATCGGGATTTGAAAAAAAGCTTTGCCGCGCTGGATCGTATCGCCCTTCAGGAAGCCACGCTGGGCAAGCTCGACGAGACCACTCTCAGCGCCTGCATGGCTAAACAGGATGAGACACAGATTCGCGCGTCGGCCAAGCTGGCCGAAGACCTGGGAATCGATGGAACGCCAGCGGTATACGTGAACGGAGAGCGCGTAAACGGCGGCGCAGTTCCTCAAAATGAGCTTTGGATGGCGATTGACCGCGCGGTACGCGCCGCAGGCGAGCAGCCCCCGCCTCCGGCGCAGGCTGCGGCGACGTCAACGCCGGCCGGGCAAAACTGATGGCGCATTTGGGGACTATCCGGGCGCCGCTGCCGGGATTTATCCTAGTAGGCCGGGGGCTAACGTAGACCCCATGGGAGAGATCAACTTGCAAGTCGCATCGAGTTCTCGAACGCGCGCCAACTTTGCCGCAGCCGCCCTGCTCAGCATTGCCATTTTCTCCGGCTTGGCGGGCTGCCACCGATCGCCTTCTGCCGACGTGGTGGCCACGGTGAACGGGAAGGAGATTCTGCGCGCCGAACTCGAAAGGAATTACCAGGCCAGCATCGGGGACAGCCCGCAAAAACCGACACCGGAGGAAGCCGACATCCGGCGGATGAGCGTATTGCACCAGATGATCCAGGACGAGATTCTGGACCAGCAAGCCGCCAAGCTAAACCTGACGGCAAGCGACGAAGACGTGAACGCCAAGCTGGCGGAGATCAAGGCACCGTACACGGACGAGCAGTTCAACGCTATGCTCAAGCAGCGCAGCCTTTCGCTGGACGACTTCAAGCGCGACATTCGGCGCGGGTTGACTCAAACCAAGCTGATGAACAAGGAGATCGAGTCCAAAATCAACATTACCGACTCGCAGATCGCAGGTTTCTACGCGGCGCACAAAGCTGACTTCAACCTGATCGAGCCGCAATACCATCTGGCGCGAATCGTAGTCACAACTGCGTCCACGCAGCCATCGCCGAACCTGCAAGGCGAAAAGCCGATGAACGACGGTGATGCGAAGAGGAAGATCGACGCTGCATACAGCCAGCTTGAGAGCGGCGTGGATTTCGCAACGGTGGCGATGAATGCATCAGAGGATCCCAACACCGCATCGAACGGTGGAGATATGGGTTTCGCGCGCGAATCGCAGCTCAAGTCCGATCCGGAGCTCTACGACGCGATCGGCAAACTCAAGCCGGATCAATTCACCGACGTTATTCCGATCTACGACGACTCGACGCCCGGACACAAGATTGCCGGTTACGCCATTTACAAGCTGATTTCTCGCGAGCCGGCGGGGCAGCGGGAGTTAAACGATCCGCGCGTGCAGCAGGCCATTCACCAGTCGCTCCACGATAGCCAGAAACAACTTCTCCAGACCGCATATCTGGAAACGCTGACGGATGGCGCCAAGGTGCGCAACTATCTTGCTGAGGAGATTCTGAAGCGAAGCGGGCAATAAAACGCGGCCGCGCTTTTCCCTTTAGAACTTAGCCTCGACCCTGGTTCCGGCGTAGTCGATCGCCTTGTCGGGCGTAGCCGTGACATCGGGCCCGACCCCGTGGCCTGCAGCCACAACCACTACGTTGAAGATGTGAGTCTGGGGCATGCCCGGATAGCTACCCTCACGATCGCCCAGGGTCAGCTTACGGGCCGCGTCGTCCCAATGGATGGATATGGTGGCATGTGCGCCTTTTTCGTAGCGATAGCTGTCGCCCTCGTCTTCGTAAAACGTGAAGTCGCTATCGGCGCCGGGGTAAACGCGCAGCTCGATGGGATCGGTGGCCTGCCCCGCGTATTCGATCACCGGGCCAAGAGGAAGGATCGACCCGGCCCGAATATCGAGCGGAATGCGATCGAGTGGTGCAGGCGCCACGATCGACGCGCCGCCTGAGGTGCGCTCGCCGGTCCAGAAGTCGTACCACTCAGCTCCGGCCGGCAGATAAACGGTACGAGAAGTGGCGTGCTCCGTGAGGACAGGACTGACAAGAAAATCGGGACCAAACATGAACTGGTCCCCGATATCCCAAGTGGCCGGATCAGTGCGAAAATCCATTACCAGCGGGCGCTGAATGGTGTAATCCTCGTTCGTCACCTTCCACGCCAGTGAGTAGACATAGGGCATCAGCCGGTATCTCAGGCGGTCGATGGCAACGAGGGCGGGTAACACCTGATCGTAGGTCCAAAGCTCGTTGTGGTCGCGATGACCGTGGGTGCGGAAGACGGGGCAGAAGGCGCCGTATTCAAACCAGCGTTCGTACAGTTCCTGATAGCCTGCCGGCAGCGTTTGCGCATAGTTGAGCGGATGATAGCCGCCGATGTCGGTAGTCCAATACGGATAACCTGATAGCGCGAAATTGAGGCCGGCCGGGACCTGGCGGCGCAGCGCCCACCAACTGCTATAGACGTCGCCGGACCAAACCGTGGCGCCAACACGCTGCTGGCCCATGAAAGCGGAGCGCGTGAGCAGAAAAACGCGCTTTTCGGGGTCTGCCTGCTTCCAATGCGCCGCGACGCCGGCGGTATGTTCCAGCGGGAAGATGTTCGTGTATTCCAGGCCGCTGCCAATGTGGAGCTGCTTGTCGCGCAAGGCGGCGTCGCCGCTGTGAGGCCAGGCCTCCTCAGGCTCGGAGCTGTCGAGCCAGAAGGCGTCCCACCCCTGAGCGAAGAGCTTGCCTACAAACTGGTTCCAGAAGAAGTCCCTCGCGGCGGGATTGGTGGGATCGTAAAGCTGCGTGTCGTCAATCTCAAATCCATCGTGCACCATCTGCTTGAAGTTTTCGCTCGTCGAGTCCATCATGGCCCAGGCCGAGATCATGGCGTGAATGTGCTCGTCGTGGAGGGTCTTCAGCTCGGCCGGAACATCGGTATAGCCGGAGTTGTAGACCGGATCGCCCTTGCCGCCGGTATTCCACCAGAACCAATCCTGCACGATGGCGTCAAGGGGAATGTGGCGCGCCCTGTATTCGGCCGCGACGGAGAGAATCTCGGCTTGCGTCTTATAGCGGTCCTTGGACTGAAAGAAACCGTAAGCCCACTCAGGGAACAGCGGCACGTGGCCGGTCATGGACCGGTAAAGGTGGATGACCGAGTCCATCTGCGGCCCATAGAGAAGGTAGTAATCGATCTGAGGCGCGGCCATTGACTCCAGATTCAGCTCCAGTGGGAAACGATTGTCGAAGTAGCTGAACGATGCCGTATTCCACAAGATTGCGTATCCCTTGCTGGAGACGACGAGGGGGATCGCGACATCGGTATTGTTCTGGCCGAGTTCTACGACACTGCCGCGATAATTAAACATCCCGCTTTGATGCTGGCCAAGTCCGTAGAGAGCCTCCGTGGAGTCGGGACCGAATCGGTCTTCGATATGGAAGAGCCCCTGTGCTTCAGAGGGGCGATAGGTGCGCGGCAGATTCGGCCGCTCACGGAGCAGTTCCTCACCCTGGGCCGTGCGGACGTTCAGGTTGCCATTCGCTTCTGAGAAGGAAATCGTCAGCCGCGCCGTGGTTAAGCTGGCAGAACCACCGGATTCGCTGAACTGAAAGGGAGCGCCGGGGCAGACCTCAGCAGGGGCGAGCATCCAAGGCTGGACCTCCGGCTTAGATGGCGCGCCGGCAGGTTGCGCCGTTACGTGAATCAGGGAATCTCCGCAAACGGTTACTACAAGCGCCTCGCGTTCGTTCGCCGCGACAAAGCCTCCGTTCGACCGGGTGGCGATCATGGCGGAGGGATGCGGCGCTACTCCGGGCTCAGGTTGTGGCGCAGGCTGAGCCTGTGAAATGGCGGCCAAGCAAAAGCAAGCGGAAAGGAAAAGAACGATTCGCGCAGGGCGGGAAGCTTGATACAAGAGCGCACCTCGGAGCAGACGAGATTCAACCTTCAAGAAAAACGGCCTCCGCGCAAGGCAGAGGCCGTTTGGTTCCGACGCCGGAAGATACCGCAACGGCTAGTGCATCTGGCCGCTGTTATCGATGGTGATGCCGCCCGGGCCCTGATTCTTCTTGGCTTCATTGGCCTTGCGCGTATCCATCGCCTTCGAGGTCCATTGGTCTGCCTGCGCAAGATCTTCGGTGACTGCGGCGGCGTTGCCATAGTCCACGTCGGCCTTGTTGCGATAGATGAGGTTCAGGTATTGCATGGCATCGTCATAATTGGGACGATCGTTTACCGCCATGGTCAAGTACTTCAGACCCTCGTCGACCAGAGGCGCGTTTTCCTGGGCCAGCTTCTCCATGACCGGCTTCGGGGCCTTCACATTGCCCTTGCCGTCATCATTGAGGCCGACCCCCTGAAGCGCTTCCAGCTTGTTCTGGTGGGCTTTTTTCCAGTCAATGACGCCGATCGTGTAAGCTGCCTCGGGATCGTTGGGATCGACATCCAAGACTTTTTTCTGCCAGGACTCGGCCTCGTCCATCTGGTTGATGCTGAAATAAATGCCCGCGATTTTCTTCATGCTGTCGATATCGTTGGGTTTTTCGCTCAGAACATCCTTGAACATGTCGATGGCCTGGTTGGCGATCTTCAGGTTGTCAGGTGTCGTCACGCCCGGGGCTACATCCTGCTCAAGCGCCGTGGCCAGGTAGGTCTTCGCCATGGGCAGCTTGGGGTCAAGTTCCGTGGCTTTTTGGAAGTGCTCGATGGCCTCATCGTAGTGGCCGTTCTTGTAGGCATCGACACCCTTGTTCAACTGATCGCGGGCCATGAGCTGGTTGCAGCCGCTCATGCCGAGGACCATTCCAGTTAAGGTGGCCGCGAGCGCCCAAAAACGTGCGGATCGAATCATTTTCTTATCCTTCTCCTTCAGGCTTGGGCCTGCAGGCCGTGCCTGGAAACTCAGCAGCCGGGTGCGGCTAAAACGTACCGCAGCCAGGGCAAAAAAATTGTACTCTTCCACGCACCCGGATCAAGTGTCCCCGGACACAGCCAGCCTATTGACCCTGCTGGATCTTAGGCGTCATGAGGCCGATGTGGTCCACGTTGGCGGCCTTTCCGATATCGATTACGTCGGCGATATAGGCAAAGTCCACATCGTCGTCGCCCCTGACAAACATGACGCGCTCGGCGCGATTGGCATAAATATCCGTCAGCTTGCCCAGCAGATCGCCGTGGTTCACGTCGGTGTCGTTGATTTTGTACGCCGGGGACTGGCCCGGGCGATAAATAACTTGAACAACGATGGTACGGTCGTTCTGCGGTGGCTGCTGCTGCGGGTTCTTAGGAGGCTGAGGCACCAGAGCATCCAGACCCTTGGGGGTTACCGGAACGATAACCATGAAAATGATCAGCAAGACCAGAAGAATATCGATCATGGGCGTGACGTTGATCTCGCCCATCGCTCCGCCGCCGCCGCCAGTGGAAAATGCCATGGTTCAAACTCCTTGTTTCCTGAATTTCGTTGAACAATACAATCCGGCCGCCGAGTTACTCGCCGCCGATCTGATTGCCTTCCCGTCTTTGCGTCAGCAAGCCGACTTCTTCAACGCCGGCCGTGCGCACATCGTCGATGGCGTCTTCAACCGCCTTGTACTGCGCGCGCGCATCCGCGCGGACATAAATGGTCTTGTCAGTCTTGTCTTCAAGCTTATCCCGCACCAGGCTGCCAAGCTGCGAAGGATCGACCTTGTTCTGTCCGAGGTACACGGCTCCGTCGCGCGTAACAGCGACGACAATCGCGTCTTCCTTGTCAGCGTCGGGCATGTTGGTCGGATTTTCCACCTGGGCCAAGGTGATGGCCACCTTGTTTTGCAGCATGGGGGTAATGACCATGAAGATGATGAGAAGCACCAGCATCACATCCACCATGGGAGTGACATTGATGTTGGAGTTTACTTTCTTACCTTCGTCGCGAACTGCAACTGCCATAATCGGCACTCCGTACGTCTGAATTTTTCTTCCCGGATCCGGTCCGGCTTTGCCCGAACTCGAGCAGCCTCAAGCGATCATCAAACCGCCGGGCAGAAGAGCTATGTATCCTCCGCCCGGCGAAAATTCTCGCCCAAAAGAAGCCGCTTCGCGCCTAGCGCTTGTGGCTTTGCTTGATGAAGTAGTCGATCAACTCACTTGAAGAGTTGTCCATCTCCACGTCAAAAGCTTCAACGCGGCCGGTGAAATAGTTGAAGGCCATAACGGCAGGAATGGCCACAAGAAGACCGAACGCCGTGGTGACCAGAGCTTCTGAAATACCGCCTGCGACAGCGCCGATGCCGGCGATTTTCTGGGTGGCGATGGCGTCAAATGCGTGCAGAATGCCGACGACGGTGCCGAACAGCCCGACGAACGGAGCCGTGGAACCGATCGTGGCCAGAACCGACAAGCCTCTCTTGAGCTTGGCGTGCACGATGGCCTCTGCCCGATCCAGGGCGCGGCCGGCGCTGGCGATCGTATCCTCGGTCGCCTGACCTGAAGAGGCGCGGAACTCCTGCAAGCCGGCGGTAACCACTTCAGCCAGATGCGACTTCTTGTTCCGGTCCGCGATCTTGATGGCTTCTTCCAGCTTGCTCTCCTTGAGCGCACCGGCCACCTTTGGCGCAAATTCCCGAGACTGCTTGCGGGCGGCGGTGAAATACAGGTACCGGTCGATCATCACGGCCAAGGACCAGACCGACTCGATGAACAGGACGATGGCTACCGTGCGGGCCATCCATGCCATGTGTTCCCACAATTGCATGGGGCTGAAGCCAACGGTCTGCCCCTCGTCCTGAAGGAATGCAAGACTGTTGACCGTGTGCGAAGCGAAATGTGCGAGCTGAGCGAGAATCACTGAATCGTTCCTCCTAAGGAGATTCTTTGTACTGAATTAAACCCGACGCGGCGGGCGGCTGAGTTCTATGGAATGCGGCCCTACGGGAATGCGCATTCCAGTCAAAAGCGATGCGCCCTGCCAAAGAAGCGGCAGGGCGCCTGAGTTTTCATCACCCACCCAGGGTGAAAATTACATTCACTGTGGTTTCTACCTCGACCGGCTCATTATTGAGCAGGTACGGCCGGTAGCGCCATTGTCTTACCGCATCCAAAGCCGCCTGTTGCAACATGGCCGGGCCGCTGACGACACGAAGGTCTTCAATGGTTCCCCCTTTGGAGATGGTCGCCTGCAACACCACTGTCCCCTGAACGCGAGCTGCCTTGGCAATGGGCGGATAAACGGGTGTGGTCTTATTCAAAAGAAAACCGACGGCCACGCCGGCTGAAATATTCACCTTCTTGGGCGGTGCGGCCTTCACTTGAGGACCATTGCCGCTGCCGAACAAGCTGCCCATGACGCCGTTGCTGTTTCCCATGCCTTCCATACCAGCAACGCCGAAATTCGATGGCGGCGCTTCCTTCTGCGAAACCATCTCAATGTTATGAGGAATTTTGGTAGGCGCAGTGAGCTGGTTGTTCATCATCTCCGACTGCACGTGGACGACGTGCACTTCCGGCGGAGGCGGCGGTGGTGGGGGCGGAGGCGGAGGCGGTGGCACAGTCAAAATTGTCGCCATCAGCGCGCTCGGAAGCGCCTCGGGATAGATGAGCGGAATCAGAATCAGCAGGATGAGGATCGCGGCATTGATGCCACCGGTGAATAACATCCACCGGCCGCTCTTGGTCTTGATCCTTTTCGCAGATTCGAATGTGGAATCTTCAAACATAGCCAGCCTCTTAGAACGGGTATCGTTACTCCTATTTTAGACACCACGGGAGGGGGAATTGTTCCCGACTGGAAAATCCACACAAAGGAGCGAGTAAACCTTATCAGAACTTTGCTCCTGCTGCCAACAGTGCTGCAAAAATGGTGCAACTTTCAATGGCCCGAAGCGCATTTGGAACTGGCCCACAAAGCGTCGCTGCAAGCCTTCCGCGGGAATGATTCCCCGATGGGAATGGATGCAAAAATCGAGCGGCGCGGCCATATGTCCTAACCTTTTGACTTTCTGGCAGCAGGCAAGGAGGCCGCTTTGCCTTTGCCTGCGCGCCAATCCTGCCAGGCCACCAGCATGGGGGCCGCAACGGCGATGGATGAATAAGTGCCGATGAGGATGCCCACCACCAGGGCGAATGAGAAATCGTTGAGCACCGGGCCGCCGAAGATAAACAGAGCAAGGACAGTAAGAAAGGTAAGGCCCGAGGTGAGCACGGTCCGGCTCAGGGTCTGGTTGATGCTGCGATTGACCAGATCCGTCAAGCCCTCGCGGCGACTGATGCGAAGGTTCTCGCGGATGCGGTCGAAGACAACGATGGTGTCGTTCATCGAATAGCCCACCAGCGTCAGGATTGCGGCAATGACGGTCAGGCTGATCTCCCGGCCGGTGAGCGCGAAGGCGCCGACGGTAATGAGCGTGTCGTGGAAGCAAGCCACGACGGCGGCCACGCCGTAGATCAACTGGAAGCGGAACCAGAGATAGATGAGCATGCCGAGCATGGAATAGAGCGTGGCCAGCGTGGCCTGCTTCTCCAACTGGTGGCCGACCGTGGGCCCCACCACGTCCACCTTCACCCCGGTGTTGGGGTTGAAGTAGTTGTTGTAGTGGTTCTGGAGCGCGGACTCGACCTCCTGGCGGCCGGTATCAAGCGCTGCCTCATTGGATTCGACGGGCAGGCTGATGAGCACCCGGTGTTCGGCTGCCGGCCCGAAGGTCGTAATGGTAGCGTCTTTCACGCCTGCCGCTTCAACTGCGTGCCGGATGGCATCAATGTCCGGGGGATTGGCGAACTGAACATCCACCTGCGTGCCGCCTTGAAAATCCACCCCCAGCGGAACTGGGCTGCCGATGTGCGACCAGTTCCAACTCATTTTTGCGATGCCCGCAACACTGAAGATCATGGAAAAGGCGAGGAAGTACCACTTCCACCCCAGCCAATTCACACTTGGATTACGAAAGAATTCCACTTCTTGTCTTCTCCTGCTGACGAAACGCTGGCTCTAAATCGAAACCATCTCGCCGGCTTTCAATTTGTTCAAATGCGCCTCGAAGATGACTCGCGAGACAAAGACGGCGGTGAAAAGATTGGCCGCCAGACCTACGGTCAGTGTGGTGGCAAAGCCTTTCACCGGACCGGTGCCAAAGATGAATAGAATTGCCGCCGACACGATGGTCGTAACGTGGGTATCGACGATGGTGAGCCATGCCCGGGCAAAGCCCTGCTCGACGGCAGCCGAGGCTGCCTTGCCGGCGCGAATCTCCTCGCGGATGCGCTCGAAGATCAGCACATTCGAATCCACGCCCATACCGATTGTCAGGATGACTCCTGCGATGCCGGGCAAGGTGAGGGTGAGCACGAGGCCACCGCCGCCCGAAGCGCTCGAAATCGCGGCAGAGAGTCCCATGATTCCCAACAGAATGATCAGGTTGAAGATCAATGCAAGATCGGCGTTGATGCCTGAGCCCTTGTAATAAATGAGCATGAAGGCCATGACAACCACGATGCCGACAATGGCAGCCGTTACGCCTTCGCGGATGGAATCGGCGCCCAGCGTGGCGCCCACCGTGCTGGCCTCAATGTAGTTGAGCGAGGCCGGCAGCGCGCCGGTCCGCAAGAGCTTGGAAAGCTCCATGACTTCGTTCTGGGTGAAGGAGCCCTCGATCAGGCCCTGATCGCGAATTGCGCCTTTGATGACCGCTACGCTGCGCACGGCGCCGCCCATCACCACGGCCATATTTTTGCCAATGTTGGCGCTGGTATAGTCCCAGAACTTGTCGCCTGCTTCGTCGGTGAGGGTGAAATTCACCTGCTGTTGCCCGGTATTCGAATTGACACCCGGCTCGGCGGAGCGGAAATCGCTTCCGGCCACGATGGCCGAGCGCTCGAGGATGTAGTAGGTGGCGCCGCTTGAACCGGCAAGATCTCCCGAACTCTGCAGAATCTCCTGGTCCGGCGGGAGAACGCCGTTCACGCCCTGCATCGCCGCATCTTCGGTCGGAAACGGGCCGCCGTCCACGGCGTGAATCTCAAGGCGGGCCGTGGACCTGATTACGCTCTTGACCTGGTCCAGATCGCTGATGCCCGGCAGCTCCACCAGAATCTGGTTGGCTCCCAGACCGTACTCCTGAATCAGCGGCTCGCTGACACCCAGCGCGTCAACTCGGTCGCGGATGGTCTCAATGGCCTCGTCTACGGTGCGCTTCTCGAGATCGTTCTCGAAAGGCGCCTTCATGGTCAGCGTCCAGTTGTTGTCAGATCCGCCGGAGACATCGTACTCGTTGGCATATTTGTTGCCGGAAAGCAGCGTGTCGACAGCATCGGACTGCGCCTGGCTCGTGCCCTCGATGCGAACCGCATCCGGCTTGTTCGGATCGGGCTTGTACACCTGAGAGAAGGTGAGATTGGCCTTCTTGAGATCCTGCTGAATCTCCTGCACGGTGTTGTCGGATTCGGCATTCACCGCCTCCGACACCTGCACTTGGAGGATCAGGTGCGCCCCGCCCTGCAAATCGAGGCCCATATGAATCCGGCTGGAAATAGCGCTAAGCAACGCCTTGCCGCTGATCCCGGATGGGATTCCGAAGATGCCATACAGGCAGATCAAAAGAACGGCAACGATCAGGGCAATCTTGTTTCTGAGATTCTTCTTCATTGGTTCGTTTCTCTAGTCCAAAAGATCAAAGCCCGGAGGGCTAGGATTTCGAAGCCTCGTCCTGCGTGACTGACGCAATCGCGTTCTTGGCAATTTCAAGCTTGAGGTTATCGGGGGCGACCCGAATCACGAACGAATCGTCCTTGATCGAGATGATGGTGGCGCGAATCCCGCCGGTCGTCGTAATCCGGTCTCCCGACTTGATGCCGGCAAGCATTTCCTGCCACTGCTTTTGCCGCTTCTGCTGCGGGCGAATCATGATCAGGTAAAGCAGCGGAATAAAAAGCAGGATGGGAAGCAGCATGGAAAGGCCGCCGCCGGCTCCCCCCGAAATGGGGCTAGCCGCCCAAAATGCAAAACTTGTTGGTCCGTTCATGTTCGCTCGCGTCCTTCACTCGCCCTCGCGGCCGCCGTTCGCCGCCTTTGGGCGCAGGCTCACCCGGCCATTGCTGCCGGCGCCTGACAAGAAATTTGTCTCCGGGAAAGGTCCTTGAGGCCGCGGTCTTCTCCGGCCCAAGCTTTGGAAGGAGGGTCAAAACACGGCAGCTGGAACGAGTTCCTGTCCGGCCCACACGTAAACCACAACCCTACCACCGCATACTTCCTGTTCGACACAGCATTCCCCCGGCTTCCGGGCACAAGAAAAGGGCTCCCCTACATGAGGCCCGCCCGGATTGCCAGAAAGAATACCTAATAAAGATAAGAAATGCGCAGTGGGTTCGGTGTCAAGGCGAAGGGCCTGGACCGGTGACGGGAAGCACACAGGCCGTTCTTTATAGAGCTCTTACGAATTGGCTACTCGTTCTTTACAGAAAAGGGCGTCATCTGGTTACACCAGGTCCTCAGCACGTCCGGGAGTTTGAGATAGGCGGCAAAAGGAGGACTGAAAGGGGGGAATCGTCTCCATGACGCTGGAAATTCATGAGCAGACGCTGTGGCTGATTCCCGTAGGTCTTGCAGTCAGCTTCATGGTCTGGGTGTTTTTGAACTGGTGGCGCGAAGAGCGGCACCCGAGCCACCTGGGTCAGACGGACCCTTCCGAGGCGGAAGCGTTCCAATATCGAAGTTCAGGCCGTGCGCAGGAGAGACAGAGCAACTCGCCATTGACAAGAGAGAACCGGCCAAAATTTACGCCCTCGCCGCAACGCTGACACACGACGCGATCGCCTGGGCTGCCGGGCAGATCAGCTGGATCGATGGTGACACGCACCCACTGTTCGTGGAAGAGCTGCACATCCGGCAGTTCGCGATAGGCGTGAAGCTGCCGAAGCTTCGTTGTTTCAAGATGCGGAAAAAGTTGCTCCGCGAATTCGCGGGTGTTTTCGAGAGCCACGACTCGAATGGCGCGGCCTGATGCAAGATCGACAAAGGTCGCCGCCATCTTGCCCCAGTCTCTGAACTTGAGAGCGCGCTTGCCCAGCCGGCATCCGGTGACAAGCGCGATGGCGTCCGTGGCGCAGCGATCGATTTCGACGTAAGTTACGAGACGCTTGCGGTCTGCGCCGCGCGGATCGGCAATGCCAAGCCGGGCGAGGCCCAGCAGAGCCATGCGTACACCGAGGACCTGTCCCGCGCACAGATGACCGTGCGCGGCTTCAGCCTGCCGCAAAAGCTCATCGAGCGATTCCATGCTGTTGTGTCGACCTGCCGGTTTCGTCTGCGTCGCGGACTGACGTGCTATTTCGTGAGGGGCGCGCTGGGCGTTTCATCCTCGTCGCCCGTATCTTCCACCAGCACGGCCGAGCCGGGGACGATGTCGTAGCTTACCGCATCCGTGCCCGTGGGATGAAATGTGACGCGGAGCGGCTGACGCTGCCAGTCAGGCGCCGCGCAAACAGGGTCGGGGTGATTTTCAGCGTCGAAGGCCGCAAGTTTTTTGGCCAGGACCGGCTTTCGCCCGGCGATTTGCGCGACCACTGCATAGAGGCTTTTGCGGCTCGGAGTGACGCCGCAATAGGCAGCATAGTCGCGAAACCAGCTCACCTGGCTTGCGCCGGGGTCGTAGTCAGGTAAGCGAAGCGCCGTCTCCCGGCCTGTCACGCGGTCGACCAGCAGCCACGTCCCGCGCTGCCACACCCAGTGCTCCTTTTGAGCCGCGGGCTTGTCAGTGGGCAACGCGTCGTTGAGCCGGATGACGCGCCGAACGACGAAACTGCGATCGGTCACGTCGTGCGGATCGCCGGTGGTCCACTCTTTAAGGACTCCGTCAACGAAGAGTGCACGGATCTTCAAGACGTCTTCGCCCGCGGAGGCGGAGGCTGGGTCACCGGCTTTGGAGTACGGCACGCTTTTGATCGCGCCCAGAACGACGATATGTTTTTTCCGTTCTGCTGCGTGCGTAAAAGGTCCCACGCTCAATGTTGCCAACAGTGCCAAAGCCGAAAAAACGGCAGTCTTGCTCATGGCCCTTGCTCCTCAAATTCCCGCAGCCTCCACGGCGCGCGCCACGCGGAATGCGGTGCTCTCACCCATTGGCCGGGCGAGTACCTGCATCCCCACGGGCAGGCCGGTTCGGGTCGCGCCGCATGGAACCGAAACACCGCAGATGCCGGCCAGGCTGGCGGTGACGGTATAGATGTCGGCGAGATACATAGCGAGTGGATCGCCGGTTTTCTCGCCGAGCTTGAACGCGGGGAAGGGCGAGGTGGGCGTTACGATGGCGTCGACTTCAGAAAAGGCTCTCAGGAATTCCTCGGCCAGGAGGCGGCGAACCTGCTGCGCCTTGAGGTAGTACGCGTCATAATACCCGGCCGAAAGCGCGTAAGTGCCAAGGAAGATGCGGCGCTTGACCTCGGCGCCGAAGCCCTCGTCGCGAGAGTGCGAGTACATGGCGGAGAGGGTGGCAGAATTCGCCGAGCGGTAGCCGTAGCGCACACCGTCAAAGCGGGCAAGGTTGGCGCTGGCTTCGGCGGTGGCCACCAGATAGTAGGTGGGTACAGCGTATTTGGTGTGCGGCAGCGAGATGGGCTTGATGGCGCACCCGGCGGCCTCGAGGGCGGCAATGCCCTTTTCAACGGCGGCGCGGACCTCGGGATCGAGTCCGTCGCCAAAGTATTCGGCAGGCACGCCGATGCGCAGGCCTGCGGCAGGCTTGTCGCTTTCCGCGGCGAAGTCCGGCACCGGAGCGGGTGAACTGGTTGCATCGCACGGGTCGTGGCCGGCGATAACGCCCAGAAGAGTAGCGGCATCGTGAACATTGGCGGCGAGGGGGCCGATGCGGTCGAGCGAAGAAGCAAAAGCGATAAGGCCGTAGCGCGAGACGCGGCCATAGGTGGGCAGCACTCCGACTACGCCGCAAAAGCTTGCCGGCTGGCGAATGGAGCCGCCCGTGTCGGTTCCCAGCGTGACCACGGCCAGGTTGGCTGCTACGGCCGCTGCCGACCCGCCGCTCGAGCCGCCTGGGACACGCTCCGGATCGACAGGATTGCGCACCGGACCGTAAGCAGAATTCTCGTTTGAGGAGCCCATGGCAAACTCGTCGCAGTTCGTCTTGCCCAGCAGCACCGCGCCGGCGGTCTCGAGCCTGGCGACGGCCGTGCAGTCGTAGGGCGGGCAATAGCCCTGAAGGATTTTGGAGCCGGCCGTCGACGGCGCGCCCTGCGTGACGAGAACGTCCTTAATGCCCACGGGAACGCCGGCGAGCGGCGGCAGCGGGTCGCCCTTGGCAGCCAGGTCATCGATGCGAGCAGCCTGCTCGATTGCGCGCTCTTTGGTGAGGCTCAGGAAAATGTTCAGACGCGGGTTGAGCTTCTCGATTCGCTCGTAGTATTGGGCGGCGAGATCAGTGGCCTTGGTGCGGCCGGCGGAGATCTCCGCGCGGAGAGCGGCAAGCGTTTTGGGCCGTTCGACAAAGCTCTCAGCGGTCATGGTCTCGTTCGGCAATTCGGATTTCCCTCTTCGGCTCCTGGCCCTACCAGTGCGCCAGCCTCGGCTTTATCGTTCAATGACTTTGGGCACTTTAAAGAAAGCTTGATCGGTCTCCGGCGCCTGCGCCATGACAACCGCACGGTCGAGGGACGGCCTGACCTGGTCGGCTCGAAGAGCGGCAACGCCATCGCCTGTAACCTCGCTCATCTGGGCGAGGGGCAAGACGTTCGATGTGTCCAGCTCATTCAGTTCGACCACGTAGTCGAGGATCGCATTCAGATCGCGTACCATCGGCCCCGTCTCCTCAGGCGCGAGTTCCAAATGAGCCAATTCGGCCACGCGTTGCACGTCTTCCACCGTAACTTTTTCAGACATTTTGATATTCGTCTCGAAACTCAAGTATAGCGGTTTGATGATCGCGAAATACACGGCTGTCAGTCGACCGTCAGAGTCAGATTCACCGATCGCGAGACGCCCATGGATGTGACGCTGACCGGAATGGTGTACGTTCCTGGCGCGGTATTCGAGCCGCCTCCGTTGCCGCCGGTACCTCCGGTACCTCCTCCGGAACTGGTGCAGCCGGAAACACCAGCCACGAGGAACGCTGCGAGCAGTACCAGCAAGAATAGTTTCCGTCGCCTGCGAGCCGCCATGGGGAGCAAGAGCCATCCGCAGGCCAGCGGCAGCGCGGCGCCGAAGACGAATCGGTCGAGTGAAGGCTTCGCGGCCTTTAATTTGGCGATGCCGCGTCTCTCAAGGCGAGCCGTTGAAGCGTTGCCCGTAGATATTTCGACCGCGACGTTGCCCTGAACGCCGGCGGCGAGCGTCTCGGTGGCGGGACTGAAGAGGCAAAGCGCATTCGTGGGCAACGTGCCGCAAGAAAAGGCAAATGTGGCTCCGGAGCCCGCTGGCGAGATGACCAGGGTGTAGGTGGCTTGTTGTCCACTGGTGACAGTCTGGCTGGAAGAGCCGGTAGTGTTCACGGTAAAACTGAATCCGGTTCCTGAAAGCGAGACAGTGGCCGGCGTGGAAACGGCAGAGGAAGTGATGGAGAGCGATCCGGAAGCGGAGCCGCCTGCGGTGGGCTGAAATACAACGGATGCGGAACAGTTGGCGCCCGCGGCCAGGCCGCCAGCGCACGTATTCTGCGCGATGCTGAAAGGCGCCGGAGCGGCAAGTGAAACGGCAGCGATGGCATAGGCGGAGGAATTGGTGATGGTGACCGGCTGCGCGGTGCTGGACTGGCCCGCCGCAATGACGGGAAATGTAATTTGCGATGGGTTTGTCGCCAGGCCGGTGGCGAGTTGTCCTGAACCATTCAGTGGCACCGAGGCCGGGGCTACCCCCATAGTGGAGGACGAGACTGCGAGCGTGGCTGCGATTGAGCCCGTCGCGCTGGGCGTGAAGACGATCTGCACCGCGCAACTGCTTCCGTTATTGAGCAGCGCTCCACAAGTGGTACCGGCGATGGAATAGCTGGACGCCGCGGCGCCGGTGATCGAGAAACCGATGTTGGCCATCGACGATCCGCCGATGTTGCCGATGGTGAGCGTTTGCGGCGCGCTCGGCACGCCTGGCTGCTGGTTCGTGAAGGTGAGGCTGGAGGGGCTGATATTAAAGGCCGGCGGCGAAAGCCCTGAACCGCTCAAAGCCACGGCCTGCGTGCGCAGGGCGTCGGCAATCGTCAGCGTCCCGATGACCGAGCCAACCTGCGTGGGAGCAAAGATCACGCTGATTGTGCAGACTGCGCCGGCTGCCAGTTGCGTTCCGCAAGTGCTCGACACTTGAAATTGCGCGCTAATAGAGATGGAGATCGAAGTCAGCGGCAAACCGCCGGAATTTGTCAGCGTCACATTCTCCGCGGCGGAAAGCTGGCCTTCCGAGGTGGGCTGGAAGGAGAGCGATGTGGAAGCGAGAACGTCGGTTGGCGGAGCGATCCCTGTGCCGTTGAGTTCCACGGATTGAGTGCCTGCACCGCTGGTAAACGTGAGCAGGCCGGTGGCCGGGCCGTCCTGCGTGGGCGCAAATTCCACTTCCAGCTGGCAGACTGAGTTTGCTGTGAGGCTGGTTGTGCCGCAAGCGTTGGCAGCGAGGATGAACGGCGGGGTTACAGAGACGCTGCTGATGGGTACTGCCATCGCGCTGCTGTTGGTTGCGGAGACCGGGAGCGGCGTCGAGGTGGTTCCCACTTCCAGCTGGCCGAACGGAATTGAGGCGGGCGACAGAGTCACGACACCCGCAGGCGAACCGGTTCCGGTCAAGTCGACCGTTAATTGGCCGCCGTAAACATTGGCATAAATCGTCATTTCGCCGCTCAGAGGACCCGTGGCTTGCGGCGTGAATGTGACCTGGAGGTTGCAGCTCGCGCCCGCTGCGACCGCCGCGCTCACGCAGTTGTCGGTTTCAGTGAAGTCTCCGCTCAACGAAATGGAAGAGGTCACGAGCGCGAGGCCCCCGGTGTTGGCTAAAGTGAGGGTCAGCGGACTGCTGGACGTGTCAAAAACCTGGCTGGAAAAGGCGAGAGACGCGGGGCTGGCTGCGGCCGAGGCCAGGCCCGTGGACGAGCTCCATAGCGGGGTTTGCCAGATGCCGCGCCCATATGTGGCTGCAATCAGGACCGGCGTGGAAGACGAGCCGGGGGCGGCGCTGAGGGCAACGGCCGGAGCGCTGGGCAAGCCGGATCCGAACACCGACCAGCAGTTGGAAAGCGATTGCGCGCAGCTCGCGACTTCAGTCGTGAAGTACACTCCCTGATCTGTCGCGACGTAGACGGTATTCGCATTCTGCGGGTCGATGGCGAGGCTGTTGGCCGGCGCGATGGGCAAGTTTCCCGTGATGCTGTTCCAAGTCGCCCCTCCATTCGTCGAGCGGTACACGACCTGGAGCTTCTTGTCTGGGCCCGCCATGCCTGCCACCGTTACGTACACGGTGTTGCCGGTGGGGTCGTGAGTGTCGATGACCACGCTGGAAATGTCGAAGTTTTCAGAATTCAGCGGATCGGGATTGTTCCCAACTGGATTCAGCGTAAGGTCCTGCCACACAGGCGCGGTGCGGGAAGAGAGATCGATGGTCGCGCTCAAAATATGGCCGGGCAGGTTGCCGCCATTGCTGGCGGCGCCATAGGTGCCCACGTAAATGACCTCGCCGCTGGGGGGCAGCGCCAGGGCGGCCATGGAGCGAATGAGCCCGTCGCCGTTGCAGGGAACGCCAGTCGCTCCGCTGTCGAGAATGGGACTGATCGCGTTGCCTGCATTCCAATTGCTGCCATTGGCCGGCCCGCGCCACACGCGGCAGGTTCCAATGAGCAATTGCGAGTCGTCGAGCGGGTCGACCAGGAATGGCGCCGGAGTTGGCATCGCGTAGCCGTCGCCGCCGACGTCCGCGTCAGTGATCACAGGGCTCGTGCCAAACGAGTCGGGCGTGCAAAGAGCCGATTGCGAACAAGCATAGATGGCTACTCCCGGCTGCGTGTTCACATACCACTTGGCGCTGTCATTGGGGTCGATGGCTACAGGTCCGCCGTAGCCCGACAGAATCTGCGGCCATTCAGCGGTCGGGGAGGAATTCTGCATACCTGTTGTTCCATTGACGCCCAGCCCGGCCATGATTTCGTACGGCGACGCAGGAAGGGGCGACAGGCTAACCACTTCGGCCAGCGATCCAAGGCTGCCGTTCAGATTCTGGAAGTGCGCAGAGTCTGTGGCCGCGCAGGGCGACCCCGTCTCGCCAATTGCGTCAGTCGAGCGCCACAGCCCGCTGTCGTTACCGAGGAAAATCTCCAACGGGTTCGCCGTATTCCAGGCCAGCGAGTGCTGATATTCAGCGACCTGAGCGCTCATGCAGGTGGTGGAGTTGGTTGTGTTGCGCCAAATACAACCCATGGCCAGACTGCACTTCCACAAGTCATTGGCGCCGGCCAGAACCAATGAGTCCTGCTGGGATGGAACCGCGGCGAGAATGAGGTCATAGTCGCCGTCAGAGATAGTGGCAGCGCCTTCAGGAGTGTCGGTCTCAAGGGCCGCAGTGTTCCACTGCGTGGCGAAGGCAAGATTTGGGTTGCTGCAGCTTCCCCCTGCGATTGCGCAGTGATCCTGCCACAGCCCCTGATCCTGATTGTTCAGGTCAACGGTCCACGCAAACGTGTCACCGGTTTGTGGATTAACCGCCAGCGCGCCGCGATAGATGGGACACGCGATGGATCCCGTCTGCCCGAAGTTGTTGGGGCAAATTTGTGCCGTGATCCCGGTTCCGGGTTGCGCATTCGTGCGCGTCCAGGTAACGCCGTCCGGCGATTGATAATAGCCGTGATAGCGTACCGCGGCCACAAACAACTGACGCACGGGGTTCCACACCACGGCAGTGGCGGCATTGCTTTGCGAACCGGCCGGACTGAGCGGGCCTTGAACCTGCCCACCGCTACCGTCGGTGATTGTGGACAAATGCCAGGTAGCGCCGCTGTCGGTGGAGTAGAAAAGGCCCTCGAATGTAGTGGGCGCCCACGCGGCATTCACCTGCGTTCCTTCGTAGGCTTCAGAAACTGCCGCCACTACGAGTTGCGGATTGACGGTGCTCCATGCGAAGCCGGCAAAACCCTGCCCGACGAAGCTGGCGTCGCTGAGACTCAGACCTTGCTCGAAGTCCATGGTCTGCTGAATCAGGCTCCATGTGTTGCCGCCGTCTGTGGAGCGCAGAATACCGGCGCCGTAGTAGGAATCGAGCACATCGTTGGGGTCGCCAGTGCCGGCCATGATCACACCGGTCTCGCCCGGCTGCACCGTGAGGGCGCCGATGCTGATGGAAGGGTCGGAGGCGCCAGCGAGCGCGGCCAGGGTGTCTGTAAGCGGAGTAAAGACGATGGAGGAGGTCGTGGAAACGGCAGCATTGTTCGCCACCCAAACGCCGCCGCCGGTTGTGCCTGCATAAAGACGGTTGCCCGTCACATCGGAAGGATCGAGAGCCAGCGCGGACACGCGGCCTGTGACAAGGCCGAAGTTTGGAGTCTGGACCGCTGTGGGGCCGACCGGCTGCCAGGTGCTGGTTGATGCTGCGCTAACCGCGCTTTGGGTTTTCAACGGCCCGGCGCTCGCAGAAGCGCCGAAGCTCCTCGCGCTCATTTTGCGAATGGGGGACGTTCGCGTCGGAAGCCCGTGACCAGCACCCCATCCCCGCTCCCTGAGAAAATGCTGCGCTTCAAGAACGCGAGGCGGGACGCGCGCCGGCTGGGATACTTGCCGTGGGACTGGTTTGGCTTGTGCAGGCGGAGCCTCGGTTTGTGCCTTGGCCGGCCCAACCGAGAGCTGCACCAGGAAGCACGCGGCCAGCGCCGCACCGACCCATACGCCGCGGCTGACATGTTGGCGGATTGCGCGCCGCTGGGGCCGCTGAGCTCGATTCCCGGCACCGCCCTTTCGGGCGTAGCTCCTGCATTTCAGATCGAACATTGGATTCGTCACGCGCTTCGCGACTGTGATTCCTGCTTCCCCTATTTTGAAAATCTTCCAATGGGGATGAGCGCGGAATCCATCGGATAACGCTCAACGAAACACGCAGTTTCCGGGAATGAGAGTGCGGCCCATTATAGGACGATGACGACAGCGGCCAATTGTGATCGCCGATACAACTGGGGACCCCATTAGGAATCTGCTTCCTGGGCACGCGAGCCGGGATCGCTGACTTTGCGGATGTATGCATCGGTATTGAATTTGCGGGAAAACGATGCGTGGGTCATCGGCCGCACCAGACCGAATACCGGCCGATTAAACCAGGGCCGATCGAGCTTGCCGACGATGGCCCACGCGATGCCCGCATAGCCATTGGGGTCGCGGCCGTCGAGCTCGTATCGGTCGTTCAGAATCACGGCCCAATCGAAGGCGGTCGCTGGATCCGGCGCCCACTCAAGGATCTTCTTGGCCCAATACATGCGCATGTAGTTGTGCATCCAGCCCGTGACGACCATTTCGCGCTGTGCGGCATTCCACAGATCGTCGTGGGTTTCGGCGCGCGCCAATTGCTCGATCGTGTAGCGATACGGGCGCGCGTCGGAGGCATGCTCCAGAAGGGTCTTGCGCGCCCAGGGCGCGGCGCATTCCCAATTGTCGTAGTTCGGTTCATGCCGGACGAACAAGATCGCCAGTTCGCGCCAGCCTATAAGCTGCTCAAGGAATCTTTCGCTGGTTTCGGACGAAATCTTCCGGTCGATTTCCGCTTTCCGCACCGCCAAGGCGATGGTCAACGGCGAAATGTTCCCGAAGTGCAGATAGGGAGACAAGCGGCTCGTGCCTGCGAGCTCGGGGTGGTTGCGCGCTTCATCGTAGGCGGGGAGGTCATCCCGGACAAAATCCCTTAGCCGATTGAGCGCGGCGTGCGTTCCGCCGGTAAACGTGTCGACGGGACCCACCGAGCGGTCAAGCCTGGGGAATCCGGCCGTAATGTCCGCGCCAAGCGCGAAGGAAGAGACAGGCTTGAGCGGCTGCCAGCGATGGAGCGGTTCGGTTTTCTTTGGAGCCACAAGGAAGCGGGGCAATTCGGCCTTGAGTTTTGGGCGAAAGTGGTGCAACAACACAAAGCTGCGATTGAAGACGCGCGAAGGAACGACGACATCGGCATCAACCGTCCAATACGGAATTCTGAGGCGCCGCGCGAGCACTCTGCGCCAGCGCTCCGGCTCGCGGCAAGGATTCTCGTCGCCGATGAGGAGCGCGGCCGGGACCTCTTCAAGAAATGCATCGATCGAGTTTTCGGGCGGCCGGCGCACGACGAAGCCCACTCCCCGCTCCGCCGCGTCCTGAGCTGCGTCGCGCAGGCCCTGCTGGAGGAAGTGGTAATGGCGGAGGTTGGCGCCTGGGTAGTTGGAAACGACGCCGAAATAAACGGCTACAGGCAGGCCGAGAATGTTGGCCGCGTCGATGGCTACATCCAGGGCAGCGTTGTCTTCGATGCGGACAGAGCGTTGCATCCAGTAGACAACCGCGCGCGCCGCCTTGCGCGGTGGTCCGGCACGGCGCACCAAAACGCGCGACTGATCTGCCAATCGGGCGAGCTCCACTGGAATCTCATCGACTTCGAGCGCGGAACCCACCGTGCATGCCTCCTGAGGTGTGCCGCAAGGCTCGGCGAAAACGCCGCAATACATGGCGCGCAGAATCACCATGCTAATGCCCGGCCGCGCCAGTCAGTATGGGTTGATTGCGCTCGATCTGTGCAAGACTGTCCTGGTTTCCGTCCTGTTCATCTCAAAACTCGGAGTTTTTTGATGAGACGAATCTTGCTCGCGCGGCTGGCGGCCGGTCAAGATAGTGGGCGGAGGTGAGCAGTGGTAATGCGGCCGAAGCATACGCTGTAGAAACAGGATTCATGAGCAAACGAAAAGAGCCGCCCGAAGGCGGCCCTTTATAGAATCCTGTTCCGTAAACCCTTTTCCCTGCTTCTACCAGCGTCCCCAGGCGCGGGTGAAGTAGTCGGTCATCGTCATCCCGATCAGCACCAGAAAGACGAAGAACCCTGAAGCCACTGTCAACTTGGTCAGCTTGGTGCTGTATTTCACGTGCATGAAGAACAGCACGACAAGTGTCATCTTGGTGCAGGCGATGGCCAGCGCGACGACCGGATTCCAGAAGAGGGTGCCCCCGATTTGCAACCCAAAAAGATTGATGGCGATGTGCCACTCGCCGAGGTCGATGAACGACATCCAGACCGTCAGGCCCGTAAAAAACAGCAAAGCCAGCAGAATCGATCCATAAATCACCGGACTGACGATGTGGTGTTCCTGATCGTGCTCGTCGTGTTGGCCGTGCTGGTTTTGTTGGTTATGTTCGCTCATGCAAATTTTCCCCTCAATACCGGCTGATCAAATAGAGCAGCGGGAACAAAAAGATCCAGATGATGTCGACAAAGTGCCAATAGAGGCCGAAGTTTTCGACATAAGTCACATGCCCGGTCGTGTAGGCCCCCTGTCGCGCCCGGAAGATCATAAATGTCAAGAGCGAGATGCCAATAATCATGTGCAGGGCGTGCATGCCGGTCATGGCGAAGTAGAGGAAGAAATACATTTGGGTCTTTGACGCCATATCCGGCGCCAGCGGCTTGTCGTGATACTCCTTGTAAACTTCGGGGTCCGAGGCAGGATTCAGGAACGACGACTCGCTCCAGTGCAGGCCGGGGACGTGATGCTTCACCCACTTCTCGTGATACTCGATGGACTTGATGCCGAGGAACGCCATGCCCAGGATCCAGGTGAGCGAAAGGAAGAGAACCAGCATTCCCTTCTTGCGCATTTCCGCCGACCAGACTCCCATGGCCATGGTGAAGCTGGAGACGATCAGCACTCCGGTGTTCGCCGTGCCCCAGCCGACGTTCAACTGATGCGACGCCTCGACAAAGGCCGGATAGTACCAGTTGCGCATGATCAGATAGGCGGTGAAGAGCCCGCCGAAGAACATGATTTCGGTGAGCAGGAAGAGCCACATGGCAAAGTTCGTGGCGTCGAACTGCTGGGCGACCGACTCGAAGTGGTGGCGCTGATACGACGGATGAACGTGCTCTTCCGCCAGCGCGCCGTGAGCAACTGCCGGGCTATCCGACACTGGCTACCTCTTTCTGTTGCTGACGTTCGAGCCACTCGTAGTCGTAGGCTTCGTGGTCCACGATCGGGATCTCGGGGAAGTTTTCGGTGAGCGGCGGCGACTGAATCTGCCACTCAAGTCCTGTCGCCTGCCAGGGATTGTTACCGGCGATGGCGCCGAACTTCAGCGACCAGGTGAGGTAAAGGATCGGCAGCAGGTACCCGACGCCGAGAATGGTCGCGCCCGCTGTGGAGAAAACATTCAGGGCCTGGAACTCCGGCGGGTAGGCTGCGTAGCGCCGCGGCATGCCCAGGGTTCCCAGGATGAATTGCGGGAAGAAGGTGAAGTTAAAACCAATAAAGGTGACAACGGCCGCAAACTGCGAGATCTTCTCCGGATACATGCGCCCGGTCCACTTGGGCCACCAGAAGTGAATGCCGGAGAGAAACGCCATCAGCATGCCGCCCACCATGACGAAGTGGAAGTGGGCGACGATGAAGTACGTCTCGGTCAGGTGAATGTCGGTTCCCGTTGAGCCGAGAAAGACGCCGGTCATGCCGCCGATGGTGAACAGGCCCATGAATCCGAAGGCGTAGAGCATGGGCGTTTCAAACGTAATGGAGCCTTTGTATAGCGTGAAGGCCCAGTTGAAGATCTTGATGGCCGAGGGCACCGCAACGAGCATGGTGAGAAGCGAGAAGACCAACGCGGCGTAATTGGAGATGCCCATGATGAACATGTGGTGGGCCCAGACGAAGAAGCCGAAGACAGCGATGGCCACCGAGGAGAACGCGACTGCCGTGTAGCCGAAGACACGCTTGCGGCTGAAGGTGGAAACAACCTCGGAGATCACACCCATGCCGGGCAAAATCATGATGTAGACGGCGGGGTGCGAGTAGAACCAGAACAAATGCTGGAAGAGCAGCGGATCGCCGCCATATGCAGGGTCGAAGACGCCGATGTGCACGGTGCGCTCAAGCACGACCAGCACCAGCGTGATCGCCAGCACGGGCGTACCGAGCACCATGAGAATGCTGGCCGCATAATTCGACCACACGAAAAGAGGCAGACGGAACCAGGTCATGCCCGGCGCGCGCATCTTGTGGATGGTGACGATGAAGTTGAGCCCGGTAAAGATGGAGCTGAAGCCGGCGACGAAGATGGCCAGGCCGGTTGAGATCACGTGCGTATTTAGATAGTGCGTGGAGAGCGGAGTCGTGAACGTCCAGCCGGTATCCACGCCGCCGGCGGCCATGGTGTAGATGGCCATGATTCCGGCGATCACGTAGAGATACCAGCTGAGCAAATTCACTTTAGGCAGCGCGAGATCCCTGGCTCCGACCATCAGGGGAATCACGAAGTTGCCGATCGTAGCGGGCACCGAAGGCACGAGGAAGAAGAACACCATGATGACGCCGTGCATGGTGAACACCTTGTTGTAGGTGTCTGCGGCCATCAGGGAAGTCTGCGGCGTCAGCAGCTCAAGACGAATGAGCCCAGCAAGGGCCCCGCCGATAAAGAAGAAAAACGTAATTGAAATCAGGTAAAGCGTGGCGATCCGCTTGTGGTCGCCGGTGAGCAGCCAGCTGAGCAGGCCGTTTTCCCTGGTCAAGAAGTTCATTTTGGGAATCCTGGCCGTGGACTGATCGGGAAGATGAACGATGGTGGCAGCACTCATGGCTTGACCTCCTTCTGCGCCGTGGGCGCCTTGCCCGCTGGCGCTGCTTTGCCGCCCTCACTCTCAGGAACAAGATCGGTGGTATTGAGAGTCTGCTGAACGCGGTAGTCGGAATCGAGATTTTTAATGTATTCGACCAGAGCAATCACGCCTTCTTCGCTGACCTGGCCCTGGTAAGTGGGCATGATGGGCGCGTAGCCCTGCGTAATGTGCTGCGACGGGTTCAGGATCGCCTGGCGCAGATAAGCGTCGTCAGCGGTGATGGTCTCGCCGGTGGAGAGCGTGAGCCTGGAATTGTAGACATTAGCAAGGCTGGGCCCGCGGGAGTCCGGTCTTGCGTTGTGACATGCGTTGCAACTCAGGCTGGCGAAGAGCCGCTCGCCGTCCTGAGCCAGCGAATTGCCGCTCGTAGAACCTTCAAGCCACTTCTTGAAGTCGTCGGGGGTCATGACCACCACGTCGCCGATCATCTGCGAATGGTTGGTGCCGCAATACTGCGTGCAGAAGAGGTGATAAGTGCCGGGTGTTGTGGCTTCAAACCAGACCGTCGTGTAGCGGCCCGGAATGGCTTCGCGCTTTACGCGGAAGGCGGGGATGGAGAAGCTGTGAAACACATCCTGCGAGATGAGGGTCAACTGCACTGGACGGCCTGTGGGCACATGCAACGCATTGATCTCATGCTGTCCGCCAGGATGCTCGACCTTCCACATCCACTGCTTGCCCACCACGTAGATGTTCATGGCGTTTGCCGGAGGCGTGTAGATGCGGAAGTAAAGCAGCGCTCCCCAGACGAACATGATCAGAAACAGGCCCAGAGGAATGATGGTCCATGTGGCCTCGAGCACCGTCGAGCCTTCAATCTGCACTGCCTGCGGATGCCGCGACTTGCGATAGAGGATGGAGAACCCGACAATCAGCAGAATCACAATCGTGAGCCCGACCAGGCTGACCAGCACCATGAAGAAATAGAGCGCGTCCATTTCGGGCGCAATCTTGGATGCTTCGGGCGGAAAGAGCGCGAAGTGCGTCAACCATTTTACGAGAAACTGCCACAATACTGGGCTGATGTGGTCCATTCCTTTAACCGTTCACTTTCTTTGCCGTAACCAGGGTCCGATTTCCCGCCGGCGGATCGTGCCGGTAATCGCGGCGGAACATGACGAACATGAATCCGCCCAGAAACACCAACGTGAGGAACCCTCCCAACTGGATCACCCGGCCGATAATCAAATCGTGCGTGTTGGTCGTGGGGTCGTAGTGATAGCAGTAAGTAAGAATGTTGTCCACCGGCGAACCAATTCGATTTGATGAAGCTTCGTCCAGGCCCAGCAACATGTCCTTGGGCGAGTACTCGACTCCCATGTAGTACTGCGCGAGCTTTCCCTCCGGCGTCACAATCTGAATCGAGCTGGCGTGCGCGAACTGCACCAGGCTGCTGCCCGGCACATTGAGCTTGACGTAGCGGAAGCCGACCGCATGGGTCAGTGCATCGATATTCGGTTGCGTGCCGGTCAGGAAGTGCCATCCATTCGCGGTTTCGGGTCGGCCGTAGCGCTTCAGATATTCACGCTTCTTCGCCGCGGCCAGATCGGTGCCCTCGCTGGGGTCGATGCTGACGACGATGATGTTGAAGTCTTTGCCGGGAAGGTAGCGGACCATTTCGAGAGCGCTGGTCAAGCCGTCGAGTTCCTCAGAGCAGAGAATGGGGCAGCGGTAGTAAACCAGCGCCAGAATTGCCGGCCGCTTGCCAAAGTAGCTGCCCAGCGCCACCTGCTTGCCCGCATCGTCAACAAAGGTCAGGTTGAGCGGCAACTGCGTGTTGAGATGCTGGTCGATACCAACTCCGCTGAGGATGGAAGGTGATTTGTCGTTGGTTGGGCCCGTTGCTTTGTCGCCGTAACTTGAAACCTGCGCGGTGAGGAGCGAGCTGCCGAACGAAAACAATATCGCGCACGCGGCTGCAACGGCAGCGCTGCGCGCCTGTCCCCGAATTGTGGGTCCCAGTAGCACGGCTATTTCTGTTCTCCCTGTTGCTGTTTGACGGCCGCCTGCTCCGCCTGCTCCTGCTCATAGCTGGTACGCGCAAATCCGTTGGTCAGCGGCACGGTCACGGTGGGGACGCTGTCGCCGGTCATCGGCGCCTGGGTATTCACCGCCGGCGCCACGGGCAACCCGCGCTGCGCAATCAACTGCATGGCCTGTTCGACGGGAATCCTGACCGTACCCTTCGACTGATCTACCCAGGTGTAATTGTCCAGCAGCAAATCCTCGCGCGCATGCAGGTCAGCCACATCCTGGTTGCCGTCATCGGTCTGCACCCGCGGCGTGGGGAAGCTCTGCGTAATCTCGGCAATTTTGTTCTGGAGTTCTGGATTGGAGGGCAAATTGCCCAGTTGCCGCACATCCACCGTCTTGGTCCATTTGCTGTTGGGGCCGTCTTCGCGGTTCATGCGGGCATTGAACCAGGCGCCTATGCCGTAACAAAGCAGCCCGATGACCCCCACAAAGATGAGGAGCGAGATCATGAACGTGGCGATCCCGGTTACGCTGGCATCGCTGCGCTCGTAGCCCGCCGAGATGTCGATCTCCTCCGGCTCTGATCCGTGAGAACCGTGAATCTTCTCGCCGTCGGGTTCGTTGTTATCAAGCGTGGGCATGTTCAGGCTCCAGAATCTCCGCCACATGCGGATCGTTAACCTGCACCAGCGGCCGCGTCTTGAGCTGCGTGCAGAAATAGGCAACCCAGAAGGCAAACATGGCTGCCGGCACAGCAATATACTCGAGGATTCCCCAGCTGAAGTGCAGGTTGCGAGCGGCGTCTTTGAAGTTGGGTTCGATCAGCCAGAACATGTCAAAAGCCCGGGCAAAGAGCATCCACTGGCATACCCGCACCAGCCGCTTCTTGTTCCGCTTCAGGTCGCGCGAGAGCAGCATGGTGAACGGAATCAGCCAGTGGAAGATGAAATCGAGAGTAATGATGACGCCCCAGCCGCCGCGAATGCGGTCGAGATACCAATTGATCTCATCGGGCAAATTTCCTGACCATATGATGAGGAACTGCCCGAAGGCGAGGTAGATGTTGAGCATCACGAAGGCAAACGTCATTTTGCCCAGGTCGTGCTGCTCGGTCTGACGGAGAAGTGTTTTGAACGGCTCGGCTTTGGAGAGCGATATGGCTACGATGATGGAAAAGGCCAGCGTCGCGTATCCCTGGCCGACGAGAAACAACAGGCCATAAACAGACGAGTACCAGGTGGGATCCATCGACATAACCCAGTAGATGGCTCCCGCCGTCATGGTGACTGCGTAGACCACGATGCCGGGTCCGCTGATGTTCTCAAGCTTCTTGATCCAGTAGGGCGTGGTTTCGGGTCCGGCGCTGTCGCGCTTCAGCCCCAGCGTATTGAGCCGCCACGTGTAGAAGGCCCAGATGGCGAAGCAGATCAGGCTCACATACCAAAATGCGCCCGGATTGAGCATGGGCCGCTTGAAGTCGATGCAGTGGGCCTGCAGTTCGCTGATCGTTCCCGCCTTCAGTGCCGCGGAGGTATCGCTGACCGCCGCCCACAGGTAGAGCCGCTTCATGAAGATGGCGATCACGATCCAATAAACCAGGATCAACGGAAGCGTGCGGCTCATGGCCTCAAGCGGTCTGCGCAGGAGCAATCCCCATTTGCCTCCCGAGCAATACTGCACCATAAGCAATGCCAGGCCGCCGATACACAGTCCCCACGTAACCATGGTGCCGAGCACCCAGCCACGCAGCAGGTGATCCCAGCCCAGGTGCTCCGGATCCTGCGCCTGCCCCAGGAACGCCAGAATCACGGCAATCACCGAGAACACTCCCGCGATGATCAGCGCGCGGCTTTTCCAGCCGTCCACAAACGCGGGGGCGCTCAGGTCTGCCGGGAGCTGCTTGGCGTGCGATGCGGCTTGTGATTCGTGAGCCATCTCTTGTTTCCTTACTTCTGGGCCGCGGGGGCCGGTTTGCTTGGTGGAATCGAAATCTTTGGATCGGCCGGGTAAGCGGGAGCCATGCCCGGAGTTCCCTCGCCGGCGATCGGCTTGTACGCCGTTACCGCCGTCGATGGCATGGGCCACGGCTGCGCGTATTCGGGATGTCCTTCAGCGGCCGCCAGGTCTTTAAGGTTCTTGATCTCGGTTCCAGCAGGCACATCCTTCGCCGTTGCCGCCTGACTCAATTGCAGTGCGCGGATGTAAGCCGCCACCGCCCAGCGATCCGCCGGCGGCAGCTGCGCCGAATAGTCCGGCATAGCGCCGTATCCATGGGTCATCACATAAAAGTAGTGGGAGAGCGGCTGCGACATGCGCACCTGGTCGTGGAGGTTGGCTGCCGGCTTGAAGCCGCGCTGCACGATCTCGCCAAGCCCGTTGCCCACACGCGAGTGGCACGGGGTGCAGTAGATGTTGAAGCGCTCCTCGCCGCGTTCAAGCACTTCCATTGTCACCGGAATTTCGGTGGGCATCTCGTCGAGTTCCTGCTTGTAGCCGTTCGGTCCCTGCACCACGCCGGTGTAAAAATAGCTGTCCTGGTGGAGCTGGCCGCGCGCCACTGTATCGAGCACTTGCGGGCGCGCGCCGCGCTGATCGGCAAAAAAGTCCGAGCCGCGCTGCGGAATCATTTTGGGCTGGTTCTGCATATCTTGCCGGCAGCCGGCAATGAGAAGAATGCAGGCCATTCCCGCGAGGGAAGCTGGTCTCCCACCCTTTCGCAAAAAACGCGAAAGGATGGGGCAACCACCCTGATCCCTGTTCCGTGATCGCTGTTCGCGGAGGTGGCGCATCAGTACTCCACCTCCACCACTGAGTTGGGGGTGAATTTAAGCAGATATGCCTTGGTCTCCGCCAAATCGAACTTAGGATCCAACGCTTCCAGGCACAGGAAGAACTTGTCGGTCGTCGCTCCGTCGCGGAAGTTGGGCGCATTGAAGAGCGGATGGTAGAGCGATGGAAGGCCGTTCAGCGCGAGCATTCCGAAAGCCGCCGAGAGACCGGCCCAGAGAATCGTCCACTCGTATGCGGGCACGACAAAAGCCGGCCAGGAATAGGTGGGCCGTCCGGCGATGTTGAGCGGATAGGCCAGCACAGAGATCCATGTTTCCAGAGAAAACATGGCCGCGCACCCGATGAGACCACCGATGAGCGTGAGCAACGGCACTTTGTTGCGATGAAAGCCGATGGCTTCGGCAGCTTCTTCAACCGGGTAGGGCGTATAGCAGTCCATGCGGCGCCATCCGTCTTCGCGCGCCTGCCGCGCGGCCCTCACCAGGTCGCTCGGAGTATCGAATTCGGCCAGCAGGCCGTAAGTTCCTTCGCGTGCGGGCATCAGTCAGCAGCCTCCGCCACCTTGGGCTTGATCTTCGCCCCCGGTAGCAACATGCGAATTTCGTTCATGGGAATCATGGGCAGGAAGCGGACAAACAGCAGGAACAGGAAGGTAAAGAATCCGAGCGTGCCTACGAAGGTCATGTAGTCCCATTTGGTGGCGCGGTACGTGCCCCACGACGAGGGCAGGAAGTCTCTGTACAAACTGGTTACGACAATGACGAAGCGCTCAAACCACATGCCGGTGTTCACGATGATGGAGATAAAGAACATGAACGGAATGGACGTTCGCAGCTTGCGCGACCACAAGGTCGTAAGCGGGATGGCCAGATTGCAGGTAACGAGCACCCAATACGACCAGCCCATGGGCCCGAACGCGCGATTCCAGAACATGAAAGCTTCCCAGTGCGATGCCGAGTACCAAGCCATGAAGGCTTCCATGCCGTAGCCGTAGCACACGATGAAGCCGGTGGCCAGCATCACCTTGCCCATGTTGTCGATATGGCGCTCAGTGACGAGTGCCTCAAGGTGATAGAACTTGCGCAGCGGGATCGCCAGCGTGAGCACCATGGCAAAGCCCGAGTAAATTGCGCCGGCCACAAAGTAGGGCGGGAAGATGGTGGTGTGCCATCCGGGCAGAACGGCCACGGCGAAGTCGAAACTAATGACCGTATGGACGGAGAGGACCAGCGGCGTCGCCAGGCCGGCCAACAGGAGCGAGGCGGTCTCGTAGCGCATCCAGTGGCGGACCGATCCCCGCCATCCCACGCTGAGCATGCCGTAAAAATATTGCCCAATCTTCGATTTCGAACGGTCGCGCAAAGTGGCAAGGTCCGGGACCATGCCGATGTACCAGAACACCACCGAAATCGTCGCGTATGTCGAAACCGCGAATACATCCCATAAGAGCGGCGAGCGGAATTGCGGCCACACCGTCATGGTGAAAGGCAGCGGTAAGAGCCAGTATCCGAGCCACGGACGGCCCACGTGAATCAGTGGGAACAGGCCGGCGCAGCACACGGCGAAGATGGTCATGGCCTCGGCAAAGCGGCTGATGGCGTTGCGCCAGCCCTGCTTGAACAACAGAAGAATGGCCGAAATCAGAGTGCCAGCGTGGCCAATGCCGATCCACCAGACGAAGTTGATGATCGCGAATCCCCACGCGACCGGTTGCGAAATGGCCCAGATGCCTACGCCCTTGAGGAAAAGCCAGGTCACGGCAACCAGCAGCATGGTGGCGCCGCCGCCGGCAAACGTGAAGAGCGCAAACCAGCCCATCGGCGTGTGCGGCGTGAGCACAATGCGCGCGATCTTCTCCGTGATCGACAGGAAGGTCTGTCCCTGCCCGATGACGCGGAATTCTCCGGTCGCCGGATCGATCATGGGATCGTTGGGTTTTACTTCCTTGGTTGCCATGGTCGCATCAACCCTTCGCCGGCGAGAATTCCGTCGGCGTTACTTCGAGATCCTGGTTCACGTTCAGAACTTCAGCCAGATACTGCGTCCGCGGCCTGGCGTTCTGGTCGGCGATCACCTGATAGCTGCGCTGCTGGGCCCTGAGTTTTGAAACGCGGCTGTTGGGATCGTTCTTGTTGCCAAATACGATCGCTTCCGCTGGGCACGCCTGCTGGCACGCCGTCACGATTTCGCCGTCGCGGATATTGCGATTCTCCTTGTCCGCTTCAATCTTGGCGGCGGAGATGCGCTGCAAGCAATAGGTGCACTTCTCCATCACGCCGCGCGAACGGACACTGACATCGGGATTGCGCATCAGCTTCAGGCTCTCGGTTTCATAATCGGAATAGAGCAGGAAGTTGAAGCGGCGCACTTTGTATGGGCAGTTGTTGGAGCAGTAGCGGGTGCCAACGCAGCGGTTGTAGACCATCAAGTTCAGGCCTTCGGGCGTGTGCACGGTGGCGCCCACCGGGCAAACCTGCTCGCAGGGCGCATTTTCGCAGTGCTGGCAGTTCATGGGCTGAAAATGCGCGCGCGGCGCGGACAGGTCGCCTTCAAAATACGTGTCGATACGCAGCCACTGCATGTTGCGGCCGATGCGCACCTGCTGCTTGCCCACCACAGCGATGTTGTTCTCGGCATAACAGCTCACGATGCACGCATTGCAGCCCGTGCAACTGTTCATGTCGATCGACATGGCCCAGGCATTGGCCTCGTTGTATTCCCAGTTGGGGAACAGCGAAGTATCGCGAGTGGGCGTGTCGTGGCCTTCGCCCTCGTGCGCAAAGTTGGGGTGGGCCTTGAACTCATCGAGCGTGGCGTAGCGGATAATGCCGCGGGGACCGAGCGCTTCATCGGCTTCAAGCGAGTTGTTGCCGTGTCCCTGTTCGCCGAAGGTCGCGCCGCGCTGATCTTGATAATGGCTCTTGGTAATCGCAACGCCCCACTTGCCTTCGAGCTTGCGAATGGAGCCGGTGGCGTAAAGCGGCGCCCACGTGTTGCGGATGAGATAAGCGTTGAAGCCCTGGCCCGAGCCGACGCGGCCGGCGAATTCGCGACCGTAGCCAAGATAGACGGTGACTGAGTTGTCGGGGTGGCCGGGAGCAACGATCACCGGCGCTTTCACGCGGCCGTTGCCCACAGTGATTTCAACGATGTCGTCTTCTTCGAGGCCGAGTTTCGTCAGCGTGGCCCCGGAAACGATCGCGGCGTTGTCCCAGCTGAGGTTGGTTACCGGCTTGGGCAGTTCCTGCAGCCAGCCCACGTTGTTCCAGCGTCCGTCGTAGATATTGGGATCTGGCCGGAAGATGATTTCGAGCGAATCTTTTGGCGTGGGCGTAGGAATTGCGCCATTAAACGCGGCGCCGGCACCGGATTTCGCCGGCCCGCTGGGCACGGTGTCCGCAATCCAGCCGTCGTGCAGCGCTTTGCGCCAGCCCGTCTCAAAATCGCCCTTGATCGTTGTCTTCCACGTCTCACGCACCGCATCGTATGGGCTCACCATCGGATCGCTGAGCAATGCCTGGAAGACGTGATGCGGGGTGCGTCCGCCATACAGCGGATCGATCATCGGCTGCACAATGGAAATCGTGCCGTCATAAGCGCGCGCGTCAGACCAGGATTCAAGATAGTGAGCTGCGGGAATGTGCCAATGCGACTGCTGCCCCGTTTCGTCGTAGTGCGAGCCGAGATGGGCAACGATGTTGGCCTTGTTGAAGGCATCGGCGAAATTCAAATCGGCGGGCGCATCGTAAATCGGGTTGGCATTCAGAATCACCAGCCAATCCACTTTGCCCGCGTTCAGGTCTGCGACAAGCGCCTTGAAATCGCCAAGCTGGTCGCTGGGAATCGGAATCGCCGGATCGGAGGCCACAAAAACCGTCTTCCCAACGTTGCCGAGGGCGTTGTTGATGGCGATTGCCAGCGCAGCGACCGACGGATCCTGATAGAGCCCCGGAAGCACCGCGCTTTTGCCGGCGTTGGCCTTCAGGTCTTTGGCCAGCGCGGCGAGAAACGCCTGCTGCTCGCCGGTCCACGCGTATGCCGGAGCGGTCACTCCCGCCGCGCCAACTGACGCAGCCAGTGCCGCCGCGAACGCCGGAATCTCGCTCGCGCGCAATCCCAGCCGATGCTCGGCCTTCATGCCGGTAGTAGTGGTTGAGCTTTCCACCGCATAAAGCCGGTTCATGCCGTTTTCAGGCTGCTTGCGCCGTGCGGCGTAGTCACGCACCAGCTTGTGGAACCCCGGGTAAGCCGCGCTCGAAATGAAATCTGCGTCCAGCGAGACAATCACATCCGCGCCGCTCAGGTCATATTGAACGTTCACGCCCTGCGCGAGGAACGTCCCTGCCAGCGCAGGATCGTATTGCACCAGCTTGGCCTTGGGCCACGCCGTCTGCACTTCTTTCCACTGCCGCGCCAGCGTTGGCGAGGTGATGGTCGCGCTCAGGAAGTAGATGCCGGTTCCATCTTTGGTCGAACTGACTTTGTCGACCAGCGCCTCGGCAAACTCTCCCCACTCGCGGCCCTCGCCGCGATAGGTGACGTGCTGCGAGCGATCGGGATCGTACAAGTCGAGAAGCGTGCCCTGCGAATACGGATCGGAGCCGCCATGGTTGTATGCGTGCTCCGGGTTGCCGTCAATCTTGATCGGTCGGAACTCGTCGCTCTTGACCAGCAGCGGCACAGCACCTGTGGTGAACGGATGCGCGGTGGCAAAATACATCGGCTTGCCGAGAATCAGGTCTTCGGGCGCCTTGACGTAGGGATAAATTGGCTCGTCGGGCTGCTTGGTGCAACCGGCCAGGCCCGCAAGAGCCATCGACGCGCCCATCAATTTGAGGAAGCCGCGTCGCGAAACCGGATCGACCCACTCCTGCGCAGCCGAGGGAAACTCGCGCTCTACCGCGGCCTGGAATTCCGGCGTGTTGGCCAGCTCGTCGAGCGACCGCCAGAATTTCTTGCCCTTCGTGCCGCTCAGCTCGCGTCGTACTGCGTCGAGCGTCATGGGCTCGGAGTTCACGGGTTGCTGCGCGCCGTTGACTGCCCTTTCCATTGGCTTCTCCACCGCAGGCGAATTGCTTCTTTTTGCGCTCATCGGTGGCATACCTCGCAACTGGTCAGGTCTTTCGGAGTGCGGATCTTATAGTGATCGACGAGGAAAAGCCCCAGGGCTTCCTGGCTGATGAATTTCTGATAGGTTGGCGCGGCCGCCGGCATGGTTGCAGCCGCAACGTCGCCCGCAAGGCCCTTGGCGCCTGATGTTGATAACCGCAACGAAGCCACTTCCGGTCCTGCGCCGCCGGGATCTTTCGTGGTGCAATTCACGCTTTGTGCCGTGGGCACCCCGGACTTGTCATCGACGGCCGAACACCACACTGGATGGTCGTCGGCGGGCGCTTGCCAATCCATGTTGTAGATCTGGCTCGTCGGACGCAGGTTTTTCGCAGGATTGCGATGGCAGTCCAGGCACCACTCCATCTGCAACGTGTTCTGAGCGTACATCAAAGGCATTTCATCCACTCGGCCGTGACAGCTTTCACAGCCTATGCCCTTGTTCACATGGATTTCGTGGTTAAAGAAAACAAAGTCGGGAAGATCGTGCACTTTGATCCAGGGAATCGATTGGCCTGTATACCAGCTCTGGCGCACCGGCTCGAGCAATTGGGCATTGGTCCAAATCTGCGCATGGCAGTTCATGCAGGTGCGCGTGGGAGGAATGCCCGCGTAGCTCGATTTCTCGACGGTCGTGTGGCAGTACTGGCACTGCAGGCCGAGGCCCTGAACGTGATGCTTATGGCTGAAGGGCACCGGCTGATCGGCGCGCTGGCCCTGCCGCGTAACCCAAGGCGAACGCTGCAACTGATCCAGCGTGACCCCCAGGGCAATCACGATCAACCCCGTCAGCACCAGGCTCATGCGAGCCAGTGCATTGGAGCTGCGATCGAAAATTTGCGCCATGAACGATTCCCGGTCTGACTTTCGTTTGGCATGCGCCGCGTGTATCGGCGGTCACATAGGTTATGTACAAGAATTGCTCAACGATAGAACTACAGGGAAGGGGCGGGAACGCCCGAAATCTCAATATAGCAGCCTGTGACGAATTCGCAAGACGCCGAGAGCACAAAATTGCCAAAATTATTTGTGGGAAACTGCTTTGCAACCGCTTGAAAAGAAAATCCCTTGTGACAAGCGGGTTTTCGACGAACACACCACTTTCCCCCTGGCGAAAGGCGTACCAGAAGTTGGGATCATCAGAGAAAAAATATCACGCTAGAGTGGTCTCTTGGCAAGTTCGCCCGGCGCTCCAAATCCAAAACTTCGATCATATCTCACGATGTGTCGCTTCTGTCACCGCCGAGACATCGATCACGCGGCCGAATTGGGCCCCCCAGCACGGATGTCGTCCTCAATCCGCAGCACGGGTTTTGGAGCATTGGCTCGGTCAGGATTCAGCGAAGGACGTGTCTCGGGATGTTCGCGGCCAACCAACCATTACAAGGAATACATCGAGGACAAAAAGCGCAATCGCGATGTCGTTGAAAAGTGTCGCCCGCGGCGAATCCGGCCAAAGTTGATTAGCCGCCCAGAAGACGAATGCGACCGCCAGCAGGACGGCCTTCAGGAATTCCTTCGCATTCGGCCGAAGCGCGACCTGGTTCACGAGATAAGCCAGGGCGATCATGGCCAGCGAAAATGCCGCTAGAGCCGCATGACTCCCGGCCGGGAAAAGACTCGGGAATGCGTCCCAACTCAGGAGAACCGCGACAGCGGCGAGCGTGACGACGCCGAGGAAGATGGACGGGAAACGCTGGTTGTGGCCGGGGCGCATCGACATACCTCATTATTCCCCGCTCCTCGAAAAGAAACCGTAAAGGCCGGCAGCGATGCGCGGCCAATCGGGCTGGTCCGGAGTTGACGATTGGATCGTTTAGAATTCAAAGGAACGTAACAATCACTTTCATCGCCCCCTCAAGACACGAGGCACATTCGCTCGACTCGCCGGTGGTTTTTCTATCCGTCGACATCGAGTGAACACCCACGCAAGATTCTCCGACGAGATAAGGAAAGAGAATATGAAGTACGCCGGACTACTGGTGATGCCCGCCGGATTCTTTCTTACGCTTGCCGCGCTGGCGCTGTTTCCCGATCCGGGTCGTCGCGCGGCGTTTGTGCTGTGTGGCCTGGCAGTGGAGGGTATGGGACTTGTGGTAACAGTGCGCGGTCATATGGCGTCACGAGGGGCCAGCCAGCCATGAGTGCGATTCCTCCCATGGTTCCAGTGGCTCCCGCAATGAGCGACGCTGTTTTTGGGCTCACTCTCGCGCTCATGCTGCTTGCGCCGATGGCCATTGCCGGCGTAGCGCTGATCAATACGGGACTGGGCCGTTCGCGCTCGGCGGCGCAGGCGATGCTGGGTAACCTGGGCTTGATCGCCGTTGCCGCCATTGTCTTCGCTTTCATTGGCGCATCCTTCACCGGTTCTCTGGGATTGAGAGACGTGGTTCTGAACGCGGCAGGCAAGCCCTGGAGTGTGCTCGGCCTTGGCCCCTTTCTTCTCCGCGGGCTTGGCGCCGCCGCGCCGCAGGCTCAGCTCGCCCTCCTGTTTCAGTTTTTAGCTGTCGCCATGTTGGTGCTGCTCCCGTGGGGCTCTGGCGCTGATCGCTGGAGACTCGCTGCCGGTTTCGCATCCGCGGCGGTTTTGGCGGCGATAGTCTTCCCTCTCGCGGCGCATTGGATCTGGGCCGGTGGATGGCTCGCGGCAATGGGCGCGAACTTCTCTGTGGGCGCAGGCTTCCTTGACGCGGGCGGAGCTGCCACGGTGCACGTAATTGGCGGCTTGAGCGCATTGGCCGTGATCTGGATCGCCGGGCCGCGGCGCGGAAAATTTCCCAAAGAAGGCCTCTCCACGGCGATGCCCGGCCACAACGCGATTTACGTTTTGTTTGGCTGCCTGCTGGCGCTGGTGGGTTGGGTGGCATGGAACCTGGCCGGAGCCATCATCTGGGTTCACGCACCGCTCTCAGCGCTACCTGGAACTGCAATCAATACGCTGCTCTCTGCCTCAGGTGCGCTGGCGGCCACCTTCTCCGTTACGCGCTTCCGGTTCGGGAAGCCCGACGCCAGTCTCTGCGCCAACGGATGGCTGGCCGGTCTGGTTGCATCAAGCGCATGCGCGGCCTTTGTCTCACCGGCAGGCTCCCTTTTTGTCGGAGCTGTGGCTGGCGTGTTTACGCCTTTACTCGTCGAGGTGCTGGAACTCGCACTCTCGATCGACGATCCGACGGGCGCCATCACCGTTCACGGCGCGGCAGGGTTGTGGGGTTTGATTGCGGCGGGATTTTTTGCGCCCCAGCCGGGGCAGCTCCTCGCGCAGCTCATCGGCATCGCCGCGCTGCTGGGGTTCTTCTTCCCGCTCATCTATCTGCTCTTCGCGCTGCTCAATCGCTTCGTTCCCTTCCGCGTGGATCCTGACGGCGAGCGCATGGGCATGGATCTGCATGAAATCGGCGGCGGAGCGTATCCGGAATTTGTGATTCACCGCGATGAGTCGTACCGCTGAAGAGAACCCGCACCGCTGCGCGAGCCGGATTCCAGGGTTCAGCGCCGGGCCATCAGCAACATCACGATGAATAGCGCCAGAGGCACCAGTGCCAAACCAGCGTAGAGCGCGAGCTTGCGCCCGCTGATTCGAAACTGACCTAGCCGAACCGGCCCGTGCTGGCCACTTTCAATCCCTACAAGTTCAGGGTGCTCCAGCTCCCAGGCCATGTCGGATGCCGTGGCGTAGCGATGTCGCGGGTCGCGCGCCATGGCGCGGAAAAGAATCTCTTCGAGTGCGGGAGAAATTTCGGGGTTCAATTCGCGTGCCGGTACGGGATCGGTAAGCAAGCGCTCGTTCATCACTGCCAGCGGGCTTGGCCCCAAAAATGGCGGTTGGCCGGTCAGCATTTCATAGAGCATCGCGCCCAGCGCGTAAACATCGCTGCGTTGGTCGCCGTGCTTGCCCATCACTTGCTCGGGAGAGATGTAGTCGGGCGTGCCCAGCGCCGGCGTGAGGCCCACCTGCGTGATGCGCCGTGCATCCTCCTTCAAGGCAATGCCGAAGTCGATGATCTTGATGCGGTCGCCTTCGCACACCATGATGTTTTCCGGCTTCAGGTCGCGGTGCACCACGCCATGCTTGTGCAGGTTGTCGAGAGCATCGCAGATGGCGATGGTGAGAGCCACGGCGCGATCGACGGGCAGCTTTCGCTCCTCGTTCAGAATGGCGCGCAACAGGCGCCCCTCTACCCACTCGATGACCATGTAACGGCGGCTGCGTTCCTCGCCATCGAAGGTCTTCACCACGCCGGGATGATCAATCTCCTGGCCGATTGCCTCCTCGCGCCGGAAGCGCTCGAGAAGAACCGGATCGGCTTCCATCTCCGGATGCGGAACTTTCAAAGCCACCTGGCGGCCGGTGCGCAGGTCGGTAGCGCGAAAGAGCGTGGACATGCCGCTACGCGCAACTTCGGCGTCCAGACAGTAATGGTCCAGTGTGTCTCCCGCTGCCAGTTTCGTCATGACTTCAGTCAGCATCGCAGGTTCGATTGTTGCACGCAATTTGTAAGAAAATCGCAAGGATCGGCGAAGCTCGTCATCGAATGCAAAACAGCACCCCAAACGGCCCCTTATCCCTGGATTGGCCCACGGCAGACATGGTTCTGCGCTTGGCGATTCCTGCTAAAAATCTGCCCCTATCCCGCCGGGAATCATTATGATGATGGTCGAGATGTCCCGTATGTTTCGTATCGCCGCGGCCTGCCTGGCGCTGGCCTGCTCCCCATGGCCCGCCGCTGCTCGCGCAACCGCATCCAAGTCTCACCCGTTCAAGCAGGAGATGCCACAGGATACGGGATTCCTGAATCGGCGAATCATCCTTCAGGGAACCACTTACCGGTTTCAGGTCTATCTCCCGGAAGAGTGGCGCCGCGACGACGGCAAGCAATGGCCTATCATTCTCGCGCTGCACGGGCGGGGCGAGCGCGGCTCCGAAGGGATGTGGCAGACGCAGGTCGGAATTGCCGAGGCGGTGCGCAACCACCCTGACCGCTGGCCTTTCGTAATCGTGATGCCGCAGTGCCCGCAAACCGCCCACTGGACCGATCCGGCGATGCTCGATTTGGCCATGGCTTCACTCGAACAAGAGTCGGTCGAGTTCCACGGCGATCCGTCGCGCACCTATCTGACCGGTCTGTCCCTGGGCGGTTACGGCGCATGGGAACTGGCGCGCCTGCATGCCCATCGATGGGCCGCGATTGTAATTGCGGCGGGAGGGGTCTTCTGGAGTTACGAGCCGGATCGCTGGCAGCAAGCCTCTGTGCTGCCCGGCGAATATGCTCGCGCCGTCGGGCACACGCCGGTATGGCTGTTCTACGGCAGTCTGGACAACGTAGTGCCACCGAAACAGAGCGAGCTGATGTACGACGCCGTCAAGGCAGCCGGGGGAGACATTCGACTTTGGATCTACGAGGGGCTCAAGCACGATTCATGGAGCCGCGCCTATGACGAGCCGGCACTGCCGCAGTGGCTGCTGGACCACCACCTTCCTCCGGGGCCTGAAACCCTGGCGGAACGCCTCGTGATTCCGCTGCACCCGCCGACGATCCAGCTTTCCGCTGCGCAGCTCGACAGCCTGGCTGGCCAGTACCGCGAGCCCAACGGGAAAGCGCTCGTGACCATCTTGCGCCAGGGCGACCAGCTGTTTGAAAGGAGTCCCACCGGCGAATCCGTCGCACTGAGGGCGGAGTCGGCCGGCGCGTTTTCGCGACCCGGCGACACGGCAGGCGCACCGGACTTTCACCTGACCTTTGAGCGCGATACAAACGGGCAAGCCACTGGCTATCTCCTTGACGATAACCGGCACGTGGAGCGCTGGGTGAGGGTTGGGACTGATGTAAAGTGAGGGTTCCTCCTTCCACCGCCGCGCTACCCGGCGCCGCGCGCTTGAAGTCTATTGAACCCTCGTACCTTTGAACACCGTGACAGGAGATCCCTCCGCCAGAAAAGCGGAATCTGGAGGGAGCGTGAGTAATTCTCCAAACTCAGAGCCGTAGAAATGCGTCGCGTCCCCTTGGAACCTGGCGGTCTTCGCTTCCCTTACGAGCCAGCGTGGATGTTGAACCTCATATTCGAGGCAACCACCGTCTTGCCGGGCCGCATATCCCCAATAGTGCTCGGTGATGAACTGGCCCAGTGAGTCATCGGCAGGGAGGACGCTCGTTTTCTCCGCTTCTGTCTTCATCGAACAGTGTTGAGCGTTCGAGCCCCAGTTATATTCAGCAGCCACGACGCCGGTATCGGGCGAGACATGGGTCGAATGGGACATTGGGACGCGGGAATAATTCTCACCGAATGCGATCCGCGCAATTGCAGCAACGGCAAACTTCGGCACGAGTTCCCGGATAAACACAACACCACGTTTCTCCGATCGCCTGACATAGAAGCGGAGGTTGACTTCCTCAAAGGAACGGTGAAACGGGATGGCGAATCCGGCGACGCGCGTACGGTTGAACTCAAATCCGACGAGGCTCACATAGGTACGACCGTTGAAAGCGTCAAGCTCCGTGCCGTAGGGAACGAACCTGTGAAGCACAACAGGGTCGACTGCATAATTGAACATCAGCAGGTTGCGCCATTCCGCAGTTAAGAACACTCCCGGTTGTTTCACTGAACTTCCCTCCTTCACTGCAGGCTTGGGTCCGACTGTCTACGCTTCCCGGAACCTCAACCGGTTTTTTTGCGTATCCTTACAAGCAACACGATACTCGTGACTTGCTGAGCGAGGAGGCACTATGTTTTGCAGCGGATGCGGCCGAACGTTGGCGCAGGGGCAGGTCGTTTGTCCACAATGCAATCGCCCAGTAGCGGCCCAGGTGCCTCCTGTGCCCGGCTTTGAGTTTGTCTTGGCGGCCTATGCCAGCAAGATCAGGGTACTCGGCATTTTGTGGCTGGTTTACGCCGGAATCACACTGTTCTTCGGCCTCATAGGCGTGGCCATTCTTCACGCAATTTTTGCTGGCGGCATGGGCCCGTGGGGGCACGGGCCGATGCCCCAAATGTGGTTCTTTCCGGGGCTTCTGCGCTTTGCGTGGCTGTTTGTAGTGGGTAGAGCCGCTCTGGCTGCCGTGGCCGGATGGGGTCTGCTGGAAAAGACGCAGTGGGGCCGGATCGTGGCCATCGTAGCCGCTATTCTTTGCCTCATTCGCTTTCCACTAGGCACCGCCCTGGGCATTGCCACACTGATCATTTTGATTGGCACGCGGAATTGGGCGCTCTACGAGGACCTGTGAAGTGAGCTGAGCGAGCACTCGGAGCTGCCGAATTGCGAAGTCCAACCGGCGGGCTTTGATTCGCTGCCCGCTGTGCCTTGCTCACTCATCGCTGCCTTACAATCATTCCATGGGCTTCCCAGCGAACCGGATGCGGCGCATGCGCAAGAGCGAATCCCTGCGCGCGCTGGTGCGCGAGACCACGCTCGACCCCGGTGACCTGATCTATCCGTTGTTCATTTGTCCGGGCAAGGGAGTGCGCAACCCGGTTGGCTCCATGCCCGGCGTCTTCAACCTGTCAGTGGACGAAGCGGTGCGCGAGGCCGAGGAAGCTGCGCGGCTGGGCCTGGGCGGATTGCTGCTCTTTGGATTGCCCGAGACGAAGGACGAGCAAGGCACCGGCGCATGGGATGACGGCGGCATTGTGCAGCAGGCGCTGCGCGCGATCAAGCAGTCTGAAGCGTCGAAGAAACTCGTCCTGATTGGCGACGTTTGCCTTTGCGAATACACCAGCCACGGCCACTGCGGTGTCGTGGTCAAGTCAGGCGGCGGTTTCGAGGTCGACAACGATCCGACGCTCGAGTTGCTGGCACGCACAGCGGTGAGCCAGGCCAAGGCAGGCGCCGACGTAGTTGCTCCCAGTGACATGATGGATGGTCGTGTTGCAGCCATCCGCAGCGCCCTTGACGCCGAGGGCCACGCGCAGACGCCGATTCTCAGTTATGCGTCGAAATTTGCTTCCGCTTTTTATGGACCATTCCGCGAGGCAGCCGATTCCGCGCCGCAATTCGGTGACCGGCGGACCTACCAGATGGACGGGGCGAATCTCAGGGAAGCGCTGCGCGAGATCGATCTCGACATTCAAGAGGGCGCGGACATGATCCTGATGAAGCCCGCCATGCCCTACCTCGATGTGGTGCGGGCTGCACGCGAGCGCGTGGATGTGCCCATCGGCGCTTACCAGGTTTCCGGCGAATACTCGATGCTGCAGGCGGCGTTTGAAAAAGGCTGGCTGGATCGCGATCGCGCAACGCTGGAATCGCTGGTCGGCATCCGTCGAGCCGGCGCGGACTTCATTGTCACCTATTTCGCCAAGGAAGCGGCGAAGCTGCTCGCATAGATTCTTGCCCGCATTCATCAGCCCGTCGGAAAGGATCATCTCTACCATGAAGCTTCTGGTCGCAACCTTCGGAATCGGCTTGGTGTGTGCGAGCGCCGCTGCCCAATCCGCCCCGCAGGTAATTCATCTTTGGGAGAATGGCGCGCCTGGGTTCGAGAATCGCAAGGACATTCCGGAACAGGCACAGGACTACTGGGTAAAGAATGTAAATGATCCATCGATTACTGTCTTTCTGCCGCCGAAAGATAAAGCCAACGGAACGGCAGTGGTCATCGCGCCGGGCGGAGGCTTTCGCGAGCTGGTCTTCAACGCCGAGGGAGTTCAGGCTGCGCAATTTCTGAACAGCATTGGCGTGACGGCGTTTGCGCTGAAATATCGCTTGCCCGGCGAGCCGAATTCGCCGTACACCAAGGAAAACGTGCGCCAGGATGCGTATCGCGCCATAAGGCTGGTGCGCAGCCGCGCAAAGGAATGGAACATCGACCCGCATCGTGTGGGAATGCTTGGGTTCTCCGCCGGCGGCGAAGTGGTCTCGATGATCGCCTATGCTCCCGGAGACGGCGACCCCTCCGCGCCCGATCCCGTCGACAGGCTGAACGGCAGGCCGGACTTCCAGATGCTGGTGTATCCCGGCGGCGGCGTGCCTGAAACCGTTCCGCCAAATTCTCCGCCGGCCTTTTTGCTGGTGGCCAATGACGACCAGTATGGATGCGACAAAGTGACGCTCGATTTCTACCAGAAGCTGCACGCGGCTGGTGTTCCTGTGGAGGCAATCTTCCTTCCACAGGGAAAACACGCGTTCAATATGGGCGACCGCTCGAAACTCATCACGGTGAACACCTGGCCGCAACGGATGGCGGATTGGATGAAAGACAGCGGCTACCTAACGCCGGCTGGCGCAACGACACCATCGACCTCACCGTAGGAGACGCCTGACGGCTTTACATTCACAATTCGCTTTGTCTCCGCGCCGCAGTGTGTTTTTCTAACAAGAACCCGCCTATGCGCAAGCGACTCGAAACCTATTTCGAATTTGCCCGTCTCGGGACCAACTGGCGCACAGAGATTCTGGCCGGCGTCACGACGTTCCTGACCATGGCCTATATCGTGCTGGTGAACCCGGCGGTGCTGCACGATGCCGGCGTACCGTTGCCCGCGGTCACTGCGGCCACCTGCCTGTCGGCCGCCTTCGGCTCCATATTGATGGGCATCGTCGCGCGTTATCCCATTGCGCTCGCGCCGGGCATGGGCCTGAACGCTTATTTCACCTACACAGTCTGCATCAAGATGCACGTGCCCTGGCAGACCGCGCTGGGCGCAGTCTTTCTTTCCGGCATCATTTTTCTGGCCCTCACTGCGGTCGGAATCCGCCAGATGATTCTGCGCGCGATTCCGCACCAGCTTTACGCCGCGGTTGCAGGCGGCATCGGGCTGTTCATCGCTTTCATCGGCTTCCAGCATGCCGGCCTGGTGGTGCGCGACCCCAATACGCTCGTCGGAATGGGCAACATCCGCAATCCGACCGCGTACCTCGCGCTGATCGGCCTCATCCTCATGGTGGCCCTCGAAGTCCGCAAAGTGAAAGGGTCAATCCTCATCGGCGTGCTCGCCGTGACCGGCATTGCATGGGCGTTTCACATGGTCACGTGGACACCTTCACCGGGCGGCTTCGGTGCGCTCACCCAGACGGCATTCAAGCTGAATATCATGGGCGCGGTCAACAAAGGCCTGCTTGAAATCATCTTCGTCTTCTTCTTCGTCGATCTCTTTGACAACCTGGGCACGCTGGTTGCCGTCACAAAGCGCGCCGGGCTGATCGCGCCCGACCACTCCATTCCACGGCTGAATCGGATCCTGTTTGCCGACGCCACCGCGACCATCTTCGGATCGCTGACTGGAACCTCGACCGTGACCAGCTACGTTGAATCCACGGCGGGCGTGGCCGCTGGCGGACGCTCGGGCGTTACCGCCATTGTCACGGGTTTGCTTTTCCTGGGAGCCATCGCCGCGGCGCCGTTTATTGGCATTGTTCCTCCAGCGGCAACGGCGCCGGCGCTCATTCTGGTGGGCTCGATGATGCTGGCAGCCATTACGGAAATTCAATGGCACGAACCGCTCGTCGCAGTTCCCGCGTTTCTCACGCTGATTCTGATTCCCTTCACTTACTCGATCGCCAACGGCCTCGGCTTCGGCATCATTGCCTGGGCGGTCCTGCACCTGTTCGCTGGAAAAGCTCGGCGGCAGGATTGGCTGCTCTATCTTCTGGCCGCGCTTTTTCTAGCGCGATTCATCTATCTCGGAGCCAGCTAGCATCTAGTAGCATGGATATCGTTGTTTGGTGAGGCAGCGCCATGCTCATTGTCCACTTGATCGAATGGTTTTTCGGCGGGGCATTCCTCGCGAACGCCGTGCCGCACATCGTAAACGGAATCTCCGGCCGCGCTTTCCAAAGCCCTTTCGCAAAGCCGCCCGGCGAGGGGCTGTCATCGTCGGTGGTCAATGTTGTTTGGGGCTTCTTCAACCTGGCCCTGGCGTACGTTCTTCTGGTTTGGCTGGGTCAGCTTAATCTTCATTACTGGTGGCAGGTGGTGACGGCCGGCGCCGGCGCGCTCTTGCTTTCTGTCATGATGGCCCGTCACTTCGGGCAGTTCCATGGCGGGCTGCTAAAGAACTAGTGTTGCCGTTGATTCCAGTCGCCTGGGCTGCTTAAGCAGTAGCCAAAAAGTCGTAAACTCGTCTCAATCGCTCCTTGTAGTATGAGTGGGAGGTTCGAGACTCTCGCGACCATGCGCGCCACCAGGATCAATGGAGACCGGCGAATACTGAACTTGCGGCGGTTAACCCCGTTCCGGCTTGCGATTGCGGTTGCAGTTTCGGCGACACTGGCGTTGGCAATCTCAGCCTGCGAAAAGGTTGCCACCTACACGCAACCAAGTCTGGTCCGTTTCATCGACGCCTCCTACATCGCTCCCGCAGCCAACGTGCTGGTTGAAGGCCAGTTGATCGCTGCCAATGCCGGCGCGGGAACAATTACCGCCTACGGCACTGTGCCTGCCAGCGAGGCGGCGCTTATCCAGATCACTGCGGCCACCGGCGGCACAGCGCTGGTGAGCACCAGCGGCACGCTTCTGCCCGGACATCAGCATTCAGTCTTCCTTACCGACAACGGCGCGGCGCCGAACAGTTACACAGTCACCGTTCTCGAAGATCAGCAAGTGCAGGCCGCGAGCAACCTCTCGGCTTTCCGCTTCCTCAACCAAGCGCCCAAGACCGGAGCCGTCGACATTTACATGATCCCGGCGGGCGTTGCGATCGCCGATGCCATTCCTCTGGTCACAGATCTTCCCCCAGGAGGCACGGCAGGATATGTCAGCTTTACTTCGCAGACCGTCACCATGGTGGTTACACCCACCGGCCTCACTAAACCGTCGTACACTTCCCCGCCGATCTCTCTCATTGGCGGTGAAGTACGCACAGCGCTGATCATGGACACGCAGTTGACGAGCAATCCACCCGTCCAGGTGTCCATGGCCGACGACGCCGGTCCGGCGAATTAGGCGTCCATCTCCTTATGCGCACTTCACCGATTCATCGCACACTCGCAGTCCTTACTTTCATTGCGGCTGCCGCGTCACTCGCCTTTGCGGCTGACGGCTATCGCATCGTCCATACATACCCGCACGACCCGCAGGCCTACACGCAGGGTCTTCTCTACGAGGATGGGTATCTCTATGAGAGCACCGGCCTCAATGGGCGCTCCTCTTTGCGCATGGTGGATCTTGAAACCGGACGCGTTCTGCAAAAGGCGGACGTGCCGCAGAATTATTTCGCTGAAGGACTTGCGTCGTGGGGCAGCTCGCTCATTCAACTCACGTGGCAGTCGCATATTGCTTTCGTCTACGACCGCTTCAGCTTCCGCCTGCTGCACACCTTCAACTACACCGGCGAGGGCTGGGGACTTACGGAGGACGGCAAGAATCTGATCTTGAGCGACGGCACCGCGAACCTGCGCTTCTTCGATCCGGGCACATTCCGCGAGGTTCGCCGCATCGTGGTCAAAGACCACGGCTCTCAAGTAACGCAATTGAACGAATTGGAGTACGTGCATGGGGAGATCTACGCCAATGTCTGGCATACCGATCGCATCGCCCGCATCTCGCCCAAAACGGGCAAGGTGCTTGGCTGGATCGATTTGTCGGGCCTGCTATCGCCAGGACAGGTTTCCGACCCGGAAGCGGTTCTAAACGGTATTGCGTACGACGGCGCGCATGACCGGCTCTTTGTGACCGGAAAGCTGTGGCCCAAGCTATTTGAGATCAAGATCGTCCCAGAAGGGACCAAACCCGCACCGGCCAAGCGCACACAGTAGCCAAACGGGACAGGCTGTTTCGAAACCAACCGCCATCACTGCCTTGCCGCTTGCCGCGCGCTATACTCTCCGCCGAGGTGGGGTAAAACCGCCATGGATCCGTCCTCGATATTGATGCCATCGAGCCTGCAAAACGCAGCCGTGTTCACCATCGCGCTGGCCTTCGCCGGCTATCTGGTGACTTTCATGATCAATCGCATGATGGCCCGCCGCGCCGACCGGTTGCGGCTGGTGAACCAGAGGCTGAATGAGTTCTACGGCCCGCTTTATGTGGCCACGGTGGCCGGGAATATCGCTTACAACTCACTGCTCAAGAAGCAGGGCAAGACCGAGTGCCATCCGATCCGCGACGAGGATTTGAAGGAGTGGACGCTGTGGATGACAACCATCTTCATGCCGCTCAACAATGTCCGCGAAAAGATCATCATCGAGAACGCGCATCTGATCGTCGAGGAGGAAATGCCGCAGTGCCTGCTCGACTTTGTCACGCACGTGGTGGGCTACAAGGCTCTGCTGTCGAAATGGGCCGAGGGCGATTACAGTGAGCGGCGCTCGATGATCGGCTGGCCGGCAGAGTTCGATGGATACGTGGAGCGCTCGTACAAAGGACTCAAAGCCGAGCAAACGCGGCTACTGCACAATGCGTTCTGGCGGATGTGGCAGCGAATCAACCGGCGCAAGAGCGGCTAGACGCCTCCGTCAGCCATCATGCCGGGTTGAGCGAGGTCACGCGAGCCACGGCCTTGGTGAGCCGCGCCTCGTGGGGCCGCGCGCCTTTCGTGTCTGCCGGCGTATAGATATGTTCGATCGCTTCGACCAGGTAGGCTCCGGGCAAGAAAACGGAACCCGTCCCCACGCCGTCACCGGGCAGCAACAGGACATCGCCTTCGCGAGGCAGCGAGTGCAGCGTCTCCAACGGTACGATGTTGATGCAGGTGCCATCTCCGGCGATGAATTCCAGGCAGTTGAGGGCATGAAGCGTTCCCTCGCGCGCGAGCCGCGCTTCCTGCCGGGCCTTGAGAGATTCAAAGTACGTGCCTGCCACAATGGGCAGCCCAATCATGAATCCGATGACACTGCTGTACTGCGCAATCAAGTTCATCAAATGATGCGGCATGCGGTCGATTGCCTCCAAATCCAAGGTTAAACCGGATCGACGGCAGTTGGGACATCAGCGAAGGATGAAACCTGCGCCTCGGCGCGTGGCTGGATTCAAGTTGCCGCTACTGCCCGACCGATCCGTTGCGGTGGAGCAACAGGCATGGAGACGGAAAACGGCCGGCCTGATTGCCAGGGATGGTCCCGCACTGCCCCTTTCATCGCGCATCGCGCTTGACATACTGAAGAGAGTGAGAGAGCATCATCTTCAAAATCAGCCTATGCAAGCCATGTGCCGCAAATGCTTTGCTTCGCTCGGACAGCGCGCTTCTGTGTGCGACCAATGCGGAGCGCCCGTTGAGGACCCGACACCGGCGCCGATCTCCGACATTCAACCGGCAATGGCCGCCGTTCGCAGCGATTCCGATTTGAGAACTCGCAGCGATGACCGTTCGGGAGGTCGCAGCGATCTGAGGGGAATTGGTGGATGGCTCATCCTGGTGGCAATCACCCTTTTCCTCGCGCCGATCGAAGATGTTTACAGGGTTTATTCCGATCTGACCACGTTATACGGCGGTGGATTCGCGCAGATGCTCGCTGACCACCCCGGCTTAACCAAGCTCTTGGTTACTCAAATCGTCGGCCGACACCATTTTCTTTATCTGGTCTTCTCGCGTTGAATTATTTCTTCTACGGGAAGAAGAAGGCATTCCCCTTGCTGATGATTGTTTATTTAGGCGTGAACACGATTTATATTCTGTTTCGCGGCCACGCCTATGACGCCTGATGGGTCGCACGACTTTTGCATCCAGCGCAGCAAGCGCCACTGCGAGCGCTTCGCTCTGGATCAGCTACATGGTCAGCTCGAAACGCGTTAAAGCCACGTTCATCGAGTGACGGTTCGGCCGGCCTCGGTTCGGCATTGACTTTCAGTTGCCGCCGCAATGAGCTAGGCGCGAGCCGCCGTCTGGGGCACGCTGAGAGCGAGGCGCTCCCACAGCCGCAGCGTTGGTCCCGACTGATTGATGGTGTAGAAGTGCAGCCCCGGTGCACCGCCGCGGAGCAGCGTCTGGCATAGCCTAGCGACCACGTTGAGCCCGAAGTCGTGAAGAGCGGGCTTGTCGTCCTGGAGTTCTTCAAGGCGCAGGCGCACCCAGCGGGGCATATCCGCGCCGCAGCCCGAACAGAAACGCAGGGTGTTGGCATAGCCGGTAATGGGCATAATGCCCGGAACAACGGGGATTTTGATCTCCGCTTTGTCGCAGCGCTCCATGAAGTCGAAGTATGCATCGGCGTTGTAGAAGAGCTGGGTCAGTGCGGCATCAGCGCCAGCTTCCACTTTGCGGCAGAAGTTCTCGAAGTCATCGCCCGGCTTGTTGGATTGCGGGTGCATCTCAGGATAGGCGGCCACTTCAATCCTGAAAGCATCGCCGTGCTCCTTGCGGATGAAGCTGACCAGATCACTGGCAAAGTGGAACTCGCCGGGCGCCGATGCGCTCATGGCCGTGGCCGGCAGATCACCGCGCAAGGCAACGATGCGGCGGACGCCGGCGTCCGCGTAGCGCTTAAGCAATTCCGCAATATGCGCGCGTGTGGAACCAACGCAGGTGAGGTGCGGCGCCGCTTCAATTCCGGTATTCCGCACCACGGACATGATGGTCTCGTAGGTGCCTTCTTGCGTAGAGCCCCCGGCGCCGTAGGTCACCGAGAAAAAACTCGGCCTGACCGCAGCCAGCCGCTCGATCACACCGGGCAGCTTGGCGGCTGCCTCCGGCGTTCGCGGCGGACCCAATTCGAACGAGAAACTCAATGGCGAGGACATGGGGTAGTTCACAGCTTGTAGTTCTTAGTTCGCAGTTCGCAGTTCTTAGTTTGGTTCGTGAGCGTTCGTTGATCGAAAAGAACTGGATCGATGAACTGTGAACTAAGAACTGCGAACGGTTGCCTAGTATCGGTAGTTCTCAGCCTTGTACGGCCCTTCAACCGGCACGCCGATGTAGTCGGCCTGCTTCTTGGTGAGCGTGGTCAGCTTTACGCCGATCTTTTCCAGATGCAGCCGGGCCACTTCTTCGTCCAGCTTCTTGGGCAGCACGTAGACGTCCACCTTGTAAGTGTCTTTGTTCTTCCACAAGTCGATCTGCGCCAGCGTCTGGTTGGCGAAGCTGTTCGACATCACGAAGCTGGGATGGCCGGTGGCGCAGCCCAGGTTTACAAGGCGTCCCTCGGCGAGCACGAAGATCGAGTGCCCGTCAGGAAACGTGTACTTGTCCACCTGCGGCTTGATGTTGATCCTGGTCACGCCCTTTGCTGCATTCAGCCGGTCGATTTGAATTTCGTTGTCGAAGTGGCCGATGTTGCAGACGATGGCCTGGTCCTTCATCTTCTCCATGTGCTCGAGCGTGATGATGTCGGTGTTGCCGGTGCAGGAAACGTAGATGTCGCCACGGCCCAGCGTGTCTTCAACCGGAGCAACCTCAAAACCTTCCATCGCCGCCTGCAGCGCATTGATTGGATCGATCTCCGTGACCACCACACGCGCGCCCATGCCGCGCAGCGAGTGCGATGAGCCCTTGCCCACATCGCCATAGCCGCAGATGACCGCGACCTTGCCCGCCACCATTACGTCTGTCGCGCGCTTGATGCCGTCGGCCAGCGACTCGCGGCAGCCATAGAGATTGTCGAACTTGCTCTTGGTGACAGAATCGTTGACGTTAATGGCCGGAACCAGCAGCGTGCCCTGCTCCATCATTTTGTAAAGCCGGTGCACGCCCGTGGTCGTCTCTTCGCTCACGCCGCGCCAATCTTTCACAACGTTGTGCCAATGCTGCTTGTCCTCGGCGAAAACTTTCTTCAACAGGTCCTTGATCACCTGCTCTTCGTGATTGCCGGAAGGCGTATCGACCCAGCGATCGCCGTTTTCCAGCTCATAGCCTTTGTGAATGAGCAGCGTCGCATCGCCGCCGTCGTCGACGATGAGCTCCGGCCCTTTGCCGCCCTTGTGCGTGAGCGCGCGATAGGTGCAGTCCCAGTAGTCTTCGAGGCTCTCGCCCTTCCACGCGAACACCGGAACGCCCGCAGCAGCAATCGCCGCCGCCGCGTGATCCTGCGTGGAAAAAATGTTGCAACTCGCCCAGCGCACTTCTGCGCCCAGGCTCACCAGCGTTTCAATCAAAACCGCTGTCTGAATGGTCATGTGCAGCGACCCGGTCACGCGCACACCGTTAAGCGGCTTTTCCGCTGCATATTTATTGCGGATCGCCATCAGCCCGGGCATCTCTTGCTCGGCAATGACAATTTCTTTCCGGCCCCAATCGGCGAGGGCGAGGTCAGCCACTTTGAATTCGGTCTGGATGTTTTCGAGTGTTGCGGTTGCCATTCAGTCTCCTTTTATCGTCGTATCGTGATATGTTGATATGTAACAGAATCCTCCTATGCCGTCAATACTCAGAACGTTAAAGGTTATGGCCGACCCCAATCGGCTACGGATCTTATTGCTTCTAAAGGCCGAGGAGCTTTCCGTGGCCGAGCTGCAGGAGATTCTTGGCATGGGCCAGAGCACCATCTCCACTCATCTCTCGCAGCTCAAGCAGGCGGAGTTAGTGGAAGATCGCCGCATCGGCAAGAGCAGTCTTTACCGTGTTTCGACTTCAACTCCTGCGGGGGGCAGCCCTTTGGACGAGATCCTCGATCAGGCGAAGGACGAGATCGCGGAAGCCGGCGCCGACCAGGCCGCGATGCGACGCGTGTTGCGCAAGCGCCAGGACAAGACGCGCGCATTTTTCGACAGCGTGGCTGGCCGCCTGGGGAAAGGCTACGTTCCGGGAAAATCTTGGAAGGGCCTGGCCGAAGTGCTGTTGCGCCTGATGCCGCCGCTGGTTGTTGCCGATCTGGGCGCGGGCGAGGGAGCATCTGCATTGCTGCTGGCGCAGCGTGCGAAGAAAGTGATCGCCGTCGACAGTTCCGCGCGGATGATTGAGGTTGGCCGCGAACAGGCACTGCGCCACGGAGTAAAAAATATTGATTACCGCCTCGGCGACATGGAAGAGATTCCTATCGGCGACGGCGAAGTTGAACTGGTCTTCTTCTCACAGTCGCTGCACCACGCGTTGCACCCGGAGCGCGCGCTGGCTGAGGCCGCGCGAATTCTCGTCCCGGGCGGCCGCATCTTCGTGCTCGATCTACTGCGTCACCGCTTTGAGGAGGCGCGCGAGCTTTACGCGGATGAGTGGCTCGGCTTCAGTGAAGCGGAGCTTGAATCCATGCTGGAGACAGCGGGCTTCGTCAACGTCGAAGCTGCCCTCGTCGACAAGGAGCCGGATGCGCCGCAGTTTCAGACTTTGCTCGCCGTCGGAGAAAAGAAGAAATAAGCTCTCGCAGCAGATTTGGCCGCTGCAATCGCGGCGCGAAGCGCGACTCAGTGAAACTCATTCGTGCCGTCAACCGTCATCTGCAAACGGGGGAAGTGCCGCGTTCCAGATTCTTCTCTTTGTGTTTGGCGAATGATGGTATGATCGGTTTCTATCAGCGGAAGAGCCGCGACAACACGAAAAATTGAGTATCAGGTTGTTCAGGCGCCATTCCAAAGATTCAGGTCCCCCCCGACAAATTGGAGGTACGACATGCGTACGATGCTCAGTTTCCTGGGGCCCCTGCGGAGCCCCGTCGTTGTTGCCTGCGCAGCCCTGGCGGTAAACGCTGCGGCTTTTGGCGCGTCCTCAAAGGGATCGGGATCGTCGTCCAGTTCGACCACACCATCGAGCGGGAGCGGTGACGCCAGCGCCGCGAATCCAGAGGGATTCGCCATTGAGTCAGAGATGCTGACCTATACGGCGATGGATTCAGAAGCGACGGCGCTCACGTGCGGCATCGGGCACAGCCTGGGCACAGCCGATGCCAGTTGCAATGCGCAGGCGCTTAACGGACCGCCGGTGGGCGTGGTGGTCATCTCAGGAGATTCCAGCGCTCTCTCCGAATTCCAACTGTGGCGAACAGACATTTCCACCATGGACATGCTGACGCTTCGTGCCGATCACTACTGCGCTCCGAGCGCTTCGACGAGAGCAGCCACAACCCTGGGCGGCACGATTCTGTCGATGTTCCCGGAGAGCCAGGCAGCTGAATTTGCGGCCTCACTGCTGAGCGCGACGGCGGAAACAAAGCCTCTCGAAGGCAACATCCTGGACCAGACGCTGGTCAACGACGTGGCGGGGCACTTGAGAGCGCTGGGAATGGATGTCGTGATCCCGGATAGCTATATGCCGTATTCGCTGGCCGCGATCGACGCCAATCACTCGCCGTTTCTGACTAAATACGTTGCGCTCATCAAGGCACGCGGATGCGTGGCGCCAGGACCGAGCGAGACTGCGCAACAGCCTGCCGCCGCTGACCAAGGCACGCCCACAGCAGCAGACGCGCATGCGGGGGCTGACAAGAAGGCGATCACGGACGCGATCGACGGCTATTTGAAGTCGCTCACCGAACCGGATATTTTTGACGCTCCCAAGCCGCCGGGAGGCGCACCGCCGGATGCGCAGACGCCGGTCATTTCTCATTTGAATGCTGTACTGAGGGCGGATGGATTGGCGCAGGAACTCGACGCGGCTTCTCCCGACGCGCGATCTGGAGCCAACGGGATATGGTACGTGCTTTCTTTGAAAGCGCTCGAATCGGGCGGGACGCTGCTGAAGTCAGGAAATGCTATATCAGGCACGAAGACAAGTTACAGCGGCGGAGCCGTGGGTACCTACGCGCTCTTCCGTTTGAACGGCGATGTCACGTGCTCGGGCGTGTTCTTCAACTATGAGGCACCAACGCTGACCAGTAAGATTCCAGCGCTGCTCACGACTCCCGGTGCGGCAGGTGGGAGAGTCGTCGGCGGCTGCCACTAAAACTTGCATAGCTGCGTTTGTGAGCGAGTCGATGAACTGGACGAACTAAAGGGGGCGGGCATTGAGCCTGCCCCGTTTCATTTGGGCAATCTCCGGCCGGCGTGGCATCGGCGGTACGCGCAGATTGGTTCGCAGCTGAATCGAATCAAGGCCCGTCGATCTAGAATGGGTTGCACTCCACTTTGCATCGAACAGAACCGATGGCAGCATCTCAAAAATCCGCGCGAACAACCGGAGCAGCGAAACGGGCGCGCTTGAACCGCGCGCAACGGGCGCTGGTCTTGAAGGCGCTTGCCGATCCGCGGCGGTTTGAGCTGCTGCAAAAGATCGCAATGAACGGCTGCGCGCTGGGATGCGCGCAGGCGCTGGCCGCACTGCCAATCTCGGCCGCAACGCTTTCGCACCACATCAAGGAGCTTGAGACGGCGGGCCTGATCGATGTGCGCCGCGAAGGCAAATACCACTATCTCTCTCTTCGGCCGGGAGTTCTGGCAGCGCTGGCCGCCGGACTGGCCGCACTTGAACCGGCTGCCGTGGCGGGCCGCTAGCGTATTTTGATTCATTGTTTCGATCGCCAGTCATGCCTCCGAAATGCAGGTCCCCGTTCGACTCCGATCGCTTCGCGATCTCCGCTCAGGGCAGGCTTTCGACTACGGTCGCCGCGGCGACCTCCGCTCAGGATGACTGCGCGTTGGTTATGACTTGCTTCAGAAGCGTGACACTCGTGCTGGTTGCATAAGCCCCAGGGACGGCTCCAGGTTTCCCCTCAGGGGCTAAAGCCCAATGTTCATGCGACTTTCACGGCACGACTAAAGTCGTGCCCTTTCAAAACCGGATTTATTCAACCAATTCCAGTGTGGTGAGTCTTAAGTTCGCATAATTTAAGAACAACCGCAGATCCTTCACTTCGTTCAGGATGACAGTCGCATTTGATGTCACGAACTTTAGACTCGGGACACTAGAACATTTCCACATAGCTTCTGAATCCTTCGCAGCGCCCATGAATCAATTCGACAGTTATCGAAATGTCGAAGCGATGACATTCCGGTGAGGGAGCAGAGCAATGGCAAATCTTCAAGGCAAAGTGGCGCTGGTTACGGGCGCATCGAAAGGCATCGGCGCGGCGATCGCCCGCGAGTTGGCGGCGCGCGGCGCCGCTGTGGCAGTCAACTACTCAGGCGGCAAGGCCGGCGCGGAAAAAGTGGTCGCCGAGATCAAGGCCGCCGGCGGCAAAGCCATCGCCTTCCAGGCCGACCTTTCGAATCCCGACTCGGTCGGTCCATTCGTGAAATCTGTCGCCGAGCAGCTCGGCCCCATCGACATCCTGGTCAATAATGCCGGTGTTTATGAATTCGGCGCGCTCGATCAAATCACGCCCGAGCACTTCCACAAGCAGTTCGACCTGAATGTTCTTGGCTTGCTGCTGACCACCAAGGCTGCCGTCGCGCAATTCAATCCCGCAGGCGGAAGCATTATCAACATCGGTTCGGTCGTGGCTTCAGGCTTTGCGAACGCCGCTGTTTATAGCGCCACCAAGGGCGCGGTCAACACCATCACCACCGCGCTCTCGAAGGAGCTCGGCCCCAAGAAGATTCGGGTGAATGCGCTGAACCCCGGCATGGTCGAGACCGAGGGCACGCACAGCGCGGGCTTCATCGGCAGCGAATTCGAAAAGCAAGCTGCCGCCGATACGCCGCTCGGCCGCATCGGACAGCCGCGCGATATCGCCGAAGTGGCGGCTTTCCTGGCTTCAGACGATTCGGGCTGGCTGAGCGGTCAGACTGTCTATGCCTCAGGCGGCTATACCGGCTGAAGTTCGAATTGACTGCAAACACTCCGATCCCGATGCGGGCCTGATCGTTATTCAGGCTCGCTCCGCTTTCAGTAACTGCTGTTTGCGTTGGACGCCCCAGCGATAGCCGGTGAGCGAGCCGTTTGCGCCCACCACGCGATGGCAAGGAACGAGCAACGCAACCCGGTTGAGCGCGCAGGCACGAGCCACCGCGCGCGTGGCTTTGGGCTCGCCCATTTCGCGCGCCAACTGCGAGTAGCTGCGCGTTTCGCCGCGTGGGATCTGGCGAAGCGCCTGCCAGACGCGAAGCTGGAAGACCGTCCCGCGCAGGTCCAACTTCGTTGCGTTCTCGTTTTGGACGAATGAATCGCCGCTGCCGACGCTCTCGATCGCGGAATCAACGAGCCAGGAAAGAGATGGATCCCGACGCAGCGTCGCGGCGGGAAACTCCGCACGCAGGCTTTTCTCGGCATCCGATTTGGTGTCTGCGAGCGAGAGCCAGCAGAGCCCGCGCTCCGTGGCGCCGACGATCATCCAGCCAAAGGGCGTGCGCGCTGAGGCAAACCCGATGCGCTCACCGTGGCCGCCCTGGGCAAAGCGCGCCGGCGTCATGCCCAATTGGTTTCCTTCATAGGCGCGGCTCGATGAGCTGAAGCCGGCGGAGTAAATCGCGTCGGTCACGGTCTCGCCCTGCTGGAGCGCACCGCGAAACTTGCCCGCGCGCATGGCTCGCTGATATTGCAGAGGGCTCACTCCCATTTCTCGTTTGAATAATCGCTGCACGGTGAAGGGGCTCAGGCCTGCGACGCGGCCGAGCTCTCCGAGCCGCACGGGGCGGTCCAGGTGCGACTCGATATGACCACGAATCTTCTCCAAAGGGCTGGCCCACGCAGTGGTCGGACGGCAACGCTGGCAGGGGCGAAAGCCGGCGCTCTGTGCGTTGGCCGCAGAGCGGAAGAAGCGCACGTTTTCGCGGAGCGGTCTGCGGCTGCCGCAGCCCGGTCGGCAGAAGACGCCGGTAGTGGTGACGGCGTATACGAAGCGGGCATTGGCGTCGCGCGCGACAAGTTGTTTCCAGGCGGCAGCGGGATCCAGGGCCTGAACCGACTGTGAAGACCGGACAGAAGCTGGCGGGAGAACCGTACGGCTGATTGTGTTAACGATCGCGATTTGTGGAGCAGCACTCATGTATTTCATAGTCGCCCGTGCACGATGTTCAGGCTATCCGAATCTTGCCCGCAATTCAGAATTTCCGGCTAGCCGGGAGCGGCAAAAGAGCTCGACAAAACGAGCCAGAATGGGCCGAGTTGGTCTCCTCAAAGGGTGGTCTGGTGCATAAAATCGACGAAATTTGTCCACGGTTTTGACATCGTTTTGTTGATTACAAAAGAGTAAAGTGGCAAAATGTGCCCTTTGGGGGTATAAAAATCACTCCTGTCGCCCTTTTCGATCCTGGAGAGCGCTGATTCGACGGCGGAATACCTGGCGCCGGCGCAACCGAAAACTGCTGCGGAGGCCGGGCTAGACACGGCTGAATTTGCCCATGAGAAGAGTGCTGAAGCGGAGATCATGCTTCCAAGTATGCGCCGGAGGCGGGTAATTATCGGCAAAATTAAGTGGCTTGGATGCAGCGAGTTAGAAGAAAAGGGGCTTGACAAGTCTGACCGCGCGGCCTGAACCGAGAGACGAGCCCGATCGTTCACTCTGCGTCGTTGGGTTCCGGCAGATAACCGAATTCGCCAGGGTATTTGGTGACATACGCGAACAGCAATTCGGTCAGGTTGTGAGGATACTGATAAAACTCCTGATCCAAAGCGTCCAGCTTTTCTCCAATTTCGTCGGAAAAATCGGACGCCGCCAAGCTTATCGCTTCGGAGTCCGATGGCAGGCCTTCCGGGAAAGCAATGCCAATTGCACGCCTGCAAATCTCGGCGGTTTGCGGAGCCCCGATTGTCTCAAGCGCCTCTGTAACGAAGCCCGCGGTTTCGCAGCTCGAATTGAGAAAATACTGAGAGAAACCGCCGTTGTTAACCTCGGACTCAGGCGCCCAAATCGCAGTAAAAACCTTTTGCGGGGTGGACTGCGCGTCAAAGTCCTCTTTGCCGAATTTGGTCTTGTCCGATTCGGAAAGTTCGATCAAGATTTCGTTCTTGTTCATAAATTGAGGGCTCCTTTGTTTCCTGAATAACTCAACCTGCTGCAGCAGTCTTCGGCTTCTTTCGTATTCCTTCCCCGGCCGTTAGGGCTTCTGGAGAGCCGCCTCTGCGCGCAGCAAATCCTCTTCGGTGTCCACGCCGATGGTGTCGCGGGGGGCGTCGGCGACGTAGATGGAGATTCCATTCTCGAGGAGGCGCAACTGCTCGAGGCGCTCAAGCTTTTCGAGAGGCGAGGGCGGCAGCGTAGCGAAGCGCTCCACAGCGGCCTTGCGATAGGCGTAGATTCCGAGGTGCTTGCGGTAGCCGGTGAAGCCGATGGCATCGCGGTCAAAGGGGATGGTCGCGCGAGAAAAATACAAGGCGCGGCCGTCGATTGCCGTGACTACCTTGACCGCGTTGGGATTGGTGATCTCTTGCGGTGGACAACGGACCGCGAGCGTTGAGACCTCAACCTCGGGTCGCGCGAAGAGATTGAGCAGCGGGGGGAAGAAATCGGGCGTGAGGGTCGGCTCGTCGCCCTGGATGTTGACGTAAATATCGGCGTCGATCTGGCGGGCGACTTCCCTCACACGGTCCGATCCGCTCGCGCAATCGGGCGAGGTCATGACGACCGGAATCGACCGCGCGCGGCACGCTTCGGCGACCTCTTCCGCGTCGGTGGCGACAACTACCGGGTCCATCAGGCCGCTCGAGCTGGCCGCGCGCCACACCCACTCCACCATCGGACGCCCGGCGATGGGACGCAAGACCTTGGCTGCCAAGCGCGTGGACGCGAGGCGCGCGGGAATGACGGCTGCGATGCGGAGGGGGCTCATGGAGACGAGTGTAAATGCAGGGAGCAAGGGAGCGGGGGAGCAAGTCGGCGGGCCTGGGGCTAAGGGGGAACGGCGGAAAAATGAAATGCAGGTCCTTCGACTCCGATCGTCCGCCGCGGCGGGCGATCTTCGCTCAGGATGACAGCACTAACCAGTGTGCAGCACAAATGGCGCAGCAAGCGCGCGCTCAGCCTGGGCCAGGGCTTCGGTGGCGGCTTCGGGACTCTCGCTTTGGCGCTCGGCGTGGATGAACTCGATTTGAGTGAGGCCGATGACGCCGAGAATCGTACGCAGATACGGCTCCTGAAAATCGAGTGCGCGCATTGCAGATCCCTCGGGATACGCGCCGCCGCGGGCACAGAAGACGAAGACCTTTTTGCCCGGCGGCACGAGTGGCGCTACGCCGGTCGGAGTGAATGCAAAGGTCCGCCCCTCGCGCACGATCAGGTCGATCCAGGCTTTGAGCGAGGCGGGAATCGACAGATTCCACATGGGCACGCCGAGAACGAGAACGTCGGCGGCGAGAAGCTCGTCGACAAAGCGATCGGAAGTGGCCAGGGCGCGCACTCGTTCGGGTGTTGGCTCGCTGGAGGGATCGAGAAGTGCTTCGGCCATGGCTTCGTCGAGATAAGGAATCCGTTCGAGCGAGGGGTTGTGGTGCACGATGGCGCCTGTGGGATTTTGCTGCCTCCATCTGGCCACAAATGCGGCGGCGAGATGGCTGGAGACGGACGCTGCCCGGGGACTCGAGTCAATGTGCAGAAGATTCGGCATGCCCATGCTCCGAATGTGTGGAATCGATGGCCAAATTGTCGCAGGAAAGAGTGCGGGGCGCCGATTGACCGGATTTTCTCAGCACCGTATCATCAAAACTGGCGCGCATTCGACGGCGCGTCCCCCTGTGGCGGGGTAGCTCAGATGGTTAGAGCGACGGATTCATAACCCGTAGGTCGGCAGTTCGATCCTGCCTCCCGCCACCAGCATTGCATGCAGCAGCCGCTCGCTGATCGCTCGCTCGAATTCAGTGCTGTTGAGTAGGGCCAGATCCTTCGTCCGCTGCGGCGGACTCAGGATTTCGCCTGCGGGCTCCCGCTCCGCTCACGCCCGCAAAACGGCTCAAGTTCGATCCTGCCTCCCGCCACCATTGCAGCCTGATCCTTCGTCCGCTGCGGCGGACTCAGGATTTCGCCTGCGGGCTCCCGCTCCGCTCACGCCCGCAAAACGGCTCAAGTTCGATCCTGCCTCCCGCCACCATTGCAGCCTGATCCTTCGTCCGCTGCGGCGGACTCAGGATTTCGCCTGCGGGCTCCCGCTCCGCTCACGCCCGCAAAACGGCTCAAGTTCGATCCTGCCTCCCGCCACCAGCATTGCATGGAGCAGCCGCTCGCTGATCGCTCGCTCCGCGGCTAAAGCCGCGATCTTTCTTGAGACAATTGCGGCACGAATAAACTCGTGCCCTGATACAAGGCCCGTCGATTTGGGTTTGTGCTGTCCCACCCTTCCGCGATGGGGCTGCGGAAGGATGGGGCAACGTCATTTGCGGCGACTGTGGGAAAACGGGGGAGGCGGGTTTAGGTTCGTGCTACCCGATTTCCTGTGGTGGGTGAGGATTGCAAAGAGCAACGGTAGATCCCCGTTCGACTTCGTTTGCGGCGAGTGGTCGTGGGTTCCCACCCTGGCGGGAAAAACAAAGACCCCGCGAGGGTGGGGCACCCCATTTCCTGTGGTGGGTGAGGATTGCAAAGAGCAACGGTAGATCCCCGTTCGACTTCGTTTGCGGCGAGTGGTCGTGGGTTCCCACCCTGGCGGGAAAAACAAAGTCCCCGCGAGGGTGGGGCACCCCATTTCCTGTGGTGGGTGAGGATTGCAAAGAGCAACCGCAGATCCCCGTTCTACTTCGTTTGCGGCGAGTGGTCGTGGGTTCCCACCCTGGCGGGAAAAACAAAGTCCCCGCGAGGGTGGGGCACCCGGCTGCGGAAGGGTGGGGGCAACGCGGTTTGCGACTCAAAGTCTTGTCGATGCCGCATGTTAGAATTTGCCCACATCCGATCTCATGGCTGAACATTCCCCGCAAACCGACGCCGCGCTCGAAGTCATCGCCCCGGACGGCTCACGGGAGAAGATCGCCGTGACCGAGGAGCCCTTCAATATCGGGCGCGGAGGCGAGGGTGACAACGCGCTCCATCTTGACGATGGGCGCATCTCCCGCCGCTGCGCAGCGATCGTGGCGGAAGGCTCCGGCCACAAGTTGCAGGATCGCGGTAATCGCTACGGAATATTTGTGAACGGCGCAAAGGTGCAGGAGCACATGCTGCGCGATGGCGACCTGATCACCTTTGGCCTGGAAGACAGTTACCGGATCGTTTTTCATGCGGCAGCGATTGCCGCCGCGGCGGGCCCGCAGTCGGTAGCCAACCTGCTCACGCGCATCGGTTCCATTTCCGACTTCGCAGGCACGACGGTTACGGGCGGATTAAACCGGCTGAACCTGCTGCTGGAGGCAACTTCACTGCTCCACTCGCAGCTGCCGCTCGATGCCGTGCTGGGCACGATGCTCGATCATGCGATCTCTGTCACGCACGCCGACCGCGGCTTGCTCATTGTGCCGGACGCCACGGGCGTGCTGCATGTGCACCAGGCACGGAGCAACAAGGCGGAGGACCTGCCGCCGGAAACACTGAACCCCAGCCAGACGGCAATTAACCAGGCGATCAGCAAAAAGTCGGCCGTGATTACCGAGGACCTTAACCTGGCGGGCCTGGATCTGAAGGCGGCGGAGAGCATTGTCATCCAGGGGCTGCGCGCGGTGGTGGCGATTCCGCTGTATGCCTCGTCGCGCTCCACTGCCGACACGGGCGCCGACCAGGAGCACGGCCAATTGCTGGGCTTGATTTATCTTGACTCGCGCCGCATCGCGGCGTTTACCGCGCTCGACCGCCAGATTCTGGATGCCCTGGCCGTGCAGGCGGCCAGCATTATGGACAATGCGCGGCTGGTGGAGCGGGAACGCGAGCGCCAGCGGCTGGAGCAGGAGCTGTCGATTGCGCGGACCATCCAGCAGGCATTGCTGCCGCACGGGCTGAACGATTTTCCGCACCTGGCGGTCACCGGCGTGCACTATCCCTGCCATGAAGTGGGTGGCGACTATTTCGATGTGGTTCCTGTGAGCGAGAATCGCTCGGGAGTCTTGATTGCCGATGTGAGCGGCAAGGGCCTTGGCGCGGCGCTGCTGACGACGATGTTGCAAGGCGCGCTGTCTGGAATGACGATGGGCGCCGACCCGGTGAAGGTCTTCAACCACATCAATCGGTTCCTTTGCCATCACTCCGAGGTAGGCCGCTACGCCACCATGTTTATCGGCATGGTGGGCGCGGATGGCATGCTCGAATACATCAAGGCGGGGCATCCGTCGCCGCTACTGCTTCGCAAGGGCAAGGTGACCGAGCTCTATACCGAGGGGTCGTTCCCGGTTGGCCTGATTGAAGAGGCTGATTACCCGTCGGCGCGGCTGCAGCTTGAGCCGGAAGACACGTTGGTGCTGTTCAGCGACGGGGTAACGGAAGCAGAGGATCCCGATCACGAGCTGTTCGAAGTCACGGGGCTGACGAAGGTGCTTGAGGGCCGTGTCGACGAGTCGGTTGAAGAGCTGAAGCAGGTGATCCTGGATGGGGTGCGCGCCTTTACACGGGGAGCGGACCAGTCCGACGACCTGACGCTGCTGGTGGTGCGCTACCGCACGGCGGCGTAAAGGCTGCGGCGCCCTCGCCGGCGGCTTGCCGGGGCCCGCAGGGTGAACATTCTTAACGCAATCGGTCACGCCGAACGTCGCGCGGGATTGGTACAATCCTGACCATGGGCGACCCCAAATGTATTGGCAGGTATGAGATTGTCGAGGAGCTGGGCCGCGGCGCCATGGGCAGTGTGTTCAAGGCCAAGGACCCTGCCGTCGGCCGCATTGTCGCGCTGAAGACGATCCATACCACGGCGCTCGAAGGCGCTCAAAGCGAAGAGTATCGCACTCGTTTTTACCGCGAGGCGCGGGCATCGGGCGTGCTGGCGCATCCGGGGATTGTGCCCGTTTTCGACGTAGGCGAAGATCAGGGGGTGCCGTTCCTGGTGATGGAATTTGTCGAGGGCAGGACGCTGGCCGAAGCCATCAAGAAGGGCGAGCGATTCACCCTGGATCGCGCTTGCGAAATCGGCCAGCAGATCGCCGAAGCACTCGGCTACGCCCACCGCCAGGGCGTAATTCACCGCGACATCAAGCCCGCCAATATTCTGATGACCTCAAAGGAGGTTTACGGCAGCGAGCGGCCGCGCATCACCGACTTCGGCATTGCCAAGCTGGCGTCAAGCGACATTACGACCACCGGGCAATTGCTGGGCACGCCGTCGTTCATGCCGCCGGAGCAGTTCACGGGCTCGCCCATTGACGGCCGGGCCGACCTTTTTTCGCTGGGCGTGATCCTTTATTCGCTGGCCACGGGCGAGCAGCCGTTCCCCGGCGAAACCATGACCGCCGTGTCGTATAAGGTGGTCTACACCGAGCCGATTCCGCCGTCCAAGCTCAATCCTGCGGTTCCGGCGCGGGTTGAAGCGGTGATCCTGAAGTGCCTTGCGAAGAGCCCTGCGGATCGCTACCAGACGGGCGAGGAACTTGCGCAAGATCTGGCGACGGTGCGCATGAGCCCGGTTACCAGCGTGATGCAGTCATCGCCGCTCATGCCTTCTGCGATGGAGTCCGACGCTACGCTCGGCCCGAACGCGATCTCCGGGTCACTACGGCCAGCCCCGGTGGTACAAACTGGCAGCTCCGGAGCGAGGCAGGCCCCAACACCGCTGACAGCGAAACCGCCGGCAGCAAAACCGGCAACATCGAAGAAGAAGCCTCAGGGTGTCGTTGCCATCGCGCTGGTTTCTGTCGCGGTGGCCGTCGCGGCGATTGCCGGCGGTTGGTATTGGTATGCGCATCGCAAGCCGCCCGCTCCTCCGACCCAGGCGGTCACGGTTCCTGTGCCGCAGCCGCAGCCGCAGCAAATCGAACCGTTGCCGGTTGGAGCGCTTCCCGCGAGCGCACCTGAAAACCCGCCGACGAAACCCGGAGCCGAGCCAAAAGCTACCAAACCGTCAGCGGGCAAGCCCACCGCGGGCAAAACGGCAACGCCTTCATCGCAGCCCTCGGCCGCAGTGACTCCGCCTGCGCCGGGCAATCCCGCGCAAACTACTCCGGCACCGGTTAAACCACCAACGCCCACGCCTGTGGTTCCCGCAGCCTTTGATCCACGGAAAGCCGACCCGAGCAAGAACGGCAAGCTGAAGATCGATGTGAGCAAGTTCCCCAAGGGCCTCCCCTTCATTGTGCAGATGAACAATAGGCCTTATATCCGCTTCACTACAGGGGACGGCACCAGCCTGGACAATCTGTATGCTCCGCCGGGCATGCAGCAGTTCCAGGTCTCGTTCAAGAGCGGCGGCGAGGAGTGGGATTCGAAGCCCCTGAGCTCCGAGTTCAAGGCCAAGAAGACGAAGACGCTGAAGGTTCAGCTCATGAAAGACGGCAGCGCATTGTCGAAGATCACCGTGCCGATCGCTAAAGATTCGCCGCTAGTGATCTCCTTTTCCAACAGCATCACCAACATCTTCTGATGTTTTGTGTTTGTAACAGGGCTTTCACAATCGTCCCGTAGCATCTGGATCGAAGAATCCGGATTCTCAACTCAAGAAAAGGGCGATGGAAATGGAACTCTCCACGCAGGAAATGGACGGCGGCATCACGCGAGTGGAGCTGGATGGGCGCATGGACATCGGCGGCGCCGCGGCGATCGATATGAAGATGAATTTGATTGCGGGCAGCGCCAACAAACTTCTGATCGACTTGCAAAAGGTCACCTTCCTTGGTTCCATGGGATTGAGGTCGATTGTGCTTCCCGCGCGGGCGGTGCGCAGCCGGGGCGGCAAAGTTGTGCTTTACGCGCCGACCGAGATGGTGGAAGGGGTTCTAAAGGCGAGTAACATCGACACGCTTTTGCCGGTTCACCACGATCTCGCCACGGCGATTGCCGCGTTGCAATGAGCACCATCTCCTCTTCGGTGTCAGCCATGCCCGCAGAAGACACAGCCAAACACGTGTCCCGGCTGACCCTGAAGAGTCAGCTTGACGACATGGCCGCGCTCTGGCCCTGGATTGAGTCGCTCGGCGTGGAGTACGCCATCCCCGCCGACACGCTTTTCGGCGTGCATCTTTGCCTTGAAGAGGCGGTTTCAAACGTCATACGGCACGGCTACGACGGCCAGCCCGGCAACACGCTCACCGTGGACTGCGCCTCGCCGAACGCGCACGAAGTCGTTTTCACAGTTGAGGATCAGGCGCCGCCGTTCGATCCGGTTTCAGGTTCACTCATCGAGGAACAGCCCGTGACATCGCCGATGGATTACCTTCGCCCCGGAGGCCGCGGCATTCTTCTCATGCGCAAGTTCGCCGACACGCTGAAGTACGAGAGGCTGGCCGGCGGCAATCGGCTGGCGATTGGTTTTTGCATTCCTTAGTGAATATCTCGCCCGGCTTACGGCGCGTTCCGGTTAACACTTTCGTTTACTGTGTTCTAGCGCGGCGTTGCTGAGGCTCGTTCTTTGAATTGAGAACACCAAATGCAGGTCCCCATTCGACTTCGATCGTCCGCCGCCGCGGACGATCTTGGCTCAGGGCAGGCTTTCGACTGCGTCCGCCGCGGCGGACTCCGCTCAGGATGACCCTGCGCAATCCTGATGCAAACTTTGGGAATAGGCCAAGGGACTCCTAAGCCATCGCCCAGTGCTGCTTGGGGTATCATTGCGTCTATAGAGTATGAGCGGCTTGGTTCCCCTCAGGGCTGCTTTGGCGGTGTGCGTGTCTCGATTTTTCCGGCGTTTTGTCTTTGTCGTCTCCCTGGTGATCTTTGCCGGCCTGGGCATGAGTTATGTTCTGGGCGAGTTTGGATATATCGGCGTACATGCCGGCGACGAACAGGACGCCGCCTACAAGCAGATGCGCGTTTACGCCGAGGTTCTGCGCAAGATCCAGAACTACTACGTGACCCAGCCCGACATTCCCGCCGTGACCACCGGCGCGCTGCACGGGCTTCTCGACTCGCTCGATCCGGACTCCAGCTATCTGACGCCGGACGAATACAAGACCTATAAAGACCGCCCCGCAACCGACAATGCGCAAGTGGGAATCACCATCTCAAAGCGGTTCGGATACGCGACGGTGGTGAACGTGCTGCCCGGATCGCCCGCCGACACGGAACATTTGCACGACGGCGATGTGATCGACCTGATTGACGGGCAGTCAACCCACGATCTGCCGCTGGCCATTGTGCGCTTCATGCTCTCCGGCAAGCCCGGCACCTCCGTTACTCTATCGATCGTTCGGCCCTTCAAGCCCGATCCCGACACCATCAAGCTGACGCGCGCTGCGGTCGCTACGCCGCCGCTGGGCGAGCAATTTTACGAAAACGCGTCGATCCTTTATCTCAAGCCGGGCGTTTTGACCGCGGCTCGCGTGGACGACATCGCCGCCCGCATCAAGGCAGCCGGAAAAGGCAAGAAGATTCTTCTTGATCTTCGCGACACAACGGGCGAAGACCCCCAACAGGGAGTGCGCCTGGCTAACTTCTTCATCAAGCAGGGAACGCTGGCGTCTCTGGAGGGCCAGAAGTTTCCGCTGCAGACGTTCAACGCCGATCCTTCGCTCTTTCTGACGGACGCACCCGTGGCTGTGCTGGTAAACCGCGGCACCTACGGCGCGCCGGAGATTACTGCCGCCGCGATTGAAGATCTGAAGCGCGGAGACGTTGTGGGCGAGCACACCTTTGGCGAGGGCACGGTGCAAAAGACAATTGACCTGCCCGATGGCGCCGGCCTGATGCTGACGGTGGCGAAGTACGAGGATCCCGACGGGAAGAAGATTCAGGAAGTCGCGGTAACACCCAACGTCGTTGTGGCCTCACCCGAAGACGACGGCGAGCCGATGCCGCCTTCGAATGGAGATGCGCCGCTGAACCAGGCGCTGTCGCTGTTGAAGGCGAAGAACGGCTGAGAGTTGAAGCCTCGCTCCAGTTTGTTATCTCTCAGGGGCTAAACCGGCTGCGGAAAGGTGCGGCGGGGAAGGAAACCATCCCTCAGCGGCTAAAGCCGAAGTCAATTTGCGGCATTTACGGCACGCGACCCACGCACTGCCTGGGTTCCCCGGTCGTGCCCTGACACTTCGTGCTCCTCCGAAGCAGTTTTTCCGCTGGCTGTAAAACCCTTTACTTCCTGCTGATCTTTTTGGCCCGGCTAAAGCCGTGTCCTTGTTACAAAGCTCCTTCAGTGGAGTTTGCGGAAACCCTTTACAACCTCATCTTCCTTAAGCCGCCTCTCGGCCCCGACCTCCGCGACGATTGCATACTCGGGTGCGGCAAAGCAGCTTAGTAAAAAAAGATCGCCGCAACGGGTCGAGTTCCGAAGAATCTTGCCTCAGGGGCTAAAGCCCCGTCTATTTGATTCAGTTTGTCGGTACGAGTAAACTCGTGCCCTTTCAAAACAGCACCCTGAAATGAGTTTTTCGCCAAGCAGTAGAGCCGTGCCCTGACACAAGGCCCGTTGGTTGAGGTTTGTGCTATCCCACCCTGGCGGGAAAAACAAAGACCCCGCGAGGGTGGGGCACCCCAGTTCCTGTGGTGGGTGAGGATTGCAAAGAGCAACGGTAGATCCCCGTTCGACTTCGTTTGCGGCGAGTGGTCGTGGGTTCCCACCCTGGCGGGAAAAACAAAGTCCCCGCGAGGGTGGGGCACCCCATTTCCTGTGGTGGGTAAGGATTGCGAAAGACAAACGCAGATCCTTCGACTCCGGTCGCCGCGACGACCGCCGCTCAGGATGACATCTTCATTTGCGGTATGGAACCGATTCGGGGCGTATTCCCGCCATTGACCGAGAGATTACGGACGTGCGCAGCGCGCGATTTTTCCGAGCGATCCAATGCTAGCCTTAAGCTGAGGCACTCCTCCGCCTCGCAAGGCGGAGGCCTGCCCATGGGGCCAGTCCTGCGTTGGCTACGACATCCAATCTGCCGCCGAAAGAGCGCGCCAAAAACCAACTTGACGAGCGCGAGCCGGGCCGGGTGCGCCGCAGCAGTTCAAGGCCATCGCTCCCCGCGCATCGCAGGCGCAAACTGGCGGGGCGGTCGGCCCTGGTTGCGCTGCTGCTGCTCGCGGCCATCACCGGCTCTCTGGCCGGGCTCACGCTGGTCTACTCCGTCAATCTGCCGCAGATTCAGGACCTGGAGCATTTCCAGCCCTCGACCGTCACCGATCTTTACGACCGCAAGGGCCGCATCATCGGTTCCTTCTCGCTGGAGCGCCGCGAGGTGGTGGGCTACGACGGGTTCGCGCCCATCCTGCGCGAGGCCGTGATCTCAATTGAAGACAAGAATTTCGAATCGCACTGGGGCATCAACGTGTTTCGCGTGGCCGGCGCGGCGTGGCACGACATCCGCAGCCACGGCAGGGCGCAGGGCGCCTCCACGCTCACCATGCAGCTGGCGCGCAATCTCTTTCTTTCTTCAGACCGCACGGCCATGCGCAAGATTCAGGAAGCCTACCTGGCCATTCAAATCGAGCGGGCGTTTACCAAGGAGCAGATCTTCACGCTCTACGGAAACCAGATTTACCTGGGCAGCGGGAATTATGGCTTTGAAGCGGCGTCGGAGTATTTCTTTTCAAAACACGCGAAGGACGTGACGCTGACGGAAGCGGCGCTGCTTGCCGGGCTGCCCAAAGGGCCCGTGGCGTTTTCTCCGTTGCTCAACCCGGAGCGCGCGCTGCGCCGCCGCAACCTTGTGCTCAGCGAGATGGAGGGGGACGGCATCATCACCCACGCCCAGGCTGAGGCGGCGCGCAACACTCCACTGGGCCTGCACATGGCGCGGCCCGTGGGTCTGCCGGCGCCGTGGTTCCAGGACGCGATTCGCGAAGAACTGGATAAGCGCTTCGGCACCGAGGAAGTGCATGAGGACGGTTTGCGCGTGGATACGACGCTCGATCTCGACCTGCAGACAGTGGCCAATCGCGCTGTAGTGGACGGCGTGGCTGCATACGAGCGCCGCCATGGCTGGCGCGGCAAATTGGAGAATGTTCTCTCCGGCGACGTCACTCTCGAAAATTATCGCCACCCGGATTGGGCGATCCTGGCTGGAACGGGCGACTACGTTCACGCGATCGTGACGCGTGCACTACCCTTGGAAGTTCACGCGCGCATCGGGCCGCGCGATCAGCCGGGTTCTGAAATTCTGCTGCTGCCCACCGACTGGCAATGGACCGGCGTGCGCTACGGCGACGCGCTCGCCAAACCCGGCGACATTATTTATGTGCGCATGACGGCGGCGACGGAGGGCGGCGAACATCGCGCATCGCTCGAAGAGGACTCCGGCACGCAGGGCGCGCTGATGGCTATCGACAACACCAGCGGCGACGTGCTGGCCATGGTGGGCGGCCGCGACTACGCGGTCAGCGTCTTCAACCGCGCGACGCAGGCCGAGCGGCAGACCGGCTCAAGCTTCAAGCCCTACGTCTACACAGCGGCCATTGAGGACGGCGTGAAGCCCACGGACATTATTGTCGATGGGCCGACGCGCTTCGGCGATTACGTGCCGCACAACTACGAGAATGACTACAAAGGCGCGATGACCGTGGCCAATGCTTTCGCCGAGTCGCGCAATATCCCGGCGCTCAAGCTGGCCGCGCGCGTAGGCATTCACAAGGTGATCGACGTGGCCCATCGCTTCGGGGTCACTTCAAACATTCCACCCTACCTGCCGGTAGCGCTGGGCGCGGTGGAGATTACGCTTCAGGAGCAGGTGGCATCGTACGCGGTATTCCCCAACGACGGTGTCCGCGTGGCTCCACATCTCATTCGCAAAGTTTCAAACGCTGACGGAATCACGCTGTGGCAGGAGCGGCCCGCGGTGGACGAGGTGCTCGACCAGCAAACGGCGCGCACCATGATGACGCTGCTGCGCGGCGTGACCGATCACGGTACCGGCCAAGCGGCCAAGCAGTTGAACCATCCGCTCGGCGGCAAGACTGGGACCACCAGCGACTTTACCGATGCCTGGTTTCTGGGTTTCTCGCCCTCGGTGACTTGCGGCGTTTGGGTGGGCAACGACAGCCGCGAGTCCCTGGGCGATAAGGAGACGGGCGCGGTGACCGCTCTGCCCATCTGGATCAACTTTATGCGCGCAGCGATTGCAGGCAAGGACGACGAGCAGTTTCCGGGCGACGAGGACGGAGAGCCCCAGCAACCCGCGCCCGAGTCAAAACTCACCCCCCAGGCTCAGGCGCCTGGCAATCGGTGGCCGCCGCCAGGCCGAACTGTCAGGCCCGCGCTACCTTCAAACCCCTGATTCCATCGCGAAGAGGCCGAATTTCTTTTTCTTTGGGCGTGGTTGTTCGACCTGAAGTCCAGACGCGATGCGAGCCATCGACTGGATCGCACGCTGAATTTTCGATTCCTTCAGCGCCAACGGCGTTGCGGTGTTCTGCATCTCGCGAACCGCCGGATAATCATTGGGAATCCGCCACTGCGCCTGCCTGTTCAGGGCCTTCTCAATCGCCAGAACTTCGGTGCCAAACATCTCGTCCTTGTGCCGGTTGAGCACAATTTCAAGCTTGTGCGAATAGGGCTGGAGGCATCCTGAAATCAGACGATTGGCATTGCGCAGCTCGGCGATGCCGGCCTGCGTGACCAGATAAATGGTCGAAACCATATCGAACACGCGCGTTTCCGCCAGGTCCCAACGCGAGCCCGCATCAATAATCACGTACTCGAATGTCTTGCAGGCAACCTCGACCAACTTGTTCATTGCATCGTGAGTAATGTTGGACTTGGCAAAATGGCCGGGCGCGCCAAGGACATACAAACCCGAGCTGTGTTGCGCCGTCAGTTTTTTCAGAAACGTCGGGTCGAGCCGTTCGGGATCGCGCAGGGCATCGACCGTTGAGAACTCGCCCGCGACTCCAAGGACGAGAGCCGCATCTCCCAAGGGAAGATCGAGATCGATCAGAAGTGTTTCGCGTTTCGAATCTTTGGCCATGGAGATGGCGAAATTGCATGCCGCGGTGGTGCCTCCCGAGCCGCCCTTCGCTCCGAGAAACACGAAGGACTTTCCCGATATCTTTCTCGCATCCGGCACGAGCAGGCCTCGACTGTTCGAGCGGCTGAAAGCTTCTTCTAATACACCGGGAGCGAAGGGATACATCAAGAATTCCCTCACGCCGGCTCTCATGCAGTGGATCAGCAACTCATTGTCTGCCGATGCCGAGTAGGCCATTGCGACGCCGGAGCCGCTGCGGCAAACGGTTTCTATGGCCTTCATGACATCGTCCTGGTTTCCGTCCGCGGCCACCATCACGACTCCAAAATCCCGTTTCGCGAGTTCCAGGAAATCGTCGATGTTGGAAAGAGGCGTTACTCTCGGCGCCATCTCCGTCGATCGCAGCGCGCAGAGAATGCCGGCAATTACGTTGCGGCGCTCAAGAATCGGGTCGACGATCGCGATCGGCAAAGTCTTGGCTCGGCTGCTCAAGGCGTCTTGCGCGCGCGGATCGCTGCTCATTTCGATCAAGTCTGGGGAATTCAAGAGTGCAACCTTTCCCGGAGCGCTGGCCCTGGCAATGAAACCCCTCTAAATAGGGTCACTTCGCCGGGACGGCGGACCGACTTCTGTGAAGCCTCGACGTGACGTGTGGCCGAATCAGCTCAAGTTTGCTGTACCGGGGTCTATACCTTGAGCGATTCCGAGCGGGGGAGAAACTAAGGAGAGTTTAGCCTTCCGCACTATGCAAGTCAATGAGCCTCTCATCATTGTGAGGATGCGTGCTCTGAGCGGGAAGCGCTGACCTCCGGCCTGGGTTCGATTGAGCGACAGCCAACCGTCGCGCTTCCAGGAGAGTTGGGGGACGCTTGAGTCGCCTCCCGTTCGTCGAGGGATTTTCGTCGAGCAGGAACTATACACCGTATAGTTTTTGATATACACTGTATAGGTGAGTCGGATAAACATCACCTCCCGGCGGATTTACGACCTCGCCCTGCGCGTCCTTGAGGCGGAGGGGCCCGAAGCTGTGACCATGCGGCGCATCGCAGGCGAAATCGGCATTACGCCGATGGCCATTTACCACCATTTCGCCAACCGCGAGGCCCTGCTGAGCGCGATTGTCGACCAGGAATTTGAGAAGCTGGCCGAATTCTTCAGCCGTCCCGCGAAGGGGCGCCGGTTCGAAGAGCAGGTGATCCATATGATGGACGCCTACGTGGATTACGCCTTCGCCCATCCGCGTATCTTCGACTACGTTTTCTCTCGCCCGCGGTCCGAAGCGCGCCGCTTTCCGGAGGATTTTCGCGCCCGCCGTTCTCCCACGCTCAACATTCTTGCCGACACGCTTGCCGCGTGGATCAAGCAAAAGCGATTCAAGCGCGACGACGTCTGGGAGATCGCCATGCAGATCTGGGCGCACGCCCATGGATATCTCGTGCTCTACCGCGCCGGCAGATTCGATCTATCGGAGGCGGAATTCCGCAAACTCTTGCATCGTTCCCTACGGAGGTTGTTGCATGGACTTGCCCGCTAATTCTCTACGCCGAGCCGCGCTGACCTTGTCGGCGGTCCTGTTGACTGCAGGCGCATATTTCGTTTCGACCGGGCTTCATCGCGTTTGGTGGCTCGTATGGCTCGCTCCCCTTCCCTTTCTGTTGATCGCGCGCAAATTGCGGGCATGGCCGATCTTTGCCGCAGCCCTGGCAGCACGCGCCCTCGCCGGGCTGGATTTTTGGAACTATCTCCACAACGTCGTGCAATTCCCGCTTTGGTTGACGCTCGTCACCGTCCTGGTGCCTTCGATCGGGTTCGCGTTTGCCGTTGTCCTTTATGGCGCATGGATGCGCAAAGGCAATCCCTGGCTGGCTGCATTGGCCTTTCCCGCCGTCATCGTGGCGGTGGAATATCTATTCAGCCTTTGGCAGGGCACATTTTTCAGCACCGGATACACGCAACTACAGAATCTGCCGGTACTGCAACTCGCAGCGGTGACAGGACTCTGGGGTATCAGCTTCACGGTGAATCTGTTTCCCGCTGGGCTGGCAGCTCTCGCCGCATCTCCGGCAAAGCTCCGCTTCCGCTTGGCCACGGCTCTTGCGGTTTACCTCGCCTGCATTCTTGCCTATGGTCTCTGGCGCCTCAACCATGTTCCCGCGGCCACTCACTCGGTTGCGGTGGGCCTGGTGGAAACGCATGCCGGCAAGAATATGTTTCCTCCCGACGCTGCATCTTCCATCGCCCTCATGCAGGACTATGCAGAGCAGGTCAAGGCGCTCGCCGCGCAGGGCGCTGCGATCGTGATTCTGCCGGAGATGACAACGCTCATTCCCGACGCCGCTTTAGCCAGGGTTGACTCTTTCTGGCAGCAGACTGCGCGCGACGCGCATGTGGAGGTGCTTCTCGACATTCTGCGCGCGACGGATCGCGGTGGATACAATGAGGCCCGCCTCTACTCTGCAGACGGCGGCATTGAGGCCGTCTACGACAAACATCACCCGGTTCCTACGTGGGAAGCCCGCACCACGCCCGGCACGGAGATCTCAGTACTGGCTTGTCCACGGCCGAGTAAGGAGAGCCAACCGAGCGCATCGCCCGCGCCTGGGAAAACAGGCAACATCGGCATTGAAATCTGCCGCGACATGGATTATCCGGAATTATCGCGACGCTATGCGCATCAGCAAGTGGGGCTCATGCTGGTGCCAGCATGGGACCAGGGTTTAGACGTCGATGCCTACTGGCACGGACACCTGGCGTTGATGCGCGCCGTGGAAGACGGCTTCACCATGGTGCGCGATGCCAAGGTTGGACTGCTCACCGCCAGCGACGATCGCGGGCGAATTCTCGCAGAGGAAACAACGCGGCCTGATGGCGCTCTTGTCAGCATGCTGGTCACGGTCCCGGTTCGATACGACTCCACTCTGTACGAAAAATGGGGCGACTGGTTTGCGTGGTTCGATCTGGCGGTGCTGGCAGGCTTGCTCTTTGCGTGGCTGGTTCGCTCAAGAGCCAGCGTGCCGCGGCAATCACCAGACCCGGAAGTGAATCAACCGGTGAGCTGAAAGTATCGTTTTGCGCGCGCCACGTCCTTGAAGATCTGCGCCTTAAGCGCTTCCGGCGAGGGCCAGGTTTTCTCGCCGCGCAGGCGCAGCAGAAATTCAAGTTCAAGCGGCGTGGTGTCGGCCAGATCAATCGGCTCGAAGTTGAGGATGTGCGACTCGATGGCAAAGGACGCCTCGCCGAAGGTCGGCCGGTTGCCGACATTGGTGACCGCCTGAAACGAACGCCCGTTTACCTTGAGCCGCGTCACGTACACGCCGAAGGCCGGCAGCAGCCCGTCGTATGCCGCCAGGTTCACCGTGGGCACCAGCAATCGCGTGCCGATGCCGCGCCCCGATGCCGGAGTTGAAAGGATCGAAAACGGGCGTCCCAACATCCATCGCGCGCGGCGGATGTCTCCCGCGGCGACCAGAGCGCGAACGGCGGAACTTGAAACCTCGAGCCCGCGCATGCGCACCGCTTCGTGAAGGTGCACGGCAAACCCGAGCTCTTCGCCCATTGCGGCCAGTTCGCGCACGCCTGCGGTGGCGCCGCGCCCAAAGCGGAAGTTTTTGCCCTCATGCATGCTGCGCACGCCCAGAGCCGCAATTAGAAACTGTTCGGCAAAGTCGCGTGGCGACAGGTTGGCGAGAGCGGCATCGAATGGGAGCAACAACACCGCATCGATTCCCGTCTCCGCCAGAAGACGAAGCCTCTCCGGCAGGGGCGTGATCAGCCGCGGGGCCTGCGCCGGGCGCAGAAAATGTTCAGGGTGCGGATTGAAGGTGATGGCTACCGCGCGCGCGCCCGTCTTTCGCGCCTCGGCCGCCGCGGCGCCAAGAATCGCGCGATGGCCCAGATGTACGCCATCGAAGTTGCCAACCGCGGCAACGGTGGGACCAAAGCCGGCAGGAATCTCATTGAGGGAACGGAAGACTGCGAACGCATCGCTGCGCAAAGTCGTCGCGTTGCCGCCTGGCGATATTTTCGGGCCGGCGTTGATCGGATCCGCGCTCATAGCGTCACCGGCACCGTGAGCCCGTCGTGCGCCAGCCTGACGCCCGCAGGCAGTGCGCGGTTGGTTTCTTCATGGCCCAGGTCGTGCGAGATGTGCGTGAACCAGGTTTGTTTGGCGCCGATGCGCTTGGACCATTCAACGGATTGTTCGACGGTAGAGTGGCTGGGATGGGGCGCGTGGCGCAGCGCAGAAAGAGCCAGGACTTCGACGCCTTGGAGGAGCGCGAAGCTCGATTCCGGGATCGCGCTCACGTCCGTTAAATATGCGGCGTTGCCAAAGCGGAACCCTGCGATCGACTGTTCGCCATGCCAGAGCGGAATGCGCACAAAGTCGACGCCGTAAACGACATTGTGATCGGAGAGCGGAACGATCTGGACGCGGGCGCGATTGATATAGGTCGCCTGTGGCGAAATCGTGTAGTCAAAGGTTCGCTCTAGGGTTGCAGCAGCTTCACGATCGGCGTAGAGCGGAATCGGTCCGCCTTTCTTTGCGGCAATAAAGCTCAAGGGGCGCAGGTCATCCATGCCCAGAATGTGGTCGGCGTGCCCGTGTGTATAGAGCACGGCATCCACGTGCGTCAGCCGCTCGCGCAGCGCCTGTTCACGGAAATCCGGGCCGGTGTCGATGACGACAATTCGCTCATTGCCGCGCTCGGCGCCGGAATCGGGATCGGCCCAGCGGAGCAGGATCGAGGGGCGCAGTCGGCGGTCGTGCGGATCGGGCGACGTGCACACCGGGCACTGGCAAGCCAGCGTCGGAACCCCCATCGAGGTTCCCGTTCCGAGGAATGTGAGAGTAGCTTGCATTGAGTTCGTGGGCCTTGGATCGTGGGCCGTGGATCGTGGGTCGGGGGTCGTGACTCGTTGTTGGCGGCCGGCGGTCAGCGACCGATTACCGTTCACGATTCACGAACCACGGTTCACGGTCTTTGCGAAGGGCGTTACTTCTTTGCCGGCGGGACGGGCGGCACGGTGGGAGCACTCATCATGCTGGTCAGCTCAAGAAAAGCCATGCGCGCCTCAAAGAGAACCGTCTGCAGCATGCGATCCTCGGCCGGAGTCAGGTTGCCCTTGGTTTTCTCCGCCAGAACCGCAAGCAGATCGATGGTGGCGCGCGCGCCCATAATGTCGACACGCGGACGCTGGCCCTCCTGCGTGCCCGCTCCCATCTGGAGCATGGCGGTCACATAGAACTGCTGCACCAGGTGCTCGAACCCCACCGGCGGCTGCGGGCCCACGCCGGGATTCTGCGCGCGAACCAGATCCTCAAGCCTTTGCGCCGAGGCATCGTACGCCGCCTTCTGCTCGTGGGTCTCAGCGGCCGTCGGCGCGGGAGGCAAACCGTCCAAAAGCCCCGGCTCTGCCGGCGGCGCTGGGGCACTCTTTGCTTCCTCGTGCCTGGTTTCACTCACCACCAGGCGCGGTCCAGGCGAGGGCTCTCCCGGCGCAGCGGGCGCCGTTTGCTCAGGCTCCCTGGGCGCCGAATGCCCGCCTTCTTTTTCCTCTTCCGCCTTCATCTTGCGGCGGTCGATCACTTCGAATTTTGGCGTATCGCTCATACCTTCAGTTTCTCATCCCGGCTCAAGTCTGCTCAATTCTTGCGATTTTGGCCCAGCTTCGGGGGAGCTTCAAGAATCCGCGCCGTTCCCTCGATGACTCCGGCTTTGTAGGCGAAGGCCTGCCCGCGATCCTCAGCTTCAGAGCGGACCATGCCCAGCACAAAGACGCGGGGGCCCATGGAAAGGTGCAACTGGGCCGCGCTGGTGATGTGTCCGGCCGCCGTTCCGTCTTCGAGCTTCAATTCCGCGCCGGCCTGGGGCACCGGGCCTGAAAGCTCAAGCGGGCGCAGATGCTTGTGCACATTGCCGCGCGAGCGGATGCGCTCGACGATTTCCTGGCCCAAGTAGCAGCCCTTGGCAAAGTGCAGGGCACGCATCTGCGAAGTCTCCTGCGGCAGGTCGCGTTCCACCATGTCGACTCCGTACAACGGAAGACTTTCGGCGATGCGAAAAGCTTCAAGCGATCGGCAGCCAATCGGCGTGGCTCCGCCGGTGCGCAGGCACCCCCATAGTTTCGCCAGTCCAGCCGACGGCAGCCAGAACTCATAGTGTTGCGCCAGCACGCCGTAGCCACGCAGAATTCTAAGGTTCCAGCCGTTCCACTCGACCGTCGTCCCCGCCATCGCGCTGCTAATGACCGGCAGGCCCACGCGCTCCAGCACCTCGCCCGCCTGCGGCCCGGTCATGCCGATGACCGTCTCCGAACCCGCTTCGCCCACTTGCTCTTCTCCGAGGGGAACCAGCTCCACGTCGTCCATGATGATGAACTTGTTCAGATGGGCCAGGAGCTTCTCAAATTGATCGGCTGCAATTTCCAGTTCGAGCTCGGATTCGCCGGCAAACGGCGTTCCCAATAATGGGTCGCCGCCGAGCGCTGGTGTTGCCGCAGCGATTCGCCGCTTGGGTGAGGTTTCTTCGCCGCCCCGCCAGACAGTCAAATCGCCCTGGATGTGGCCTTGCGCGTTGAGCACCAGGTTCCAGGCGCCGGTGTTGGGGAAAAGATCGTTGACCGTGTTGGTGACCATCCCGCTCAACCAGCGAAAGCGTTCAGCTCCGCGAACGGCGACGCGGCGCATCCAGCCCAGATCGTGGATAGCGGCTCCGAAGGCCAGCGCCGCTGTTTCTGTTTCCGGCGCGTCCAACTCTGCGGGGGTCAACGCCCCACGGTATACGGTAAGCTCGCGCGATGTGCGCGAAGACTCAAGCAGGGCGGCCAGCGCGGTGGCCTGCAGGTTTTGGGCTAGATCGGTCTCAGGCATGGGAAGCATTTCCGCGGGTTGAGGCCGGATTTTCTGTCGAAACCTGGCGTCAAACCGCATCCTGATTATAGCCTTGAAGTGAGAAGCTAGAATCCCGGCCCGCGAACCCGGGAGCGCATCCAAATCCCGCAGGGAGAGTGAATGAGAAATCGGCACATGAAGGCGGCACAAACCCGGCGCTGGGGGATCGCTGCCCTCGTGTTCTCTGCGGCGGCAGCAACGTTTGCGCAGCAGGCGGCTCCAGCGCCCCAAAACGCCCCAGCCGCACCGCCTGCGCCGACCTCCGGCGCGGCAAAGTCTTCCGCGGCTCAGGATGGTCAGACCGGCAAATCACAAGCCGGCAAATCTGGGGCGAAGATTACGCCGGAACAGGCACAGCAGCTCTTCGCGCTGGTCGACCAGCTCATTAAATTCTCATCTGACGAAACCGGCCTGCCCATCAAGAGCACCGTCAAGCGCACCCTCACGACGCGCACCGCAGTCGAGAGCTACCTCGATGAGAAATTCAATGAAGACGAGGGCGCCAAGCGGCTGGAGCGCGATGAGATTGTCCTGAAGAAGTTTGGCCTGCTGGACCACGATTTTGAGCTGAAGCCCTTTTTGCTGGCGCTGCTGAAGGAACAGATCGAGGCCTACTACGATTCGAAGACCAAGACCGTGAACATTCTCGACTGGGTGGATCCCGACGAGCAGAAGCCGGTGATGGCCCACGAGCTGACGCACGCTTTGCAGGATCAGCACGCGGATTTGGAGAAGTGGGACGACCAGACTCCTGACGACGTCTCGAAGGACGCGGCCGGCGATCAGGATCACCTGGCCCGCGACGAGATGGACACGGCGCGCGACGCCGTGGCGGAGGGCCAGGCCGTGGCCGTTCAGATGGACTACATCCTGAAGCCGCTGGGCAAGAGCCTCGTCAAGGATCCGGAAGTGCTCGATGTTGTCCGCTCGCAGATGAACTCCACCGAAGGTTCGCCGGTGATGGCGCGGGCGCCGCTTCTACTTTCGGAGTCGATGCTCTTCCCGTATCGTGAGGGCCTCAGCTTCGAGCAGGACATCTGGATGGACCAGGGCCAGACCGCGGCGTTTTCCGGCGCACTCGATCGCCCGCCGACGTCGAGCTGGGAGATCATTAATCCGCGCGTCTACGAGCAGAAGAAAATTCCGGCCATTCCCCTGCTGCCCAACATTCATCCTCTTGTTGATGCGCAGTATTTGCCCTATGACATCGGCCAGATTGGCGAGCTCGACGTGCACATCATCACCGAGCTCTTCGGCGGCGACAACGCATCGCGCGACTTGACGCCGGCCTGGGATGGCGGACTCTACTGGGCCGGCCAATTGCGAAGCGCCACCACGCCCGAAGAGCAGGCCAGCACCAAATCCATCGGCCTCTTTTACCTTTCCGTCTGGAAGAGCGCCGACTCCGCACAGGTCTTCAGCAGACTCTATGCGAAGAACCTGGGCCGCAAGTACTCCGGCGTTCAGTTGCAGACCACCGCCGATCTCAACGCTCCCCCTGGTGACGGCTCTGTGGAGCAGGTCTACTCCACCGACGAGGGGCCTGTCGTGATCACCACGCGCGGCAAACTTGTCTTTGTCGCGGAGAGCTTTCCGCTGCCGCTCGCACGCAAACTGACTTCGCTGATTCTCGACGCGCAGGGCGGAGGCGCGATGCGGATGACGTCGATTGTGCCGCGCGGCGTTGATTCGGGCCTGGAGCGGGCCACTTCGGCAAGCACGGCGGGCTCATTTGCCGAATCGCAGACTCTCTCCGGTGATTTCGTGCGCTTCTTCGGCGATTGCGGCGTGATGAAGGCGGCGGTGGACGCGGAGTTGAGGGCTATCCAGAAATAATTCCGATCGCAGTCATTGTCGTACAGGGCACATGGAAGGTCAGCTCGAAAGAACTTCCCCGAGGGGCTGAAGCCCCGAAATCGTTTTGCTGCTCGAATGCCGGTGATAAATCCCCGGCCTACCAGCCCGCACCCTTCAAACTGGCCCACAGCGCAAGTCGCGGCTCATCCCAAGAATGAGTGGAAAAGCCACCCCAAATCGCGCCGGCGCGCACTGCCTTCAGTCTCTCTGCCGCGTTATGATGAAAAGCCGGCGTTCCACGCCCTTACGTTTCGGACTAAATCGCGGCCAAATTAAGGAGACTCGCACGTGCAAGGCAAGCTTGAACTGATGATGGGACCGATGCGCAGCAACAAGACCGCGGAGCTGCAGCGCCGCGCCGAGATGCGACGGCAGTACGCGAAGCAATACGTTATGGTGCTCAAGCCGAGCGACGATACCAAGGGCGGTCCCGGCGTGGTCGAAAGCCGCAATCCCAACGGCGGCGGCAAAATGAGCGCCGTTGAATTCCCGGCCGCCGACCCGTGGGAGGTGCTGAGCGCGATCCGCGACACCGAGCAGAAAATCGGCAAACGCGTGGAATGTATTGCCATCGACGAAGGCCAGTTTGTCGATCAGCTTTTTCTTTTCGTCAAGTATCTGCTCGACGCCGGCCACGACGTTCTGGTCTGCGGCCTCGATCTCGACTTTCGCGCCATGCCCTTTGGCGAGATGCTCAACCTGACATGGCTGGTGAACGCCTACGGCGGCAATATTACCGAGTGCATCGCTTATTGCAGTTGTGGAGCGCGCGCTCTCTATTCGCAGCGGCTGATCGACGGCAAGCCCGCGGCCTTCGATAGTCCCATCAAGGTTCCGGGCGACTCCTACGAGCCGCGCTGCGCCGAGCACTTTGTTCTACCCGGCCGCCCGCACTAGACGCGGCGATCCATCTTCACACAATCGGCATGATCCAAACCCTAAAGGCCTGGCCGGATGCCGTACCCTTGAAACTTGTGACGGCCTCCAACAGCCATTACTAAATTTGCATCCCCAGCAGCGCAGAGCTGAGGCATTTTCCGTGTGCGTCGAGGGCGAGCGAGTGCGTCACGGAATCACTCTCGGGCCGATGGAGAACGAAGTTGAGCGCTGCGAGATGCGGGATGACGTAGCGGACAACAGGGCGGTCGATGATCAGCCCGAAGTGAGCTGTGACTTTTTCGGCTGTGAGGCGCTGTTCCAGCAGCGAATAGTCTTCAGGGCGGCGGGCAACGACGGCGATGGTGACGATGCTTCCCTTATCTCCGGCGCGGGCGTGTGCGACTTCGTGCAGCAGCATTTCAAGACTCCTCGAAGTGGATGACGGGCTTCACGCTGGCGCGTGAAATCAGCGTAGAGAGAATCGCGATCGTCTCGCGAACGGAGTGGGTGACGCCTCCGCCCGCCGCGGGACCGTTGGTATACAAGGCCTCCACCTCTCTTCCGACCAGCGAAGCTGCATTGCCCGAATCAGCGCGGGCGATTGCGCGCAGGCGCACTTCGTGCGGGTCGCAGCTGAGGTTTGGGTAGATTGCTCCATGAACGGAATTGATACCGATCATGTCGAAGCGAAGCTCGCCGACGGGACGGGCGCTGAGTCTCTCGGCGAGAATGTCGCGGGCCAGCTCCGCGCGAGCGCGCGCACCGGGCCCGGCATAGGAGATCTGAGCTTCGCCGATAAAACCGCCTCGATATCCGACCGAGACCTTCAGGGTTTCAGGACGCGCCCGGCCGCCTCCGCCCGATACGCGGATTCGGTCGAGGCCAATTTCGTCCAGTTGCACCTGGGAGAAATCGGCAACGACGTCGGGGGTCAGATAGGCAGAGGGGTCCTGAATTTCGTAGAGGAGCTGTTCGATGCAGGTGGCGCGCGTGATGCGGCCGCCGGATCGTTCGACTTTGGAGATGACCGCACTGCCGTCGCCGGAGACTTCGGCCAACGGAAATCCAAGACGAGCGAGGCCGGGAACGGAACTGTACGGAGGGTCGGCGAAATACCCGCCGGTGACCTGACCTGCGCATTCAAGCAGATGACCGATGACCGTGGCCTGGCCGAGCGTGGTCCAGTCGTCGAGCGACCAGCCAAATTCATGCACAAGTGGAGCAACGAACATTGATGGATCAGCGACACGGCCCGTGAGAACGATGTCGGCTCCGGAAGCGAGGGCGCTGACGATTGGCTCCGCACCAAGGTAGGCGTTGGCGGATATGAGTTTTCCGGGCGCAATGCCGTCGAAGTGAGCAGGATCCTGCAAGATGAGGGCGAGTACATCGTCGCCGGTGATGGCGGCGATGCGGAGCCCTCGCAGGCCGAGGCGCGCCGCGACTTCGCGCGCTTTGGCGGCGGCTGCCCGAGGGTTGGCCGCACCCATGTTGCTGACAATGCGCACCCCATTGCTGACGCAGAGAGGTAGAACCGCTTCCATGCGCTCTTCGAGGAAAGGATCGTAGCCGGAAGAGGGATTGAGAAGACGCGCTCCCTGCGCAAGCGCGATGGTGCGCTCGGCGAGACATTCAAACACCAGATAGGAGAGCGAACCGTGGGCGGCGAGTTCCACCGCAGGATCGATACGGTCCCCCGAATAGCCCGCTCCAGTTCCGATTCTGACGGTGCGCATGCTTGTCTCCTGCAGATCAGACGGGAATGATGCGGAATGCCAATGCAGCGGCTGTCATGAGCAGCGACGCGGCGAACAGCCAGGGAATGGAGAAACGTTGATGCTGGGCAAGTGAAATATCAGATAGACCGACTACGAGAAATGTGGATGGCGTGAGAGGGCTGACGGGAAAGCCGGTGGTATGAACGCCGAGTAGCGCGGCCTGTGCGACAGAGACAGGCGCGACACCAAAGGCGGCCGCGGCCTTGGCCAGCACTGGAAGAACGCCGAAGTAGAACGAGTCCGGATCGAAGAGCAAGCTGAGCGGCATGGATGTGAGCCCGAGTACGAGCGGCAGGGAGCGAACTCCGTGCTGCGGCAGATGATCCACCAGGGCATTGGCCATAGCCGGCAACATGCCGGTGCCTTTCATAATGCCGGTGAAGGCTCCGGCAGCGAAGAGAATGCCGGCCATGAGAATGGCAGCCGGCGCGTGAGCAGCGATGCGGGCCTGTTGCTGCTGGACGCCGGGAAAGTTGATGGCGAGCGCGGCGATGGCGCCCAGCATGAACACAACAGCGGGATCGGCCTTGCCCGTAAGCATGGCGGCGAGCACGACGACGGTGAGTGCGACGTTCAACCAGAAATGACGAGGAAGGCTGCGCGGCCCCTGCAATGTCGGGGTACTCGGCGCAACCGCTACTCCGGCGAGCCGGCGCTCTTCGCGCCTGCCCAGATACCACGCGGCGAAGAAGACGAAAGCCAGGCCGACGATCTGGACGGGAATCATGGGCAGGAAGATACGGGAGACGGGAATCTGCAGAGCGGCTGATGCGCGGAGCATGGGGCCGGTCCAGGGAAGAAAATTAACGCCCGCGGCCATACTGACGACGCACGCCAGCACACGGCGGTCGATGCCGACGCGATCACAGAGAGGCAAGAGAGCGGGTATGGTCACGAGGAAGACGACGGCGCCGGAGCCATCGAGGTGGACGAGCAGAGCGAGGAGCGCCGCGCCGGGGATGATGCGCGATGGACGGTTCCCAATGCGGCGCAGAAGACCCGTGATGATGGGCTCGAGCATGCCCGCGTCGGCGATGGTTCCGAAGAACAGGATGGCAAAGACGAACATGCCGATGACGCCGGCGATGTTCTGAATGCCCTGCAACATGAAACAGCCGGTTTGCAAACCAAAGCCGCCGACGAGAGACGCAACCACGGGAATGACGACAAGCGCGGTAAGAGCCGATACCCGGCGGGTAAGGATCGTGGCGAGCACAGCGACGATGGTGAGCAATCCTAAAAGAGCCAGGGGCATGATGAGCCGTTCGCGCGCAGCAGGGCGCAAAGGAAGTATAGGCCAGGGCGTATGTGATGTAGGATTGGATGTTCTGAACGCAATGATTGGATAAACAAATGATTCACGACTTACGGCATGTCAGGTCGTTTCTGGCTGCGGCGCGGGTGGGTAATTTCACCCGGGCAGCTGCGGAGATGCATATTTCGCAATCGGCATTCACGGTGCAGATACGGCAACTAGAAGACGCCCTCGGCGTGGCTTTATTCGACCGCAGCAAGCGACGCGTGGCGCTGACGGCTGCGGGGCGCGAGGCACTGCTCCCGCTGGAACGCATCCTTGTGGATGCGGAGGCAATTGTGGCGCAGACGCGGCAACTGACGGGGCTGCGCCGAGGGATCGTCAGCATCGCCGTGCTGCCGTCAATTGCGGAGCGGGTGCTGCCGGAGGCGATCAGCCGATTCAAGCAGCTGCATCCCGGGATTGCGGTGCAGATGAGCGATGTGGTCGCGGAGAAACTGATCGATGCGGTGCGGCACGAGGAAGTGGATTTCGGCGTGGGGACGCGGCTGCGGGCCAATCGCGAAATCAAAACATGGCCCCTGCTGGTGGATCGACTGTGTGCTTTTGTTCCTCAGCACCATCTTCTTTCGAGAAAAGAGTCCGTGACGTTGCGGGAACTGACTGAACATCCCCTGATTCTGACGGCGAAGGACAGCAGCGTCCGCGATTTGCTGGAACGAGCTTTGCGGCGCGAGAAGTTGCCGATTACGGTGGCCTATGAAACGAACTATATGTCGACCGCCGTCGGCCTGGTGCGTGCCGGGCTGGGTATCGCGGTGCTTCCGGAAGCGGCGGGCGACGGAGCCGGCGAGGGGAGGGTGAGAAGGGTTGCGATTTCCCGGCCGACGCTCAGCCGCAAGATTGAAATCATCCAGAGGGTCGATCGCGCGCTGTCGCCGGCGGCGGTGAAGATGGTCGAGGTGTTGAGAGACGTAACGGCGCAATGAATCGTGACAGTCTTACTCTTCGTCAATGCCGATTGATCCATTCGGAAGTTTCGATTGTACGAAACATAGGGCAAAGGAATAAACTCGACAGCCGAGCGAGGCCGGGCCCGGAAAAGCAGTGGACCAGCGGCGGAAAGGGTTGAGGGATGACACAGATATCGAGGCGGGACGCCCTGAAGACGATGGCACTCACGGCAGGAGCAGGGGCGCTGGCGCCGATTCCGGCGCAGGGGCAGGCGGGAAACACGGCCTATCCGCAAATTGGGCCCACAAACGGAGACACGATTACCGTTTCGAATACCGCGCCGGAGGCGGATACGGCTGCGGGTAAGGTCCGCGGATATATCCGCAAAGGCATCTACACTTTCAAGGGGATTCCCTATGCAGACACGACGGAGGGAGCGAATCGCTTCATGCCGCCACAGAAGCCGAAGCCGTGGACGGGACTGCGCAGTTCCATGCAGTTTGGCAGTGTTTGTCCGCAGCCGCCGCGCCTGGGTTGGCGCAGCGACGAGGACGCGTGGATGTTTTCCTGGAACGACGGCGTTCCCGGCGAGGACTGCCTGCGCGTGAACCTTTGGACGCCGGGCATCAACGACGGAAAGAAGCGGCCGGTTATGGTGTGGCTGCACGGCGGCGGATTCACGGCCGGATCGGGACAGGAGCTGCTTTCATACGACGGCGAGAATCTGGCGCGGCGCGGCGATGTGGTGGTTGTGACGCTGAATCATCGGCTCAACGTGTTCGGGTTTCTAAACCTGGCTCAATACGGCAGCAAGTATCAGGACTCAGCGAACGTGGGGATGCTGGACATTGTGTCGGCGCTCGAGTGGGTGCGCGACAACATAGCCGGCTTCGGGGGCGATCCCAACCTGGTAACGGTTTTCGGCCAGTCGGGAGGCGGAGGCAAAGTGACGGCGCTCATGGCGATGCCGTCGGCCAAAGGCCTCTTCCATCGAGCGATCGTCGAGAGCGGCTCTCTTTTGACGGGCCAGAGCGTGGAGAACTCAGCCCAACTTGCCGCACAGCTGCTGGCCAAACTGGGACTCGATGCTTCGAGCGTGGACAAGCTGCAGGAGATTCCTGTGGAGCAACTGGAAGCAGCCGCGGTTGCGGTGACAACGCACCCGCCGCCGCCCGGAGGCATCATCGACTTCCGGCGTATCGGCGCGACGCTCGGATGGGCGCCGGTCGTCGACGGCCGCGTGCTGCCGCGACAGCCGTTCTCGCCCGATGCGCCCGCGCAGTCGGCGGAGATTCCGATGCTCATCGGCACGACGCTGAACGAATTTGTTACCGCGACGAATCATCCCGAATTGATGGAGATGACGGAAGCGACGCTGAAAGAGCGCGTCGGGGCAATCTTCCACGACCAGGCGGACACCGTGATTGCCGCGGCGAGAGAGATTTACCCGAATGCAATTCCATTTGAGCTTTGGTCGGTGATCGCCGTGAGCAACGTGCGTGGAGCGGCGCTCAAGCAGGCGCAGTTGAAGGCAGCGCAGGCAAGCGCGCCTGCGTATTGTTACCAGTTCGCGTGGCAGACGCCGGTGCTCAGCGGCCGGCCGATGGCTTTCCACTGCTCCGAGATCGCGTTTGTCTTCGACAATACTGACCGATGCGAGAACATGACCGGCGGCGGACCCGAGGCGCGGGAGCTGGCCGCGAAGGTGAGCGACGCGTGGATTCATTTTGCACGCACCGGCGATCCAAACCACGCGGGTTTGCCGCACTGGACGCCGCTGACAGCAACGACGAACGCGACGATGGTCTTCGATAACACCTGCGCGCTGCGAAATAACTTTGACCAGAAGCTGCAGGACGCAGTCAATCGCATCTAAAAGTGGGTTCCTTCGCGCAAAGAACCCTATTTTTCAAAAACGCGCTTATCCCAAAAAAGAGGAATGCATCATGAGATTCTTGCGTACCGCCGCTTCTGTCGCTTTTCTGCTGGCGCCGCTCGTCGCGGCCCACGCGCAGCCAGGTCCAACGCAGGTGAAAGTCGATACCGGAAAGCTCAAGGGCGCGAGCCAGGACGGCATTGTTGCCTTCAAGGGCATTCCCTTCGCCCAGCCTCCGACTGGCGACAACCGCTGGCGAGCGCCGCAGCCGGTTAAGAAATGGGATGGCGTGCGCGACGCGACGCAATATGGGCCCGACTGCATGCAGCTTCCCTTCCCCTCCGATGCGGCTCCGCTGGGCGCAACGCCCAAGGAGGACTGCCTCTACCTCAACGTCTGGACCCCGTCTCACAAAAAGGACGAGAAGTTGCCGGTGATGGTGTGGATCTACGGCGGCGGCTTCGTGAATGGCGGCAGCTCGCCCGCGGTCTATGCAGGGACGCACTTTGCCCAGGGAGGCGTGGTCTTTGTCAGCTTCAACTATCGTGTGGGACGCTTCGGCTTTTTTGCGTTTCCGGCGCTCACGCGCGAGCAGGCGGGGCAGGCTTTGAATAACTACGCCTATATGGATCAGATTGCCGCGCTCAACTGGGTGCAGCGGAACATCGGCGCGTTTGGCGGAGATCCGGGGAACGTGACGATCTTCGGCGAATCTGCCGGAGGCGGGTCTGTGATGACATTGCTCACGTCGCCGATGGCTAAGGGACTCTTCGAGAAGGCCATCGTCGAATCCGGCGGAGGACGCGATTCGCTGATGGGAGTGCGTTATCTCGACAAGACTTCGCCCTCGGGTTTGCCGTCGGCGGAGGCCGTGGGCGAGGCGTTCGCGAAGAGCGTGGGGATCGAGGGCACAGGACCGGAGGCGCTGGCGGCGCTGCGCGCGCTGCCCGCGGAGAAGGTCGTCGGCGGTTTGAATATGGCCACCATGGGCCAGCAGGCGGCCACCTACGTCGGTCCCATTCTCGACGGCGTGATTGTGACTGAAACGCCGGGGCAGGCGCTGCTGAGCGGGCAATTTGCGAAGGTGCCCGTGATGATTGGCGCCAACTCGGCGGACATCGGATTTCCGCGCTGGCACACAATGGATGAAATGTGGGCGGCCTTCGGGCCAAACGCCAAGGCAGCGCAGAGCGCCTATGATCCCACAGGATCAGGCAACATGAGGATGGTGGGTTGGAAAGTGGCAGCGGACCTGATGATGATTGAACCGGCGCGCTTCGTAGCCGGCGCGATTTCGGCTGCGGGGCTGCCGGCCTATGAATACCGGTTCTCCTATGTTGCCGCCTCGCTGGCGAAACAGTTGCCGGGGGCGTTTCACGCATCGGAGATCCCCTTTGTCTTCGATACCGTGGCGGACAAGTACGGGGACAAGCTGGCACCGCCGGATGAAGCCATTGCCAAACAGATGAATGATTACTGGGTCAACTTTGCCAAGACCGGCGATCCGAATGGAACGGGGCTGCCGCACTGGCCGGCGTACAAAAGCGCGACGGACGAGTTGATGAACTTTACCGAAGACGGGCCGGTGGGAGAAGCCGATCCGTGGAAGACGCGGCTCGACCTGGCGCAGGGGTTGGTGGAGAGACCGGCAGCGCAGAGCGATGTAAAACCTGCAACAACTACTGGCGGAAAGACTGGGGCGCCATAGGGCGGGACGGGCGAGGGCGGTGATGGACGAGTTCGGAATCCCGGAACCTATCGGTGGGCTCTTTCTCTTTTTATGGTCGTGATGACCATCCGCACTGGCCTTTCCGTCAGCCTGAGTGAAGCGTGGCCCAGCTACGGCGCGAACCCCTGGGCATGGCCACGCTCCATGACGCGTACTTCGGCTTCGTACCTTTCTATGCGTGGGTCTTCTACAATGAGCAGCGCGTTTTGATGCGGATCCTGTGGTTCCTGCTCATCATGGGATTGGGCAACATTGCGATGTCCTTCTATGTGCTGATTCAACTCTTCCGGCTCGGGCCAGATGAACCGGCCGCGGCAATGCTGCGGAGGCCATCGGCATGAGCGAGACACTTTGGCGCCGCAAAGTTGTCCGGCCCATCGTCGCGCTTCTCCGCCATGGTCTTACGCCGGAGAAACTCTCCTTCACGATTGCGTTGGGGATCACGCTCGGAGTGATTCCGGTATTAGGTTCAACAGTGCTGTTGTGCGCGCTGGCGGCCATCGCATTTCGGCTCAACGTGGCGGCGATTCAGCTTGTGAACTGGCTGGTGTACCCGCTCCAACTCGCACTTCTGATTCCCTTCTATCGCATGGGCGGATGGATGTTCAAAACTCCTCCGTCCGAACTATCCGTGGTTCACATCCTGGCGCTAATCCGCAGCAATGTGTTTCAAGCCATCGCAAATCTCTGGACGGTCACCATCCATGCGCTTGCGGCGTGGCTCGTGCTGGGAAGCATCGCCACGGGGTTGCTCTACCTGGTGCTGGTTCCCGTAATTTGCGGAATGCGCGATCGTTTTCTTCCCGCGACAGGAGAGAAGTGATGCTGACTTTGATCCTGATGGGAGCGATGCGCGCAATCGAGAAATAGTGAGAGGGAATAGCGCTGTGACCTATACATTGCGCCGTGAGCAGTGGATTGCGCGACCCATTGACGAGGTATTTGCCTTCTTCGCCGACTCTCACAACCTTGAGGCGATCACGCCGCCATGGCTGGGCTTCAGAATTCTCTCCATGAGCACAGCATCCATCGAGGAAGGATCCACGATTCGCTATCGCCTGCGGCTTCACGGCATTCCCGTTCACTGGCAGACGGATATCCGCGAGTGGAGTCCTCCCTATTGCTTTGTCGATGAACAGACGAAGGGGCCGTACAGGCAATGGCGTCACACGCACAGCTTTGAAGCCCACGGCGAGCGCACAAAGATGATCGACGAGGTGCAATACGCGCTGCCATTCGGACTACTTGGGAGGATTGTTCACGCGCTGAAAGTGCGCAGGGACGTGAGCCGCATTTTCGATTACCGTCGAATGCGAATCGATGAGTTGTTCGGGCAACCGGCGGATAGGTGACGGTCCGGCCGGAATCGCGATGTGCTCGTTCCATAGCCAACTGGAATCAGGACCCTTCCGCAACGTTCCCATGGGTGAAGCAACTCTTGAGGACGGAGACGCATCGCACTATCTTACTGTTTTGAAAGAACTTGCGGAATAGCGCGAGGCCAAGTTCTTTCTTTACAGTGCTCATTTGCGGTGATGGTACAACGGGGTTGCCCACTGGATTGAGCGTGCAATCCCCGGAAGGGTCGCTCGAAAGCAGGCCCTCATTCCCCGGTCGCTCCAAAACGGCCCTTCAATCTCCCAAATGATCACAATGAGCCGTTTCAGGAGACCTCCATGCAGATTCATTGTTCGAGTCGAAATCCGAGATGCACTCGGATAGGTTGCCCATCCGTTAGCGCGCTAAAGGCCCTGTGGCCTTTGGCATTCTTGATGCTTCTTGCCGTGATTCCAGCCCATGCGCAGTTCCGCACATCCATCCAGGGGACCGTCACGGATCCGCAAGGCGCGGTCATCCCCGGTGCGACCCTTACGCTGGTGGATCTGGCTACGAACGCGACAATCATTCACAAGAGCGATGCGACTGGCGTCTACAACTTTGACGCTCTTCCGCCGGACCAATTCACGCTTACGGTCGAGAGGGACGGGTTCAAAAAGAAGGTGCTTGACCATTTGCAGTTGATTCCTGAACAGCCGAATTCGGTAGACGTCCAGCTGGAGCTTGGTGGCTCCACGGAGACAGTCACGGTGGACGCCTCCGCGGTTTCGGCTCTGGATACGGAAACCGCGAACAATGGAGCAACCATCACCGAAAACGAAATCCAGCATATGCCCGTCTTCGAGCGTGACGCGACCAGCCTGATCCAGCTTGCGCCGGGGACGATCGCCGACGGATCGCGCCAGGGCAGCGGTAACGGATACCAGGCTCCAGGAACGCAGAGCGGAGCTTCGTCGGGCGGCGGCGGCAACTTAGGCAATACCAGCAGTATTTTCGCCACGGAAAACGGCCCGTCGGCGAACACAAACGGCAACCAGTTTGAGAATAACGGCTACAACGTCGACGGCATCAGTACCGTGAGCGCCGTGTGGGGTGGGTCGACAGTCATCACTCCCAGCGAAGATTCGATCGGCAACATCCAGATCGTGACCGACGACTACGACGCTGAGGACGGCCGCTTCGACGGCGCGATGGTCAAGATCACGTCAAAGAGTGGCAGCAACGACATTCACGGCAGCCTGTTTGCCGAAATCAACCGGCCGGGACTGAATGCATACCAGCGTTGGAACGGGCCGCAATCGGCAGGACCGGGCACTCCCGCCGCGCGTGGTTTGCTCAGGGACACAGACGATTACAACCAGTTCGGCGGCAGCATAGGCGGGCCCATCTGGAAAAACAGGCTGTTTGCCTTTTTCAATTATGAAGGGCAGAACGACAACGAGTCTTCAACCAGCACTGGATGGTATACGACATCGGCCCTGGCTGCGCAGGCCCCGTCGGGCAGCATCGCCTCCACGATTTTGAACTTCAAAGGCGGCAACGTGCTTGGAACGGTGATCGCCTCGGCGAACTGCAGCACTCTCGGGCTGTCTTCAGCCTATTGCGCGAATGTTTCCGGAGGCGTCAACATTGGTTCGCCGCTGACCAGCGGCTTGGGCAAGCAGGATCTCGGCTATGTGAACGCCTCTGCCCCCGGCGTTGGAAGCGGTTTATCGACTACTCCGGATATTGCCGAATACAGTCTCAGCAGCCCCGAAAGCGCGGATTTCAAGCAGTTCAACGGACGCCTGGATGCAGACGTCACCAGGAGCGATCACCTCAGCTTCGCGATTTACTGGGTTCCGGACACGCGAACCAACTATAGCGGTGGATACGGCTACGATCTCTTCCACCACTCGCAGGTGAACGACGCGTTTTCGCTCATCTGGAATCACACGTTCTCGCCGACTTTTTTGAACGAAGCGCGCGCCAACGCCGCCGGGTGGCGATACAACGAATTGACATCCAATCCCCAGGCGCCCTTCGGCTTGCCGCTGGATTTGGTCGACACGATCGGAAATCAGACCATTGGCAACATCAGCGTGAATTCCCCCGGCGTCTACAACCAATGGACCTACAGCTACAAGGACGTTGCCACCAAGGTGCTGCACACGCACACCATGAAATTCGGCTTTGAGTTGACGCGCCTCTATTATTTGAACGATCCGATCGGCAAGCCGAATTACACCTTCTACAACCTCTGGGACCTTGTAAACGACGCCCCGGAAGCTGAAGGCGGTCCTTTCCAGGCCACCACCGGCATACCCGGCGGCTACCGTAATGACAACCGCGAAGACGTCCTGGGCATTTTCTACCAGGACAGCTGGAAGGTGAGGCCCACTTTCACGGTCACCGCCGGCTTGCGCTGGTCCTACTTCGGGCCCATGGACGACAAAGACAACAACATGGGCGTGCTCACCTTTGGCACCGGCTCCGCCCTCTTGACGGGAATTACCCTTCGCACCGGCATCGACGCCTGGGTCGCACAAGAGTTGAACTTCGGCCCGGAGGTCGGCTTTAACTGGGCACCGGATTATCTCAAGAGCAAGTTCGTCGTGCGCGGCGGATTCGGATTGAACTATAACGGCGAGCAGATTGCCAACGCCAACAACTACGACGGCAACCCTCCGGGCACGAGCTCTGTTCCGGGGTCCAGCACGAGCCCGACGAACATCAACCCCAACATCCTTTACGCGGTCTCGAGCAGCCCCACCAATATTTTTGGTTACCCGGCGAACAAGAGCGCGATCACCACGTTTTTCCCCGCCGGCTCTGCCAACGCGGGCCTGCCCACGGGGGGCGGCGCGAACCTTGGCGGCTTGCCCGGCCACATGCCCACCCAGTACATGGAGCACTTCTCATTGAATGTGGAATACGATTTTGGCCACAATTTGGTTGCCAATCTCGGCTACGAAGGCGGCCTGGGCCGTCACGAGTTATACAACTACGACGCCACCGCGCTCGGAGAAATCATGGGCGCTCCGCAGACTCACCTGGTCAACAGCGTGAACACCTTCGGCAGCAATGGCTGGTCGAGCAACAACATGATGCTTGCGGGGCTCAAGCATCAGTTCTCGCACACCTTCTCCGCGGAAGCTCAGTTCACCTGGGCGCACAGCATGGACACGAATTCCGGCCCGTACTCGCGCGATCCTTATCTCTACAATCCTGGCTACTCCTACGGGCGTTCCGCATTTGACGTCAACCACTCCTTCAAAGTATTCGGCACCTGGGAGCCGGTCATCTTCCACGGCCACCTTAATTGGGCAGAAAAAGTTGCAGGTGGATGGTCACTGAGCGGCATTGCAACGTTCCATTCGGGCTTTGGATGGACGCCGTACTACCAGGCTCCGCACCAGTTCTATTGCAGCACCTGCAACTATGGGTATCTGCAGCTGCGTCCCAACTATCTTGGGGGCGCAGGCAACAGCACAAGCAACAAGGCCTTCCAGACGGGAAGCAATTTCCCTGGTTACCAGGGAACGAATCCACCCGACGTCACGGGCGCGAATACGGGGACGGACAACGACATGTTCTCCAATCCCCTGTTCAGCGTTCCCAACTTCTCCGCGGCCATCACCGATGGCTCGGCGCCGTTCCCGGCCACGTCGTCAACCACCTTCATCCCTGCGCCGGGCATCGATCGCAACTCGTTCCCCGGCCCCGGCTACAGAGACGTAGACCTGACCGTCGGCAAAGCATTCGGCTTGCCCAAGATGCGTGTCCTGGGCGAAGGCGCGAACCTTGCAATCAAGGCCAATATGCTGAATGTCTTTAACCTTTTGAACATCAACCCCAGCACGATCAACACCAACATCGGCTCGGGGAGCCTTGGCCAGGCGAGCGGTGCGCTGGGAGCGCGCGTCGTCGACTTCCAGGCTCGCTTCAGCTTCTAGGCTGTAGTCTTCGCATGATTGCCTGAAGAGGGGTGCGGTGCGCCCCTCATTCTTCCCGCGCGAGCGACGCATGCGTGCCGCCGAATCGTGTACGTTCAGGTTTTCATGCGGCGATACGGATGTGTTGCTCGCTGATTTTTTTGGAGATCTGTGATGATCAGCATTCGCTCATTCAGGACTTGGGGAGTTGCTCTGCTTGCCGCCGGCCTGCCGCTCTGCGCGCAGCAGGCGACAAGCTCAGAGGCCGCCGGCCTTGCGCAAACCATCACGATTGACGCCCACAGTGCGGCCACGCCCTTTCCGCATTTCTGGGAACAGATGTTCGGTTCGGGCCGCGCGAATCTTGCGATGCGCGGCAGCTACCGTGCCGACCTTCACCAAGTGAAAAACATTACTGACCTGCGCTATGTCCGTTTTCACGCTATCTTTCACGACGAGAACGGAGTGTATAGCGAGGATGCGCAGGGCAATCCGATCTACAACTGGTCTTACGTCGATCAGATCTACGATGGACTGCTGGCTGAGGGAGTGCGGCCTTATGTCGAGATCAGCTTCATGCCCAAGGCGCTCGCCGCGCATCTGGACTATCAACCCTTCTGGTACAAACCCGTGGTTTCTCCGCCCGGAGACTATGTAAAGTGGGACGCGCTGATTACTGCTTTTGCGCGGCATCTGGTGGATCGTTACGGGATCGATGAAGTTGCCAGTTGGTATTTCGAGGTATGGAATGAGCCGAACCTCGACTTCTGGGCCGGCGCGCCAAAGCAGTCAACTTATTTCGAGCTTTACGATCACACTGCCCGCGCCCTCAAAGCGGTTAGCCCGCGGATACGCGTTGGCGGGCCTGCCACCGCGCAAGCAGCATGGGTGGGCGACATGATCGCTCACGCCGTCCAGAACAACGTGCCGCTGGATTTCGTCTCGACACACGTTTACGGCAACGACAGCGCGAAAGATGTTTTTCACGACGACCGGCCGATCGCGCCGCACCAGATGGTTTGCCTCGCGGTAAAGAAGGTACACGCAGAGATTGAGAAGTCCGCACGCCCGGAGATGCCGCTCATTTGGAGCGAGTTCAACGCTTCCTACATGAATGAACAGCAGATAACGGATTCGATTTATATGGGTCCGTGGATGGCGCAGACCATCAGCCAATGCGATGGCATGACCAACATGATGTCGTATTGGACCTTTTCCGACGTATTTGAGGAGCAGGGGGTCATCAAAACGCCGTTCTATGGCGGCTATGGCCTGATGGCAGAGAACGATATTCCGAAACCCGCATTCGACGTCTTCGAGTTGCTCCATATGCTGGGCACGGAACGCTTGCCCGCCGATGCCGATGACGTATTGGTTACGCGCCGCAGCGACGGAAGCCTGGTGATCGCGGCGTGGAACCTGGTGGAGCCGGGAGCCGATGGCACGGAAAAATCTGTTTCTCTCGATTTGCGAGGCATCGCCTCGAGCGCCCGGGCAACGATCCGGCGCGTGGATGCTTCGCATGGCGACACTCTGGATGCGTGGAAGGCAATGGGGAGCCCGAAGTATCCGACGCAGGCGCAAACCGCGGCACTGCGCAAGGTCGCCGAATTGGGTCCACCTGAAGTCAAACCTTTGCACGATGGCCGGCTTGAACTTACGCTGCCTCCCATGGGACTGGCGGTCGTGGAGATTCACTGAGGCAGGCCGGAACTCAACGCAAATCTCTGGTGGCGCATGGGGCCGGTAATCGCATCGGCAAACGCCGTCAATGCAAATACCGGGTGAAGCGCCACGAGCATATTACGGCGCGATATCGGCACGTGTTTTACCATCGGGCAAACCGAGGATGTTGTTCGCCGGTCAATGGCCGAAAACGATTCGATTCCGCCCCAGTTTTTTCGCTTCGTATAACGCTTGATCCGCGATGGCAATCACTTTCGCCTTCGAACTGTCACCTGGTTTTGCCATCGCCGCACCGATGCTGAGGGTGATTCGTATATTGATCAGATCTGCGGGAACCGGCTGGGATTCGGTGGACGCTCGAATGCGTTCCGCGAGCTCGCAAAGCTCCTTTTCGTTCGTCGCAGGCACAACGATCAGGAATTCCTCGCCGCCGTAGCGGCCGAGGCGGTCGTAGGCACGCAATTTTCGGCATAGCCGACGCGCTGTTTCCTGCAAAACCAGATCGCCGGCCAGGTGCCCGTGAGCATCGTTGACGTTCTTGAAATGGTCGAGATCGAGCATCAGGATTCCCGTTGATCGGCCATTGTGCTCGGCGCGACCCAGCTCCCGTTCCAGAATCTCAAGAATTCCTCTTCGATTCCAGACACCGGTAAGTGCATCTCGGGTCGCCTGGTCGCGAAACTGCTCGCGTGAGCTGATCAGGTTGTCATGGCGGTCGAGCGAGCGGACCGCAACAATGAGGCGCGCTCTTAACTCCTGTTCGTCAAAAGGCGTGGTCAGGTACTCGGTTGCGCCCGATTCCAGGGCTTCGACGACGTCCTGATGGGCGGTCGCACTGCCCATCAGCACAATGTGCGGGGAATGCTCACTGAATCTGTCGCAAATCCGCCGGCATAGCTCGATGCCGTTCATGCCTGCGAGCGACCGGTTGATGAAGAAAAAGTCGGGAAGCTGTTGAAGTTCGACGATACCGAGCGCTTCGATACCGTCTGATGCTGCGACAACGCTGAATCCCCATTCGCGAAGCAGATGAAGCAGGCGAAGCCGAGTATCGCTATCGCCGTCGGCAACCAGAACGCGTCGAAGATCTCCGAATCGATGGCGGCGTTCGCTCGGCGGACCATCCGCAGAGTTGCGCGGCTGCGGTTTCCGGGCGTGCTTGGGCGGATCCTGGCGTTCGAGCTTTGGCATCCGCACAAGCAGATAGCGCGCACCGTCAACCTCCGTGTCAACCAACACAGCGACCGAGGACTCATCCCGCCCGTCGTTGACACCGTCAGTGTGCGCAGAGTGGCCGGCCATTCCAGCCAGCTCGCGGATTGCATCAGATAGAGGAAGCCGATTGAGGAATGCGGGCGGGTCCATCGAAACCAGTGCATGAGCAGCAGACATAACGTTCTCTCCTATAGTGGTGTGCCAAGCCGGCTATGGCGCGAAATCAAACGATTGCATCAGGATGCGCGAGATCGTCCACCAACCGTCGCAGTGAACTTTGTTTCAGATGAAAGTTTGCTTGATTCCTGGCCCGGAAGGTGAAAACAACTCAGGGAAGCAACGAAGCCATAATTACGGCAAAAGCGCTCACCAGGCGGCTTTATTGCCGGTATGTCGAATGGTGACGATTGCCGGGCGATCGTTTCAACGGAACGGCAAGAAATTTCCGGCGCCCTGGTTTTGAGCTACTTCGACAAAATCTTTTCAAAAAAGCTTGAAACGATCGCGTCGGGTGCTGCACTACCCATCGAGCCCGGAAAAGGGCGTTGAAAATTGATCCCTTCGCCGGCGCGGCCACTTGCTGATCGAGCAATGCGTTGACGGATATCTGGATGGCGAATCATGCATGGAGAAAGGTCTACCAAAAATCAATTGATTGCAGCCAGAGCTTCGCGCTGCTGGATCGCCAGAGCCGGTACGGAGCGGAAGCCTTGGCCGCATCCGTATTGGCGCTCAGAAACTGACAAGCTCCAGCCTGGTGTCCTCCCCCAAAGCGGGCGGGACTCGTCCTCAGGGATGGGTTCCGCCGGCCCCAAAGAAACCCATGAACTGGAATTGAGATGAAGGCAATCGTTACAGCCGCGGCAACGAACCTGCCGGTCAAGACAACGTGGCTACTGCATTGGGTCGAGGCAAAACACCGAATGTCCCCAACCCCAATTCTTCGCCTGGCCGTGCAGCGCCGCACTGGATTGGCTGCCTGCGCGTCGAATCTGTTTTTTTGCTTGAGTCTTTGGATTTCATTGCTCGTTGCAATATGGCTGACGAGAGGCTGGATCGGCTTGTTATTCAGCGGGCAACTACTTTCCGCCGGGGCCGGGCTTTTGAGAACACTGTCGAAAAGGACTCAGTATGCTTTCACCGCAGGGAATGTGGCCGCTCATGAGCTCGAGGGCGATCGGAATGAGTAGTCAAGGTGTGCAGCCTCATTTCAAACGCGACGAGCCAGAGCCGGATTACCGCGTGAACGTTGAGTACCTCGGACGCCTTGAGATCGCTGTGACCGGAATTGTTACAAAAAGACTCTACAGGTTCAGCCCTGTCGAACCGGTACAGGAGGTCGACCCCAGAGACGCGTTCTATTTGCTGGCTAACGGACTCTTTGGGGTCGCATTATGAGCTCAGCGCATCCACGCTACGTACCTTTCGCCTCGCCCAGGAAGTGCCGCAGCCGCGCCAAATCCCCTCGTCCGATAGGCTTTCAATCGCCGAGACTGGCTGAGATACTATACCCATCTCTTCCGGTGGTGGGGCGAACCTTGCAATTCCATTCCTTCGACGCGAAATACGTAGAGGATCTTTGCGCAGGGGACCGCCTGACTCAGGAGCATTTTGTTGCGTACTTCACCGCGCTGCTGAAACTTAAGCTTCGCTCGCGGCTTCAGTCTTCCCACGCCATCGACGATGTTTGCCAGGAAACCTTTGCCAGGGTACTTCAGGTTCTGCGCAGGGATGGTGGTCTGCGCCAGCCTGAAAGTCTTGGCGCCTTCGTAAACAATTGTTGTAATCATGTTCTGTTTGAGCACTACCGTTCCTCGAGCCGCAGCGAGTCACTCGATGCGGAGGGTGCGCCGGAACCGGCTGCAACGGGTGCCGATGTCCTGGACATCGTATCGGCGCGGCAAATCAAGGAACACGTCCGGGCGATCCTGATGCGCCTGTCAAAGCGGGACCGTTCTTTGCTTAAAGCGGTCTTTCTCGACGAGCGTGATCGTGATGAGGTATGCCGGGAGTTCGGCGTCGAACGGGAATATTTGCGGGTTCTGCTGCATCGCGCCAAGCAGGAATTCAAAGTCGAATATGTGAAACACATTGGCAGCCAAGCGCCCTTGAGCGCGGATGCCTGAACCGCTTGCAATATCCGACAGACAGCGACGTTGAATTCAAAGAGAGGAAAAGATGAATCATAGCGAAGCAGTTGAACAAATGACCTCGGAGAGATACCTGCTGAATGAGCTCGCTCCCGAAGCCCGCGATGCATTCGAGGAGCATCTATTCGATTGCCCGGAATGCGCTCTCGACCTGCGCGCCGGCGCTCTCTTTGTGCGTGAAGCCAAAGTTCAACTGCCGCAACTTGCGGCTTCGCAGGCCGGATCCGGGATGGCAAAAGCAAGCGGGAAGCGGAATCCCTGGTTTTCAATGTGGCGTCCCGCATTTGCTGCTCCTGCCTTCGCGGCCTTGCTCATCGTGGTTGGGTACCAGAACTTCGTCACCTTCCCCGCGCTGCGCCAGTCGGCGAATGAGCCTCGTCTTGCGCCATTGGCACCGCTGCGCTCCGCCACACGTGGTGGCACGTTGCCAACATTCACTGCCGACCGGACACATGGTGTCGCGTTGCCGGTTGATCTGGTGGTCGACCCGGAAGCTGCGCCAGCAGCCTCCTATTCCTTCGACCTCCGCGATCCGCAAGGGAAACTCGTCTGGACCGGTAGCCTGCCGGCTAAAGCACAGGGGCCGGACAGCGATCAGTCGTTTTCCCTTACCATCCCGGGCGGCATGCTCCAGAGCGGTTCTTACTCACTGATGGTTACCAGCGTTACCGCTCAAGGCGGGCGTACACCTGTTGAGCAATATAACTTTGATATAGTGATGACCAACTAGCTGATTCCAGGCGTTCTGGAACGGGCCCAAAATCGTCTCCACCACAGACCCCCTTGCGGTCGAAATAGCAGCAGGAATCCATCGGACATTCGATGAAATGTCCGCATGCAAAGGAGCATGAGTAAGCCCATGTCCGAATTGAACGGCAGAACCCACCACTATCACGCAGAAGCCACCATCCTTTCCGGCCATTTACGGCTTCCGCTGGAGCATCACATCAAGCCCCAGGTACATACGCATCTGCCCAAGGAAGGCGGCTATTTTTCGCACCGTGCCGAGCACTTTATGCTTGAGTCCGTGATTTCGTTCCGCTCCGCATATTCGCATGTTGCTGGGAACATCAATCCAAAGCCCGGCGGCGGATGGATGACATTGGCAACCACGGTCATCGAGGGCTTCAACGTGATGGAGGTGGTCACCGCCGATCGCATCGTGGGGCAAACGATCACTGAGCATCCCCGCGAGGGTTACGTGCCGACGATCAGTTTCCTTGGCACGCGCTTTGAGAACCTGCGCATTGCCGGCATTCCAGTCGATCTCGATCTCAACGCGAACTTTCTCGGCCCCAAGCCGGCTAACGACGCGGCTTATACGCATGACGCCGGACTGATCGGGCGCATCTCCACCCAGATGGGCCGCGTTGGAGAACACCCGGATCTTCCTGCGCACCTTCACGAACGATACAATCAACTCTCCGCATCTCTTTCGTCGCAGCCGGAGGAAGTGGAATGTTCACTGGTCAATCGGGCGACTGGCAACTATCCCGGCCACTCCTATGGACACGTGATCACGATTCCGGACTTCGGCACGATGATTCTGGGCAAGGTGACCATCAAGCACGAGGACTTCAAGCCGGAGTCGGGCGTACCGAAGAAGACGACGGTCCGGCTGACCATGATCGATTTCCACTTCGGCTGCGGAATCGAAGGCAACGGGGGAACGGGGACCGGCTCGACGAACGGCGGCACGGTGCCATAGACCGAACTTCTTCATCCTCGCGGGTGGACGCTCCAAGGCGAAAGTTCTGGCTCGGAGATCAACTCGGTTTCCGCCCCGTCAAGCTTCTTCCGCTGCTTTTGCTGTTGCTGGTGCTTCCCCTGGAAGATTCGCGGCCCGCTGCTCCCGCGGCAAAGTACGATCACGCGTGGCGCCTTTTTCAACGCGGCTATCTGGCGCTCAGCCAGCAGGAAGCTGAAACCGACAGGGAACAATATCAGTCCACGGACCCTGCATGGGCCTCGCGCTTCAGGCTGCTCGAAGCAAACTCGATGCTTTACCGGGGCATGTATGAAGACGCTCTGCGGGTTTTGGGCACGAATAGCGATTCCTCAGCTTCTGACAACGCCACAGTGGAGAAACTGGCGATTGAAGCTGTCGCCCTCACGCGTCAGCAGCAGCTTCAAGCAGCCGAGCGACGGCTGACTCGGGCCGAAACCATCTGCAGCGCCGCTGACCTTTCTTCCTGCGGGGACGTGCTTGCGGCACGCGCTATTCATTCGGTAAAGCTCGGACAATTCGATCAGGCGCGTCAGTCTTTTCTCGGTGCGCTTTCCTTCGCGCGGAGCCATCGCGATCCCTGGCTCGAAGCCGGCACCACGCTCAATCTTGGCTATATCGCAATGCAGGTCAATCACTACGATGAGGCCGTAGATTGGTCGAGGACGGCCTATCAGGTGTCTGTCAACTCCGGATACGAGAACATCGCACAGGTAGCCGCCGGCAATCTAGGCTGGTCTTATTACGAACTGGGAGACGACGACAGGGCTCTGGAACAATTCCTCGATGCAGAGAAATCGGCCGCGCGACTCGGAAATGTCCGATATGAGTTGAAATGGCTCACCACCGCCGGTTACGTTTATCGTGACTCCGATGATTGGGCGCGCGCTGCGCAATCGTACCGTCAAGCGCTGGATTTGGCGCGGCAGATCAATAGTCGCGAAGACATTGTGAACGCGCTCCAGGATCTTCCGCTGGTTTTAGCCCTCAGCGGCAATTTCGTTGAAGCGGACGCGACCATTGCGCAACTCCAGCGGATGGATAACGCCGCCACCGTGCACCCCAGCCCCAGTTTGTTGTTGGCGATGGGCTTGCTTGCCGCTGCACGGAAGCAGCCGGCGCAGGCCGAGGCCTGTTTCCATTCGGTCCAGAGCGATCCTTCGAGTTTGCTGACAACTAAATTGGACGCGGGCTTCGAATTGGCCAAGCTCTTTGAATCCGAAGGTGATATGGCCGCCGCTGACCGAATGTACAAGGCGACCTTGTCGCAGTATGAGGCCGCGCGAGCACAGCTCAAGAGCGAGGAATCTCAGCTGCCATTCGGCACCAATGCCGTGGAAATCTACGACGACTATGTTCATTTCCTCGTGAAGCTGGGCAGAAGCGATGCGGCTTTGGCGGTCGCCGATCAAAGCCGCGCACAAACGCTGGAGAGAGGACTCGAAGAGTCAGCGATGGGCAAGCCGGTGCGGGCCGAAAGCTTTAGCCCGCAACAAATCGCGCGAAAAACCAAATCGACTTTGTTTTTCTATTGGCTCGGAAAACAGCAGTCGTATTTATGGGCCATAACGCCTGCCAAGACTCAATTGTTTCTCTTGCCGCCGCGGCGTGAGATCACAGCGAGCGTTGGGCGGTATAGCAAAGCACTCCTGGAGGGCCAGGACCCTTTGAAGGACAGTAACGAGGACGGCCAATCTCTCTACAAGATGCTTCTGTCGCCTGCCTCTGCGTTGCTCCACCCCAACACACCCGTAATCATCCTTGCTGATGGAATCCTCAGCCAATTGAACTTTGAAACGCTGCTTGTTCCCGACGCGGATCCCGGCGCTCCATCAAACGCCGCTTCGAATGCAAGGATGCACTACTTGCTTGGCGACCTGATTGTGTCGTCGGCTCCGTCGCTTGCGATGTTGAATGCCGCACAACCTTTGGGCCGGGCGAATGGAAGGTTACTCTTGATTGGCAACCCCGACTCTCCGAATCAGGATTTCCCCTCCCTTCCCTTCTTCGGGTTGGAGATGTCGCGCATCGAATCGCATTTCAGATCATCAGAAATCTCGGCACTTGCAGGGCAACAAGCTACGCCCGCCGCCTATCTTGCCGGCGACCCGCGCAACTATACCTACATTCATTTCGTGTCCCACGCCGTCGCCAGCCTCACCAGCCCGCTGGATTCGGCAATCATTCTTTCGAATCCGGCAGGGCACGAAGATTCCTATAAGCTCTATGCGCGCGAGATCATCCAGCGTCCGATCCATGCACAGTTGGTCACGATCTCTGCTTGCTACGGCAGCGGAACACGCACCTACGCGGGTGAGGGTCTGGTAGGCCTCTCGTGGGCTTTTCTGAACGCCGGTGCACAACAGGTGATCGGCGCGCTTTGGGAAGTCAGCGATGATTCAACGCCGCGCTTGATGGACAAACTCTACCAGGGCCTCACCGCCGGGGATTCTCCGGCCGTCGCGCTGCGCAATGCCAAGCTCTCGCTGCTTCATTCACAAAGCAGATTTAGTGCCCCGTTCTATTGGGCTCCTTTTCAGATCTACAGTCGGCGATAGGTTCGACCTGTTCTGCCTCATCCCAAAGACACGGGGGCGCCGGTCGATCTGACCCGAGCGTGCCCCCGAGATTAAAACCATTCTCCGTTATGGGCCCCGGAACCTCCACCCTTCTTGAAATTGCTGACGCAAATCTCCGCTATCGTTCACCATTGGCGTTGGCAAGGTCACAACGGAGGTCCGGGGCACTTTTCCGAGATGTCCACTTTCGTCCAAGTGGAAAATTACCCACTGGAAATCATTAAACACCGGGGCGTTTATCGCGACGAGTTCGTCGGAATCGTTTTTTCAGAAGGCGAACTGATTTTGACGAGTAACTCAACTTGGAGACGCCCCGAGGGGCGGATGAGTGGCCGCGATGCCAATGGCCGCGGCTCCCGTGGTAACGTGAAACCACCGCTTGGGCCTATAGAGGACCGCGGTACACGCCTTATGAAGATGCCAGACGAAGCGGAAGAGCGGATTTTTGGGGAAGCTCTCGATTTGCCTCGCGAAGAGCGAAGCGAATTTCTGGATGAAGCGTGCCGCGGAACGCCGGAGTTGCGACAGGCGGTAGAAGAGCTGCTGGCGGAAAACGATCGGATGAGCGGATTTCTTTCGGAGGCTCCCTACGCAGCACTCGATCCTTCCAAAGCAACACTCCCTAGAGAGGCAGCACCGGAAATGAAGCCGGGCGCTCCGCGACCGTTGGGGCAAGGCGTGCGGTTAGGACGCTATTCGATCGTCGAGCCGCTTGGTTCAGGCGGCATGGGAGTGGTGTATCGGGCGCGTGACGAGAAACTCGAGCGCACGGTCGCGATCAAGATGCTCGCTCAAGGGGTGCTGAATGGCGAGGAAGCGAAGCGGCATTTTCGGCGGGAGGCTTTGGCGCTGGCGAAGTTGAATCATCCGCGGATTGCGGCGGTGTACGACGTAGGGGAGCAAGACGGCGCGGATTTCATCGTGATGGAACTGGTGGCGGGCCAGTCGTTGGCAGCAAAGTTGCGGGCGGGTACGTTGCCGGTGAAGGAAGCAACCGCGATTGTGCTGCAAGTGGCAGAGGCTCTGGAGGAAGCGCACGAACATGGAGTGATCCATCGAGACCTGAAGCCGGCGAATATCATGATTACGCCGAAGGGAAACGCGAAGGTATTGGACTTTGGGCTTGCGAAGATGCTTGCGGCGGGCGGGGACGCCACGCTCTCGGCAACGCAGACCGAAGGGTTGATGGGGACTCCGCGGTATATGTCGCCTGAACAGGCGCTGGGATTGAACCTGGATGCGCGAACGGATTTATGGAGTTTAGGGGTGGTGTACTACGAATGCCTGACGGGCCGAACGCCGTTTCAGGCCAACAGCAATCTCGCCATTCTGAACGCGATCACAGTGGCGCCGTATCCGCCTCTGAGCGAGGCGCGCGCGGACGCGCCGGCGTCGGCGGAGCAGATTGTAGGACGGGCGCTCGAGAAAGATCCCGAGCTGCGATACCTGCATGCGCGGGATTTCGCGACTGATCTGCGAAGACTATTACGGGATCTGGAGCCGAAGTCATTCGGAGCTCCGGGAGCGGCGCTATCGGCCACGGGCGTTGAGAAGCGCGCGCCGACCGGCCGGCGCGCGATAACCCTGGTGGCCATCGCCACCGTCTTCGCGGTTCTGGCCGTGGCGTATATATTCAGGCCAACCGCGCCCCCTCCACGCGTGACGGGAATGCGGCAGCTTACGCACGATGAAGTTCCAAAGCAGTTTGGATTCGTTGAGGCCGAGCCACTGGCAATGTTTACGGATGGATCTCGGGTCTATTTCCAGGAAGCGAATGGTTCACTGCTCAATGTGATGCAAGTCTCCGCTTTGGGGGGCGAATCGGAGAGAGTACCTGTTCCTTACGATTTCGTGGGCCTAACTGGCATCTCGATTGCGCAATCGAAGCTGCTGCTGCAAACACCGATCAACCAGGCCGCAACGCTGGGCAAGCTGTGGGCAATGCCTTTGCCGGTTGGAGAGCTGCAGAGCCTCGGGAATCTCGGGGTTTACGATGCCTCATGGAGTCCCGACGCGGATTGGATCTACTACACGCTTGGATCCGATCTCTGGGTGGCCCGCAACGATGAAAGCCAGCAGCGAAAGATTCTGAGCAAGGATGGTGGGTTGGCCTGGATCCGTTTTTCGCACGATGGACAGCGGATTCGATTCACCAGTTTTGACGCCGCGCACAACACGGAATCACTGTGGGAAGCGCATGCCGACGGGAGCCATCTGGAGCCAGTGATGCCGGGTTGGGATGCGTGCTGCGGTTCATGGACCCCTGACGGGAACTACTTCATTTTTGCTTCGAGCCGCGGCGGCAACTGGAATCTATGGGCGATGCGGGAAAAGCGGGAGTGGTGGCGGAAGACGGACCCGGAGCCTGTGCGCCTGACATTGGGGCAGATGAGCTCGATAAGCCCGCTGCCAGGCACCGATGGGAAAACGATTTTCTTCATCGGCTCTACGCCGCGCGGCGAGCTGGTGCGTTACGACTTGCAGAAAAAGATGTTCGTGCCTTATCTGCCGGGGCTGTCCGCGCAGGGCCTGGACTTCTCTCACGATGGATCGCGAGTTGCGTGGGTCACAGTGCCCGAGGGCACGCTATGGCAGAGCAAGGCGGATGGAACGGATCGCCACGAGCTGACCTTCGAGCCGATGCAGACCTTACAGCCGCGCTGGTCGCCGGACGGGACGCAGATTGCGTTTGCCGCCCAGGAGCCGGGGAAGCCATCGAAGATATTCGTCGTACCGGCAGCAGGAGGAGTTCCTGAGCAGGTGACGACTGGGGAGTCGAATGACGGCGATCCCTCATGGTCCCCAGGCGGTGATCAGTTAGCGTTTGGCGCCAATGTTCCGAGCAGCTGATGCACTTGCAGCAGCATTCGATCCAGATTCTGAACCTGAAGACCCGCGAGGTCACGACGGTGCCGGACTCGAGAAACTACTTCTCCCCGCGCTGGTCACCGGACGGGCGCTGGCTGCTGGCGCTCGACCAGGACACGTTCGCACTGAAACTTTACAGTTTCACGACTCACACTTGGGAACAGTTGACGGGGCTCGCCGGATCCTACCCGAATTGGTCTGCAGATAGCCAGTGCGTTTTTTTCAACATTGGGGGCGGCGCCGAGCCCTATTACCGTATTTGCCTGGCGGACCGAAAACCAGAGCTGCTGGTGAATCTAGGTGACGGCGGACAGCTGGTGTCGGCCACGTTCAACTACTGGACCGGAATGACGCCCGACGGATCGATTCTGGGCATACGGGACATCAGCGTCGAAGAAGTCTACGCTCTCGACGTGGAGCTACCCTGACGCAGTTGTCGGCAGGAATGCGTCGGAAGCCGCTCCAAAAAAGTATCGCGTTGCCCGATCCCCGCCTCTCATCCGGTTAGGTCCTGGGAATTTCCGGGCCAGTGAACGCGGTTTCGCTGTACCATATCGCTCACAGGTTAGCGATGGAATCGGCCCCTGGCGAGATTACCCAACTTCTGAAAGCGATGCATGCCGGCGATGCCGGCGCTGCCGATCGCCTGCTGCCGCTTGTCTATCATGAGCTTCACCGGATCGCCCAGGCTTACATGCGCCGCGAGCGCCCCGATCACACACTCCAAGCCACCGCGCTCATTAACGAAGCCTACCTCCGCCTTGCCGGCGAGGACATTGATTGGAGCAGCCGTGCCCAGTTTGTCGGCCTGGCTGCTCATGTCATGCGCCAGGTTCTTGTCGACTATGCTCGCCAGCATCGGGCCAGCCGCCGAGCCGGCGACATGCATCGCGTGGAAATGAACGAGGACCTCGCGATCTCTCCCGACCGCCTCGAGGAAGTCGCCTCCATCGATGAAGCGCTGACCCGGCTCGCAGACGCCAACCCGCGCCAGGCCCGCGTGGTCGAACTCCGCTATTTTGGCGGGCTCTCCGTCGACCAGATTGCCCGCATCCTCGACGTCTCTCCGCGCTCCGTCAAGCGAGACTGGTCGCTGGCCCGCATCGCACTGAATCGCCACCTGCGTCCCGGCGCGCCCGAGCCTGCGGAAGACCGCGGCGACGGCCCCCAAAAATAATTCACTTCTGCGTTGCCCCTTTTGTTCTGCTGCCACGCACTCCTAAGTGAAGACGGTCATCAAGACCACTTCCTCAAGGAGGAATCACCATGAAGTCCAATATGCGTATCGCTGCTCTGGCGACTGTGGTCGCGACCCTCGCGTTGCTCACCCCGGCAATGCACGCCCAAATCGATGCCCATGTCAACGTGCCCTTTGCGTTCGACTACGGGACAACGCACTTCGGACCCGGCACATACACCCTCAGCATGGACGGCCCCGATGTGCTCCTTGTCCGCAGTGGCATGAACGGGGCCACCGCGATCGTCCAGACTGCAATCGAACGCACGCGTCCGGCGGCAAGCCAGGTGATCTTCAGCAAGTACGGCAATCGCTACTTCCTTCAGGAGTTTGTTATCGCCGGCGGCGGTCAACACGTGACCGTAAATGAGTCGGAAGCCGAAAGACGCGCCGCCAACCGCGAGCTCGCCATGCGCAACTCGGCGCCTGTTCAGGTCGCGCTGGCGCTGGTTCCCGAGAGCGGCGATGGAAAGTGAACCCACCGGAGCACTCAGCGGCAGGAGTTCCCTGAAGTGAGGGAACTCCTGCCGGCAACGTCACGGGCAGTGATCGCCGCGCAGTTGCTCCCATGAATTTCATTCCTCGTGCCGAACCTGGTCTGATCTCTTTATCCTGGTCGGATAACCGAAAGACTCCAGGCTGGACAATCAATATTGAAAACTGTTGTGCCGAAATTGGCTAACACTCAGGCGACGATCTTATGCATGCAACACAGAAGGGTGACCTGCCAAGTGTTCGGCATTCCTCGCGGCTCACGTTGACGCGTGATGCGACCTCGACAGGCGCGGCCTTCGCTGATCGCTTGCTCAAGTTGGCGGAAGAGGTCAAGCATTGCGATCCGATTCACCGGGCCGAAAGCGCAGCTGGATGCGTTTGTTATGCGTGCACGGGAGACACAGGCCGGCCGAAGGCTTTCGGCGGCACGGCGGAACGAGCTTCATGGCCCACTCTGCCGGGAGCATCCGACGCGCCACGCTCGCCCGGATTCCGTCCAACCTTGAACGATCCCACAAGGTCCTTCCGCAAGAAAGATCCATCGGAATTCTGGAGTGTCTACAACTGGCGAGTAGCCGGTGATTTGCCCGGAACCAAGTCGCGACCGAAAAAAAGTGCGATAAACCCAGGATTGATCCCCATCCGTGGAAAGCATCACGATCGGCAGATTGAGATTGATATGGGTCTGTTGTCCATAGAAACGTGGCGCGCTCCCGAATTCAGAATTCCAGCCGCAAGGCGAATTGAATCTCGCGCGGCGTTCCGGTTCCAATCGGCGTTGTGCTTGCCGTGGATACCTGCGGCTCAAAACTCGCCGGCGCCGTTGCCGTTGGTGGCAGCCAGATTTCTTCGAGAGGCAGGCTGTACTGGGCGCGATTGAGGAGATTGAACGCTTCGCACCTGAACTGGAGTGAGGCGCGCTCGCTGAGCGGAATGCGCTTGACGAATCCGAGATCGGTCTGCCAGAGAACGGGGCCGCGAGCGATGTTGCGCGGCGTGTCGCCATAACCCGAGTTGGGAATCACGGCAAAGGCCGCGGGGTTGATCCAATTCATGGTCGTGCCCCGGATCGTCTTTCCGCCCGGTGGAGCGATTGAAACTCCGGGGACGAGATTGGGGCGCTGATTGGTGGTATAGCCGGTAGCCACGGAGGAGCTGGAACGCGAGTAGGTGATATTGAGCGGAGTGCCGGTGCGCGCAGCGACGATGTCTGTTACGCTCCAGTGGTCAAAGACCGCGCGGGCGACTCCCGGCTGAGAGAGAAATGCTTTTTCCGGGCCGAAGGGAAGATCGTATACAACGTTGGCATTTACGACATGGCGCGCATCGAAATCTCCCGAGGCGCGCTCGCAGGACATGCATGCGGGATTTTGGGGATTGTCGGAATCTCCGCCTCCGGGCGCGTCCTGGTCAATCTGGTGCGTGTAGGCGTAGTTCGCGGAGACCAGCAGCCCATGGGTAAAGCCTCGCTGAAGGCTGCCAACCAGGCCCTCATAGGAACTGCTATTGGAGTTGCCCCTCCAGCGCACCTGCCCGAAGGCCGGATAGGGGCGCATTCCGGTGGCTGGATCAATGAGGTTGACGTACGAGGTGATGAGCTCGAAGGTGCCTTTGCTCCCGACATACGAAAGGGTACCGAGCAGGTCATGCGGAAGCGCCCTCTGTAGAGAGAGCCCCCACTGACTCACATACATGTCTTTTCGGTCGCGGTAGTCGGCGTTTGCCGACAACGTGCCGGGGCCATTGAGAAAGGGCGTGATGGGATAAGAAAGGCCCGGGGTTGACTTGGCGCTGAGCGAGTACACGCCAACTTCGTTCTTGATGGGCACATTCTGGTCATCGAGCTGACCGTCGCCATGGTAGATGCCGAAACCGGAGCGAATCACGGTTTTGCCGTTTCCGAGACTCGCAGGCGACCAGGCAAATGAAATGCGCGGGTCGACGTCGAGCGTGTTGGGGTTGCCGAAGCTGGCTCCCGCGCCACAGTAGCCCGTTGCCCCGCAGGTGGCGAAGTCGAACGGAATGGCTTTGCCGTGGACCTCGTGAAAGATGTTGAAGAATTCGTAGCGGATGCCGAGGTTCAAGGTGAGATTGCGGCGGAACTTCCACTCGTCCTGCGCGTAGGAATAGACCTCGGTCTTGCGCAGGCCATTCAGCGGCAGCGGGTCGTTAAATGTGGCGGAACTGACTGAGTTCACGAGAAAGCTTCCCGCGGGAAGGCTGAGGGATGAGTAGACGAGTGTGCCGTTGGCGGAATTTCCCTGGTCCAGTTGGATGCGGCGAACTTCCACGCCGAACTTGAGCGTGTGCGTTCCGCGGACCTTGGTCAGATTGTCAATGGTGGAGAACGAATTGCCGACGCCGGTGGTGGATTCGTTGTTGGCCAGGGTGGTGAGGCCGGGGACAGCCAACGAATACGGCAGGTTAGTGAGCCCTTGACTGGTGGTGAAGACGGTGCTGCGATTGAAACCGAACTTCAACTCATTCACCAGCCGGGGCGAAAAAATGTGCAGCTCCTCCAATTCGCCGTTGACCGGCCGCGATGTTGTCAACGTTCGATCGTTCAGGCCATCGGACGGAATGCCGCTGTAAGCGGCATCGAAGTTGAAGCGCAGGTAAGCTGTGTCGGTGGCAGAGAAATGCTGATCCAGCCGCAGCATTGCCGAGTTTTCGTGATCCAGTTGCCGTCCCGAGCCGGAGAACTGATCGATGCCTGTGGCAAAAGGCGTCAACCCCGCCGTTGGATAGGCGGCAATGACGGGCGCCAGTACGGGATTGGCGGCGACCACTTGAGCGGCGAGTGCCGGGCTGGGGACGAAACCGGAGAGCGGCTGGCCATAGCTTTGGCGTAGCCCTTCGTAGGTGAAGTAAAAAAAGCTGCGGTCGCGAATCAGCCGTCCGCCCAGGTCGCCGCCGAACTGGTTGAGACGAAATGGGAGCCGGGTGGGAAGAATGGGATCGCGGGCGTCGAAGATGTCGTTGCGCAGAAATTCGAACAGGCCGCCGTGCAGCGTGTTCGCGCCAGCCTTCGAAGCCACGTCAATTTGTCCCCCCGGGGTGCTGCCATTTTCGGCAGTGAAGAGCATCGTATCGATGCGGAACTCCTCGATGGCGTCGGTGGGAATGGCAAGCCGTACAAAGCTCTGCTGCGCCTGATTGACGATGTTGGTGGCGTCGATGCCGTCATACGTGAAGTTGTTGTCATCGAGCCCCCGACCTGCGAACCGGATACTGCGCTGGTTGCTGCCGCCGGTATCCACGGCGCCGGGCACGAGCGCGGTAAGCGTCGACCAGTTTCTACCGTTCAGCGGCAGCTCCTTTATCTGTTCCGGCTCGGTGCGCGCGCCCAGTGTGTCGGTCGTTTCGTCCAGTTGCATGCCCCGGCCGGAGACATTCACCTGCTGCGTAATGCCGCCAACGCCTAGCGTGATGTCGAGGGTTCGCGTGTGCCCGACGGTCTGTTCCAGGTCCTCGATGACAAATTCCTTGAAGCCTGAAGCGGAGCAGGCAATGCGATAGAGCCCGATCGGCAGTTCGGGAATGTCGTAAGTTCCACTGGACGACGAAATGGTATCGCGACGGAGTTCTGTCGCGGTTTGAATGGCTTCGACCCGGGCACCGGGAATGACCTTTCCCGAGGTGTCTCGAATTGTTCCGTTCAAGCCGGCGCGATCCACCTGCGCCAGGCAATAAACCTGGACCAGGAGGAGAAACATCGTCGAGCAAACTTGAGTTCTTCGGTAAGGTCTCACTTGCATGTCCCTCACAAATCGCATTCTCAATATCTCAACCAGAAGGATCCAACGCTCGTCACATATCTGCGATCAAGGGAAATAGGGGTTCGCGCTCGGAGTTTCTTCCCGCTGAAAAACAGAAATTCAGAGGTCCATCGGAGGACGCGAAGATTCCACCGGGAAGTCCCGCTCTCGTTGAGAAGAATGCTCGTGACTGGATCTTCCGCCGGTCCTTGCTGTCAAGAATCTTATATAGGAAGTGAAAAGGGAGAGGTGATCTGAATCACTTCGATTCATCCAAAGGAACATGGCCCCGACAAGCTTTAACTCATGTCCCGTTTTCGCCTTTCCGGGTGCATCCCATCGGCAAACCGGCCTGTGCTGCTCGCGCACCGTCGAAGCCTCCGCCTGATGGGCAGAGGCTCCGGCAGCATGCGACATCGACGATCACTCCCCAGCCGGCTTTGGCAACGCCTTTGGTTGAAGGGATCGCCGGTAACGGGCCAGGAGTTCTTCGCGATTCTGGCGCAGGTCTTTTCCGCTTGGCTTGGACGGATAGGCCTTGTTGCCCATCATCCCCTTCCAGAGAACGCGGTTGAAGGTTTGCCCATCGACAAGGTCGGCGTCGGAAAAGTCCATGCCCTTGGTGACGCGCGCCCAGTATGCCGCGTTGGGCGTCGGGTCATTGCACGGCGTGTTTGAAGCGGGCAGCGGCAACTGGGAACAATAGAGAATCGCGGCCGGCGTCGCGGTGAACGTCCAGGATCGCGGCGTGGTGCTGAAGATGTCGCTCATGGGCGCGGCCAGCGCATCGTTGAGGTTCATCGGCGGCAGACCCAGAACCTCTTCCATGGTGCGGATGAAATTGAGGGTCGTGTAGGGTGTCGAGACTACGGCATTGTTCACGTACGCTCCGGCTACGTACGCCGTGGTGCGGTGCGAATCCACGTGGTCCCCGCCATCCTGCGCGTCGTCTTCGACAACGAAGATCAGGGTGTTGTTCTTGTAGATGGGGCTGTTGGCAATCTTCTGAACCACCAGGCCGACCGCGTAGTCGTTGTCGGCCACATCGCGCTCCGGCGTGTTCACCCCGTCGATCGCCGTGCTGAAGCTTCCGGTGTGATCGTGCATGAAGCGAATCAGGGTCAGGTTGGGTAATCCTCCGGCGGCGTAGTTGGCATTGAAGTCCCGCTGCCATTCCTCAAATCGATAGAAGTCCGGAAAGGCAGGATCGAAGCCGCGGAAGTACTGGTCGGTGAACGGCGCGAGCGCCACATTGGTAGGTGGAGCGACGATGGTTCCGGTCGAAAACGGGTCATGCGCCAGTGGGGTCTGGCATTTCGGTTCGTTGTAGCAGTTGGTGTCGACAAAGAACCCATAGTCGCGAACTGTAAGGCCGGCACGCAGCGCATCGTTCCACAGATAGCCCGTGTTCAATTCATCGTTGGGGCCGTCGGGCGCATCCACATCGGCCTGGCCCGGCAACAGGTCCTCCCCTCCGGTCACGTTTGGCGAAAGCGCGCCGCCCGGCATCAGCGGATCGGACGCCTGGCGCTGGGCGAGAGTCGGGATGGCGACGTTGACATTGCGATTCATGCCCTCCGTGTCGAGGCTCAATCCGCGTTGCGCGTAGTTGACTGGATATTGGTGTTCCACCACATCCGGCGCGCGGGCAGAAGTGCTCCATGGCCACCCGTCGTTGCTTACCTCGGCGGTGGCGAGAAAATTATCCAGCGTTACGAATTGCTGCGCCAGGTTGTGTTGGTTGGGCGTGATTGCCTGCCCGAAGAGAGTTAATGTTGGATCGCCATTGCCCCGGCCGAGGTCGCCAAGAATCTGGTCGTAGGTGCGGTTCTCTTTCAGAATGTAAATGACGTGCTGAACGCCGGCGCGTACCGCCGCCATGGTCGCGGACGCGCTCTGTGTCTCGACACTGTCAAAATGATTGTCGGCAGTGACCTCGCTGGTCAGAGTATTAAGCTCCGGCTGCAGTAAGGTTGCGGTCAGCGGAATGGTTTGCAATCCCGCCCTGGTCAGCTGAGGATTGTATTCATTGGCAGGCATGCAGGTCGGGTAACCGGCTGGCCCGTAAACATAGCACCAGTTTGGATTCGCGCCCGTTGGCGACTTCGAGTTGACCACGTAAGCCTGCGTGCCATCGCTGCTGACGGCTACCGAGTTCGGGTACCAGCCGCTAGGGATCAGGCCGATAACCTGGTCGCCGTGATTGGTTCCAGTCAACTTCACCACGGCGATGTTGTTCAGATTGCCATTGGTTACGTAGAGATACTGCTCGTCAGGAGACAATGTAACGCTGTTGGTATTGGCGCCGGTATACTGCGCCAGCGGCGAACCCGACATCACCGAAGGCGGAGCGATAACCGGGATGGTTTCAATCACCGTGTTGACCGTTGCCGGCTGGTTCTGGCTGGGGACACCGACATCGCGGGGATTAAGATCGATCACATCAACGGTATCCGACTCGTCTTCGGCCACGTACAGAAGCGTTCCAGCCGCGTTGAGGGTCATTTTGTTCGGCTGGCCCTTCACGGGAATGCGAGCCTTTACGGCCGGAGTGGCTTGCATGAAACAACCGGGTCCGGAAGTGCCATGCGTGCAGCTTTCTCCCAGATCCACCACGTCGATCTCGCGATCGCGAAGGCTGGATACGTAAGCTGTCGCTCCAGGCCCGCTATTTCCTTTGATCACAACCCAGAATGGATATTCTCCGCCCGGCGTGCCCGGCGTGGCCCCACTGGCAGCCCGGCCCGGACGCAGATCGAGTTCGGTTCCCGGGAGTGCCCCCTGAAACTGTTGCGGGGACGCCGGATCGGGCACCCATTGATCCAGCCAGATGCCGAGGCCTCCGGTGAACACGGTAATCGAATCGTTGTAATAGTTGGCCACCACCAGCGTCTGGCCATCGTTTGTGAGCGCGACTCCGGCCGCCATCGGAGCCACAAAGACCGCGCTGTTGACCGATGCGAACTGATTGTCGGGCACGGGCAGTCCGTTCCCTGCGGGGTGTCCACCAACGACTGAATTGCCCGGCCCCAGGTCCAGTTCCGCCGAAAGCGCCCAGCTTCCGTTCGGCTGCAGAGTAATGATGTGAACATTGTCTCCGTTATTGGTAGCGGGAGCGCCGTTGACGGTATACGGTATCGGGTCGGTGCCGAAAGGCGCGTCGCCCATTCCGCCGGAGACGTAGAGCGCGTTATTGCCGACGACCGGATCCCAGGCGAGCCCGTGGTACGCATTGGGAATTGGAATGGCCTGCCTGAAGACAGGCGTTCCCCCGCTGATGTCGTAGAGAAAAACATATTCGCTCGAATAGAGCGGGTCAAAGAACGGAAACGCTTCGTGAAAGACGCGGTTGAAGCCGCTCGTCAGTACCGCCAGTAGTTTCAAGTTCGGGTTCACCGCGGTGCTGACCGCCTGCCCGGCCATCCACTCGACGGGCGCTACATTGGGATTGTAGGTGTCAGTCACCACCATGCCGGTGTCAAGAAATTGAAAGCTGGAGCCTGGGGCCGCGAGTGGATCGATATCCTGTGCCATATTGGGCACGGACTGGTGCGAGTTATAGATCGTGATAGTCAGTGGCGCCGTCACCGAGCCGGCGGAATTCGAAGCCGAAATTGTGTAAGTCGCTGTGAGTGGTGCTGTTGCCGTCAACGGCAGGGCCGCCGGAATTCCGCTCAACACGCCACTCGACGGGTCGAGCGTTAATCCAATCTGGCTGAGGTCGGAAGTCGCACTGTAACTGGTCGGCGTTCCTCCCATAGGGCTAATGGTCGGGTAATCCGGCGTGATCGCGATTCCCACCTCATACACCGGCGCTGGCGCGCTGTACGAAAGGCCGGCCGGAGCCACTTGCGCAGCATCCACTTCGATGGTCAGCGTAGCGGTGGCGCTCCCGGCCGGATTGTAGGCCGTTACCATGTAGAGCTTGGCCGGCGAGGCCGCCGCGGGTATTCCGCTGATAATCCCCGAAGGCAAGTCACCGATGGGAAGAAGCGGGGCGCCGTCGATGCGCAACCCCAGGGGAAGCGAGGGATTAATACTGTAGGCCGGGACGGGGATCCCGCTCGGACTCGTATACGGAAGCGGAACTCCGCCGCTGCTGGTTGGCACATTGGCTGGAATCGCCACGCCGACTGTGTAGGTAGCGCTGGCAAACTTGTAAGAGAGTCCCGCAGGCGCGGCCAGAGGATTCGACGCCGCGGAGTTGACCGTAATGAACACCGCCGCTGCCGCGCTGCCACCCGTGTTGACCGCAGTAATCGTGTATTTTGACTGGGGCGTCACGGCCGAAGGGGTTCCGCTGATGGCCCCCGTGGTTGTACTCAGATTCAGGCCGGCGGGAAGCGCGGGACTCACGCTATAGGATGTGACCGTTCCGCCACTGTTGTTGGGATCATTTTCCGTGATCGGCGCATTCACGATGTAAGTTGCCGTACCTGCGGCGTAGCTGAATGAAGTAGGCGCCTGGTCATTCACCGTAATGGTCAGGGTTACGCTCATGTTGCCAGCGGGATTCAAAGCCGTCACGGTGTAGCTGGCCTGGGAGGCAACTGCCGTAGGGGTTCCGCTGATCGCTCCCGTCCCGTTATTCAGGCTCAAACCCGCCGGAAGTGCCGGGCTCGCGCTAAACGAAGTTGACGCGCTCCCGACGATCGCCGGAGTATTCGGCGTGATGGAAATGCCCTTGACGTAAACAGCCGTGGCATTCGCATAGCTGATTGTCGCAGGCGCTGAAGCGCCGTTATGCCCGCACCCGCTGAGAACAACCGAGAGCAGTACCAAACCCGATCCAAGCCAACTCATCGACCGCATGGAGCCCAACCTTTCATCGCCTGACATTTCGCCGCGCCACCTATTCATCGACTGAGCTCACACGGCTGCTATGCCAGAATCCCACCGGGTTTAACGAAACACCCCGTGGATGCGCATTTGTTCTTGGGGCGAGGTGCGAAAACGGGACTAAGTGTCATTGCGGGAATCCGTTCCAGAGAGAACGACTCTTCGGGCCAATCGAATCCGCATCGGGCCTCAGGCTCGAAAACATCGAGGGCGCCAACTCATGCGCCGGCCGCATCCGCCGATGACAGATTCAAGTGCGAAGTGCTGCGCCACATCGGCCCTGCACTGGACAAGAGGCCCCGTTTGAAGACCGCTGGCTTTTGCTTTTTGCTCCCGGCCCTTGTGCTCGTTTCGCTCGCGGGATGCGGGGCTCCCTTCAATCCTGTTGCGACGGCCCCTCCTCCACTCCCCTCCGGCAACATCAATCTGATCTTCGTCGTCAGCGAGGATCTGGACAATAACCAGAGCGGCGATATCAACCCGGCTACGGCAAACCTAACCCCCCAGGGACTCGATCGCACGCTCCTGATGGGTTCTTATCTCGAACAGTTGGTTCTCGGAAATCAGAACGTAACCGGGATCTACGCGCTCGAACCCATGACTCATCTCGAAACCGCGAACAACTATCCCGATCTGGTGGCGCTCGAGACTGTTCAGCAGTTTGCTCTGCTCAATGTCGCTACGCTCAATGAATCTCCTGCGGGGCCGGTTCTTGTGGCGGCTAACAGTTTTCCAATTAATGTCGGATACACGCAGGAGCAGGCGATTCCGGGCGTCGCCGCTCCGCTTATTGCATGTGCGAGTTGCCAGGGAATCGATTTTACCGATCAAAACAGCGACAACGAATCATTGATCAACACGGTCATCGGCTACGGCACTCCCGGCTATTTCGTCTTCTCCGCGCCCTGGACAGTTACGCGGAATCTTTTTGCCGCGGCGAACGCCGCACACAACTACGGGCTGAGCCTGCCTACCAGTTATCAAGGGCCGAACTTTGTCTATGCCATTTCCATAACTCCGTCAGGCACGGCAGCCCTTACCACTTACAGCAGCAGTCTGCACCCGAAGTCCACTTACCCGGCATTACCGCCTCCGCCGCTGGCGAATGTTGCCTGCCAGATGCCGCCATTCAATATTTCCGCGCCTTCGTCCACTCCTCCGGTCACCAACACTAACGAGACTCTCTACCTGATGCGGCACGCAGAGGCTCACCCAACACCCTCCTGGGAAGACGGCAACTATGTCGCGGCAGGACAATGGCGGGCCCTCGATCTTCCCACCGCCCTGCGTGGAAAAATAAGCCCCGATGAGGTCTATTCCATCGACCCCGCCCAGATTACTCCAGTCGGGAATTCCGGATGGGCCTACGTGCGGCCGTCGCTGACCGCCGAACCGTACGCTATCGCCAATAATCTCCCCATGAATCTGGTGTCGCAATTCGAGCTTGACGATATATCCACGATCACTGCGAATACCATCGACTTCTTCTTTGACGATCCGCAGTTCTCCAATCATAAAGTGCTTCTGGCATGGGAACACGAACACTTCGCGCCCCTGGTCAACGCGCTCTTAAAAAGCTACGGCAGCGGCCAAACCGTGGCCGAATGGGCATCCGGCGACTACGACTCGGTCTGGACGGTGACCATCGATGGAAGCGGCAACCTGACAATTGACAACTCGCGTTGCGAAGGCATCGATTCAACAAGACTGCCTACCAATGCCCCTGCGTTCTGATCGCAGAGGTGGGAATGAAAGGGCGAGGTCTATGAACCTGGTTCACATCGATCGAATTCGTTTTCACGCATTTCTTGTTTCGGGGTCGATCATGCTCCTTTGCGGATGCGGCACGTCGAATCATCCAGGCAATCTGCCGGAGAGCAATCCAGCGCCGCTTTCCGCTACAAATGTCAACCTGATCTTCGTCGTCAGTCCCGATTTGCAATATCAGGCGAGCGGAGACGTGAATGCGGATACGGCAAATCTCACCGCCCAGGGCTTGCAAAGGACGCTTTTGATGGCGCCATATCTGCAGAAAACCGTCCTCGGAAACAAGAACGTAACCGGCATCTATGCGCTCGAGCCAATGACCCATCTACAAACCTCAAGCGGATATCCCGATATGTCCGCGCTTGAGGAGGTGCAGCAGTTTGCTCTCATGAATCAATTCACGATGATGAGTCCTTATCCGGAGATGGCGTCGACCACTGGCAACAGTTTTCCGATCAACTCGTCTTACGTGCCGGGTTCGGAGCCTGGAGGCGTAGTCGCACCAGCTTCTTCTTATCCGTGCCCCGCCTGCCAGGGCATTGACTTCAACGATGCCGGCAGTGACAACGACACATTACTTGCCGGTATTGTGAGCGCCAGGACACCTGGATACTACGTTTTCTCGGCGCCGTGGGAGACAACTCAAAACCTGCTCACCAGCCTCAATGCACTCGAACAGTCCAGCCTCTCGCTTCCCTCGGCATATCAGGGACCCAATACCATCTATACCGTCTCAATTACACCCTCGGGAAACGCCAGCTTGACCACCTATAACAGCAATCTGAAACCGCCGAACACTTACCCGGCGCTCGACCCGGGACCGGTAGCCCCCGCGCCTTGCCAGTACTCAACCTTCGCCTTGAACGCCACCGGGCCCCCCGCGAACATCAACATCAATGAAACTCTGTACTTCATCCGTCATGCCAATGCGCACCCTTCTATCGTCTTCTCGAATGGGAACTTTGTCGCAGCGGGCCAATGGCGTGCCCTCGATCTTGGAAACGCAATCTCCAGGGCGCTTCAAGGAAAGCCCCAGCCTACCCACGTATATTCGCTCGATCCGGCCCAGGTAACTCCCGACGCGGGACTCACTGCAGCAGGGCCAACTTCCTTTTCGCATAACACGCTCGCCTTGACTGCTGAACCGTATGCCATCGCAAAAAACCTTCCGTATTCACTGGTGGCGAGCTTCCTGCTGACCGACAAGAACGGACCCCAGGAAGCAAGCGCCTATTTCTTTCAAGGCGGCCAATTCACCAATCAGACCATCCTTGTGGCGTGGGAACACACTAACATCCCCCAGATCCTGAGCGCGCTGCTTACCAACTACAGCAGTGTCACGAGCGCCCCGCCTCTTGCCTGGGACGCCTATGATTACGACTCCATCTGGACAGTAACCATTGACGGGAGTGGAAACCTGACCGTCAATAACAACCGTTGCGAAGGGATCGACTCAGAGGCCTTGCCGGCAACGGCGCCGCAGTTCTGACCGTGTCACGAAGACGCGGCCTAAAAGCAGTCTTCAAGGAAAAGGAGAAATTCGAATGCCACAACTATCACGCCGTACATTTCTTGAAGTAGCAGGCCTGGCAGGCGCCGGCCTCCTTGGCGGATGCGGTGGAGTCACCAACATTGCGGGCTCCAATACCTTCTCGGTGCCCGTCTTCTCCGATGTGCATTTCCAGCCGTTTATCGATCCGCTTCTGCCCAATGGCACCTATCCGAATCCTGCAACAGTTGCAGCCAATACGGCGCTGATGGCGCAACTTATTGTGGCGGATACAACCGATTGGCCGGCAATTTTCCTGGGCGCGCTGAATGAGACCAATCTCGCTCCTGCGCCGGCCGGCACCGACACCAACTATGCGTTGCTGAACCTGGCGCTCAAAAGCATCAAGCAGAACCTGGGAGCCAGTCCGGCAGTCCTGTTCACGGGTGACTTTCTCGGCCACGGCATCGACCAGCTCTACCCGTATTATTCGGTGAACGCAACACCCCAGGAAGCGGCCGCGTTTGTTGACAAGACCCTCAGATTCGTTCTCCAGCAGATCAGAAGCGCCGTGGACAACACGCCCGTCTACTTTGCGCTGGGCAACTGCGATTCCTATACCGGGTATGGGCCGGACAGCACGTTTCTTCTCAGCAACGCGCAGCAGTTATATACCCTCGCATTGAATGGCACGGGAAACGAGCAGGATGTGATCGCCAGCATAACCAAGGGCGGTTATTATGCGGTCGAGCCCGTGGGACTGAATCTGATGATCGTCGCGCTGAACACGTTCGCCCTTTCCCCGGGTGTTCCTGCTCCAGAACCAACCATGATTCAGGATCAGTTCACGTGGTTTGATGCGCAACTTGAGAAAGCCATGTGGGCCGGCAAGAAGGTTTGGCTGCTGATGCATGCGCCTCCGGGCGCGGTGGAGAGCACCACCGGCGGCGCATCCAATGACCCGAACGGTCAAATCGCTGCCGCCACGATGATGTGGGCGGAGACAAATCAGGCGCAGTTTATGGGCATCATTGAAAAGTACCCCGGCGTGATTGCGATGTCTCTTGCCGGTCATACGCACATGGACGAATTTCGCCTGATGTCGCCGGGCAGTCCGCTGACGATTACTGCGGGCATCAGCGCGTTCTTTGGCAATAACCCCGCCTACAAGATCTTCGCGCTAGACGGCGTAAGCCTTGCCCCACTCGACTATTCCGCTGTGTACTGTAACCTCTCGGCGACACCGGTCGCGTTCACCGACTATTACACGTTCTCTGAAGCCTATGAGCTCGAAGGTCCTCTGACTGCCTCGCTTCCGGAACTATTTCCCGCGCTGCTCGCATCGAACGCGGTAAAGGCGCGATACCAGGGGGCGTTCTTTTCAGGCAATGCCCCCAATCCCATCAACAGCACCAACTGGCCGGTTTACTGGTGCGGCATCGGATACATGGATCAACAGGATTTCTTCAATGCGGTGAACAGCTTCTGACGCTTGCCGGCACGCACCGCTCTTTCTTTGTGCACTGCGTATTTTGCCGGGAGTCGGGTCCGCCTGAATTGCAGTGAAAAACATGCAGCAAGAGCGGCCCGGCCCGTCGTCCGCCGGGAAGCCGGAGAACTCCGTCACCATTTTCGTATCGCCGGCTAAGCGGCGCAGGCCAACCGGGAGAAGCCGTTCCAGCGTCCTCGCATCCCTCAAGATCCGGCCCTGGGGATTTTGCTTTACATCTCGACCGGTGTCTGCTCCGGCATCAGTCAAACGGCCTGCGCGATTCAGATTCTCGCGATGCCCCGTGTCGTCGGGTTTGCATTTGTGCGCAAACGATTCTGCCATTTTGTAAATTGCTGACCCTGAGGAAGCTTAGGTCTGGCGCCGGGAAGGGGGGCGAACCTTAGCTGCTGTTCGAAACACGCAATTTACTGATTCCAGAATCGCTCCAATAGCCAGAAGCGAGATTCCCAGGCACAATCCAGGCCAATCCCGGTCCTTATCAGGCTGGCGAACTCGTTACGCTGAATGTTCAGGTTTCGATTCCGAATGGAGTTTCGCTTTACGGTCCGAGCCAGAACAATGATGGTCTTGCTCCGGAGCAGGTTTCGCTCTACTTGTCGAGTGGAACTTTTGAGATGCGGCATTCAGATGTACTGCACGATGACCCGCTTCATGTGTTTGTCTTCGAGGATTCGCGCAATTCGTTTTACGATATTGCGTCGCAAGTCGAGATCGACGGGGATATTTGGATCCTGATGTGCCTCGTTGATCCGGGTGCCGACGGCAAATCTCACCACATCGCTGTCAAGGAACATGCGAGTAAGGCGCACGGCAGCGTTGGCTCTCAATTCTTCCGGCGCAAGGCCTTCTTCGAGGATCCTCACCACCTCACCGAGCGTCAGGATTCCTTCAGTGACAAGATCGAATCCCTGCATCCTGGCCGTGGGCGGAACGCGGGAATCGCGGCCCTGGCGCAGGTCAATCTCAATGGAGCGGTTGAGCTGCCGGGAAATAATATTTGCCGTGGTCCCGCCGCAAATCACTTTTCGTCCAGGTGTCCGCTCCGCCATTTTCGCCAGGTCCTGATCGTGAACCCGATTGAAGGGCGCGCCCGTCATGACGAGAAGTTGGCGCGGACTGCGCACGTACACGACGCCACAGGTGATGTCGTCCTTGGCAGTGAGGCCGTCAACTTCTACAGCCCGTGCCACGAGCGCGCGCGACAACTCGCGCGCTGAAATATGCGGATGCCGATCGATCTGCTCGCGAATGTATGTCTCGACCGCCGGCAGCCCCCAACCGATGGGCGTGCGAAACTCGCCCATTCCCGCCTGCGAGATGCCATCGGAGAAGAACACAATACGATCCTCGCGCTGCACGCCGAAGCTGGTGTAACTGATGACTCGATCCCGCCATCGTTCCGGCCGTACTTCAGTTTTCTCAACACGCGCCTCGCCTTCGGGCCGGATGAGTAAGAACGACGGGTTACCGTGTTCGATGATTCGAGTCTGGCCTCTCCGGGCCATGTCGACGACCGTGAACGTGGAATAGCTGATCTTGCGGACGCTGCAGATGGGAAGCGTGTCCATGATGATCTCCGCCGACCGGCGAATGTCCATCGGACTGACGGCGAACTTGAGAGCCATGGTCGCGGTCATCGTGGCAAGGACGCTGGCTTTCACGCCACTTCCTAAGCCATCAGTGAGCACTGAAACGATACGGTCGCCCTCCTTCACCTTTTCAGTGAGGAACACATCGCCCGAAATCAGCTGGCCGTGCTTTGCGTGCTGGCAATAATCGACTTCGATGAAGTTCTCTTCCTGGGCATTCATTTCGGCTTCTCGACACTGCTTTCATCCAGGTCTTCGGGGCTGAACGAGCGCACGATGGAGTTCAAAATGATTTCGGAATCGGCCGCATTTTCGCCAAGGAGGTAGGCAATCTGCTGCACCGTCTTCAAGTTCTTCTGGATAACTTCACGGGCGCGTCCAATAATCTGTTCTTTCTGGAAGATCGGCTCGGTGATGTCCTGGAAGGTACCGCACAGCACAAGGTGCGGCTCAATACTGAAGATGCTCGCATTCAAAATGCTGCGCTGGTAGCGAATATCGTGATTCACGATATCTTCACCCGACTCCAGCACCCGTTGGAACAAGCTTGAAAATGGAATTACGGCGTCGAGCGCGGTGTTCTCAAGATCCTTTTCCTGTTCCACATCCTCTGAAAAGAGGCGCAGAAAATTCGCATTGCATTCGATGATCTTCAGCTGCTCGTCAACAATCACCACGGCCGACGGCATCTTTCTGAGCAGCGCATTGGCCTTCTTTTGCGCCAGCTTGCGCGTGTAGGTAGCGCACATCATGCGCTCCGCGTTGTGGGCAATGAGAGCGCGCGCAAAGTCGCGGCACGAGTCGTAGCCGCACCCGCCGCAATTCAACTCGTCCTCGACGGAGTACTTGCCTACGGTGCGCAGAGCCTCGCTGATTTCAAAATCGCTCAACTCCTCGCGCGGAACCGGAGTCGCGGCATAGGGGAGGGTCTGGGCCAGGCTCGCGGCGCGCGGAGCGCCATCGGCCGGTTTGGCGTATTGCAAAACCTCAAACCTGCGCTTCGCGATCGAGAGATTGCGCGCGGCTTTGGGGCCGTTTACGCAGGCTCCGGCGCACGCGGTAAGTTCGAGGAAGATGCTGTGCTCCGGCCTCCACTCGGCAATTCCTTTCAGCGCTTGTTCCACATTGGCAATCCCTGAGAACGACATGACCTGCGACGTTTTCACAGTCCCATCGCGCGTAATTCCCGGCGTCATGCCTCCCTCGATGGGAAAGAGGGCTCCTTCGCGCGCTTCTTCAAGAGCGAAGCGGTCGTCTTCGGAATCCGTCAACGTGGACAGATTGATGTTCTCTTCGTCGAGCCAGTTCTCCAGATCCTCGAAGGTGAGAACCACGTCAAGAAGCTCAGGATGCTCTTCGGCTTCCTTCTTCTTGGCAATGCACGGTCCAATAAATGCGATCGCGATTGGGTCGCTGTAGTGCGCGCGCAGCATCTTGCAATGCGTGAGCAGCGGAGAGAGAAGTGCGGAAACATTCGGTTGGCACTCAGGATGATACTTGGCAACAAAGTCCACGACTACCGGGCAGGCTGAGGAGATCCAGACATGTCCGGGCTCGGCGCGCATCAGTTCAAGTACACTGGCCGAAACATGCTGCGCGCCGAGCGCAGTCTCAGAGACGGCGAAGAATCCCAGCTGCTTGAGCGCTCGAATCAACTGCCCGGCTCGCACACCTGGAAACTGCGCCACAAAGGACGGCGCCAGCGAGGCGATCACCTTTCGCCCGCCGGCAAACAGCTCTTTCACTCGAGGCAGATCATTGCGAACCTGTTTGGCGTTGCTTGGGCAGGCGACAATGCAGTTGCCGCAGAGCACGCACATTTCAGAAACGACGCGCGCATAACCATCCTGCACACGGATCGCTTTCACCGGACACTCGCGAATGCACTTGTGGCAGTCCTGGCATTCGCGGCGCACGGTGTAGATGGCCTGGAGTTGCGTCATGGATCAGCGAGCCCCCGCGCCCAGCGCCAAGAGGATTTCGCGCAGCCGGGCAGGATTTACCTCGTGCAGGTGTTCGCCACGCACAGTCAGGTTGGGCCCGCTCTTGCATTCGTCCTGGCAGAGACATCCCGTAACGTGAACGGAATTCTGCATCCCGTGATTCAGCAGGTATTCTTCAACCACGGCGAGGTTATGGGAGTTTCCTCGCGCAAAGCACGAGCTCCCCAGACACACGACAACTTCGGTAGTGTTGTTGTCATCCGCCATAACTTTGCGCCTCAAGCTGAACAAGCTGCGAAGCAGGTTTCGCAAACACTCCCGCATTGACTTCGAGTTCGCCTCTTTTACCGGTACCGCGGCCGGGAAAGCGATTGAGCGAGCGAATCTGGCCGCGCAAACATTCGCTGCAGTCCTCTGCGCTCTCTTCAATGCACGCTTTGGCCGGATAAATCTGGTAGAGCGGGCGGTACTTCACCGGCGTCAGATTCGGCATCACGACGTTGGCGCCAACCTGCAGCCCCTGCATACGTCCGTGCGCGCGGTTGATGGTGGCCAACGCGGTGGTGCTGGGAATGTTTGCCTTTGGGCAAAGAATGCGCGTGAGTGCAATCATTTTGTAGACCATTTGTTCGTTGCCCGGAGCCTGGTCTGCAGGAACGATCGGTGGATTGAGCTGGCCGGATCCCAGCGGCGTGGCCGGATGCGCAATGTAGGGCCCAATGCCGATCATGTCCAGATCGAAATCGCGAAACGCCAGCAGGTCATCCGCCAGGCTCGCATACGACTGGCCGGGAATGCCGACCATCACGCCACCGCCAGCTTCATAGCCCAGCCCTTTGAGCTCCTTGAGCAACATGAGACGATCCGGGCGATCCGGAAATCGCCGAGGATGAATGGTGCGGTACAAATACGGATCCGATGTTTCGAAGCGCAGCAGATACCGGTCAGCCCCGGCTTCGCGCCACAGTCTCAAATCGTCTTTACTGCGTTCGCCCAGGCTGAGCGTCACCGCCAGCGGTGTCGTTCGCTTGATCCAAGCGACGATTTCCGCGATCCAATTCGCGGTCAGCGCGTCGTCTTCGCCAGCCTGGATGACTACGGTTCCGTAGCCGAGCTGGACGGCCATGCGAGCGCACTGTTCGATCTCCGCGCGCGTCATGCGGTAGCGTTCAAGATTGAGATTCGCCTTGCGCAGACCGCAGTACATGCATTGCCGCTCGCAGTGGCTCGATATTTCGATGAGCCCGCGCAGGTGCACCCCATCGCCCACATTTGCCCTGCGCACTGCGTCGGCCCGGGCGTAGAGCTCACGCAGAGCGCCAGGCCGTTCCCCCTTAAGCCACGCGAGAATCTCGGATTGGTGCAGTGGCGTCAAGTTCAGTTCACCCGTGCAACTTCGGCCTCCGCTAATTGCGGCGCGCGCTGAGTCGCGGCCCACGCCACTTTTTCTGCCCGCGCTTCGCGGTATGCCGCCAGGGCATCGGGAAACGGCTCAAGCGCCCGCTCGAGAATTCCTTGCGCCATCGCAATCACCAGACCGTAGTTTGTAATCGGCACGCCCTGGCGTTGGCACTCGCGAATCCGGCTCATCATCTCTTGACGGTTCCACATACACGCGCCGCAGTGAATCACTAACTTGTAGGGCGATAGATCCTGCGGGAAATCGCGCCCTTTTACGTGCGTGAAGTCGAGCGCTCCGCCCACATACCGCTCAAGCCAGCGCGGAATCTTCACCCGCCCGATATCCTCTTCGATGGGGTGGTGCGTGCATGACTCCGCGATCAGAAGTTTGTCTCCGGGGCGCAGATCGTCCACGGTGAGAACCGCTCTTGTTTGAGCCGCCAGGTCTCCCTTCAATCGCGAAAGCAGAATGGAAAACGCGGTTATTGGCACAGCTGCCGGGGTGAGCCTAGCCACTTTGTCGAAGACCTGCGCGTCGGTCACCACGAGACTTGGAGGCGACTTCATGTTGCCGAGGGCCTTTGCGAATCCTGCATCCTTCACTACGATGCACGACGATTCGCCATCGAGGAGATCGCGGATGGCCTGCACCTGGAGATTCTTGATACGCCCCTTGGGGGCCTCTTTATCGATCGGCATGACGAACACGGCCGTTTCGCCAGAGGGCACAAGGTCGCGCACAATCGCCGGCGGCTCCGCTGCTTCTGCCGGCGCGACCCGCCAAAGCAGCTCGCGGAACGCGTCCACGCCTTGGCCATTCGTGGCGGCAAGCAGCGCCCACATCAGCTTCTCGCGCTCAAACCGCGCGAGCTGCTCTGGAGCGGGTTTGCACAGGTCCACCTTGTTCACGGCCAGTAGAACGGGAATGCTGCGCGAGCGCAACTCGGCCAGCAGCTTTTCTTCGAACTCCCCCCACACACCGGCTTCCGTCACCAGCACCCCAATGTCCGAGCGTGCGATGACCTGGCGCGTCTTCTCGATCCGCTGCGTGCCCAGCGCGCCCACGTCGTCAACGCCCGCGGTATCCAAAAAGAGCACGGGGCCGATCGGTTCGAGCTCCATCGGCTTTTCCACCGGATCGGTCGTCGTGCCGGGAACATCGGAGACAATCGACACCGTTTGCCGCGTGATGGCGTTCAGCAAACTCGATTTGCCGACATTTCTGCGGCCAAAGAATCCAATATGCAGCCGGAACCCCTTCGCTGTTGCGCGTAGCATTCTTTCCTCCCCTTCTGGCTAAACAAAGACGTCGCGTTCGCCGCGCCGCACCTGGTTGAGCATTGGTAATGTGCAAGCCGTTTGTTGACCGTCCATATGCTGGAGCTCAATCGAAATCAGCTTTTCGCCCGCCGACTTCGCTACCGGCCCGGCGTAATCGCACAGATACTCGAGAAATGTGGAGAGCGCATTCGGATGGCAGTGGTACTTGATCTCGCCGGGCTTGGCGAGGTCCATAAAGTCCTGCCCGGTGCGCCCGAGCCGGTAGCACGCCGTGCAGAACGATGGTGTAAAGCCGAGCGAAACAACATCCCGCACCACGTCCTCCACAGAGCGGTGATCACCCAACTGGAATTGGCTGCCGTTCGGGTCGCCTTCGCCATCCTTGTATCCTCCGGGATCGGTGCGGCTACCCGCGGAGATCTGGGAAATGCCCACGGCAAAAGTCTGCCGCCGCACGTCCGCGGCCTCGCGTGTCGACATAATCATGCCGGTATACGGAACTGCAAGACGCATAATCGCAATCAGCTTGATAAAGTCCGCATCGCCGACAACATGAGGAGGAGCCGATGCGAGGGTTGAACCCACCGCCGGCTCGATGCGAGGAAAACTGAGCGTGTGCGGACCGACGCCGAAGGTCTCTTCCAGATGCCGGATGTGCTGCATCATCGAAAGCACCTCAAAGCGCCAATCGTAGAGCCCGAATAGAAGCCCCATTCCCACGTCATCGATCCCGGCTTCCATCGCTCGATCGAAGGCCGTGGCGCGCCAGTCGTAGTCCCGCTTTTTCCCTTTCAGGTGGACCGAAGCATACGTCGGCCGGTGATACGTCTCCTGGAAGAGCTGAAAGGTTCCTATCCCTGCTTCCTTCAGCCGCTTGAAGCGCTCCACATTCTGCGGCGCCAGGTTGACGTTCACGCGCCGAATCTCGCCCGGCCCCACTCGCGTTGCGTAAATGGTCGCAATGGAATCTGTGATGTACTCGAAGCCTCGCGGCGGCAACGCTTCGCCGGCAACGAGGAGGACGCGCTTGTGGCCCTGCCGGACGAGAATGCGTGTCTCTTCGGCAATTTCTTCCTGCGTCAGGGTACGGCGCTTGAGCTCGGAGTTGGTGGCGCGGAATGCACAATACGTGCACTCGTTTGCGCAGCGGTTCGAGATGTAGAGCGGCGCGAAGAATACCAGCCGCGATCCGTAGATCTCCTCCTTGATGCTCTTGGCCGTCGTGAAGAGTTCGGCCAACAACTCGGGGTCTTCGACGAGCGTCAGGCTCGCGACTTCCTCCATTGATAAGCCGTGCATCTCTCGCGCCTTGGCCAGCAACTCGCGAACTTTGCTGCGAGCTGGCTGCCGTCGTCCTGTCAGTAGTGCCTCGATCTCTTCCGGTTGGATAAAGTCCGCGCGTTCCGCCAAAATCATCATGTCCTCCCCTGGGTGCAGGTTCAAGCGCGCTTCTAATGGTCGCGCTTGTCGTCGCTTTCGATACGGCTTTCCAGAATTTCGATCACGTTGGCGGCAACGCAGTCATGAACGTGCTGGCCGTCTACGATTGCGTTGGGGCCGCACTCGCACTCCTCCATGCAGAAAGCCGCTCGAACATCGATCTGGTTGTCCAGGCCTGTTGCCTGCACGTGGTAGAGCAGGGTGTTGAGCACTTCCTGCGAACCCTTCAGAAAACAATTCGTTCCCAGGCACACGCTCACCTTGGTTTTTCGGCTCCCGTGCGCCTGCATGAGAGGCAGAACCTCGTCCAAAATACGATGCCGGCTGCGGTAGGTCGTATGCAATAAGTGATGCGCCTTTTCGCCGCCGATATCTCCCAGGAACTTTGCGTAACAATCGGTAACCACAACGTTGTCCTGCGATTTATGCAGTTGCAGCATCTTGTCGGCTTCGTAAAGCCCCTTGGTCCTCAGGGCGCGTGCGTTGCGGGTTGTGCTGACCGGCTGGCCGGCGCCGCCCACACATCCTCCCGGGCACGCCATCACCTCAATCAAGTCGTAATTGCATTTGCCGGCCCGCACCTGCTCTGCAACCACGCGCGCGTTTCTGAGTCCGTGGACTATGGCGAGCTTCAATTCCGTTTCATCGACCGTGATGCTGGCTTCGCGCAAACCCGATTCACCACGGACTTCCTGGAAGTCGATGCGATCGAGCTTGGCGCCCTTCAATTTCTCACCGGCATAACGCAGCACCGCCTCCATGACGCCGCCGGAGTTGCCAAAAATCACGCCGGCTCCGGTATAGAAGCCAAACGGCATATCGAAGGATTCTGTTTCCAATGTGTTGAAGTTCAGGCCGGCCGACTGGATCATGTGCGCCAGCTCTTGCGTGGTCAATACATGGTCCACGTCCGGATCGCCGTCCACTCCCAGCTCGGGCCGCTTCGCCTCAAATTTCTTCGCCGTACACGGCATGATCGCCACGACCTTCACATTCTTGCGATCGATCTTCATTTGTTCCGGCGCCATCGCTTTGACCAGCGACCCGAACATCCCCTGCGGTGAGCGGCACGTTGAAAGATGTGGCAGCAACTCGGGGAAATACTGCTCGGCGTACTTCACCCAGCCCGGGCAGCACGATGTAAACATCGGCAGCTTGCCACCCTCCCGCTTGCGCTTTAGGAACTCCGTGCCTTCTTCAATTACCGTGAGGTCCGCCGCGAACGACGTGTCGTAAACCTGGTTGAAGCCAAGTCGCCGAAGCGCGGCGACGATCTGTCCGGTGGTAATTTCGCCCGGCTTGAGCCCGAAGCATTCACCCAACCCGACGCGCACCGCTGGTGCAATCTGCGCAACAACTGTCTGCTCAGGATCGGCCAGCAACGACCAAACCTCGTCGACCTCCGGCTTGGGTGTAAGGGCGCCGGTCGGGCATACGCTGGCGCACTGGCCGCAATTCACGCATTCCACATCGGCCAACTGCTTACCGAATGCCGGTGTCACGCTCACATCGTGGCCACGGTGGGCAAAATCGATGGCGCCGATGCCCTGGATTTCAGAGCACATCCGAACACAATCGCCACAGAGAACGCACTTATTGGGGTCGCGCACCAGCGACGGCGACGACTCATCGATGGGCAACGGCGCATGCACGGGCTTGAAACGCACCTTGCGAATGCCAAGCCGCTGCGCCAGGCTCTGTAACTGGCAGTTAGTGCTCCGCGCGCATGTCGGACACTGCTGGTCATGATTGGCCAACAGCAGTTCCACTGAAATGCGGCGAATCTCGCGAATCTCCGCAGTCGTCGTTAGAATCTTCAGACCCGGCTCCGGCGGCGTCGAACAAGCGGCCACGATGCCGCGTCCCTCCACCTGAACAAGGCAGAGCCGGCAGGCGCCATAAACGCTCAGCTCCGAGTGGTAGCAGAACGTCGGCAGATCGATCTCCGCCTTTCGCACCAGCTCCAGCAAGTTGCGTTCGCCTTCAATCAGCACTGTTTTGCTGTCGATCGTTAAGGTCGGCTGCGTAAGCTCTTTCACTGGCTAGACCCCCTCTACGGCCTGCAGCTTGCAGGCCTTGGCGCATGCCCCGCACTTGATGCAAAGTTCCGGGTCAATGTGATGAGGCTTCTTCTTTTCGCCGGTAATCGCCCCGGTAGGGCACGATTTGATGCACAGCCCGCACCCCTTGCATCGTTCGGCGTTAATCTCCGGCTTCAGCAGCGCCTTGCAGCGTCCCGTGCGGCAGCGCTTTTCGAAGATGTGCTCCTCGTATTCCTTGCGGAAGTAGCGCATCGTAGAGAGCACCGGATTCGGCGCCGTCTTGCCCAGGCCGCACAACGAACCCACCTGCACCGCGCGGCTAAGCTTTTCGAGCAAACCGAGCGTCCCCGCGTCAGCCCGCCCTTCAATCACGTCGTCGAGCAGCGCCAGCAGTTGCTTGGTGCCTTCGCGGCACAGAACGCATTTGCCGCACGACTCGCGCTGCGTAAACTCCATGAAGAAGCGCGCGATGCTTACCATGCAGGTGTGCTGGTTCATCACCACCAGTCCGCCGGAGCCAACCATCGCACCTACCGCGCGGAGCGAGTCGTAAGAAAGCGGCAGGTCCAGGTGCTCTTCGGTGAGACATCCGCCCGAGGGGCCCCCGATTTGAACAGCCTTGAAGCCGTTCTTCATCGGCTTCCCGCTGTCGTCGGTAACGCCGCCGCTGATCTCGAGCACGATCTCGCGGAGCTTGGTTCCGAAAGGCACTTCGACGAGCCCGGTGTTGGCCACGTGCCCGGTCAGCGCAAAGGACTTGGTTCCTGGTGAGTCCGGCGTGCCGATGCTGCGGAAGGCCTCGGGGCCTTCGTTGATGATGCGCGAAACATGCGCCAGCGTTTCAACATTGTTGATGATGGTCGGCTTGCCCCAGAGCCCGCTCTGCGCAGGAAATGGCGGCTTTGGCGTGGGCATCCCGCGCCGGCCTTCAATTGAGGCAATCATGGCGGTTTCTTCGCCGCACACAAATGCTCCGGCGCCTTCCATCACGTCGCATTTCATTGAAAGGCCGGTGCCAAACACGTTGTTACCCAAAATTCCTTCGCGCTCAGCATCGGCAACCGCGCTTTTCATGCGCTCCACCGCCAGCGGGTACTCGGCGCGCACATACACCAGCGTCTGATCGGCTCCGATAGCGCGGGCCGCGATCATCAGACCCTCAATCACGCTGTGCGGATTGCCTTCCATCACCGAGCGATTCATAAATGCGCCCGGATCGCCTTCGTCTCCGTTGCAGATGACATACTTTTTCGCCGACTTCTGCGCACGAGCTGCTTCCCATTTGCGTCCAGTCGGGAACCCGCCGCCGCCACGTCCCCGCAATCCGGACTCGCTGATCTTCTTGCATATTTCCTCTGGAGACATTTCCAGAAAGGCCTTTTTCGCGGCCGAGTAGCCCCCACGCAGAAGGAACTCGTGAATGTCTTCGGGATCGAGGAAACCGCATTCACGCAATACGCGCCTGTCCTGCCTGGCGTAGAAGGGATTGTCGTCGAGGCCTCGGCAGATCTTGCGCGTCGCAGGATCCTTGTAGAGCAGCCGGTTAACAACCTCACCGCCCATCAGCGTCTGGTCCACGATTTCGGGCACGTCTTCAGGCTTCACCTTGGTATAGAGAATCCCGTCGGGAATAACCGTGACCAGCGGCCCCATCTGGCAAAAGCCCTGGCAGCCGCTCTTCGACAGCCGCACGTCCCGGTCGCCCGCCTCCGGGCGAAGCTCTAGAACAACATTCAGCCCGGCCCGATCCATTTCCTTGCGGAAGCGCTGAAAGACCTTCATGGCGCCGTTTGCCATGCACCCGGTCCCCGCACACAGGATCACGCGCCGCACCGCCGTATATCCCTCGTACGCATTTGAAGTCGCGTTCAGAACTACCAGACCATCGCTAGCGGACATGAGATTCTCCATTTACCGAAGCCGCGGCTGCCTGCGAAACGACGGCGATCTCTCGCATCTTGATCTCGTCCACCAGAGCTGCTGCCCGCTCCGGCGTCATTGCGCCATAGACCTGCTCGTCGATAACCACGACGGGCGCCAAGCCGCAGGCTCCCAGACACGCCACAGTCTCCACCGTGAAGAGCGCGTCACTTGAGGTCTTTTGTTTCTCGCTCGTCCCGAGCTTTTCGTGGATGGCGCTCAGAATCGGCAATGATTGCTTCACGTGGCAGGCTGTCCCGTCGCAGATCCTGATCACATGTTTTCCCTTCGGCTCGAGGGCGAAATGAGCGTAAAACGTGGCCACTCCAAATACCCGGGCCGGGGGCACGTCAAGAGATGTTGCTACGAAGTTGAGAATTTCCTCAGGCAGGTATTGATACTCGTGCTGAATCGCCTGCAATATCGGGATCAGTCCCGCCGGCCGGTAACCATGCTGGTCAAGAATCTTGCATACCCTTCGAAACTTTTCTGCGCGATCCATCGCAATGGGTGCAGCAGCCATCAGCGCAACCCTCCGACTTCTTGTTGGATTGGAACTTGAAAACGCCGCGCAAGCTCCCACGAAAGCGAAGCCAGCGACGAGTAGAGATCTTCGTTGTGAACGATGATGTTCGGAGGAACCTTGAGCCGCAACGGCGCAAAGTTCCAAATGGCCTGAATTCCGCCTTCAATCATCTGGTCTGCGATCGACTGGGCGCATTCGCCGGGAACCGTCAGGATGCCCAGATGAATGCTCATCCTTTTCGCCAGATCAGCCAGCTTATCCAGAGGAAGAACCATCTTCCCGTGGACCCATTGGCCGATCTTGTCCGGATCGGTATCGAACGCCGCTACAATCCGCAAGCCGAAGTTCGAAAAGCGCTCGTGTCCCAGGAGGGCCGTACCCAGGTTGCCGGCGCCGGCCAGGAAAGCGTCATGTACGTTGTTCCAGCCGAGGAACGTTTCGATTGCAGCAATCAGTTCCAGTACGATGTAGCCTGTCTTCGGCTTGCCCACGATGCCGGTGTATTGCAAATCCTTGCGGACCTGCACGGGCACGAGGTTCAGATCCAGTCCGATCGCGCTGCAGGATACGCTGCTGATTCCCTTGGTTTTAAGCTCACTTAAATAGTGGTGGTATTGAGGCAGCCGATTGAGGCTCGGCTGAGGAATGCCTATTGGCCCACGCTGGGTAGCGTCGCATTCCGATAATTTATTATCGATATCCAAATACTGACTCTACGGCCAGTACAATTTTTCGATCCGTGACAGTAGTCACGTATAGTGGTTCTTCGTACCGCTATATGATATCGATCATTTCTCCAATTCAAGGTTTGACTTGGCGCCTGAGACGCGAGCCAGTGCGTCCACCTCACAAATTGTCCTGTGTGGTTTGCACGAGGATCCTCCGGCCATTGAAAGGAGGCGCGCGAAAAACGCTACAGATCTTGCTTCGATCGGTCGCAATAATCGCCATGGGCAAAGGAATGCCATCGCGCGCAATTCGTGGTGTCAATTGTTGCGTATGGTGCCGGGAGGGGGGCGAACGTTAGTCGCGGTTCGAAACACCCAAGGTTCTGATTCCAGAATCGCCAAAAGCGAGATTCCCAGTCACAATCCAGGCACAAAGACTACGTCAGAGTGATCGAACGCCGCGTCGAAACATTCCCAATCTGCCGCCCCTCGGAAGTCTCCCACGCTCCCTCGATAGTGCTTACTGAAACACAACGAATGGTTGCCGTTGACCCAACCGCAAAGCTCTCCCGTACGATACGACTCCCCTCGCCCTCCACTTGTCGCGGTTGCGGTTCATCCGCAAGGTTCCCGACAAAAGAATTACACGGGCTCCGGAACTCGAACTCTGCAGCCGGAAAATATGCGCGGACTCGTGGTCTTCAGGTGCATATCGTCGCGCCGACTGGCTTACTGCACGGTGGGGCCGATCGCGTTTTTCTGCTTACCCCAATTGAAGTAGCGGCCGAGCACGACTTTGACGATGAGATGATCGGTTGAGGCGGTCGCTCCCCATCCTGCGCCGAAGTTGATTTCCCACTTCGGCGAAACGAAGAGATTGATGACGGGAAAAACCTGATGTTGCTGATTGTGCAGATTCACGAAGTGCCCAAACTCACCCCAATAGCCGTAGTATTCAATGCCGAAGTTGAATTTGGGTTTCGGCTGATAAGTGATTGTCGCCGCGGGGCCGAAGGTCACCCCATGCGGCGAGACATCGCGGTAATAGTAGCTCACCACGGACTGCGGTGTTCCAGGCGGCAACGAAGTGGGGTGGATGCCCCAGTTCATTGTTGTGTTGACTGACCCGTACCATTTGCCAATGGTTTTATCGGCGATGGGCATGATCTGCCAGACCCAGGTTGGATTCGCATAAGCCGCGCGCGCGTAACCGATCTCGTTGGACAAGCTGACGCCAACCGGCCAATGCCAACTCGGCGGGACGCGCACACGAGGGCGAATATGGTCGCCAACCCACTGCACGCCGGTGCCATTGTGTTCCTCGGTGAAGACGTAAAAGCCCACCTCCGCCCAGTTGTTGATACCCTGCGTGAACTCGACCGTCTCATGCTCCTGCCCTTGCGTCGGCAGCATTCCAAATTGTGTTGTAGTGCTGCCTTCGACGGTGTAGTTGCTGTGCAGTTCGATGAGCAGTGTGCGGGGTGCCTGAGTCTCCGAAGAATAGACCTGAATTTCATAGTTATCCTGAGAGACCAAGGGTGGGCAGGCGGAAATGACCAACACCAGAGCGGCGAGGGCAGGGATAATGTAGCGGGGAGTGAATGATGACTGCATTCGACCTCTGGATCACGCGTAATCAAAGAGCATCATGAACCCGGAGTCCATGTGGTCCAGTTGATGGCAATGTAAGAGCGTTTGGCCGGGATTGCCTGCCGTGAACGCCAAAGAGCTCCCCAGCAGGGAGGCGCCGGCCATGGCACGCGCTGAATCGATGAGGAAATCTCTGCGATTGATCATACCGATCGATGAGCCCGATCGACGTTCCGGACGCAATCTGCGAGCTGGTTACAGAAAAACTGGAGTGCGCTCGTCCTCAGTCTAAACGCATTGAGTCGGCGTTCAAAGTTTCAACCGCTCAGCGTGATCGAGAATGACGATTTATTCATTCTTGGCTGCAGCAGGCTGCCATTTGGATCTCTTTGCGGGTCAGATAATGCATGAGGTTACGGCGCTGTTCTACGAGTGGCTGCTTCATCAGGCGATACCCTTTCGGCCCACTGCAATCCATCACCTCAACATTTTGTCGGCTTGTCCTTTTCGCGCTCTCCGTTATCTGCATCCCGGCGTATCCATCCGCCGGTGCGCAAGAGTCTCTCAGCCCTTCAGTCAATCTTAACGCTCTCCCAGATGCGCCCCTGCCGGTACAAGATACCGGTCAGTTGGGTTCAAATGACCCACAACAGGTCGCGACCGGGGAGATTTCCGGGACGGTGCTCGACACAAACGGAGACGTCGTGGAAGGCGCGCACGTGGCCCTGTCGGGTTCGGCTGGTTTCATCAAACGGACCGTGATGTCCGGCGGCGATGGTCAGTTTGCGTTCACAGGTCTGCTGCCTGCGGTTTACAAGATTGCGGTGTCCGGCCAGGGTATGAGCAATTTCACTTCATCCCCAATTCCCTTGCGAGCGAACCAGGTCTTCATTGTTCCCAAAATAGCTTTGGCTGTTTCGGGCGGATCCACAAGCGTGACCGTGAGCGGAAACAAGGAGGAATTGGCTGAAGAACAGGTGCAAATCGCGATCCAGCAGCGCGTGGTCGGCATCTTTCCCAATTTTTACAGTTCTTACGATTGGAACGCGCCACCGATGGAGGCCCGGCAGAAACTTCAATTGGGCATCCGGTCGGTCATCGATCCCGTATCGTTTCTGGGAGTGGCGGCAATCGCGGGCGCAGAGCAATACGAGAATGTGTTCCCCGCGTATGGAAGCGGAATCGAGGGATATGGAAAGCGCTACGGCGCCGCCCTGGCAACGCATGTTTCGGCCGACCTGCTAAGTAGAGCTGTTTACCCCGCGATCTTTCACCAGGACCCGCGCTACTTCTACAAGGGCAACGGAAGCATCGGGTCGCGCGCGCTGTATGCGATATCGGCGGCAGTGATGGCCAGGGACGACGAAGGGCGGTGGAGGCCAAACTATTCGAACGTGCTTGGCAATTTCTCGGCAGGAGCGCTTTCGAATCTCTACTACCCGGCCTCTGATCGCGGCGCATCGTTGGTATTTTTAAATGGCCTTGCGGACACGGGCGGAGATGCTGCGGCGAACCTGGTCCGCGAGTTTATCCTGAAGCGGTTTACCTCGCACGCTCCCAAAGGAGCGGCCGGTCAGCCATAGCAGACCAGTGGCCCTTTTCGATTTCATCCTGTTGCCGTGAATCGATGGACAAGCCAAATGACGCGAGCAAAACGCTCTCGTGACGAAATCGTCATATTCGGCCGCATGGCACAGGACACAGTTACGGAATCGAATCACAAGTGTCTGTAAAGGTGCGACATCGATGCACTAACATTCTGTCATGCGCCTACTGCTTGTGGAAGATGAAACCGATATACAAGGTTTCCTGCGGCGCTCGCTTCAGGAAGCGGGATACGAAGTGGAAGTTGCGCCGGACGCGAGAACCGCTGAACGGCTTGCCGTCGAGAGCAAATTCGACATCCTGGTCGTCGATCTTGGATTACCGGACCGGGACGGAATCAGCCTGATCTTGAGCCTGCGCGAACTGGGACTAAAGGCGCCAGTGTTGATCCTTTCGGCCAGGCGATCGGTAGACGATCGCGTCCGCGGGCTGGAACAAGGCGGCGATGACTACCTGACCAAGCCGTTCGCACTGGCAGAACTGCTGGCGAGGTTGCGCAACCTGCTGAAGCGCAATAACCCTCAGACAAGCGAAGCGACGCGCCTGCATGTTCTCGATCTTGAACTGGACCTGCTGCGCAGGGAAGCCACACGCGGTGGCCAGATTCTGCAATTGACGCAACAGGAGTTTGTGCTCTTGGAATACCTGTGCAGAAATGCAGGGCGCGTAGTGACACGTTCGATGATCCTGGACCAGGTCTGGGGAATGCGCATCCAACCGGACACGAACGTAGTGGATGTTCATATTTACAGGCTGCGCGGCAAGGTGGATGGCGCCGGTCAGCAGCCGCTCATCAAAACGATGCGAGGAGTGGGATATGTCCTTAAAGACCGATAAGCCGCCATTACGCAGCGCAGCGTGGCGCATCTCCTTCCTGGCTACGATTGCATTTGCATGCGGCACGCTCATCATCTTCGTGTTTATCCACCAATTTGTGTCCAACGACATTCAGCGTCGAAGTGATGCATGGCTCTCCGGAGAAGTTGGAGTACTTGGAGACGTGGCGGGAAGGACCCCGCGTAATGCACTCTATGGCCGGGTCGTCGGCGAAATTGCAGAACTCGCAGCGCGCGAAGTGCCAAACAAATCGCCGTCTGAGGACAAGGCCAACAATTCCGTATTCTTTCTGCAAACCAACGCGGAAGGAGTCCCTCAGCTTTGGGTGGGAGCCGGCGACGGGCATTCTAATCTTGAGGCGATCAAAGCGACCAGATTCCTGCCTGATAAGCCAACGGATGTGCGGGTATCCGGGTTCCCGGTCCCCTTTCGAGTAGCTTGCCTGCAGATGGGCGATGGCAGCCATATCTATCTTGGACTTTCTGAGCGTGATGAGCTGCGAGTCCTGGGGAAAATGCGCCTGCGGTTCTCGCTGCTCTGGCTGCTTGTCGTGCTTCTGGGTTTCGGCATCGTGTTCCTTACCACGCGACGCATGCTAAGCCATGTCCGCAAGATCACTGAGGCAGCTTCGAAGATAGGTCACTCCGATCTGAGCGAGCGGGTGCCGGCAACACGCCGCAATGACGAGGTCAGCCAATTGGCCCACACGTTGAATCGCATGCTCGATCGCATTGAAAGCTCGATGCATCAGCTGCACACCATTACCGATGCGTTGGCGCATGACCTGCGGAGCCCGCTGACAGCGATTCGCGGAAAACTCGAGATGTCGCTGGCAATCATGAACGACGAAGAGAGCGCGGATCCGATCGTCTCGGCCATCGAGGAACTCGACCAACTTACTGACTTCCTTAACAAGTCACTGGATGTTGCCGAGGCCCGCGCCGACGCACTTCGCCTTACGCGAACCGAGATCGATCTGAGCAAATTGCTCGAGACAATGATGGATCTTTACGAACCCTCAATGACAGAGAGGGGAGTGCGGATTCGGTTACGCAATGAAAATGGCGTGACCGTATTCGGCGATGAGGGATTGATTCACCGCATGATCGCGAACTTGCTTGACAACGTGCTGAAGCACCTGGCCCCTTCATCCAGTGTGGTTGTTTCTTTGCATGTCGAGGACACGATGGCGCTTCTTTTGTTTGAGGATGATGGCAGCGGATTCGAGCCGGACGTGCTGGAACATCTTTTCGCTCGCCGCGTGACAGGTAAAACCTCAGCCGGCCACGGACTCGGCCTCGCATTTGTCGATGCAGTGGCCCGGGCTCACGGGGGAACAGTTCAAGCCATGAATCGAGAAACTGGCGGCGCGCGAATTGCCGTAAGCCTGCCTTTGACCATGACAGAAAAACCCCGCCAACTGGCCGGAGCAGCGCTGGGAGTCTGATCGGGTGAAAGAGAAGCACACAAGCTCATTTCCCGGCACAAAGAACGCGCCGACACATTGAGTCGATTGCCCTCTGTATGGGGCACGCGTGTGAGCCGGGCGGAAATACATCTTGAAGCCAACCCATCGTTACGAGCGTGAGTTGTCCGTGTGAGAAAGTGGCTGGAATCGAGTGCCCCAGCGGCTCGGGGTGTGACCTGGTCCATTTTCAAGTCGAGTGAGCGGTTCGAGGACGGCCTTAGCCATGTCGCTGTCCTGCCTGACCTGACACCACCGGGCAAAGACGGCGCGCCTCTCGTTTGATTCGAGATGTCCGTGCTCAAACGTCTGTCGCAGGGACTCCCCGGTCACGTGGCACAGCGCCACTATCGCCTTAAGGGTTGATATTTGCAGCTTCAGCGTGATGTTATCCATGCCGACCCCACAGAATGCTTTGTTCGGATAGCTGTGCGGTAAGAACTCCAAAGCACAGGCGCGGAAGTTTGACGACGCATAGGAGAGAGTGGTGAGCCCTTGCCTCGTTCTATGAACTCCTTGTCATCTGGCCAAACTGGAAAATGCGATCATTGGTTGGCCTGTAAGATCACCGAAAATTGGAAACTCGACTGCCGCTCGATTGCGTCTCTTCATGGTCCAGCTTCCACAAGACATGCGCGCTACGTCTAACCCTGGCAATCTCGGGAGCACTTGTTGCGAATGAGGATGACTTACCTGAAACGAATCGCCGCCGCCGTACCCGAGCGCGATATGCGTAACGCTTCCATCGTCTTGGTCACGCAGATGCTCACAGACCCGCGGCAGCAGTCGCGGTCGGGACGTTTGTGTTTGGGTGATGGATGTGAGATGCCCATTCTTTTCGTGGGCCCGTTACGCACATTGGTCAGTGAGCATGCCTGATCGTTTGAACGAGGTACTGGATGGAGCGATCTAGATTCCTTGTCGCCATTTGTTTCGCGATAACGTTGGCCACCTCAGCGCACGCTGAACCAATTCCAGTCACACATATCCAACTCCCTCGGCACGCATCTATGGTGGCGCGTTCCGAAACCGGTGAGATCATCGCGCATGTTGACTTTACTGAGACTGTTCAAGGCGATGAAGTGACGATGCGCCTGACCTATCACTTTTTAGACGGGTCGCTTGATGATGAGACCACGACGTACAGTCAGCGGGGCACGTTTCGGCTCGTGCGCAACCACCACGTACAGAACGGGCCGTTCTTTGCAACGCCCGTCGACTTTACGGTGGAAGCCGCTACCGGCACGGTGACCACACGCACGGCGGACAAGGATGGCAACATACACGTCTCGAGCACGCACATCGGCTTGCCGATTGACCTGGCGAACGGGTTCGTTGGAACGTTGCTGGTGAATGTGCCGCCCAATACGGCGCCGTTCCGCGTGGGCATACTCACGCCGGTCTTCGGAGGGCGATTGATTCGGATCCTCATCTCGCCGGAGGGCGAGCATCCGTTTCAAAAGGCAGGACAGACCCTTGAGGCGACGGTGTTCCGCATCCACCCGGAGTTGGGTGGCTTCCTGGGCATGATTGCGGCGCTGGTCGGTCTTCAGCCGAAAGATGTGATGGTCTGGGTCCTGGAGGGTGAGAAGCCTGCAGTGATGAGGGTAGTTGGACAGATGAGTGGCTTCGGTCCTGTGGTCAGCTCGGAGCTGGAGGGGACCAGTTTCGAGAAATAGGACATTTCTTGAAAACCAGATCTCAAGCGCGACATGCAGTTCGCTCACGTTGATGCCGATTCCCTGAAAATCTCATGGCCTTCAGTCTGGCTATTGAGGTGGCGAGCGCGAATGGGAAGACCCGCCCTCTCGCCTGCCGGGAAGCAGGAATTTCTGGAAAAATCAGGGCTTGGCAGACTGACGGGAGTCCGTATTATTCCCTGTATTCCGGACAGTCAATCGCATTGTGACTTTTTAAGAATCTTGAACATCAGAAGTCGCGCAACCTCTCAGTAATGCGATGGATGTTCATCGCGATCGCTTAGAAATTCGCTCCAATGTCCCTCGCGCTCAATGACCACCTCCAGACGATGGAGCGAGCAGCTGACATCTCCGGCTGAAGCCAATGAACGATTGAGTAATGAACATTTCGGACAACGGTGTTTACTTTCTGGTGATACCGGCGAGCGGAAGCGTGGGCACAATTCAGGCACAATTTGGGCACAAACGATTTAGCGTCTTGCTAAATCGATGATTCAAAATAAGTTTAAGGCTGGTGCCGGGAGGGGGGGTCGAACCCCCATGACCACAAGGGCCGGCAGATTTTGAGTCTGCTGCGTCTGCCAATTCCGCCATCCCGGCCTCGGGTGGGGATGTGCTTCCAAAGTATCGCATAGCTTCCGAACAATTCGCCACACGGCGTTCGGCGTCTGCGGGCAAGACCCTCGACTGTCAGCGCCGCGCCTTTTTCTGGCGCGGCCCGGCCGAAGGCGGCTGCCGCACCGCAGGTCAAATCCACCACTGCCTGCGCCGCGTTTTTTCCTGGCGCGGCCCGGCCGAAGGCGACTGCCGCACCGCAGGTGCCTTGTGCGAAAATGAAGGTATCAACGATGACCAGTTCCTCCGCCGCCGTCGTTCCCGAACCAGTCAACATCACTCCGCAGATGCTCGCCACGCACAGCATCACCGCGGAGGAGTACGAGCGCATTCTCGCGGCACTCGGCCGCACACCCTCGCTCACTGAGCTCGGCATCTACAGCGTGATGTGGAGCGAGCACTGCTCCTATAAATCCAGCCGAGTGCACTTGAAGCGCCTGCCCACCAAAAGCGATCGCGTCGTCCAGGGGCCCGGCGAAAACGCCGGCATCATCGACGTTGGCGACGGATGGGCCTGCGCCTTCAAGATCGAATCGCACAATCACCCCAGCTACATCGAGCCGCACCAGGGCGCGGCCACCGGCGTAGGCGGCATTCTGCGCGACATTTTTACCATGGGTGCTCGCCCGCTCGCCGTCATGGATTCGCTCCGCTTTGGGCCGATCAGCCCGTCTGATTCCACTGGTCCAGACCAAAAAGTAAAAGAGCGTGAGCTCCATAAAAATCACTCGATCCTCGAAGGCGTGGTCAGCGGCGTCGCCAGCTACGGCAACTGTTTTGGCGTGCCCAATCTTGGCGGCGAAACCAAGTTCGAGCCTTGCTATTCGGGCAATCCGCTCGTGAACGCATTCGCTCTCGGCCTGGTTCGCAAAGACGAAATCTTTTACGCCAAGGCCAGCGGCACCGGCAACCCCGTCATATATGTAGGCGCCAAAACCGGCCGCGATGGCATTCACGGCGCCACCATGGCCAGCGAGGAATTCCACGAGGGCACTGAGGCCAAGCGCCCCAACGTCCAGGTCGGCGATCCGTTCATGGAGAAGCTACTGCTTGAGGCCTGCATTGAGGCCATGCAGACCGGCGCCATCGTCGGCATTCAGGATATGGGTGCGGCCGGCCTCACCTGCTCTACCTGCGAGATGGGCGGGCGTGGCGGAGTCGGCCTCGACGTCGAGCTCGACCGCGTGCCGCAGCGGGAAACTGGCATGAGCGCCTACGAGATCATGCTCTCCGAAAGCCAGGAGCGCATGCTGCTCGTCGCCGAAAAGGGCCGCGAAGATGAAGTTCTGCGCGTCTTCGCAAAGTGGGGTCTCGACGCGGTTATCGTCGGCACCGTAGAGCCTGAGCCGCGCCTGCGCATTCGCCATCACGGCGTGCTCGTCGCCGACATTCCCAACCAATCGCTCACCGACGATGCGCCGCTCTACCATCGCCCTGTCGGCACATGGAAAGCGCCCGTGCCGTTCGAGCCTCCCGACGCGGCGCTCGCCGAGCTCGACAAAGATCGCGACTACACCGCCGACCTCAAGAATCTCCTCGCCAGTTCCAATGTCTGCTCCAAGCGCTGGGTTCACGAACAATATGACAGCATGGTGCAGACGAACACCGCGCAAGGTCCCGGCGGCGAAGCCGGTGTGATGCGGATCAAGGGCACCGCGAGACCCAATGGACTTGAAGGGCCGATCGGCGAGATCGGCCTCGCCATGGCTCTCGACGGCAACGGCCGCTGGGCGTATCTCGATCCAAAACTCGGCGCAATGCATGCCGTCGCTGAAGCCTCGCGCAAAGTGGCGATGACCGGCGCGACTCCCGTGGCCGCCACCAACTGCCTCAACTTCGGCAATCCCGAGAAACCGGAGATCATGGCGCAGCTATCGGCCGCCATTGACGGCATCGCCGAAGCCTGCATCGCACTCGGCACACCGATTACCGGCGGCAACGTTTCACTCTATAACGAGACGCGCGGCGAAGGCATCTATCCCACGCCCGTCCTCGGCATCGTTGGCATTCTCGACGACGTCACCAAAGCCGTCCCCGCGCATTTTCAGCGCGAGAAAGACGCCCTCGTTCTCCTCTGGCCGATTCCGCGCGGCGAAGAGCCGAACCCAAGCCTGAAGGTTCCGCTCAATCCTCCGTCGATCAGCCAGTATCCGATGCCCGCGTTGGAGCGCGAGCCCAGAGATCGCGAGCAGCCCGATGCATCTGACGCTGAAGTCGCGGCAAATCTGATCGCGTTCGGTTCGTCCGAATTCGCCAAAGTAATCCTCGGCAGTCTTTGGGGAACGCCGCCCGAGCTCGATCTTGGCGCGGAGGCCGACCTGCACAAATTGCTGGCCGCGCTCGCCGAGAAAGGGCTCATGAGTTCAGCCCGTGATGTTTCCGATGGCGGCATCGCCGTCGCCCTTGCGCAAGGCGCATTCGTGAAAGGGATCGGCGCCACCGTCGAGCAGGATCCTTCGCTCCTCGCGCACCCGGTCTTCGGCCTCTTTGCCGAGCCCGCTTCCACCGTCCTCGTCACCACGCACCCCTCCAATGTCTCCGCCATCCAAAAGCTTGCTGGCCAGCACAACTTCTTCTCTGCCCGCATCGGAACAACCGGTGGCGGCCGTCTTGAAATTTGCGTCGATGGCGATTCCTTCATCTCCGCTCCGCTCGCCGAGCTCAAGACCCTCTGGGCCTCAGCCCTGGAAGCAAACCTTCACAACGAGGTGCCTGCGTGACGGTCGCAAGGAGTCTGGGAATTTGCGGCGAAGCCGCGTCCCGCGGTGCGCGCAGCACCGGCGAGGTCTTCGCATGAGCCGGTTGCTGTTTCAGGGTGTTGATGGCGTCGCGGATAATTCCGAGTCTCTTCGCGCGCAGCAGCCGACCACCGCCCACCGTTCACGGCCCACGATTCACGATCCGCGATCCACGGACCACGCCGACAATAAGCTTCACGAAGAATGCGGCGTCGTTGCTATCCACGGCCACGCGCATGCCGCGCGCGAAGCCTATCTTGCGCTCTACGCTCTCCAGCACCGCGGGCAGGAATCGGCCGGCATCGCCACCGCTGACGGCACGCATCTGGCCAACATCAAGGGCATGGGCCTGGTTTCGGAAATCTTCACGGACGACGTTCTCGCCAAGCTCTCCGGCCACCTGGCCATCGGCCACACGCGCTACTCCACTACCGGCGACTCGGCGCTGCTCAACGCCCAGCCCATCCGCGTCGACTCCACCAAGGGCCTCATCGCCATTGCGCACAACGGCAACCTGGTCAACCTCGGCAATCTCCGTGCAAGTCTCGAGCGCGACGGCGCCTATTTCCAGACGACTTCCGACTCAGAGATCATTGTCCAGCTCATCGCCCACTCCCACTCCGGCACGCTCGTCGATTGCATCGCCGACTCGCTTTCGCAGGTCGAGGGCGCGTTCTCGATCGTCATGATGACGCGCGACCGCATCTTTGCCGCACGCGATCCACGTGGCTTCCGTCCGCTCTCGATGGGGAAAATGAAAACTCCCGACGGCCACGATGCCATCGTATTCGCCAGCGAATCCTGCGCCTTCGATCTGCTCCGCGCCGAATTTATTCGCGACGTTCTGCCCGGCGAGCTGGTCATGGTCTCTGAAGACGGCGTCACCAGCCGCCAGTACGCGAGCGGTTTCCCGCAGTCGAGCTGCGTCTTCGAACACGTCTACTTCGCGCGCCCCGACTCGCGCATCTTCGGCCGCTGGGTGCAGGAGTCGCGCGACGAAATGGGCCGCCAGCTTGCACGCGAGTCCGGCGTTCCCGCCGACGTCATCGTTCCTGTCCCCGATTCCGGCGTGACTGCGGCGCTGGGGTACGCGGAGGAAGCGGGCCTGCCCTTCCGCATGGGCCTCATTCGCAATCATTACGTCGGCCGCACGTTTATTGAACCCGAACAGCGCGTCAGAGACTTCGGCGTCCGCCTCAAGCTCAACCCCGTGCACAATCTGCTCGCCGGCAAGCGCGTCGTGCTCATTGACGATTCCATCATCCGCGGAACGACGAGCCGCAAGATCGTCCGCATGGTTCGCGGCGCAGGCGCAACGGAAGTCCATCTCCGCATCAGTTGCCCGCCTACCATCTCACCTTGCTATTACGGCGTTGACACGCCCTCGAAAAAGGAACTCATCGCCGCCAATCACTCCGTCGAGGAGATTCGGCAGTTTATCGAGGCTGATTCGCTCGCGTATCTGTCGCTTGAAGGTTTGCTGGCCTCAGTCCGCGACGAACAGAAAACCGGCTACTGCACCGCCTGCTACACCGGCAACTACCCCACGCAGTGGGTTGATGTGGACGAGATTCTGCCGGCTGCCGCCGCGATCTAAGACAAGTTGATAGGTCGTGCTTTGGAGGGCCTGCGCCGTCCTCTATGCGTCGAACTTCTATTGACAAAAGGTGTCCAATGGAGTACGAGTAAAAAGTGCGTACCGTCATCGAGATGCCGGGCTATCTCAAGATAGCAGAGGCCATCTTCAACGAGACAGAGCGTGAGCGGATCGTCTCGATGGTGGCGTCGGACCCTGAGTGCGGGGCTCTCATACAAGGTACGGGCGGATTCCGCAAAGTGCGTGTTGGACGTGGCGGCATGGGAAAACGCGGAGGTGCACGCGTGATCTATATCGCTTGGAGCGAAGCATTCCCGGTCTTTCTCGTGACTGTCTATACATAGAACGAAAAAGAAAACTTGACCAAGAAAGAGCGCAACGAACTCGCGCGTCGCGCCGATGAGATCTTCGCGAGGTACAGGAGGTAAGCCATGACGAAGATGTTTGACGACTTGATGACCGGACTCGACGAAGTGGACGCCTTTTTAGCCGGCGAAACCGCCGGTTACAAGGTCAACTTGCCTGATAGGGTCGATGTAAAAGGGATTCGCAAGCGGCTGAAGATGACGCAGGCCCGCTTTTCGGCCACGTTCGGTTTCTCACTTGATGCGGTAAAGCACTGGGAAGGTGGTCGCCGCACTCCGGAGTCGTCAGCCAGGGCATTTCTCACGGTGATCGCAAAAAATCCAGCTGCTGTCGTCGCAGCGCTGCATTCGATCCCGCGGCCTGCGCACGCCTCATTCCGGCGCTCTTCATCTCAACGCTGATCGAAAGCCCATCACACCGCTTCTTGCGCCAATTCCGCCCTCGCTCCCACTGGCCGCCGCGCGAGACTTCGCGTCAGCAGGAACATCGTCCCCGCCGCCAGCAGAGCAGGCAGCACCAGCCCTCTCAATCCTGCGTCGTAGCTTCCCGTGGAATCCTTCATCACGCCCATCCAGTACGGACCCACAAATCCTGCGAACATGGTGATCGTATTCATCGCCGCAATTCCCGCGGCTGCCGCACGCCCCGCCAGAAACTGCATGGGAACCGCATTGGCTGGGCCCAGCATCGACATGAACGCTGTAAAACTTGCGGCCAGCGCCAGCACCACCAGCCACGGTTCCTTCGCATAACTCGCCGTAAGGTAGCCGGCCGCGATGATCAAGCAGGGCAGGATGCAATGCAGCGCGCGCTCGCCTTTTCGATCGGAGTGAGCGCTGTTCAGCATCATCCCAGCGGCGCCCGCCAATCCAATGCACGCGACGAGATACCCGACATTCGTGACGCTCCAGCCAGTCACGCCCTGCAAAATCGCCGGCGCGGAAAAACTGTACGCGTAACTGGTGATCAACGCGAAAAAGAAGTAGGCGCCGATCATCCACACCTTCGGCTCCAGCAGCGCTTTCATCACGCCGGCGCTGTGCCCCAGGTGCGCCTTCTCGCCATCGGCCTTGAGCTGGCCTTCGAGCCACGTCTTTTCTTCCGCGGTCAGCCACGCAGCCTTGGCCGGATTGTCTGGCAGCATCTTCAGAATCACCAGGCTGAAGATCGCGGTCGGCAATCCCTCCACCAGAAACAGCCATTGCCAACCCGAGAGCCCAAATTTTCCACCAAGTCCCAGCAGCCATCCGGCTACCGAACCCATCAGCACCGAGCTGAGCGGCAACGAAACATAAAAACGGCTCACCGCCCGCGCTCGCATGTCGCGCCGGAAACCACAATGTCAGGTAATAGATGACGCCCGGATAAAACCCGGCTTCCGCCATGCCCAGCAGGAAGCGCAACACGTTGAACTGGAGCGGCGTTCGCACGAACATCGTCGCCGCCGCCAGCAATCCCCACGTGAACATGATGCGCGCCAGCCAGCGCTTGGCGCCGAAGCGCAGCAGCATCAGGTTCGATGGCACCTCGCACAACGCATACCCGATGAAAAACATTCCCGCGCCAAATCCGTAGACCGACGCGCTGAAGTGCAGATCATGATTCATTTGCAGCGAGGCAAAGCTGATGTTGATGCGATCCATGTAGGCGAGGCCGTAGCCGACCGCGATCACCGGCAGCAGCCGCAAGCTCGCCTTGCGCTGCGCCGATTCGCCGATCCGCTCCAGACGCGCCACCTCATCCGCCGGCGCTCCAGCCGTGGCATAAACCTCGTGCGCGGAACCGGCAGCGGCCATGGGCGCTCACCTCGTGCGAATTGCAGTTTTCAACAAGAAAATGAGGGGAATGAAGAACGGGGAACCGTGAGCACAATGTACCACAGGCGTGCATGGAAGCTCATCATCCACATGCGCCCAGAACTGATGACAACAGCTTTTGTCATCCGCCGTCCGAGCGCGATTCTTGTTAAAGTCGGTCAGTCCTGAGCTTCCCAATTGGTTTTGGCCCCGACCCCCAGTCCTCCAAATGTATCCAGTTGCCATCGATATGCATGTAGGAAGTGGGCGTCCATTACAGGTTTGTCAGTTCGATAAAAGGCATCAAGTGCTGATCATGCGGAAATGTGGTGCGGCAGGTGTCGAGCGCATCGAGCCACTGAATACATCGACGTGTCCAGCCGGTCACCGGCATAAGAAACCTCCATGACATTGCCGTAGCCGGCGTTAGCAACTCCGTATCGAAACCTCGAAAGAGGACCTCTCACACCTGGGCCCACTGGAAGCGCGGCACCAAGATCAAATCCATGCGGCATGAACGCATATGAGATAGGAATATGCATTCGCTGAGCAATGCGAGATACTCCTGATACCTCTTGACTGGCATTCCCCCATCGGGCGGGACCACCCAAAGCCCAGGCCCCTCCGGCTCAATACCCCACGGCGCTACCCCCTGCACGCTCTTATCCTCCAAAAGCATCGTTCGCACACGTTCAAATGAGGCTCGATGAGCTTTGAAATTGCTAATAATCTTGTCTTCTTTGGGTGGTCGGGATGAAATGAAAAAGAGGATAAAGAACGATGCGATGAGCGCGGCGATGACGGAGAACGATGATGATCGCGAAGCGCCCGACGGCACGCATAGGCTGCACCCGAAATCACATTACACCCAAACGACCGCTCAACTTCTGGTCATAGAGCTAGCGGCTCGCAGCTAGAAGCCGGATGCCCCAGGTCTCGCTCTTGAGACCTGGGATAGCAAAGATTCCAGCCCGAGCAAGCAAGCTAGCAGCTAGAAGCTAGCGGCTAGCAGCTGTCTTCTCAATAATCCTGAACTCACCGCTGCAGTGCATCATGCTCATCAAATAAAGCATCCCGTCGTAGTACCGAAGCTCGCCGCTTGGCACAGGCATGTTCCACAGCGCATCCACGAAAGCCTTCGCCGTCAGCCCGTCTGTTGCAGCCAGGCTGCCTACCGCCGTGGTTGAGATCGGCCCCGAGGGGTGACTGCTGCTCAGCGGTTTTCCGTCCAGCGTGTATCGGTCGACGATCTTGTCGATGCCCTGCGCGTAGAAAAACTTCTGGATGCGATCGCTCAGCACCGTCTCGCGCGGGTCTTTTTTCCACCAGGAATAATCCACGCTCCAGTTGCTTACGCTGCGCCACGAGTCGGCCATGAACGGCACCGGCGTTCCGTCGCGTCCCACCACGGGAGTCCCGTCAAAATTGCTGCGGTCCGGGGTCAATCCCGTCTCCGGCCCCGTCACGCGATTGAAAAAGTCGCGGCTCACATCCGCCGCCGTCGCCCAGAACACGCGATCCTCCACCGGCCCCCACCGCGCCCACAATTCGTAGAACGCAGGCAAGTGATACGACGCGTCGGTCACGCCATCCGGCCAGTTAGGCACAAACTTGATCATGTTGTGCGCCTCATCCACCATCGGCCCGATCATCTCCTGTTGCGGCCCTCCGCGCATGAAGCGGTAGAATTGCGGCGGCCACGGTCGCCCCGCCGCCTTGGCCTCTGCTTCCGCCCTTTCGGTACCGATGCCCGGCCACGGATGATCCGGCTGCACAAACGGCGGATCGTCGGGATGAATCCGGAATGGCCCCGTCCCCGTCAGCACCGGATGATGCCGCATTCCGCGCAGAATCTTGTCCGCCTCAGCCTGGTAGTCGTAGATCCCCTTGCCATTACCCCAGCGGTGCGCCGCGAAGTAGAGCGCCATCGTGAAGTACTCTTCCCCATCGGGCGCTGCCCCCGTCGAGCGCGGCGTTCCATCCGTATTCATTGACCACGCAAAGTACCCCACCGACGGGTTCTTGGGGTCGGTGATCAACATATAGGTGTGCGCCCAGTTCCAGAGCGCGTCAAACTCGCGCTTCTTGTCGAGCTCCACGCAGATCATCATGCCGTAGCTCATGCCCTCGGTGCGCGCGTCGTTGTTGGCCCAGTCGGTCACGTAGGCCAGCGTCCCGTTCTCGTTGGCTCCGGTCTCAAAGTAGACTCGCTCTTCCTGCCCGTCGCCATGAAACAGTTGCTGGAATGCCTTCTCGATTTTGGCGTGCGTCTCGGCCGGCGCGTGTCCCTGCTCGGAAATAAATCGCGATAGTGTCCCGTCTTGTAAGCGCCGTCGCCATCGCCCGGAAAGCGCTCGAACTTGCCCAGCGGCGCGTTCTCGTGCGGCACAGGCATCATCCATCCCGGCATGGCCGGCGCCGCTTGCGCTGCCGCCGGAGCGTTCGGCTGCAGCCGGGCCCGCAGCCCGCGCCCTAAGGACAGAACCAGCCAAAATCAAACCTCCCAACGCAACGGCGCAACCCCAAATCCGTACCTTCATCCCCAAACCCTTTCTCGTCTCGCGACTCAACCGCAATCCACTCTACGATGTTACCGGGCCACTCGCAACGAGACCTGAAGCCCTGCAGCCGATCGCTCGATATCTCTGACCCCTGAAACCTGTGCATTCAGTCACAGGACGTTCACACTCTCGCCGTGAACATACCCAATGTTTTCAATGATTTAGCAAGTCGCTAAACCATCCAAAACGACCCCATACGATTCAGAGCGATGTTTAGAATGGCGTTGAGCGTGTCGTTTCGCCAGTGTTCATGCGGGTTTCAGAGAACACCACGATAAACACCATGATTGCGAATCAACACCATTTTTCTAGTGTTGTGGCGACTTCCGTAGAAATCCAGACTCGCAGTGGACAATCTACTTGGGAGGAGATTTCATGGACAACGCTATGGAACACATGTATTGGACTATTCGCTGCAAGACTGGGAAGTGTCCCGGTCTTCAGGTCGTGAAGTACATCGGCAAATATGACCCAAGGGGAAAGATTTTCACGCCTCCCGCTGCAACGCCTCAAACCTTTGCGGGGTTTCGGTGTGAAGTATGTTCGCAGGTTCATACTTACGATAGGAAGGAGCTAATGCCTCGTGACCTTCCTGCTGCTCCACAGCCGAACTTCCGTCCGTGGTTCTAATCAGTGAGCGAGTGAAGTAGAACGCGCTGACAATTGTTGTTGAAACCGCAAAGCGAAACACTGAAGGGAATCCGTTATGAAAAGCGTCTTGCTGATTTTTGCCTTGTGTGCCTCCACCGTCAACGCACAGGTGGGCAACCGGGTCACACTGGAACTCGGAACGGTCACTGTTTGGCTTGGTATGGACAAAGCAGCGGTCAGGCAGCAGGTTGAATCAAGTGGCATGAATTTTGACGAGTCTAATCCAAAAATCGTGCTTGTAGCTGACCTTCAGGCCAAGCGGGTGTTCACATTGCAATTTGAGCACGATAAGTTAGTCTATGCTGACCGCAATTGGCTCAGCGATGAGGCAAATGCACTTCCGTCTGTCATGGACGCTCTTGCCGCGCTCATTGACAAAGGGGCTACTAATTGCACAATCGCGCATGTACCCATGTCATCCCCTTACACGAAGATGAATCGGGTTCTCATTGACTGCGGATACCGAGGAATCCTTTTAACCTACGGTACTCAGAATGTTGCTGGTCAAACCTATACAGACAATGCTATTTCGGAAATAATCGGCACGTACCACTAGGTCAGCAGCCATGAAATACGCCATGTACTGCGAGAACGGGCACCGCATCGCCTTCGTTGACGCCAATACGGGTGAGCGGGAACACAACTACATCGGTGACTTCCGCGCTGTACTTTTGGATGCGGATGCTGACGGTAATCTCATCCCACTCCCGAAGTTCTGTGCCGAGTGCGGAGCCAAGACGATGGGCAAGTGTCATGGCTGCGGTGTCTTCATCCAGTACAACGACAGCAAGGTTCATTACGTCCCGAACTACTGCACCGAATGCGGCGAACCCTTCCCGTGGGTAAGCAGTGCTCTTCAGGAACTCGGTAGGGTCACGGATGAGGCTAACGAGCTAACTCCCGGAGAGAAGGATGCTCTCAAACGGGCGTACCCTGAGTTGACGAAGAATACGGCCAAGACACGCGGGGCGGTGGAGACATTGAAGGCTTACTTCAGTAGGTTCTCACCCCCTGCGATGGCTATTGTGCGAACAGTTCTCGTCAATGTGATGACGGATGAAGGAAAACAGAGTTTGAATACCCTGTTCAGTCACTTCAAGTGAGCAAATCCACACTCCGGATTATTCGCCGTCGCTATACTCGCTCAATGCCCCATGTGTACGCCAGCTCCCAGCACCGCTACGGATGGAACGTCAGCTTCCTTGAGGAAGACCTGAAAACGCCGCTCCGCAAACATCTGACGTTCGCTGACCCTCTGACTTGCTCGCATCGCGCCCTTGCTCCCTGTTCCCTGTATTTTCCGTCACAGGACGTTCACACTCTCGCTGTGATAGCATCCGTCTTTCGACAAGAAGCGCGCACGCGGACCACTGCTTTTTCGCTCGTAAATCCCCCGCCGAAAGCGCGCCTTGCGAAGGAGAAGCCCATGAAAACGTACCAGGGAAGTGAGATCCGCAATGTCGCTGTAGTGGGGCATGCTCACTGCGGCAAAACCACCCTCATTGCCGCTCTGCTGCATGCCGCCAAAATGACTCCCACCCAGGGCCGCGTTGAAGACGGCTCGGCCGCCACTGCCTACGACGAAGAAGAAGTGGCCCGCCGCATCACCATGCAGAACGCCATCGCCTTCGCCGAGTGGCAGGGCATCAAGATCAATCTCGTCGACACGCCCGGCTTCCACATGTTCACTCACGAAGCCCGCGCCGCTCTCTTCCCTGTCGAATCCGCTATCGTCGTCATCAACGCCCAATCCGGCGTCGAGCCCGTCACCGAGCGCGTCTGGCGCTTTGCTGAAGAAGCCAACGTTCCCCGCATCGTTCTCGTGAATCAAATGGACCACCCCAAGGCCGGCGGCGGCGGTGGCCTCAACGCCCTCATGGACGACCTCAACAACCGCTGGGGCCGCAACTGTGTTCCTGTCCAGTTGCCTATCTCTGACGCCAACGGCTTTCACGGCGTCGTCGATCTCGTCACCATGGAGGCGTACACCTACACGCCCGGCGGCGATGGCCGCGGCAAAGTCTCCGCTGAAATTCCCGCCTCGCTCGCTGCCGATGCCAAGGCCCGCCACGAAGCTCTCGTTGAGCTCGTCGCCGAAGGTAAAGACGAGTTGATGGAAGAGTATTTCGAGAAAGGCACCATCCCCGAAGAGCACCTGATCACGGCGCTCCATGAAGCCATTCGCGAAGACCGCATCTTCCCCGTGCTCTTTTCAAGCGGCCTCAGCAACATGGCCCTCGATCATCTCCTCGACTTCATCAAGGCCTACACGCCCGCGCCGACTGAGCGCGAGCCCCTCGCCGGCAAAACTCCCGGCGCGGCCGCCGACGCACCCGCCGTCGTCCGCAAAATCGACGACTCCGGCCCAACCGGCGCTGATCGTCTTCAAAACCATGTCCGACCCCTTCGCCGGCCGCATCACCTTCTTCAAGGTCATCAGCGGCATCGTCAAGAACGACGCCACGCTTGAGAACTACACGCGCCGCGGCCAGGAAAAACTTGCGCACCTCAGCATCATGCAGGGCCGCAAACCCGTTGAAGTCGCCGAGCTTCATGCCGGCGATCTCGGCGCAGTGGGCAAGCTCCGCGACACGCTAACCGGCGACACCCTCGGACAAAAAGGCGCCGATTTCCAGGTCGACATGGCCAAGCCACCCGAGCCCGCCATGACCTACGCCATCGAGCCCAAGAGCCGCGCCGACGAGGACAAGCTCGCGCCCGCCATCCACAAGCTCATGGAAGAGGATCTGCTCATTCGCTTTTACCGCGACCCGCAGACCAACGAGTTCCTCATCGCCGGCGCAGGCCAGCCGCACATCGAGGCCATCGTCAGCCGCCTCAAAAAGCGCTATCACGCTGAAGTCACGCTCAAAGCCCCGAAGGTCCCCTACCTCGAGACAATACGGGGGCGCGCGGAAGCCCACGGCCGCCACAAAAAGCAGTCCGGCGGCCACGGCCAGTTCGGCGACTGCAAAATCCGCATGGAGCCTCAGCCGCGCGGAGCCGGATTCGAATTCGCCAACGAAGTTTTCGGCGGCGCAATTCCGCGCAACTTCATCCCGGCCATCGAAAAAGGCATCGTCGAGACGGCTGCGCGCGGCTACCTCGCCGGCTACCCCGTCGTCGACTTCAAGGTCACCGTCTTCGACGGCTCCTACCACGACGTCGATTCGAACGAGCTCAGCTTCAAAACCGCAGGCCGCCTGGCCTTCAAAAATGCCATGGAGCAGTGCAAGCCCTGCCTGCTCGAGCCGGTCATGAAGGTCGAAATCGAGGCGCCTGACGAATTCGCCGGCGCGCTCATGGGCGACCTCAACGGCCGCCGCGGCCGCGTGGGCGGAATGGAGTCAAAGGGCCGCACCACCGTCATCAACGCCCAGGTTCCCATGGCCGAGATGCTCACCTACGGCACCCAGCTCACCTCCATGACCCAGGGCAAAGGCAGCTACCGCATGGAAGTCGACCACTACGACATCGTCCCGCAACTGGTCGCCGATAAAATCCTCGCCAACGCCAAA
>CAVXMJ010000010.1:0-54594 GCA_963762905.1 uncultured Acidobacteriaceae bacterium | reverse complement strand
CATCAGCGTCGTCTGCCCCAGCTCCCGGTTCGACCGAAGCAGCATCTGCAGCACCGCGTCAGAATTCTTCGTATCCAGGTTCCCCGTTGGCTCGTCTGCCAGAACGATCGCCGGCCGCGTGATCAGTGCCCGCGCAATCGCCACGCGCTGCTGCTCGCCGCCGCTCAGTTCCGACGGCCGATGATCGAGCCTTCCCTTGATCGCCAGCATTTCGCTCAAATGATCCAGATACTTCGGGTCCATCGGCACTCCATTTGGACCGGAGGCGCGCCCGCTGATCGTATAGGCAATCTCGATATTGCCCATCGCCGAAAGCGTCGGCAGCAGGTTGAACTTCTGGAAAACAAAGCCGATACGGTGTTTTCTCAACTTCGTCCGCTCGGCATCAGAGAGCGACGCAAAATCGACCCCGTCAATCACCACGCGTCCCTCAGTAGCCCGAGTCAACCCGCCTAAAAGATAGAAAAGAGTGGACTTGCCCGAACCAGACGGCCCTACAATGGCGACAAACTCGCCCGGCTCAACAGCCAGTGAAATGCCCTGCACCGCGGGTACCTGGATGCGACCTGCTGCGTAAACCTTGGTCAGATTTTCAGCGAGAATAATGGGTTTCGAGCCTTCAGACGTCACGACTGCCATTGTAACCGCGGCAAGCGACGAGAGATTGTCTGCCCGTCACATCCACCTTCCCTGTTCGAGGGTCCGGATCCGTTTGTTCGACCGCTCTCTAGCTTGGAGCTAGAAGCTAGGAGCTAGGAGCTAGAGGCTAGCTCTCAGAAGCTACAATAGTCCTGCATCGATCTTCCACCCAGGATTCCCAACGCATGTCCTCCGATCTCAAAACTTCGCTAGTCTCATCGCTCGAATCGGCCGCCGCAAAGGCTGGCCTCGTACTCATCTCCGTCAAGCAGGGCGCCGACTTTAGCGGCCATCCCACCGCCGTCTTCGAGCTTGGCCTTCCCGGCGCCGAGCCCGCCAGCCGCTCGCTCCAGCTCCAGTTAAGCGACGCCTTCGACTTCGATAAGCCGAATCTGCTGCCCGAGATGACCGCGCACCTGGCCGGCGAAGCCAAGCGCCTCAAGAATCCGAACCCCGATTGCTACGTCACTCTCGGCGGCCTGCCCCTGTCCTTCAGAGATTTTCGCTGGCCCTTTCACACCTCGACCTCCGGCGCCGACACCCACCTCGTCCACGGCGAAATTCACGTAGCCGACGGCGGAATCCACAACCTGCACGCCAAAATCTCCGCCGCCGTCACGCTCACGTTCGCCGAGATCGTCCCCGCCATGGAGCAGCCCTACGCCGAAACCTTCGTCTACAACGCCATCCGCAAGACGGTCGACATGGGCCAGCTCGAGTTCGTGAAGTCCGGCAACCGCCAGCCCGTTCCCGTCACCACTCGCTATTACAGCCGCTGGCAAAAGAAATTCATCTTTACTGAGACTGATGACAGCGAGCGGCTCCGCTATCTGCTCAGCAAGGTTTACTGGCTGTCGGGCGTTCTGGGAGAAGGCAAGCCGGTCTGGATCGCCGACCCTCGCGACGCGCAGTATCTCAACACCACCGAGGCCGACCTGCTGCGCACGGCCGGCGACGAGGCCGGAGAAGGATTGATGGTGCTCTCAGGCGAATTTGCCGCCGCCACGCCCGCGCTCATGGAACGCGCCGCCGACTATAAGGAAGCGCTCGAAGCCGCGCTCGACTTCTCCAAGCCCAAATTCAACGAGAGCATGCGCTCCGGCCACGCAAATATGTAGGCGCGGATCGCCGGGACATTGCAATCTCTGCTCTCTGCTCTCTGCTCTCTGTTCTCTGTTCTCTGTCTTTACAACGCCTGCCCGCACCCCGAGCAGAACCTCGCACCCGTTGCATTCACCCGCTGGCAGTTGCCGCACGCCGCTACAGGAGGGGCCTGTGGCGGGTAAGTCGCGACCGCAGTCTGCGCTGTCGGCGGCGCGTATTGGGCCGCGCCAACCATCGGACCTGGAACAGCCCCAGCCGGCGGCATAACGCCCGCGGCCGCCATATTCACCGTGACATTCACCGGCGCCTGTCCCCACCCCGGTACCGGAATCCCCAAAGAAGCCGCAATCGCCGCCGCCTGAATTGCGTTGAACTCGCGCACCCGCCCCGGCATAAAGAAGCACTCAATAAAGCCCAGCAACGCGGGAATGCCGGTCCAAAAGAAGCAGACATACAGGATTCCCAGCCCCGTGCGCCGCAGATAAAAATGATGCACACCAAAATCGCCCAGGAAGAGCGCCAGCAAAATGCCTACAACCTCATCGCGCCGCGCTGCGTTGTATTGCTGGTAAAAGATCGCTTCCGGGTTGGGGTATGTGTACGCGCTCATCTTCCTGTGTCTCCTTGCCTGCCGTGCTCGACAGTACGCAATTGCTCGGCGTGCAGTTCCGTCGCGTACTTTGGGTGCCCCACCCTCGCGACGCCTTTGTCCTTGTCGCTAGGGTGGGATACGGTCCCAATCTGCCTTAAGGCCTCTTCAGAGAGGATTGTCCCACGCGCCGCCTGCCGTTAGCATCAAATCTGCCATGAGCCCGCAAACCATCTCCGCCGCATCAAGCGGCACATTCCTCATCGGCGGCGATCTGCCCGTCCATCGGCTCGGCTATGGCACCATGCGTCTGGTCGGCGAAGGCGCATGGGGCGAGCCCGCCGACGAAGCCGAAGCACGCCGCGTACTGCGCCGCGCTGTCGAGCTCGGCGTCACACTCATTGACACCGCCGACGCCTATGGCCCAGAAATCGCCGAGCGCCTCATCGGCGAAACGCTCGCGCTTTACGCGCATGGCGTGGTCATCGCGACCAAAGGCGGCATCACCCGCCAGGGCCCCGCCAAAACCGAATACGTGGGCCGCGCCGGATATTTAATTCAGTGTGTAGAAATGAGCCTGCGCCGCCTCAAGTTGGAACGCATCGATCTCTACCAATTGCACCGCATCGACCCGCGTACGCCGCTCGAAGAATCTCTCGGCGCGCTCAAGCGGATGCAGGAAGCCGGAAAAATTCGCCACATCGGCTTGAGTGAAGTCACCCCGGCCGAAATCGAAGAAGCCGAGAAGATCGTCCCCATTGTCTCCGTTCAAAACCGCTACTCGCTCGCCGATCGCCGTCACGAAGAAACGCTCAACTACTGCGAGCGCCGCGGCATCGCCTTCCTGCCCTGGTACCCCAACGCAGGTGGCAAGCTCCTCAAGCCCGATCACCCTGCCGCGCAGGAACTCATCCGCATCGCCGGCTACCATCTTGTTTCTGTCTCGCAACTCTCCCTCGCCTGGCTGCTGCACCGCTCGCCAGTATTGCTGCCCATCCCGGGAACCTCAAAGGTCGCGCACCTCGATGAGAACATCGCCGCGGCTCAAATCAGGCTCCCGGATGGAGAATGGCGCGAAGTGGAAGCCGCCGCGAGCGCACGCTAGCGCGTTGTCCATCAATCCGCACCCTGGTTATTTGGTCATCCTGAGCGAAGCCGTACGCCACGGCGGACGGCGAAGTCGAAGGACCTGCATTTCGGGCTTCGACCTATGGTGCGAAATTCAGAGGCCCTACACTAGAACTGATTATGCAGGTCTCGGTTTGAAGGGGCACGACTTCAGTCGTGCCGAAGGGGCAACCAAACTGATCGGGCTTTAGCCCCTGAGGGCTGCTTTTAAAAGCGCCTTCCATGCGGCGTAACAAACACAAGCATGCGCACAATTAGAATCAGCACGAAAATTACCGCTGCAACAGCAACAAGCCACACCCCGCCGCGCCTCTTCGCCGCGTCCGATTTTGCCTTGTGCTTCATCGCCACACCTCTCGGAATCGGCCTCACCCCACGCCCAACCCCGAATCCCTGAAAACGCAAAGGCCTTTCGGCGTCCACCGAAAGGCCTCTCACGTACCAGCTGGAAGCTAAGCGCTAACAGCTGTTTTTACCGGCTTCGATCCCCACAACCCATACCACGCAATGTAGAGATAGCAGCAAATCGGGATCACCAACGCCCACTGGTAGTTGGCATGATCGACCACCCACCCGATAGCCACGGGAATGAGCGCGCCGCCGACGATGGCCGTCATAATTAACCCCGAGCCGCGACTGGTCATTGGCCCAAGTCCAGCAATCCCCAGCGCGAAGATGTTCGGGAACATGATGGAGTTGAAGAACCCGGCCAGAATGAGCGCGGCGACGGCTACGTAGCCAGGCGAAAGTATGGAAATCAAGACCAGGGCGGCGGCCGTGACTCCGAAGATGCCGAGGAGCTTGCCGGCCTTGATCATGGTCAATATCCAGGAGCCGAGAAGGCGTCCCACTAGGGCGCCCAGCCAGTAAAACAGCACCAGCTTTTGCGCCTCCGGAACTGACAAGACATTAAGACCCCCGTGTACGGAGTCGCTGAAATAAAGAACCATGGTGGTGGCCAGCCCAACTTCGACGCCGACATAGACGAAAATTCCCAAAGCGCCCAGCACCGTGTGCCTGTAGCTCCACACGCTACTGCTCGCCACCGCGCCCTCGCCCACATGCGACGACGGCGGCTGGTCAATGTGCGGTAACCGCATAAATGCGACTGCGATGCCCAGAATCACCAGCGCTACAGCAATGATCGCGTAGGGCATCCGCACTGTGTTCGCAATCAACACCTGGTCGGCGTGCTGCACGGCAGGGCTTTCCAAGGCTACCTTTGCCGGCTCAAGAACCGCGCCTGCGAGGATGAACGTGCCCGCTATCCACGGCGCGAACGTACCACCCAGCGAGTTGGCCGCCTGGGCCAGGGTAAGGCGAATCGGAGAACTTTCCTCCGGTCCGAGGATGGCGACGTACGGATTAGCCGCGGTCTGCAGGGTTGCAACCCCGGCCCCGACCACGAAGATCGCCGCCAGGAAAAGCGGAAAAGATACCAGCTTTGCCGCAGGCAGAAACATTGCGGCTCCCGCCACCTGGACGAACAGCGAGACAACCATCGTTCGCTTGTAGCCAATGGCCTCAATCAGGCGGGAAGCGGGCGTTGAGAACACGAAATAGGCAGTGAAGAACGCGAAGTTTGCCAGCATCGCCTGCCAGGTAGCTAGCCCTTGAATCTCGAAGATCTTCTTAAGTTCCGGCACCAGCCCCATGTTCAGGTTGGTGATGAACCCGAAGATAAAAAAGAGCGCCGTCAGAATGATGAACGGCAACAGATAGCCCGGCGACGTGAGCGCCTTGGATGGTTTTGTGCTCTCTGCCATGAAATCCAATGACCCGCTTTCCCTGCAATTCACGAATTCGAGGACTGATGAGCTGCTAGAACCGCGCTGCGGTCCGCAATCAGTCTTCCCCAGCCCACACAACACTATACGGGAGACGGCAACAGGCTGGCTCAGCAAACCGCCTCGCCATCGGGCCATCCTCCGCATCCGTGCCGCTCGATCCGTTATTCTCTTCTTGGATGCGAGGTTAGTGCTATGCCCATCGCCATTCTGAGCGGCGCCAGAAACAAGAAGATCCTTGCCGCCCTCGAAGGCAACTGGCAAGCCGAGATGGAGGGCTACCACACCTACAACACCCTCGCCGACCGCGATGGTGACCCCGTTCGCGCGCAGGTGCTGCGCCACCTGGCCCAGGCCGAGATTGAGCACGCCCATCTATGGGAGGGCCGAATCAAGGAGCTCGGCGGCCCTGACCCGATCTACTCCGGTGGTCCCGGCGGCCAGGCCGATTCCCTGGCCAACCGCGCCGGCGGCATGCGCATGGCCCTGCGCCGGCTTGAGATTGAAGAGAGCCGCGACATTGCCCGCTACGGTGAGCAGCTGAAAGCCCTCGGAGACGAGGGTTCGGTCGCTATCCTTGAACACGTCATCCAGGATGAAAAGGACCACTACCGTGAGCTGGGCTCGCTCCTCCGCGGCCACTACACCGCCCCTGCCGGAACCCACAAAATTGACGCCAAAGCCGTGCTTGAAGAAATGCTGGCCAAGCGCAACCAGGGCCGCCGGCAAGCGGGCGCGTGGATCGGCGATGCCATCTACGGCGTCAACGATGGCCTCGGCGCAATCTTCGGCATCGTCTCCGGCGTCTCCGGCGCCACCTCGGGCGACTCCAAATACGTTCTGCTCGCCGGCCTCTCCGGCATGATCGCCTCCGCGCTCTCCATGGGTTCCGGCGCATACCTCGCCGCTAAAAGCGAACGCGAAATCTACCACGCTGAGATTGCCCGCGAGCGCGAGGCCATCCAGATGAACGGCCCCGAAGCCCGCGAGCTCCTCTCGCTCTACTACCAGGTCAAGGGCCTTCCCGAAGAAGACGCCATTCACATGGTCAACCACATTGCCATCGATCCCGAGCAGCTGCTGCGCGCATTGTCAGCCGAGCGCCTCGGCTCCAGCGAAGAATCTCTGGCCAACCCCCTGGTCTCAGCCACCTCCGGCGCCCTCTCCACGGCCGTCGGCGCCATCATTCCCGTCATCCCCTTTTTCTTCATGCAGGGAATCCCCGCCGTCATCGCCGCGGCCATCATCTCGCTCGCCGCGCACTTCGCCGTCGGCGCGGCCAAGTCACTCATCACCGTCCGCTCATGGTGGTCCTCCGGCCTTGAAATGACCGCAGTCGGCGCGGTCGAGGGCGCAGTCACCTACGGCATCGGCATTCTGCTCGGCAAAGGCGGAGTGTAATTAACTGATCTGTCATCCTGAGCGGAGATTGCCGCATTTTTTGCGGCAATCGGAGTCGAAGGATCTGCGGTTGCTTTTGGATTTTCGCGCTAGAATAAGAGCTGTAGTGACCCTCCGCCAGCCCATTCCGGCCCTCCTCTAGCGGCTCCCGCCGCCTATACTGCACCTGCGCATTTTTCTCTTCTCTCTCTGATCTCTTTTCTCTATCGCTTCACTCATCCAAAACCTGAAACCGCGGAGCGGACATGATCTTCGATCGCCTGGAACAAATGGAGCAGCACTACAACGACCTGCAAGCGCAGTTTGCTCTGCCCGAGGTCGTCAGCGACCACGAAAAATACCAGAAGATCGCCAAGGCGGTGAGCGAAATTGAAGCTCCCGTGGAGAAATACCGCGAGCTCAAGCAAGTTCGCCAGGGCCTGGCCGACGCGCGCGTCATGCTGGCTGAAACCGATGCCGACCTGCGCGCCATGGCGCAGGAAGAAATCGCCGCACTTGAGCCGCGCGAACAGGCTCTTGAAGAAGAGCTCAAGGTCATGCTGCTGCCCAAGGACCCCAACGACGAGAAAAACATCATCCTCGAAATTCGCGCCGGCACCGGCGGCGACGAAGCTTCGCTCTTTGCCGCCGAAATCTTCCGCATGTACACGCGCTTCGCCGAGCAGAAACGCTGGAAGGTCGAAGTCATGTCCATCTCGGAGTCCGGCATCGGCGGATACAAGGAAGTCATCGCCATCATCGAGGGCGAGCGCGTCTACTCACAGCTCAAGTGGGAGTCGGGCGTTCACCGCGTGCAGCGCGTGCCCGCAACCGAGCAGCAGGGCCGCGTCCATACCTCCGCCATCACAGTTGCAGTGCTGCCCGAGGCCGAAGAAGTCGACATCAAAATTGAAGCCAAGGACATTCGCATTGACACGTTCTGCTCATCAGGTCCCGGCGGTCAATCGGTCAACACCACTTATTCCGCCGTGCGCATCACCCACTTGCCCACCAACACCGTGGTCAGTTGCCAGGACGAGAAGTCGCAGATCAAGAACCGCGAAAAAGGCCTTCGTGTACTCCGCTCCCGTTTGTACGAAATGGAAATGGACAAGCAGAATGCGGAACTCGCCCAGGCCCGCAAACAGCAGGTCGGCTCCGGCGATCGCAGTGAAAAAATTCGCACCTACAACTTCCCGCAGAATCGCCTCACCGACCACCGCATCGGTCTCACGCTGCATCAGCTCGACCTCGTGATGCAGGGCCGCCTGCAACCCATCGTCGACGCGCTCATCGCCCACTACCAGGCCGAGCAGCTCAAAGGCGAAACGCAAGCCGCGTAAGCGCGTCGTGCAACCGCTCGAGTTCGTTGAACCATGGGTGCCCCGGGTCCCTCGCATTTGGGGACCTGGGATAACACAGACTTTGTTATCCCCAGTTTTGAGATCGGTCATCCTGAGCGAAGGTCTTTCGCCATGGCGAAAGACCGCAGTCGAAGGATCTGCGGTTGCTTTTCGTTTTGTATCAGGGCACGACTTCAGTCGTGCCGGAAAGCGTACTCGAGAAGTTGGGCTTTAGCCTCTGCAGGTCGGCCGCTTTGAAACAGACTCTACAAAAACAAAATCCGCATCGGCGCTTCGACTTCCACGCTGCTGTCCACATCATCGGCCAATAAACCCGTCGCCGGATCACGCGCAAACACGCTGATCCCGTTCGAATCTTGATTCGCCACCAGCATCCACCGCTCCGTGGGATCGAGCGTGAAATTCCGCGGCGTCTTCCCTCCGCAATTCGATCGCTTCATCGGCGTCAGCCTGCCCGTCTTCGCATCGGCCTTGAACGAATACAGAAAGTTATCATCGCGGTTCGCGAAGTAAACGAAACGCCCATCGCGCGTAATCACCGTGTCGCATCCGCGCGTCGGCCCGTGATATTCCGCCGGCAGAAGGTCGATTCGATTCACCAGTGTCAGGTTTCCATCCGCCTTGTGCCACTCCAGCACGTCCACCGTCGAAGCGATCTCGTTCATGCAATAAGCCGTGTGGCCGTTCGGATGAAATCGTAGCGTCCTCGCCCCCGACCCTGGCGCTCCGTGATACGTCCCCGCCGCCGTCATTTGCGCCGTCGCAACATCGGGCTTGTAAATATGAATGCAATCGTCGCCCAGGTCGTTGATATATGCGAAACGATTGTCCGGCGAGAAGGAAGCAAAATGTGCGTGCGCGGTTTTCTGGCGATCCCTATTCGGCCCGTGCTCCGTGTAGTGTTCGGTCCACACAGCCTCGCTCAGCTTTCCGTCCTCGATGCGAAAGCTGGCCGCGCTCGCGCCGGTGTAATCGGCGGAAATGAGCATGCGCCCCGTCGCGTCCACGGCCACGTGGCAAGTCCCCGTGCTTGCCGAGTTACGCGCCGAAAGTGGCTGCAGCTCCCCGTTTGTCAAACGAAAACTCGCCACCTCGCCCGTCGGCTTGCCTTCGAACGTATCCAGCTCCGCCGCCGAGAAAACGAACTCGCCCGTAAGCGCAATCCACGCCACATTGGGAACTTTGGCCGCCACGCCCACTTGCTTCAGCGTCCCGCTCGCATCGCCCCAGTCGAACGCCAGAATCCCATCCGGCGCGTGCGACGCGACAAACACGCGCCTTCGCCGCATAGAAACAGGTGCGGCGCCTCGCAATGTATCGGGCATGGTAAAAGCTCCAAGAGTTGCGGTCGAGGCAAGCATCAGGAAATCACGGCGCGTGGTCTCAGTCATGGCAGAAGCCATTGTCGCCCACCGGCCTGTTCTCTCGCCATCGCCACGTTCTTTGATGCTCCGCCCGGGTCTTGGGTCATTTCGGGCCCAATTCCGTCGAGCTCCGCACTCCCGCTGACTTGCTAGCTTGCTGACTTGCTGACTCGCTGTTTTTCAATCCAGCGTGAAATTCACATCCACTGTCGTCTCCACCTCCACAGGCTGGCCGTTCAGCAAGTAAGGCCGATACCGCCATTGCTTCACCGCATCGACCGCCGCCTGCCGCAGCACCGCCGGCCCTTCCGCGACGCGCAGATTCTCAATGGCTCCGGTACGCGAGATGGTCGCCTGCAGCACCACAGTGCCCGACGCGCGAATCGCCTGCGCTACCGCCGGATACGTGGGAACGACTTTATAGATCAGCATGCCCTGCATCACGCCCGACGACACGTGATGCGTCGCCGCCGGCACAACTGCCCGCACATCAAGATGCGCCTCCCGTCCGTTGAACGGACTATCCTGACCGCCCGTGCCAGTTAGCCCGCCCCCGAGATCCGCGCTTTTCATCGGCCCGGGATCATCCGTCGTGCCCGGAATCAATGGATCCCTCGGAATCCGTGTCGGCGCGAGGATCACTCCGTTCGGCATCTCTGACCGCGCGGTCTGCGCCTGCTCCGTCCGCACTGCCGGCCTCTGCTCCTCAACCGATGCCGGCGCATCCATGAGAAACGCGTTCGTGATCTGCGGCAGCATCTCAGGGTGCATGATCGGAATAATCACCAGCGCCAGCAGAATGGACGAGTTGAAGGCCAGCGTCGCCATCATCCAGCCACGGCTGCGCGTCTGGATCCTGCCCATGGTTTCAAATGTGGAGTCTTCAAACATGGTCGCCTCCCCCGAGTTTCAATTCAGCCGCGCCGCTCGGGAGGGACAGAAAAGCTTGCCGCAGAGCGTAGTGGGGCCACCCGCTCTGCGCGCCTCGGCGCGGGGAGCGGGCTCTACGGCCCGTCAATCATCCCGTTCGGTACCATTGTGCTTGTGTAGACACCGCGCCCAATCAAACTGTTCCCAAGCCGCGCAGAATATTTGCGCCATGCGTTACACTCCATAGATTCGCGCGTTTCCAGATTTGCGCGTCTGTTGTTCGCGCGTCCATTCTGGAGTCATAGTGAGACTGTCTTCTTTGTTTTTCTTCGCTGCGATTGCAGTGCCACGCGCCCAGGCTCCTGCTCCGGCCGCGCGCGATCCCCAAGCGACCCTCCGCTACATCCACGCTTCATGGGACTCGCTCACCCGTTCCGCCACAGACTGCCAGGCAATCACCGACACAAAAATCACCGTCCCCCCGGTTCTTTATTTACCCAGGGGATTTGCCACTCCGCCCGCAGTCGCTACGGCCGCACAACGATGCCACCTCCAGATCCTCACTCTTCCTCGCACCATCGCGAAGCTCGGCGATGTCCGTCCTGAAGAGTTGCCCGCGCCCGGCCTTCTCTACTTGCCCAACCCTTACGTCGTTCCCGGCGGGCGCTTCAATGAGATGTACGGCTGGGATAGTTTTTTTATTCTTCTCGGACTGGAATCAGACCACAGGGAAGAGCTCGCTAAAGGGATCGTCGACGATTTTCTTTTTGAAGTCGAGCATTACGGCGCCGTGCTCAACGCCAACCGCACCTACTACCTCACGCGCTCACAGCCGCCGTTTCTCACTTCCATGATTCGCACCGTGTATGAAGATCCGGCCAGCTTCCCCGCGACTCCACAAGGCCGCACCGAGGCCCACGATTGGCTGGCGCACGCCTACCAGGTGGCTCAGCAGGATTACTCAACATGGGCGCGCCACGAACATCAGGCCGGCCATACCGGCCTCGCGCGATACTTCGACTACGGCTCCGGACCGGTCCCCGAAATGGCCGACGACAGCACCTACTACTCCGATGTAATTCGATCCCTCGCCGAACATCCGAGCCCGGAAGGAAACACGTTTCTTGTCAAAGGTTCGGAACATCCTGGCGCCTCAGAGGCCGCGCGTCTCAGGCAGACCAGCTGCGACATCCACGCAAGCCTGGTCTGCGCCCGCGCCTGGTTCGGCGGCTACCGCCTCACTCGCGACTTCTACCAGGGCGATCGCGCCATGCGTGAGTCCGGCTTCGATACGAGCGATCGCTTCGGTCCGTTCTCGGGCGCCACGCATCACTACGCCCCGGTCTGCCTCAACAGCCTGCTCTTCCGCTATGAGCGCGACATGGCTCACTTCGCTCACCTGCTCGGGCTCCCCCAGGACGCGCATCGCTGGGACCGCCGCGCCACCGCTCGCGCCGCAGCTATCAACCGCTATCTTTGGCAGCCCAAATCCCGTGTCTTTGCCGATTACGACTTCGTCCGGGCCAAACCCTCCACCTACGCGTTCATCACTTCGCTCTATCCGCTTTGGGCCGGAGTCTCCACTCGCGAAGAAGCCAACTCGATGGAGGCGCGCTTGAATCTCTTCGAGCGCCCCGGCGGACTGTCCACGAGCAATACGAACACCGGCCTCCAATGGGATGAGCCTTACGGCTGGGCTCCCACAAATTGGCTCGCGGTCGCCGGCCTTGACGCCATGGGCTTTCACGCCGATGCGCAGCGCATCGCTCGCCACTTTTGCTCCACCGTCGACGCGGGTTTCGCCGCCGACGGCACCATTCGCGAGAAATACAACGTGGTCGCGGGCAATGCGCAGGTCACCGTCAGGCAGGGCTATTCGCAAGACGTCATCGGCTTCGGCTGGACGAATGCCGTCTATCTCAAACTCAAGGAAATTGCCGATCGCTCCGCGCCATGAGCTTTTCGCGCAAACCCTCACCCCATTGACCTGTCATCCTGAGCGTTAGCGAAGGATCTGCGGTTGCTTTTTCAGTGTGCATCCGGCACCAAACATTGGCCTCGCCCTATGGATCAAGGCGATGCAGAGAGTTTCAGGGTGGGATTGCACCAACGGCGGCCCCGCTCTCCTGCATCCACCCGCGCCTCAATCTGATGATTGAACCGGATCAACGCGATCCACATTCCGTCATCGTCGCGCTTCCACACCAGGTCCCCGCCCAACTCCCGAGCGATCGTCTCCGGCGGCAAATCGTGGTGCAGCCCGAAGTAGCGCTCGTCGAGCGCTTCGCCGCTAAGCTTTTCCAGCGGTGAGTCCGGATAGTATTTCGTTGAGAACACCAGAGCGGCCGAGTACGCCTGCGGTTCCTGCGCGGCTCGCTCAATCTGCCCTGCGGAAAAGTCGTCAATCGCCACGACATCCCACGGCTGCTTCACGTAGCCAAGCTCCGGGTGCGACAGCTCATCCGTCACCGGCCACGCGCTCAGCACCGTTGCGCCAGGATAGAGCTTCTTCAACTCCGCGATGCCCGATTCATGCATTCTTACCACGCGTGCATACGCCAGGTTGTCTTCGGGAGCAAACCCATACGGCGGATTCACATACAGTCCCACGAAAAACGCGACTGCCGAAATCAGCGCCAGGCCCTGCCAGTAAGGCACGCGCCGATAGAAAGTTGTCACCGCCACCAGCAGCACTAGCGGATACATCGGCAGCAAATAGCGCGTCAGCAATGCGCCGCCCAGCACGCTGAAGAGCACCGCGTTTGCCAGCAGCAGAAAGAAGATCCGCATCTGCGCCGCCGGCGAGAGTGTCGCGCGGTCATGGCCCTCTGCATCTGGCCGCGGATTCAGCAGCAGCGCGGCAAACCCCATCAGCACCGGAACAAACAGATTCATGTGCATGGTGAGGTGCAGAATGCGGTGGGCAAACGCGGCCAGTATGCGCAGCGGCGTCAGTGTTGCCTCGGCGTTGTAACGCAGATACTCGGGATTGCCAAACAGAAATCCGGTTTTCGCGTAGTGATACGCGTACCACCCGGCCAGGGGCACAACGCAGCTTGAGAACCATGCAGCTTCGCGCCACAATTTCCCGCGCGCCGTGCCGCCAAGCCTGAAACCTTCCGCCACATTCACCGCCACCAGCGTCAGCGGAATGATGATTGCTGTCTCCTTCGACAGCGCGGCAGCCGAAAACCACAAAGCCGCTGCCCAAGGCACGCGCCCGCGCCTCGGCAACGCGTACACCAATCCCCACAGCGAACACGCGGCTGCAAAAATGTCCGCCTGCGCCAGCGAGCTCTGCGCAAACCAGATCGGATAGAGCCCCGTCAGAAGCACCGTCCAGAATGCGACCGAGCCCACCCCAACCAGCCGCATCGCCAGTCGCCACACCGCCAAAAGTCCCAGCGCGGCCACCATCAGCACCGCTTCGCGCGTTACCTCGGGGTAGTAGCCGCAGATCTTCCACCACACCGCCAGGTAAATGCTCGGCAGCGGAGGATGCGCATTGCTCAGCGTGGTCGTCGGGATGAGCGAGCCGGTGCGGAAAAAATCCCACGCCGCGGGAATGTAATAGCCCGCCTCGTCCCAGTAATAAGGAACGCGCAGCAGTGTAAAGTGGCTGGCATAGAGCGCCATAAAGATGACCGGAAAAATCATCCAGATGGGCAACGGTGCATCCAGCCGCGGACTAAGGATTCCCTTCAGGCGCACGCGCTCGCTCCTGCGGCACCCAATGGTTTCTCCATCGCGCTCATACTCCGCCCGCGAATCGCGCCCGCTCGCTCAACCATGCATTAATTTTCCTGTCCCGGATTTGACGCCGCGGTTCGCGGAAATGTTCCCAGCGAAACGCGCGGCGGGGAGATCGGTCCCTTGGTCCCTCGTTCCCTTGGTCCCTGTCTTCAGTTCACCGGCCCTTGCGGAAAACTCTGCCCCTTCGGCTCCAGGTTGAGCGTTCCGAAGGCTTGCTCGTATTGCGCGATGTTCTGCCCCAGAATGTTAAACAGCGCCTTGGCCTGTTGCGGGCTCAGAAAAATGGCCTGGTGGTTGCGGATGGTCACCTGGTCGGGGCTCTCGCTGGAGGCAAGGCCGAAGACTAGTTGGAAATCCCATACGCTCACGCGCACTTGCACGCTGTTGGCGTAGGATTCGCGGTAGTCGGCCGTCTGGGCGAGATTCAGTTGGGGTTGCTGCGGAGTCGGACTCATGATTCAACCAGATTACAGCTTTCAGTTCTCGGCCGTCAGGTACCAACTCCTCGCCCTGAGTTGGAGCCGCTGGCGGCCTCCGTTCGATTTTCCAACCTGGCTGTCATGCATCTTCAGCAGGCGCTTGGCGAACGTAGCGCCTTTCTCCTGACCGGCTGTCGTGCGGACCTCCAGGTCCACACAAGGGTTCGGCCCTCGCTTCGTTCGACTTCCAGCCCTGGTCGCACTCACAGGTTTTAACATAAAGAGTCGGAACCTTGGCATTGATACGCAGGGAGGGCACATGAAGAGTCACACCGAATACCTCGTCTTTGAAACGCGCAAGCGCCGCGAGATGGTCCACATCACCGATCAAGTCGAGCAGATCGTCCAGCGCAGCGGCGTCAAAGACGGCTTGTGCTTTGTCTCGCCCATGCACATTACGGCCGCGGTTTACGTCAACGACCACGAAAGCGGGCTCATTGAGGACATCGGCAAATGGCTTGAAGAGCTTGCCCCCGCGCGGCCTGACTACAAGCATCACCGCACCGGAGAGGACAACGGCGATGCGCACCTTAAATCGCTGCTGCTCCACCACGAGACCACACTGCCCGTCACCAGCGGCAAGCTCGACCTCGGCACCTGGCAGCGCGTCTTCTATGCCGAGTTTGACGGCCAGCGCCGCAAGCGCGTCATCGTCAAAGTCCTCGGCGTGGAGTAACATCCACGGCCTCGAGTAACCTGCAAATTCGGGGTGCCCCAGGTCCCCCGGCATTTGGCGACCTGGGGCAGCAAAATCTCCAACCCACCGCACGCTGCAGGGTGCCCCATCCTAAAGTTCGAGGCGGGGCGGAGAACTTTAGGGTGGGATACCTCAGACCTCACCCTCGCACGAACCCTCTGACTCACTGACTCAACGGGTGCCCCATCCCCGGGGTCCCGACAGACAGGTCCTCGTCTGTGGGGTGGATCCAAACTTCGCTTGGGTCGGGTCAGAAGTCCGCTAACCCCGCTAACTCCGCTGTTTACTCATCCGTTACCCTCCGCCAGGGGCCCGATGGAGCGCTGCTCGCCGGCGCTGCAAGGTTGATCTTCGTTCTCGGCATCACCACCAGGTCCACGCGGCGATTCTCCGCGCGGCCCTCCGCCGTGTCGTTGCTTGCCACTGGATGAAACTCCGCATATCCTGCCGCCGAAAGCCGGTCCGCCGGAATGGCCTTCATATCCAGAAACAGCCGCGCAATGTGCGTGGCGCGCGCCGCGGATAGCTCCCAGTTCGAATCGAACTCCAGATTGTGGATCGGCACATTATCGGTGTGGCCTTCGATGCGCAAATCGTACGGCGTCGGGCCCAGCTTGTCGGCAATCTGGCGTAGCGTCGGCAGCGCCTCCGGCTTTGGTGTCGCGGAACCTGACTCGAAAAATCCCGCCTCGCGCAAACTGATCACCAGGCCGTCGCGGCCCATCTCGAGCGAAACCGTGTGCGCGGCGATCTGCCCGGAGAGCGTTGCCGCCAGGTCGCGCCGGATGCGATTCAGATCCTCCTTCACCTGCGCCGGCGAAACTACGTCTTCGTCCATCACCGCGCTTGGCGCGGCCTCGTTCTCTTCGGGCGCGTTCGCCCCCTGGCCCGCCCCTACCGGCAGCGCGCCCATCGAACGAAAGGCGCTGTCGATCGCCTTCGACACCTGCGCCTGTTTCTTCTGGTCCGCCCTCGCGAAGGCGAACATCACCACGAACAATCCGAACAGCAATGTGATGAAATCCGCATAAGAGACCAGCCAGCGGTCTTGCGTCACCCGGCTGCGGGGCACTCGCGCGTTCACGCCGCCCGCTCCTTCACTCCACCGTTTGCATCGTCCACAAAGCCGGTCAGTTTAATCTCCAGCATGCGCGGGTTCATCCCCTCGAGAATCGAAATCACGCCTTCCAGCATCATCTCTCGCCGCCGGTGGTCGCTCCGGATGCGCAACCGCATCTTGCCCGCAAACGGCAGAAAGAAAAGATTGGCGATGCCCACTCCGTAGATCGTCGCTACAAACGCCACGGCAATACCGCGCCCAACCTCCGCGATGTTGTCCAGATGCTGCATCACCTGGATCAGGCCCAGCACCGCGCCCAGAATTCCGATCGTCGGCGAGAATCCACCGGCCGATTCAAATACCGCCGGCAGCCGCTCCTGATCCTCCGTCATCGAATCCAAACTCACGCGCATGATCTTGCGCAAATCCACCGGCTCCGTTCCATCCACCGCAAGCATAAGAGTCTGCTTGAGAAATGGATCCTCAATGGCCTGCAAGTCGGCGTCGAGCGATACCAGCCCCTGACGACGCGCTTTGTTGGCGAAGGCAATCATCTGGCGAATCAGGTGTGTGTCTTCCCTGCGCGGCGCTGCGAAGACGTGACCGAGGCTCCGAAATGCACCCACTACCGTGTTCAGCGGAAACTGCAGCAGCACCGCGCCCATGGTGCCTCCGAAGACAATCAGCGCCGCCGTCGGCTGCAGGATCTGGCCCACGTTCCCGCCTTCGATCATCAGTCCGGCAATAATGCCCGCGATCGCCAGAATCGCTCCGCCGACGCTCGCTTTGTCCATTTCCAGCTCCTGAAAAAGTTACCCCTGCATCGGCTATTTCTCGGCGCGCGTGTCTTGCTTCGGCATCTGCTCCGCCACACTGGAAGAGCCTGCGGCATCAAGGCTGACCAGCGCAGCCGCACGCTCTAAATCGCCAAAGTGATGCAACCTCCGCGCTACCACCGCCAGCAGCCGCGCGCGATACACCAGGATCCTCTCCACAACCTCGGAAATCTCCTCGCGCACAATCAGCTTCTCTCCATTAATCAAGGTCAGCATCGTATCCGGAGACGCCTCCGCCGTCTTGATCAGGTCGCTGTTCACCACCATCGGCCGCCCATTCAGCCGCGTCAATTCAATCATCGCGGTATCCTCTTCGCGTCCATTATCGGCAGCGGTCCTCAAACGTTAAAAAAACAAAACAAATGAAACAGGACTGTCCCCTCGTGAGACATAAACTGCACCTCCGTAAAGTCCATTAGTACCGCGCCGAAAGAAGGGCCAGATGCGTCGGCTCCTGACCGCGAGCAGCAACCCAGGTCAACACAGAGGGATGCGCAGACGGAATTGGAACCGCAAATCACCGCATCCACAAGGAGAACCCCATGTCCCTGGGTGTCTTAAATAACCTCTCCGCGGTGTATGCGGAGAATAACCTGACTAACTCCAACAACAGCCTCTCGAAGACTCTGCAACAGTTGTCTTCAGGGTCCAGAATCAACTCCGGCGCCGACGACGCTGCCGGTCTGTCGTTGGTAGACGGCCTCGAGGCAAACCAGACGGCGCTTACACAATCTGAAACCAACGCTTCTGAAGGCGTCGGTCTTCTGCAGGTTGCCGATGGCGCCCTCTCGCAGGTCACAACCCTGCTCAACCGCGCCGTTACGCTGGCCACCGAGGCCTCCAACGGCACGCTCAATAGCTCCCAGGACACAGCCGCCAACCAGGAATACCAGTCGATCCTGTCGGAAATCTCCAACATCGGCTCGACCACAACCTACAACAACCAGGCCGTCTTCAACTCCAACACCAACATCTACACCGGCGACTCTTCCACGGCCGGCTCCGCGATCGATGATCTCAACATCCGCTCACTGTCGTCCTCCAACGTTGGAGACTCGGGCGGCGCGATGGCCTACACCAGCTCAGCCTCCAATGGCGGTGACGATGTGTTCCTCGATCTGGCGCACAACGGGTCGGCCGTCGCGTTGGGCGACTTCCTCAACGCAGCATCGCCGGGCGCAGCTGCCGGCCTGACTGTCGATACACTTTCCGCCACCGGCACAATCACCGCCAACACAATCTCCACCGGCAACTCTTCGACAGAGGGATATGCCAACACCGTCGGCGGCCTCATCAACGCCATCAACAACTCTGGCCTGGGCCTCACCGCCAGCCTCACCACCGGAACTGCGGCCGGAGACGGCGCAGCGGGCCAGGACAGCGGCATCATGATCAAGGGCGCCGTCGGCCTGGGCGCTACGCCGGCCACATCCAGCTTTAGCGGATCGCTCAGCATCACCGGCGCTACCGCACTGACCGATACCCTCCAGGGCTCTATCACCATTCAGGATGGCAGCGGTCAATCGCAAACCATCAGCATGGCGCAGGTGGCGGGCAGCACAGAGGGCCTGGCTTCCGGGAGCTTCAATACCGCCGATCTCGCAGGCTTGGTCAACTACATCAACGACTACAGCACCACGGCAAACAACACGACAGAAACCGATGTCTTCGGCGTACATGCCGCCATCGGCGTCGGCGGACTGACCCTGACCAGCGCCACCGGGGCGGGCACCGCAAACCAGGATGCACTGTCTGTCTCCACCAACCTTACCGACGCCTCGGCCGCAGTGGCGCCTTTAAACTACTCAGCCACGGCCGCTTATTCCGACGGCATCAACACCAACACGGCATACGACAAAACCTCCGGCCAGTCAGCCGCGGGCAATTTCGTTGCGGGCATCGCCGAGGGTTCCGGCGGAGTAGCCACCATCCAGTACACCGACAAGGCCGGCCAATCGCTCGCCACAACCGATCTCACCGACTCGGCGGACGCCCAGACGGCACTAACCCAACTCAACTCGGCCATCACCGACGTTGCCGCACAGGACGGCTACATCGGCGCACAGATCAACACGCTGAACGCAGTCAGCAACGTGCTCAGCACACAGGCTGAAAACGTGCAGTCGGCCCAAAACGCTGTCCAGGCTACCGACTATGCGTCTGCATCCTCCAACATGTCCAAATACGAAATCCTGAGCCAGACCGGCATCTCCGCCCTGGCCCAGGCCAATAGCATGCAGCAGGAAGTCACCAAGCTGTTGCAGTAATGACGTAGGCAGCAATGCCGATAACCAAAGAGGGACGTCCATCGGGCGTCCCTCTTTGCTTGAGTCCATGCCGGTTGCAGTCGTGAGAACGATCTAATCCGGCTCCCTTGGCAGTTGGTTCCCCGGCTGCATCAGCTTTCAACGGAGGATTCGATGGGCACTGTCGGACTCAGCTTCGGTTCGCCAACCAGCGGTACGGGTTTCAACGTAAGTTCCACCGTCGCCGAGATCGTCTCTAACCTTCAGAACGTTGAGACCCCCTGGAAAACCCAGTTGACCTCGTTCGAAAGCCAGGACACCGTGATCTCGAGCCTCGGCACGCTCTTCTCAAATCTCTCCAACGACATGAGCTCGCTCACCGACCTGCAGGGCATTTTGGCGCAGAAAGAAGGATCGAGTTCCGACACCAGCGTCCTCGAGCTGACCGCGGCATCTTCTACCGCTACCGCAGGTACGCACTCCGTGGTCGTGAACAACCTCGCCCAGACCTCGAGCGGCTACCTTGACTCCATCGCCAACGCGTCCGACACGCTCTCAGGCTCCATGACCATCCAGTTGGGAAACGGGAACACCGAAAATATCGTGATCGGCGCAGCCACGAATCCGCCCGCTGCCAATACCATTTACACCGGCAGTGGTAATAACACGCTGGCCGACGTCGTCTCCGCCATTAACTCAGCCAATCTCGGCCTCACCGCCAATGTGCTCGCCGATTCATCAGGGTCCGTGCTGAGTCTTGTCTCCGGTACATCCGGCGCAACCGGAAAGTTGACCGTCGTTTCCTCGCTGACCGACCCCAACAACGTCACCAGCACCAACACCATCGGCACGCTCAACTACAATCTCGGCGTCACCGCTCAAGATGCTTCCCTGACCATCGACGGCGTGCCTCTCACCAGTGCTTCGAATACCGTCAGCAACCTCATCCCTGGCGTCACCTTCCAGTTGCTCGCGCCCAGCCCCGCGGAGTCCGGCAACACCCAGGAGCAGGTGCAGGTCGTCATCGCCAACGACAACACCGGCGTCGAGAGCACGGTCAATCAATTCGTCACCGACTACAACTCGCTCATCAGCGCCATCAACGCCCAGGAAGGCGACACTAGCTCCGGCACTCCCGAGCCGCTCTTCGGTTCGCCCACCCTCTCCCTGCTCCAGCAGCAACTGTTGGGAGGTTTGAACCAGGAAAGCCCCGACGGCTATATCGATCCCGTGTCCTCGACGGCGGGCGCTACGCTCTCCGGATCCGTTAGTATCTCGCTCGCTGGCGGCATCCCCTTGAATTACTCCGGCTCGGACGACTCCGGTTCCCTGGCTCCGATCAACAACGCCGGCGATACGCTCTCCGGCTCTCTCTCCATTCAAGTCGGCAACGGCACGGCAACCACCGTCAATGTGGGCGATTCGTCGACTCCTGCCACGCTCGCCGGACTGGCTCAGGCCATCACCGCGGCCAACCTCGGAGTTACCGCACAGGTTGACAGCAACGCGACCAGTTCATGGCTAAGCCTGACTTCGGGGACTTCCGGAACGACGCTGACGGTGGACTCAAACATCGCGGACACCAGCCCGCAAGTCATTCAGGTTCCCACCGCCTCCGGAAGCAACACGCTTGCCGGCCTCGCCAGCGCCATTAATTCATCCCTCAGCGGAGCAACGGCGGCAGTCGTGACTGCGAACGGCCAATCGACATTGACGCTGATGTCGCAGGTCGACGGCACGAGCGGCGCTTTGACCGTCACCTCCGCTCTCACCTCCAGCGCTCCCACGCCGCTGGGCTACTCCGACACCGGCGGCTACACCGCCACGACGGCCGACAGCGGCACTCTGGGCACGGTCGCCGGCTCCGGTGACACGCTTTCCGGCTCTCTCACGATCCAGCTTGGCAGCGGCGCGGCGCAAACTGTCACCCTCGATTCATCTGACAACACGCTTTCCGGTCTCATGAGCGCCATCAATGGCTTGTCCGGCGTTTCGGCAGCGCTCGATCAGGCCGGGACCGGCCTCACTCTGACCTCTGGCACCATTGGCGCGGCTGGCGCGCTCATCATCACCTCGAACATCGTTGACACCACCAGCCCCACCACCACCGAGCTCAACTACAACACCTCTTCGGACATCAACAGCCTGACCTCGCTCGGCATCAGCGTCAATAACGACGGCTCCATCACCTTTGACGCTGACTCGCTCGACTCCGTGCTCAACACCGACTACTCCAGCGTTGCGGGCTTCTTCCAGAACTCCAACAGTTGGGGTCAGACCTTCAATACCATGCTCACCAACACGGGCTCCAGTTCGTCCACCGGAGTTCTTTCCCTTGCCGCGAAATCCAACAGCACCATTGAATCCACACTCAACGCCGATATCTCCAGAGAAGAGAGCCTGATCTCCGCCGAGCAGTCCAGCCTGACAACGGAACTGAACAGCGCCAACCAGATTTTGCAGCAGTTGCCCACCGAATTGGAAGGTGAGAACGAGCTTTATTCGGCCATCACCGGCTTTGACCAGAATACGAACGGATAACGAATCATCATGGCAAATTACCGCGAACACGCGCTCGAAGGAGCCTCAGCCGTCGATCTTGTCGTCGCTCTTTATGACGGCATCATCCGCTTTCTCTACGCCGCCATTGCCGCAGTCGAGCGCGGCGACGCCGACGCCCGTCGCGCCGCAGTCAAGCGCGCCATGGACATCATCATTCACCTGCAGGCGCGCCTGCGTATGGATGTGGGAGGCCGTCCGGCGCAAACCCTCAGCGAATTCTACGCCGCCATCTTCGCCCAGATCCTGCAGGCTTCGCAATCGGCCTCCAAGGCCAAATTCGAACATGCAATCGATTGTGTGAGGAACGTACGCGATGCCTGGCGCGAGGTTGCCAAGGATCCAGACGCGCTTCCGGCCTCGCAGGGAAACTTCGCACCTTCACAGCCGGCGCCCATCGCCCCAGGGCCCTCGCAGACCGCGCCCCGCTCATCCTGGACCGCGTAGTGAAGTATTTCTTAGATAGCTCCACATAAGAGCTGGTCATCCTGAGCGGAGTTTGCCACGCTCTCTGCGGCAAACGGAGCAGTATTCCCTAAATACTTACACGTAAGAGCTGGTCATCCTGAGCGGAGTTTGGCTCGTCTTTTGAGCCAAACGCAGTCCAAGGACCTGCATCTCTGGATTCCACTTATGGCGCGGACTTTCGGGGACACCACATCAGCTGCATCGGCGCTGACTCGCTCCTTCGCTGACTCGCCAACTCACCGACACAGAGACCTCTGCGCAGAGTGAACCGCAATCCGCGCGCTCGCCTCGACGAACTAAGAGCTAAAAGCTAATAGCTAAAGGCCGCTTTATCCCGCCACCGTCAGTTCCTCTTCCAGTTGTTGCTTCTGGTAGAGGCTGGCGTAGTAGCCGTCCAGCGCAAGCAGTTCCTCGTGCCGCCCGACCTCGACGATTCGCCCCTTGTCCAGCACTGCGATGCGGTCGGCATTCCGCACCGTCGACACTCTGTGCGAAATCAGGATCGTCGTCGCCGTCGCCGTGTAGCCACGCAATCCGCCCAGGATACGTTCTTCGGTGTAGGTATCTACGCTGGCCAGCGCATCGTCCAGAATCAAAATCGCCGGCCGCCTCAGCAGCGCGCGCGCAATCGCGGATCGCTGCTTCTGTCCGCCCGATAATGTCACGCCGCGCTCGCCGACCATGGTTTCAAAGCCTTGCGGAAACTCCTCGAACTCTCGGCGGATATGCGCCGCCTCAGCCGCTTCGAGCAGCTCCTCTGCGCTGGCGTTCGGCGCGCCGAAGGCCAGGTTCTCGCGAATGGTTTCGCTGAACAGAAAGGTCTCCTGCGGCACCATTCCGATATTGCGCCGGAGCACCGCCAGCGGATATTCACGTATCGGCCGGCCGTCGATGAAGAGCGTCCCTTCCGGCGCATCGTAAATGCGCGGGATCAGGTTTGCGAGCGTCGACTTACCAGATCCCGTCGGGCCTACAATTGCCAGGCTCGACCCCGCCGGAATCTTCAGCGTGATATCGCGCAATACTTCCGTCTCGCCATAACTGAAGTTCAGATGCTGGAATTCGATGTCTCCCCTGAGCACCTTTTCCTGCCCAAGACCCGAAACGGCGGAGCCGCGGAGTTCGATCTCGCCCTTGAGTTCTACCTCCGTCTCTGCTCCCAAAAACAAAGCGGCGGAGCCCCTGTCTGCGATCGCCGGCTCGGCCTTCAGTATTTCGTCGATGCGCTTCACTGAAGCTGTGCCGCGCTGGAAGATGTTAATCACCCAGCCCACGGCGATAATCGGCCAGATCAGCATGATCATGTACGTGCTGAACGCAACGAACTGGCCCACGTCGATGCGGTGCGCCAGGACCAGGTGCCCACCGGCGAGCAGCGTGATGACCATGGAAATGCCGAGAATAAATTCCAGCGTCGGCCACAGCATGCCCATCAGTTGCACCAGCCTGAGCGCCCGGCCAATGTATTGGCGATTGAGCCGCTCGAACAAGCCGATCTGCGACTCCTCGCGCGCGAAGGCCCTGATCAGCCGCACGCCGGAGTAGTTCTCCTGCGCCTGAGCTGAGATATCGCTGAAGCTGGCCTGGATGCGCTCGAAGCGCTCGTGGATCCTGCGCCCGAGATACTGCACCAGGATGCTGGCCAGCGGCATCGGAGCCAGCGCCACCAGCGTCAGGTAGGGGCTGATGCGCAGCATGAAGAACAGCGCGAACACGCTTAGGAAGATCGTGTTGGCGCTGTACATCAGCGCCGGCCCCAGCAACATGCGCACCGCATTCAGATCGTTCGTCATGCGCGCCATGATGTCGCCGGTGCGGTAACGCTGGTAAAAACCCGAATCCTGGATTTCGAGCTTGCGGAACAGGTCGTTGCGCAGATCGAACTCGATTTCCCGCGAAATGCCGATCAGAATCCAGCGTTGCGCGTAGAGAAACACGCCCTTCACCAGGCTGATCGCCACCAGGATCGACGCGAAGATCAGAATCAGTTCCCGCGTCGTTCCCTGCTGGATCCGGTTCACCGCCATTCCCAGAACGCGCGGAAACTGCACCGCGACGATATTCGTAGCCACGCACGCCAGCGTGCCCTGCACGTACTGCCAGCGGTAGCGGCGCATATAGCTGTAGAGGGGACCGAGGTCGCCAAGCATATTTCTATTTTACGATTGATGCCGGTCCGGCCAGGCTGCGTGATAGCATTTCGCGATGCGAATCTGTGTGACCGTACCCGCCCCAGTCGGCCATTTGAACGCAATGACGGCGCTTGCTCGACGGCTTCAGACCAGAGGGCATGAGGTGATCTGCATCGGAGTTCCGGACGCTGCCAAGGGCGTCGCCGCCGCGGGGCTGCGTTTTGAGGAATACTGTGGGCGCCAGTTTCCGCTGGGTTCGTATGCGGAGCGCGCGAAAATCCTGAGCACGCTGACCGCCGACGCCGGCGTTGCCTACACGTTTCAGTGGATCAGTGACGGATGCCGCGCGGAGCTGGACGAGGCCCCGGGCCTGCTTGAGCGGCTTGCGCCGGATGGGGTGGTCGTAGACCAGGTGCACCCGGGAGTCTCGGCCGCGGCGATAGGGACGGGAATCCCATTCGTCACTGTCTCGTGCACGCCGCTGACTGACCTGACCGGGGTGACTCCGCATTGGCTGTTTCCGTGGCCGCACGAAGATAGCGAGGCGGCACGCGAGCGCAACCGCATGGGAGTCGCGGGATTTCTGAAGGTGATGGGAAGAATCCAGACGATGTCAATCGAATACCTGGAGAGTAAAGGCATCCATCCGGACACAAACGATGTGTATTGGAGGGTGTCAAAGCTGGCGTACCTCTCGCAGATACCGGCAGCGTTGGACTTTCCGGGCGATCACTACCCTGCGCACTTCCACCGCACTGGGCCGTTTCACGATGGCACAGGGCGCGAGCCAGTGGCGTTCCCTTGGGAGCGGCTGACGGGAGCGCCGCTCATTTACGCATCGATGGGGACGCTCCAGAACGGGCAGGCGGATACGTTTCGCGCGATCCTGGCGGCGACCGAGCGGCCGGGATACCAGGTGGTGCTGTCAGTGGGCATGAACACCGCGCCGGAGAGCCTTGCGCTCGCGCAGGCGGATACGGTTGTGGTTCAGCGCGCTCCACAGCTTGAACTGCTGAAACTGGCGACGCTCTGCGTGACCCATGCCGGGATGAATACGACACTGGAAGCGCTAACGCAGGGGGTTCCTCTGGTGGCGATTCCGATCACAAACGACCAGCCGGGTGTCGCAGCGCGAATTCTGGCGAGCGGGACGGGATTGTTTCTGCCCTTGGCACAATTGAATGCGGAAGCTCTGCGTGGGCTGGTCGATAAGGTGTTGGCGACTCCGTCGTACCGCGAGCGGGCGCTGGCGATGAAGGCCGCGATCGCCGAAGTGGACGGCCTGGGCCTGGCGGCCGAACTGATCGGAAAGGCGTTTGCGGCGGACAATCAGTAACAAGAACAATCCAGCCGTTTCCACGCTACATCTGTTCTCTATTCTCTGTTCTCTGTTCTCTGCCTTTTACGTCGGCGTCTTCAGCAGCAGGTAACCACCTACCAGCGCAAACAGAATGTCGGCAGACCACGCCGCCACCGACGCGGGCAGGTAATTCACATTGCCCATGGCGCCAAACAGCGTGTCCACCACCCTGTACGCAAGCGCCACGCCGATGGCCACTGCAATTCCCGTAATCGATCCGCGGCGTCCCATGGAGAGCGCAAAAGGAATCGCCAGGACAGCCATAACCACCGCAACCAGCGGGTAGGAGAGTTTTTGCCACAGCGCAACGCTCAGCCGCTTGGTATCGAATCCGCTTTGCCGCAAGTCGCGAATGTATCGGTCAAGCTGCCCAAAGTTCATCTCCTGCGACTCCAGGGCCTCTTTTTTGAAGTAGTCCGGCGCCGCCTGCATCTCTGGAAACGAAGTTTCGAGAAACGTGCGGTACCCCGTCACATTGCCGCCTTGAATGTCGCGCACCCATCCGTTCTCGAAGTGCCAAGCAGCCGAATCTTCATCCCATGCCGCCCGCTTGGCGAAAATCCGTCGCGTCAGCTTGAAAGTCGAGGGTTCAAACTCGAAGATCGAGAGATTGGCGAACTCGTTCGTGTCCGGATCGAAAAATTCGTAGTAGAAAATGCAGCCCGGTTCGCCGGCAGCAGCCCTCGGCCCAAAAATCCAATGTTCCTCCGGGTTGAAGTAGGTTTGCGGCGGCCGGCCTTTAATCACGTTGCGCAGCGACTCCTGTCTCCGATTGGCCTGCGGCAGGTAGTACTGGTCGAAGAGGAACAGGCATACGGCGAGGCAAGCCGCGAGGCTTACGACAGGAACCACCAGCCGGTAGAGGCTGATGCCCGTAGCCTTCATGGCGATGATCTCGCTGTTGCGGTTGAGCACGCTGAAGGTCACCAGCACGGCAATCAGCACCGCCAGCGGCGCCGTCAGGTAGAGCATGCTCGGCGTCAGGTTCAGCAGGTACTCGCCCACAATGGCCAGCGCGACGTGATTGCGCAGAATGTCGCCCAGCAGATCGAAGAATGTAAAGACAATCAGCAGCAAAACAAAACCCGCCAGCACCAGCACAAACAGCGTGGCGAATTCGCGCACGATGTATTCGTCGATGATCCGTGGAAAGATGCCCCGCGGCCTGCTTTTCGTCCCATTGGTTCCGCGCCGCCAAAACCTGTCGAGAAACTCCGTGAAGGCAATGCCCCCGCGTTTCGCCGCAGCCACAGGTTTCGGTGTCCGTGCAATCCACCCGGAAATGGCGCTCAAAATTCTCCCGCCGGTTGCCATCTGCCACAGCAGAAACGTGCCCACCAGGGCAAACAGCAAATTCGCCGACCACACCGCCAGAAATGCCGGCAGCCTGTTCTGGTGGCCCAGCGCAATCCCTGTCGAAGAGAGAAAGTAATAAACAAACACCAGCAGAATTGTGAACACGAACCCCGAGCTCTTGCCGCCTCGCCGCGATGCCACGCCCAGCGGCACGCCCACCAGCATCAACACCAGGCAGGCTGCGGGAAACGCAAACCGGTTGTGCAGCTCAATCTTGTATTGCTCCGCATCCGCCGCATTCTTGCTCTCGCGGATTCGCTCGAGCAGTACCGGCAGCGGTGTGGCATACAGCTTCGTATCCAGCCGGCCCAGATGCACCTCGCTCTGCTGGCCCAGCATCAACGGCAAATCGGTTGTCGTAAACGTTGAGATGTTCGATTGTTCCGGCTGGTCCGCAACGGTCTCATCGCGCACGCCATCGCGCAGCCGCATCAGCAGCTCCTGCGTATTGTCCGTCACCACCGTCGCCGAAGCTGCCGTCGTAATCAGCGGATTGTTGGGGTCGGAAACGTCGGCCATAAACACCTGCCGCCAATTGGCCGCGCCTGTTCCCGAGCGCACATCCTGCACGTACAAAACGTAATTGTGAAAATCCTCGTAGAAGACGCGTGGCTCAATCTCGTAGCTTGCCTGCGACGTCTCCAGCGACTGCTCCATTTCGACAATCGCCTGGTTCGCCCGTGGCGCCAGGTAAAGCGAGTTCCCCAGCCCCAGCAGAGTGCCCCCAATGGCCACAATCGATGCCACGCGCACAAAGTAGCCAATGCCCATTCCGCATGCGCGCATCGCGATAATCTCGCTGTCCGAAGCCAGCCGGCTCAGTCCCAGCAGAATGCCCCACAGCACCGCCATGGGAATCGTCACCTTCAACAAGTTGGGCAGCGTGAAGAGAAATACCTGCGCCACATCTGTGAGCGTGGAACTGTTGCGCACCACCACCTCAAGAATGTGTGGCAACAGCGGCATGAACAGAATGAAGGTGAAGAGCGCGCAACCGATCAGCGTGAGTGAGAGAATTTCGCCGAGAATGTACCGGGTAAGGATGCGCACTGACAGGACCTGCGCCTATTTTAGCTGCCTTTGTCGGTGGGACATGAATACGCTTGTCATCCTGAGCAACCGAGTCCCGCTTCGGCAGGATGAGGGAGTCGAAGCACCTGCATTCTTCCGTTTGTCATCCCGAGCGACCGAGTCCCGCTTCGGCAGGATGAGGGAGTCGAAGCACCTGCATTCTTCCGTTTGTCATCCCGAGCGACCGAGTCCCGCTTCGGCAGGATGAGGGAGTCGAAGCACCTGCATTCTTCCGTTTGTCATCCCGAGCGACCGAGTCCCGCTTCGGCAGGATGAGGGAGTCGAAGCACCTGCATTCTTCCGTTTGTCATCCCGAGCGACCGAGTCCCGCTTCGGCAGGATGAGGGAGTCGAAGCACCTGCATTCTTCCGTTTGTCATCCTGAGCGACCGAGTCCCGCTTCGGCAGGATGAGGGAGTCGAAGCACCTGCATTCTTCCGTTTGTCATCCCGAGCGACCGAGTCCCGCTTCGGCAGGATGAGGGAGTCGAAGCACCTGCATTCTTCCGTTTGTCATCCTGAGGTCGCCGCGGCGACCGAAGGATCCGCGGTTGTTCCTCACACTCTCAACTCACCACAAAATTGGTTGCCCCATCCTAAACGCGCCTTCGCGAACGCGCCTTCGCGTTTAGGGTGGGTTTGGGCTTTGTATCAGGGCATGACTCTACAGGCTGCGGAAAAACTAGCTGTTTTGAAAGGGCACGAGTTTACTCCTGCCGCAAATGGCGCAAAATCATTGCGGCTTTAGCCGCTGAGAGATGTTTTTATTCCCCGTGGCGGCTTTTTCCGCAGCCTGTTTAGTCGTGCCGAAAAGCGCGTGTGATATTGAGGGGCTTTAGCTCCCGAAGACAGTTCCCCGTTGCTGCGCATCGTTGGTCGCGCATATGCTCTCGCTCCCCGCGAGACGAACCAGGGCAGCGCAGGTGAGGTTCCGTCCCGTGGGGACGAAGCGAAAATAGCCCAGGGCAACCCTGAGCGAAGTCGAAGGGGCAGCCCTGGGAAAGCGTTCCAAAAATCCCTGCGGCCCCGTAGGGGCAGCACGAAAAGGCTAAAGGCTAAGAGCTGCCTCTTGGCTGCCAGCCCCGCAGCCTCAAGCTGTTCCCCAGCACGCACACCGAGCTCAGCGCCATCGCCGCTGCCGCCAGCCACGGCGTCAGCAGAATGTGAAATGCCGGATACAGCAACCCCGCGGCCAGCGGGATCCCGATCACGTTGTACCCCACCGCCCACCCCAGGTTCTGCCGCATCACGCGGACCGTCTCGCGCGCCAGTTCCAGCGCCGCGGGAATCGCAGCCGGCTGCGTGCGCAGCAGCAACACATCCCCGGCCTCCTGCGCCAAATCCGACCCGCCTCCCATGGCGATCCCCGCGTCCGCCTGCGCCAGCGCCGCTGCATCGTTGATGCCGTCGCCCACCATCGCGACCTTCAACCCAGATTTTTGCAGCTCGCGGATCCGTCTGAGCTTCCCCGCTGGGTCGAGCCCCGCTTCCACTTCCGTAATGCCCGCCTGCGCCGCGATCGGAGCCGCTGCGGCAGCCGAGTCGCCGGTCAGCATCATCACGCGCAGCCCTTCGCTCCGCAACGCCGCAATCGCTTCCGCCGCATCCGGCCGCAGCGCATCCCGCGCGTCAAAATATCCGGCCACCGAGCCATCCAGCGCCATCCACAACCGCGTCACACCCGGCTCAGGCGCCGCAACACCGCCCGGCAGCGCAACGCCAGACTCCTTGAACAGTGCCTCATTGCCCAGCATGCAATCGCATCCTTCCACGCGCGCCGTCAACCCGCGCCCAGGTAAGACCTGCGCATCTTCGGCCGGATTCCACTTTAGCCCCCGCGCTTTCGCAGCATCGATCACCGCCCGCGCCAGTGGATGATTCGATCGCTCCTCCGCCGCCGCCGCCATCCGCAGCAGCTCACTCTCACGCGCGAAATTGTCGTCCTGAGCGAACGAGAATCGGTTGTCATCCTGAGCGGATAAAGCTTGGTTGTCACCCCGAGCGGATAAAAATCCGCTGTCATCCTGAGCAGATAAAGCTTGGTTGTCACCCCGAGCGAAGTCCGCCTTGGCGGACGAAGTCGAAGGACCTGCATTTCCCCCGCCGTCCCTCGTTCCCTCGTTCCCTCGTTTCCTTGTTCCCTGTTTTTCCGTTCCCTGTTCCCTGATCCCTATTCCCTGTAGTTGCGGCCTTCCCACCGTAATCGTCCCCGTCTTATCCAGAACCACCGCGTCCACATGCGCCAGCCGCTCCAGCGCCTCGCCGCCTTTGTAGAGCACTCCCATCTGCGCTCCGCGGCCCACCGCCACCGTCAGCGCGGCAGGCACTGCCAGCCCCATCGCGCACGGGCACGCAATCACCAGCACCGCTACCGTGTTCGCCAGTGCCAACGGCAGCGAATGCGCCGCAATCAGCCACGCCGCGAACGTCAGCGCCGCCAGCCCCAGTACCACCGGCACAAAAATCGCGCTCGCCCTGTCCGCCAGCCGCTCCATCGGTGCGCGCGAGCTTTGTGCCTGGTCCACCATGCGCGTAATCTGCGCCAGCACCGTGGCCTCGCCCAGCGATTCAGCCCTGCACACCACCGCGCCGTCGTAATTGAGCGAGCCGGCCAGCACGAGGCCGCCCACCTCGCGCGCAAGCGGCGTCGATTCGCCCGTCAGCATCGACTCATCCACCGTCGTGCGTCCTTCAACAATCGTCGCGTCCACCGGGAATCTCTCCCCAGGCAACACCACAATGCTGTCTCCCGGCCGCACCTCTTCCAGCGGCACCACGCTCTCCACCCCATCCACAATCCTGCGCGCGCTCACCGGCCGCAGCCGCGAAAGCGAATCCAGCGCCGCCAGCGCCCGCCGCTTCGCTCTGCCTTCCAGGCTCTTGCCGAGCAAGAGAAAGCCAACAATCAGCAGCACCGCATCGAAATAAACGTTGCGTCCCGGTCTCGGCGCAATCGTCGCATAAGCGGAATACGCAAACGCCACGCCCGTTCCCAGGCTCACAAGCGTGTTCATGTTCGTTGTGCCGTGGCGCAGCGCGCTCGTGGCGCTCACATAAATCCCCCGCCCCGCCCACGCTACAACCACCGCCGTCATCGCCAGCAGAAACCATCGCAATGCATCCGCCGGGACTTCGTACACCCATGGACAAATACGAACCAGGAAAAGATCCGCAGCCCCCATCCCGCTTCCCAACGGCATCGCCAGCACCATCGCCGCCGCGCCCGCCACAAGCGTCACCCACGCTTTCAGGTCCGCGCCCGCCACCCGATCATCGGCGCGCCCTTCGCCCGCCCTCGGAAGGACCGCATCGTATCCCGCCCCCCGAATCGCGTCCACCAGTTGCTGCGGCACAGCCACTGTCGGATCAAACACCACACTCGCCCGGTGCGCCATCAAATCTACCCGCGCCTCCTCCACGCCCGCGGTCGCGCGCAGCGCTTCCTCCACATGGTGTTGGCAACTGGCGCACGTCATCCCCAGAACAGGGAGCGTCAGCGATTCTGTCGTGTGCTCGGCCAAAAGCCACTCCCGTTCTTCGTACCGTCTCGCTCGAGCCATGGTTTGAAGGTGCGCGGCTTCAATCGAGCCCGGCTTTGAAAGGGCACGGCTTCAGCCGTGCCGCAAACACCGAAAAAGAGCCCGGGGCTTCAGCCCCTGAGGGATGTTTTTGCGCTTCGATCCGCTCACGACGAAGCCGCATCGACTGTACTTGATTCCAGATATGCCGTGTACCCCGCCTTGGCGATCGCGGCGATCGCCAGACCGAGAGGCGGTGGATCCGCATCTGTGGTCAACCTCGCCGCGCCAAGTCCAACCTGTTGCACCACAATCCCCGGCGTCCCCGCCAGCGCCTGGCTCACCCGCCGTACGCACGACCCGCAGTGCATTCCATCGATCTTCAGCGTGAATTCAACCATTTCTCTCCACCGTCATGATCGTTTGATGATAGTTGCCGGCTGGCGATTCGCGAGTGACTCGGCTCACTCAGCCTCGCGCCGAGCAACCGGCGGTAGGCCGGGGATTCATCCCCGGCATCCACTCAGCAAATTGATCGGGGCTTTAGCCCCTGAGGGACTCTCTTGAATCGCCCGAACTAAGATCGGCTTTTTTTCGCATCCGATCCACCCCCGCGCATGACCGCCCGCAAAGAACCGCAAAAAACCAAAGTACGCCTCGAAGCCGCGATCAGCATGGCTCCGGCAGGGAGCTTGGAAGTTAGCCCAGGGTGGAGTCCGCCTCGGCGGCCATTTGGAACAGGTGCGCAGTCACTCCTTTACTCTCACACTTGTCACTGTCTGACGGACCACGTGTCACGATTCACGGTCGACGTCGCTAACCTCGCCAGCTCCGCATGCCCCGCTCACTCCGCCGGCTTGTGCACCAGGTATTCATCCACCAGCACGCTCACCAGAACCGCCGTCGGAATCGCCACCATCGCTCCCGCAATGCCGCCGAGTTCCGAGCCGAGCAGCAGCGCAACGAAGATTGCCAGCGCCGGCAGATTCACGCGGCTGCGCATGATGCGCGGAGCCAGCCAGGAGTTCTCGATCTGCAGGTACAGGGCGAAGAAGATGACCACGCCCAGCACGCGGCCCCAGCTGTCGACGGCCGCCACCAGCATGGCCAGCACCAGTGAAACGGCTGCGCCCAGCAACGGGATCAGGTTGAGCAGGCCGGTCAGGACGCCCAGCACGTAGGGATAGCGCACGCCCAGCGCTAGGTAAACGATGGTGCTCACCGTGCCCAGAATCAGCATCAGGCTCAACTGCCCAACCAGCCACTTTTCCATGCGGCCGGCCGCGCGCCTTAGCGTTGCGTCCAACCGGTGCCGCGGCGCCGTTGGCACGAATGAAAGAAACCAGCTATACGCACTGTCGCCTTCCAGAATGAAGTAGAGCGTGAGCACAAAGCCCGCGATCACCGTCACCAGCGCGCCCGCCCAAGCCTTGAACGAGGTCAGCACGTAAGCTGCCCCTCCGCTCAGCCCGCGCTGAATCCAGGAGATCACGTCGACAGCGTTTATCCGATCGGCATACGGAACCGCTTTGATCTGGTTCAGAATCCGCGGCAGGCGGGTGGGCAATTCGGCAGTGAGCGCCTGAAGGTCGTTGATGACCGGCGGCAATGCCAAAAATCCGAAGGCCGTTAACGCCCCAGCCACGGCCACCAGCAGGAAGAGGATGGCCAGCGATCCGTGGAACGGCTTATAGCGGCCGATGCGAATCTGCGATGTGGCCCGCACGATGGGCGAAAGCACCACGGCAAAAAGCGCCGACACATAAAACAGCGCCAGCATCCCGCGTATCAGCCAGGCCACGTCCAGGGCCAGCGCCACGGCGAAGAAGAACAGGATGTATCCGCGAACGTTCTGCTTGCTCTGCGCGGCTTGATTCATGCTTTCCGATCCTTACACACCGGTTTTACACACAGGTTTGATGCATAGCGGCGACGATGCACTGCGCACGATTCTCTGAACTCTGCTCTCTTATCTCTGGTTACTGCCCACTGATAATTCCGCCCACAATCCCGCCCAGCAATCCGGCGCCGGTCGCCTGCTGTGCCGCTTCCGGATGCGGCAGATACTCGTAGATCTGCATCGCCAGCCGCGAAATGGGCAGCGTTTGCAGCCAGATTGTTCCCGGGCCAACCATCCGCGCCAGAAAGATCCCATCGCCGCCGAAGATCATGTTCTTGATCCCCGGAACCGTCGTGATCTGGAATCCAACCGACGTTTGGAACGCGCCCACGTGACCAGGATGCACAAACAGGATCTCGCCCGGCGCAAGATCCTTCTGGATCAGCTCGCCTGACAGCTCGATCCACGCCGTGCCCACGCCGCCGATCTTTTGCAGCATGAATCCGCTGCCGCCGAAGATGCCCGCCCCCAGCGACTGCTGGAATCCGACACTGATGGTCACCTGCGGCGTCGCGCACAGAAATCCGTGCCGATGCACCATGTACTCCGGCCCCTGCCCAAGCTGCACCGGCACAATGTGCCCCGGCACTCTCGTCGCAAACGAGACTGAGCCCTGGTATTGCATGGCGCGGTACTCGGTCATAAAGAGGCTGCCGCCGCCGGCCACGCGCTTGATCACGCCGAAAAGCCCGCCACCCCCGCCCGCCTGCGTGTGCGTCATCATCTGGATGGATGCGGTCATCCATGAAAGCTCGCCGCTCTCTGAAAATACGCTCTCGTTGGGGTCGAGCAGCACTTCAAGCACCGGCATGGTGGTGCCCAGAATTCTGGTTTGCATGAGGAGTCCCTCCCGATAGTCAACAGTGTAATGGCCGCTAGGCACGAGCCAGGAGAATGTTTGTGGATCGGTCGTACGCGCCCAAAGCCGGGACTCGAACGCCGGATTTGCGCGACGTGTATGCGAGCGGACCGAAACCTACTCCTCGCCGCGATGCGCAATCACGTAATCTTTGATGCGGTCGTATACATCGCTCGGAAGCACCCCGTGCTCCACCAGGTCCTGCTTGCTCCGATAGGGCCGAAAGCGCACGATGCGTCCCGCCCAGCTCGGCGTCATGCCGGGAACTTTGAGCAGCTCACCCACACTGGCGTGGTTAATGTCCACGCGCGCCTCGGGCGGCGGAATCGCCTTTGGCCTAGGCATGGATTGTGCTGACCCGGATTGCGGAGCCGCGTGACCAGCTTGCCCAACCCACGCCAGGCACACCGCCAGAATCGCAACCGGCACAACAGCGAATCGAATCAGCGTAGGCACGCGTTGATTCTCCGCCCGCAGACGGACCCGAAGCAAGAAAACCATTTGACACCATACCGGCTTTCCCCTTACCTTTGATGACAGATGCAGAGCTTCCGCCATCACGGCCACCACCATCATCATGGGACATCCATGCCGGCGGACTGCCATGGCCTGAGCTAACAAGGCCAGAGAGATCGAAGAGAAATACCCAAGCCCGCCGGCGAATGACGCTGGTGGGTTTTTTCGTGTTTGGGCCCAGAAAATCTAAAACAAAGGAAGAGACCGTGGAACAGATTGATTTCGAAAAGATGGATGGCCTCGTGCCCGGCATTGTGCAGGATGCACGCACCGGCGAGGTGCTGATGCTGGGCTTCTTGAATCCGGCCAGCTACGCCAAAACGCAGGAGTCGGGCTTTGTCACCTTCTGGAGCCGCACTCGCGAGAAACTGTGGATGAAGGGCGAAACCAGCGGCAACCGCCTGCGCGTGATTTCGGCTGCGACCGACTGCGACAACGACACGCTGCTGTTTCGCGTAGAAGTGGAAGGCGACGGCCTGGTGTGCCACGAAGGCACAGTAAGTTGCTTCACAAAGCCCGTTGTGGTCGGCACGGAGGTGACCCGTGGATAGCAAGCTTCGACTTGGAATTCCCAAAGGCAGCCTGCAGGATGCGACCATCGCGCTCTTCAAGCGCGCAGGTTGGAACATCTATGCCGACGGCCGTTCCTACTTTCCTTCCATCGACGACGTCGACATCGAGTGCATGCTCATTCGCGCACAGGAGATGGCGCGCTACGTCGACCACGGTGTGCTCGACGCGGGACTCACGGGCATCGACTGGGTGGTCGAGAGCGGCCTCGACGTCGCCAGCGTCACCACTCTGACCTACGCCAAGCAAAGCCGGCGCAAGGTCCGCTGGGTGCTCGCCGTCCCAGAGGCAAGCGGCTACGAAAAGGCCGAAGATCTCGAAGGCAAGATCATCGCCACCGAACTTGTCGAAGTCACCAAGCGCTACTTTGTTTCGAAGGGCGTCAAGGTAAAGGTCGAATTCAGTTGGGGCGCCACCGAAGTCAAGCCACCCATGCTCGCCGACGCAATTGTCGAAGTAACGGAAACAGGCAGCTCGCTGAAGGCCAATCACCTCAAGATCATCGACACGGTGATGGAGAGCGAGACGCACCTGATCGCCAGCAAGGCTGCGCTGGCCGACCCAGGCAAGCGGCAGAAGATTGATCAGATCGCGCTCATGCTGCGCGGCGCCATCGATGCCCAGGCGCAGATTGGGCTCATGCTCAACGTCAAGCGCGGCGACCTCGATGCTGTGCTGGCCGTGCTGCCGGCTCTCAATTCGCCGACCATCTCTCAGTTGAGCGATTCGGAGTGGGTCGCGGTGAATACGATTCTCGAAGAGCGGGTGGCGCGCGACGTGATCCCTCGTCTGAAGGCGGCGCGCGCAGCGGGGATTGTCGAGTATCCGCTGAACAAAGTTGTGCTGTGAGATGAAAACAGCCGGATCCCAGTCCGGCCACGATAAGAAAAGGGACAACAAATGCCGACGAGCGAATCAAGGAAAGAGATCATACGGCGATTCAAGGAACTGAAGCCGGACGTGGGAATCTACGCTTTGCGCTGCACGGCAACGGGACATGTTTGGGTCGGAGCGACGAAGAATCTTGAGGCCACCCGGAACCGTTGCTGGTTCTCTTTGCGCAACGGCCTGGACCTCGATCCGACCTTGCAGGAAGAATGGAATGCGCACGGAGAGCCGGCATTCCATTACGAGATTCTCGAATGTTTCGACAAAGACCTGCATCCTCTTGAGGTCGACGAATTGCTTAAAACGAAACTGATCGATTGCGCCGCAAGGTTCGGCGCGCAGAAGCTCAGATGAGGCACGGTCGTCGGACTGAAGAAAGAGTCCGAACTTGCATAGAGAAAGGGAACCAAGGGCGCGGGAACGATGAAGCTGATCCGGACCACAGGCCAAAACGCGTGCGAGGAGACGAAGCTTTGTATCAGGGCACGACTTTAGTCGTGCCGAAAGTGCTGCAATAATCGGTGGGCTTTAGCCCCTGAAGGAACCATGAAGCTGATCCGAACCACAGGACGAAACGCGCGCGAGACGATAAAGAAGCGTGTGCGGCGATGAAGTAGCGACCGAGGCAATGAAGCTTTGTGTCAGGGCACGACTTTAGTCGTGCCATAACTGCCGCAAGAAACGGTGGGCTTTAGCCCCTGAGGGAATAGTGAAGCTGCTCCGAACCACAGGACGAAACGCGCGCGAGACAGCGAAGACGCTGGCGGCGCTGGAACGCCGCGGCGGCGCGGCATTGGACGCAGTCCTTCCCGCGGTCAAACTTATCGTCGCCGATGTGCGCAAACACGGCGACCGCGCGTTGCTGCGTTACGCGGCGAAATTCGATGGGCTTTCTGGGGAAAAGTCACTGCGCGTGACTCAAGAAGAGATGGTGGCGGCGTGGAAGGCAATTGATCCACGGCTCAGAACTGCGCTAATCGCTGCCGCTACTCAAATCAGTATTTTTGCACGCAACCAAATGCCAGCCTCATGGGATAAATGCTCCATCGCGGGATTGACGACTGGCCAGATGGTCCGGCCGCTTGGCTCTGTGGGCTGCTACGTGCCCAGTGGACGGCATCCGTTACCTTCAACGCTGCTGATGACGGTGATTCCGGCGCAGGTCGCAGGTGTCCAGCGAATTGTTGTCGTTTCGCCGAAGCCGGCGATAGAGACTCTTGCCGCCGCGCATTTGCTTGCGATGCCGGAATTTCATAAGACCCGAGGACCCGACAGAAGCGAATATCAGAAGCCTTGGAAACCCTGGACTCCAGAGTTCTATCGTCTCGGCGGTGCGCACGCCATCGCCGCGCTGGCCTACGGGTCTGCGAGCTTTCCGCGCGTGGACAAAATCGTCGGGCCAGGAAATCTTTACGTCACCGCAGCTAAGCGCCTCGTCGCATTTGACTGCGCCATCGACATGCTTGCCGGACCAACAGAAATTGTTGTCACCAGCGAGCGCGGCAATGCAGCCGACATTGCCAGCGACCTCGTCGCCCAGGCCGAGCACGATCCTGAAGCTCTTGCGATTTTCGTCACCACGCGCGAAGATCTGGCCAGATCCGTCATCGCCGAAACAAAGCTGCGCAGCCGCAACAATCCCATCGCGCGCGAGGCGCTTAAGCGCAGCGGTCTGGTCATTGTGGCAGGATCGATCATCGAAGCGCGAGCCATCACCAATCGGCTCGCCCCCGAACATCTGACCGTGGATACGGCCATCGATCTCAAGTGGGTTGAGAATGCAGGCTCGGTCTTTGTCGGCCGCTGGTCCGCACAGCCCATGGGCGACTACATCTCCGGGCCTAATCACACGCTCCCGACGGGCGGCATGGCTCGTGTCCGCGGCGGCCTGAGCGTCAACGACTTCGTCAAGCTCATCACCGTGCAGGAGTACACCGCCAAGGCAGTCCGCTCACTCGGGCCGCCCGCTGCGCTGCTGGCCGAAGCCGAAGGGCTCGTGGGCCATGCAGAAGCAATTCGAACGCGGCTGGAGCAGCATCGGCCTGCGCGGCAAAAGGATCGTGGCCGGAACCTGAATAGGAGTGCCAATGGCTGAAAGGATCATCACGAAAGCCGGGGCTTTGAAAGGGCACGACTTTAGTCGTGCCGAACAACCCGCCGATAAAAATGGGGCTTTAGCCCCTGAAGCAATCCCCGCGCCGCGCGCTCGCGTGCAGCAGATGAAGGAGTACCATCCTCCACTCGGCAGTCGCGAGGCCATGCGACTTGACTTTAACGAGAACACGCTCGAGTGCTCGCCGCGCGTACGCGAAACGCTGGCGCAGATTTCAGCCGGAGCGCTCACCCGCTATCCCGAGCGTGAACCGGTGGAGGCCATCGTGGCCGCGCATCTCGGATTGCGCGCCGAGCAGGTTGCCCTCACCAACGGCGTCGACGAAGCAATTCACGTCCTCTTCGAGACATTTCTCGAGGCTGGCGACGAGCTCTTGCTGCCTGTGCCCACCTACACCATGTATGAGGTCTACGCCTCGGCGACAGACGCGCGCGTCGTCACCGTCCAGGCCGCGGACGATCTTCAATTCCCGTTTGACCGGCTGATCGCGGCCATCACGCCGCAAACCAAAGTCATCGCGATCGCCAATCCCAACAGCCCTTCAGGTTCGGTGGCCACGCGCGCGCAGTTGCTTTCGCTCGCCTCCCGCGCACCGCAGGCTGTCCTGCTCGTCGACGAAGCCTACTTTCATTTCTTTGGCGAAACAGTAATGGACCTGGTTGGCAAAATCCCCAATCTTGTCATTGCGCGAACATTTTCGAAGGCCTACGGGCTCGCGGGCCTGCGCCTGGGCCTGCTTGCCGGTCCTGCCGATCTCATGCGATGGGTTCGCCGCGTGCTCTCGCCCTACAGCGTGAACTCGCTCGCTCTGGCCTGCCTGCCTCCGGCGCTTGAAGACACTGCGTACCTCGACTGGTATGTCGGCGAAGTCCTCGCGGCGCGTGCGGATTTCGAGTTGGCACTTGATTCCGCGAAAGTCCGTCGCTGGCCGAGCCAAACGAATTTTGTGTTGGTCGAAATCGGCGCGCGGCACGCCGACTTTGTGCGCCTCATGCGCCACGCAGGCGTGCTGGTCCGCGACCGGTCGAGCGATCCCGGTTGCGATGGCCGTGTACGCATCACCATTGGAACGCGCGCGCAGATGCGGCAAGCCGTGATGGCATTGAATAACGCAATGGCCACATTGCGCGCGGAAGGCGGAAGACCATGACAGCGAAGAAGAGTCCCAAAAAGCCGGGTGCCCCCGGTCCGGGGTCCCCACGGACAGGTCTCCGTCCGTGGGGTGGCGATCCCTCGCATTCGGGGACCGGGGAACGTGCCAACGCAAAAAAGCGCACGGCAACGGTCATCCGCAACACCAACGAGACGCGCATCGAGATCGAACTGACCATCGAGGGACAGGGCCAATACAAAGTCTCCACCGGCATTCGCTTCTTCGATCACATGCTGGAGCTCTTCACGCGCCACGGCGCATTCGACCTCGATCTCGCCTGCAAAGGCGATCTCGACGTCGATCAGCACCACACTGTCGAAGACGTAGGCATCGCGCTCGGCGAAGCATTTGACCGCGCGCTCGGAGACAAGCGCGGTATTCTGCGCGCCGGTTACTTCGTAATGCCGATGGACGAGACGCTCGCCATCGCCGCCGTCGATTTGAGCGGCCGCGCCGCCTTTGCGGTCGACACAAAAGTCCGCACGCGTCTGGTCGGCGATCTGCAAACCGAACTGGTGACAGACTTCTTTGAAGGCTTTGCACGCGGCGCCCGGGCCAACGTCCACGTGAAGACCATGTATGGGCGTTCCAACCACCACAAGATCGAGGCCATCTTCAAAGCCTTCGCGCGTGCGTTGCGCGTAGCCTGCTCCCGCGACAAGCAGTTAGGCAAAATGCTGCCATCGACAAAGGGCCTCTTGTAACCTGTAACTGCTGTCATCCTGAGCGAGCGCAGCGAGTCGAAAGATCTGCGGTTGCTTTTCGATCTCGACTTCCCACTCCAATCCGAATCAGCCCATTGCAAACAGGATTCAAATGCGCGTCACCGTCATCGACTACAAAGCCGGCAATCTGACCTCGGTGCTCAAGACGCTCAAGCATCTCGGCGCCGAAACCGTCGTGACCGACGGCGATCAGTCGCTGGTCGAATCAGCGGAGCGCATCGTGCTGCCCGGTGTCGGTCACTTCGCGGCAACGGAACGCCTCGATGCAACCGGCCTGACCGGCGCAATTCGCTCGGCGATCGCCCGCGGCATCCCGTTCCTCGGCATCTGCGTCGGCATGCAGTGGCTTTACGCGGGATCGACCGAAGCGCCCGAGCAGCCAGGTCTCGGCCATTTTCCCGAATCATGTACGCGCTTTGCCGAAAGCGCAGAAAAAGTTCCGCACGTCGGCTGGAACTCGCTCGAAGTGCGGAAAGGCTCACGGTTGCTTGCCGGTGTTGAACCCGGCGAGTTCGTCTACTTCACGCACTCATACAAAGGGCCGGTCACGAACGACACAGCCGCGGTAACGCACTATATCGAGCCTTTCGCCGCAGCCGTCGAGCGCGCCAACGTCATGGGCGTGCAGTTCCACCCCGAAAAATCAGGCGACACCGGCCTGAAGATCCTGCGCAATTTCCTGGAGGCGCGATGTTAAAGTTCACATGCACCGTGACGCTCGCGGATTTCCAGGCGGCACAGGTGCTTCACTGGCGCCAGACATTTCTGCGACGCATCTTCCACTCCTCCGTCTATTGGCTCCCAGTGCTTTGTGGGTCGCTTGGAATCGCATTAGGCAGCCGAACGGGTATTTTTCTAAAAGGCTGGTCATTCTGGAGTGCCTTTGCTCTCGGGCTCCTGGTTTGTACGCCTATTACCGCGCTGATGCCTAAAGACAGGTCAAAAGGGATTCGCAAGATATTTGAGAGAAGATATCCGTCCGACAAGCGAACGGCTTGGTATGAGATCCACAATGAGGGAATTACTACCGCGATAGCGGGGACCGACGCGGAAACTATTCGCTGGGATAAAATCGTCGGTTTTGCTGGGGACGAAAAGATCACTCTACTGTACCTGGGGAATAACAGGTTTCTTTTCTTCCCTACATCTGCCTTAACTGGAGAGCAGCTCGCCGAACTGAACGATCTCGTCGCCCGCCATGTGGTGAAGAGGTAGATATGCTGACCAAGCGCATCATCGCCTGTCTCGACGTGCACGCCGGCCGCGTGGTCAAGGGCGTGCAATTTGTCGACCTCGTCGACGCGGGCGATCCGGCTACTCAAGCCGCGCGCCACGCGCGCGAGGGCGCGGACGAAATCGTTCTGCTCGACATCACTGCGACGCACGAAGGCCGCCAAACGCTGCTCGACACCGTGCGGCGCACCGCTCGAGATCTGTTTGTGCCATTCTGCGTCGGCGGAGGAATCAAATCAGCGCGCGACGCAGAGCAAGTCTTCGAGGCCGGCGCCGATAAAGTAAGCATCAACTCCGCCGCCCTGGCCGACCCCGCGCTCATCAGCGCAATTGGCGCGAGTTTCGGCGCGCAGGCCGTCGTCGTCGCCATCGACGCGCGTCGCGATCCCGCCGCTGCGGACCCCGTCCGCGACGCCCAAGTCTATGTACAAGGTGGCCGCCGCCCCATTGGCCGTACCGTCGTGGAGTGGGCGCGCGAAGCCGAGCAGCGCGGCGCAGGCGAAATTCTTCTCACCTCAATGGACTCCGACGGAACCCGCGCCGGCTTTGACTGCGAACTTACTGCGGCCGTCAGCGAGGCCGTTGGCATTCCGGTAATTGCCTCGGGCGGCGCAGGAACAGTCGCCCACTTCACCGATGTATTTGCACGCGGCAAAGCCGATGCTGCGCTCGCGGCCAGCATCTTTCATTTCGGTGTTTCCACTTCCCGCTCGCTTAAAGAAGAACTCGCGCACGCAGGCGTTCCGGTGAGGCTGCCATGCTGATTCCTTCCATTGATCTGATGGGCGGCCGCATCGTCCAACTCGTGCAGGGCGAAAAGCTGCGCCTCGCCTTCGACGACTTCGAGTATTGGATCGAGCGCTTCTCGCGCTTCCCCCTTGTGCAACTTATCGACCTCGATGCGGCGATGCGGCAAGGCGACAACTCCGCGCTTGTAGAGCAGATCGCCAAACGGCTCCCGGTGCAGGCCGGCGGCGGCATCCACACTATCGATCGCGCACGCCAAGTTCTCGACGCCGGTGCGAGGCGGGTCATTATCGGCTCGGCGCTCTTCACGGTCGAGGGGGCAGTCAACACAAGCTTCGCCGCCGAGCTCGCCTCGGCTATCGGCGCCGACCACGTTGTCGCCGGCATCGACACGAAAAACGGCCGCATCGCCGTAAAAGGTTGGAAGGCGCAAGTTGCGCTCACGCCGGACGACGCGATCCCGCAACTCGAGCCTCACGTCGCCGCATTTCTCTATACGCACGTCGACACAGAAGGAACCCTGCAGGGCTTTCCCATCGAAAGCGCCTCCCGCTTGCGCAAGCTCACGCAGAGGCAGCTTATCGTCGCCGGCGGCATTCGCAATCAGCAGGAAGTGGATGCACTCGATGCGATCGGCGCCGATGCCGTGGTCGGGATGGCCGTCTACACTGAGCTTCTCGCGATTTAATCCCGGCTGCTTTCCGCGCCATCGCGCCAAAAAAAGGCGGCAGGCCCAACAGTCACCGCCCACCAGCTCGCCTCAGAAAGAATCCACAACCTTCTTCGAATCGCCGACAGCATCGCTGGTTTCAACGCGCGTAGCGCGCAGCAAGCGCGCAATCTGCTTTAGGTGCAGTTGCACGGCATAGGCGCGCAGAATCTCCGCCTGCTCAAACGCCGCGCCGGTGTGGCGAATTTCATCCATGCGCGCTTCCAGGTCCGCAATATCCTGCTCAATGTTGATTCCCGGCGCCGGCAGACTGAAGCGCCACTTGTGAATGCATCCAGCCACGTAATGAAAGCCCGTGCGAATGTCCACGGCAAGGTGTGAGAGCGCCGGTTCCAATTGCTGCGCATACCGGTCTTCATGGCTGTCTTTCACAGCGAGCTCGAGCGCCACGAGCGCGTCGTAAAGCGAGCGACCAAACTGCGACAGCATGCTGAGTCCTTCGCGCCATCCGGGGCCGCTGGGCTCGTTGCGAGCAGCTTCAAGCAGCTGGCTGTTGCCCCGTAGCAAAGCCAGCGCATCGTCGCGCATCACGGGAAGATTCTGCGACGGCGCGCCCCGAAAGCCCTCCAGAATCGCCTCGAAGAAACTGCCCAGCAAGAGAAATTCCTGCGCCAGCCCGTCGCGCAGCCACAGCCGCGCGCGGTCAGGGAAAACAAACGTGGTCACCGCAAGCGCAACCACGATTCCCAGCAGCACTTCGCCTACTCGATCGAGCGCCAGTTCCCAACGCGAGCCCGATTTGGGCACAAGCATGATGATCGTAATGGTGACGGCGGCCAGGCGCGAGCTGTTGCGCAGGCTGAGCAGGCCGCAGACGATAATCGCCAGCAGCACGGCGAGAATGTAGTTCCATGGCGGTGCGCCGAAGACCGAGCACGCGAAGCCAAACGCGGCGCCCATGAATGTTCCCAGCAGGCGGTCGCGCGATGCCGTTACGGTCGCCCCAACATTCGATTGCAAAACGATGATGGCGCTGATCGAGCCCCAGTAGCCGTCGTGCAGGCCGAAGCGTAGCGCCAGCCACCAGCACAGCGCCGCCGCGAGCGCGGTCTTGGCTGCATCGATAAACAAGCGCCGCCGCTCGAACGTCAGCAGTCCCTGCTCACCGCCTTCCACGCGCAACTTGGCGGAGAGTTGATGCTGCGACCACGTTTTTTTGGCCTTCAGGCGCATCGATGCAATCCAGTGATAGACTCTCCCGCTCTTTCAGGATAATTTGCAACGCGCAGCCGTGCACAGTTTCGCGTCTCGGCTCGCCAACCTAAGCCCGGGATATTGCGCCGGCAACACCGCGCAGAGGCTGCGATAGGATGGAATCGAGGAGCGTGCCCGAGGCGCGCGCAATGGAGCCGCATGCTGCGAGTCGGATACCCAGCCACATTACCCGCCGAGTTGTTTCGCGATTTCCCCGCGGGGATCGAGCTGATCCCCGTGTCGGACAAAATGGACCACGACGTCGCGATCGATGTCTGGATCCCTGACCCCTATTCGACAAAAGCGATACGCGCGTGGCCTCGGCTGCGCGGCGTAAAGCTGGTGCTGGCCATGATGGCTGGAACGGAATGGGTTTCCGAAACGGTAGGACCGCACGTAACCATTTGCAATGCGCATGGCGCACACAATATCTCCACCGCCGAGTGGACGCTTTCAGCGATCCTGGCAATGCTCAAGTATTTTCCGCTGTATCTCGACATCCAGCGGTCGGGCATTTGGAAGCGGCGTTTCGAGGCCAGCGCGCATTACGCCAAAATCACCGGTGACACGCACACCACTTATCCGCCCGTGCTGCAGGAAGAGCTGACGGGCAAGACTGTGCTGCTGGTGGGGTATGGAGCCATCGGCAAAGAAATCGAGCGCATGCTGCAGCCGTTTGCCGTCAAAGTCAATCGTGTGGCGCGCAGCGCGCGGACCGATCCGGAAGTTCACGCCGTAAGCGAGTTGGAAAACTTACTGCCGGGCGCAGACGTCGTGATTTTGATCCTTCCCGCAACGCCGGAATCGCGCGGCCTGATCGGCGAACGGCAGCTCGGGCTGCTTCATCAGGGCGCGCTTCTTGTAAATTCGGCGCGTGGGCCGATCGTGGATACGGATGCTCTGGTGGCCGCTCTCAACTCGGGCCGCATTCGCGCCGCGCTCGACGTCACCGAGCCCGAGCCGTTGCCTGAAGGTCACCCGCTGTGGCGCTGCCCAAATCTGCTGCTCACGCCGCATATCGGCGGATCGACTCCGCAGTTTGCTCCGCGCGCACTGCGCGTGGTTGCCGATGAGCTGCGGCGCTATATGAACGGCGAGCCGCTCAAGAATGTGGTGCAAGCGGCAACCTAGGCCTTTTCTGCCGCGCGTCGCCAGTCGCGCAGGCCAAGCACGGCCAGAGGTACAAAGGCCGCATAAAGCAGCGCCGTCGCCCAAAGATCCTTGTAGATATATTCGCCAACGTAGATTGCATCCACGGCAATCCAAAGCCACCAGTTGGCAATGTGCTTGCGCGCCTGCCACCATGTGGCCACAAGGCTAAAGCTCATCAGCATGGCATCCAGGTACGGCAGCGCGGCGTTGAGCCTCTTGGCCAGCGTTCCCAGCGCAAAGCTCCCCGCCACGCCGAGGATAAGCGCGATATAAAGATGGGTCCGCGGCAGCGCTGCGACCCGCACCTCGCCTTCATCGCGCACGCCACGCCACCAGTGCCACCAGCCGTAGATCGTGAAGACGACGAAGAATATCTGCAGCAATGCGTCGGAGAAGAGTCCCGCGCGGAAGAAGACCACCATATAGATGAAGATGGAAACCAGTGTGATGGGCCAGCAGATGAGCAGCCGCCGCGTGGTCAGCCAGATTCCAATCGCAGCCGTGAGCGCGCCCACGAGCTCCAGCGCGTGAACGTTCAAATAACCTGTGACAACGTTCCAGATCATCGCCGGTCTTCTCTCTTCTCATGTTGCGCATCGCGGAGCAAATCCTCGCGTCCGGCGCGGCGACGTAGCGCGTCCAGTAACTGGCGGCCGGGAGCGCTCGAAAACCAGCGGGCATGGCCCACGAGCCATCCGTCGTAAGCCATCCTCGCTTTCTCCTCTGAGTGCAGAACGCCGAGAAAGTAATCGGCCTCTGAGAGCGCAAACTCTGCATGGCAGAGCGCAGCCATCGGCGCGAGAGCGGCCAACTCTTCGCTCGAGAGCGGGCGGATGGATTCGTAGCCGTCGAGAAGCGCATCCAGATGATCGAGGTGTATGGGCACATCGTCGGGGCGCAGAGGATCGCTGACCAGCGCAAGCCACTCCACGTTGTTGCGCTCGATGGCCTGAGCGATATCGTGCACGGCGTTGGTGCGGTCGGCAAGGCCGAAGTCGATAACGGCCGTGGCGTGCGCGTTCTTATCCCCGATCGGGCCTGCGTCGCTCCAAAAAAGATTAGAGGCGTGCAGGTCGTTGTGGGTCCAGAGCGGTGCGAGCGCGGCGAGATGCGGCGCAAGCTCTGCGTGAAAGGGCGTGAGAAGCTCGAGAGCCTGCTGCGCACTTGCACAGACGGCTTTGTTCGCAGCGAGCGAGGGGCGGGCGGCGATATAGTTTTTCAACGCTGCGGCCGGATCGTCGTCGGCAAAGATCGTGAAGCTTGCAACGAGCGGGCGCGCCTTACGCCGTGGCGCATTGAAGTTCTGCGCGGCACGATGCAACAGCGCCATCACTGTGCCTGCGGAGTACGCGTGGGCAACACTGCGGAACGGCGTCCACGAGAGTGCCTCTTCGTAAACGTCGATGCCGGCAGGAATCTCGTGGACCTCGTATGTCCACTCGCCCGCCTCGATGGCTGTTTCGCCGGCCGCGGAAGCCAGGACGCGCGGGACGAGCGCGACATGGGCGCGAACATGAGCGAGAAAACGATGCTCCTCGAGAAGTCCTTCGCGATCACGCACCGCGCGATGATGGCGTTTAATGAAGACGCGCTGCTCCGCTCCATGTTTGTCGCGCGTGGAGACGACTCCAGCAGCGGAGAACGGGCGCGGGCTCACGGAGAGAATATGCGTCGGCTCGCCGAGCTGGAGGAACTGCGCCAGAAGCGGGCGCAATTCATCGAGCGCGAGCGGAGCCCAATCAGGCTCAACCAGCGAACCATCCATGCCGTGTGATTTGATCGCTAAACTCATCGATCCCTGTCGAGCTTTTGGCCTTTAGCACTCAGCTCTCGCCGCTGACTGCTTACTGTTTTCTGTTTGCTCGTTACCTTGCCGAACCGCTCAATCTCCCGCTACTCCGTTCACTGTTCACTGTCCACCGTCTCTAAAACGTGTAGTGCGCATCCAGCCGCACGGTCGGCGGCGCGCCCAGCCACACAAACGTATCGCCATAACTGGCGCCCGTGTCAGACCAGTATCGCTTGTTTGTGATGTTGTCTGCGTAAATGTGGAACACGACGCGGCCCTGCTCGCCCCCCGGCGTGTAGCGCGCGCCCAGGTTGAAAAGGTTGTAGCTCGGCACGCTCACTTGATCGTCGCGCGTTGCCTCTTTACGCGAGGTGTAGCTCCAGCCTGGCATCAGGTGCACGTTGCGCATGTGCGGCATGGTGAGATCGGCAAACACGTAGGTGTGCAAATGCGGCACGTTGATCACCTGCTTATTGTCGAACCCGGGAGTGCCAGTGTCGGCAGAGACAGCGTTCATCGCCGCTGCCGATCCGTTGAGTTTGAGCCAGTTCGCGGCTTTCCCTGCCGCGTTCAGCTCAATGCCGTTGTGCGTTTCGCGTCCCTCCTGCTCGAAGCACTGGTCGCCCGCCGCGCCTGCGGGGCAAAAGGTGTCAGATCCCGCAATCGTCTTGGGATAAAAAAACGGCGCCCGCATGTGAAACAGCGCGCCAGTCAGCAGAATCCGCTGGCCCGGCTCGTACTTCGCGCCGATCTCCGCCTGGCGCGTGAAAAACGGCGCAAGAAACTGGCTTCCGTTGTCAACCCAGAACGGCGCCTCCGGACCGAGTGACAACATCACACCGTAATTTGAGTAGATCGTAAGGTTCTTCACCGGATTGTAGGTCGCGGCGAACTGCGGCAGCCATACCGGCTTGTCGTGCGGCTCCGGCGCACAGGCATTCGGAAGGGTCACGGTCGCGGGATCCAGTTCGGTCGGATCGCTGCAGCTCGCGTATGCAGAATAATTATGATCGCGCAGCGAATCATAGCGTGCGCCCGCGACGAGCTCAACGCGCGCGGGAAGATGGATCCGGTCCTGAATCACGCCCGACGACTGGCGGCTGTCCTGCCACAGTCTCCGCGGGCCGGCAGCTTCGTACGTAGGTTCGAGCGAATTCGGGTTCCCTGGCGGTGCAAGCGCAGCGATGGGCTGGTAAATATTGTCGGAGCCGACGTAGGTGTAGACCGCGCCGTCCTGCACAACGCCGTCCGCCGAATAAGGATCGGCTGCCGAGTAAAAGCCGGGCTGGTGCACGGTCCGCAGAAAGAGGACGCCGCCCGCTGTCACGTCTTGCGTCACAGGGCCCGCGTGAATGTGCCCCGTGACCATGGCTTCAGCTTCACCATCGACGCGCAACTCATTTGGGTCGCGGTAATCGTAGACGTCGTAGGTTCCATCCGGCGCGAAGAACCAATACGGCGCTGTGCCGTTGCTGCACTCCGTTTCGTAGTAGCAGCCGTATACATAAAGCACGTTGTCCTGGATCAACGAATGGCTCAGACTTGCGGCGGCGAATCCAACCCACGAGGGCGAGAACGTGTGATCGAGCCGCGCATTCGTGTTGAATGTGTCGTAGGTATCGGGAAGCCCCCACGACTGATCGCCAAGCATGGTTGACCGGTAGATGCGGTTGATGTCAGGCAGCACCGTTCCGCCCAGCAGTTGATATCCACTGCCGTCGCGCTCGGTTTTGTGCTGGTACTCGAAGTCGCCTTTGACGATCGTCGACGAATTCAGCTTCCAATCCGCCGCGCCCGCGCCCATCGCTCGCCAGCCGTTGGTGTCATTCATGTACGGAACGATTCTTTCGCCTGCCAGATTCACGCGCGCACCCACTTGCTTGCGGCTGCCAAACAAATGGCCAAGATCGACAGCGCCATAGGCCGTGCCGCGATGGTCTGTTGCAAAATCGACGGCCTGAATGTTGGCCGGTCGCTTCGTCACGTAATCGATCAAGCCTCCAGCCGACGCCACGCCGCTCTCGACCGACGCAATCCCCTCCAGAATTTCGACAGCCTCCTTGTTTTCGAGCGGCACATCCTGCTCGCCGGCGATCGTCATCCCGTTAATCTCAAGTCCCGTAGACAGATCAAGAGGAAATCCGCGAATCTGGTAGACCCCGTAGTAGCCCACTGGCACGTAGTCGTCTCCGACAGAGGCATCGTCTTGAATCACGTCAGACAGCAGCCGCGAAACCTGGTCGTTGAGCAAATCGCGCGTGATAACCGATGCCGACAGCGGCGCATTCTTGAGCTCGCCGCCGTCCAGCGTGCCTACTGTAACGGATTCCGGCAGATAGTTGTCTTCCACTTCGCCATGGACAATGACGGTGGTGGTGACACGCCCCGGCTTCTGCTGCGCGGCGTCGGGACCTTGCGCGTTCGTTTGCGAATCCGGAGCGGGATTGGACGCGTTTGTCTGTGTCGCCGCAGAAGAATCGGCTGGCGGGTGACTCCCCGTTTGGGCGCACATTCGCCCAGACAAGGCAAACGCGAGACAAACGGTCGTCAAAGAGGCCCTCACCAGGGCATGGCTGGCGCGGATCGAAAACAATGAGGTTTTTGGGGCGTTGAATGCGGCTGTCTGCATGGGGACCCTTCGTTTCTGTACTGGCTGAAACAAAGGACCTGCGCCGCAAATGGATGTAAACGCCGCTCGGTCGGAGAAAACTTCCCACGCCGGTATTATCCGGATCGGGTTCGAGGGTATTTCTCAGCCCCACAATTCGTGGAGCACCCCTGTTTCATTAGCTCGATTGAAACACTCTACAGGCGCGCTTGGCAAATTTGGCGAACGATCGCCAAACGAGCCGCGCGGCTCGGCAAATGAAAGCCGTGCTTCGGAGAAGATTTTCCTGGAACCGTCTTAAGAATCGCTTTGTAATAAGGGCACGGCTTCAGCCGGGCCGGAAAGTGCGGAAAGAAGCCGGGGTTTTAACCCCTGACGAATGACAAACTGATCCTGCGCTGCTCCCTTTCAGACACACACTCGAAAAGAATTACGGCCTCACCGCTTTGGCCGGCAAGGTTAGAACATCCATGCGAAAAGCCGAACGGCCACGCCCATCCGCCGACGCCTCCGCCGCCATGCCGGCGATTGAAGCGCTGGAAAGAACCTGCAGCATCGCTTGCTGAGCCCGTTCCCACACCGGATGCGCGGGGCACCTTGCTTTCCTCGGGCACGACCGGCCATGGATGAGGCACACGTTCAGGCAAATCGCCCCGTCGATCACTTCGATCACTTCGCGCATTGAGGCCGAGCGGCCGCGGTGCGCAATGCTGAAGCCGCCCAATTGGCCGCGCTGCGATGTGATGAGCCCGCCACGCGCCAGGCTCTGCAGCACCTTCGACAGAAAGCTCTCCGGAGCGCCCGTAGCCTGGGCCAGCGACGGAAGCGATACCCGCGCATGGTTCGGCAGCGAGGCCAGCTGAATCATCACGCGCACTGCGTAATCGGCGGCGCGCGTCAGTTGCATCGACGAGTTGGGTCGCTTCATCGCTTTGTCCTGCCGCACTGGCCTGTCGCTCGCCAAAGAGCCTGCAAACGTCGTGGCCCTGAAGATACGCAAAATCACTGCGGTCAAATCGGCAGCCTAGATGAAACCATCACACGCCGATGTGTTTTCCATCACAGACCCCTGTTCGCGGCGACTCTTACATTAACTTCTTCCAATTCAATTTGGAGAAGAATGGTCCAAAATGTGCCCCGCTTGCTCCGCCGCTTTTCCAACTGCCCACTCGGGCCTGAAAAACCGGCGCGAATTTGCGCGTTTTCCCGCGAATGTTTCGCTCAAGCGTCCAGCGCGGGCGGAAAAGTGAAAGGAACCATCAGAGACTTATGAATCCCTATCCCGCAGTGGACCCGATTCCTTTGCCCGCGCCGGTATGGCTGCTGAAGCTGCTCCACATTGTCACCCTGTCGCTGCATTTTGTGGCCGTGGAGATGCTCCTGGGCGGGTTGCTGCTGGCCGTTCTGCTCAGCCTGTTCGGCAAGTCGGCACACTCGCACGTCACCGCGCGAGCGCTCGCACGGCGACTCACGGTGGTCATGACCTTCGTGATCAATCTGGGCGTACCGCCTCTCCTCTTTGCGCAGGTGCTCTACGGGCGCGCGCTCTACACCAGCAGCGTGCTCATCGGCGTCTACTGGATCGCGCTCATCCCCACGCTGATGCTGGTCTACTGGCTGCTTTACAAGTTCTCCGCGCGGCTTGAAGCGGGAAAATCCGCCTGGTGGGTGGGCCTCAGCGCGTGGCTGCTCGCAGGCTGCGTGGCCCGCATGCTCTCGACAAATATGACGCTCATGCTGCGGCCCGAAGCGTGGCGCGCAATGTATTCCGCCTCCGCCATGGGCGCGTATCTGCCCACCGGGGATCCCACGCTGGAACCCCGCTGGCTGCTCATGATGGCCGGCGGGCTCGTGATCGGCGGCTTGTGGCTGGTCTACCTCGCCGGTCGCAGCACTTTTACTGCTGAAGAGAAGAAGTACGTAGCGGGCCTCGGCGGCAAAGTAGCCGTGGGATTCGGGCTCGTCTACCTCGCCGCGGGACTTTGGGCCGCGAACGTGCAGCCTGATGCCGTGAAAGCGGGACTCGCGGGGCAGCAGATTCTTTATCCGGCCTACAAATTTGCCGGGTTCGCCGGTTACGGCTGGATCGCCCTCGTCGTGGTGGCAATTCTGGTTGGCGCCATCGCTGGCTTCGGCAAAATCAGCGCCGGATGGCTCGCGTGGTCCGCAGTGCTTACCGCGGTGCTGCTCGAGATCATGCTCACCGTGTATCGCGACGGCGTACGCGACGTGACGTTGCTCTCGAAGGGCTACGACGTGTGGGACCGGGTCGTCGTCACCAATTGGAGCGTGGTGGGCTTGTTCCTCGTGCTCTTTGTCGCCGGCCTGGGAGTAGTCGGCTGGCTGGTCTCCGTCGTGGCGCGTGCACACAAAACCATGGAGGGCGCAGCGAGCTTATGAGCATTCCAGCGATTTCACCCAACATCATCCCTGAACACCTCGAAAACGGCGACGTGAAAACTCGGCGCGCGTTTCTGGCGGCAGCGGGCGCGGCAGGCCTTTGCTATGCTGCGGCGTTAGCCTACCCCGTCTACCGGTACCTGGCCTCGCCCAGCGAGATGGCACTCAGCGCATCGGCCGTCACTGAGGTCACGCTCAAGGACGCGCAGAAGCTCCCGGCGGGTTCGGTGCTGATGTTCAAGTTCGGCCCCTCCCCCGCAATGCTGATCCATCACCAGAACGGCCAGTGGGTCGCACTCACTGCCGTCTGCACGCATCTGGGCTGCACCGTGCAATACGAGCCGCAGGCCGACCGCATCCATTGCGCGTGCCACGGCGGAGTCTACAACCCGTACACCGGAGCCAACGTGAGCGGACCTCCGCCCAAGCCGCTCAAGCTTTTCAAAGTCGCGGTGAGCGACGCCGGCGTTGAAGTGTCACGGGGGTAACGAGCGCGTCCACGCACTTCGAATCACGACTCACGATCCACGAATCACGAATCACGACTCACGAACTCCGAACTAAGAACTGCGAACTCCGACTATGACGACAAAGACGATGGCAACGAATGTTTACGACTGGATGGACGAGCGCCTGGGGATCTCCGACCTCGCCGCCTTCGCGCGCAAGAAGACAGTTCCCGTCCACGCGCAATCCTTCTGGTACTACTGGGGCGGCATCACGCTCTTCCTCTTCATGCTGCAGTGCTTCACCGGTGTGCTGCTGCTCGTGTACTACCGGCCCGGCATCGAGGCATTTGAATCGGTCCGGCAGATCACGTTCGTCATGAACTTCGGCTGGCTCATTCGCTCCGCCCACGCCTGGGCCGCCAACCTCATGATGTTCTCGATCCTCGTGCACATGTTTTCGGTCTTCTTTATGAAGGCCTACCGCAAGCCGCGCGAGTTCGGCTGGCTTTCGGGCATGGCGCTTCTCGCCGTTGCCGCATGCTTCGGCTTCTCCGGCTACCTGCTGCCCATGGACGAGCTCAGCTACTTCGCCACCAAGGTTGGCCTGGAGATTCCCGTGGCCATTCCGTGGATCGGTCCCGCCATCGCCAACATGTTGCGCGGCGGGCCAGACGTAACCGAGTTCACTGTGCAGCGTTTCTTCGCTTTGCACGTTGTCGTGCTTCCCGCGCTGTTTATTCCCCTGCTCGGTTTTCACCTTTGGCTGGTGCAGCGCCACGGCAACGCCGTGCCGGAGAGCGAAGAAGCCAAGCCGGCGGTCGAGCGCAAGTCCATGCCCTTCATGCCCAACTTCCTGCGCAAAGACATCGCGATGTGGATCATCTCGCTCAACGTGCTGGCGCTGCTGGCTTCCGTCTTTCCCTGGCCGCTGGGCAAGGCATACGATTCGCTCGCTCCAGCGCCCATGGGCATTCATCCCGAGTGGTACTTCATGAGTCCCTTCGAAATGCTCAAGCTGCTCGGCTCCGTGCTGCCCGGCGAAGCAGGCGAAATCGCTGGATTGCTTTTGTTCTCACTGGGCATCGCGCTCTGGGTCCTGATTCCCTTCTACGACAAGAGCAAGGAATCCGGCCGCCGCGCGCGCATCGCGCACTATTTCGGACTGCTCGCAGTCTTCGCGCTGCTGGCAACAACCGTCGTCGGTTACTGGGCCGTTCGGTGAAGCGCGTGAGTCGTGGAGCGTGGACGTGCTCGACCACGCGTGCAAACGAGGTTTTGGAGAAAGTACAACGATGAATACTGAGCAGAACCATAAGGTCATCCAATCGTTCCGCGACCTTGAGGTCTGGCAAAGGTCGATGGAACTCACCGTCGCGATTTACAAGCTGACAAAAGGGTTTCCGCGCGATGAGATCTTCGGCCTCACTGCTCAGCTTCGGCGTGCCGCAGTCTCGATCCCAAGCAATATCGCCGAAGGTCAAGGGCGGCTCAACACGCGCGAGTTCCGGCATTTCCTGGGTATTGCCCGCGGCTCGAACAGCGAGTTACAAACCCAGTTAGAAATTGCGCGAACAGTCGGCCTCGACGATGAGAAGCTGCTCGCGGAGGCGGAAACTCTCTCAGCCCGGGTGGGCCAGATGCTTGTCAAACTGCTTTCGGTTTTGAAGTCCAAACTGACAGATCGCTGAACACGATTCACGACTCACGAACCACGATCCACGACTCACGATCCACGACTCACGACTCACGATCCACGACTCACGAACCACGATCCACGCTTCAGGGGTACATCGCATGAACTATCCGTTTT
>CAVXMJ010000009.1:0-47233 GCA_963762905.1 uncultured Acidobacteriaceae bacterium | reverse complement strand
AGCAGGGACCAAGGGACCGAGGGGCCCTGGGTCGTGAGTCTTGGATCGTGGGTCGTGAACGACGGCGGCGGGCGGTCACTGGCGGACCGCGAAGGGAGGGCCGGCGAGTCAGCGAGTTAGCGGCTGCGAGTTTGTGCTGGCGGATGCGCGGGAGTCCGGGCGGGAGCAGGTGAGCGCGGCAGCGGCGGCGACGATGAGGATAGGGAAACACTGTACGGTATAGCGCGGCTCAGGGTTTTCCATGGCGCCTAGGAGGATGAAGCGCAGGATGAGGTAGGAACCCAGCATCCATGGCCAGGGAACGCGGCGGCGAATGAAGCCCCAGGCGGCAGCGGCAACATAAAAGAGATTGAGGAGGCCGAGCAAGATGGCCCAGGCGGAATCGGCAGGATGCTCACTCCAGCGCCACCAGAAGACATCGAGGCCGAACTCGAGCGTGCGGGGACGGAGCAGCATGTCGGCGTCTCGCAGCAGGGGAAGGCCCAGGTAATAGCGGATGGGATGGGCCTTGATATTCGCGTCGGCCAGCGCACCGAAGCGATCGATGAGCGACGGAGTGAGGGAGAAATTGCGGTTGTATTCGGCGAGGAGCTGGAGCCCATAGGCACGCTGCTGGGGTGAATCGAAGGCGCGCCGCGGAATGTCGATGGGATCGACAAAGTCGCCGGGAAAATTCCAGCACACGACAGCGGTGTCGACGAATTCGACGGTCCAGGTGCGGAGCCAGCGGCGCGCGCCCGCAATAGAAAGTTCGCCGGGATCGCTGTAGCGCGGCGCCAGTGGCTGAAAGACGTGAAACACTTCCCAGTTGCGGATGGTCCAGGGAACCAACGGCAGCAGGCCAACGATGCAAAAGATGAATGTGGTTACGATGCTGCGGTGCAGGGCGGCATGCACAGGCTGCGCGCCGACGTGGCTGCGTAGCGTATAGAAAAAAAGGCCGAGTGCAATGGCCACGAAAAGAAAGACACCGTCGGGGCGAAGCAATGTGCCGAGCGCCGCGGCGCATCCGGCGAGGATCAACGCGAGGAAGTCGCGCACGCCAGAAGCTTCAGCCGCAAGGGCTCGGCCGGCCGCGTAGATGCCGAGAGAGATTGCGAAGACCGAGATGCACTCGGTCATGGCGATGGCCGAATAGACGGCGGTGAAGGGGCAGAGCATGGCCAGGGCCAGGGCGACTTCGGCCGCGCGATCGGAGAGGTGGCGACGCGCGAAAGCCGCCAGCAGCAAACCGGAGACAAGATCGACTGCGGTTTGAAAGAGAAAAACGGCATTGAGCCAGGTGTTCGGCCAGAAACGCGCGAAAAGAAACTCGAATGTGGCGAGGAAGATGGGATAGGCGGGCAGGCGATACATGGTAGGAGAAAGATCTGCGCCGGAGCCTCCGCCGTAGACGCCGTATTGGAGGAGATTATGGCCCATTTGTAGATAGTCGAACGTGTCGTCGTCGGCCGGGCGCGGAAAGTAGACAAACGCAAGGCGCAGGACGAGGCCCGCAGCGAGCCAAAAAAGCCAGCGGCGTGGCAGACGGAACCCGCGATCGTCGGGGAGCATGTTTGCAGGATACAAGAACAGGGAATAGGGAATAGGGAATTGAGAACAGAGAACAGAGAACAGAAGACAAGGACCGGGGATTAGAAAAGCGGTGACCGCAGGATCAGCTTGCGACTAGTGTCGGACGGCGGCGGCGCGTGAGCAGCGGGAGAACCTGGGCCAGAGCTGCTTCAGCGGTGAGGCCGTAACGGGCGCGCAGCGCGTCAACTTTGCCGTGCTCGATGAACTGGTCGGGCCAGCCGATGCGGACGACGGGAACACTGAGGCCCATTTCGTCGAGCGCCTCAACGACAGCGGATCCGAAGCCGCCCATCTTCACATGATCTTCAAATGTGACGAAAGCGGCTACGCGGCCGGCGTAGCGGGCCAGCACCTCGCGGTCGAGCGGTTTGATGAAGCGGGGATTGATGACCGCGGCGGAGTAGCCGTCGCGATCAAGTAGGCCGGCCAGCGACTGCGCGAGCGAGATCATGGGGCCAAGGCCCAGGATAGCGACGTCGGAGCCGTCGGAGAGGACTTCAGCCTTGCCGATGGGTAGCGACTGTGGCTCGGGCTTGCGCGTTACGCCGGCAACCGCGCCGCGCGGGTAGCGGATGGCGCTGGGGCCGGGTAGGTCGAGAGAGGTCTTGAGCATGTCGGCCAGCTCGTCTTCGTCTTTGGGCGACATGAGAACGATCTCGGGAATGCCGCGCAAGTAGGCGATATCAAAAAGGCCGTGATGGGTGGGTCCGTCGTCTCCTGAAAGGCCGGCGCGATCCATGCAGAACAGAACGGGGAGTTTTTGCAGGCAGACGTCGTGGACGATGGGATCGAATGCGCGCTGCAGGAATGTGGAGTAGATGGCGCAGACAGGACGATAACCGCGCGTGGCCATGCCCGCGGCAAAGACGACGGCGTGTTCTTCGGCGATGCCGACGTCGAAATAGCGGTTAGGATGACGAGGCCGAAAGTGATCGAGGCCGGTGCCGTTGGGCATGGCCGCCGTGATGGCGACGATGCGAGGATCTTTTGCGGCAAGGTCGGCGAGCGTGTTGGCGAAAACTTCAGCGTACGTCGGTGAGCCGTCGGGCGTCTTGCCGGTCTCGGGATCGTAAGGGCCGAGTCCGTGAAATTTCTTTTGGCCGTCGAGAGCAGGCTGAAAGCCGCGGCCTTTTTGCGTGAGGACGTGGAGCAGAACAGGATGGTCGAGGGTCTTGAGGAACTTGAAAGTCTCAACCAGCAGCGGAAGATTGTGGCCGTCGAGGGGGCCGAAGTACTCGAGTCCGAACTCCTCAAACAAGATGGAGGGCCACAACATGCTTTTGGCGGCTTCCTCGGCGCGGCGAACGACTTTGATCGCCGTCTTTCCGGCGAAGCGCTCGATGAGGCGCGTGGCCCGATCGTGCAGGTGCTGGTAGTGCTCGTTGGTCACCACGCGGTGGAAATAGCGCGCCACGGCGCCCACGTTGCGGTCGATGGACCATTCATTGTCATTGAGGACAACGATCATGCGCTTGGTGTGGCCGGCGATGTTGTTGAGCGCTTCAAAGGTAATACCGTTGGTGAATGCGGCGTCGCCTGCGACCGCGATGACATGCTCGTGACCGCCGGCGAGATCGCGAGCCACGGCCATGCCAAGAGCTGCAGAGAGAGCAGTTCCCGCGTGCCCAGCGCCATAGCAGTCGTGCTCGCTCTCGGTGCGCAACATAAAGCCGTTGAGGCCGCCGGGCTGGCGGATGGTCGGGAACCGATCGAGGCGGCCGGTAAGGAGTTTGTGGATGTATGCCTGATGACTGACGTCGAAGAGGATTTTGTCTTCGGGCGTTGAAAAGACGGCGTGCAGAGCCAGCGTGAGTTCGACGACGCCAAGGTTGGGACCGAGGTGGCCGCCGGTTTTGGAGAGCGTCTGGACGAGGAATTCGCGGATTTCGTCCGCGAGCGAGACCATCTGCTCCGAATTCAACCGCTTCAGGTCCGCGGGAGAATGGATGGTCTCCAGAAGTGTTGCCATTTCATTCCTTCCCCCGGGGGAGGACCGGGAAAATCCAGGGAAGAACCTAACCTGCCGTGCCTCCGTTGACCCCGGGGGCTCGACCTTGGAACTGGACAGCCATTCTGTCTACCAGCCCTTAGTATACCTTCGTGGCAAAACGCGGCTTTGATGAGTTAGACGATGTTGGCGGGCCGTGGTTGGAGCCGCCGGGTGTGGGCAAATGCAAACCATAAACGTCTATACTGAAGCGTCGCTGGGAGGTATAGCGCGAGATGCGTAAATGGGCTACTCTGCTGCTTCTTTGGGGTATTGCATGGCCTGCAATGGCGGAAAAGAGCCTGTCGATCGAGCAGATGGAGGCGACGCTTCTCAAGCTCCATGGGAAGCCCGATGGGAAAGTGGCTGGGGAGCTTGAGGGTGTCCAGCTTACGGAGCGCGTGAGCCCAGCAAGACTGGCGCAGTGGGAGGCGGATTTTCCCGGCAAGCGGACGCAGGAAGAGCTGATGAAGCTGGCGGATTTGTCGGCCTTTCTGAATCCGCCTGCAAGCGATGTGCTTCGCGATCCGCCGCCGGACAAGGAAACCCAGGAGCGCATGGTGTCGCTCGCCGTGGAGTACGTTGGGTTTACGACGGCGCGGCTACCGGACTTTTACGCGACCCGCGAAACAACACACTTCGAAGACTCGCTTACACACCGCGAGGACTACAACTATGCGCCTTCAATGGGGATGAGTGAGCACCCGACGATGGGTTCGGCACTTCCGGTGGCAACAGCGGGGGGGGCGAGCGCCACGGAATACCGCGGACTGCACAGCACGGGCGAATTCAGCATGGCGGTCACTTACCGTGGGGGCCATGAGGTGATTAGCGAGGACAGGGAAAAGCGCACGATCGAAGAGGAATCGACACTGGGGCTGACCTCGAGCGGTGAATTTGGTCCGATTCTGGGAGAGGTAATCGAGGATGTGTCGCACACCGGCGTGGCCTGGGTGCGATGGGAGCCGGGGGTCGGCGAGCCGGCGGCCGTGTTTCGTTATGTTGTGCCGGTGAACGAATCGCACTTCAGCGTAAGAATCAGCATGAGCGGCAGGCAGCAGGAGCTGATTCTCGCGTATCACGGAGAGATCGAGATCGATCCGGCAACGGGAGAGATTCTGCAATTGAGCAGGGTGGCGGATGCCGGACCCCCGTTTGCGATGCTCAAGGCTGCGATCATGGTGGACTATGCGCCGGTGAAGATCGGGGAACGAGACTACATTTGCCCGGTAAGAGGCGTGGCGTTCTCCGAGATCCCGGTTCCGACTGCGGGGATGGCCCCCGGTTCGGATCTGCCGATCAAGACGAGTTTGAACGATATAGCGTTCACGCATTATCACGAGTTCGGCTCTGAAGCACGCATCCTGGCGAATGCAAGCCCGGGCGACCAGAACGGTGCAGCCCCTGCCGATGGAGCACCCGGCACGGGAACTTCAGAGGGCTCCGCGACGGCTAGCGCGCCGGCCGGGCCAGCGACTACAGGCACGGCTGCGGAGACGGCGTCCAGTGCAACTCCGCCGGCGACGGGACAAGCCGCGTCGACACCCGCGGCAAATGCTGCCCCTACGCCCGAGGGTGCAACGAAACCGGCAGAGACAGCAGCTCCGGCCGAAAGCGCGGAGACTGCGCCTCCCGCGGGTTCAAATGCGCCGCCAGCCGGCACGCAAGCTGAGACTTCAGCGGCCGCGTCGATTCCTACCGGTGCGGCTGCCCCAACAGGCGCTGTACCGGGAGTTCCGACGCTGAAGGTCAGTTCGCGGCTGGTGGTTGTCGACGTCGTCGTGAGGAACGGCGATCGGCCGGTTTCAGGCCTCAAGCAGGGCGATTTTTCTGTGTATGAGGATGGGGTGCCGCAAACCATCCACGACTTCACTCCGCACTTTGCGACTGAGACAAACGCGCCAGCCGAAACTGCCAGTGCCCCGCCGCCATCGCTGCCACCCGACACCAAAACCAATTTGCCCGTTGCGAATGAGACCGACTCCATCACCGTGCTGCTGCTTGACGGCGTGAATACTGCACCCGCCGACGTGGCATATGTGCGGCGCGAAATGATCAAGTTCCTGAAGACACAGCCGCCGGGCCAGACCATGGCGGTTTTTGCGCTTGGGCACCGGCTGCAACTGCTGCAGGGTTTCACGACCGACACCAGCCAGCTGATGACAAAGCTGGAAAAGGCGAACGCCACTTCGCCTACATCGCTGCTTCCAACTGAAGACCAGACATTCCAGGAGCGGCAAGAACTGGCCGATCAGGTCAACGCGGGAGTATCGAGTATGGACGTTGCCAACACCCAGAACTTTATGAGCAACGCCGACGCAGGGCAGACGCAGATGCGGATGAACATCACCATTGATGCCATCCAGGAACTCTCGCGCTACCTGGCCGGTATGCAGGGTCGCAAGAACCTGATTTGGTTTTCCGGCTCGTTTCCGCTGCAGTTCTTTGCGGTTGTTGACACGGTCGGAAACGGCGGAGGCATCACGCCCACCATTCAGGCAACAGGATCTTTTGAGAAGGAGCTGAAGGCGACCGCGGACATGCTGGTGGCGGCTCGCGTTGCGGTTTATCCCGTGGATGTACGGGGCGCGTTAACCCAACCGATGACCTCTGCCACGCAACAGACCGACTATGCGCAACAGGTCTCAGGTCCTCCAGGGAGCAAGGCCGGGACCGGTGCAGCGGAAGTGTTCGGGGCGGGCACAGGAGGTTCGTATGGGACGGATCGCCAGGTGTCGGAGCAGCAAATTGCTTCCGAGCACACCACGATGGACGTTCTTGCGAAACAGACTGGAGGAAGAGCGGTCTACGACTCCAACGGCCTTCAACACGCCATGGCCGAAGCCCTCAGCGATGGATCGAACTACTACACGCTGGCTTATGTCCCCACCAACACAAAATACAACGGGGCGCAGCGCAACATCGAGGTTCGCCTGACCCAGGGAAAAGCTCAACTTTTCTACCGGCGAAGTTACTATGCCGATGCTGAGGACAATGCCGCAACTGCGAGCGGAGACAAAGCCCAGATCAGCGCGGCAGCGGTGCTGGGCGCGCCGCCGTCGACGCAGATTCTGGTTCAGGCGAGAGTGCTGCCGGAGGGGGATCCCGCGCTCACGGGGCCGATGCCCGACAAGGAGCTCAAGGAAAACCTGACCCGCGCGTTCAAGGGCGCGCCTCATCGTTATGTTGCGGACCTGGGAGTGCAGCTCGGAGGTCTGACTTTTGCGGAGAGGGCTGACGGAGCGCGGACTGCGCGGCTGGAGATTGCGCTCGTGGCGTATGACAAGGACGGGCAGCCGGTGAATTCGCTGGGCCGCCAATTCGATCTGACTCTTTCGGCGGCGCAGTTTGAGCAGCTCGGCGCAGCAGGAAAAGACATTCCTGTGCGCCTTGCGATTGACTTGCCGTCGGGCGCGGACGTGGTGCGCGCGGTGGTGTACGACTCGACTTCCGCCAAGATCGGATCGCTTGAGATCCCGGTGCAAGTGACGGGCTCGGGGACGGCTGCCGGAGCCAACGCCTCTTCGAAGTAAGCGCCGGAAGAGCCGTCACGTGGCGAAGCATGTGACGGGCGCCGCAATCAGCACTCGCCAACTCGTCGCGGGCGAGGCCGGACGCAATTTGGACTCGGCCGAACTTCCTGTTACAACGCCGACAGTGAAACGCGCATGGCCACAAACGTTCTCCGGCGCGAACGAGATCGTGTGGCGGACATACGAGCGTGACGCACGTCCACGCTGACGTGCTGCTCTCGGCTGTAGGATGGCCGCATACGCTTCAAGTCTTAAGGAGGATGGGAACGTGTTCGAGCTGCGAAATTTGCTTTCATCTCTGATTTTGGTTGCCGGATTGGCGGGAACTACATCGCACATCGTTCACGCGCAGTTGCTTGAGCCCGCGACCCCATCTCAGACACCGAATCCTTTGACCGACTCGACGGTGAAGCCGGGCAAGATGGAGCTTTACGATTTGGAAGCGCGCTTCGCCAAGGATGTGCTGGAGCGTGGAGGCCAGGGATTCGCGTCGTGGTTTGCCGATGATGGTGTGGCTCTCGGAAACGGAGTTGCGCCGTTGATCGGGAAAGTAGCGATTGCGAAATCCGCGAATTGGTCTCCAAAGGATTATCAGCTCATCTGGACGCCGACCGACGCCATGATGGGACCGTCGGGCGACATGGGCTACACCTGGGGCCATTTTGAAGGGCGTAGCAAAGACGCGAACGGAAATCCTGTGCTCACGAGCGGACGGTATATCACAATGTGGCGCAAAGAGCCCGACGGGAGCTGGAAAGTCGTTCTGGACGCGGGCGCAAACGATCCGCCGGCCGCGGGCGACTGCTGCAAACTGCCGAGTCAGTGAAAGGCAGAGAGCGAAAAAATGAAAGAGTGAAAAAATGCAGCAGTGAAGCGGAGAAAAAGTGAACGGTTAACGTTATGCGGCGAAGTTTGCAGTGGGTTGGGTGACGAACGGCGCATGGTAACAACGGAAAAGTGTCCATAGTAATCAAAAATTAGATCGAGTGGTGCGTGAGATCACGGGTACTTGAGTGGTACAGCTTTTTCCTCCGACTCACCGGATAGTGGAAGAGCCAAGTTAATCAATCTCTTTGATACTGGCAGCAAGAGCAGCTCGCAGTAAGTGTATCTATATGGGGACTACGGTCGGTTCGCACGGTGTAGAGAACCAGGTGGGGGCGGTGCGCCCGGAGATAGGCATCTTCGATCGCAATGCCGATCCCGCGCTCGACGAGCTCGTTGAGCTCGCGGCTGTGTTGTGCGACGCGGACTACGGCTACATCGGGTGGATGGATTTCAGCCGGCTCTGGTTCAAGGCGCGATTTGGTTTCAAGGCCACGGACCAGCCGCGCGCCAGTACCGCATGCCAGTGGGTGTTGGAGACGGGTGAGCCGATGCTGATTGCGGACGCAAGCCATGATCCGCACTTTCCGCCCGAGGGCATCCTGCTGCCAGGGGCGAGTCCCTGCCTTTCCTACGCTGCGGTTCCGCTCTTCAGCAGCGACGAACACATGATCGGCACGATGGCGGTTCTGTCGCAGAAGGCGGACCAGTTCAAGCCGGAACATTTGACCCTGCTGGAAATCCTGGGCCGTCAGGCGGTGACGCGGCTTGAGTTGTACAACCGGATCCGGCTTCAGGAACAGGCGCAGCGGCAGCGGCAGCGCACGGAGCGCGCCTTGGCGATCGAGCGCTGTTTTGTGGCCTCGACCCTGGACTCCGTTCCCGCGCTGGTGACGGTGCTCGACACCGCGGGGCGCGTGGTGCGCATGAATTATCCCTGCGCGCAATTGACAGGATTGAGCCTTGCGCATGCGGTGGGGCGGCCGTTTGTGGATGAGTTCCTCGAGACCGAAGACCGCGGATGGGCAGCGGGCAAATTGCGTGAAGCTTCGGCTGGTCAAGCATCAGGACCCCATGAAACGCTGTGGCGGGCGGCCGGGGGCGAAGGCAGGCGCGTGAGCTGGACGTTGCGGCCGCTGCTGGGGCCGAACGGAGAGATCCAGTACCTGATAGTGAGCGGCCAGGACGTAACCGATCAGCGCGAAATGGAAAAAACCCTGCTCAAGAGCGAGGCCCGCTACCGCGAGGTGGTGGAGAACAGCCTTGGCTTCGTCTTTACCTGTTCGATGGAGGGGCGGCTGACGTCGTTGAACGCGTTCACCGCGGAAACGCTCGGGTATCGCGCCGAAGCGTTGGTGGGGCGCATGCTGACGGAGCTGATGGATCCCGAAGGGGCGGCGGCGTTCCAGGATTGCCTGAACACGCTGGAGAGCGCGGAGGAGTGGCAGGGTGCTTTGCCGCTGCGGCGGAGCGACGGCGTCTACCGGCGCATTGCTGTGCGCAGCCGTCGCATGCAACTGCCGGGCGAGCGGCCGTTCGTGCTGAATCACGGCATGGATGTGACCGAGCAATACGAAGCAGAAGAAGCGCTGCGTATGGCAACGCGGCAGCGCGAGCTGATTCTGGAAGCGGTTGACGACGGCATTTTCGGCTTGGACCTTTACGGCAAGGTGACCTTTATCAATGAGGCCGGAGCCAGAATGCTGGGATACGAGGCCGATCAGCTGGTGGGGCGCGATCTGCATGAGCTGATCCATCACAGCCACGCCGACGGGGCTCCCTATTCGCGATCGACCAGCCCGATTCTGCAGGCGCTGCGCCGTTGCGAGCCGATCCGCATGCGTGACGAAGTATTCTGGCGCAAGGACGGGACGGCGATCCCAGTCGAATACAGCGCCACTCCGCTGCTTGAGGAAGGCCAGGTTTGCGGCATGGTTGTGGCGTTCCAGGATGTGAGCGAGCGGCGGCGCCTGGAGAAGATGAAAGACGAGTTCATCTCCACGGTAAGCCACGAATTGAAGACGCCGCTGACCTCGCTGCGTGCTTCGCTGGGACTGGTTCAAAGCGGCACGCTGGACAAACGGCCGGAGAAGCAGCGCCAGATGATCGAAATGGCGATCGGAAACTGCGACCGGCTGGTGCGCCTGGTCAACGACATTCTGGATTTCGACCGCGGTGAAAAGGGGAGACTGCCACTGAATCGCGAGGCCGTGGATCCCATGACGCTGCTGCGGAGGTCGGCCGACGTGGCGCATAACGCGGCGACGCAGGGACGCATCGAATTTCGCTTCGAGGGGAATGCCGCGCCGGTCTTCGCCGACGCGGAGCGCGTGTTGCAGGTGCTGAACGAGCTGGTGGGCAATGCCATCAAGTTCTCGGCGCCGGGCACGGCAATCCGGCTTGCAGCGTGGGACGTGGATGGCGTTGCGCCGGACGCTGGCGCTTTGGAAAGTGGCGCGGTGTGCTTCATGGTCGAAGACCAGGGACGCGGCATCGGTCCGGAAAAGCTCGATCGTATCTTCGATCGATTCGAGCAGGGCGATGCGTCGGACTCGCGTGCTCTGGGCGGAACGGGGCTCGGACTTGCGCTCTGCCGCAGCATTGTGGAGCAGCACGGCGGCCGCATCTGGGCAGAGAGCGAAGTGGGCAAAGGAAGCAGATTTCTGTTTACGCTGCCGGCGGCAACGGGAACGGTCGCACGATAGCGCAAAACGCCTGGCCTCCTCGACCCCATTGAAAACTTGTCGCACTTTCCCGTGAGACACTGGCATCGGCGGCACTCCCCGAAGCAAGTCCACAACCGCCGGTTGATTCCGCATGGGCGTTTACACGCGTTTTCTTGATTTACTGTTTGGGCGGCCTCTGCCGACTACCGCGGAGCGCGCCGAGTGCATTGGGCCGTTGGCCGGAATCCCAGTCTTCGGGCTCGACGCATTGAGCTCTGCGGCGTATGGACCTGAAGCGGCGCTGACGCTCTTGATCCCGCTTGGCCTGATGGGCGTGAAGTACATCGTGCCCGTCAGCTTCGCCATCGTGATCCTGCTGGTGATTGTGTTCTTCAGCTACCGGCAGACGATTGAGGCATATCCGCGCGGCGGGGGCTCCTACACCGTAGCGAGCCAGAACCTGGGCGAGGGCGCAGGGCTGCTGGCGGCAGCCGCATTGATGGTCGACTACGTGCTGACGGCGTCGGTGGGCATTTCTGCTGGTGTGGGCGCGCTCATCTCAGCCGTGCCGAGTTTGCAACCGCACACGCTGGAGATTTGTCTGGTTGTGCTGGCTCTTTTGACCCTTGTGAACATGCGCGGAGTGCGCGATACAGGCGTGGTGTTCATGATTCCCACGTATCTGTTTACGGCAACGCTGCTGATTGTGATTGCGGTTGGCGGATGGCAGGTGGTTCATGCGGCCGGGCATCCTTTGCCGGTGACGCGGTTGCCGGTGATTCCGGCGGCGACAACAACGATGGTGAGCTGGTGGCTGATCCTGAAGGTCTTTTCTTCAGGCTGCACCGCGATGACGGGTGTGGAGGCTGTGAGCAACGGCGTGATGGCGTTTCGCGAGCCGACGCGCAAGAATGCCAAGACGACGCTGACTATCATCATCGCGCTGCTGATCGTTTTGCTGGCGGGCATCGCGCTGCTGTGCCGCGCCTATGGCATTGCGGCAACAGATCCCGGCAAAGCGGGCTATGAGAGCGTTCTCTCGATGCTGACGCGCGCGGTGATGGGGCATGGTTGGTTTTATTACCTGACCATCGCCTCGGTGCTGCTGGTGCTGGCGTTAAGCGCGAATACGGCTTTCGCCGATTTCCCGCGGCTGACCCGCGCGATCGCGATCGACAACTACATGCCTCACGTTTTTCTGATCCGCGGACGACGGCTGCTGTATTCGTGGGGCATCTACGTGCTGGTGGCGCTGACGGCGCTGCTTCTGATCCTGTTTGGCGGCGTAACAGACCGGCTGATTCCTCTCTACGCTATCGGCGCATTCATGGCTTTCACGCTGTCGCAGTTGGGGATGGTGATGCACTGGAAGCGCCAGGGCGGCGCCACCAGGAACATGATCGTGAATGGCGTAGGAGCGCTGGCGACGGGCGCCACCACAATCGTGGTTCTGGTGGCCAAGTTCGCCGAGGGCGCGTGGATCACCGCGCTGCTCGTGGTGGTCATGATTCTGTTCATGCGCGCTGTGAATCGGCACTACGTGCGCGTGAATCGCGAGATCGATCTGGATCGGCCCTTCATTCCCGCCGAGGTGACCGAGCCCATCGTGGTGGTGCCGGTGGATCGCTGGAGCCGTCTCAGCGAGAAGGCGTTGTCGTTCGCGCTCTCCATGTCCTGCGACATTCATTGCGTGCACGTGGAAACCAGCGACGTGCCTGATTCCTTTTGCGATACATGGGATAAGGACGTTGTGGCGCCGTTGAAGGCGGCTGGACGCTGCATTCCCAAGCTGGTGAAGCTCAAGTCGCCATTTCGCTACGTGCTTTATCCAATCGTGGATTATGTGCTGAGTGTCGAGCGCGAGCGCGCTAATTGCAAAGTGTGCGTTCTGGTTCCGGAGCTGGTGGTGCGCCATTGGTGGGAAGGGATGCTGCACAATCGGCGATCGGATCTGCTGAAAGTGATCCTGCTGATGCGTGGCAACCGGCGCATCGTGGTGATCAATATCCCCTGGTACCTGGAGAAGGGATGATCTCCGGGGCGCCATCGGCGCGTCTTTTCGTGCAAAATTCAGTCAAACATTGGAAGACTCCCGACGCCGATGGGCTTCTTGAAAGGCGGGGGGAGAGGATAGTCTAGAGGGGTACCGGAAATCAGCCAGGAAGTCCGCCCCGGAGCAGAAGCCCGGATGCGGAAAGGTTTGTTTGTCTGCCGTTCCGATTGAGGAGATTTTCAAGTTGAAGAGGACGCTACTGTTCTTGCTTTTAGCCGCGGTTCCGGCTGTGCTCATGCCGCAAAGAGCCATAGGCCAGGTGAACCCGGAGGCGGAGCCGGCCCCCGAGCAGGCTGCACCACTCAAGTACGAGGTATTTGCGGGCGTTGCCTATACCCGCATGAGGCAGGTTCCCGTTTCGTACAGCGGATTGCTGGGCGGGAAGGTTTCGGTAGCCCGCGACTGGGGAAAGTACTTTCAGTTAATGGCTTCGGGGGATTACTACAAAATAGGGACGGGTCACTCCGACATACCGAATAAGGGCAACCCTTCGATCTACACGTTCCTGGTTGGACCTGCACTCCACGCGACGCTCTACGGGAATCTCAGCGGAGTGATTTTCGGCGAAATAGGCGGAGAGCATACCGGTGGCGAAAGCATCACGCCCAGTATCTCTTTTGCCGGCGGCTTTGGCGGAGGCTTGGCCTATAGCCTTAGCCGCAGGTTGGCCGTGCAACTTACTGGCGACCGCGTCGGCGCATCCTTTTCTCTGCCCAACAACAATCCGGTCCTCGCTAACTCCTCGAGCAGGACATGGAACGTGCGCGGGACGTTTGGCGTTGTGTACCGGTTCTAGCGCCTGCCAACACTATCGGAGTGGGGTCTCGACTGATTCGCCTTCCAGAGCAGACTTTCCCTAGGCCATCCGCGCGGCAAGCCGGATGGCAGTTTTCATATTCGCAGCGTCGGCTTGGTTGCGGTCGGCGATGTCGGCTGGCTCTCCACTGCTGATGGCGATGCGCAAACGACTGGTTACGCGCGACCTCTCAAAGCGGCAAGAATCTCATTGATCGCCGTCCGCGAGCCGAAGCCATCCGACTTGGTGACGACGGTGCATCCATGCGCATCGCCACCCTGCACTGTGCCCCAGGGAATGCCGGACGCCAGCTCACCCAGGAGAATAAAAGAGTGGGCGCCAAGCGCGCGAACAGCAAGCTCAGCCGCTTCGCCGCCAGTGAGAATCAAGGCCTGCGGTGCATGGGAACGGAATGCCGAGCGAATGCGCGCGGCGGCGTTAAAAGCCAGGCCAAGGCTGAGAACTTGAACGCCGTCTCGATCTGCGGAGTCCAGCTCCTTAAGTTGGAGTTTGGTCACGGGATCGGAAGTCCCCGCGATGAGTAACGTGCGCGCTGCCGGCGGCACAATGGCCGTCATCGGACGCGCGGGGATCAGTGCGGCCAGCGCCTGCGCCAGCCCGGCCGAGCCCGCGTAGAGCAGGCCCGCCAAGCCGTTTGCAGCGCGAGCCAGAGCATCTAGATCCATTTGCGTCGCAGTGTCGCAGATCAGCAGAGTCTTGCCGGCATCGAGAGCGGACAAGAGCTCGCGAGCGTGCGAAACCTTGAAGATGTGGCCGCGGACCGTAAACGGGAACAGGCGCTCAAGACGAACCTGCGAGCGCTGGCCCGCGGCATCTTCAATTTCCAGGGTTCCGTCGCGAACCGTGCGGCCAGCGGCGGGAAAAGCGGGAGCGAAGAGGATGGCGCGAGTTCCAAGCGTGCGCTGGGCGGCGAGCAATTCAGCGCCCAGCGGACCGCGCGCTGCTGAGTCAACTTTCTTGAAGAAAAGCGAATTGGGATCGCCGCCAAGAGCCGTGCAAGCGAGAGAGACTTCGTGAGCTGCGCGGCGGGCTGAAAGCGCGCGCGAGCTGGTGTTGAATGCCTGGACAGATTCGGGGGTTGAAAACTCAACGCTTGTGCCGAACCAGACGCGAACCGAACGCCCCGATCGGAGGAATGCCGCGCCGGCATCGCAGGCGCCGGTAAGATCGTCGGCGAGAACAACGATGCGGCCGGAGTACGGATCAGCGAATGACGGTGGAACGAAGTCCGGGATGCGGGCTTCGGTAGGCATGGGGATGGCCTCGCTCTTTTCCAAGAGTATAGGTCCATTTTCGATGTTGTGGAGCGCCTAAAACCGCCAGGAGGTTACCTTGGGCAGCGACGGAAACGAGGCGAGCGGACTCGCGCGGGCAAAGAGATTAGACACTCAATGAATCGCTGCAAGGGAATCGACGCGGTTGCGCCGCTGGACAAGACCACGCCGCTTCCGAGAAAGTGGAGGAGATGAATCGCCGGACGTTTTGTCTTTCCGCCGCATCCGCCACTCTTGCCGCAAATCGCGCAAAAACATTTGCAGCACTCGCTGCGCAGGTTCCCGCCCATGGACCGCTGATCACGCTGAGCGAAATCGAGGCCATCGACCGCGAGCGGATTCTGCGCGCCGCCAACGAGTATTTGACGGCGCCGCCGATCACAATTACAGCTTCATCTTCGCCGCGCAGCAAAGGCGGCAAGCACGACTATTTTTCTGAGGCGGACTACTGGTGGCCCGACCCGAAGAACGCCGGCGGCCCGTACATTGAGCGCGATGGCTACTCCGATCCGCAAAACTTCAACGATCATCGCCTCGCCCTCATTCGGCTGAGCCTGATTGTGCCCGCTCTGACGGCGGCATGGCTCCTCACTCAAGATAAGCGCTATGCCGAGCGTGCGGCCATGCACCTGCGCGCCTGGTTTCTCGCGCCCGAAACGCGTATGAACCCCTCGCTCGACTACGCGCAGGCGGTGTGGGGACATTCGTCCGGACGAAGCTACGGCATCATCGACACGCTTCACCTGGTGGAAGTGACGCGCGCCGCGCGGCATCTGGAGGCAGCGCAGGCCATGACGCCCGCCGAGTTCGCCGGCGTGCGCGAGTGGTTCACAGAATATTTGCTGTGGATGCGCGTCTCGGCCAACGGACAGGAAGAAGAAGCGGCCAAAAACAACCACGGAACATGCTGGACGGTCCAATTGGCGGCGTTTGCGGCCTACGTCGGCAACGAGAACGCGATCCTGTTCTGCCGCGAGCGATTCCGCAATCATCATTTATCCGACCAGATGGCGGACGATGGGAGCTTTCCACTGGAGCTCAAACGCAGTAGGCCCTACAACTACTCGCTCTTCAACCTCGACATGCTGGCCATGATTTGCGTGATGGCATCGGCATCCGGCATTGCGGCAAATGGGGCGACGAACAACCTGTGGCAGTTCGCGCTTCCCAACGGAAATCTTTACAAGAAGGCTGTAGACTTCATGTTTCCCTCCATCGAGAACAAGGGCAAGTGGCCCTACCCGCATGACGTTGAATACTTCGATGACCTGCCCAATCGGCAGCCGAGTCTTTTGTTCGCCGGGCTGGCCTACCGCGAGCCAAAGTACATCGCCCTTTGGCGCACATTGCCCGCCGATCCAAGAGCGCCGGAGATCATCCGCAACTTTCCCATTCGCCAGCCGGTGCTGTGGCTGCGGCCGGCGTAACTGGCAGCGACCGAGTAGCAAGGGGAAAAAGGACCGAAGGGAAAAGCGGTGAAAAACATCGAGCCCTTCCCGAGGGAAGGGCCCTTGCGCCGCGTTGTTCGCAGGTTCTAGTTCACGGTTACAGTCAAGGTCTGGGACTGGTTCGAGGAGATGGCTGGGTTCCCTGCAGCCGTCACCGTAAAGGTGTAGGTTCCGGCGGTGGTGCCGGGGATCGTTGTGGTTCCACCGCTGCTACCCCCGCCGCAGGCTGCCAGACTGCCGAGCGCAATGAGCAGCACCACCATGCCCAGCATGCCGCGCCAGGCCTTGCGCCGCGCAGGGATGCCAAAGAAGACCAGCAGGGCCAGCAACGCGCCACTGCCCGCGCGCGCCAAACTGTTGCTGGCAGATTTCCTGGCAGCGTTCGACTGGACAGTGGCCGGCGTAGTGCTCACCGCGAGCGTGGCGTTGCCGGATGTGGCTGTCGTGCTCAGCGTGATCGTTCCACTGGGCGAGCAGCCAGGCAGGTTGATGGCCCCACTCGGCGAACTCGTAAGCGCGCAGCTCAGAGAGACGGTGCCTGCATAGCCGCCGCTGGCAGTGACGGTTGCGGTTGCACTGGCGGTCGCGCCCGGCGCGACGCCCGCGGGTGAAGTGATGGCGGCCAGCGCAAATGTTCCGGTGGATGCAATGGTTCCTGAGACCGTGAACGTGGTGCTGGTGCCGGCTACGGCATAGTTGGAGTCGCCGCTATAGGTGACCGTCAGAGTGACGGTGCCCGCAGACGTAAAGGTGTTGGCAGGAATGGTGAAAGTTGTGGTTCCTCCGGAAAGAGTCTGCGTGGAGTTGTAATCGTCCTCGTTGGTTTGCAGGATGACGCTGCCGGTGGGCGTAGCCACGTGGCCCGAAACGGTCACGGAGACTGTCAGGCTTTGGCTTTCGGTAATTGAAGTGACGCCATTAAGGCCGATTGCCACTGCCGCAATGTTGGCTCCGGTCGTGACGCCGGAAGCCGCGGTCCAGCCGTTCACGACGTTCGCGATATTCAGCGAGCCAAGACCGCTGGCCTGGTCGTACCCGGTGACGGCGCCAAAGCCGGTGAGGGTGCCGATTAGATCGCCACTGTTGACAATGGTGCAATTCGGCGAAGCAGTCGCGTTCTCTTCCGGCCCCGCTGCCCAGGCGCCGTTGCCGGCATACACTGCGCCGCCTTCGATCACGGAACTGTTGGGGGCGCAGGCCATGGCGTTGGTGCCCTGATCAATGTCGTTAAAGTAACAGGCGGAGGATGTTGACCCGTTTTCAGCCGAGCAGCTTGAGTAGGTCTGTTTTCCGGCGAGGTTGTAGAGCTCCGCGTTGGGGCTGCCCTGCGCTTCGCCGGCCTTCTGGTTGATGAGGGCCATCACGCCGGCCATCTCCGGCGTGGCGACCGAGGTTCCGCCGACTTCCAGGGCGCCGCTGGTGCTGTTGCTGGTCCCGTTGTACACGGCGCTAGTTACGCTGACATTTGTGCAGGATGCGCCTTCGTTGGAGACGCAGATCAACGTGGCGCTGTCGAGGGCGCCGTCGCCGGCAAAGAAGCTTACGTCGGGCAGATCGCGCACGCCGTCTGCAGGAACGCCGAGGCTTGCCGCCGAGGTCTGCCAGGAGGGCTTGGGCCAACCGTTGTTCACCAGGGTGAGGTTGTCGTACGCCGATCCGGTGCTGGTAGCGCCCGCGGTGCACGCGGGGCTTGCCGAGGTGTCGGCGTTATTGACCACGCAATTGCTGGCGCCGCCGGAGCCGCCTACCGCATCCACGAAAGTCGCAAGCATGTCCCCAGGTGCGGATGGCGAGGAGGTATCCTGGTAAATTTGCCCATAATTCTTATAGGCGTAATTGCACGCTTCCTCGGGCGTTGAAATCGTGCCAAGGTTCAAGCTATTCGCAGCGAGGAACGTAGCTACGCTTTCTAGAAATGCCGAGTTGAGCGGGTTCTCGCACGTGTCGTTCCATGGCGTCTCTGGGACATAGCCTTTGGCCGACGCCTGCGTGGTGCTGCTATTGCTGGTGCTCCAGTAAGCGGCTGCGTTGGAGCTGGCGCAGCCCTGCGCGTTCCCAGCCGATGAGCCGGATTGAATGATCGAAGGCTGGCACCAACTGAAATCGGTGCCGCCGACGGCTGTGTCATAGGGTGACGATGCAAAACCACTGACAGTCGTGCCGTACTGTGCTTCGTAGGGGTAGCCGATGCCATCAAGACCCTGGTCGCAGGCGGCCGAGCCGGAGTCGCCGGTAGCCACAAAGACGGCGATGCCTGCGGCCGCGGCAGTCTGCCACAGATTGTTGTAGGCAACATTGGAGGCCGTGCCGTTGAAGAGCTCGCACTCTCCGTAACTAAGGCTGATGATGCGCGAACCGTAGACTGCTGTGCCGGAGACGAAAGCATTGTCGATCGCCCACTGGGCGCCATCGAAGAGGGGATCGTTGGTGGGTTGAGTCTGGCTGTTGTAGGCGTCGGTGACCAGCACAATCTGCGCGCCGGTCGCCACGGCGCCAGACCACTCGACATCGAGCGAGTTCTCGTCCAGGTCGCCGCCGCCGCAGGCGGTGGCGCTGCCGGTGCAAATGCCAGGGTCGCCGTCGGGGCCGTGCGCGATTACAGGGGTTTTACCGGCGGGCAAGCCAAAGGCGGTTTTGAAGCTGGAGACATCCGTGAGATCGATGTCGCTGGTCCCGATGATGGAGATGGTCTGGCCGCTGCCTGTGATGCTGTTGGTCCAGAGCGGAGTGAGATTGTACATGGTGGCGAAGTCGTAAGGCGCCACATCTTCTTCGATAAATGTTGAGCCGCTGTACGGGAAGTAGAAGTCGGGCTGGGGCGAGGATGTGGAATTGGCTGAAGCGCCAGGAGTCTGCGCCCTCAGGGCTCCATTGGGGAAACGATTGCTGGACGAGGCCTGCTCACCGGTCATGGCCCAGGTCTGCTTGACCCAGCCGTGGGCATCGGAATTGAACTGGACCTTGCTGCCCAGGTGATGCAGCGGATGGGGCAGGAAGTTATGCAGGCCCTTGATTCCGGCAACAACGGGCGCCAGGGCAGAGGGGATCTGAGCATCGGTCACGTTCGCGATGTGCATTTTGCCGTTGACCGACAGGTTATGGATTTGGGTATGGAAGACGCTCTCAACCTGTCCCGCGGTGCCGCGGAACTGGATGGTCATGCCGTCAGCCCCAATATTGGTGACTGCGAAGCCGTGACCGCTAAGCCAGCCGGAGAGGGTAGAGATATCGGCCTGGGCAGGGCCGAATTCCTGCTCGATCTGCTGGGGCGTGCGCCACTGGTGGAAGTTCGGCGAGTTCTGGTCATACTGGCTGGCCACGAATGCGTTGAATGCGGCCTGCTGGTCGGCGCTGCGGCTGAGCACAAGGGTCAGGCCGGTCATGGGAAGATCGGCGCTCACCTGGCCGCGGTCAATGGCGCCAAGGGCGCCGGGGTTGAAGCTGCCGCGGAGCGTGATCAACTGGCTTTCGTCAATGGCGCTGACGATGCGGGCGGCGGGCGCGACGTTCTGTGCCATGGAGGCGACGGAGCAGAGGATGACACTGGCCAATACGCACAAGGGCAGCGAGCGTGAATGGATCCTATCGATCATAGGGGTGATCCTGGAGCCTTTCTTGAGAGAACCCTCGAACTGTGGAAGAGTTTTCGCGGATTGTAGAAAAACGGTTGGAGTGGACGTCCAGAAAAACAGGGAAGCGGCGGATTCGCTGAAAACCTGCCGGCCGGGATGGTTGAAGACGTCATCATAATCGGATACACGGCACGCAAGTTGCAAGATGTGCCGGCACAGTCTGCGTTCGTTTTGCCCCGCGCTGAACTTGTGGAAACGCACAGCCGGGCTTTTGAATGCTAACCCTGCAATCGACTTCGCGGATCAGACATCTCACACCGAATGAGGAGAAGCAAAATGCGCCCGCAAGGAATAAAACCGGAAAACTCGTACAGTTAGACGATGCCGGGTTAGGAAGGTTGGAGGACTTAGGGCGAAGAGACCGGGAGCACGCGATTTGGATGCGGCAACCGGGCGAGGATCAGTGCCGGGGTCAGCGGGACCTGAAGCGCAGGACCGCAGGAATGTTATTGGCCGGCGGGAACGGTTCGTTCGAGCCGATCAATGCAGGAATGAATGCGCTGGTTGCAATAGACAATAGATTTCTCATGGTATATTATTCAATTTCCCGGCTGAGTGTATTACGTTTCCTGGAGCGGCTTTGTGTGCGTTCCTCGAGCTTGTTGGGCCGGCAAAAGGTAGGTTGGAGATAGCAACCAGCGGACTGGTTCGGATCAAGGGAAGGTTGGAGCCATTGGAATTGAACCAACAGGAAATTGCCTTCAGGGCGCTCGACAATTTTCGCATCGAGATCCCGTCCTGGGGGTTCGCCAACACCGGCACGCGCTTTGGCAAGTTTGCGCAGCCCGCGGCGGCGTGCACCATCGAAGAGAAGTTTGCCGACGCGGCCGAGGTCAATCGACTGACTGGCGCGACGCCTACGCTGGCGCTGCATGTACTTTGGGATCTGCCTAACGGCCTGAGCGATGTGCCCGAAGTGAAGCAGTTGGAGAAGCGTTTTGGAATTCGCTCGGGTTCGATCAGTCCCAATCTTTTTGAGGATCAGGAATACAAATTCGGTTCGCTATGCAATCCTTCCGCCGCCATCCGCGAGCAGGCGCTGGAGCACCTGCTGGCGTCGATCGAGATTGCGAAGGCGCTCGATGCGCGCGACGTCTCGCTGTGGATGGCCGATGGATCGAATTACCCCGGCACGCAGAGCATGCGCAAGCGCATTGGCTGGCTGGAGCAGGCGTTGCGGATCGCGCACGGTCACCTGGCGCCGCACCAGCGCTTGCTGGTGGAGTACAAACCCTTTGAGCCGGCTTTTTATCACACCGATATTGCCGATTGGGGTATGGCCAGCCACCTGGCACGCGATGCCGGTCCGCAGGCGCGCGTGCTCGTGGATACTGGCCACCACTACAACGCGCAGAACATCGAGCAGATTGTTGCGTGGCTGCTGCACACCGCAATGCTGGGCGGTTTCCACTTCAACGACCGGCGCTATGCCGATGACGACCTCACGCTGGGCTCGATCGATCCCTATCAGATATTCAGGATCTTTCACGAGATCCATTGCGCCCAGTTCGACGGTCTGCACGACGATATCGCATTCATGATCGACCAGAGCCACAACCTGAAGGGCAAGATCGAAGCCATGATTCAGACCGTTATGACGGCGCAGGAACTCTTTTTGAAAGCTGCGCTGGTCGATCGCAATAAGCTGGCAGAATTGCAGCAAGCCTGCGAGCTGGTCGCCGCAGAAGAGCTTTATCGCGGCGCTTTCTGGTGCGACGTGCGTCCATTCACGCGCGCGTGGCGCGAGGCCCGCGGCCTGCCGGCGGACCCGCTGGAAGCGCTTCGTTCAAGTGGCTATGTGGAGCGCGTGACGCATGAGCGGGTAAACCGCAGCCTGGCCGTGAGCAGCTATGCATGAACCAGGCCGCACCCTGCGGGCGAGCGCCGGTATGTTTCAATAGGGGAGTCCAAAAAGGGGCTCGTTTGGCTAAGCCGAAGATCAAAAGGCTGTACCTGATTCCGATTCTCTCCAAGGCGCTCGACGTGATTGAGCTGCTGGAGCAGGATCATACGACCTTGACGCTCGAAGACATTTACCAGCGGACCAAGATTTCCAAGACCAGCGTCTACCGTATTTTGAAGACGCTCGTACATCGCGGTTACCTGGCACAAACGCCGAGCGGACGTTACCGTCTGGTGTCGCGGCCGCGGCGCCTGCGCTTTGGCTTTGCCGTGCAGAGCGCGGAGATGCCGTTCAGCGAGGCAGTGGCGCAGAGCGCGACTGCGGCGGCCGCTGCCGCCGGCGTGGAACTGATCGTTCTGGACAATCGCTACGACCCGGACGTGGCCATACGCAACGCCGTGGAGTTCGTGGCCAAGCAAGTCGACCTTGTGCTGGAATTCCAGGTGGAGGAAGCGGCGGCGCCGCGCGTGGCGCACATCTTCAAGAAGGCTGAGATTCCCATGGTGGCGATCGATGTGCCCCACCCCAATGCGACGTACTTCGGAGTGGATAATTTCGAGGTTGGATATGAGGCCGCGGCGATCCTTGCCCAATACGCGCAGCGGCAATGGAAGGGTAAGGTGGAAAAGGTGGTGGGCGTGGGTTTCAAAGAAGCCGGCAGCTTTGTGCAGCACCGCATAACCGGCGCCTTCGACGGAATCCGCGAGCGGTTCAACGAGCTGACTCCGGATCGATTCGTGCAGATTGAAGGAAGGGGTTTGCGCGAAGCAAGCCACCGGGCAATGAGCGCGTATCTTCACGAAAGGAAGGGCGGTGAGTTGACGCTGGTGGCCGCGGCGAACGATACCAGTGCATTGGGCGTTCTGGATGCGGTGCGCCAGGTTGGCCAGGAAGGCAACTTTGCCATCGTAGGTCAGGATTGCATTCCCGAGGTGTTGGAAGAGATGCGCAGACAATCGAGCGCGATTGTCGGTTCCATTTCGCACGAGGCAGAGACTTATGGGCCGCGTTTAATTCAGCTTGGCATTTCGATTCTGCGCGGATACACCGTGCCTCCTTATAACTACGTCCAGCATCGTGCCGTAACGCCGGAAACTCTGGGTGAGATCGCGAAGGAAAAACGGACGCCTGAAAAGATTTCGACGCATGCTGTGGCGGTCGGCTAGAGTGTCGGAATCCCGCTCGAAAACGGATGGATGGCCCGCTGCCGGCTGTATCATGGAATGGAGTTCGGTTCTTTCCCCCAATTGAGTACCCCTTATGACAATGGCTACGACAGCTTCTTCTGTTTTGCGTTTTCTCGAGGATCGCTGGGACCCCGCAGTGGCGGCTGGTCTCGATGAGCCTGAGCTTCTCCGTTACCGCTCGAACCTGCTGGGTTCGGATCTGCGCATCACGAACTTTGCCGGCGGAAATACGAGCTCGAAGGTCATTGAACTCGATCCGCTAACCGGCAATCCGGTGGAAGTGCTGTGGGTGAAAGGATCGGGCGGCGATCTGGGCAGCATCAAGCGCACGGGATTCGCCACGCTCTACCAGGAAAAGCTGCTGGCGCTCGAGCGTCTTTATAAAGGCGTCGAGTTCGAAGACCAGATGGCGGAGATGTATCCTCTGTGCGCCTTCCGCAACAATCCGGTGGCCGCGTCCATCGACACTCCTCTGCATGGATTTTTGCCCTTCCCGCATGTCGATCACCTGCACCCCGATTGGGCCATCGCGTTGGCGGCGAGCGCCAACGGCAAATCGAAGATGGAGGAATTCAACCGCGAGTTCAGCCATTCGCTGGTGTGGCTGCCGTGGCAGCGCCCCGGCTTTGAGCTGGCGCTGATGATGAAGCGGGTAGTCCAGGAGAATCCAGGTTGCGACGGAATCGTACTGGGCGGGCACGGGCTCTTTACCTGGGGCCAGACGCAGCGAGAATGCTATCTGAACACGCTGCACATGATCGACAGCATCGGCCAATTCATCGAGCGTCACGGGCAAGCGAAGGGGAAGGCGCGATTCGGAGGCGAGGCCATGCCGGCGCGCGAAGACCGTCGCAGCCTTGCGATCCAGATCGCTCCGTTTCTTCGCGGGCGCATCAGCGCCAGGCAGCGGTTTATCAGCAGCTTTTCTGACGCGCCCGACGTGCTGCAGTTTGTTGACTCCGCGCACGGCAAGACTCTGGCCTTTCTGGGAACCAGTTGTCCCGATCACTTTATCCGCACCAAAATCCGGCCTATGTTTGTGAACTGGGGCGCAAACGAGGGCATTGAAGCGCTGAAGACGCAGATCGATTGCGCGCTGGCTGAGTATCTCGACCAGTATCGTCACTACTACCGCACGTTTGCCAAGCCGGATTCACCGGCCATACGTGACGCCAGCCCCGCCGTGGTGCTGATTCCTGGGCTCGGGATGTTCAGCTTTGGCAAAGACAAGACCGAGGCGCGCATAACCGGCGAGTTTTATGTGAATGCCATTCACGTGATGGAAGGCGCAAGCCTTCTGGGCGACGGCGCGGTGAGCGGAATAGTGCCGCAGTGCCCACCGGGAATGGATCCGGCGAGCTTTAAGGTATTCGACAATTATGTGGCGTTGCCGGCTGCAGAAGCGTTCCGCATCGAGTATTGGGCGCTGGAGGAAGCAAAAATTCGCCGGCGGCCGCCGGAGAAAGAACTGAGCCGGCGCGTCGCGCTGGTGGTGGGCGGAGCCAGCGGCATCGGACGCGAAGTGGCGCGGCTGGCCGCGTCGCGCGGCGCTCATGTTTTTGTTGCCGACCGCAATGAAGAAGGCGCAGTGCGCGTGGCAGGCGAAATTGCTTCGATCGCTTCGCCCGAGTTTACAGGCTACTTCGGTGTTGATATTCGCAGCCGCGAATCGATTCGCAAAGCGCTCGGCGAAGCCGCGCTGGCCTTCGGTGGCATCGACATTCTCATCAACACTGCGGCGGTGTTTCCGTCGACGCTGGAGGGCGATATCGCGGACGAGATGTGGGCTGACACGCTGTCAGTGAACGTTACCGCGAACTACCTGCTCGCCGACGAAGCTGCAAAGATGTTTGAAGAACAGGGACTGCACGGGAACATTGTCTTCACCAGCTCTGCCAACGCTGTGGTGGCCAAACGCGGCAGCGAGGCTTATGACGTGAGCAAGGCCGCGCTCTCGCACTTGATTCGCGAATTGGCCGTCAGCATGGCGCCCAACGTGCGCGTGAATGGAATTGGTCCCGCTACCGTTGTGAAGGGATCAATGATGTTTCCGCGCGACCGCGTGCGTGTCTCGCTGCGCAAATACAATATTCCTTTCCAGGAATCGTTTAGCGACGAGGAGCTTCGCAGCCGCCTGGCTGCGTTCTATGCCGAGCGCACGCTGACGCACAAGGCAATCGGAGCGTCCGACTGCGCGGAAGCAATTCTCTTTCTGGCCAGTCCACGTGCGCGCTGCACGACCGGCCACGTCATTCCCGTGGACGGCGGACTGACTGAAGCTTTTGTGCGCTAGGGAAACCGGAGTTTCGCTTTCGCCATGCAAGAAGCAGCGCGCGTCGCTATCGATTTAGGCGCCGAAAGCTGTCGCGTTTCCCTGCTTCGCTGGACGAGCGGCCATTCGGGGTCCCTACGGACAGGTCCTGGTCCGCGGGGTGACGATCCCAGCATCGAAGTCATCCATCGCATTCCAAATGGGCCTGTGCGCCGCGGCGATTCTTTGTGCTGGCCGCTGACTCGGATTCTCGCCGGACTTGAAGAGGGTTTGCGCGAAGCTGCCGCGGTTGCCCCCGAAGGCATTGCATCGATAGGCGTCGACAGTTGGTCTGTGGACTACGTGCGGCTGGCGCCGGACGGCACAATGTTGCGCGAGCCGTTTTGTTATCGCGATGAGCGAACGACGGTTACCAAGGAATCAGCAAACCGGATCATTTCATCCTTTGACTTGTACCGGCGCACGGGAACATGCCCGCTCAAGATCAACACGGTCTACCAGCTTCTCGCCGATTCAGCCGCTGGAATCGACAATCGCGCGCCGTGGGTGATGCTTCCGGAGTTTGTCCTGTACTGGCTGAGCGGGCGGCGCGTAGCTGAATACACAAATGCCTCGCACACCGGACTGGTGAGTCTCGAAACCGGCGACTGGGATGCGGAGCTGTTTGAGCTCCTGGGACTGGCGCTCGAAGCTGCGCCGCAGATCGTTCCGACAGGGACGGTCCTGGGTCCGCTAATAGGAAAGCTGGCACAACTCGACGCTTTCCGCGCCACGCAGATTATTGCTCCGGCCACGCACGACACGGCCAGCGCCATTGCCGGCATTCCCACTGACCTCAGCTCGGCTGCTTACATTAGTTCGGGCACATGGTCGCTGGTGGGTACGATCATCCAAAATCCGGTCACGACGAGGCATGCCTTCGACGCAGGCTATACCAACATCGGCGCGGCGGCTGGCGGACTCCTGTTTCATTCGCTCATCAACAGCATGTGGGTCCTCAAACAGTGCATGGACGCGTGGGCGTCTCAGGGGCGCCCTTGGCCTATAGAGAATCTCATCCAAGAGGCTGCCGCGTGCAATACCGGCGGCGTGCTAGACCTGGATGCCGAAACACTCATGCTGGACTCCGAAATGCCGCGGCGCATCAACAGCGAGCTCACGCGCCTGGGCTTCGATGAGATTCCAGATGTAGCTGGCAATGAGCCGCTGTTTGCGCGGACGATTTTTGAAAGCCTTGCGAGGAGGTACGCGTCGGCGACGGCGAACCTCGAAAATATGCTGGGTCGCAAGCTGGATCGCATCCACATGATCGGCGGCGCCACCCGCAATAAGTTGTTGGTTGAGCTGACCGAGCAGCGGACCGGTTTGCCCGTCGAGATTGGCGAGACCGAAAGCGCGACCATCGGCAATCTGGCTGCGCAACTGGCAGCAAGCGACGCTGTGGGCGGCAGCCGCGTTACACCCGCAGCCGTGCGCGACTGGGCGACGCGGCTGTGCAATCAGTAGCAGTTCAACAACAAGGGAAGCGTTGCAATGGCTCAAGAAAACAAAAAAGTTGCGAAGTTTCATCGTGCGGTGCGGGCGGCGCTGCGGCCGCTGAAGAACGCGGAGCGAGCTGCGACAATGCGCGCCTACATGCGCAATCAGTTTGAGTATCTGGGCGTCTCGATGCCGGATCATCGCGCGGCCGTCGCGCCGCTGATCAAGAGCTTTTCGCCCGCGGATCGGGCGGAGTTGCGCATGGCCGCGGAAGGGTTGTGGCGAATGCGCGAGCGGGAATACCAATATGTCGCGATCGGGCTGCTTGGGCGGCATCAGAAGATCCTGGACCTGAATGATCTCCCATGGCTGCTAGAACTGGTGCAGCAGAAATCATGGTGGGACACGGTTGACTCACTGCAGAAACCGATTGGCCCGGTGGTCCATCGAGCGGGAGCGAAGGGCAAGCGCGCCATGGATGCGGCTGTGAAACACGAGAATTTCTGGGTGCGGCGGATTGCCATGCTGCATCAGCTCGGTCTGCGCGCTGAGGTCGACACAGAACGCCTCTTCCGCCACGCCGAGCTACTCGCGGCAGAGAAAGAGTTCTTCATCCGCAAGGCAATCGGCTGGGCGCTGCGCGACTACGCGTGGCACGACTGGCGGGCGGTGGAGAAATTCCTGAAATCGACGCGCGCCGGCCTCTCTGGGCTCACGGTGCGCGAGGCGAGGAAGAACTTTGCGGCGCTCGCGAAGCGCGGATCGCGCCCGGCTCGCTTGACGCCGCGGCGGACTAAGTCGTAATTTGTCTTTACACGGGAAAGGAGGTTGATCCAGCCTATGAGCAAAGATTGTTCGAGTTGTATCGTACGTGAGGTGACTGAGGCCTAGGGCATCGCGCCCCTGACCACAGGTAAGCCCAGGCGGAGGAATCTCCGTCATGGCTCTGGCACTCGCGGCAGCGCGATGGCCTTAGTCCAATCCCAACAGTCCACCGGCATCGGCCTGGGAACCACGAGTTCTCAGGCCGTTGTTGTCTTGAAAGCTGGGAACAAGGGACCGAGGGAACAAGGGGAAGGGAGGACTTGGATGGAACAGAATCTCGAAAATACAATCGCACTCCTTGAGCGCACGCCGGCGGCACTCGACGCGCTGCTGCGCGGTTTGCCGGAGACTTGGACGGAGACCAACGAGGGCGAGAATACATGGAGCGCGCGCATCGTGGTGGCGCACCTGATCCACTGTGAGGACGAGGACTGGATTCCGCGGGCGCGAGTGATTCTCGAGTCCGGCGAAGAGCAGGCCTTTGTGCCGTTCGATCGGGAGGGGCACGTGCGCTACGCCGCGGGTAAGACGCTGGGCCAGTTGCTCGACGAATTCGCGCTGGCGCGAGCCAAGGGGCTCGGTGATTTGCGCGCCTTGGAGCTGACGCCGCAGGACCTCGGCCGGCGCGGACGCCACCCCGCGTTGGGCACCGTGACTTTGTCGCAACTTCTGGCGACATGGGCAGCGAGTGACCTGACACATTTGCACCAGATTTCGCGCATCATGGCGAACCAATATCGGGAGGCGGTGGGGCCGTGGGTGCGATTCCTGGGCGTGATGCAGTGCGCCGGCCATAGCGCCAGCGCATGAAATGCGCGTCGATGCCGTAAAATCAGCCTAAAGATGAAATGTCCTTATTGCGGTTTCGGGCAGGATCGGGTAGTGGACTCGCGCGAGAGCAAAGAGGCCGACTCGATCCGGCGGCGGCGGGAGTGCGAAAAGTGCAACCGGCGCTTCACCACGTACGAGCGCATCGACGAGATTCCCTACATGGTGGTAAAGAAAGACGGACGCCGTGAGCGCTTCGACCGGCAAAAGGTGCTGAGCGGACTGTTGCGCGCGTGCGAAAAGCGGCCGGTTTCATCGAGCCAACTGGAAAAAGTTGTGGACGCCGCGGAGAGCTTTCTCATTGACGCGCCTGAGCGCGAGCGCACCACATCGGAAGTCGGCGAGCTGATCATGCAGCACCTCAAGGGCCTTGATACGGTCGCATACATTCGTTTCGCCTCGGTCTATCGCGACTTCAAGGATGTGCGCGAATTCAAGGAAGAACTTGAGGGACTGCTCGCCAGCCACGGGAAGAAGAAGAGCTAAAAGCTATGGCAGAGAAGAAGACGCACAAAGTTACGCTAATCCCCGGTGATGGCATCGGTCCGGAAGTGACGCAGGCAGTGGTGCGCGTTCTTGAGGCCACCGGCGCAAAGTTCGAGTGGGAGCGGTTTGCCGCGGGCGCTGAGGCCTTCGAAATTCACGGCGAGTACATTCCCGCGGCGCTCTACGCGTCAATCGAGCGCAATCGCGTGGCGCTGAAAGGCCCGGTGACGACGCCGATCGGCGGCGGCTTCAAAAGCATCAACGTCACGCTGCGCAAGAAGTTCGATCTCTTCGCGAATCTGCGCCCCATTCGCAATCTGCCCGGCCTCGACACGAAATATCCCGGCGTGGACCTCGTGATCGTGCGCGAAAACACCGAGGGCGAATATGTCGGCCTGGAGCACGAAGTGGTTCCCGGCGTGGTTGAGAGCATCAAGGTGATCACGGAGAAGGGATCGACGCGGATCGCGCTGTTTGCCTTTGAGTACGCGCGCAAGCATGGGCGCAAGAAAGTCCATTCCATCCACAAAGCGAACATCATGAAGTTGTCGGATGGGCTTTTCCTGCGCTGCGCGCGCCAGGTGGCCGAAGCATTCCCTGACATCACCTACGGCGAGCACCTCATCGACAACACCTGCATGCAGCTGGTGATGAATCCCTATCAATACGACACGCTTCTCCTTGAGAATCTCTACGGCGACATTGTGAGCGACCTGTGCGCAGGCCTGGTGGGCGGGCTCGGTTTGGCGCCAGGTGCGAATCTCGGCGTGGATTGCGCGATCTTTGAAGCGGTACACGGTTCGGCGCCAGACATTGCGGGCAAAGATGTGGCCAATCCAACGGCGCTCTTGCAGTCGGCGATCCTGATGCTGCGGCACCTGGATGAGACGGCCGCAGCAGACAAGGCGCAAAGAGCGCTCGAAGCCGTCTATACCGAGCGCAAGTCGCTGACCCGCGACGTAGGCGGAACGGCCGGGACGACGCAGTTTACCGACGCAATACTGGCGGCAATGCCGTAGTCCTTTGGCTTCCGCGGCCAGACTCTGCCTCTAGTACACTGGATAGAGTCAAGGCCATGAAAAACAAGTACCCAATCGGCATTTTGGGCGCGACCGGTATGGTCGGCCAACGCTATATTCAACTGCTCGCAGACCACCCCTGGTTCGAGATCGCATGGCTTGCGGCCAGCGATCGCTCGAGCGGCAAACCCTACGGAGAAGCTGCGAAGTGGCGGCTCGATTCTGCGCTGCCGGAGCGCATCGCGAAGATGACAGTCTCGGCGGCGGAGCCTGAGGGCGCGCCGAAGATTATCTTTGCCAGCGTGGACACGGCCATTGCCCGCGAAATGGAGCCGAAGTTTGCCGCGGCCGGTTGCGCGGTGATCTCGAATTCCAGCGCCTTCCGCATGGCTCCCAACGTACCGCTGGTGCTACCCGAGGTGAATGCCAGCCATTTGGAAATGATTGAAGAGCAGCCCTCGCGCAAAGAGTCTGGCGGCTACATTGTCACCAATTCCAATTGCTCGGCGATGGGCCTCGTGCTGGCGCTCAAACCGATCGAGGAACGCTTCGGCATCGAGCAGATCTTCGTGACCACGATGCAGGCTGTTTCGGGCGCAGGATATCCCGGTGTCGCGTCTATGGACATTCTGGACAACGTGATTCCGTATATCGGCAGTGAAGAAGAAAAGATGGAGACGGAGACGCTCAAGCTGCTGGGAAGGCTCGAGGGCCATGCGGTGACGCCCCTCAACGCGAAAATGACGGCGCACTGCAACCGCGTTGCGGTCGTCGACGGGCACACGGAGTGTGTGTCAATCAAGCTTGGGAAAAAGCTCGGACGCGAAGCAACGCGCGAAGACATTCTTGCGGCATGGGCAGAGTTCCGGCCGCTTTCAGGTCTCGACTTGCCGTCCGCACCGGAACAGCCCATTGAATGGACGGAACAAAACGATCGCCCGCAACCACGCCTCGATCGTGGCCGTGGCAAGGGCATGACGGTCACCGTGGGCCGGCTTCGCCCGTGCAACCTTCTTGATTGGAAATTTGTCCTGCTTTCGCATAACACCGTGCGTGGCGCGGCAGGAGCAACAATTTTGAATGCCGAGATGCTGGCCAGCCTGGGCAAGCTTGAACCTGCGCCGGTGGCGGCGGCGCGCGCGTAGAAAAAATGCCCAAGCACCGGCGGGCAAAACGCAGACGATGAGCGGGAAGCAAGAAATGAATCTGGTCGTGATGAAGTTTGGCGGCACGTCGGTAGAGGATCCGGCGGCCATTGGGCGTACCGCGGCAATTGTTGCTGGGCGCGCGGCCAGCGGCAAGAGCCCCGTGGTGGTTGTCAGCGCTATGGCCAAGGTGACCGACCAGTTGCTGCGCGCGGCGGCAGCAGCCGCGCAAGGCGACCGCACCGGCGCTCTGGCCATCAACTCGCGGCTCAGGGCGCGTCATCGCGACACGGCGTGCGCACTGGTGAAAGAGCAAGCAACAATCGCCAGGCTGATTCAGGTCATCGATGAAGAATTCGACGCGCTCGACGAGGTGCTTCGCGGCGTGTCCGCGATTCTCGAGCTGACACCGCGCATCTCCGATCTGATTGTGAGCCACGGTGAGCGCCTCTCCAGCCGCATTGTGACCGCAGCCTTCCGCGAGCGCGGCGTGAACGCCGAACATGTGGATGCGCGCGAGATCATCGTCACCGATTCCGAGTTCCAAAAGGCTGCCCCACTCGACGACGTCATCGAGAAGCGCACGCCGGAAAAGTTGATGCCGCTCATCGTGCAGGGCAAAGTCCCGGTGATGGGCGGATTCATTGCCTCGAACGAGGCGGGGCTGACGACGACGCTGGGCCGCGGCGGCTCCGACTACACCGGCGCGCTCGTCGGCGGCGCACTCAACGCCGAAACCATCGAGATCTGGACCGATGTGGACGGAATCATGACGGCCGACCCGCGCGTGTGTCCCGATGCTCTGCGCGTCAGGGTCATCAGCTTTGAAGAGGCAGCTGAGCTTGCCTACTTTGGCGCCAAGGTTCTGCATCCGGCGACGATTCTGCCGGCGGTCAAGAAGAATATTCCCGTCCTGGTGCTGAACAGCCGCAATCCGGGCTGCGAGGGCACGCGCATTATCTCGGTAGCGCCGCACTGCAAAAGCCCATTTAAGTCAATCGCAGTGAAGAGAAAGTTGACCATTATCGACATTGTGGCCAGCCGCATGCTCATGACGCATGGCTACCTGAGCAAAATGTTTGCTGTTTTCGACAAGCACAAGTGCCCAGTCGATATGGTTTCAACCAGCGAGGTGAGTATTTCACTCACCGTCGATTCGAACGCGAGCCTGCCCGCGATCTCCGCCGACCTGGGCAAGATGGCCGACGTGAAACTCGAGGGGAAAAAGGCCCTGGTGTGCATGGTGGGCGAGGACATTCGCGGGCAGAACGGGATTGCGGCGCAAGTATTCAACGCCATCCGCCACGTCAACGTGCGCATGATCTCGCAGGGCGCGAGCGAAATCAATATGAGCTTCATGATCGAAGAGGACGACGCCGATGAGGCAGTGCGGTCACTGCACGCGGCGTTTTTCAAGGAGCCCGATCCGGCAATCTTCGACGTGGAAGCGTGAAAAGCAGTTCATAGTTCTTAGTTCGCAGTTCACAGTGAATCGATCATGGCGACATCTCAACTGAGAACTACGAACTAAGAACTGTGCACTGTCTCAAAGGAACCTATGCTGATTCTTGTGCTGGGCAAAGGAAAGACCGGTTCGCTCGTCGCTGAAGTAGCACGCGAGCGCGGCCACGGCGTGCGCGCGCTCGATATCGACGAGAACGTGCGCGCGTCGGCGTTGACGGCGCCGAACCTGGCTGGTGTGGACGTTGTAGTGGATTTCACAGCGCCCGAGGCCGCCGTGGAAAACATGCGCGCGGTTCTCGCCCTTGGCGGCCGCATCGTTGTGGGCACAACCGGCTGGTACGCGAAGCTCGCCGAAATGAAAGCTCTCGCGCTGCAACGAGGCGGCGGCCTGCTTTACGGAACGAATTTCTCCATCGGCGTGCAAAAGTTCTTTCAATTGACGGCGGAGTTGGCGAAGCTCGACGGGTACAACTTCTCCATCGACGAGACGCACCACGTCACCAAGCTCGACGCACCTTCGGGAACGGCGCTTACACTGAAGGAAATCATTTTGTCGGCGCAGCCGGGAATCGATGTTCCCGTCGAGTCGCACCGTGTTGGAGACGCGAAAGGCGAGCACATTGTGCGCGCCGTCAGCGATTGCGACACGCTGGAGCTGCGCCACGACGCGCACTCACGGCGCGGGTTCGCACTGGGTGCGCTGCGCGGCGCTGAGTGGCTCTGCGGCAAGCAGGGCGCCTGGGAGTTCCGCGAAATCTCCAATCAGCTATAAAGTGCCGGTTCATCACGTTCCCTCCCTAATAGCTCACCATTTGGACGCAGCGGCTGGTGCCATATTTCTACCTGAAATGCGGCCATTCTGCGTCATGAATCTCGCGCACCTGCAAGCTCCTGTTCACGCTCACCGCACCATACCGTTATAAACTTGACCTGTCATGGAAACGATAGGCTGTGGTACCGCAATTGTCACACCGTTCAGGGCGGATGGATCGATCGACGAGCCGGCGCTGTGGTCGCTGGTCAACTGGCAAATTGAATCGGGAATCGATTTCATCGTCGCATGCGGATCGACCGGGGAAGCGGCGACGCTGGACGAAGATGAGTGGCTGCGTGTGGTGCGCCTGGTCATCGACGCGGCCGCGGGGCGCGTTCCGGTATGGGCGGGCTGCACGCACAACTCCACGCGTGCGCTGGTTCGCCTGGCAGCGCATCTCAAGCGCATCCCCGGCGTCGCGGCGGTGCTCTCGGCCAATCCCTACTACAACAAGCCCACCCAAGAAGGGCAGTTTCAGCATTTTCTCGCTTTGGCTCGCGAAGTCGATCCGCTCCCGGTTTGCGTGTACAACGTGCCGGGACGCACGGCGGCGAACCTGGAGCCGGAGACAGTGGCGCGACTGGCTGGGGCGGCGAAGAACATTGAGGCCATCAAGGAAGCGAGCGGCAAACTGACACAGTTTGCCGAACTCGCGCATATTATGCCGCGCGGTTTCAAGATTTTTTCTGGCGACGACAACCTTGCCCTTGCTGCGATCGCGGTCGGTGCGCAGGGTCTCATTAGCGTAGCGTCGAACGAGGCTCCGGCTGAAATGGCTCGCATGATCCGCGCCGCGCTCAACAACAATTGGGATGAAGCGCGCGAGCTGGAGCGCCGTTTTTCGCGGCTCTTGGAAGCCAATTTCTGGGAGTCGAATCCCGCGCCGGTGAAGACCATCCTGAGACTGATGGGAAAATGCGGCGATCAATTGCGATTGCCTTTAGTGCCTCCCACCGCGGCCACGCGCGCCAAGCTGGAACGGCTGGCCGGAGAACTCGGCCTGCTGAAGCATGCGCCGATTCCAGAAGGCGTGCGCTCAGAAGTGTTCTGAAAGCGACCATGATATCCATGACTAAGAAAGATCGACTAAGTCGGCCAGGGCATCGGCAGTTACTCTGGTAACTGAGTCAATTGCCCGCTTCTAAGGCCTGTTGAAACTTTTTTTGCATCCCGCCACAACTTCGTTGAATCGCCTGGTGTCTACTGGTTTGGTAGCAGGAAGCGGCCTGAGGCTCCTCACCTGCCTCCGAAGTTAAATTTTGGCGATGGCTCCGTGCGAGCGCGCCGTGGAACGACTTACTTTTCCCCGTTCAGATTTGTCGAGTCTTTGCAGGTGTATCTTTGGATTCATCCCGCATCGGCTCGCGGTCTGCGCGGCGTTCCTCGGAGTGAGGCCAGCAAGACGAGCTCACTCAGCGCGCGTTCACTTTAAGGCATGGCGGCTCGCAGAAAGCGACGTACCCAATATGTCCCCCAAGACATGCAAAATGCTTTTGAGGCTAGCGCTGGTTCCAGTCGCCGCTGCCGTGCTGGCGGTCGCGGGCTGCACCAGCGGATTGATTGGCAGCACCGGAACATCCACCACCACCGGCTCAACCTTCGTCGTCGGTACCGATGCACCTGCAACCGTGGCGTCGGTTGTCTCCTTTACCGCAACAATCAACAGCGTCGACCTTAATCCTCAAGGCGGCGGAACTGCCGTTCCGATGATTAGTGGCACGCCTTCGGTCGATTTCGCGCGCTTTAACGGGCTTCAAACACTGCTGGACGCGAACGATATTCCCGTGGGCACGTATTCCAGCGTGACCATTTCTCTTGGTGCCGGAACCATCGGTTACCTGAACACCGCGACCCCTCCCCCGGCGATCGCGACCATGGCAGCCGTCTATACCAATCCTTCGGTCACCATTCAGCTGGCCAACCCGCTCGTGGTTACGAATGGCAATGCGCCCGTGGGCCTGCGCATCGACTTCGATCTGGCCAAATCCATTCAGACGACGAACGGCTCAATCAACGGCTCAGTGGATCCTACGTTCGATGTGGCCACTGTAAAGAACACCGACCATGGCGCGTACATCGATGAGTTTGTCGCCGGCATCGTGAGCGTCAATCAAACCGGCCAATCCTTTGTGATTCAGGGGCCGCATGGCCGCAACTTCACCGTCAACGTGAATGGGCAAACAGAATGGGACGGCGGTGCGAGCCTAAGTACCCTCGCTACCGACGGCACCAACGCCATCGTACAGGTGTCGGGCCAACTTGACCGTGCTGACCAGACACTCGATGCCGACGAAGTGGCGATCCTTACCGATACAGGCTTCTACGCCACCGGCCAGATCACGTATGTGAACCCTCCACCTCCGGCTACCGGGGCAGCGACGAGCTTTGATCTCTATGTGCGCGGTCTTGAGCCCACAAATACGGGTCTCACGTTGGGCCAGCTCGCGACGGTTAACCTGAGCGGCAGCGAAAACTACTTCATCTACTGGGCGCATAACCCGCTTACGCAATTCCTGTTCAACTCGAGTTCACTCGTTGCCGGGCAAGATATTGCAATGGGCGGACCCGCGAGCGGAGCGGCGAGTGCCTCCAACGTAACCGTAAAACGAATCCACTTGCGCAATTGGGGCTTTAACGGCACGGTGGTTGCCGGAAGTCAGAACTCAACCAACGGCACCTTCCAAATGCAGGTGAACGGCTTCGCCGGTGTACTCATTCCGGAGACCGTAACGGTGTATCTGGGCCCGGACTGCGACTTCCGCTATGGCTTTGGCGCATTCAATGACATAGCCGATGGAACGAACCTCCGCGTGGTTGGACTGTTGCTGAAAAACCCGACCAATGGCAATGTGGTGCTGATCGCGCGTCACGTTGACGGGCTCAACTTCACCGACTTTACGACCGCGGCCTGGCAGTAGCTTAAACGCACGATTAAAAAAGCGCCGGAGCTGGCACTATGCCAGCTCCGGCGCTTTCTTTTGCGCGACCTTAAGGGGCCGCAGTTGGCCCTCGGAACTTCGCCTAGAACAAGTTGGCGATCGGCGGGAAGGTGAGCAGCAAGCCCAAGAAGAGCAGGATGAATGCCGCAGCAGTAACGCGCCCCATTTGGACATTTCGCCGCGACCAGAACCAATGAAGCAGCGCCCATGCGGCCAACCATACAACAATCGCGCAAGTCGTCACACCGGATAACGGGCCAGTCGGCCGGTAGAAATTCATCAGCCTCTTGATCGGCGCGGACTGGTCGGCAACGATGGCGAAGACCGCAACCGCGAAAGAGCCGATACCGGCTGCAAGCACAGCTGCCGCGCCCGCGCCGTTCGGATTCAGCATCGCCTGCGGGGTGCCGGTCGTAGATTGAGTGCTCACTTCTGGCCTCCCTCGACGATGGTGATCGTTGGACCTCCCATAACCGGCGCATTTTTGTTAAGCATGGCGCCGAAGAAGCCGGCGATGCCCGCGGCGAAAAGCGAAATCCAGACAAAGCCAAGCACCGCGGCGCGAAGCTCCGGATGAACCCTGAGACTGCGGCGGTATTTAGAAAAGACTGCGGCCGCCATGGTGATGGAGATGGGCACGAGCCATGCGACGTGCTCCTTCCACTCCATGCCGATGGAGTGCCAGGCAGCCGTTGAAGGATTCGACATCAGCAGACGTTGCGGAAACTCGCCCAGATTCGCGGTTCCCGGCGGGGGCACTGCGCGATACCAGGGATAGATGACGTACGCGCCGGTGAGCACGGTCAGCCACGCAAGCACGGCCATCGCAGTCAGGTAGACCCGCATGAAGCGCTCGTCCTCAATCCTTATCTCCGGCCCGAGTGGCGAGCTGTATCGGCGGTACAGCTCGACAAGCGCGCCGGAACACGCCATGAGATAGAGCGCGCCAAAGCCCATTCCATGGATCATCGTCCAGAGTCCGCGTGCGGTGATCTCCATTATTTGAGCCCTCCCTCCGGAATATGCCCGGCCAACAATGCGCGAAGTTCCTCTCGCTGCTCTGGAGTCATGCTGCGTTTGGGGATAATGAGTGATTGCATTCGGTTCAGGTAAAGCACAAAAGTATTCTGTCCTTCCAGGTGCCCCACAAATGCGGTCCAGAGATACCGCGAAATTACTTCGCCGCCCGCGCGCTCAGCTTCGATCCCCGACTCGCCGATCGCAACCCGAATGTTGAGGTCGGAACTTTGATGCTCGTAGCTCCGACGAAGTGATCGGGGACATATTAGTTTTCTGAAGCCTACTGCCACCGCGTAGATTCCAACCAGCAAAACAATCATCCAAACAAAGTAGCGCCCTCTTAACTGAGAAATCAAAATGCCGGAGGCAAGCAAGATAGCTAGATAGACAAGGCCTCTCCGCGAGGTCATCAGCGATTCCCGCCTCTTCCGCTGCCTCGTCGTTGCCCACAGCATGGAGGCTTCGACAAACTCTTCTGGCGTAATCGTGTAGCGAAGCTCCACTTCATCTCTCGCTTTAGTCTGGATGGTGAACGTGCCTGCCCGAATCTTACTTTAATCTGCCTTTAGGCAATCCTTCACATTCAATCAAACCTTCCGCGGCGTTGCACTATAGCCCGTTTCTGTGCGGCGGTGTCGGGAACAGCAGATTGTCCGCCGATTCCTTCTTGCTGTCTGGTGCGTCGCTCTTCGCGTCCTTGCCCCACGTCCAATACATGCCCACGTAAGCGTAATTCTCGGTTTGCCCGGCGACCGAATGGCCGTAGCAGAACAGAATCTGTTCGTTCGTATTGCGCTTGAAGTGGTAGTACCCTCCGACATCGATCATGGTGGAAGCTTGCGTCTGCGCCGGAGCGGATCCCTCAGCGCCATGCGCAAAAACCTCCGCGCCAAGCTCCCACTGCTCGCTAAGCTCGCGCTTGATGAGCCAGCCTGTATAGGGAAAGTTGCGGAAGCCGGCCTGCGGAACCACCTGGTAGCCGCCGCCGCCATCAAACAGCCATTTACCCTCGTTCTTCTGCAGCCAGATCGGCAGCTTGTACCAGACCTTTCCCACGCCGAGGCCTTTGTCGCTGTTGCCGGTGGGCATCTCGAACATGGTGAAGCTGCCGATCTGCGGAAAGTGCTTCGTCTCCTTGATCCACGCGACTTTGGCGCCCAGTTCCATGTCAGTCAGTCCGAATTCATCGGGCTCGGCGCCAGCCGGCGCATAAACTGGGTGATTCAACGGTGCTACAACGCCCCAGGGCAGAATCGCGTGTAACTGCACGCGTGGTAGAGCGCCCCAGTTGAACTCGAACGCCGGCCCGATTGAATCTAACTCAACCGGGGTGCCGTCAACGCCGCCGAAGATATAGAACTCGTAATGATGCAGGTCAACGGGAACCGGATCGTCAGTCTGATAGGGCGGACCCTGCGCGCCGGCTCGCGAAACGGCGAGCGCGCACAACAGGCTGAGAATCAGAATTTTGGCGGTGCTGCGGAATTTCATCGACAAACCATGTCAAGGCCGCGAAAGGCCTCGTTGAAAGTCGATGTTAGAGCCGGGGCGCCGCTCCGGTCCAGATGCTTCCGAAGAATTCATCGCGCTTTGATTTTGCGCCATTCGAGATACCGGTATATTCTGATTTCCCAGCGCTCGATTTCTGGAATTCCCGCCTCGATCCTCATGATCAGGCTCTGAGCGACTTCGATGTTTACCGTTGACGGCATTCGAAAATTTCATTTCTGGACGCACGACTGTCTTAGCCTCGTGCTCGACCACTTGTCCACGATCCCGGCAAGCGACTATATCAAGGAAGTCCCGGGCTTCGGGATCGCTAAGCTGCGCCAACAGGTGATTCACATTTTTAATTGCGAAGGATTCTGGATCCACGCGATCCAGGGACTTCGATTCATCGACCGGAATCCAAATGACTACCCGACCGTTGCCGATGCCAGACTCGCACAGCGCGAAGTCAGCGAAGAGACCCTGGCGTATTTGTCAGGCCTGACGAATACGCAACTGAACAGCGATACGGAGCTTCGTTTTCCCCGCGGAGACTCGGCAATTCGCACTCCCGCGTTCATCCTTCATCACGTCCTGACCCATGCCTTTCATCACAAGGGCCAGATCGTCGCCATGTGCCGCGTGCTTGGGCATCCCCCGCCCGATACCGATCTGAGTCAGTTTGAATGAAGGATCGCGTCGTCGCTGGTAAGCGCTCGGAACGCTTGCTGGCTTAGCGGCGGTGCCCGCCGCCGCCGGAGTGGCTCATTTTGGGCGCGCTCATATGCCCGCCGCCGAAACTCTGATGTCCTCCACCAAAGCTCTGACGCCCTCCACCAAAGCTCTTTGGCGCCTTGTAGGAGTACGAGGGCGCGCGCTGGCTGCTGAAAGACCTGGATTGCCCGCCACCAAAGAGATGGAATCCGCCTGACCGCTCGTTCCGCGCCGCCGTATTGCCGTAGTTCTCATAGGAGCGGTTCGAGTATCCGCGCGACGAAAGCCCGCGTGAATAATCCGGTTGCTGTGCTCGATACGTCCCGCCCGGGTTGGAGTATGCGAAGCTGGGCCGCGTGGCATAGCTCTGCGGCCCCGTGTATCCGTAATTCGACCGGCCGGTGTAGCCGTAGCTGTAGCTGTAGCTTTGCGGCCTGTTCTCGTATCCGCGATTCGCGTACGTCTGCGCTCGGTTCGGATAGGTTTGCGGGCGATAGCCGTAGTTCTGCTGCGAAGGTAAAGCCGGGCGAGTGTAGGCGTAGTTCTGTCGTGGTGCGGCACGCGAGTAGTCCTGCGCGGAGCGGCCGTAGGATTGCACGCCGTGCCCGCCAGAATTGCCTGACCATCCACCACGTCCGTCATTGCCACCGCGGTCATATCCCTGACGTCCGCCATTCGCATAATATGAATTTCCGCGCGCATTCCACGAACCACCGCGGCCGTAGGCGCGAGGTCCGCCGCGCGGCAGGCCCCAATCGGCCACCTCGCGGCTATGCGTGTAGTAGCCGGAATGGTCGAAGAGAATGGAATGACCCAGCCAGTCCAGGCCCCAGGCCAGCCAGCCAAAGGGCATGCGATCGAAGGCTCCCAAAGCGAAGCTGAGTCCATACTGAATCGGACCGCCGCCAAAGAAGTTGCCGAGCGTGCCGAAAAATGAGAATCCGGGATAAGGTGCGATCGGCGGTCCATACACGGCCCACGGATTGTAAGTGGGGACGTACACAACCTGCGGATCCGTCGGAGCGAGGTCGATGTAGCCCTGATCGTTGGTCACTTCTTCCTGTGGAGTCGACTGCAAATTGCCCGCCTGCTCTGCACGGTCGCGCAGCACCTGCACGGTCTCCATCACATCCTGCGGCTGGTTGTAATAAGCATTCCCCAGGTTCGTGGTCCACTCCAGATCGTGGTTCATCAGGTCCAGCACGTCAGGAAACGCCGTGAGCGCCTTGATGCTCGGGTCCCAGTTGGTCTGCGCGTTGGCGCCCGCGGCAATCTGGTCGGGCGAGCCGTAGCCTGCCGCGCGCATCTGCTGCACCCATTGGTCGGCGATGGCCACTTCCGCCGGATAAGTTGATGCGGCAAGAATCTGCGCGACCAGCGAGTCCGGATAAAGCGCGATCGGCGCCAGAAGCTGTTCGAGATCCTGCGCGCTCAATGACTGCGCCGGCGCTGGTGCCTGACTCTGATCTTGCTGATCGTAAGGGGGCGCCTGATTCTGGTCCGCATAGGGCTGTGGCAAGTTTGGTTGAGAAGAGTAAGGCTGCTGCGGAGCGGAGTATTGTGGAGCGTACTCCGGTTGCTGGGGAGCATACTGCGGCTCCTGGACCTGGGGCTGCGGGTATTGCTGCGGCCGATCGGGATAGCCTTGCGGCGGCTGCACGTACTGCTGCTGAACCTGCGGCTGCGCATAATCGTTTTGCGGCGCTGGTTGTGGATACGCCTGCGCGGGCTGGCCATTCGGATTCGTGGCGTCGGGACCGTTGTACGGCACGCCGGGATGTGGTTTCTGGCCTAGCGCATCTGCCGCCAAAGCGAGCGCGAGGACGGCGAGCGCTGCGCAGGGAATCAACCACAACGCGCCCGTTCTCCGTGGCGCGGAAGCCTTGGGCGAGATCGATTGACGGGGCGTCTGGTTCAGTTGCGGAGAAGCCAACGCTAAGGATGAATCACGCAGATTCGTTGGGAGAGCCATGGTCCCTCTCAGTCCATTCCGAGCTCGTGCAAATGCCGGATCCCATTCGTGCATAGAAAATGGAATCCGGCAGCCCGGGGGGAGGGCTTACACAAGGAACCCTGATTCAGGGGATTAGTTTCGTACGCAGGAGAATCATCTTTGGGCGGTCGCGGCTGCTCGCAGGCGCGAGTCCAGAGCCGATGCGTCCCGCCGGTTAGCTCGCTAACTCTTTCTTTACCAACTCGCTCACCAGCCGCCCATCGGCGCGCAGACCCGCCGCCTGCAGCTTGCCCTGGACCGCCTTCATCGCCGGGCCCATCTCCTTCACCGTGGGCTTATGCCCCAGCGTTCCCGTAAGCTCTCCGATCGCGTCAGCGACCAGCTTCGCCAAACCCGCCTCATCCAGCGCCTTGGGCAGGAACTCCTCGATCATCACGATTTCGGCTTGCTCCTTCGCCACCAGGTCGGGCCGGTTGCCCTTGGCAAACTGATCGATTGAATCGCGGCGCTGCTTGATCATGGTGGCCAGCGCCTGCTCGCTCTCGGCCTGCGTCAGCGCCTCGCGCTTTTCAATGGCTTTGTTCTTCAACGCGTTCTTGATGAGTCGCAGCGTTTGGGTGCGCTCCGCGTCATGCGCCTTCATGGCTGTGACAATTTGTTGACTTACAAGGGCTTCCAATTCACCTGCGTCGGTCATGCTTTGGCCTCAATTGCAAATTCTAATTGACCGGGATCATGAATCCGCGGGAATCGGCGCTAACTTCCGCGCGTTCAACCGAACAAGTTCGGGACTTCATGGGTGGAGGCGCGTTTCAAGCATGATGCGCGAACCTCGCGAACGATGCAGCTCGCGCGATTTTCGATTTTGCATGGCGAAATCGATTTACCCGCACCTGCGGAACATCTGCCTTGCTGCCGCATTTATACAAATGCGAGAGGTGAATAGCCATGAAGCACTGGAGGATGATGATCGCAGCCGCAGGATTGGGAATGCTCGCGTTGCCGGCATTTGGCGCCGACGCGCCCAATTCCGCTGCGCCTGCCAACCCTGCGCGCCCTGGCACGGTGAACTACATCGAGGGCGCGGCACTTATCGACGGAAGACCGCTGAACAACCGTAACGTAGGAAGCATCGCGCTCAATGCCGGCGACCAGCTAAGCACGGGCGCCGGCAAGGCCGAAATCCTGCTCACGCCGGGGATTTTTCTGCGCGTCGGCGACCAAAGCGTGGTGAAGATGATCTCGCCCGATCTGACGCAAACCCAGGTTGAGCTCGAGAAAGGCCGCGCTGCCGTGGAAGTGGACCAGATTTTTCCCCAAAACATGATCCAGATCATCGACGGCGGCGTGACTACGCAGTTGATGAAAACCGGCTACTACGAGTTCGACGCCAACCAGCCTGAGGCGATGGTCTTCGATGGCCGCGCCGAGGTGCAGTTGGCCAACAACAAGTGGGAGACGGTCAAAGGTCACCATGAGCTGGCAGTGGTGGCGGATGGCGCCCACGAAAAGACCGCGGATTTCAACTCCCACCCCACCCACGACGACCTCTATAACTGGAGCAAGCTGCGCTCCGAGTATCTGGCCGAAGCTAACAACCAGATTGCGAGCGAGTACGCCTATGGGCCGGGATTTAACCCGGGGTGGTATTGGGATCCGTACATGTTTGGCTACACCTACCTGGGTTGGGATCCGTTCTTCAGCCCCTTTGGCTGGGGCTTCTATCCGTGGGGTGGTTTCTACGGCGGGTACGGCTTTTACGGCCGCGGATTCCATGGGGGACGCGGCTACTACGGCGGTCACGGGTTCCGCGGAGGCGGCTTCCACGCCGGTGGAGGATTCCACGAGGGCGGTGGATTGAGTGGCGGCGGCTTCCACGGCGGTGGTGGCGGCGGTCGGCGTTAACCGCTTCTGAAAAGACCACATAATGAGAATGGCCGGACTTGGGAAATCCGGCCATTTTCGTGTCTGTCGGGACGATTTCCACATTTTAGAAACCACAAAAACCACAAAAGTGTGTATTATGTGATTGCTGGGCAATCTTCAGTTCCTGCCCAATGCGAGGGAAAAAATGATCCGTAAAACTCGCCTTTTTACTCCCGGCCCAACACCACTCCTTCCCGCGGCTCAGTTCGCCATGGCCGCAGCCGACATGCACCACCGCACCGCCGAGTTCCGCGCTCTCTTTCAAAAAGTGCTCGGGCAACTCAAAGTCTTCGTCGGCACAAAGAACGATGTGCTGCTCCTCGCCTGTTCCGGCACCGGCGCGATGGAAGCTTCGGTCTCAAACCTTACGTCGCCGGGCGACAAGGTGCTCGTTCTGACCGCCGGCAAATTCGGCGAGCGCTGGACCGGTTTGGCGAAGGCCTTCGGCTGCGTGCCTGATGTGCTGACCGCTCCTTACGGAGAGACCTTTGACCTGGCTGCCGTTCGCGCCGCGATGAAGCCAGAGCACAAGGTCATTTACGTGCAGGCCACCGAGACGTCGACCGCCGTTCGTCACGACGTTCAGGCCATCGCCAAGCTGCGCGATGAGGTTGCGCCCAACACGTTGCTCGTCGTTGATGGCATCACCGGCCTCGGCACCACGCACTTCGACGTCGACGGCTGGGGCATCGATGTGATCATCGGCGGCTCGCAAAAAGCTGTCATGATTCCTCCCGGCCTCGCCTATTTGAGCGTCAGCGATCGCGCCTGGGCAGCGATGGAGACGACCAAAAATCCGCGCTACTACTTCGATCTGCGCAAGGAGCGCAAGAACGCTGTCAAGGGCGAGAGCGCCTACACTCCGGCCGTGGCGCTGGTGGCCGCGCTCGGTGCTGCGCTCGATTACATCGCAGGGCAGGCGGGCGGCGATCTCGAGAAAGGCCGCATCGCTTTGATCGACAATGCGCAAGTGAACGCGGCCGCCACGCGCGCGGGTCTCGTGTCACTTGGTTTCACGCTCTTTGCGCCCACCGCTCCGGCTGCCGCAGCCACGGCCGTGGCTGTGCCCGAAGGCATGGACTCGGGCGTCGTGGTGAAGGCACTCAAGGCGAAATTCGCTCTTGTGGCTGCCAACGGCCAGGGCGAGATGCAGGGAAAGATCTTTCGCGTCGCCCATCTCGGCTTCTTCGACTATCTCGACACCATCGCGCTGCTTGGCGCCATGGAGCATATCGCCAAGGACAATCTCGGGCTGCCGGTGAAGTTCGGCCAGGCCGTGGCCGCGGCGCAGGAAGTATACGCAAAGGCAGTGAACAGCGGACAGTGATCCGTGGTCAATAGTTCGTGGTATCCGACCCTAGCCACAAAACAAAAGCACGGCGAGGGTGGGGCACCTGAAAATTGATGAGTTATCAAAGCGAGCCGCAGCCGCTCCGGCTAACCCCACTCGAAGGAGTCTCCTAATGCGATTTGATTTAGGGTCCATCGGTGTCTTAGTCGCTCTTGCTTTTTGTGTAATCTCTGCTCGTCCACAGGCGCCTGGCGTCCTAGCCGAAGGGACCTATGATGATTACGATAAAAGCGCCCCTAGTCCATCACCACTTGTGCCTGTTTGGCATTGGAAGATGACCACCATCCCCGGCGGCGGCTTCACAGTGGAAGATGCCGCGATAACCGTAAATGGAAGTGATATTAAGTACGTTGAAGTCTTCGGATTCAGCGAAGAATGGAAGCCTGCCTCGTTCACCTTTAAGACCTTTTCGGGTGACTCCTCTCAACCTTTCGTGAGTCTTGACTGTAAGTATCACCAAGATGAGATATCCTGCGACTGGTTTGAACACGAGAAAACGTACAAAAGTTCGCTGCATGTGCACGGACCGAATGTGTTCTTTCCGCCCGGAGATGATGCGGACACATTCTGGCTGACGGCAGCCGTGTGCATACAAGCTGAGCGCACTCCTGGCAAAGTAACGAATGTCTCCGTGGTAACAATCGATCCAAGTAAACCACTTGTCAAGCTTGAAGTCGCGGGATCTTCAGCAGTTACTTATATTGGCCTGGAGAATCTGAAGATCGGGCTCGGAACCATTCGCGCGCGCAAGTTTCGCATCGGGGATTCGATTGTATGGACAACTGACTTGGGTCTGGTTCTTGCAACGGAGGATGGCAAAGACCCATATGGTGAGCGGCGGAACGAGCTAATTTCTTTAAACGACCCAACACACAGACTGCTGCCAGCCTTAATCCAAAGATGAGGCCAGAAATGGGAGACCGTTAGTAATTGGAAGGAACGCATGTCCGAACTCACTTTCGGAGAAAAGCTGCTCATCGCGCGCAAGCAGCTCGATCTCTATCAATACGAGATGGCGGAGCGGCTGGGAGTGCATCCCAACTCGCTCACCAAATACGAGCGCGGCGAGGGCAAGCCGCACGCGGCGGTAGTGCGCATGTTTGATCTGCTCTGCGAACAGCAGGGCATTCGCTTTGACGAGTACACGAATGGTTCCGCCAAGGCGGAAAAGGGAGCAACCATGAAGATCGTACTGGCGGAAAAAGTTTCTCCGGCCACGCTTGCCGTTTTTGCCGGCGAGCCGGGATGGGAAGTCAAGACGCACGATCAGTTGCCTGAAGGCTTGCCCGCCGCGCTCGCCGACGCCGACGCGCTCGTCGTCCGCAGCGCCGTTCAGGTCGACGATGCGCTGCTGGAGCACGCGCCAAAGTTGCGCGTCATTGGCCGCGCCGGAGTCGGCGTCGACAACATTGACGCCGAGGCAGCCACGCGCCGCGGCATCGTCGTGATGAATACGCCCGGCGCCAACGCCGTCGCTGTTGCCGAACTGACGATCGGCCTGATGATCGCGCTGGCGCGTAAAATTCCGGCTGCCAACGCTACCATGCACGCCGGCAAGTGGGAGAAGAAGAACCTGCAAGGCACCGAGCTGCGCGCAAAAACCCTCGGAATTCTAGGCCTGGGCCGCATCGGTCTTGAGGTCGCCAAGCGCGCGCGCGGCTTCGGCATGGAGATCATCGGAACCGATCCCTTTGTCTCCGCGTCCGTTGCGCGTGAAAACGGAATTGCCCTCGTGCCCATCGAGCAACTGCTCGCGAATTCTGATTACCTCACGCTGCACGTCGGCCTCACGCCGCAGACGCAGGGCATCATCAATGCAAAAACCATCGCCACCATGAAGAAGGGCGTGCGCATCGTCAACTGCGCGCGCGGTGAGCTGGTTTGCGATGCCGATCTGGCTGCCGCGCTCAAGAGCGGCCAGGTAGCCGGTGCAGCGCTCGACGTGTTCTCCATCGAGCCGCCCAAGGATTCGCCCTACTTCGGCATCGAGAACGCGCTTCTCTCGCCGCACGTCGCCGGCTCCACGGCAGAGGCTCAGGAGGCCGTCGGCATCCAGATCGCGCATCAGGTGTGCGAATACCTCAAGCAGGGCGTTGTGCAGAACGCAGTCAACGTTCCGTCGCTCAGCCGCGAGGAGTACGTTCAGCTCGCTCCCTACATCGACCTCGCCGGGCGGCTGGGATCGTTTCTAGCCCAGGCGGGCAAAGGCGGCGGTAAGTCTGGCATTGATTCGATCCACATTGTCTATGGCGGCGCGCTCACCGAAGCTAAAACTGAACTGGTGCGCAACGCTGCCATCGCGGGCCTGCTGCAGGGATCTGAAAATGTGAATCGCATTAACGCGGCGGCCGTCGCCGCGGAGCGCGGCATTCGCGTGCACGAGGAAAAAGAAGCGAGCCATCGCGGTAGCGCGGCCACGGTACTCACCCTGGTGCTGCACACTGCGCAGGGCGAAAGCCGTGCCAGTGCAACCGTCATTCATGGTGAGCAGCCCCGTCTGGTGGCATTTGACGGCATCGACGTTGAAGCTCCGCTTGAGGGCACTTTGGTGGTCTGCCGCAACCTTGACGTCCCCGGCGTCATCGGGCGCATCGGAACCATCCTCGGTG
>CAVXMJ010000008.1:0-24880 GCA_963762905.1 uncultured Acidobacteriaceae bacterium | reverse complement strand
CAGATTCTCATCAAAATACCCAGAGGAGCACTCCGCATGAACGCAGCCGTTCGCCGTTTGGCCCGCTTTTCGGTTCGCCGTCTCTTTGTTTTGCCGCTGGTCTTCGTCGTTTGTGCGGGCATCTTGGCACTCGGGGCTCACGCCGCGCCGGTGCTGATGATCTCAATCGACGGCCTCAAGCCCGAGTACATTACGCAAGCCGACGCGCACGGCATGAAGCTGCCGTACCTTCGCACACTCCTTTTGAACGGAACTTATGCGGACGGCGTGATCGGGATATGGCCCACGGTCACGTATCCCAGCCACACCACGCTCATCACCGGTGTGTGGCCCGCCGAGCACGGCATTTACAACAACGTGGCATTCGATCCGCTCCAGGAATTCTCAGGCTCGTGGAACTGGTATGCGGCGGAGATTCGCGTGCCGACGCTCTGGCAGGTTGCGCATCACGCCGGTCTGCGCACCGCGAGTGTTGGTTGGCCCGTAAGTGTCGGCGCCGCGGACGTCGATTACCTGATCCCGGAATTCTGGCTGAACGGAAAGGTATCGGGATCGAAGAATCCCGACGATCAGTTGGTGATGGCGGCCCTCGCGCGGCCAGACACGCTGATCCAGCAACTGAATGCCGCGGCCGGCCCTTACATGAACGGCAACGACACCTCGATCCCCGGCGACGAAACGAAGACCCGCTACACTCTCGAGATTCTGCGGCGATTCAAACCCGCATTCATGACGCTGCACCTGAGCTCGCTTGACGAAAGCCAACACGAACACGGCCCCTTCAGCCCCGAGGCCAGCGCCGATCTCGAGGCGATCGACGGCATGGTGGCGCGTTTAGCGCACCAGCTGTTCGCAGGTAATCCCAACGCCGTGCTGGTCATCGTCTCCGACCATGGGTTTGAGAATGTTTCTAATTACGTCAATCTGGCCGTTCCGTTTGTTCAGGCTGGGCTCGTTCAGGCTTCGGTGAATCCGGCCACAAAATCCCCTGTGGTGAATTCCTGGAAGGCCGAGCCGTGGATGGCGGGAGGCATGGCCGCGATCATGCTTCACGATCCAAGCGACTATGCGACGGAACAGCAGGTGAAGGCGATGCTGGACGGCCTCGCGGCGGACCCGGACAACGGAATCGCCGCGCTCCTTGATCGCGATGCGATCAAGGAGCGCGGCGGCTTTCCCGATGCGGCATTTCTGGTGGTTCTAAAGCCCGGCTACTACACCGGAACCGCGCTCACCGGCAGCCTGATCACGCCGATTCCGGGCCATCGCGGCTCGCATGGATTCTCACCGGAAGATCCCGAGATGCGCTCGTCGTTTTTCGCGGCAGGAGCCGGAATCGCGCGCCACCGCGATCTCGGCTTGGTGGATATGCGTCAGATTGCGCCCACCGTGGCAGGCATTCTGCACGCGCGCATGCCGACCGCAAAGGCAACGCCGCTGCATGTCGCGCCGTAAGAGCAGTTCACAGTTCTTAGTTCTTAGTTCTTAGTTCTTAGTTCTTAGTTCTTAGTTCTTAGTTCTTAGTTCTTAGTTCTTAGAAGATTTTGTAGCTGATGCCGACGCTGCCGCCGTAGGGATAGAGCGTCGGGGTCACGCGCCATTGCTGATACTCAAAGTCAATGGCGCGCAGAGTGAACCGCCGAGTGAGCCTGTAGTCCACACCGCCGCCATAATCGAGCACGAACGTACCACCGGAGAGGAAACTACCAGTGCCCAGGCCTACGAGAAACTTGCCATACGGCGTTACGCGGTGGAAGGTACCAATGGGAATGCGCGGGCCGACCAGGTAGGTGCTCTCGCCGTTGCCCGTCGTCGCACCCGGTTGATAGAACTCGTTGTAGCGCAGCCAGTGGCCTTCAGCTTCCACCTGCACCCAGCGGCTGAAACGGACGTCGACGAATGCGCCGGGACCGTAGAGCCGGTTGGGACTGGTATACGCAATGCCCAATCCGTCGTAATCGGGTTGGAACATCGAGCCAAGCGCGCCGGCAGTAACACTGAGGTTGTGCGATGTTGCCGCGGGCACCACCTGCGCCCGTGCGGAAACGATCGCAAAAGAGAACGCGATTAACAAAAACGCCTGGGTCGATGTCTTCATAAAAACAGTTCTCATCCACTTCCTGTGAATCTTCGATCGAACCGAAAACACCATCCGAACTCACACTCCGAATCCGCTTTTCGCCCTTATCAAGCTGCGTAACATGTGGATTCGGCGGGGACTCATCCTAGTTTACGGCTGCGGGTTTTGCGCCGGGGGCTGCTGAGCCTGCGGCGTGCCGCCGGCAGCGGTTTGCTGGTCAGGTGTGGCCGTGGAACTGCTGCCGGTCTGGGCCGGAGGCGCGGGCTGGGCATTATCGGGCGCGGCCACCGGTTGATCGTTCGCCGGCTGCGCACCGGGCGCCACTACGGGCGGCGCGGCTGCCGGCTCCACGTTGGCCTCTTCATAGTGCTGCAGCTTGTAGAAGATCGGCGTCACCTCAAACGGCATCTTGTCGCGGGCGTTCATCGGCGCGTAGCGCTTGGCGCTCAGCATATGCACGGAGTCATCCCAGGGGTCGGTTTTCAGCCAGCTTCCAAGCGGTAATGCGGGGGTCTGCGCCAGATCATCCCAATTCAGCTTGGGAGCATCGTGCTCCAGCACGGCCATCCACGGCGTTCCATCGGGCCTCATCAGCGAGTCACCCAGCATGGGTGTATTCAGCGCCTTCAGCACCTTGGCCCGATCCGCTAACTGCTCGTAGTAGAGGCCTGCGTTGGCCAGCCGGTCCTTGTACATGGAATTTTCGAGATACTCCATGCCCTTCTTCGACGCGGACTCGTTGTCCACATCGGAGTGGTTCATATCGATTTTCTGGAAGGTGGCCGTGTCCGGGAACAGCAGCCGGTCGTTGAACGCGTAGCGCGTGTCGATGTGGTGTCCCATGGCGATGTGCGCCAGTTCCATGGCGACCACCGAAGCGATCGCTTCCTCACTGGGCAGCGAGTCGATCAGGCCCTTGCTAAGCAGAATGGTATTGCCCACGGTCGTGGCTTCGACGGTATCCGTCAACAGGACCCGAGTATGAATCTGGTCGGTGAAGGCCAGGTTGTTGGGCACAACCAGGTTGATGACGATCTGGTCCAGAACCTTGTTTTCATAACCGCCGGGATCAAGCGGCGCAACCAGGCCCGCTTCCACCAGGCGGTCGATCACGTTGTTCTCGGCCTGCGTGATCCACATGCGCGAAGCCTGCAGCGGGCCTACATCCTGCGAGTCGTCGCTCTTGTCCACGGCCTCGTCGACCTTGACGCTCACATTCTCGCTTTCGCGCGTGGGCAGCTTGAGAGAGTAGCCCCAGAAGTGCGTCTGCGCCTTCAGGCCCACTGACTTCTCGGCCTCGGTGCGCTGCGTCTCTTCAACGTATACGGCCACTGGCAGCCAGATTCCCGGTTGCACGTTCATGCGCCAACTATCAAAGTGGAAGTAATACTTTGCGGCATCCTCGGAGGTGGGCCCGGTATATGTGCCGTTGAAGCGAACCACGTTGCCGCCCTCGTCCTCAACCCAGATGCGCCCGTAGAACCGGCCGATGCCCTTGACGTCGGCCTTGGGGTGCACGTCGTAGACCCATGTGCGCACCGTGCCCAAAAACTCGCGGCGCACAAAACTAAAGACATAATGCTGCTGGTCGAATCCTGACGGGTCGATGAACATCATCTGCATAAACCCGTTGGGATTGTAAGTAAACTTCTCCAGGCCCAGCGCCTTGCTCAGCCCAGTCATCGCGGCGAGCGACCCTTTGAAAAACCCGTGGTGGATCTCCGCCTTCGGCTCGTAGCTCTTGTCGAAGAACCCCTTGCTGAAGTCCACGCGGCTCAGCATGTACTGGTCGTCGGTCGGCACCTCATAGAGCTTCACGTCCGGACGCGTGTCCTGAATGTAGGTTTCCACCAACGGGGTGCGCAGCTGGATGTTCTTGATGAGCACCTTCTCCTGCGCGATGGCCCTTTGTACCAGCGCAGCCTGTTCCGGGGTGAGCTGGCGCGCCATTTCGTACTTGGGCTGCTTCTTGGCGTACGCGCATGCAACGCCCATGGTCAGGATCAGGAAGGTTAGGGGGATCTTCCGAAACTTCATCTGTAACTCCTATTGAACTCTGTGCGGCTTTGTTCCCGGCCCCTGGAGCCTATCTGGGCTCGAGCGGCTGAGGAATGTGCCATTTTTATCCTTACCAAGGTAAGGCTACGTCAATTGAGGCAGGGTTTTACGCCAACTGGAACGTAATGGTTATCTTCGTCGTTACGTCCACCGGCTGGCCATTATTGGTCGCGGGGCGGAATCGGATTTGCTGCGCCACGCGTTTAGCTTCCTCGTCGAGCCCGTGGCCCAGACCGCGGATCACGCCGTGGACCGCAACCTGTCCATTGGCGAGAAACGTGACGCTCAGCACCACATCACCTTCGACGCGCAGCTGCCGCGCTTCGCTCGTGTATTGCACAGGCGGCTTGGAAAGAACTTCAACCTCGGTAGTGCGAACCTCCGCCGTGTTCATTCTGGGCGGCGCGGCCGCAGGTGTCATGCTCGGGATTCCTGCCGAGCCCACCTTGCCATAATTCGCTGGCCCTGTGCCTGAGGCTCCGGGAATACCTGCAGAAGCTACCTTGCCCACGTTGCCGGCGCTGGAGCCGTACTTGGTGCCGTTGCCGAGTCCGGTTGAGCCAACCATTCCATGAGGCGCTACCGCGGGTCCATTCATGCCGCCATACGGATTGCCGATCGCGGCGACCGTGGCCGGACGGGTGGCATTGGGATTGGGTGTCGCACCGAAGGTTTCGCCAAGATGTACCGGCGCGGTGGAAGGCCTGACCATATTGTTCTGCGCGGGCATCGCGGCTGTCAGGGCGGCCTTGGGCTGGGGTTGCATAATCACCGTCTGCGGCTTGGGCGGCATCACCGGCAAATTTACCCTGGCTTCCATCTGGATCGGCTTCGGCTCAGGCTTCGGCTTCGGCATCTCGATCTGCCGCGGCTGCAATTCCACCTTGGGCGGTTCCGGCGGCGGCGGCAGCTCCTGCGGAGGGGGCTGCCGGATCTTGACCACGGGAGGAGGTGGCGTGCTCGGAACGATCAATTCCGTCATTTCGTAATGCTGTTGAAGCACGTGTCGCGCAGTCATGCCGATAACGATGGCCGTCACGGCGATCGCCACGTTAATGCCGCCGCTCATTAAAAAGGCCAGCGGACGCGTTTCAGGCTCGGGAAGCAAACCGACGAATGTGCCTTGTCCAGGGGTATACGACGTCGCCATCTCTCTAAACCTCGCTTGCGGCCGCCCCCATCCCTGAGGGGACCACTTTGGGAAGAATTGCAAAATCGGGGAACGCAAACCTGGAAATCCTTTGACTGCTGCGTTCTTCCAACCTAGTTACAGCTTTTGTACACCCGCTCGTTTCTATGATCCGATCAGGGCTTGGGAATGTCTTGTGGACCGGCTGCCGAAAACGATGGCCGTGCGGCGCCATTTGCCTTCCGTAATCCCGATGGCTCCGCCTATCCCTCTCATCGCTCCCTAATTCCGGTTGCTTGAGGGAAAACTGGAAAGAAACCATTACCAGTATACGGACCGGTTGGTTACTCACCGATCACCCAAAATGTGTATGTACAGGTACCAAGGGCACGGGGGGAATCCGCCTGAATACTCACCCGAACCAGCCTGCCACCCGCGTTTATTCCGTTCCTTTCCTTCATGATCCAAGGCAGTGCAAAGGAACCGTCGCGGGTTTCGCGACTGAAAATGCGTTGCGGGAACGCCAAATCGGGACCACAAGAGAGACCCATCTATCCTAAACCCCAAGGCGCTGTCTTCAAGCTCCCCGCGATGGTTAGCGCTCACAAGGGGGTTTTCAGGCCGTGCGGCTCGATCATCCGCAGCGTTGGGTACTACTCTTATAGACTCAAAGTAAACCAATCTGGTCGAACGGGGGTAGTCTTTTTGTGAAGATTTTCGTGACGGGCGGGACAGGGTATATCGGAGGTACTGTCGCAAGCCTTTTCGTTGAAAAGGGGCATAAAGTATCCGTTTTCGATAACTTAAGCCACAGCCGGCGCAGTCTGCTTCCGGCGGGAGTTGACTTCATCGAAGGCGAATTAGCCGACCGGAAGGCCATCGAAGAAATCTTTAATTCCGCGCGGAAAAACGGCCAGCCGTTCGACGCTGTACTCCACTTTGCCGCGCTCATTGAGGCCGGCGAATCGATGGTGCGGCCCGAAATCTACTTCCGCAACAACACTGCGTCGACGCTGTCGCTGCTTGAGGCAGTTCTCGCCTGCGGCCCCAAACGGCTGGTCTTTTCGTCCACCGCCGCGGTCTACGGCGAACCGGAGTCCGTTCCGATTCAGGAGGATGCGCGCCTGGCGCCGACCAATCCTTATGGCCAGTCCAAGCTGCTGGTGGAACAGATGCTGGCCTGGTTCAATCGCATTCACGGTTTGCGCTATGCCTCATTGCGCTATTTCAACGTGGCGGGCGCGCACGAGGGGCCTGCGGGCATCACGCGGGGCGAAGCCCACGAGCCCGAGAGCCACCTGATTCCGCTGGTCCTAGACGTCGCGCTCGGACGCCGTGCCTCCATTCGCATCTTCGGCGACGACTACCCCACCCCCGATGGCACCTGTATCCGCGATTACATCCACGTCTCCGACCTGGCTGATGCGCACATGCTGGCGCTCGCGGCTCTTGACGCACAGCCCGAGAATCAGGGTCCGCTCATCTACAACCTTGGCAATGGTCAAGGCTTCAGCGTGCGGGAGGTGATCGAGTCCGCGCGGCGCGTCACCGGCCACCCCATCCCAGCCGAGCTTCATCCCCGGCGTCCTGGCGACCCCGCGGTGCTCGTTGCCGGCTCCAGCAAGGCAATCCGCGAACTGGGCTGGAACCCGCGGTACACCAAACTCGACGAAATCATCCGCACGGCGTGGATCTGGCACCAGAAGCGGTATGCGGGATAGGCCGCCGCTCGGCGGATTCCCGCAACCGGGCGCCCGGTTGTGCATCTCAAGAATAGATTGTCGAGTTTCGAAGGTTCATCCCGAATGGCCGTGGAGAATCGAAAAGGCTTTGTGAAAGCGTTTCTGGATTTCTTCGTTCTGTTCAGTGGCATCTCCACCGCTTCCAATCTGGCGCGCACGCAGGGGCGCGCGTTACTGACTCGAGGAATTTTCCTGTTCAGAGGAAAGTGAAGATCCTTTCCGCACCGGGACCCCAGCACCCGATCTCTGGTCTCTGTAGAATTGAAGTCATGCCGATTTCGCGCCAGCAGGCCCTCGATTACTTTCAATCCCCTGACCTGATCGGTCTGGGATTCGAGGCCGATGCTGTGCGCCGCCGCCTTCATCCCGAGGGCGTGGTCACCTACATCATCGATCGCAACATCAACTACACCAACTACTGCACCGAGTACTGCACCTTCTGCGCCTTCTACCGCCCGCTGCCCATCAACGGCAAGCCCCACCCCAACTCCGAAGACGGATACATTCTCGAATTCGAGAAGATCTACGAGAAGATCGCTGAGACTCTCGAAATGGGCGGCACCGGCGTGCTGATGCAGGGCGGCATTCATCCCGATCTCAAGATCGACTGGTTCGAGCGCCTCTTTCGCGGGATCAAAGAGCGCTTTCCGCAAATCTGGCTGCACTGCCTGTCGGCGTCAGAAGTGCTCGCGATCGCGGAGTACTCGAATCTCGACCTGCGCACCACCATCGCTCGTCTGCGCGACGCTGGCCTCGATTCGATTCCCGGCGGCGGCGCGGAAATCCTCGATGATGAAGTCCGCCATCGCATTGCCCGCCTGAAGTGCGACACCGAAGACTGGGTCAGCGTGCACCGCACCGCGCACCAGCTCGGCATGCGCACCACCGCGACCATGATGTTTGGCGTAGGCGAAAATTTTGACCAGCGCATCAATCATTTTGAAGTCGTCCGCCGCCTGCAGGAAGAGACCGGCGGATTCACGGCCTTCATCCCCTGGAGCTTTCAGCCGAAGAACACGGCGCTCGGTGGACGTGGTTGGGACGAAGCGACCTCCGTCGAATATCTCAAGGTTCTCGCTATCGCGCGGCTTTATCTCGACAACATTGAGAATGTGCAGGCCAGTTGGGTCACGCAGGGATTAAAGGTGCTTGAGCTGGGCCTGCATTTCGGCGGCAACGACGTAGGCTCGGTGATGCTTGAAGAAAATGTAGTCCGCGCGGCCGGCACATCGAATTGCACCACCGAAGAGGAGCTGCGCCGCATCATCCGCGACGCCGGCTTCAATCCGGTCCAGCGCGACACGCTCTACCGCACGATGTTTTTGAATTAGCCGCTAGCCAAAAACCTCTTTCCTTTGCTTGCGCGAATCGAAATCGGCGGGACTGTGCGAGAATTCCGCTGAGGGAATTCAGCGCTAGTGTTTCCGTCCAACGGCCCAAAGCGTGTCTCCGTGTGCAGAGAACAGCGCGGCGCAGTAGTTGTGCAAATCGCCCGGCACAACGAATGGCTGATGTATGTTTTCATGTTTACTGCTTTTACTGCCGCGTTTCTGTTTTTCGCATATATCTTCATAGCTCCCTTCTTCCGGAACCCGCTTTCTTCCAAGGAACTTGTCCTCGTTGTACCCATGGGGTTCATCCTGCTCTGGTATTTCATTGCAGTCCGCGTCGGAACGTGGCGAGGGTTCGGTGTCGAGCAGATCGTTATCGAAAACGGAATGTTTTCGTGGACGCGCATGGCGCTCTTCTGGGAACGAAAACTCGAACTGCCTGCAGCCGAAATTGCAGCGGTAAGGACCGTGACGCCATGGCACGATTTAAGTAACCACGTTGAATTCATGGCGCGAGGCAGAATCTACCGAGTCGGCGACATGCTCCGCCGCGACGAAACTTACGAAGTGGCCGATGTCTTAAGACGCGCAGCCCGGCTTCAGGAATAAGAGAGAAAAGCAGCCAGGACAAAGACATCGGGCGCGCCAAGGCTTTTCGGGCGGATTGGAAACGGAGGCAATTATGAAACAACTGGTCGGAGTTGTGTCTCATCACGAATGGGAGGTGAAAGAACTTCGTTCAGACCCCGAATTTGCAGTGGAGTATTTGAAGGTGGCTCTCGAATCCCTCGGCGATCCCGATGACCGCGGCGTAAGCCTGATCATGCTGCGAGCTCTCGCCGAGGCTTATGGCGGTCTTGGCGCAGTCGCCGCGAAAGCCGGAGTGAGCCGCGAATCGCTCTACCGGTCGCTTTCGCCCAAAGGCAATCCCACGCTCAAGACGCTTGTCGCGGTGCTCAATACCATGGGCCTCCGCCTTTCTGTCGTGCCTCAGCCAAAGCCTTCGCGCAAGCGCGTGACAAAGAAGCCGGCAAAATCGGCCCGCACTCGCGCTCGCGCCGCCTGAACGCGATAGCGTGCTCTGCCCCACAATTCCACAACCTTTTCGCGTCCTCTGGCGGCTCCGCCGCATCTATTTTGGTGATATGACACAAACCGCTTCGCTTTCTTTACGCACTCTCGGCAACTCCGATCTTGAACTCACCGCCATCGGCCTCGGCACGTGGGCCATCGGCGGCGGCGACTGGGCACACGCCTGGGGTCCCCAAGACGACGCGGACTCGATCGCCGCCATCCATTGCGCCGTTGATCTGGGCGTCAACTGGATTGACACCGCGGCCGTCTACGGACTCGGCCATTCGGAAGAAATGGTTGGGCGCGCCGTCAAACCTCTGTCGCGCAAGCCCTACATCTTCACCAAGTGCTCGCTTCGGTGGCACGCCGACCGCAGCGTCTACAACTCGCTCAAAACCGCTTCGATCGCGGAAGAGGTTGAAGCGTCGCTGAAGCGCTTGCAGGTCGACACGATCGACCTCTACCAGATTCACTGGCCCAAACCCGATGACGAAGTCGAAGAAGGATGGGAGACTCTGGCGCGTCTGCAGGAGGAAGGCAAAGTCCGCTGGATCGGCGTTTCAAACTTCTCCGTCGACCAGATGAAGCGCGCCATGAATATCGCTCCCATCACCAGCCTGCAACCGCCCTACTCCATGCTGCGCCGCGCCATTGAGAAGGACATCCTTCCGTTCACGCAGGCCAACGACATCGGCGTCATCAACTACTCGCCCATGCTCTCAGGGATGCTGACGGGCAAAATGACCCCTGAGCGCGCGGCAAACCTCGCTCCTGACGACTGGCGGCGCAAGAACAAGGAATTCAGCGAACCGCGGCTCAGCCAGAACTTGCGCCTCGTCGAGTTGCTGCGCGAGATCGGCAGCGGGCACGGCGTAACCCCCGGAGTGGTGGCCGTCGCGTGGGTGCTGCACAACCCCGCGATCGCAGCCGCAATCGTCGGCGGGCGCAGCCAAAAGCAGGTGGAGGAAACCGCGGCGGCGCTCACCTTCCGCTTGACCGAGGAGGAATATGCGAAGATCGGTGCCTTTCTGGCCACAATGCAGCAGTGAGCGCGGTCAAGTTTGACCATCGAAACAAAAACCCCGGCCGAAGCCGGGGTTTTCTTTTTGAAGAAAGAATCTCTGCTACATCGCCGCGACGAAATCCGGAACCATGACGGCTGCGTTCTCCTGCAGCAACTGCGTCATGCGGGCCGCCATGCCGGTGTACATTGATGCGGCACGGAATGCATTCACGCGAACACCCTCGCTAGCGTGCCGAAACGCATATTGCGTCAGAGCCAGCAGAACGCAGAAGCGAATTTGCATCGCGTCGCTGTGCAAGGTCTCGATCAGCAGGCGGTCGACAGAATCGCAATGCTTGGCTGCGAAGTCTGCCATCTCCTGCATGACGCGCGCATTCTGGTAGATGACCCACAAGCCTTTGGGGCCTTCCATGCGATGCCAGGCATCCTCAGGGGTGGCGCTCAGACCTTCTTGCCATAGGAAATGGTCGCTCAACTCGCGCGCGCTCCATTCGGGGCGAAGGCGCGACAGCAACGTATCCCATGTTTGCGCGTTGCGGCGCTGCACGCTCTTGCGCCACTTCACAAAAATCAAAGCGATCGCAACCACGGCGGCAATTTGAAGTACAAGCAAAGCCATCAATGATCCCCAAATTCAGTCTATCGGCACTTGATGCTCTACTGTCCGAACCCTGAACATTTCTCTGTACACCAATACTTGTAGCAGAATGCAAATTGTTTGTCTGCGGTAAAAAGGGTCGCCGGAGTACCACTTTTGGGGGATAAACTGACTTGTCCGCACACACCGCGAGAGATCGCAGTTCATCCACCGTGCCGAATTTGCCATTCGAATCCGCCCGCTCCTTACCTCGCGCGCTGCGTCGAAAGCCCTTCCATTACAATGGAATAAGAGAGAAATCACTGCGAAGGAGCCATTCAAGAGTGCTCGAGAGAACCTTCAGCATCATCAAGCCGGACGCGGTAGCCGATGGACTTGCCGGCGCCATCCTCACTGAGATCGACAAGGCGGGCTTCCGCATTGTCGCCATCAAGAAGGAGTTCATCACCAAACGTGAGGCCGAGGGCTTTTACGCCGTTCACCGCGAAAAGCCGTTCTTCTCTGGCCTTACTGACTTCATGTCTTCAGGTCCCCTCGTCCTTATGGTTCTTGAGAAAGAGAACGCGATAGCGGATCTCCGCAAGCTGATGGGCGCCACCAATCCCGCCAACGCGGCGGAAGGAACGATCCGCAAGAAGTTTGCACGCTCCCTGGGAGAAAACGCCATTCACGGCTCTGACGCGCCGGAAACGGCGGCCTTCGAGATCGGCTACTGGTTCGCCGGCTACGAGCTGCTTTAGCCGGCAGCGCGTGGAATTGAAGCGCGCAACGGAGACGCTTCTGTGATGACGACGAATGACAATCAACTCGCTTCCCTGTTCCTCGACTTCTCGCGGAAGAAGCTGTTCGAACAGTTCTGGCCGCGCATGAAGGAATGTGTCGCTGCCCTCAGCGATGAGCAAGTGTGGTGGCGGCCCAATGACGCCTCGAACAGCATCGGGAATCTGCTGCTGCATCTCAACGGCAACATGCGCCAATGGCTCGTCGATTCGTTCAACAAGAGTGAGGATCGGCGCAACCGTCCGGTGGAGTTCGCCGCGCAGGGCGGGCTCTCGGTCCACGACCTTCTCGCACGCCTTGGCGCCACGCTCGATGAAGCCGCCAAAGTCCTTGATCGCCTGACCGTGGATGATTTGCTCGCTCCCTACGAGATTCAGGGCTACCACGTGCATGGTCTTGACGCCGTCTACCAGGTCGTCGAGCACTTTGGCCTGCACTACGGCCAGATTGTGTACATCGCCAAGAGCCTGCTCGCCAAAGACCTCGGCTTCCATAAGGAACTGAACAAGACCGGCCGCGCCTCGTAAGCTTCTCCGGGCGATGTCCACCCCGTTGATATAATCCGGTCACCTACCCAGTAGGAGCCCAACGGTATGCTCAATCGCAAACTCTTCGTCGCGATTCTTTTTGTTGCCTTCTCAATCAACTCGCCTGCCACTGAACCTGCCCAAGTCGTCAGTTGGCCCCTTTCCGGCACGCCAGTCCTGCGATTCAGCTTCATCAAGTTCAAGGAAATCGGTTCGATGGGCACTGAGCGGACGTTCGTCACCGACGTCCTTGCGGAAAACCTCTCTGCGAAGCTCATTCCGACCCAGAAATTCTCGGTCTACGTGCTCGACAAGAAGCAGGTGCGCGTTGGTGAGGCATGGATGCAGGTAGACGACCTCGGACCCGGCCAGTCGGCAAGATTCCAGATCTCATTCAATGCATCAGGCGCCCCAGCGACAGTGTCCGTCCTCTCCTCTTCCGACATTCCACGAAAGGTTTCGCTGACCGTGAACTCAGTGCCACAAGGGGCAGACCTCAAGCTGGATGGCGTCGAGGTCGGCATGACGCCAAAACTTATCAGCGTCGGAATCGGAAAACATCAACTCGGTTTTAGCAAGGAAGGCTTTAACGCAGGAACTTTCCCGCTTGAAATTGGCCCCGACGACGTTTCCGGCGGCTCCATCAGCTACGAGCTCGGCGCGGCGCGGTACGACACAATCATATTGAGAGACGGCAGCGTTTTGAATGGAGACCTCGATTCGATCTCGGGCATGGATGTGGCTGTGCGGATCGGCGGCAACCTTCAGCACTTTAATCGAAATCAGATCAAGCAGATCGTTATGGTCGAGCGAGACGCGCCGAGCCCGGACCCCATGCCGCCTCCAGAGCCAAAGCAATAGCCGCGTACCCGGCGCACTGTGGAAGCTGTGATCTCTATTGCAGCGAGCTTAGCCTGAAAACGACAAAAGAATCGCCGCCCGGTTTACGGCCGCCGCGCGACTGCCACGCGCGAAATGCCCTGCAAATCTTTCGTAAATTCAATTCCGGTGAATCCGGCGCCGCCAAGTAATTCCCGAATCATCGCCTCCTGGCCAAATCCGATCTCCAGCGCCAGATAGCGGTCGTGAAACAGCGCGTCAAACGCAGCCGGAATCAGTCGACGATAGATGGCGAGACCATCGACGCCGGCAAACAGCGCCCGTGCAGGCTCATACTCGCGCACCTCCACCGCAAGCGATTCTCGATCGCCATCCGCCACGTAGGGCGGATTGGAGACGATCAGATCGAACCGCTCGCCCGCTAACGGCGCCAGCAGGTCACCCTCATGGAAGCGAACCCTATCCGCAACTCCATTTCGAGCCGCATTGGCTCGTGCCACTTCGAGAGCGTGCGCGGAGACGTCGGTCGCATGAATCCGAGCCGTCGGCAATTGGCTGGCCAGCGCCACAGCAATCGATCCCGACCCCGTGCCGACGTCGGCGATGCACTGCCGCTCAAGCCCGCGCGCCACCTCGATGACCTTTTCCACCAGGTGCTCGGTTTCAGGGCGCGGAATCAGCACGTCGCGACTGACTTTGAAATTCAGCCCATAGAACTCCGCCTCACCCGTTATGTATTGAATGGGCTCTCCCGCGCGGCGGCGTTCAACCCACGCGCGAAATTCAGTGTTCGCATGCGCCGGAATGGTTTCATATTCGTGCGCGATCAGCCACGCCAGATTTGCGTCTGGCACATCGGCTTTGATCGCATACACAAGCAGCGTCTCCGCGTCGCGGCGTGCGCGCTTGGCGTGTGGCCCCTCCGCCAGCGAGCTTTCCGCCTTATCGAGGAGAACGCGAATTGCCGGATGATCATTCGGCGAGCTTTGCATGTGTATTCAATTCCGAGAAAGGTCCCCATCTTTCGTGGGCGTCGTCCCACTGCGAGGCACAGTTCAAATATAGATGTCTTATAATCGACACCGAAAGCTCGCCTTCCCCAAAAAGACCCTGATCGAGTCACAACCGCAAACCGGCGCGAGCATCCAAGAAATTAAAGCCATCTGCTGCGAAGATGCGCGCACAACCCTGGGCCCTGGAACTGACGGCCACTCCTGTTTTTGCCGGCGCGCTGGTTCAGTCTGACCGGAACGTGGAGGATTATGCAGCCCCGCCGCAGTCTTTCCTCATCTCGATCCAGGCTCGGCTCCGCTTTTCTGCTCGGCCTCGCCGTCGCACCTTGCTTCGCGGAAGGTGCCCAATCCACACCCAGCATTTTCGCGCCCGCATCCACTCCCGCGCATGAAATCTACGGCCTCTCGCTCTTCGTGCTCCTGATTACCGGCTCCATCTTCGCGGTGGTTGGGGGGCTTCTCGCTTACGTAATCGTCAGGTTTCGCGCGCGCGGGCCCGACGCCGAGCACGAGCCGCCGCAGATTTACGGCAGCACGCAAGTGGAGTTGGCGTGGACCGTGATTCCCGTTCTAATCGTTGTCGTTCTCTTTCTCACCACCGCGCGCATCATCTTCGCCATTCAGGATGCCCCTGAGCCAAAGTCCGCGCTCGACGTGACCGTCATCGGCCATCAGTTCTGGTGGGAGTTCCGCTATCCCAAGCTGAACATCGTGACCGCCAACGAGCTGCATATTCCCGCGAGCACACGCCAACTCTCTGAGCCAACTTATCTGCACCTGCTCTCGGCCGACGTGGATCATAGTTTCTGGGTGCCCCAGCTCGCCGGCAAAACCGATTTGATTCCCAACCACCCCAACGAAATGTGGCTCGATCCGAGCGTGCCGGGTCTCTATGTGGGCCAGTGCGCGCAATTCTGCGGCATCGAACATGCCAAGATGCTCATTCGCGTCTACGTTGACACGCCGGAGCATTTCGATGCCTGGGCAAAAAACCAGCAGCGGCTTGCAGTCGATGATTCCGCCGTCGATGCCGGCCGCCAGGTGTTTGAATCCCAGGCCTGTGTCAACTGCCACACCATTGTTGGCACTCCTGCTCATGGAACCTTCGGTCCCGATCTCACGCATCTAATGAGCCGGGCAACCATCGCGGCGGGCGCCGCGGACAACACGCCGGAGAACCTGCGCGCCTGGATTCACGATCCGGGCACATTCAAACCCGGAGCGCTGATGCCCGCGATGCAGCTAAGCGATCAGCAGACGGACGAACTTGTGGCATACCTTTCCACCCTGCACTAAAGGAAGCACGATGGCCGACCAGACACTCCCGATTCCCGGCTCTCTCACGGCGAAGCCCTCTCGCGATGCGGCAATGCTGGAATGGCTGCACAGTTGGGTGGTCACCGTCGATCACAAGAAGTTGGGCATTCTCTACATCGTCTACGCGATCTTCTTTCTGCTTGTCGCCGGCGCAGAAGCCCTGGCGATGCGCGTTCAGCTGGCTATCCCCAACAATCACTTTCTGTCGCCCGAACTCTACAACGAGTTCTTCACCATGCACGGCACCACGATGGTTTTCCTGGTCGGCATGACCTTTATCTTCGGCTTCGGCAACTATCTGGTTCCTCTCATGATCGGCGCGCGCGATATGGCCTTCCCGCGGCTGAATGCATTCAGCTTCTGGATGACGGCCTTCGGCGGGCTGTTGCTCTATTTCAGCTTCATCGGCGGCTTTGGCCTGTACGGCATGGGTGCTGCTCCCGACGTGAGCTGGTGGGCTTACGCGCCGCTCACTGCCAAAGCGTTTTCGCCGGGCCATAACACCGACTACTGGGCGCTGTCGCTCATCATCATGGGCTTCGGCACGCTGGGTGCGGCCATCAATACTCTGGCAACGGCTTTTTCAATGCGTTGCCGCGGCATGACGCTCTTCCGCATGCCACTCTTCGTTTGGCTGATGGTCGTGACCAGCGGTCTCACGCTCATCACCATTACGCCTCTGACCGCCGCGCAGATCATGCTGACCATCGATCGCTACCTCGGTGGGCATTTCTTTGACACACAGGCGGGCGGTTCGGCGACGGTGTGGATGCACTTCTTCTGGATCTTCGGCCATCCGGAAGTCTATGTGTTGATCCTGCCCGCATTCGGCATTGCGAGTGAAGTGATCCCGGTGTTCTCGCGCAAAGCCATCTTCGGCTACCCGGTAATGGTGGCGGCCTCGGTTGGAATCGCGTTCGTGAGTGTAAGCGTGTGGGCGCACCACATGTTCACTGTCGGCATGACCTCGGTGAGCAACGCCTTCTTTGTCCTCTCCACGATGATGGTCGGCATTCCTACAGGCATCAAGATCTTTAACTGGATTGCGACCATGTGGGGCGGCAAAATTCGCTTCGCTACGCCCATGCTGTTTGCCACTGGATTTCTGTTTCAGTTTCTGATTGCGGGATTGACCGGCATCATGCTTTCCGTTGCGCCATGGGATTGGCAACTGCACAACTCCTACTTTGTGATTGCGCATTTTCACTACACGCTGACCGGCTCATTCGTCTTCTGCATCTTTGCGGCGATCTATTACTGGTACCCCAAAGTCACCGGACGCATGCTCTCGGAAAAGCTCGGCAAATGGCATTTCTGGCTCTTCCTCATAGGCTTTCACATCACTTTTGACACCATGCACTTCGTCGGCATTCTCGGCATGCCGCGATCCATTTACACATACGAAGCTGATCGAGGATGGGGAACGCTCAACATGATCGTCTCGGCGGGCGGCATGATTCAGGCGATCGCGGTGCTGATTTTCGCGTGGAACCTGATCGACTCCTACCTGCACGGCAAGGAAGCCGGCAACGACCCGTGGGATGCGTGGACGCTCGAGTGGTCCACGCCCTCGCCGCCGCCTGTGTACAACTTCGCGGCCGATCCCGCAGTGCGCAGCCGGCGGCCGCTGTGGGACATCAAACACCCCAACGATCCCGACTGGAAGTACGAACAATGAGCGCGATTCAGAATTCGATGCCCATCTTCGCTGACGAAAACTGGCGCATGCCCTCGCGCGGCCGCGTCGGGATGTTCGCGCTCATCATCGGCGAGTCGGCCATCTTCACTATCTTCGTGGTCGCCTACGTTTATTACATCGGCCGCAGCCTGTACGGTCCAACGCCGCAAATTCTCGACATCCCCATCTTCAATACCGTTTGCCTTCTTTCAAGCAGCCTCACCATCTGGCTCGCGGAGCGCGCCATTGAGCGCGGCCGCATGCGGGCTTTCGCCGCATGGTGGGCACTCACCATGGCGCTCGGAATTATCTTTCTCGCCGGCACAGCGCAGGAGTGGACGCGGCTCATCGTTCACGAAGGCCTTACCATCCGGACGAATCTCTTTGGCACAACTTTCTACTCGCTCGTCGGCCTGCATGCCACGCACGTCGTTGTCGGCCTCATCATGCTTTCGCTGGTCATGATTTTCACGCTCCTCGGCCGCGTGGAGCAGCGCCACGCGGAGCGCATTCAGGTGCTCTCGCTCTATTGGCATTTTGTCGACGCGGTGTGGGTCATCGTTTTCACCGTCGTCTATATCGTGGGGAGATGAAAGAAGTGCAACGTTGGCTTTGTATCAGGGCACGAGTTTACTCGTGCCGAAAAACGCAAATAAGCATCGGGGCTTTAGCTCCTGAGCCGGAAGAATGACAACAGAATCGGCACATCACGACCAGCAACAGAGCGCGACGCTCCACTTGCCCGCGCCCACCGCGTGGCCCATCATCCTCGCCTTCGGATGCACTCTGGCCGCCGCGGGCCTCGTCACCAGCGCGGGCATCAGCATTCTCGGCGGAGTCTTTATCCTCGCCGGCTGCGTCGGATGGTTTCGCCAGGTTCTGCCACACGAGCGGCACGAAGAAGTCTCCGTCGCCATTCAGCCGGTCACCATCGCTTCGTCTCGCGTCCTGGTCGATCGCATCCGGCTCAGCCCCCGACATCGCGCGCGGGTGCCTGTCGAAACCTATCCCGTCATCAGCGGCATCAAGGGCGGCATCGCGGGCGGCATCGCCATGATCGGGCCTGCGCTTCTCTATGGCCTGATCGCGCAGCACAGCATCTGGTACCCGGTGAATCTGCTCGGCGGCGCGGGCGTCGCCGGCTGGAGCCATCCCACAACCGCGGAGATTGCCGCCTTTCATTGGCAAAGTCTGCTCATCGCCATCGTCATTCATTCGCTCACCTGCCTGCTGGTCGGTCTGCTTTACGGCGCCATGCTGCCGATGTTGCCGCGCCATCCGATTTTGCTCGGCGGCATTATCGCCCCCGTTTTGTGGACGGGCATTCTGCATTCCTTCATGGGCATCATCAATCCCGCGCTGGCGGACCGCATCTCGTGGAGTTGGTTTCTTGTTTCGCAGGTCGCGTACGGCATCACCGCCGGAATTGTCGTCGCGCGACAGGAGCGAATTCCTACGGATCAATCGCTACCCTTTGCCGCGCGCATGGGCTTTGAAGCGCCCGGCATAATGCATTCGCGAGCGGACGCCGGGCCGCCGCGCGATAAGGAGAAGCCGTGAAGCCCAGCGGATTGCTCTTGCTCACCGCCGCACTTGCCGCTCTCATCTCCGGCTGCGGTCACGCTCCCGGCTATCCGCCCGATCCTGTTCCGCGGCCCGATGCGATTACAGATTTCGCATCGCTCTACAGCCAGAATTGCGCCGCATGCCACGGAGCCAACGGGCAAAATGGCCCGGCCATCGATCTTGCCAATCCTGAGTATCAGGCCATCGTCGACGATGCGACATTACGCAAGTGGATCTCAGGCGGCATGCCCGGAACCGAAATGCCCGCCTTTGCGCAATCACAGGGTGGAATGTTGACCGACACGCAAGTGAATGCCCTGATCGTGGGAATGCGCCGGGCTTGGTCACGGCCGAACGCATTTTCAGGCGCGGCGCTTCCACCCTACGCGCAGGCCGAGGGTGGCGATCCGCATCGCGGCGAGCTCGCCTACCAGGCACGCTGCGCATCGTGTCACGAAATCTCGCGCCAGCAGATCACCAGCCCGGTGTATCTCACGCTCGTCGGCGATCAGGCTCTGCGCGACATCATCATCGCCGGCCGCCCCGATATCGGGCAGCCGGACTGGCGCAACGACGCACCCGCCGGCAAAACAGCAACGCCGCTCACTTCGCCGGAAATCTACGACATCGTTTCGTATCTGGCCAGCCTGCGAAACGCATCGCCGCAAATGGCCGCAATCAACTCCGAGCCCAGCCAATCCGCATCAGACGGGAGGCAGACAAAATGAGCATCCAGGAAAACTCCCCGAGCACGCCGTCGCCGCAAAGCGAGGCGACGCCCCTCGCCGCTGCTGAGCCTTCAAATCCCAACGACCCTCGCCTCGTTTCCCGGCGCTGGCTGCTCTTCAAGGCCAGCATCGCTCTCAACGGAATCGTTGGCGTGGTGCTCGCCGTTCCCATCCTGCGCTACTTCTTCGCGCCCTGGCGCAAAGACGCGAGCTTCAACTCCTGGGTCTCGCTCGGGGCCGCCACTGCTTTTCCAGCCGGACAAACGCGCCTCGCCTTCTACAAAAATCCTTCCGCGAATCCGTGGGACGGCCAGACCGACGACGTCGCCTGCTACGTGCGCAGCGAAAGCGCCAACCAGTTTCACGTCTTCGCCATCAACTGCGCGCACCTGGGCTGCCCCGTTCGCTGGTTTCCGCAGTCTCAGCTTTTCATGTGTCCATGCCACGGCGGCGTCTACTACGCTGACGGCTCGCGCGCATCCGGTCCGCCCGAACGCGGCCTCTTTACTTACGACTGGAAGATTGCTTCCGGCGAGTTGCTCATCGATGCCGGCCAGATGCCGACGCTCTCGAACACGACGAAGCTGGTGAAAATTTCTACCGCACCGGGAGACTGCTCATGCAGCGGCTGAAGCAAACCGCAAGCCGCGTCTACAACTGGCTTGAGCTGCGCCTGCAACTTGCGGGGCCGGTGAAGGAGGCGGCTCTGCACCCGGTGCCGCGCAACACCGCAAGCTGGTGGTACGTATTCGGCAGCGCCGCCTTCACGCTGCTCTTCCTGCAAATCTTCACGGGCATTCTGCTCGCCCTGGTTTACGTTCCCTCGGCGGGCGAAGCCTGGAACAGCCTCAACGTTTTGAATCATCAAATCCCCCTCGGCTGGTTTCTGCGCGCGATGCACGGCTGGGGATCGAACTTCATGGTCGCCATCGTTTTCATTCACATGGCGCAGGTATTTCTCTTCGGTTCGTACAAATTTCCCCGCGAGCTCACATGGATCGTCGGCGTTTTTCTGCTTTTGATGACGCTCGGCATGGCCTTCACCGGCCAGGTTCTGCGCTTCGATCAGGACGCTTACTGGGGCCTCGGCATCGGCGCATCCATCGCCAGCCGCGTGCCCTTCATCGGCGGCGGCCTCGTGCATCTCCTCCTCGGCGGACCCATCATCGCCGGCGCCACGCTCTCGCGCTTCTTCGCGTTTCACGTCTTCGTCATTCCCGGCGCGCTGCTGCTCTTTGCCTTCGTGCATGTGTGGATGGTCCTTAAGCTCGGCATCAACGAGTGGCCCATGCCCGGGCGGCTTGTGCGGCGCTCGACTTACCTCGCGGAATACAAGCAGCTCACCCACGAAGACGGCATTCCGTTCATCCCCGGCGCGTTCTGGAAAGATCTCGTCTTCTCCGGCGCGATCATCGCTGCCGTAGCTGTTTGCGCCTTTGTCTTCGGCCCCTACGGCCCCAGCGGCCAGCCCGATCCGTCGATCATTCAGACCGTTCCCAAGCCCGACTTTTCATTTCTGTGGATCTACACGGTGCTCGCGTATCTTCCGCCGGAGATGGAGACGCCATTCATCTTGATCGCGCCGCTTCTCGCCATCGCCGGCCTGATCGCGCTGCCCTTCTATGCTTCGGAAGGCGAGAAGAGCTGGCATCGCCGCCCGGTTGCGGTGCTCACCGTCTCTACCATCGCGGTTTGCTGGGGCGTGCTCACGCATCTGGGAACCACCACGCCGTGGAGTCCGCACATGAACGCATGGAGCAGCGATCCTATTCCCGTACGCGACGTGCAAACTGCCACGCCACTGGTGCGGCAGGGCGCAGTCGTTTTCCAGGCCAAGCAGTGCCGCAACTGCCACTCGATCGGCGGCGTGGGCGGCGAGCGCGGCCCTGCGCTCGACGATGTGGCCACACGCATGACCATCGACCAGATGCGTTTCAAGGTCGTCACCGGTGGCGGCAACATGCCTGCATACGGCAAGAATCTTTCTCCGGCGGAGATCGAGGCGCTGGTTAGTTTTCTTGAAACACTGCATCCGGCCAACGAGCCGCCTGCATACGACGCCTCGCGTCGCGCCGTCGATGGTGGAAAGCCGCCGGAGACACCCGCCCCGGCAACGAGCGCACCCGCGCCAGTCCCATGAGCGACACCACGACAGTTGCGGACCTCTTTACGCAGTGGGACATTCCCTGGGTCGTCACCACCACGCTTGCGCTTACTACGCTCGTTTACACGCGCGGATGGCTGCTGATCCGCCGCACGCGCCCCGCTCAGTTCCCAACGTGGCGGCTGGCGACTTTCCTCGGCGGCATCGTCGCCCTCTTCATCGCCGTCGCCTCGCCGCTCGATACCTTCAGCGAATCGCTTCTCTTCATGCATATGGCGCAGCATTTCGTGCTCATGTCCATCGCGCCGCCGCTCATCGTCCTCGGCGCGCCCGTGGTTCCCATGCTGCGCGGACTGCCCCGCTTCGCGATTCGCCGCCTGCTTCGCCCGCTTTTTGTTTCGCGCTTCCTTCACCACGCCGGAGAATTTCTCACGCGTCCGCGCGTTGCCTGGCTGGCCATGAACGCTGCCTACATCGGCTGGCACATTCCGCGCGCCTACGAGTTCGCGCTTGCCTCGGAGAACTGGCACAACTTCGAGCACGCCTGCTTCTTCTTCACCAATCTCATGTTCTGGTGGCCCATTCTTCAGCCGTGGCCCAGCCGCGCGCTTCGCTCGCGGTGGGTCCTGATTCCTTATCTGCTGCTCGCCGACGTGGTCAACACGGGAGTCTCAGCCTTCCTCTGCTTCAGTGGCCGTCTGCTCTATCCGAGTTACGCTCTGGTTCCGCGGCCCTTCGGCTTCGGCGCGCTCAACGACCAGGTAGCCGCGGGGGCTTTCATGTGGGTGTGCGGGACGATGGTCTACCTGATTCCCGCGGTTGCTATCGTCGCGCAGCTTCTCTCGTCCCAGACAGGCGCGCCGCGCGCTCTCGAATCGCTCGACAAGTACGAGGCCTCAAACCCGGCTCAAATTGGATAGCACTCGCGCTCGATGCACTTGCTGGCGACGCTGCGGCTCAACTTAACTACGTCAGCTGGAGTCGATCGCGCCAGTCGACGCAGAATCGCCAACTGCGTTGTCAGTGCGTCGCCTTCACCGCAGGCCGCAAGCACTCGCCGCGCCACTTGCTCGGCCAGCGCCATCGATTCTTCCGCAAGCAATCCCGTCATCGCCGCCGCAACTTCTGCCGAGCCGCGGCCCGCACGTGCAATCTTCTGTGCCCGCACCAGCGCCGACTCAAGCGCAAAGACCTGGCTGATCATGTCGGCCAGGTCGGCCATGATCTCTTGTTGCTCTTCGAGCGCCGTCATGAATCGCTGGCTGGCCACTCCCGCGGCAAACAGCGCCATCTTTTTGACTGCGGCCAGCACCGCGGTCTCATGAGCCAGCGGCCGGCCCGCATCGCTGTCGCCGCCGAACGCCGGCGGTTCCATCACCTCGTCCATCACGCGCTTGATCGCCGCGAGCAGCGGCAACTTTCCGTTCAACGCGCGCTTCATCATCCAGCCCGTAATAATGAGCCGGTTGATTTCATTCGTTCCTTCAAAAATTCGATTAATTCGCGCGTCGCGGTAGGTGCGCTCCGCCGGATATTCTTCGACATATCCGTAACCGCCCATCGTCGCGATCAGTTCGTCCGCCACCAGCGTGAGCATCTCCGATCCATACACTTTCAAAATCGAGCACTCAACGGCGTACTCCTCAATACTCTTGGGAATTTCGGGCTTGCGCGGAGCGTCAATGCTCTGGCCCGAAGTTCCGCCGGTCTGTTCCGCCCGCGCCGCGTCGAGCTTCGCCGCGTCCAGCCGGGCATCGATCAGCCCAGCCAATCGGTAAGCCATGCTCTCTGCCGCATAGAGCTGCGCCGCTGCCGACGAAATCTTCCGCTGAATCAGTCCGAACTCGGCGATCGATTTGCCAAACGCGCGGCGTTCCTTGGCGTACCGAATCATCTGCGCCAGCGCGTGCCGTGCGCCGCCAATGCACGCCACTCCCAGCTTGAAGCGGCCCACGTTCAGCACATTGAACGCGATGTGATGGCCCTTGCCGGCCTCGCCTAGGAGGTTCCCTGCCGGGATTTTGCAATCCTCCAACACCAGCGGGCACGTCGAAGAGCCGTGAATCCCCAGTTTGTGTTCCTCTGCGCCGACGGAAACCCCAGGTGTGCCGCGCTCGATCAGGAATGCAGAAAATTTCTCGCCATCAATCTTTGCGAAAACCGTGTACAGGTCTGCGATGCCGCAGTTGGTCAGCCACTGCTTCTCGCCGTTCAGAATGTAGTGGCTTCCATCAGGCGAAAGCACCGCGCGCGTGCGGATGTTCATCGCGTCCGACCCCGAACTGGCCTCGGATAATCCATACGCGCCGATCCACTCGCAGGTCGCAAGCTTCGGCAGGTAGCGTTGCTTCTGTTCCTCAGTCCCGTACCAGACCAGCGGCAGCGTGGCAATGCCGACGTGCGCGCCAAACGCTGTCGAAAAACTGGCCAGCACGGAGATGTGGTCGGTGATGAGCGTCGAGCTCACCTTGTCCATCGCCAGGCCGCCGTATTCCTCGGGAACATCGACCGCGGTGAACCCTAGTTCCGCAGCCTTCCGCAACACCGCCGGCAGTGCGCCGGGCTCTTTTCGCTCGATCGCCGCCACGCGCGGCACAATCTCCTCGCGTGCGAACTGCTCCGCAGTCGCCGCGATCTGCCGTTGCTCCTCGTTCAGGTCTTCTGGAGTGAAGATTTCGTCCGGCGTGCGCGATTCGACGAGGAAGCTGCCGCCCGCGGCGGCAGCGATGGGAAATGCGGTGACGGCGTCCATAGGCTTAAAGGGTCTCCTTGCATTACCGCAACCGAGCCCGATGCGCCAACCTTACGCCAGCACCTTGTCTCTCCGCAACCCACGTCTATCGCGTCGCTTCGAACAGGAACCAGGCGCGCCGCTCCGCTTCGTCGATCCAGACTTCAATCAGACTCGTCGTCGCGTAGTCGTCGGCATCGGACGCAACCTGGTGCGCTTCGCGGAGGCTCTTCACCAGCGATCGGTTATCAGATTGGAGTTCCTCCAGCATGCCGTGCGCCGGAACAAACTCGTAGTCGTTGTCCTTGATGCGCTGCAACCGCGCAATCTGTCCGATGGAACGAATCGTCTGCCCGCCAACCTTGCGCACGCGCTCGGCGATCGCGTCGGAAATGGCGAAGATCTGATCGGCCTGCTCGTCGAGCAAGAGGTGATAGTCGCGAAAATGCGGCCCGCTCATGTGCCAGTGAAAATTCTTCGTTTTGATGTAGAGAGCAAAAACGTCGGCCAGAAGCGCATTGAGCGCATCCGTCAACTCCTTCACCGACTCCGGCGTGAAG
>CAVXMJ010000007.1:0-18392 GCA_963762905.1 uncultured Acidobacteriaceae bacterium | reverse complement strand
ACGGGCGTGAGAGCTTCGGCTTGTCACCGGCGGATTCGCGCACGCTGCGCGCGCTGAAGACGCCGGCGCAGATTCAGAAGTTCGTCGATGCACTCGAATACCAATATGCCGACACGGCGTGATCGCCTGCGCGGGTGCTCCGCCAACGGAAGGGGCACTGCCTTGAAGGCGCGCTCGTGGCCGCTGCCGCACTGCGCGTCAATGGCCATCCGCCGCTGGTGATGGATCTGGAATCTGTGCGCGATGACGATCACGTGGTGGCTCTCTATCGCGAGTGCGGACTGTGGGGAGGCATCGCCAAGTCAAACTTCGCGGGGTTGCGCTTTCGCGCGCCCGTCTATCGCACCCTGCGCGAGCTGGCGCTGAGCTACTTTGAGAACTACTACAACCTGCGCGGCGAGCGCACGCTGCGATCGTATTCGAGGCCGGTCAACCTGGCTCGGTTGGACAGCCAGCATTGGATGACCGATGATGACGACGTGTGGTGCGTGCCGGAGTTGCTGATTGCGGCGCGGCACTACGCGCTGTTTCCCGACAAGGTGGCGCGCGCGCTGCCGCGACTCGACCGCCGCAGCTTTGAGGCGGGAATGCACGGAAGGGTGAAGCACTGAAGTGGATTTGGAAGCTCCTCCAACATCCCATCCCACCCTAGCCGCAAAAGCAGAAACGCGGCGAGGGTGGGGCACCCGCTCAACACAAGATGACCTACACTGAGTCAAGGACATTCAGCCAGGAGCTAGACAGCGCGTGAAATCAGGATTTGTTGCCATTCTCGGCCGGCCTAACGTGGGCAAGAGCACGCTGCTCAACGCACTTACGGGCGAGAAGGTGGCCATTGTCACAGCCAAGCCGCAGACCACCCGCAACCGCATCATCGGCGTTGTGGAGGTACCCGCGGCCAAGGGAACGCACCCGGCGGCGCAGATTGTCTTCGTCGATACGCCGGGAGTTCACAAGCCTGCATCGCAGCTCGACCGGCGCATGCTGCAGGAGGTTCACGAAGCGCTTGAAGCGCGCGACCTTGTGCTGGTGCTGGTGGATGCGACGAGGAGAATTCAGCTCGAAGCGGCCAATCCCGGCCAGAAGGAAAAGAGTGCGGGTGCCCCGGGTCCCTCGCAGTTGGGGACCCGGGAGGCCAAGCCCGGTCTCCCTCCGAACGCTCGGAGAACTTCAAGTCTCAACACTTCCAGCGAAGACGAATTTCTTTTCTCGCTGGTGCGGAAGCTCGACTGCCCCGTTTTCCTGGTGCTGACCAAAATTGATCTTGTGCGCAAGGACCAGCTTCTGCCGCTGATCGAGTCGCTCACCAAGCAGTACAACTTTGCGCAGGTGATCCCGGTAAGCGCGCGCAAGCGCGATGGACTTGACGTACTGGTGCAGAAAATTGTCGCCGTGCTGCCAAAGGGCGAGCGCTACTACCCCAAAGACCAGTACACCGATCAGCCGATGCGGTTCATGGTGGCCGAGCTGATTCGAGAAAGCATTCTGATCGAGACCGGCGAGGAAGTGCCGTATGCTTCGGCAGTGGTGATCGAGCAGTTTGAAGAGCCGCAGGCGCCGGCTCGGCCCGGCAAAAGGCAGCTGACGCGGATTGCTGCAGTTATCTACTGCGAGCGCGACGGGCAAAAAGCAATCTTGATTGGCAAAGGCGGGGCAAAGCTGAAAGAGATCGGCACCGGAGCGCGGCGAAAGATCGAGTCGCTGCTGGGCACGCAGGTCTATCTTGAGCTGCACATCATCGTCGAGCCCGGCTGGCGCAACTCGAGCGGATTTGTCGATTCGCTCGATTGGCGCAGGCAGATAGAAAAGCTGGGCGGCGAAGAGAGCGAATAATTTTTCGCGATTTCTTGATTGGCGCTGCCGCAGTCTCAGCGAATGACGTTGAACGGTCCGGAACTCGCAGGCTTCGCGGGTGACGATCCATAGTCGGAATCGAAGCCGAGCTGAAGCTTGGCGCCTTCGGACATCATGCTCGCGTTCCACGGCGGATCGAAGACAATCTCGACTTTTACTTCACGCACGTCAGGCAAAGCGGCGAGCTTGCGCTCCACTTCAGCCTTGATGACGTCGGACATGCTGCAACCGGGCGCGGTGAGTGACATGCGCACGTCGATGCGCCGCCCGCCCTCGATCTCGGATGCGGAAGCCGCATAAACAAGTCCGAGGTTCACGATGTCGACCGGAATCTCCGGATCGCGCACCGTCTTGAGCGCCTTCCAGATCATTTCTTCCTGGAACGGAGTCGCAATCGGAGCGGCATTTGAATTGGTGGGGATGGATGCGGCCATAAAAGTATCGCTACTCGGTGGAGACGGTTTCCGGCTTGTCTTCAAGCGCCGATTGCAGCGTGTGCCAGGCGAGCGTGGCGCACTTGACGCGCGCAGGAAACTTGGAGACACCGCCGAACGCAGCCAGCTTGCCCAAGTCCGCCGCGTTTTTCATGGCCTCGGGATCGCCGGTGACAAGGTCGTGAAACTCCTCAAAGAGCTTGGCCGCTTCTGCCGTGCTCTTGCCTTTCAGAATCTGCGTCATCATGGAAGCCGAGGCGCGCGAAATTGCACAACCCGAGCCTTGAAAGCCGATGTCCTTGATCGCGCCGTTTTCAATGTCGAGATAGACCGAGCACTTGTCGCCACAGAGCGGATTGAATCCCTCGGCGTGATGATTGGCCGACGCAGGCTTGCGAAAATTGCGCGGGGCCTTGCTGTGCTCCAGAATCACTTCCTGGTAGAGATCGCCGAGTTCGCCGAGGTCCGCGCTCATGCGAACACCTCGAGCGCCGCGCGAATGCCAGCGACCAGCGCGTCCACTTCTTCTTTGGTGTTGTAGACGGCGAAGGAGGCGCGCGCAGTGGCGGGAATGCCGAAGCGCTCCATCACCGGCTGCGCGCAGTGGTGGCCGGTGCGGATAGCAATGCCCTCGCGGTCGAGGATCGTGCCGAGATCGTGTGGATGCACGTTATCCAGCACAAAGGAGAGAACGCCGGCGCGATCACGAGCCGTGCCGATCAGTTGCACGCCGGGAATTGCGCCGACAACTTCAGTTGCGTATGCGAGCAGATCGTGCTCGTGGGCGGCGATGTTGTCCATGCCGAGATCTGTAATGTACTTGAGCGCCGCGCCGAGAGCGATGGCTCCGGCGATATCCGGGGTGCCCGCTTCGAACTTCCATGGCAGATCGTTGTAGGTGGTCTTTTCAAAGGTGACGGAACGGATCATATCGCCGCCGCCCTGATAGGGGGGCATCGCTTCGAGCAGTGCGCGCCTGCCGTAGAGAACGCCGATTCCGGTTGGCGCGTAAACCTTGTGGCCGCTGAAGGCGTAAAAATCGGCGTCGAGCGCCTGCACGTCGACAGTAAAGTGCGGAACGGCCTGGGCCCCATCGACCAGTACGGGGACGCCTTGGCGGTGAGCCAGCTCGATCATCTCGCGCAGCGGAAGGACCGTACCCAGCGCGTTCGACACATGAGTGACGGCAACGATCTTGGTGCGCGGGCCTATGAGCTTGGCGAATTCATCCAGCAAAAGCTCGCCGCGATCATCGATTGGCGCGACCTTCAGATGCGCGCCTTTTTCTTCGCAGAGAATCTGCCACGGCACGATGTTCGAGTGGTGCTCCATGGCCGTGATGAGGACTTCGTCGCCTGCGCCGACGTGCTTCCGCCCGTAGGTCTGCGCAACGAGATTGATAGCCTCGGTGGCGCCGCGCACGAAGATGATTTCGCGCGTGTCGGCTGCGTTGATAAATTTCTTGACGGTCAGCCGCGCTGCATCGTGCGCTTCGGTAGCGCGCACGCTGAGTGTGTGCACGCCGCGATGAATGTTGGCGTTCATGTGTTCGTAGTAATTCGCAATCGCATCGAGCACCACCCGCGGCTTTTGCGATGTGGCCGCGTTATCGAGATAAACAATGGGCCGGCCGTTGATCCGCTCCGCGAGGATGGGGAAATCGGCGCGAATCTTCGCGAGATCGAGGCCCGATGCAACAGGCTGCGGATCGCGGGTGACAGGCTGGGCAACGGTGGTCAACGGACTTCCTCCCAGTGCTGCACTTCTTCTTCGATCGGAGCGGTAGCGGGGGCAGTCTGCCGGTTCCGAGCCAGTTCACTGATCCGCTCGCGAATCAGGCCCTCGGCAAACTCGCGCGCTGCCGGCTCTTGCATGCGGTCGAGGCACTCCGCGGCGAAGGCGTAGAGGAGGGCGTTCCGCGCCGAGACTTCGTCGATTCCGCGCGAGCGCAAATAGAAGAGCTGCTCTTCTTCAATCTGGCCGATGGTTGCGCCGTGCGTGCACTTCACGTCGTCGGCGTAAATCTCGAGCTGCGGCTTGGTGTCGATCCGCGCATTGTCACTGAGAAGGAGGTTGCGATTGGTCTGCTTGGCGTCAGTCTTCTGCGCGTCCTTGTGCACCACGATGCGGCCATGGAAGACACCGCGCGCCGAACCATCGAGAATGCCGTTGTAAAACTGGCGGCTGCTGCACTGCGGCTGCGCGTGTTCAACAAGCATGTAGTTGTCGAGATGCTGATGTCCCGCGCCAACGAACAGGCCGTTGATGAGGCACTCCGCGCCGTCGCCCGAAAGAACGGGGTGGACGTTGTTGCGCACCAGGCCTCCGCCCATCAGGATGGAGTGCGAGGAGACGTTGGCGGCGCGCGCCAGCTCCAGGCGTAGCGTAGAAACGTTGAACGCGGCCAGATTCTCGCGCTCGATGAGATAGTGCGAGACCACGGCATCTTGCCCGGCTACGAGCTCCGTGACGGCGTTGGAGAACGCGACCTCGCTGCCGAGCGAAACGTAATCTTCAATCACCGCCGCGTGGCTGGTTGGCTCGGCAACGATGAGTGTGCGCGGGTGGGTCATGATTTCAGCGCCGGCGCCGGCCGAAACGTACAAGAGATGGATGGGCTCGGAGATATTGGCGCCGCGGCGAATGCGCACGTAGGCGCCGTCTTCCCAGAGCGCCGAGTTCAGCGCGGTAAACACATCGCGGCGAGCGTCGGCATAGCGGCCAAGGTGCTGTTCAATACCGTCGGAAGCGCAACCTTCAGGCGCAATCCCTACCATGCCGCAGTCGATAGCTCCCACAAGCGAGCAAATCTCCAGGCCCTTGGGAAGGCCGCTCAGCTCCGAGAGCTCCGGCGCAAAGTGGCCGTTGACGAACACAAGCTGGCAAGCCGCACCCGAAACGCGAAACGGCTCAATCTCGCTCGCGGAAACCGCCACGCTGCCTTTGACTGCCTGCTTGAATGGAATCTTCGCCATTGCCGCGAGGTTGGTAAACCGCCAGTCCTCGTCGTGCGTGGTCGGAAATCCCTTGCCCTGGAAGCGGGTCCAGGCGTCCTCGCGCAGTTGCCTCAGCCACACCGGGTCGCGCTGCACCCGCCGTGCAGTCAGTTCGCCATACGCTTCAAGATATGTATTCGGCTTTCCGGTCACCGTCGCCATTACCTTCTCGCTTCCACTTTCTTTCGATGTGCTTTTCATCCCTGCAATGCCGCGGCTACACTGGCTTCCGCCGAGCTATATCCCGTGTCTTCGAGCTCCAGCGCCAGCTCCGGGCCGCCCGAGCGAACGATCTTGCCATCCACCAGGACATGCACGAAGTCCGTCGCAATGTAATCCAGCAGCCTCTGGTAGTGAGTGATCACGAGGAAGGAGCGATCGGGGCTGCGCATGGCGTTCACGCCCTGCGCGACGATCCGCAGCGCATCGATGTCGAGGCCGGAATCGGTTTCATCGAGAATAGCGAGCTTGGGTTGGAGCACGGCCATCTGCAGAATCTCGTTGCGCTTCTTTTCGCCGCCGGAGAATCCCTCGTTCACAGAACGGTTCATCAGCTTTTCGTCCATCTCCAGGAGCTTCATGTTCTCTTTGTAGATAGGCAGGAAATCCATGGCGTCGAGCTCGTCTTCCCCGCGGTGCTTGCGGATCGCGTTCAGGGCCGAGCGCAGAAAATACGCGTTGCCGATGCCGGGAATCTCAACCGGATATTGAAAGGCCAGAAACACGCCCTCGCGTGCTGCGTCTTCGGGCTTCATCTCGAGCAGGTCCTTGCCGTCAAGCAGCACCCGGCCGCCCGTGACCTCGTAAGTTTCGCGCCGTGCCAACACGGCCGCCAGCGTGCTCTTGCCCGAGCCGTTAGGACCCATGATGGAGTGCACTTCTCCCGCGTTCACGGTCAGGTTCACGCCTTTCAGAATCTCGTGGCCGTCCACGTTGGCGTGCAGATCTTGAATTTCTAACAATGCCATTGGTTCGTCTCTCCGTTTGTTACTTTCCCTGGGGTCCAATTCTCTCAGGGGCTAAAGCCCCATCAATTTTGTTTTGCTTCCGGCACGACTGAAGTCGTGCCCTGATACAAAGCAACTTTCGTTCGCGGCGCCGTTCCGGCCGTGCTCGGGAAGGCTTAAGACTCGTGCCCGATACGCGGCGGACAATAAGTTATCCGACGCTGCCTTCAAGGCTCACTCCCAGGAGTTTCTGCGCTTCAACCGCAAATTCCATGGGCAGCTCCTTGAAGACGGTCTTGCAAAATCCGTTCACGATCATCGAAACCGCATCTTCTGCCGTCAGCCCGCGCTGGCGGAGATAGAAGAGCTGGTTCTCGCCAATCTTTGAAGTGGACGCTTCGTGCTCCATGCGCGCGGTCGCGTTCCTTACTTCGATGTAGGGAAACGTGTGCGCGCCGCAGCGGTCGCCAATCAGCAGCGAATCGCATTGCGTGTAATTGCGCGCGCCGGTTGCGCTCTTGAGAATCTTGACCTGGCCGCGATACGTGTTCTGACCGTAGCCAGCGGAAATGCCCTTGGAAACGATGGTCGAGCGCGTGTTCTTGCCGATGTGGATCATCTTGGTGCCCGTGTCGGCCTGCTGGCGATTGTTGGTGAGCGCCACGGAATAAAACTCGCCCACGGAGTTGTCGCCCTGCAAAATGCAGCTCGGATACTTCCAGGTGATCGCTGAGCCGGTTTCAACCTGCGTCCACGAGATCTTCGAGTTGACGCCCAGACACTTGCCACGCTTGGTGACGAAGTTGTAGATGCCGCCGCGGCCTTCCTTGTCTCCGGGGTACCAGTTCTGCACCGTCGAGTACTTGATCTGCGCATTATCGAGCGCGATCAGTTCCACGACCGCCGCGTGTAACTGGTTTTCATCGCGAATGGGGGCCGTGCAGCCTTCGAGATAGCTCACATACGAGCCTTCATCGGCGATGATCAGCGTGCGCTCGAACTGGCCTGTCTCCGCTGCGTTAATGCGGAAGTAAGTGGACAGCTCCATGGGGCAGCGAACGCCCTTGGGCACATAGACAAACGACCCGTCGGTGAAGACGGCGGCATTGAGCGCGGCATAGAAATTGTCTGTCTGCGGAACCACAGTACCGAGGTACTTCTTGATCAGCTCCGGATGCTTTTGGACGGCCTCAGAGAACGAACAGAAGATAACGCCCATCTCGGCCAGCTTGCCCTTGAAGGTGGTGGCAACGGAGACGGAGTCAAAGACCGCGTCAACGGCCACACCGGCAAGGCGTTGCTGCTCGAGCAGCGGAATGCCCAGCTTCTCATAGGTGCGCAGAATCTCCGGATCGACTTGATCGAGGTTGTCGAGTTGCGGCTTTTTCTTCGGCGCCGAGTAGTAGGAGATGTTCTGGTAATCGATGGGAGAGATGGTCAGGTTGGCCCACTTGGGCTCGCCCTCTTCGCGCTTCATCGTGAACCAGTGGCGCAGCGCGTTCAACCGCCACTCCAGCATGAACTCGGGCTCACCCTTGCGCGCGGAGATCAGGCGAACGATGTCTTCATTCAGCCCCTTGGGGACGCGGTCTTCGGCCACATCGGTGATGAAGCCCCATTTGTAATCCTGCTCGGCGAGACCGCGAATTGTATCGACACTTGAACTCATTCGTCCTCCAAAGGACTGGTAGCGGGATGGGGTCCAGAAACTGGCTTTTTGAGGGCTATCTGGGCCGGGCGCGGATGCATTCTTTGCCTATCCCGCAATATAGGACTTGTTTAGTCCTATATTAGATTTAGTGTACCCCGAGACGGGGCCGTTTTCAAGGCCGGGTCCGCGACAATCGCATCCGCAGCTTCCCGCGAAGGGAAAACGAAGGCATGGATAGCCTTATACCACAGATTCTATTATGGATATGTTGGAAATCGGGCCTGAAGGAGCCGCCTTCATTTCCGGTTCAAACTCAATTCGCTTTCGTTGCCGGATGGAACTCATTCCGCTTGCGGGGGCCAGGCTCGCGGACGCGGCTGGCCTCAAAGCTCACGATCTGCCAGTCTCCCTGGGCATCGCGCACATAGACATGCGTGTAGCGATAGTTGCCGGCAATTTTTCCGTCCGGCGTAGTGGCTTGAATGTTGGCCAGCGAGATGACAACAGCCGTCGTTCCGTAAAAGCGGATCTTGCGGTCTGACAAGTCAAGCAGAGTGAAATGGAGATGGCCAGAACTCAGGCCTTGCAGGGTCTCATCGCGCGATTGCAGGGTGCCGGAGGCGGTGATGCCCATATAGTCAGGGGCCAGCAGCGAGTCCATTACCTTGGTGTTCGCACTCAGGGTGGCATCGCGCCATTCATCCTCAAGCTGGTCGATGTCGTGGCGGTTCTCATGTTTTTGCCCCATGGGCTTTGCAGCGCAGAGGGAAACGGCGCAAGCCGCACATGCAACAAGGATTGCTATGGCGCGGCCGGAACGCAGGCGGCGGCAAGCGAGGCTTGAGAATACGTTTGCAGATCCCGGCATACGCGTACACGGTATTCCGGGAACCATACGATGGTCAAATGGAAATCCCATGAAGACGGGCCTAAGAGCGATCCGCGTGTTGCCTGTTGCGTTGCGCACAACTCAATTAGACGGAATGCACCGTCCCAGCAGCTGCGGCTCAGGACGTAACGGAATCAAGCTCGGCCGCAAATTCCGGCAGTACGATGGTCTGGCCGCGGTCAGGACCCGTAGATACCATGCCGATCTTAGCGCCGCTCTCTCGCTCCTGGAAAGCGAGATACTCCCGAGCAGCCCTGGGCAGCTTGTCAAACTCAGTAATGCCCTCCGTGGATTGGCGCCAGCCCTTCAGTGTGGTGTATTTGGGCTTGATCGCCTCGAGCCCGCGCACATCCGCGGGAATTTCGTCGGTGACCTTGCCGTCGATCTCGTATCCGGTGCAAATGGGAATCTCATCCAGCTCATCGAGAACGTCGAGCTTGGTCACCACCAGCCATTCCGCTCCGTTCACCTGGTTGGAATAGCGGAGCAGCGGAATATCGAGCCAGCCGCAGCGCCGGGGGCGTCCCGTGACGGCGCCATACTCGTGGCCGCGCGCGCGCAGATGGTCACCGGCTGCGTCGTGGATCTCGGTGGGGAACGGGCCTCCGCCGACGCGCGTGACGTAGGCCTTGGTGACAGAGATGACCGTGCCGATCGCGGTCGGGCCTACCCCCGTGCCCGTGGCCGCTCCGCCTGCCGTGGCTGAAGAGGAAGTGACGAACGGATAGGTGCCGTGGTCGATGTCGAGCATCGTTCCCTGCGCGCCCTCAAACATGACACTGCCTCCCTTGGCCAGTATCCCGTTGAGCATGCGGCCGGTATCGGCGACGAATGGCCGGATCTGTTCGGCCGCCGCGGCGTACTCCTCATACATCTTTTCGGGGTCCAGCGGATCGGTTCCGAACAGCGCATGGGCAATTGCATTCTTCTCCGCGCAGGCCGCTTCAATGTGCGTCTTGAGCAGCGCCGGATGCAGCAAATCAACCACGCGCAAGCCGCTGCGCGCCATCTTGTCCTCATAGGCGGGCCCGATGCCGCGGCTGGTGGTGCCGATTTTCTTGCGTCCCGGCGCGCTTTCCGCCGCCAACTCGATCATGCGGTGGTAGGGCAGGATGACCTGCGCGCGATTGGAGATGAAAAGGTTCCCATCAACCTGGACGCCCAACTCGCGAATGCGGCCGACTTCGCCGAGGAACGCAATGGGATCGAGCACCACCCCGTTGCCGATGATGCCCTTGCACCCCGGCCGAAGCACACCGCAGGGAATGAGCTGCAACACGAACTTGTGCTCGCCAATGATGACCGTGTGTCCGGCATTATGGCCGCCGGCGTAGCGCGCTACTGCGGAAAACCGCTCGCTAAGCACGTCAACGATTTTCCCCTTACCCTCGTCGCCCCACTGGGCGCCCAGTACTACAGCTGTCTTCGCTCGCATCGCTGTCAGATTCCCACACGATCGCCCGCCGCAACGGGCACTGAACATGCCTTTGCGCGCGGGCCAGATTTGGACGCGGCTTGCTCGGCCGCAACCACTTCGATTCTAAACGAGCCTGATCACGGAAATGAGGAAAGGTGGCTGGAGGACATGCAACTGGCTGGTCTAGGATTGTTCGTGCGCCGGCAGCGCAATCGCGATATCCCTGTCCAATTGAGTTTTGCGAAGGGTCGCGGACACGGCGAAAGTGAAGAGAGGACAACAAATGGATTGGAGCGAGCGGACGAGACGGTCATTCCTGAAGCAGTTTGGCGCGGCGGGCGCAGCGGCGTTGGCCACCGCAAATGCAAACGGACTGGCATTGCCGCAGGATTCTGCGGCGCAACCGGCGCCCACTGCCGCTGACGAAAAGCAGGCTGCCACGCGCGAGGCTCGCATGGCTTGGTGGCACCAGGCAAAGTTTGGCATGTTCACCCACTGGGGCCTCTACAGCGTGATCGGCCAGCACGAGTGGGCGAAGGAGAACGAAGGGGTTCCTTTGTTGCAGTACGAGTTGCTTGCCAGGCACTTTCATCCCAAGCCGAATGCTGCGCGCGAATGGGCTCAGCTGGCCAAACGAGCCGGCCAGAAGTACATGGTCATGACGACCAAGCATCATGAAGGATTCTGCAACTGGGATACGCAGCTGACCGATTACAACGCCATGGATCAGGGGCCGGGGCGCGACCTGGTGCGCGAATTTGTTGAAGCAGCCCGCGCCGAGGGTCTGCGTGTGGGCTTCTATTACTCGCTGATGGACTGGCATCACCCGGACGGCGCCATCTGCAAGACCGACGAAGCCGCGCGGCGGCGCTTTGTGGACTACACGCATGGGCTCATCCGCGAGTTGATGACCAACTACGGGAAGATCGACGTTCTCTGGTACGACGTCGCGTGGCCGCTGACGGCAGAGCAATGGGAATCGGAGCGGATGAACGAGATGGTCTTTTCGCTGCAACCGGAGATTATCGTGAACAACCGCAACCTGCTGCCAGGGGACTTCTCAACTCCCGAGCAGCACATTGAGGCTGCCGAGGCAGGGCGCGCATGGGAAACTTGCATGACGCTGAACGATAGTTGGGGCTTCAACCGCGGCGACGATGCGTGGAAGACGCCTAAAACCATCGTCAACAACCTGATCACCTGCGCACAGGGCGGCGGCAACTATTTGCTCAACATCGGTCCGGAACCTGATGGATCGGTACCCCCGCAGTCGGTTGAGATTCTGGAAGCGGTAGGCAAATGGCTCGACACAAACGGCAAATCGATCTATGACAGCGAGCGCATGCAGGCCGAGTGGGCAACGAATCTAAACTTCACGCGGCGTGGGAACACGCTTTACGTGCATGTGTATTCCTGGCCGGGCCACACTCCGGCAGCGGAGTGGCTTGATTTCTACAAGCCCGAAGTGGTCGTGGCCTTCGCAGGGTTGAAGCCGAAGGCGCTCTCCGCGCGGCTCGTCAAAACCGGCCAAAAGGTCGAGTTCACGCAGGACGAGTTCAGCTTCCGGCTGACGGGCCTTCCGCTGGTGGCTCCCGACCAGCCTGCGACTGTCATTGAAGTCGAGTGCGACGGTGAGCCGGCGATCGACCACAGCGCCTTGCGCCCGCTGTGGCCGCGGCACAAAGTGGGCGTCAGCGGGTAGCTGAGGCCCACGGTGTTCCTAAAATGGGTCCGATTCTTACTACGCAAAAGCGAGTAACGCATAAATGCGTAATCCCGATTGATGTTTATGCGGATTTGCGTTATGCTAATAAGCGTAATGAATAATTACGAAAATCCGTTCGTCTTCGGTGAGGTCGTCAGCGAACCGAATTTTGTCGATCGGACGAAGGAATTGGAAACGCTGGTCCGCGATCTCTCCGACGGCCAGAAGGTGTTTCTGCTATCTCCGCGCCGCTTTGGCAAAAGCTCTCTTGTCGCAATGGCGCTTCTCAAGCTGCGCAAGAGGCATATCCGAACCGTCAGTCTGACCGTCAGCAGTTATTCCAGCTACACGCAATTCCTTGAGAAATTCGCGGAAAAGGTACTGCACGCCGCCGGCCCCTGGGATCGAGTCAAGGATTGGGTGACGAGGTTCGCGCGGAGCGTGAGACCCGAAATCAACTACGTCACGATGACCGGCGAAGTGAGCCTTTCGCTCGGCGCCAAACCGGGATTCGATCCGGCGCCGATTGCTCCCGATGTCTTCGCCCTGCCCGGGGAACTGGCCAGAAATGGCGGCTTCCGGATGGCCATTTGTCTCGACGAGTTTCAGCAGATCGCCGAATTCAACGGCGGATCGGTAGAAAATGTCTTGCGCAACCAGGTTCAGGAGCAGCGGGAGGTGGGCTACGTTTTTGCTGGCTCTCAGCCCTCATTCATGAAGGAAATGCTGTCGACCAAGCGCCCGTTCTACAAAGCCGGTCCACACATGTTTCTGGACAAGATTCCGGAGGACGCCTGGAAGGAATTCATTGTCCGGCAATTTGCCAGGAAGCGCCGGAAGGTCGACGAAGGCGGTCTCGATGCACTGCTCTCCATCGCGAATCTGATTCCGTACGATGTGCAGCGCATCGCTCATGAGCTATGGGATTACGCGGAGATCGCGGGAAAGCGGACACTCGGCGCTTCCGATGTTACATGGGTTTCTGAAGATCTGGTGGCCGGACAGTCGACTTACTACGAAACTCTCTGGCAGCAACTTTCCGCGGCGCAACGGGCCACGCTCCAGGCGCTGGCCAAGCTCGGCTCCTCGCAGATTTATTCCCAGTCCGTCAGGACCGAGTTCCGGCTCGGGCCCGCGTCCACGGTTCAACGCGCGATTGCGTCTCTCCACTCAAAAGGCGTGCTGGACCGGTATAAGGGCCAGTATTTCTTCCTGGATCCCCTTTTTCCGCAGTGGATTCGACAGGGGACTGCGTAAGCGCACTATCCTGCATCCCGGTCTGACGCGCGTTGGTCCTTGCCGAGAATCGCGTCCGCAATCCGCGCGGCCTCAACCGCAGGCCGCACCGCATGCACGCGCACGATGGACGCCCCGTGAAGAATCGCAGCGGTCATGGCTGCGAGGCCTGCGTTTTCGCGCGCAGCAGTGGGCGCAGGGTCGCCGCCAAAGAGAGGAGCCAGTGTGTGGCCGAGGAACGATTTGCGGCTCAATCCGGCGAGCAGAGGGCGGCCTAGAGCGAGCAACTCCGCCTGACGCGCCAAAAGCGCATAATTCTCGCCGAAGCGTTTGCCGAAACCGTAGCCAGGGTCGACGACGACGGAATCGGACCAAACCCCGGCGCGCTCGGCCGCGGCAAGACTCGCGGCCAGTCCATCGCGCACCATGGCAAGCAGCGCATCGATTTCAAGCTGCGGTTGTGCTCGCCATTCTTCGGGCCGCCCACGGGTGTGCGAGAGCACCACGCCGGCGTGAAACTCCGCGCATACATCTGCGATCGCAGGGTCCCATGTGAATCCACTCACATCGTTCACGATCTCAGCGCCCGCCCTCAGTGCCGCACGCGCGGTCTCGGCTTTGTAGGTGTCAACAGAAATCATCGCATGGGGCCGGCTCTTCAGGATCCCTTCCAGCACAGGCAGCAGCCGCGCCTGCTCTTCTTCGGCTGAGACCTCTGCATCCGGGCCTCCCGCGCGCGAGCCGGGCCGCGTGCTTTCCGCGCCTAGATCAAGAATCTCCGCGCCTTCTTCGACCAGTCTGATCGCATGCGCGACACGCTCCTCCGAGACCAGGGAAAAACCGTCGCTGAACGAATCCGGAGTGATATTTACGACACCCATTACGAGCGTGCGGCGTCCAAGCTCAAGGGTCCGCGACCGCAGCCGCCAGTTTGCCGTGCTTCTCATAAGCGCTCAATCCCGATGGTACGCCGCGATGCGGCACGCCTTTGCTACACTGCGGGGCATGGCCTCCCTTCGGCGACACCTTGCGTGGAGCAGCCTCCTGGTTTGCACGTTCGGCCTGGGTACACAGGCCCCAGCACAAGCGCGCCGCGACGCTCAACACCTTGCGCCGCGCGTGCCCAGGACGGGCCCGCTCGCTGATCGTATCCAGGCCATTCTCGCCGACCCTGCTCTGAGTCACGCGAACTTCGGCATCAGCGTAACCACTCTCGGCGGACAATCGCTCTACGGATTGAATGACGCGCGCTTGTTTTCACCTGGCTCCGATGCAAAATTGACAACCACCGCCGCGGCATTTGCTCTGCTGCCCGTGGACACGCTGACGTGGACCACCTTCGCGGCCGGCGACGGCGATTTGGATGCGAGCGGCACGCTCCATGGCAACCTGGTGCTGCTCGGTGTCGGCGATCCCACCATCAGCGCTCGGCATTACCCCTATGTCGAACCCGGAACCGCGCCTCCAGCCTCCGCAACGGATTTGCCCACTTCCACCGCGAAGACCGCGATGGACGTCCTGGGTGCGCTTGCCGAGCAGGTGCTGCAGACTGGCGTGCGCACCGTCGATGGAAACGTGATTGGCGACGATACTTTCTTTTTGAGCGAGCCCTATCCGCTGGGCTGGAGCTGGAACCACTTGCAGTGGAGCTATGGCGCGCCAGTCTCCGCGCTTACGTTCAATGACAACACAGACGAACTCAACATTACCGCCGATCCCGCCAATCCAGGCGTAACGCAAGCGGAATGGACGCCGGGCGTGGATTACTACACCATCGACAACCGGATGACTCTTGCCGGGGCCGGCCAGGAAGCGGTGCCCGGCCTGGAGCGGCGTCCAGGCTCCCTGCTGGTCCGCGCCTGGGGCACGGCTCCCGCGAGCGGAATGCAGGTTGCAATGGCCGTCGACGATCCGGCACAGTTCACAGCGGATGCGTTCAAGCAGGCGCTCGAACTGCGCGGTATCAAGGTGACGGGCGACGCCGAATCGCGCCACAAAGAGGCCTCTGGGACGGGCGACTTTGCCGGCGAGCGCGAGCAGCCGATCAATCTTACGCCCGGCAACTTCACCTCCATCGCTGCGCCGGCAGAGGGCCGCCGCATCCTGGGCGCGCACATGTCGGTGCCCATCGCGGAAGACATCACCGTGACGAACAAAACCAGCCAGAATCTGCACGCTGAGCTTCTGCTGCGCCTGCTGGGCAAGCTCTATGGAACCGACGGCAGCTTCGAAGAAGGGGCGCGCGTGGTGCGTCAGTTCATGGTCAACGCGGGCGTGGCCGACGCGGATTTCTATCTCGTAGACGGCTGTGGATTGAGCAATGACGACAAGATTACGCCGCGCGCTTTTACGCGGCTATTGGCCTATGCATCGCAGCAATCCTGGGGTGCGGGATGGCGCCAGACATTGCCTTTGGCCGGCGTCGACGGCACGTTGGATCACCGTTTCGCGAAATCACCCTTGAAAGGGCAGATGTGGGCCAAGACGGGCACATTGGGTGAAGTGAACTCCCTTTCCGGATATGTGAATGCTTCAAGTGGCCGCATGGTGGCTTTCTCGATCCTCGTCAACGACCACTATCCAGGCAGCACCGTTGAACAAGAAGCCATCGAACGCATCGCTGAGGCTATCGCCGCGGCGGAGTAATCGCTGCTCGGGCAACGCCGAAAGTCTTTGATGCGCGTGCTCCTGAAAAGAACTGAGCTCGACGCGCCGCGAAAAATCGCGCAGCCGAACGCCGCCGAAAAACCTCGCGCCGTAGGCGCGGTGCTGGTTAGCCCCGCGCTTTAGCGTGGGGAAAGCGCAGCAATGAAATGCCGGAGTCCCGTAGGGACGGCGCACAACGGACGAGCTTCACACGCCGCCCTGTTCAAGAACGCAGTTGCAATACGGGTTACTAACGTCCGTCGCACATGCTCCAGGCAGCAGGGGCGGCTGTATCATGAGAGGCGATGCGGACGTGGAATCTTCTGATGGTCTCTGCTATGACGACCTTCGCCCTTGGTTTGGCAGGATGCAAGCCGCTTCCGCCATCAAAACCCTCCTCAGAGTGGACGCCGCAAGAGGCGCGCGGCGCAGCCGTGTTCCAGGTAAAGTGCGCGCGCTGCCACAATCCGACATCGACCGCGCCACTCCACGGACCGGGGTTGCAGGCGCTCACCAAGGTGAAGGCCATGCCCTCCGGAGCGCCACCAACCGACGAGAGATTGACGGCGGTGATTCTTGACGGACGGGGGATGATGCCCGCCACACCGTTGAACGATAAAGATCTGGCTGACCTGCTGGCTTATCTGCACACATTATGAGCGACGATGCCAACACGAGCACCCCAACGCCCGACATAGCGCCGGCGCCTACGGAACGGAAGTCGACACTTTCTCTGCTGCTCAAGCTCCCGGGCCTGATCGCGATCAGCCTTTACATGCTGCTGCTCGCCGGGGTCACAGTTGTGTCTGTCATGGAGAAACGTGCCGGATTTATCTATCTTGTCTTTTCGGTATTCTTCATCGCCGGCGCGCTGGGCCTGCTGCTGCTACTGCGCTGGGCGTGGGCGCTCACGCTCGCGGCCGTCGCAATTCTCTCGGGGTCCTTCCTGTGGGGATTCTCGGTGCAACACACCTATTCTTCGCTGGTCCAGGGGCTGTTGAATCTTCTCTTCTTCCTTTATCTCGTGCGCACCGACGTGCGGGTGAAATTGAAGTAGGCCTTCACACCAAACCCTTTGCGCTGCCGTTATTCCAGCAGGCTCTCCCTATCCAACAGGGTCTCGGGATCCCGATGACGATCGCTGAAAAGCAGAACAATCTGCCCGACAATCGCGGCAAGCACTGCCCACAACAAAAGCAAGAGGCCGACAGCCGTCAGCACTACTCCGCCGATCGCGGCGGGGCCGTTCGTCAGCACGTCAATGTGCAGCGTGGAGCCTGTGAAAGGATACGACGCGGTAAAAGTGGTGGCTCCGCTGCAGTAACCGAGAATGAGCGATAACCCGCAAGCCAGAAAAAGGATGGCGCCGAGTAAAGGGCGATCTGCTCTCATGGTTGCCTCCCGTCGTTTTTGTCGCGTGTGGAGCGCTCAGGGCTGACAGCTAGCTTCTCCCTACGGAGAAGCTTCATTCCACACCCCGGCCAAGACAACTGAGTGAAGTAGATGCGTTATCCGACCGATTGGTTTGGGGGTGCTCGCGATCAAAAGTGCCGCCAACGGCAAATACTCCTTTAGATCCAATGGATTGGCGGTCAGTTAGCTTTCAAAACCAATAGCCCGGCGCAGTGATTCGCAGCAGAGCGCGTACGCTCCGCGGAATAGCGGTCCGCGGCGAATCATAGCGCCGGTTCTTGAATCCGAAAAAGCCCACCGGATCGATGTTGCAAGGGAAACGCAGATAGTAGCCAGGCTGGCCCTTGAACGGAATCACTTTGCGATAGATCAAGTGCTCGAGCAAACGAACGTCGGTTGAGTTCATCTCGTGATTAGCGCCGCGCAGCACGCGATCGTAAAACGCGTGCGAACATGCGAAGAGCTGCACCCTCGCATCGTAGCCTTGGCGAAAAAGGCCGAGCTTGCGGCAATCGATCATGAGCTCGAAGGGAGCCTTATTGGCGACGCGATCGAGCGCTTTGCCGAGCTCGGGAAACGTCAGCCGGCCCGTCGTCTTGATCATGTGCGTCGTGGCGAAGCGCAATTTGCTCAAGGCCAGTCCCTCGTCGAGCGTTTGCATCTCCGCATAGCCGTAGTTGGTGCCGGCGGGAATCTCATGAACCGGCAGGGACAAAAACTCCACCTCGCGGCGCTGCGGGTTTTCCTTCTCCGCAATCGCGCGCAGCTCGCCCAGGTCGGCGCCGGAATTTTCGAGGAACAAAATCCGTTCGGCGGCCGGATGCGGATAGCTCAACCAGAACTGAAGCGCGCGTTTGTAATCGTCGAGGCGCGCATGCGGCGAAGAGCGCTTGATCTGCGCGTTGACAGCCGGGGTAATCGTGGCCGTCATCACCAGCAGATAAATGGGCGCGGCAGGTATGTCCATCGCGGGGATCATTTCTCGGCAGACGTTGGCGCGCTGGCATCGCCGGCCAGGTCGGCAGGTGCGATCGGTTGAGCGATCGACGATGTAGCTAATCGGTGCGTCTCCCATGCTTTGGCAAACTTCCAGTTGACGTAGGCAGAATGATTCAAATGGAAGATCAGGCCTTCCCGGCCGTCCAAAAAGCCGCCGCGAAAGATGTAGTTTTTTATGAAAGTAAGGGCGGGATTGAGCACCGTG
>CAVXMJ010000006.1:0-44482 GCA_963762905.1 uncultured Acidobacteriaceae bacterium | reverse complement strand
TTCTCGATCAGAGCGAAGCGCACGTGGTTGTCGCCGTAGTCGCCAAAGCCGATCCCAGGCGAGACGGCGGTCTTAGCCTCGTTGAGCAGCAGCTTTGAGAACTCGAGCGACTTGAGGTCGCGATAGGCCTCCGGAATCTCGGCCCACACGAACATCGTCGCCTTGGGCTTGGCGACTTGCCAGCCGGCCTTGTTGAGGCCCTCAACGAGGACGTCGCGACGGCGGCGGTAGTTGTCGCAGATCTGCGCGACACATTCCTGCGGCCCTTCCAATGCCGCAATCGCCGCGACCTGGATGGGCGTGAAGGTCCCGTAGTCAAAGTAGCTCTTGAGCCGCGCGAGCGCGGCGACCAGCTTCTTGTTGCCGACCATGAAGCCGATGCGCCAGCCCGGCATGTTGTAGCTCTTCGACAGCGTGAAGAACTCGACGGCGACGTCTTTGGCGCCGGGAACCTCAAGGACGCTGGGCGGCTTGTAGCCGTCGAATGCGATGTCGGCGTAGGCAAGGTCCTGGATGAGCCAGAAGCCGTGCTCGCGGGCGAGCGCGACGAGGCGCGCAAGGAAAGGCAGCTCGACGCATTCGGTCGTCGGGTTCGACGGGAAGTTGACGATGAGCGCCTTGGGGCGCGGCGTCATGCGCGGGATGAGCTCCTCGAGCTGGGCTAGAAAGCTTTCCTGGTTGTGGACGGGGACGCTGACAATGTGCGCGCCTGCGATGACCGGGCCATAAATGTGGATGGGGTAGCTCGGATTGGGGACGAGAACCGTGTCGCGCGAATCGAGGATGGCGAGACAGAGGTGGGCGATTCCCTCCTTGGAGCCAATGGTGACGATGGCCTCGGAATCGGGGTCGAGATCGACGTCGTAACGCGTCTTGTACCAGTTGCAGACGGCCTTGCGCAGGCGCGGAATGCCGCGGGAGACGGAGTAGCGATGCGTGGTGGGCTTGCGGACGGCCTCAACCAGCTTGTCAACGATGTGGGTGGGCGTGGCGCCGTCGGGGTTGCCCATGCCGAAGTCGATGATGTCTTCGCCACGACGGCGGGCGGCCATCTTCATTTCGCCGGTGATGTTGAAGACGTAGGCGGGAAGGCGCTGAATGCGTGAAAACTCGTCCATGATGACTCCAGTGTAAAAGCAAGGGACCAAGGGACCGAGGGAACTAGGGACCAAGGAACCGAGAAGGCTAAGGGTGAACGCGGGTTGAGTGAACGAGTGAAGAAGGTGAACAGGCCAGGTAGCGAATCTGGAGGACGAGCCCGCACCGAGCTCTCTCCACTGTTCACTGGTTTTCGATGAGGTGAGGCAGGAGTCTAGGCGGCGCGAGCCGCCGCAGCCGCGTGGAGGGCGATGGCGAGAGCGCGATGGACGCCGAGGTGTTGCATAGGTTCAATTATATCGAAAGGCTTGCACCAAGCCACTTCACAGGCCAAGCCTCTTCTTTGGGTGCCATGGCGCGCCGCGGCCATTGCCGGCCTCGGTTATTCCGATTCGCCGACCACAGCGTATGTGCGCGTGGTGCCGTCGGGAAAGAGAATCTCATAGGTTCGCGTGTACGAGTAGGAGTGCGAGGTATCCTCCTTGACGATTCTTGCTTTGTAGTCGCCCACATGAATCACGCTGCTGTTGGGTCTCTCGTCTTGAATTTCGTACTTCTTGCCGCCAATTAAAACGTCCATTTGCAGCTCGGAATCACAATTGGATCCCTTAAAGGTGGATCCGCAGTCGATGACGAGCCTCGAGGACTGCACATGCACGACGATGGTGTAGTCCGCCGGATTGGGCTTGTCAGCCAGGGCCAGCGCCGGGACCGTGAGAAGAATTGCGAACAAGGCTATCTTCATCGCTTCCTCCAACGCTGATCATCATAAACCCGCGCGATGGGCGGGTTTGGCGGCGGATTCGGCTTGCGGGTGCAGGGTTTGCCGGCAGAACCGAGCACATTTGACCAGTTTTTGACCTGTTTGGTGGGAGAATGGATCCAGGACCAGTTCGCCGCTACGAGCAGGGCCGCACTGCTTCCAATCGGGGGAAGCACGGCCTGAATTTGCCGATTGCGCCCGCGCAGCCGCTCTTCCTGTAAGAGAGATGGCCTATGAACGTGCTGCTCGTCTATCCGGAATTCCCAGAGACATTTTGGAGCTTCAAACACGCGCTCAAGTTTTTGGGCAAGCGGGCGGCGCAGCCTCCGCTTGGCCTGATGACGGTGGCGGCGCTGCTACCGGAGGGATGGAAGAAGCGGCTGGTGGATACAAATGTAGAACGGCTGCGCGATTGCGATCTGAAGTGGGCCGATGTGGCGTTCGTGAGCGGAATGCACATTCAGCTTGAGTCGCTTAAGGAGATTGTCGAGCGTTGCCGCGCGCGTGGGCTGCGCACGGTGGTGGGCGGACCAATTGCAAGCAGCGTGCCCGCGGCTGAACTGAAGGCCGACCATGTAGTGATTGGCGAGGCCGAGAGCCTGATCGGCGAGCTGGCGCGTGAATTGGAAGCGGGGACTGCACGGCCGGTTTATCAAGCTGCCGAGAGGCCGGAGATGGCGGCGAGCCCGCTGCCCGATTTGAGCCTGATCAAGATGCGGCGCTACTCGACGATGACGGTGCAGTACTCGCGCGGCTGCCCGTTTAATTGCGAGTTCTGCGACATTATCGAAATTTACGGGCGGCGGCCGCGGACGAAAGCCGTGGCGCAGGTGCTGGCGGAGCTTGACCAGTTGCTGGCGGCGGGCTGGCGCGAGTCGGTCTTCATCGTGGACGATAATTTCATCGGCAACAAGGCGCGGGCGAAAGAATTGCTGCGCGCGATGGCGGGGTGGCGCACGCGGACTGGCGCGCGGTTCGACTTCATCACCGAAGCGTCACTCAATTTGGCCGACGATGTGGAGCTGATGCAGCTGATGAAAGACGCGGGATTCAGGGCGGTGTTTCTCGGCGTGGAGACGCCGGATGAGTCAGGCCTGATCGCGAGCAACAAACTGCAGAACACGCGGCGAAGCTTGCTCGAGAGCGTGGCAACGATTCAGAGCTACGGGCTGCAGGTGATGGGCGGATTCATCCTGGGATTCGACACGGATAAGGAAGATATCTTCGACCGCATGGTGGAGTTCATCCAGAAAAGCGGGATTCCGATTGCGATGGTTGGGCTGCTGCAGGCGATGCCGGGGACGCAACTGTTCCGGCGCTTGCGGCGAGAGGACCGGATTGTGGACGCGGGCGGTGGCAACAATACTTTTTGCGAGAGGCTGAACTTCTTGCCGCGGATGGATTCGGCCAAGCTGGTGGAAGGCTATCGCGACGTGATGAAGAGAATCTATAACTGCGAGGCCTACTACGAGCGGGTCAAGCTCTATCTGAACCGCGCGCATCCCAAGCCGGCAAAGGGTGAAAGGTTGAAAAAGCTGGCGAGCCCGCCCTTCCTGACGCGGGGCAATCTGCGCGCGCTGGCGAATTCGATTGTGCGGCAGGGAGTGTTTGGTCGCCACCAGTGGAGCTATTGGAAGTTTCTTGCGTCCGCCGCGACGAAATACCGGCGTTGTTTTGGCGCGGCCATGACGCTGGCTGTGATGGGGCATCACTTCCAGGTGATGACGCGGAAACTCGGCAAGGCAATGGACAAAGCGACGAAGGCAGCCGCGCTCGAAGAGCGCCTGCTGGCCGAGACAAACAGATCAGACCAATAGATTCGCGCAATTTATTTGGATCTCGCTGTCGGAATTCCGATTGCAATTGATTGCCGGAATTCCAGTTGAATGTGGTTACGCACCGGTGGTCAGTACCACGCGAAAGCGCGCCTTGCCGCTCATCATGCGGTTGAAGGCTTCTTCGGCCTGCTCCAGTGGATAAGTTTCGATCATGGGTTTGATGCCGGAGAGCACACTGAAGTTGAGCGTGTCTTCAGAGTCCATGCCGGTGCCGGAGGGCCAGCCCGCGATGGTGCGACGGCCGAGGACGAGCGCGCCTGCGTTGACTTCGAAGGGCTTGTCGGGGACGCCGACGACGATCAGCTTGCCGCCTGGGCCGAGTCCGGCGACCGCGGAGGCGAGGGTCGCGGCGTCGGTGACCGTGGAGAGGATGACCGCAGCGCCCCCGAGTTTCTGGAGTTCTTTGGCTGGATCCTGCGTGGTGGAGTCGATGTAGATTTGTGCGCCGAGTTGTTTGGCGAGTGGGCCCTTGTCGGCTCCGCGAGCGACGGCGACGGTGCGGTAGCCGCTCTTGGCGGCGTATTGCACGCCGAGATGGCCGAGGCCTCCGATGCCGAGGATGGCGACAGTGTCGCCGGGGCGAGCGCCGCTGTTGCGAAGTGCGTTGTAGGTCGTGATGCCGGCGCAGAGAAGCGGCGCGGCGTCAACATCGGAGAGGTCGCCTGGAATGAAGGCGAGGGCGTTGGCCGGAGCGATGACGTAGTCTGCATAGCCGCCGTCGAAGCTGATGCCGGAGATAAGCTGATTTTCGCAGAGGGCGAAATCGCCGCGGCGGCAGGGATGGCAGTAATTGCAGTGACCGCCATGCCAGCCGAGGCCAACGCGCTGCCCCACCTTGAAGAGCGGCACATCGGCGCCGACAGCATCGACCAAGCCTGCGACTTCATGGCCGGGGACTCGCGGGAACTGGATGCCAGGCCAGCCGCCGAACTTTGTGGCGGCGTCACTGTGGCAAACACCGCAGGCCTGCACGCGAATGCGAACATGGCCGGGGCCGGGATCGGGGAACTCTCTTGTGACGAGCTGAAACGCTCCGCCGGCGGTGGGAACCTGGATGGCACGGCCAGTAACTGTGGACATTCGGCAGCTTCTCCTTGTGCTTCGTGAGATGAAAAGCGCTGGGGGCAGGATGCAAGGAGATGGTTGTGTGAATGTGAATTGTTGAAGTGGATGCGGCGGCGCGAACGGCGCAGGTCCTGGGAGGCCGCAAACTTTATACTTGTTGGGACATGCGAGCATTCTTACCTGTAGACGAACAAATGGACCTGCTCCAGAAGGGCGCCGCGGAGATCATTCGCGTTGCCGACCTGAGGGAGCGTCTTGAAGAAAGCCGCAAAACCGGTCGGCCGCTGAGGGTGAAGGCGGGGTTCGACCCGACTGCGCCCGATCTGCACCTGGGGCACACCGTGCTGATGCGCAAGCTGCGGCACTTTCAGCAGCTGGGGCACACGGTGATTTTCCTCATCGGCGACTCGACTGCGCTTATTGGCGACCCGACGGGGCGCAACGTGACGCGGAAACCGCTAACGCGCGAAGAGATCGACAAGAACGCCGAGACGTATAAGCAGCAGGTGTTCAGGATTCTGGACTCCGAGAAAACTGAGGTGCATTACAACTCGGAATGGCTTGACAAGCTTGGGTACGTCGGCCTGATCGGCCTCGCCGCAAAGGTCACGCTCTCGCAGATGCTCGACCGCAAGGATTTTCTCACCCGCTTCCGCGCGGAGCAGGACATCAGTCTCCACGAGCTTTTGTATCCGCTTGCGCAGGGCTACGATTCCGTCGCCTTGAACAGCGACGTCGAGCTCGGCGGAACAGACCAGAAATTCAACCTGTTGATGGGCCGGGAACTGCAGCGCGACTATGGGCAAAAGCCGCAGATCGTGCTGATGACGCCGATTCTCGAGGGCCTGGACGGCGTGCAGAAGATGAGCAAGTCGCTAGGAAACGCGATTGGCATCAACGAGCCTGCGAGCGAGATGTACGGGAAGCTGATGAGCATCTCGGACGAGCTCATGTGGAAGTATTGGGTGCTGCTGACAGACCTGAAGCAAAGTGAGATCGACGCGATGAGAGCGGACGTGGCGGCCGGAAAGCTGCACCCGATGGAAACCAAGAAGAAACTGGCGCGGACGATCGTGGCTGGATTTTACGGAGAGGCTGCTGCACGCATTGCCGGCGAGAACTGGGCGCGGATGTTTCAGCAAAAGGGCGAGAGTGAGGATCTGGAAGAGGTTGCGATTGCTTTCTCCGATGTGGCGGGATCGGAGCCGAATCAGATCCGGCTGCCAAAACTGCTGGTGGCGATGGGGCTCGCGGCGAGTGGCGCCGAGGCGAATAGAAAGATTGCCGAGAAGGCCGTGAAGGTAGATGGCGAAGTGGCGGGCGGCGCAGTGATTTCGGCGGGAGCGCTGCCGGTGCGGCTGACGGTGCGATTGGGGAAGCGAGCGAAGGTGGCAGTGATTAGCTGAGCTGGTCCTCCGTCACATTTAGTGTTGTGCTATCTCACGTCCCAGGATCGGGACCTGGAGCACCCATTTCCGTGCCGAGTCGGGGGGGAAAGCAACCGCAGATCCTTCGCTCCGCTCAGGATGACAAATCAAGTTCGATAGGCGTTTGGTTCGCGAGGGCGAAAGTGCGGACGGGACGTCCGCACGACGGCCGGCGAGGACGCCAGCGCCACATGGTTAGCTGCCCAGCGCAAACGCCCGAGCGGATTCCAGCAGCTTCTGCACCGATTCCTTGGAGCACGATTCGGCGTAGATGCGCAGGAGCGGCTCGGTGCCGCTCGCGCGGAGCAGCAGCCAGGTTTCGGCGGCTTTGGGCTTGGTCGTCGCTTCGGGATTGTCGAGGAAGAACTTTATGCCGTCGAGATCTTCCTGGTTGTGAATGGCCATGCCGGCGAAGACAGGGTCGCCGGGCTTGAGGGCGTCGGCACGGGCGATGACGGCGTTCTTTTGCGCTTCGGGCAAATGGAGATCGATGCGGCCGTATTGATGCTCGCCGTATTCGTCCTGAAGATCGGCGACAAGTCGGCCGAGGGTCTTCTTTTCCTGGGCCATGACATTCGCGAGCATCAGGCAGTTGAGCAGGCCGTCGCGCTCGGGCAGGTGGCGCTGGAAGCCGATGCCGCCCGACTCCTCGCCGCCCATCACGATTTCTCGCTCGAGCATGAGGTCAACGACATACTTGAAGCCGATGCCGTGCTCGATGAGCTCGCGGTGGTATTTCATGGCGATGCGATCGAGCATTTTGGTGGTGTTGAAGGCGCGAGTGACTGCGCCGGGCCAGCCTTTGTACTGCAAGACCCAATTGAGGAGCGCGGAGTAGATTTTGTGCGGGTCGACGAAGTTGCCATTCTCGTCGATGGCGCCGATGCGGTCGGCGTCACCGTCAGTGCAGAGGCCAGCCTGGCAGCCGTTGGCAACAGTGGCTTCGCCGAGGGCGCGGATATTCGGCTCGATGGGTTCGGGATTAATGCCGGGAAAGAGCGGGTCGGGCCTGGAGCGGATTTGGTGGTGGGCCACGCCGATGCGGGTGAAAATGTCGGCGAGGATTGTGCCGCCGGCGCCATACATGGAATCGATGCAGAACTTCATGCCGGATTTCGAGATGAGGTCGAGGTCAGCGAAGCTCTCAATGGCTTTGAGGTAAGTGGGCAGGAAGTCCACTTCCGTAATCGGCGCGGGCTGAGGGACGCGCGTGGCGGGCTTGCCGAGAAACGACTCAATGGCCGCGATCATGGCGGGTTGGCCCGAGCCTCCATACCAGCCCTTGTACTTTACGCCGTTCCACTGCGCGGGGTTGTGCGAAGAGGTGATCATGATGCCGCCGGCTGCGCCACGCTCGCGCACACCCCAGCTGAGCGCCGGCGTGGGAGTGACGGCGTTGGCGAGCAGGACGGGAATGCCGGAGGCTGCGACGACTTCAGCGCAGGTGCGGGCAAAATCCTTCGACCCGAAGCGCGTGTCGTACCCGATGCATATGCCTTTGGACGGATCTTCCTGGGCCGAGCCTTTGCGGGAGTGGATGTAGGCGGCGATGGCCTCAGCTGCGATGCGGACATTCGCGAAGGTGAAGTCGTCGGCGATGAGGCCGCGCCAGCCGTCGGTGCCGAATTTGATCACGGGTTGAGGCATATTTGATTCTCGATATTCCTCGGGAAGCAAAGAAAAACAATAACAGGCGGAGGGGGGGGTGTACACGGGAAAGGGAGGTTCGGAAATGCTTGGTGCCAAATTGAAATGGATGGCCAAAGACGGATTTGCTCCGGTCATTGCGTGCGAAATTGGAACCCGACGCAGAAAAGCTGACGGTGGACGAGGTGTGTGAGCGGTGCGCAGTGGAGAGTGAATGAGAGGGACGAGAAGACGGCGGCGGGAAACTCAAATCCCGCGAGTAGAGACTTGCGGGCTGCGCCATGAGTCCAGGCGGGGAGTATTCTGAACGAAACAATGAAAGTTGCAATTATTGGCGGCGGCATTGTGGGGCTGGCGACGGCGCACCAGCTTCTGGAGCGGTACCCGTCAATAAAGGTGATTCTGCTGGAGAAGGAAAGCGGACCAGGCCGTCACCAGACGGGGCACAACAGCGGAGTGCTGCATTGCGGCCTCTATTACAAGCCAGGCTCGACAAAGGCGCGGCTGGCTGTGGAAGGGCTGCGCAGAATGACGGCATTCTGCGAGCGGCACGGCGTGCCCTACGAGCTTTGCGGCAAGACGGTGGTGGCCACGGACACGGAAGAGATTCCGCGATTGCATGCGCTGATGGAGCGTGGCAAGGCCAACGGTGTGGAGGGGTTGGAACTGCTGGGGCCGGAGCAGATTCACGAGTATGAGCCGCACGCCGCAGGATTAGCAGGAATTCGCGTCCCGCAGGAAGGAATCGTGGACTACGGCGCGGTTTGCGCGGAGATGGTGAAGGAGATTCGCGCAAGAGGCGGCGAGCTCAGGTTCTCTTCAGAAGTGACGCGGGCGAAAAAAGCAGGCGCTTGGGCAATCGAGACCAAAGGCGAAGGTGGAAGCGGTGAATATGAAGCGGACTTTGTGATCAATTGCGCAGGGTTGCAATGCGACCGGGTAGGCCGCATCGCGGGCAGCGGCGATCGAGCCAAGATTGTGCCGTTTCGCGGCGAATACTACAAACTGCGGCCGGAGCGGCAACATCTGGTGAAGAATTTGATTTACCCCGTGCCGGACCCGAAGTTTCCGTTTCTCGGGGTGCACTTTACGCGGTTGATTGCCGGCGGGGTGGAGTGCGGACCGAATGCTGTGCTGGCCTTTGCGCGAGAGGGCTACCGGCACACGGATTTTTCGCTGCGCGATACGCTGGAGACGCTCACCTACCCCGGGTTCTGGAGATTCTTTGTTCGCTATCCGCGCATGTGCTGGGAAGAGTTCAAGCGGTCGTACAGCAAGAAGCTTTTTTGCCGGTCGTTGCAGCGGCTGGTGCCGGAGCTCACGATAGAGGATCTGGCACAGGGAGGGTCGGGGGTGCGCGCGCAGGCGCTATCGCCCTCAGGCGAGCTGATGCAGGATTTCTATTTTGTGCAGCGGGAGGGCGCACTCCACGTGCTGAATGCGCCGAGCCCCGCGGCGACGGCGTCGCTGGCGATTGCGGACGCGATTCTGGATCAGGCGCGAGAGGCGTTTGAGCCGTGAAGCGGCGAGGACGCGCAGCAGTGTAAACTAGCAGAGACCCTGAGCCGGTTCGCGATGGCGGACCGGCTGCGTTATGTCGGGACGTGGCTCAGCCTGGTAGAGCACTCGCTTGGGGTGCGAGGGGTCGGCAGTTCGAATCTGCCCGTCCCGACCAATTTCAGTTTTACCAACGCCCTTCATCCGGCGAATCCCTTCGCGGCCGACCCACGAAGCACCCCAACCTGCGCCGCAGCGTCAGCGAAGGCGCCGAGTCGAGACTGCGAGGGGGGCGAGGCGAAGACTCGCCATTCGGCAGTTCGAATCTTCCCGTCCCGACCAATTTCAGTTTTACCAACGCCCTTCATCCGGCGAATCCCTTCGTGGCCGACCCACGAAGCACCCCAACCTGCGCCGCAGCGTCAGCGGAGGCGCCGAGTCGAGACTGCGAGGGGGGCGAGGCGAAGACTCGCCATTCGGCAGTTCGAATCTGCCCGTCCCGACCAATTTAACTTCCTGATCCCTCGGCTTCGCTCGGGATTTCGCCTACGGGCTCACCGTTTCGCTGCGCTCTACTCACGCCCGCAAAGCGGCTCAAGTTCGAATCTGCCCGTCCCGACCAATTCATTCCTCTCTCTGAAGTCCCAGCCAAGCCGATCTAGAGCCTCAGCGGACTGCGCGGGCTGTTGACCACGGCACCAACATGACTTTTGTCATATACCCAAAAGCAGAATCTTCGCGCATTGTGGAGAGACAGGGCAAAGAACCCACCATGAGCTTGTGGCCGCGTTTGGCCAGTTCATGAAGCACTGCAGATTCTTGAAGCACAACATTTTTCCCCCAGGGCTGCGCGACCTCGAATGGTCTTGAGAACCCGTTCAGCGGAATGCCCGCGGCGACCGGCGTGTAACCGGATCGGCAACAGGATCATCGAGGGAAAGGCGGCGCATGCACTCCCCCCAATCGCGTTACGCATTGCAGTCAGGCATCAACCATCGCAGCGGAGTTGTCCGCGCGTTCGTACTTCTATCGGCTTTCGCGGGTCTCGTGGGTTGCACGGAGAAGCCCCCGACCGTCAAACAGGTTGGCGCGCCCACCATCAGCTCCTTTTCCGCAAGCCCAACCTCGATCATCGATGGCTCGACGACAACTCTTAGTTGGGCCGTTTCGGGAGCGACTGGCATCGCCGTCACTCCGGGGACGTTTGCTTCGACGTCCGCGAGCGGGTCGGTGGTTTTGAGCCCGACGGCGACCACGACATACACCTTGACGGCGACGAACACCACGGGCACCGCTACGGCAACTGCAGTGGTGACTGTGACGCAGCCAACCCTGCCCACGATCAGTTCATTCACGGCGAGCCCCACGAGCATTAATCTGGGCGGGATCAGCACTTTAAGCTGGACGACCTCGGGCGCGACAACGCTGAACATTGCGCCGGGAAGCCTGTCGTCGACGTCGGCAAGCGGCAGCGTGAACGTGAGCCCGGAGACGACGACAACTTATGTTTTGACGGCGACAAATGCGGCGGGATCGGTGACGGCGTTAGCGAAGGTTACGCTAGCGTCGGCGGGTGGGCCATTGTCGATTACGACGACAAGCTGCCCGGGAGGGACGCAGAACTCGGCTTATGCCGGGTGCACGATCGCCGCAACCGGCGGGAACCCGCCATACACTTTCTCGATTGACGATAGCGGCAACTATCCCCCGCTGCCGGAAGGGTTGACGTTGGACGCGTCGTCGGGGGAAATTACCGGTCCCTTGATTGGCGGCCAGGGAACGTACACGCCCGAGATTATCGTGACGGATGCGACCAGTGCGACGGCCAATGCGCAGATCGCGTTCGCGATGAACGGAAACAACGCATTCCTGGCAAATATCTTCACGTCCGCTTCGATCTTCCACCATCGCGTGGATGCGGCGACGACGAATTTGCCAGTGGATACGTCGCCGGCGGCGCCGATGTATAGCGGCTACCTGCCCGAGACGGTCAAGCCATTCTTCGGAAACAATTCAAATGCGCCGTTTCCCAATGGAATTCCGGCGATCGAAGTGCCGGCGAGCCAGCCCGACGTTTCGGTATCGACGACGGTTTATCAGCAGTACTTTACTTCGGGACCGATTCCGGCCTACGCGCCGGTCGAGGGCACGAGCAATTCGACGGGCGACCGGCACGTGCTGGTCTACCTTGAAGCTGGCAATGGAAACAATCCGGCCCTCTACGAGATGTGGCAAGGGATTTATCTTGACGGGCCGTGGACCGATTCCTCAAACGCGGAGTGGCCGAATGTGGCGACAGATGCGCTGACGCCGCAGGGACAGGGAACATCGGATGCCGCGGGCTTGCCGGTGGGACCGCTGCTTGCGAATGCGGACGAAGTGATTGGGACGGGCACACCGACCGCGCCGAACGGAACCGTACAGCATCCAATCCGATTCACGCTCAATCACATGTTGAATTACTGGGTGTGGCCGGCTACGCAAACAGCAGGAGTGGGAAGCTGCGAAGACGGCAGCGGCGCTCCAATTTCCGTGGAGAGCGAAATTTCGCAGGCTACGCCGCCGTCGAGCTGCACGATGAGCGGGGCGGCAGGCGAAATTTACCGGTTGAAGGCGTCCGTGGCGACGCCGGCATGCGCGGCGACGAGCCCGCAGGCGGCGATCATCATCGCGGGGTTCAGGAATTACGGAATCATCCTGGCCGACAACGGCGACAGCGGCGGGCTGATTGGTACCCCTGATGCGCGCTGGAACGACGCCGATCTGTCGTGCCTGACGAGCCTGACGCTTTCGGACTTTGAGCCGGTGAACGTGTCGGGCCTGATGGTGTCAAATGACAGCGGCGCGACGAGCCACTAGGATGCTCGGCCGAACAAAGTGCTTTAGACAAGCCTTTCGAGAATGGCGGTCAATATCTCCGGCTGGTCGATCATTACATCGTGGCCGCAGGTCACAGTCTCTGTCTTCCACGAACTGTCTGCCCGGCAGCGTTCCAACGCATGGTCAAAGGAAGCGCTTTTGAACAGAGGCGCGCGAACATAAACCTTTTTGGAAATTTTCTGGTACGCGCCTGTCGCCCTCAGTTCCTCGGTAAAGCATTTGATCGGATGCGGTGTCAACTTGCTGTCGACCCACGCAAGATCGCTTGCGTTCACGTGAAAATAGGACGCAGGCGGCGGCTTGACGGCATCTACAGGCGGCGGCGACGAGTGGTTGATCTCGTAAAGCGACTGGCCATTTTCAGGCATGAAGGCATCGAGGTAAACAATTGCCGAGATTCGATTCCGAAGCTGCTCGGCAACGCCGGTAATGACCATGCCGCCATAGGAATGACCGACGAGCACGATGCCATCGAGGTCTTTCCATTTGATTTCGCCTGTCAGGTCGGCAATCTGCGCGGAAAGGTCGATCACGTCGGGCGGCAAATGCGAACGCTCTCCTACGCCCGAGAGAGTGGGAGCGATGACATAGTGGCCCTTGTTGGTTAAGCGATCATAGACACGCCGCCAACACCATCCCCCATGCCATGCGCCATGAACCAAAACAAATGTAGCTTTCTTCCGCTCAGCGTGGACCACTAGATTCGGCAAGATTTCGGCGCCGGCTACCAGCCCCGCCCCCATGGATATAACCTGCCGTCGCGAAATCGATCCAGCGCTCATTTGTCACCCTGTGCCCGATTGTATGCGCCCAAAAGGCAATGCAATGTATTTGCGACGCCCAATCAGACGGTCCGAAGACAAGGGACCACGAATCTGCGCTCAGAGCTGACGACCTCCTGGGCTTTTCCGGCCCACCTTTGATGGTTACTGCGCAGGGGGAACGTAGTCGGCCGGCAGCGCTGCGCCGGAGCCGAAGAAAAAGTCTTCCATCTGCTCGACGAGAAACTGCTGCGCCTGCGGCAGCCAGGGCTGCAGGCGGTACTCGTTGAGCAGCATCTTCTGGCGGGCGAGCCACTCGTCCCAGGCTGCTTTCGAGACGTTCTTATAGATCTTCTGGCCAAACTCCGAGTCGAAGGGCGGCTCGTCGAGACCTTCCATTTCCTTCTTGTTGCGAACGCAGAAAACCATGTGCGCCATGAAAATTGCTCCCAGATGCCATTGTAATTGGATGATCCGGACCGCAGCCGGATCTCAGGAGAACGTAAATTCTCTTGACAAGAAGATGGGTGGCAGGTTGTTCTATCTCCACCCCAACGGACGGCCCCATAGCCGCTCATGTTGAGTCTCCCGATACGTGGGCCGTGCACCGAAGTGAAGCGATCCCCTCCCCTTCAACCGTTTTTCCTTGAAAAGGAGAAGTTGCTATGGCCGATGAACCGAATACCGCAGCAGTAGCTGGCTCAGGACTGTCAGAGGATGCCGCCAGCGGCCTTGCCTATCTGACGGTTATCCCGGCGATCATTTTTCTGATCGTTGCGCCGTACAACACAAATTCGAAGATCAAGTTCCACGCCTGGCAAAATATCTTCCTCACGATCGGATGGTTTGCATGTTCAGTCGTGATGATCATTCCGATTCTCGGCTGGATCGTGGGTGTTCTGGGCGTCCTTGCGCTCTTCGTTTGCTGGCTCATCGCCATCATCCAGGCATTCCAGGGGAAGAGATTCGTTATCCCGTTTATTGGACCCCTGGCCGCTAAGCAGGCGGGCGCGTAAGCACCAGGCAAACTAAATGGGGCGCGGCGCCTTCGCTTAGCGTCTGCGGCCTTTCTTGGATCGCCGCTTGCTCCCTCCCGGGGACGGCGGCGATGTGTTTTTGCGTTTGTTTTTCTTCGCTTTTGAAGAGGACGGCGCGGTCTTTCGGCCGGTGAGCGGCAATTCATCTTCCACCAGAGCAAATTGAAGCTTGCGTTCCTGCACGAGAACGCGGTCGAGGACTACCTGGACCCGATCGCCTGCGCGGAAGCGGCGGCCGGTGCGCTCGCCGATAATTTCATGCGTGTTCTCGCGCCAGGTGTAGCGATCGGCACGCAGCGTATCGATGGGCACGAGGCCCTCGACAAAGAGATCGGTGAGTTCGACAAAGAGGCCGAATTTGGCGGGGTTGAGGACGAGGGCGGCGAACTCGTCGCCGACGCGGTCCTGCATGAAGCGAACTTTCTTCCATTCGACCAGCTCGCGCTCAGCTTCGGCGGCGCGGCGCTCGTTGTAGCTGGTTTCCTCGGCAATCTCGGCGAGTTCGGGTTCGGAGATGGGGGCTGGGATGGCGGAGATCCCTCCCGCCCTAGGCGCAAGAACAAGAGCGCGCCGAGGGTGGGGCACCCCAATTTTCGCCTGACCTTCATTTGGGTGCGACCACGGCGAGCCGAGGCGTGAGGCGGTGACGGTGCGATGGCCGGGGACGCCGGCGCGAAGAAGCGTTTTGGCGATGCGGTGCACGATCAGGTCGGGGTAGCGGCGAATGGGCGAGGTGAAGTGTGTGTAGGTGGGCGCGGCGAGAGCGAAGTGGCCTTCATTGACCTCGGAGTATCGGGCCTGGGAGAGCGAGCGCAGCATGAGATAGCTGAGGATGCGCTCTTCTGGTTTTCCTTCAATGCGCGCGGCGAGCTTTTGATACATGCGCGGCGTGACAGCGATGTCCTCTGGCACTTCGTGCTGGCGGGGATTGCGGCCCTGTCCGTGCGATTCGCGGCGCTCGGAGCGCGTGACGACACGCTTCACCGGTAGCGGCCCAAGACCAAGAGAATGACCAAAGCCGGCGGCGAGCTCTTCAAACTGAACAACGCGGCGCGGATCGGGCTTCTCGTGAATGCGGTAGAGCGACGGGACGCCAAGATCTTCAAGCCAGACAGCGACGCATTCATTGGCGGCGAGCATGAACTCTTCGATGAGCCGATTGGCCCATGTGCGCTCAGCGCGCGTAACGCCGCGCATCTGGCCGTTCTCGTCGAACTCGATGACCGGCTCGGGCAAGTCGAAATCGATGGAACCGCGTTCTTCGCGGCGCCGGTTCATCAGGACGGCGAGTTTCTTCATTCTTTCGAATTCAGGAACCAGCGACGAATAGCGGGCGCGCGTTTCCGGGTCGCGCTCAATGATGGCGTGAACCTCTTTGTAGTTCATGCGCGCGGCGGAGCGGATGACGCCCTCGACGACCTCGAAGCTCTCGATGTTGCCAGCGGCGTCGAGTTGCATGATGCAGCTCAGCACCAGGCGGTCCTCATTGGGACGAAGGCTGCAGATGTCGGTCGAGAGCTCCTGGGGCAGCATGGGGATGGCACGATCGGGGAAATAAACGCTGGTGCCGCGGATGCGGGCTTCGAGATCGAGGGCCGAGCCAGGAAGCACATACTCGGTTACGTCGGCAATGTGAACCTGAAGCTCGTAGCCGCCTTCGGCGTGCTCGCGGACGAGGACGGCATCGTCAAAGTCGCGCGCAGTTTCGCCGTCGATGGTGACGATCGGGAGCGAGCGGAAGTCGGCCCTGCGGGCGGCGACGTCCTGATCGAAGTGCGCGACGCGGCGCGCTTCCGCGAGGACGGCCTCGGGAAAGATGCGCGGCAGCTGATGCTTGCGGATCATCATCTCCACGTCGACGCCGAAATCGTCGGGCGAACCAAGAACTTCAATGACGCGGCCGATGGGAGGGCGCGTGGGCGTGGGCCAACTGGTGATCTCGACGTCGACGACGAGGCCATCCAAGTTGCTTGCGTCCGCGAAGTGACGGTCTCCCTCGGGGGCTAAAGCCCCTTCTTCTTTTAGGGAATCGTTGTACGGGCTAAAGCCCGTACCCTTCAACGGTTCCGATTGTTGCTGTGCATTCAGGGCTTCGCGGCCAAGAACGCGATGCGGCGTGGATGATCCACCGGTGGAAGGGGTTTCCGCGCCGGGAGAAATCACGATCGGCTGGGTCATGCGGTCGTCGAAGGGAATGACGACGTTATTACGGCCGCGATCTTCACGCGCCATTCGAAACGTGCCGACCACGGTTGGATTGCGGCGCTCGAGGATTTGGACGATGCGGCCCTGTCGGCGGCCATCGGCCTTGGGGGGATCGAACTGAACCAGAACCTGGTCGCCCTGCATGGCGGCATTGATCTCACTCGGCGGAATGAAAATGTCCTGCACGGCCGCGGGAGCTTTTGTATCCGCTGCTGAAGGTTTGCGATTGGGTCGGACGAAGCCGTAGCCGTCGCGATGCAGGTCGAGGCGGCCGGCGACAAGATTGTCGCGCGACGCCGCGCGCGGGAGCGTCCAGTGATCGCGATCCGGCTGCATCAATTGGCCGCGGACGGTGAGCCGGGCCAGTTGTTCGAGGAGGAGACGCCGCGCGCGCCCACCGGGGAGCGAAAGCTCGCGGACCAGCTGCTTGTATCCGGCCTTTTGGCCCGGGGAGGCGGCAACCCGGGCGAGCAGCTCGCGATCGGTCATACGCCAAGACTAGAGCATGCCCTTCACTTTGGGGGTGGCTTCAAGATGACTTTGGAGTCTGGCGCTTGCACAGAGAACACGGAGTTGCCGTAGAATGGGTTTGCGCATCATCCTGGCAGAGCAGGAAGCGCGTTTTTTGGCGGAGCCTGAAGATTGACTCGACGGATTGCAGGCAGCCGAGCAGATGGCCGAGGCGCGAGCAGCGGCAAGCGGAATTATTGATTTTGGGCTCGAGCCATTGGCATTGCCTTGGCATCCCCCCAGTCCTGAAGCGGACAGAATAGGAAGAGAACCTTGAGCGCAATGTGGAAACCAAGCCAGACTGGATCTTCGATCCCAAATCCCACGCCGGAACCGCAGCACGCGGCGCCCCCGGCACACGTGCCTGAAACACCCGCCAGAATGCAAGCTGGAAACGCCGAGCAAGCGACGCTCGGCAAAAGCCTGTTTATCAAGGGCGAGATTACGGGTTCAGAGTCTTTATATATTGACGGCAAAGTAGAGGGCGCAATCAACCTTCCCGGAAACCGCGTAACGGTGGGCCGCAACGGCCAGGTCGGGGCGAACATCACAGCGCGCGAAGTGGTCGTGCTGGGCAAGGTGAAGGGCAACGTCTCGGCTACCGACCGCGTGGACATTCGCGCGGAAGGGTCGCTGCACGGCGACGTGGCGGCGGCGCGCATCAGCATTGAAGATGGCGCGTTTTTCAAGGGCGGCATCGACATCCGCAAGCCCGACACAAAGCCGTTGCAGGCGACCGGGACTTCGGGACCGGTTGCAGTGGCGAGTCCGACGCCGTCCAGTCACGAGGCGCACAACAACTAGACCGGCAGTTACCCGCGTTCAGTCAATCTTCGCATCGAGCACAAGCGCTTCCGTGTCAATGGAAGCGCTTGTGTTTTTGTGGACCGATTGGAATGCAGGTGGACCAGGTCGGGCCTCGAACAAATTAAAGCGCGACGAAAATTCAGCTGAGCCGCAGGCGGCGAAGGGCGACGCGGGGCAACGCCGAGCCGGAGATATCGAGAACCCACATAGTGACGGCCGTCCAGATCGCGGTGCCGCCGATGAGAATAGCCGTGTCGGCGATGGACCGGGCGTGGTGAAGCTCGGCCAGGCGCGGCAGCCGGTGGAAGAGACCAGCAAGGCTCCAGGCGACAAACCACGCAGCTGCACCGCCCGAAAAAGCGCCCAGCAAACATCGGCCCAACTCAGCGTAGTCGAGGCTGGCAAGAGAGACCATGCGGCGTTGGTGCAAAAGCAAAGCAATGGTGAGAGTTTGAAGCACGATGCCAACATCGGAAGCGAGGGCCAGGCCCATAGCGCCGCGCCAGTGGAAGAGCAACTCATAAATGGGGAGGGAAACGACAGTGACGATGGTGCTGGCGACCATGGGCACGAAAGTGTTTCCGGCGGCGAAGAAAGCGCGCGAGTAAATGGCCTGCGCCGACCAGAGAAACAGCGAAACCGAGAAAACCGCGAAATAGGCGGAACACAGGCGCGCATCGTCGGGCGAGAAACGGCCGCCGGTAAAGACCAGATCGATAGCCGGCCAACCCAGCGCCACCATGATGGATGCGAAGAGAAGGCCGAGCGCGGCCACGCGAGAGACGGAATCGGCGACGCCTGTGGCGAACTCGAAACGGCGATCGCGCGTCCACAAGGTGGCAAAGAAAGGCAAGGAGGCTGCGCCAGCGGCCTGCGCTAAAACGGACATGGGCGCAGTGAAAACCTGCTTGGCGTAGCTCATCAGCGAGACCGCGCCCCCAATCCGTGACGCGAAGTGGGCGATGATCCAGTTGTCGGCGGTGACCAGGGAGACACCGGCCATGAGCGGCAAGGAGAGGCGCACCCATTCGCGCAGGCCTTGGTCGTGCCAGTCGAGAATGAAGTGGTAGCGCGTGCCGGCGCGATGCGCATAGAACCAGTTGAGGAGAAAAGGGCCGCATACCGCTCCGGCGACTGTGCCGATGGCCAGTGACGGGACGCCTATCTTCCTTACGAGCAGCAGACCGCCGACGATGGTGCCGAGGCCATAGATAAGGGGCGCGACGGCCTGCACGTTGAACTGCTTGCGCACCATAAGCACAGCCCCAAAGACGCCGCCGGCAAAGAAGCACAGTTGAGCGGGCAGCAGGATGCGGGTGAGCAGCACGCAGATTGCGGCCTTGTGCGGATCGAAGCCGTTGAACCACCAGTGCACGTACCAGGGTGCAAAGATTTCGGCCAGGACAATGGCCGCGCCAAGGACCAGGTACATGGTGGTAAGAATCACCGAGAGCGAGCGCTCCCCTTCAGCGTCGCGGCCCTGTTCGTGATAGCGGGTGAGGATGGTGACGAAGGTGATGGATGCGGCGCCCCCAACGAGGAAGTAGGAGATCATGTCGGGCAGAACGAAGGCGGCGTTGAGAGCATCGGCCTCAACACCGCGGCCGAAGAGCCAGACGATATATTTAACGCGCACAAGCCCGATGATGCGCGAGAGAAACGTAGACACCATAAGCACAACGGTTGCGGAAAAGACGCTGTGCTTGTGAGAAGGATGGAGGAGTCCGCGCAATCGCTGCCACGATGAGCGCGGCGCCGGCTGGGTTCGAACCTCAGCGGCGAGTTCCAACTGCTCAGGCTTGTGATCTGAAGGCACGGTGGTCACTGCTGTCGATTCTACTGGGGCATAGCGGAGCGCTGAAATCGGGGCGCCCAGCGGACGTCCATCCGCATTCCCCGGTGGGCCGTCCTGCGGCCAAACGAGTGGCAATTGAGGCAGGCGAACGACAGCGTCTCTCGCACGAGATTCCAGCCGCGGAGAAGCCAGACCGAGCCGATTACGTGCTTGATCATTGGGCGATTTCGCGGCACTACGCGCCTGGCGCATGCCCTTTGGCCTCTCTCAGAGGCCGTGAGCGACGACTATTCGCGGAGATCGCTGCTAGATTCGCCTTCGTTTTCACAATTGGCTAAAGTGCTCTTCGTGTTACACGCAAACTGGCTCATATCTCCACTTACCGGCATAAACGGAAAAATATGATCATCTGCGCCAGAAGTTATATTTCCAGATACACCGCAAAGCGTGAAGGCCTTCGCACATATTGGCACCATGACGTGAAGAGAGAATCAGGCGGACACTGGCATGGGATTAGTTCGAATCGCTCGGCACTTGCAAGGTTATACTTGCCTACTAGATGTCCGATTAGCCCAGACGCTTTCCCTGGGGCCGTAAGCTCTGACCCACGATTGATCAACACGCATTTTTATGGTGAGAACCCCAAAATGACAAAGGCACGGCGCGACGGCCTGTATTTATTAGCGCTGGGGAGCTTGGCGTTTGTTCTTTTCGGCCTCGTCCTCGAAAATGCCGCATCAGCCCCCTTGGCGGATTTTAGAGGGCTTTACTATACCGCAAGATGTTTCGTTCAACACTGCGACCCATACCTGGAAAGTGACGTGCTTCGGGTCTATAAAGCAGAAAACGCCTCCGAACCATTTGATACCGCGAAGGTTCGCCAGATTGTTACCCGAACCGTATATCCACCCACCGTATTTTCGTTCACAATTCTTTTCGGACTGTTGCCTTGGAGTGTTGCACATACTCTCTGGATTGCGCTGACCATTGGAAGTCTTGTCTTCTCCTCTTTTCTAATTTGGAATCTCGGGGCCGATTATGCGCCTTTGCTCTCAGGTGCTCTCATTGGCTTCCTCCTCGCCAACAGTGAAGTGATCGTGATTGGTGGCAATGTGGCTGGAATTGTCGTCAGCCTTTGCGCGGTGGCCGTTTGGTGTTTTCTTCGCGGACGATTTGCCTTTGCGGGAATCCTCTGCCTTGCAATTAGCCTTGCAATCAAACCACAAGACACCGGTTTCGTCTGGCTCCTTTTTCTGTTGGCAGGCGGGGAATATCGCAAGCGTGCCCTGCAAACCCTGCTCGCGGCGACTGTCGTTTGTCTTCCCGGGGTTCTCTGGGTCTGGCATGTCGCTCCTCGCTGGATGCAGGAATTGCAGAGCAACATCGCTGCGTTCTCCGTTCATGGCGGGACCAACGACCCTGGCCTCGCTTCAGCTGGAGCTCATGGGCTTGGGATGGTCATAAGTCTCCAGGCAATTACCAGCGTTTTTTGGGATAACCCTGGCATCTATAATTCCGTGAGCTATCTAATATTCGGACTACTTCTGCTCACCTGGGGAGTCACCACACTCCGCTGTCGCATGTCGCGCGATAGCGTCTACCTTGCACTCGCTGCAATCGCCGCCCTCTCCATGTTGCCCGTCTATCATCGGCAATACGACGCCAAGCTTCTGCTGCTCACAATTCCAGGTTGCGCCATGCTTTGCTCTGAAGGCGGCCTGATCGGAAAACTTGCGGTCCTCGTTAACACCCTCGGGTTTGTGCTAACTGGAGACATTCCATGGGCAATTCTGTTGGGTATCATCGGCAAAATGCCCGCTCCTGCAACCAGGCTGTCGGGCGAGTTCCTGACGGCTGCCCAGGTCTTTCCAGCCCCTTTGATGCTGCTCGTGATGGGCATTTTCTATCTCTGGGTTTACGTAAAGCGCTGCTTCGCGACGTCGCAGGAACGAATGTCTTGATGAATCCGCTCTCGGCCAGAGCACGAGTTGGTCTGCTGTTCCTCGCCTTGGGACGGCTTTGAGCCCGATTTTCAGGCGATGCGTGCGCCGGATATTCTGTTTCCGGGGGAATACATGCGGACTATCTCTTTTCTTCCAGCCATTCTTCTTCTGGGAACCATCGCCACCAGCCAGACGATCCGCTCACGCGTCGGATTCACGCTTCCGCCCCCTCCAGATGTTGAGGCGGTTCCGGTAACGGACAATTACTTCGGGACAAAGGTTGTCGATGATTACCGGTGGCTGGAAAATGCAGACAGCCCGGAGACCAGGGCGTTCATCGACGAGGAGAATGCCTACACGCAGCGCTATATGGAACAGGCGCGCATTCGCCCGCAGATCAACGACGACATGGATGCGCTGGAGCATGTGAGCAGCTGGTCGGTGCCCATCGAACGCGGAAACGATCTGTTCTTTGAAAAGATGCTGGCGGGTGAAGAGCAGGCCTCGATTTATGTTCGCCACGGCTGGGCCGATAAGGACAAGCGGATCATCGATCCAGCGCAGTTCAGCCGCGATCCCAACACTTCAGTAAACCTGGACGATGTATCGCGCGACGGAACATTGGTGGCCTACGACGTACGCCAGGGCGGAGCGGATGAAAGCACAGTGCGCGTCTTCAGTGTAAAGACGGGTAAGACGCTCGAGGACGAGCTGCCGGGCGGAATCTATCTGAGCGTTGCCTTTACCCCGGATGGCAAGGGTCTCTACTACTCGCGGATGGACCGGAAGGGATCGTTGATTTACGAGCACGAGTTGGGCGCCAGGGTCTCGCACGACACGATGGTTTTCGGGAAGGAGTTTCGCGGCGAGGCGTTGGGACCGAACGATTTGATGGAGGCTGCACTATCGGACGACTATCGCTATCTGGTGGTCCAGATCGACCGCGGCGTACCGGCGAAACGCGTAGATATTGTCTATCGCGACCTGACGAAGCCGGGCTCGTACTTTGAAGTTCTAATCTGGGGCGTGGACTCGCGATTCTCAGCCGACTATGTGAAGGGTGCGTGGTACGTGAGCACGGACTACAAGTCGCCCAACTGGAGAATCATGAAGGCGGATCCGGGCATCATGCCCGATGCGTGGGCGACGGTCGTGCCCGAGGGGGCGGATGCCATTGCCGGCTTCAACATCGTGGGCGACAAGATCTACGTCGACCATCTGCACGATGTGAAGTTGGAAACCGATGTTTACACACTGGATGGAAAACCGGCGGGCAGCGTGGAACACGAAGGCATCGGGATGGCAACCACTCTCGCCGGACGCGCCAGCGACCGCTACGGCTTTTATCGACTCGAGTCGTTCATCGCGCCGCCCACTCTCTATCGGCTGGACACCTTGACGGGCAAGCAGGAGATCTTTGCGCAACCGAAAGTCCCCTTCGATTCCAGCCAATACGAATTGAAGCAGGTGTTTTACATGTCGAAGGACGGCACCCGGGTGCCGATGTTCATTGCCGGAAAGAAAGGGTTGAAGCAGGATGGTACGGAACGATTGCTGATGACCGCATACGGGGGATTTAACATCAGCATGCTTCCGGAGTGGAGACCGATGTACGCGTGGTGGCTCGCGGAAGGCGGCTGGTTTGCGCTTCCCAATTTGCGCGGCGGAGGCGAATACGGCGAGCGCTGGCACGAAGCGGGAATGTTCGATAAGAAACAGAATGTATTCGATGATTTCTATGCGGCGGCAGAGTACCTGATCGCCAATAAGTACACTTCCCCGGAACATTTTGCCATTTTTGGCAGGTCGAATGGCGGGTTGCTGATGGGCGCCGCGATGACCCAGAGACCCGAGCTGTTCGCAGCGGTGGATTGCGGGTATCCGCTGCTGGATATGCTTCGCTACCAGAAGTTCGAGCAGGGGCCGCACTGGATGACGGAGTACGGATCGGCGGATAAAGAGGATCAGTTTAAGTATCTGTTCAAATATTCGCCCTACCAGAATGTGAAGAAGGGAACGGCTTACCCGGCGGTGCTGTTCTTTACCGGTGCGAGTGACACGCGGGTAGATCCGCTGCATGCACGCAAGATGACTGCGCTTTTGCAGGCGGACTCATCCAGCGGAAGGCCGGTGCTGCTCCACTACAGCGTGTCGGGCGGCCACTCGGCGGGGGTTGGCGTGGAACAGAAGATTCAGGACGTCACGGACGAGCTGACTTTTCTGTGGACGGAAACGGGACAACTTTCTGCACCGAAATGAAACCGGCGATCGCGGCATGCACGATGAGGTCACGCGCTCGAATTGTCCGCGCGTAACCTCATGTCACCCGAAGACCCTCCGATAAGTAAGGTACAGAACCGGGATGCATGCCGGGTGGCGCGCCCGCTTTGGCTTTGCCCGCAGTGAACCTTTGGGATAAATCGGGTGCGTGCCGGAATCGGCATCGCCGGTTTTGGAGAGCGATCATCCGCGGGTTGCCGCGGGCCGGCAGAGGGTTGCCGCAGGCACAAAGGGGCCCGGAGCAGGAATGCCGCAAGCAGAGTTGCAGATCGGCGGAATTGATTGCCAGGAAGAGAACGCCCGGCTGTCGGCGTTGGCTTCAACGGGAGTTCTCGATTCTGCGCCGGAACCAAGCTTCGACGCCATCACGCGCCTGACCGCCGAATACTTTAGAGCCGACACGGTGCTGCTGGAATTCGCGGACGAAAGCCGCGTTTGGGTCAAATCCTACTGGGGCGAGCCCGTACGCGAACTGCCCCGCAAACGAAGCATCTTTGAAATGGTGCTGGCCGAGGATGGGCCGGTTGTGGTGTCGGATGTATCGAAGCATCCTCTCTTTACCGGCAGCCGGCTGATGGTTCGGCGGCTTGAGGTCGCTTCCTTCGCAAGCGCTCCCATTCGTTCAGCCGACGGCAGGATTCTGGGTGCGCTGGCAGTCTTCGCGTGCCAGCCTCGACGGCAAATGGCAGCAGAGGAGCTGCGCATGCTGGAGAGCCTGGCCGATATCGCAGCCAGCCAGCTGGAACTGCGCCGGATGCGCAGAACCTTCCGGGAAAGTCATGGGCGACAGCCGCATGCTCGCGAGCACGTGACCGGGATCTGGCCGCGCAAGTCGGACCTTCGGCAGGCGCTGGACAAGCGGCAGTTTGTTCTTTTCTACCAGCCGGAAGTCGAACTATCCACGCGCAGGATCGTAGGGCTCGAAGCGCTGATCCGCTGGCAGCATCCCGAACGCGGATTGGTTCCGCCCATGGACTTCATCCCTCTGGCGGAATCGAGTGGGCTCATCCTGCCCATCGGCGATTGGGGACTATCGGAGGCGTGCGGCCAGATTCAGAAGTGGTGCCGCGAGGATCCGGAGAATGGTGCGCCGCGGGTTTGCGTGAATCTTTCGGCTCGTCAGTTCGCGCGCGAAGGGCTAGCCGACCACGTGGAGGCACTTTTGCACCAGTCCGGGATTTCGAGCAGGCTCCTCGGCCTGGAAATGACCGAGTCAAGCCTCATCTCGGACGATGGCACACCACAGGAAGTGCTCATCAGCCTGCGGCGGCTCGGAGTGTCGCTGTTGATGGACGATTTCGGCACCGGCTACAGTTCGCTGCATCACCTGCACTCCCTGCCTTTCGACGCGCTTAAGATCGATCGCTCGTTCGTTTCGCGCATGACGGGTGGAAGCGAACAGCCATTACAGATTGTGCGCACCATAGTGGAATTGGCACGCGTGCTGGGAATGGATGTGGTGGCGGAAGGAATCGAGACGCGGGAGCAATATGCGCTGCTGAGCCAGCTAGGCTGCCGATTCGGACAGGGATTCCTCTTCTCTCGTCCCGTGACGGCGGAAACCATCAGCGAGATGTTGCGGCTGCCCGGACGCGTTTTACCAGAGCCGGTCGATGTCGCAGACGGTTCGGTTCAAGGAGCGATGGAGGTGGGGCGGTAACAGCACGCCGAAACGGAATCACCGCATGGCCGGTCCTAAATTGGGAATCGCGGGCCTGTTGGATGAGAAGAATCTCAGGTCTGCGAGCGCGAGACGGCTTATGCTCCATTGCATGCCGCAGCCGACCCAGAGTCCAACCTCCATTCCCTCCGCGAATTTTGCGGGATTGCTGGCCGCGCTTGCGTTGCCTCCAACTGAAGATGCGGCCCAGGCGAGGACATCGAGTGAAAGCGATCGTGGCGACGATGTAGTGACGTTGAGCTACGATCGCGCGTTGCGCACCCATGGCCGGTACATGCCGACGGGACGCGGCGATTGGCAGCCGGCTCCGGCAGTGCAAGGAAATGAAGACCTGGCCGCGCAGGCGAATCAAACGCCACAGGAAGTCTGTGACCACGATCTGCGCACGTCAAGCGTCACCGTTCGCCTGAGTAAGGCCGAATGCGCGAACCTGCATCAGCGTGCCGCGGAAGCGGGGCTGACGGTTTCTGCGTATTTGCGTTCATGCACGATTGAAGCTGAAGCGCTCCGCGCGCAGGTGAAGGCGGCGCTGGCCGAGTTGCGACCGGTCGGAGTAAAGGGAGAGCCTGCTTCGCCCGCGAGAGCGCGGCGGCCACTCTTTGGTTGGCTGGCATTTGGGTGGCTGGCGCGGCTCCTTCCGCACAGACGCTCGGCAACTGAGACCTGCTGACCGGAGGGCCCAGTCAGCACGATCGATTATTCCGCTTCAAGCACAAGGCACTTCAGGTATTCAGTCTCGGGCAGGTTGAGCACAACAGGATGGTCGGGAGCGGCCCCGCGGCGCTCAAGCAGGCGCACGCGCCGCGATGCATCGGCCGCGGCGGCGGCGACTGCCCCTTCGAGATCGGCCCAGGCCACATGATGTGAGCAGGAGCAGGTGACCAGAAGCCCGCCGGGGCGGAGCATCTTGAGCGCGCGCAAATTCAGCTCTTTGTAGCCGCGCAGTGCGCCCTCAACGGCGCGTTGGGATTTGGCGAACGCCGGCGGGTCGAGGACGATCACGTCGAATTGTTCGCCTGCCTGCGACCAGTCGCGGAGAATCTCAAACGCATCGGCCTCGATCCAGTCGACGTCCGCCCATTTGACTTTGGAATCGACGTGTGAGCGATTGGCCCGGAGGTTGCGCTCCGCCACTTCAAGCGAGGCACGCGAAGCGTCAATGCCCGTCACCTCGCGGCAAACCTGCGCAAGATGGAGAGCGAATCCGCCCTGGTAGCAACAGACATCAAGCGCGCGGCCGGTTTGCCCGAGTCGTTGCGCCCAATTGCGTGCCGCGGCATAGTTGGTGCGCTGGTCAAGGAATGCACCTGTCTTCTGGCCGGCATTGGCGTCGTAATGAAAGACGAGGCCGTTCAAGTGAAACTCAGTCGCCGCGACAGGTTTCGCCGGATCGGCGAGCCAGAGCGGATCGAGGCTGGGCGCGGGCAGGCTCTCCAACTCGCGAATGCGCGGGTCGGGACGTTCGTGAATCGCCGCTGGCGAAAGCTCCTCGCGCAGAACGCGTATGCAAGTGTCGCGCACGCCTTGGGTGAGCAGACCTTTGGCCAAAAACTGCACGATCACGAGGTCGGCGTATTTGTCGGCGATGAGGCCAGGCAATTCGTCGGCCTCGCTGAAGCACAGGCGGCAGGCATCGTTGGCGGCGTCGAGCAGCGGCCTGCGGCGGGCGATGGCCGCGCGCAGGCGCGATGCCAGCAGCTTGAGCCACGCGGGTTGATCGAGGGATTCGCGCGAGACGAGACGCAGCGCGATCTGAGATGAGGGGCTGTAAAGCGCCGAGCCTAAAAGCAGACCGCGGTTGTCGGCCACGGGGATGAGCGCTTGTTCCGGGTTTTGCAGCATCACTGATACAACGTCGGATGCGTAGACCCAAAGATGGCCCGCGCGGAGCCGATCCGATGCGCGGCGGCTGACAACTGCACCGGGCGAAGCGGGGTGTGCATGGCTTCCGGCAACGACCGGCGGCGCTGCCTGGCGTTGCGTACTTGAGTCTCTTGGCAACGCGGTGCGGGGCGCAGTCGGCGCACCTTTGGCCCGCGTCGAGCGTACCGCAGGCGCAGCAGTGCGCTCACGCGTTGAAGTGGATGCGGCAGGCGATTCGCGATGCGCCCTTGGTTTCGCGCCAGCCTTCGAGTTGTCCCGTTTCGCCATTTACGCTTATTCCCAGTATCAGGCCTGGAAATGGGAGGAGAACGGCGGGCTCTTACTTTGTCTGCAACGTCTGCAGATACTGGCTCAGATTGCTGATCCTGAGCAGGCTCACATTGTTTTCGGCGTTGATCGCGTCCATTTGGCCGAGCATCGGGCCCCACACAGGCATCTGTGCTGTACCATGCGACGGATTATCCGCGCCGAATTTGAGCACCGACATGATGTGCGCGGAGGGAAACTTCCCTCCGTTGTTCTTGCTCAGGAGCGCGAGGTCAGCCGGTTGCTTCTTTAGAGCGGAGGCCACAGGACCTTGTCCCCTGCCATCCACTCCATGGCACGGGGCGCAATAGCTCACATACATCTGCTTGCCGCTGGAAGCGGGCGTCCTGCTGATCGGAATGACGACCTTTCGTGAGGTCGATTGATTTGCATATCCGATGCCGGCCAGGAGGGCCACGGCCAAAGCGGCGAAAAAGAGATTTCTCACCATGTTTTCCTCGGTTCTTAACCTCCGGGGGAGATTAATTTCCTCCTTTTTTGCACAGGAGGATGTGACGTGCGGCACATTGCGCGGCTCGATTGATTACCTGCGTGCTTTCGAGACATCGTCCTGACCAAATTGAACCGACTCAATAGGATGGGCGGCTTGCCGCAATCGCCCGCGAGGTCGGATGGCGGACCGATTCATTCGCGCCGAAATTAAGCGGCCTATAATAAAGCATGGCGACTGTCCGGCAGACCATTCCGGCAGAGGATTCGAGCACAGCAGTGCCTTCCGCAGAGGCGCTTGTTGCCGCGCGAACAGCCCTGTCCCCGCCAACCGACGAACGCTCCATCGAAGACCGCATCGAAGCTCTGCTGAAGCAGGCGAAGGCCAATCGGCCAAGCGAAGATATCTCATTGATTCGAAAGGCTTGGGAGTTCTGCGTTTCCCATCACAAGGGGCAGACGCGTGCCTCTGGAGAGCCGTACATCGTCCACCCGCTGGAGGTGGCCGAGGTGCTGGTGGAGATGAAGCTGGATGCGACCGCCGTGGCTGCAGCACTTCTTCACGACGCCGTGGAAGACACGCCGGCGACCAGTGAAGAGATTGGGGACAAGTTCGGCGACCAGGTAGCGCACATCGTTGAAGGCGTAACCAAGATCGACAAGATCCAGTTTGCCAACCGCGAAGACCGCCAGGCAGAGAACGTGCGCAAGATGCTGCTGGCCATGGTGTCAGACGTGCGCGTGGTGCTGATCAAGCTGGCCGACCGGCTGCACAACATGCGCACCCTGGAACACCTGAAGCCGGAACGGCAAGAAGCGATCGCGCGCGAAACGCTGGATATTTATGCTCCGCTGGCGCACCGGCTGGGCATGGGCAAGGTGCGCGGCGAGCTTGAAGATCTGGCCTTCAGGTACACCGACCCGGTGAGCTACGAACAGGTTTCGGCTGCGGTTGAGGCTCGGCGCGTAGATGGAGAACAATTCCTGCGCACCGTGGAAGACACGCTGGGGGAACAACTGAGGGAGAACGGCATCAAGGCGCGCGTCGAGTGGCGCATCAAGCGGCTCTACTCGATCCACCAGAAAATCGAGCGCACAAAAGTTTCATTCGACCAGGTGTATGACCTGCTGGCGATTCGCGTCATCACCGAAGACGTGGCATCCTGCTACGCGGTCTTCGGGATGATCCACACTTTGTGGCGGCCAGTGCCGGGGCGCATTAAGGATTTCATCGCTATTCCGCGTGCCAATCGTTACCAATCGCTGCACACTACGGTGATGAGCGCCAGCGGCCACCAATTTGAGGTGCAGATCCGCACCGAAGAGATGCACCGCATCGCCGAAGAAGGCATTGCGGCGCACTGGAAGTACAAAACGGGCGGCGTGGTGACTGCCCGCGACGAGGAGCGGCTCAACTGGATTCGTCAGCTTGTTGAGTGGCAGAAGGAGATGACCGATCCCAACGAATTCCTTTCTAGCTTAAAGATGGACCTCTACCCAGACGAGGTGTACACCTTCACGCCAAAGGGAAAGGTGGTGGTGGTTCCGGCGGGCGCGACGCCGGTGGACTTTGCTTACACCATCCACACGGACGTGGGCCACTCCTGCGTGGGCGCAAAGGTCAACGGCCGCATGGTGCCCCTGCGCACCAAGCTGCGCACAGGCGACATTGTCGAGATCGTTACGCAGAAAGATCACAAGCCGAGCCGCGACTGGCTGACGTTCGTCAAGAGCCCGCGCGCGCGCAACAAGATCAAGCACTGGCTGAATGAAGATCAGCGGCTGCGCGCCGTGGATATCGGACGCAAGCTGTTGGAACGCGAGGCGCGCAAGTTCAAAGTGCCGATGGCACAGATCGGCGATCAGGATCTGGGGCGCATCGCGCAGGAATTCGGCGTGGCCACGGCGGCCGATCTGCTGGCCACACTGGGGCAAGGAAAGAATACCGCCCATCAATTGTTGGGAAAACTGGCGCCGGGTTTTGCCGGTCCGCCTGAAGCCGAGCCTGGCACACCCGCCGCGGGGGGCAAATCGGGCGAAGCGGGCATGACGGACGCGGTGCGCAGGCTGCACCTCACCGGATCCGATTCGCTGCAGGTAGAAGGCCAGAACGACCTGCTCGTCTATCGCGCGCGATGTTGCAACCCTATTCGCGGCGAGGAAATTGTGGGCTACGTGACGCGCGGCAAGGGCGTGGCCGTGCACGCGCGCAGTTGCCCGAATGTGCAGAACCTGCTTTACGAGAGCGACCGGCGCATCAACGTGGAATGGTCGCGCGCGGCCGAGGGAGCCGGACAACCGCTGCGCTATCCGGTCAAGATCATTGTCCACTGCGAAGACCGCACCGGCATGCTGAAAGAGCTGACCGCCGTCATCTCCGACGAAAACACCGACATTCGCGCCGTGGACTTGAGTCGCGACGATGAGGGCGAAGCGATCATCGAGTTTGTGGTGGAAGCCGAAGACGTGCGCCACCTGAACCGTATGGTTCTCGGTTTGCGGCGGGTAGAAGGCGTGCGCCAGGTCATCCGCACCCAAAAGGTGTAAACGCAGTATTCCGTTTCCCAACTCTCCTTACCCCACTTTGTCATCTTGAGCGAAGCGAAAGATCTGCGGTTGTTTTTCGCCTTGTATCAGGGCACGGCTTCAGTCGTGCCGAAAACGAATTAAAATGATTCGTGGGCTTCAGCCCCTGTCGAGTGCCCCATCTAAAACTCCGCGCGAACAGCGGAGTTTTGGGTGGGATCGCACACCCTCACCTGTCATCCTGAGCGAAATCCCGCGCCAGCGGGGCGAGCCGAAAGCCTGCCCTGAGCGGAGATCGCTGAAGCGATCGGAGTCGAATGGGGACCTGCATTTCCATTTGTCACCCGAACCCCTGTCAAGCCCCTTCCCAAAAAATGATCCCGCAAACTCCCCGTAAGTCTTTCATTCTCTTATCTCTCTTCTCCGATCTCTCTTTTCCAAAGTTTGCCGATAATTACGCCCTTTAAGTGCACAATGGATCCATGAGCGCCAAACGCGCTCCTGGGGACCAAATCACGGTCCACGGATCGTCGCCACCGTAAGTCTTTTAGAAGGCTAAGGTTGCATATAAACCCTTTGGAGTCTGCGGATTACAAGAAGTCCGAAAAGGTACAAGCATTGAAAACAAACCGCTTAGCCTCAAATAAGGGAGGGGGGTAGGCGGGGTTACCAACTGTACAACGGATGACGGCAAACCTGGGAGCGCCGGCACTTCAGTGCCCCCGGAATCCAAGCTGAAAGCTAGGGACTGAAAGCAGTGGTGAACATCTTCGAGAGCATTCATGTGATCGACGGGGGGCTGGCGACGGAACTCGAATATGCGGGCGCGCGCATCGACGGGCCGCTGTGGTCAGCCCACGTGCTCGAGGACGAGCCGGAAAAACTGCTGGCCGTGCATCGCGCATACATTCAGGCGGGCGCGGAGTGCATTGCCAGTTGCAGCTACCAGGTTTCGCGGATGGGCTACGCGGAGGTTGGCCTGACCGCCGAACAAGCCGACGGGGCGTTGTTACGTTCTGTCGAGCTGGCGCGGCGAGCGGTTGCGGAGTCTCCTGAGCGGCGCGTTCTTGTTGCAGGATCGCTCGGCCCCTACGGCGCAGCGTTGCACAACGGCGGCGAATACAACGGCAATTACGATTGCTCCTACGACGATCTGGTTCGCTTTCACCGCGAGCGAATCGAAGTATTCGCGCAAGCCACAGGCGATCAGGCTCCCGATCTGCTCGCGTTTGAAACTTTCCCATCGCTCGAAGAAGCTCGCGCGGTGGGGGAAGCAATGGCGCGTTGGCCAGAACTCCGAGCCTGGTTCAGTTTCTCCTGCCGCGACGAAAAGCACGTGTCGCACGGCGAGCGCGTGGCCGATTGCGCCACACTAGTCGCCTCGTTTCCTCAGACGGTAGCGATCGGCGTGAACTGCATTCCGCCGAAGTGGGTTCCGGCATTGATTGCGGAGTTGCAGGCCGGTTCAGACAAGCCGATCGTGGTCTATCCGAACTCCGGCGAAGGATGGGATGCGGCGAGGCGCTCATGGACGGGCGTGACGGATCCGGGGGACTTCGGTGCGAGCGCGGCAGAGTGGTTTAGAGCAGGAGCGCAGATGGTGGGCGGCTGCTGCCGAACGCGGCCCGCGCATATTCGCAAGGTGGCGCAAGCCGCCGGTTCTATCTTCACTGGAGTCCGCTAGGAAACAAGCTCCAGCGCGGCTCTTCCTTTGCGGGGCGCGATGAAGTGGTCGGCGCGGGAGGCAATGGCCAGGCCTTCGCGGTTGAGGAGCTTGCGAATCTGGCCGCGGGCGTGGTCGGCCCATGGCCCGTGGTTGTCGAGCTTGACGTAAGCGCGCCAATGGCGCAGTGCATTGCGGTGCTCGCCGGTGCGCTCGTAGGCGAGGGCCAGATTGTAATGGGCGTCGGCGTATCGGGGCGAAAGGCTCACTGCCTTCGAGTAAGCGGCAATGGATTCGTCAATGCGCTCGAGCTCGTCGAGAACGTTGCCGAGATCGAAATAGGCGAGCACATATCCCGGGTCAGCCTCGGTGGCGCGGCGGTAGAGCTCCTCGGCGCGGCCGAACTGGCGCAGGTGGAAGAACAACGTGCCCAGGTTGATGCAGGCCGCCGCATACTGCGGATCGATGGACAGAATCTCCTGGTAGATGTTGATGGCGTGTTGCTTCTCGCCGGCTTCTTCGGCCTGAACCGCGGCATGGAAGCGCGCCTGCAGACTGCGCGGGTCGGGCGTACCGATGCGGCGCAGGGCAGGTGAACCTGAGGCGTCTTGTTGCGGGCTGCCCATGCGCTCGAAGTCGAAGAGCAACTGCCGGCGGATGGGATCGACCATGGCCCCGCGATGGCGAAAGGCCAGGCGCGTTCCCGTGCGCACCACGCGAGCCTCAAGCAGCGGGTTGCTCATGCCGGCGACGGCCTTCATGGCCAGAATGGATTCGCGGATCGAAGCCGCGGGCACTTCGTCTTCGCGCAGCGAGCGCAACGTGCGCAGTTGCCCGAGATCCTGAAACGTGTACAGCTCTTTTTGAGGGAGGAGCCCGGCTCGTTCCCAGGCTTGCAGTTGGCGCGCGCTGATCTCAAGGATGCGCAGAACGTCCTGACGGCTATAGCTGGTCACGCTTGGATGCTCCCCCAGGTGAACCTTTCGATCCAGGTTGCGCGCTCAGCATCCAGGATGCGGGTGCTGATCTCAGATTTCCGGCCAAGACCCTGACCGCGAGTCTGACTCGGACGAAAGTCCTTGGAACAGTTACGGAGGAATCTTTCCCTCTGCGATTATGCCAAGACTGCGCGCGAATAAACGCACTGGAACCGATGCAGTAACTAAAAACTCGTGGATAACGAGTACATGATTTGGTTCATGCGCGCTTTACAGCAGAGGTGAGTGTGAAAAAGCTGCGAATGTTGCCGCTCAGGCGATGAGAAGAGGCGAGCAGGAGAATGCGCATGGCCGCGAACATGATCTGGGTAGGACGGGATACCCAAAATGGTCAACGAGTGCCCTTCGCGTGCCACTCCCGGAATATCCTGACGACTTGTACGATTGAGTACGATGCTCGATTGGCGCCGTGTACTACGATTTCCATTGCTTGTGGAATTTACGATATGTTAGGCTCCCGGACGCGAGCAAGTACGGACGCCGAGGCTTCGCGCCCCATGTCGAACCTTATCTTTTGCTTCGCGTCGATCGACCCGCTTCGTCTGGCAACTGTCCGGGGCGGATCCGAAGCTCTGCTCGGATACAGCCAGCACGAACTTCTCACGGCCAAGGTCAATTTGGAGGACTTGATCCACCGGGCCGATGCCGGGATCGCGGAGAACATTTTCTCGAATTGTCTCGAGATCCGGTCTGGGTGCATCAACCTCCGGCTGCTTCACGCCAACGGCGGGATCCGGTGCGTGAAAGCGCGCTTCACCAAGAAGCCGTCCCGCACCGGCACGAATGTGATCCTGGAGTTGATCCTGGAAGACGCGCGAAGCGTGGCCGAATCGAGCGATGCATTTCTGCTGCGGAGCTTCAAAAGCCTCGTCGAAAACACAAACGATCACATCTACGTGAAGAACCGCAATCACGTGATTCTGGCGGCGAGCCACGCAGTCCCGTTTCTGACGGAAACGGCCAAGGACCCCGGCGAACTTGCGGGAAAGACAGATTACGACATATATCCGGAAGAGATCGCCGATCGGTCGTACCAGCTCGAAAACCAGGCGATGCTCGAAAACTCCCGCGTGAATTGGATTCACCAACTGACGGGGCAAGACGGATCGAAACACTGGATCGACGACCGCAAGTATCCGGTCAGCGGGCCGAACGGCGCGGTTGCCGGCATCTTTGGTATCGCTCCGGACATTACGCCGGAAGTTGAAGCGCGGCTGAAGCTGAGGGAGAGCCAGGATCTGTTGCGTTTATTCATCGAGCATGCGCCGGTGGGTCTCGCCATGCTCGACCGCGAAATGCACTACGTTGCGGTAAACCGCAAATGGCTAGAGATCCACGATCTCATTGGGCGCGATCTGATCGGGCGATCCCACTACGAAATCTTTCCTGAAATTCCCGCGGACTGGAGGGAGCAACACCTCCGTGCACTCGAGGGCGATGTTGTGCTGGCCGCCGAATATTGCCTTCCGCGGGAGGACGGCCGCGTGCAACGAATGAACCGCCAGATTCGTCCGTGGCTCGGCACCGACGGCCAGGTGGGAGGATTCATCATCTTCACCGAGGACATCACCGAGCGCAAGCGCGCGGAAACAGCGCTGCGCGAGAACGAGGAATCGCTCAAGGAGGCGCAAAGGATTGCGGGGCTGGGCAGTTATTGCGTGGAGATCGGCGCCGGACGTTGGACGAGCTCGGCGGTGCTGAACCAGTTGCTTGGAATCGACGATGAATTCGAGCGCACGCACGAGGGATGGTTTGCGCTGGTCCATCCCGGCGATCGCAAGAGGTTGACCGCCTATTTCGCGGAAGAGGTTCTGGGCAAGGGAGCGCCGTTCGATGGAGAGTATCGCATTCTTCGCCACTCCGATGGTGAGGTGCGATGGATACACGGCCTGGGAAGGGTGGAATTCGATGAGAGCGGAAAGCCTAAATTCTTCCGCGGCACAGCTCAGGACATTACCGAACGCAAGCGCGCGGATACTGCGCTCCGCGAGAGCGAGGAGTCGCTTCGGGAGGCGCAGAGGATCGGCGGACTGGGCAGCTATTCGCTGGATATCGATTCTGGAACATGGACCACTTCCGATGTCATGGACGAGATCTTCGGAATCAATAAGGAGTTCGAACGGAACGTCGATGGATGGGCCGCCCTGATCCATCCCGACGATCGGCCGTCGATGCTGGGTTATTTCAAGAATGAGGTGCTCGGCCAGGGCAAGGCGTTCGACAGAGAATATCGGATTGTTCGCAGGACCGACGGTGCGGTGCGCTGGGTGCACGGCCTGGGACGGCTGGAATACGACGGTGAAGGGCGCGCGGTGAGAATGCCCGGCACCATCCAGGACATCACCGCGGCCAGGCAGGTGCAGGAGACTCTGCGCGAAAGCAAAGAATTGCTGGAGATTTTCATCAAGCACGCGCCTGTGGCGCTGGCGATGTTCGACCGCGAAATGCATTACATATCTGTCAGCCGGAAGTGGCTTGAGGCCTATCACCTGGTGGAGAGCGAGATCATCGGGAGATCGCATTACGAGATGGTCCCGGACATGCCCGAACTGTGGAAGGATGCGCACCGGCGCGGACTGGCAGGAGAGCGGGTCCACGCCGACGAAGACCGATTCAATCGCGCCGATGGGACGGTGGAATGGAGCCGATGGGAGGTTATCCCTTGGAGGGCCGGCGACGGTTCCGTGGGCGGAATCGTCCTGTTCGCCGAAGACGTGACCGAGCGAAAGGCGGTGGAAGAGCGGCTGCGCCTGGGCGCCACGGTGTTTACAGGGGCGCGCGAGGGCATCACCATTACCGATCGCGAGGGGAAGATTCTTGAAGTGAACGACGCCTTTACCCGGATCACTGGGTACTCGCGGAAAGAGGTTCTGGGGCTCAATCCGCGCGTGCTTCAGTCGGGCCTGCACAGCGGGGAGTTCTACGAGAACATGTGGAACTCGCTCAATCGCGACGGGCATTGGTCAGGGGAGGTGTGGAACCGTACCAAGGGTGGAGACATTTATCCGGAGATGCTCACCATCAATGCCATCCACAATGCCGTGGGCGGAGTGGAGCAATATGTGGGCCTGTTCACGGACATTACGGAATTGAAGGAAAAGGAACAGCGGTTGGAGCACATCGCGCGCTACGATGCGCTCACCGGGCTTCCGAACCGGGTGCTGTTCGGAGACCGGCTGCGCCAGGCCATGGCACATACGCACTGGAAGAAGGGATTGCTGGCCGTAGCCTGTTTCGATGTCGACGGATTCAAGGCCATCAACGACCGCTATGGCCACGCAACAGGAGACGGTCTACTGACGGCACTGGCGTTCAGGATGAAACGAGCCCTGCGAGAAGGTGATACGCTGGCCCGGCTGGGCGGAGATGAGTTCGCTGCGGTGATCCTGGATCTCGAAGACAACAGCGCGTGCTTTGCAACGCTGAACCGATTGCTTGGGGCCGCCGGCGAGGAGGCACAGATCGGCGAGGTTATGCTGCGCGTTTCGGCCAGCGCGGGCGTGGCTTTCTATCCACAGGATGAAGATGTGGACGCTGATGTGCTGCTGCGCCAGGCGGGACAGGCGATGTACCAGGCTAAGCTTGCGGGTCGCAACTGCTTCCGCATGTTCGATCCCAGCCAGGACCAGATCGTTCGCGGGCGTCACGAGAATATCGAGCATATTCGCCAGGCCCTGGCGGCCCGGCAATTCGTCCTCTTTTACCAGCCCAAAGTGAACATGCGAACTGGCAAGGTGATCGGTGCCGAAGCCTTGATTCGCTGGCAACATCCGGAGCGCGGACTGCTGCCGCCGGGTATGTTTCTTCCGGTGATTGAAGACCACCCTCTAGTCATTGAAATCGGCGAGTGGGTGATGGAGACTGCGCTGACGCAAATGGAATCGTGGCTGGCCGAGGGCTTCGAGCTCCCCGTGAGCATCAACGTAAGCGCACTCGAGCTGCAATCGCCGGATTTTGCAGACCGGCTCCGCGCACACCTCGCAGCGCATCCCCGTGTAAAGCCCGCGGACCTGGAATTGGAAGTGGTGGAGACCAGCGCAGTGCAGGATGTGGTGCGAACTTCCCAGCTTCTGTCGACTTGCCGGGAGGTCGGAGTGGCCATCGGACTAGACGATTTCGGTACCGGCTACTCTTCGCTCACCTACCTGAAACGCCTGCCCGCCAATGTTCTGAAGATTGACCAGAGCTTTGTGCGAGACATGCTTGAAGAGCCGGAAAACCTGACGATCCTGGAGGGAGTGCTGGGATTGGCGGCGGCGTTTCACCGGCAAGTGATCGCGGAGGGCGTGGAGACCGCGGAACACGGCTTGATGCTGCTGCAAATGGGATGCGATCTGGCCCAGGGTTTCGGCATTGCCGCCTCCATGCCGGCGCGGGAATTACGGGCCTGGGCGGCAGCATGGCGGCCCGATCCGCGCTGGTCTGAAGTGCCGGTGGTCCGCGCGGAGAACCGGCCGGTACTGCTCGCCGCCGTAGAGCATCGCGCATGGCTGGGAGCGTTGGAAGCAAGCCTGCAAGGCAAGCGCGCCGTCCCGCCGTCACTCGATGCCAGCGTATGCCGCATAGGCTTGTGGCTCGAAGACGAAAAGCGATCATCGCGCAGCACCGATTCCGCAGTGCTGGCCATAGAATCTCTGCATCGGCAGGTTCATGAATTGGCGGCGGAGGTTGTTGCTTCCCAGGCCGATGGCCCTAATGCCGAGGGCCTCGCGCGTTTACGCCAGCTGCACTACCTGCAGGACAAGTGCCTGAAGCGCCTGAAGACCTTCGCCTGATCGGATTCCACAAGACACGTCTACCTGCCGAGCAGCCGCAACTTTTGCTTGGGAGAGCTGTCTGCTGATCAACGGCGTAGAACCGGCGGCTCGGCATGGGCGTCCGTTGCCTCGGCCCTCGGTCCTTCCAGCATCGCCTGCGGCTCGCGGAGCGTGAGTACGGGGCAGCGGGCGTGGGAGAGCACGCGATAAATGGTGCGTTCGCGCGCCAGGTGCTCGAATGCCTGGCGACGGGTCGCTCCGAGAACAATCAGACTGGCGTGGCGCGCCGCGGCCAACGCAAGAATCTCGATGAATGCATTGCCGTGAGCGACGACAGGCTCGACAACGGAGCAGCAACCGGACCCGGTTTCCTCGGCGAGTAAGCGCAACTCGACCATGGCCTTCGATTCCAGACCGATGGGCATGCCCTTGCGCTGCATCACTTCGATGGGCGGAAGCACATGGAGCAACACCAGCTTGGCATTTCGAGTGGCAGCCTCCTGGCAGGCAAGCGCTGCGCTCGGGCGAGAGGTCTCTCGAAGTGTGGTGGCATGCAGGACGACACGCTCCTCGCTGCTTGCCACCGGGAGATGAGCCTCGGGTCCCACGGTCATGACCGGGAGGTAGACCGAGCGCAGCACTTGTTCTGCAACAGAGCCAAGGAGCAATTTTCCCAGCCTGCCCCGGCTCCGTGTCCCCAGCAGCACGCGGTCCGCCTGAAATTGGCGGGCAGCGGCTGCAATCTGTTGTGTGGGTTGGCCCTCGCGCACCAGCCCTTCGCAGCGAATCCCCCGCCTGGCAGCCACTTCGCACCATGGCCGCAGCATCTCTTGCGCGGTTTCCAGCGCACTGGTCGTGTCGTAGTAAGGCATTCCGGAGGCATCGGCGGCGATGACCGCTACTGAAGCAGGAAGAACATGGAAAACAATCAGCCGGGCACCGGTTTCGGCCGCCTGCCCCAGGGCAAACGGCATGAGATGGTCCAGATCGCTTAAGTCTGTGGCGACAAGAATCGTGGCCGGATGCGTCCAGCGGCCGATATCGGAATCCCGCATGGCGAACACCTCACACCCGCAAGCGTGTCACCGGGCAAAAGGCCGGGATGTGCCGGAGCGCACGGGGGAATGTGATTTAAATCACTTGGTCGCATCCTCTCCGCGGCTGCGCGGGACGGTCAGGAAATAGAATCATGGCATGCTGATTGCGGTCATCACCATATCCGATCGCTGCTCGCAGGGACTGATGGCCGATACCGCGGGCCCCGCGGTGGCGGAACTGCTCAGGCGCGAGTGGCCGCAGGCAGAGGTTCGGACGGCGCTTCTGAGCGACGATGAGGACGCGATCGTGGCGGCACTCGAAGAATTCGTGCAGAAGGACGCGAAGCTGGTGCTGACCGTGGGCGGAAGCGGTCTTGGCCCTCGCGACCGGACGCCGGAAGCGACGCGGAGAGTGGTGGATCGCGAAGCACCGGGACTGGCCGAGGCAATGCGCGCTAAGGGCGCCGAGCGGAATCCCTACGCGTGGCTTTCGCGTGGCGTGGCGGGCATGAGCGGAACAACGCTGATCGTCAATCTGCCCGGCAGTAAACGCGGCGCATCGGAGAGCCTGGAGGCTATTTTGACTTTGTTGCGCCATGGGCTCGAAGTCGTTGCCGGGGCGCAGAATCACCCCTGATCTGAATCTGGCGCGAGTCAAGGAACTCCGAGTATCTGGCGCGAACGATATCCCGGGTAAACACTTTCTTAAAATCGCTTTCTTCCCTCTTGATGGAGTGCAAAGCCGGCGCTCAGTAGACAAACATGAAGAAAATCAGGCGCGTTCTCGCGATCTTCAAGCTCGGAGCGCGCGAGAAAAACCTGGAAAAGGTTACAATTCCCTTGCCTATGAGCCGACCCGGGAAAACTCGTAAGAATCGCCGCCACGCGTCCGCGAGCATTCACGACGTGGCCAGGCGTGCGCGCGTCTCCATCGCCACCGTGTCGCGCGTGGTGAACCACATCTCCACCGTCGATCCCGACCTGGCGAAGAGAGTTTGGAAGGCGGTCGAGGAAGTGGGTTACCTGCCGAACACTCAGGCAAGAGCGCTGGTCTCGGGGCGCAGCCGCATTCTGGGCCTGATCGTTTCGGAAATCACCAATCCATTCTTCCCTGAGCTGGTGCAGCAGTTCGAGAACCTGGCCGTGGCGCAAGGTTATGAGGTCATGATCGGATCGACAAACTACGATGTCGCGCGCACCGAGGCTCTGATTCGCCGCATGCTGCAACGCAATGTTGACGGAGTGGCCGTGATGACCTTCGGCATTGAAGAGGCGCAGGTGCAGAAACTGGTGGAGCATGAGTTTCCTCTGGTCTTTGCCGATGCAGGACCTGAATTGCCCAACGTGCGCGTACTGAAGGTGAATTACGGCGAAGGAATCCGCGAGGCGGTCCAGCATCTGGCGGCACTGGGCCATCGCAAGATTGGATTCATCAGCGGACCCTTGCGGATGCGCACCGCGATGACACGCCGCGATGCGTTCCGCAAATCAATGTCCCAGTTGGGACTCGGTGTACCCGGCGGATATATCGCCGAAGGCGATCACACGATGGAGGGAGGCAAGGCAGCGATGGAGCGGCTGATGGCGCAAGCGGAGCTTCCCACCGCGGTGATCTGCTCCAACGACATGACCGCAATCGGCGTCCTGCATGCACTCGACGAGACCACGCACAAGGTGCCCGCCGACATCTCGGTAGTGGGATTCGACGACATTCGTCTGGCGCAGTTCATGTTGCCGCCTTTGACCACAGTACGAATGTCGTGCAAGGACCTCGCCGAAGCGGCAGTGCAGGCGTTGCGCGCCGGCATTGAGCCGGATCATCCGCAATCCTCGCAGAAGGAATGGCCGATCGCGACGCGGCTTGTTGTGCGACGGTCGAGTGACTTTCCCAGCGGGTCGCTACCCGCATTGGGAAAGCGGAAGCCCAGGGCAGGGCGGCGATAGGCTCAGGCGCAGTAGTTTATAGCCAAAAACCAAATTAGAGTGCCCTCCACACCCTTGCATCTCCAAACCAGACAACGAGGTAGCACGAATTTAAAAATCGTGTGACAAAGAGCACAGGCGATTGTACGAGCCCGCAAATAGCTTGCTTATATGCGTGGGAGAAAAGCGAAAATCCGGAGGCTGTGCGTGCTGGCGGTGCTGACCGGATCGCTGGCGCCTTCACTCGCCGCCGTTTCAGGCAATGCACATCCGCTATCTGGAACTGTCGTTGACACGTCCGGGGCCGTGATTGCGGGGGCAGACGTGCGTGTTCTGACGGCAACCGGAACTGTTCTAAGAACGGTACATTCTGACGTGAATGGAGACTTCCAGTTTTCTGGACTCGCCGCAGGTAATTATCGGCTCGTCGTATCGAATCCAGATTTTGAAGCTAAGGAAATACCCGTTGCCATAGAGACTGCCGGGGCCCCTGTCTCGCTGCGCATCGTCCTGATTGTGGGTGCCGTGAGCACCACCGTCAACGTGCAGGGCCGGGAGGATGATCTCGTCGGGATTGCCAGTTCCTCGACTCAGGGATCGGTGGGTGCAGTCGAACTTCAGGATCGTCCGATTCTTCGTTCGGGAGAAGTTCTGGAGACTGTGCCCGGCGTCATCATCACACAACATGCGGGCGGCGGAAAAGCCAACCAATACTTTCTTCGCGGATTCAATCTCGATCACGGCACAGATTTCGCCATTTTCCTCGACGATATGCCGCTAAACCTGCCGTCGCACGCGCACGGCGAGGGCTACGCTGACATGAACACCGTGATCCCGGAGTTTGTGAAACGGGTGAATTTCGAGAAAGGTCCCTACTATGCCGACGTCGGCAACTTTGGCGGGGCTGGATCGGCCCATTTGCAGTTTTTCAAGACGCTGCCTCAGAATTTCTTCAAGGTCGAAGGCGGCCAGGAAGGCTACGGGAGGATGGTTTTCGGCGTGTCGCGAAAGCTGGGCGCGGGCAATCTGCTGTACGGCGGAGAGGCGTATCACGATAACGGCCCATGGACGCACCCAGACAACTATTACAAATACAACGGCCTCGTGACCTACAGCCGCGGTGTGGACGCCGATGGATTCAGCATCACGGCCCGCGGTTACCGAGGAACATGGCACTCCAGCGATCAAATCCCGGTAAACGCCCAATCGCTGGTCGGTTACTTTGGCACAATGGACCCGACAGACGGCGGCCATTCACAACGTTACAGCTTGCAGGGCGAATGGCATCGCCAGACAGCGAATTCTCGGACCGAAATCACGGTCTACGGATTCTATTACGATCTCAATCTGTTCTCCAACTTCACTTACTACCTGATTGACCCGCAAAAGGGCGACCAGTTTGAACAACAAGACAGGCGATGGGTTGCGGGACTTGATGCACGCCACTCAATCTACGGCCAATGGCTTGGCCGCGCGGTGGAGAATACATTCGGCCTGCAGGTTCGTAACGACTGGGTCCACAATGGCCTTTTCCGGACTCAAGACCGCGCGCGCACAAACAAGGACGACATCAACGCCTGCAATGATGACCCCATCGACGTGTGCACTACGAATCCGAATTTAACCGCAATCTTGCCCGCAGCCACGTCTTTGAACCGATTCACGGACACGCTGGTGGGTTTCTACGCAGAAAACAAGATCCAGTGGGCGGAAAAGCTCCGCTCAGTTCTGGCCGTGCGCGGCGACGACGCGAAATATATCAACACAAGTTTAACCCCCACCTACGTTTCCAACATTCCATCCCTTGGGTCCCCGGTCGATTTTGGCCTGCTTAATTCCGGCTCTGCAACCAAATTTCTGCCACAGCCGAAATTGAGCTTGATCTTTGGACCGTGGGCTCGTACCGAGCTCTACGCTCAAGGCGGTTTCAGCTTTCACTCCAACGACGTGCGCGGAGCAACACAGCACGAGGAACCGATTTCGCCGGACAATCCATTCCCAACATCCGCCACGCCCATTTCGCCCCTGGTACAACTCAAAGGCGGAGAGTTCGGAATGCGCACCACCGGCGTTTCACATCTGCAAAGCACCTTCTCGCTCTGGTATCTGCGGAGTAATTCCGAACTGCAGCAGGATGGCGACACCGGCGGCACGTCAGCTTCGGACCAATCGAGCAACCGCTACGGCATTGAATGGGCAAACTATTACGCGCCAACCGATCATTGGGCTGTTGATTTAGACATCGCGGACTCCCGCGCTCAATTTACCCGAATCGATCCGGACGACGCAGCGTACACCAACCGAGGTGGCGGACAATATCCCGAACAAGGCCCGGGGGGCAAGCTGGTTCCAGAAGCGGTGAAGGTCGTAGTCTCATCGGGCGTGACTCTGCACGACTACAAAGGCTTTACATCGACTATGCGGCTGCGCTATTTTGGCCCGCGAGATTTGACGTCTGACGGAATCAATCGCTCAAGGGCGACACTATTGGTCAATGCAGGGGCCGGTTACCAAATTGCCGAGAGGTGGCGCGTTTCAGCAGAGTTCTTGAATTTGCTGGACCGCCGCAATGATGACATTACTTACGCCTATGTCTCCCGAATTGCTCCAACGGGCCCGGCGGCATTCACCAACGTATCGCACCCGGCTGAGCCGTTTGAGGTGCGAGTCCGGCTGGAAAAAACCTTTTGACACAGGGATTCCGTGACTCGCACAGTCAGTGTTTGTGCGGATGTTCGTGCGAATGGCTGGGCCTTGAATCGAGCGCATGCGTGGGCACGCTCATCACCAGGCGGCCATGCTCGACGCCTTTGAGACCAATGATCAGGTCGGCAAACTGCTGCACGCGGCCGGCTTTGCCGTGGACGATCAACACTTCAAGGCAGGAATCGTGATCCAGATGCGCGTGGCTCGTTGAGACAACAAGGTCGTGGTGTGCGTGTTGCGCTTCAGTCAGCTTTTCGGTGATCCCGAAGGCGTGATGGTTGAAGATGAGGGTGACGGTGCCGACGACGGTGGCATCGGGCGTGGCCGTTTGCTCCCGCACCAGCCGGTCGCGAATCAGGTCGCGAAAAGCTTCGGAGCGATTGGTGTATCCGCTCTTTTCAATGGAATGGTCGAACCGCTTCAACAGCTCGGAATCGAGGGCAATGCCGATTCTGCTTAGCTCTCCCATGCGCGCTCCCGCGTGCAATCCAATCGGATTGGCAATGACAGAATAGCGCGACGCGGCGAATCCAACTACTGTGGCGCGATCAAATGGTGCGCGATGGCGAAGAGAGCCAGCTCCAGGCGCGTGGAAACGCCCGTCTTATCGAAGATATTCGAAAGATGGCGCTTCACGGTTTCTTCGCTGAGCGAGAATTGCTTGGCGATGTCGCGATTGCTGCAGCCTTCGACGATGCAGCCGACTACCTCAAGCTCGCGCGGAGTGAGGCCGTAGGTTTTGCGCTGCGGTACGGCGGCCTGCTGCATGAGCTCGTGCAGAGCAGAGACCAGATTGACGACGCGCTTGCCGCCGATCCAATAATCGCCGGCATGGACGGTGCGGATGGCAGTTTGCAGGTGACTGGCGAGAGCATCTTTGAGCACGATGCCACGCGCACCGATCTGAAGTGCCTCGATAATCTGCTGCGTGGTGATGGTCGAGGTGAGAAGAAGGATTTTGGCCGTGGATGGGCCGCTCATGATGGCGCGCATGGCCT
>CAVXMJ010000005.1:0-25748 GCA_963762905.1 uncultured Acidobacteriaceae bacterium | reverse complement strand
GCTCGCCGAGAATGGGATGTTCATTGTCCGAGCTTCAGTCATGCCGGGAGGAGGGTGGCGCCGGCGTCGTGCTCTGGCACCAGAGGCAGAAACCAGGCCCGGGCACGGTGGCCACGGAACTCGGCCGCACCGAGTTCCACGATTTCCAAAGTCGATTTGACGGGAAGGCATGCACGCGCGACATCCTGCGGCATAGCAGTCAACTACGCCACTAGCGGTGGCCCAACATATTGCATCTCGTACCGCGCAAATACTTCCGCGTCCATCTTCGGCCCGTTCGGCACCGCCACATACCGGAAGAACTCCTCCATCTTCCCCGCGGGTGTAAACGCAATCAACATGTGCGCCGGTTTCTCGCCCACCCCTGAAAAAGCATGCGGAATCCCGCGCGGCCCCAGGATCGATTCCCCCGCACGCAATGTCGTCCGGCTGTCGCCAACCTGAAACAGCACCTCGCCCTCCATCACGTAGAACCACTCTTCCTGGTGGAAATGGAAGTGCCGTGGAGGACCGCCCTTCATCAGGTTCTTGTGTTCAATCATGAGTAGGCCGCCATGGGTCTCGCTTGGCACCGCCTTAAACAGAATCGTGCTGTATCCCAGCGAGTGCGTCTCCCCAAACCGGCCTTGTCCCGCTTCCACCGGATGGATCCCGCCAGATGGCGGAAGCGCGGCGCTCTGGCCGAGGGCGAGAGCCTCGAACCCTGCCGCTGGAAAACCTGTTGCTGGAAGCACGAATGCTGCGCTCTTGAGCAAATCACGACGCTTCACTGGCGATCTCATTTGCTGCAAAGGGGCATGAATTAACCGCGCGGCGAGATTCCATTTCTGCGGCCCGGAATCCTGCATGCCGGGGAAAGCGCCTAAGTATAGAGTTTTTTGGTTTTCAGCGCTGGGAAAATCGCGTCGCCGTGCGGCTTTTCCGCAGCAGTGTCGCCGATGCGTTCTCGGCTTGACGAGAACAGGCCAATGCATTCATTCAGTGGTCCAAGCCGGTCGGTTCTCGGCAGCTGGCCGAATAGCGTCAGGGCTCTATCGGAGCTGTTCCGCGGGATGAAGCCGGGGGAGTAGAAGGAGTCGCCGCGGAGCGGGTCGGATAGGGCGGTTTGAACGAAGGCGCTGGCGCGATCGGAGCAGGAAGTTGGCTTCATGCTGCTTCAGGATCGCAATGATCTGCTCTTCCGTGTACCGGTTCTTCTTCACCGAGGTCCTCCCGTTCAGATTACGAGAGAACTCCTGTTTTCCCTGGTTGAGTTTTTCGGGGGCTGGTCACGCATCTGGCAGCGGGTCATCTGCTGGCGGCGGTGGAGTAGATCGTTCCTGAACGCAGCCCGTTCTTCGGCGAATGAGGGTAACGGTCACGAACATTCAAGGGCGCCATTATGCGCGTGTGGCCCCTTAATGCTCGTGACCCACCCACTCATGCTCTACTCGCGCTGTGGGATTGCTTCACTGCTTCGCGGGTGTACGTAGCGCGCCACGGAGTATGCGATCATGGATGGGTTGAATAACAAGTTGTTCCAGTGGGTAAGGCTACTTTGGGAAGGTTGCAGTGCTACCCATATTGGGCTTTGGCGTCGACTGCGACGCAGTGACCGCCATGTGGTGTGATTCAGTCGCGCTGCCCTTCGACGCTGGATTCATTGGTAGGCGCACAGACGGACATCCGGGCTAAAAAACGGCGACCACGCTGCAAAAGGTGGTGCAAACTGAATTGACGATCGAAGTCTCTATTTTTTTCATTCCGCAATATTTACCAACACTTTTGGGCCTGTAGCTCAACGGTTAGAGCAGGGGACTCATAATCCCTTGGTTGGGGGTTCAAATCCCTCCGGGCCCACCATAAGAAATACAGCAAACTAAATAGCCTATTTGCAATCTGTCTCCGTGTCTTGACCCAGGCTTGTCTTGCTCGTGCCGGCTGGCGCCGGTCTTACCCCTCCCGCATCTGCGCAATCCGCTCTGTCTCCGCCGCCAAGATTTCCGAAACCAAGTGCCGATACTGTGCCGTATTCGTGTTGGTCTCGTTCCCCGCCGCGATTTGAATCTAATTGAGGTTGAACAACCCGGGTTCAGTTTTCCTCCTTCGGCGAACTCTTGAGCGACAGTTCTCTGCGCACCCATTTTTGAAGTGGTAATGACCTCTCCATGTCTGAGTGGCTATGGCTAACGGTGTACACCGGCGAAGAAAGTATAGCGGGCAAGATTTTGGCGTGCGGCGACGTGCCGAACGTCGGTGGATTCAGACTGCTCACGCGCTCCGAAGCCAGAGTTCATTTTGATTAACGTGCTCAATTTCGACCCAGACAGAACAAGACATGAGGAGGTTTGTATGTTTCGAGAGGCTGGTTTTCCTGCGCAGGGTGATTTCGCACTCGTCGCGCACGCAAATAGGTTTTTGGGCAATTTTGAGGAATTACCGCACCGATTGAGGCAGTTCACTCTGCTGTTCGGCCTTGCGGTCCTCTTCTTTGCCATTCCCGCAACTTCAAAGGCGCAGGTCACCGCAACCCTTTCGGGAACGGTAGAAGATCAGTCCGGCGGAGTCATTCCCGGCGCTCAGGTCACGCTTTCCGACCAAGTAACGAAGCAAAGCCGCGTGGAGCAATCGAACGGGGCTGGACTCTATGCGTTTCCATCTTTGACGCCGGGCACCTACGACATCAAGGCGTCGGCAAAGGGATTCAAAGCGAAGCAGATTACCGGCATCGTATTGAACGCCGGTGACGTCAAGACCGTCCCCGCCCTCGATCTGACCGTAGGCGCGGAGTCACAGACAGTAACGGTAACCGCGGATTCAGAGATGATTCCGGTTGAGAACGGCCAGAGAGTCGAAGTTCTCACCGCCCAGGACATCGATAACCTTGCCTTGGCAGGCCGCGACACCAGCGAACTGCTGAAGGTGCTGCCGGGCACGTCGACACAATCCGGAGGTCTCACTCAGACAGCCCCGATGTTCAACGACCTCAACGTCACGGTCGACGAAGGCGCACTTGGCAACGGCTACGCCATCAACGGCGCGGTCAACCGCGGCGGCCAGGGAACCCTGGAAGACGGCGCGCAGATGATCGACATCGGTAACATGGCAGGATCATTGACCATCGTCGATCCTGAAATGACGGCCGAAGTCAGCGTGCAGGCCTCGAACCTCGGCGCCGACCAGGCGTTCGGTCCAGTGGTCGTTAGCGCCATCAGCCGTTCGGGCAGCGCGAACTATCACGCAGACGCGTATTTCAACGCGCGCAATAACGTGTTGAATGCCAATGGCTGGCAACAGAAGAACAACAACACTGCCTTGGGACCGCAGCACTACTACTACCCCGGCGGCAGCTTTGGCGGACCGGTTCCAGGAACGCACAAGAAACTGCTGTTCTGGGGCGGCTACGAGCGGTGGCTGCAGAACCAGGGCAACCAGAACGTACTCGAGTCCTACATCCCCACACCGGAGATGATGCAGGGTGATTTCTCCACCGACAACACCGATAACACGACCCTGTGCCCCAAGGGATTCTTCCAGGGCGCACCTCCAGGAGGCTACCCCGGCGGCTCTTGGTGCAGCGATCTAGGTGGAACGGTGCTTGCGAATGGAACGGGAACGGCCACGCTGCCGACACCGGCCGCGACCGGAACGTATACCGGCGGATCCAATACCTACACCACCGACGCCGGGCAGAAGTTCCCCGCGGGATTCCTCGATCCGGGTGCGGCGGCGTTGGCCAAGATCTGGCCCGCGGCAAACGCCAATCCGGCGAACATCCCCGGTGGTTACAACTACTACCAGCCAATTGTGAACGTCGACAACGGGTGGATCTGGCGCGTACGCGTGGATTACCTGCTCGGCGACAACACAAAGATTTATGGCAGCTACCAGCAGGCATACAGTTCTGGTTTCGCGCAGGGTAATGGCGCGCACCTTTACTGGACGCCAGGCAACGCCATCCCGTTCCCCGGTGGCGGCGAGGTCGAAGACAACTACGGCAAGACTTTGGCCGGCCACATCGTGCATAACTTCAGCGCCACCACGACCAACGACTTCATGGCCGCATGGGCGTTCGGCAGCTACCCGTTCACAACACCGAATCCCGCAGCCGCCACAAGGGTCTCGAATGGCTACTCCTATGGCAAGGTCTTTGATACGCCGTCCGCGAACATTCCCGCCTATAACAGCGCCGGAAGCGAAACCTTCCCGGACTTCTCACAGGCCTCGATCTTCGAGAACCCTGTTGGAAAGTATGCTGTGAAGAAGGAAGCTCCGCAGTTCAACGACACGCTGACCAAGGTGTGGGGACTGCATACCCTCAAGATCGGCGCATTCACGCAGACCACGGATAACTACCAAAGCTCGTTCAGTTACTTCGAAGATGGAATCATGAGCTTCAATGCCGGTCAGCATCCTGACCTGGTCAACTCTGGAAATGGAATCATCGGCTCGCCGCAGAACTCGGTAGCCCAGTTCGTGAATGGCCTCGCCAACGGATATTCAGAGAACGCGGGAGCCCCCATCGGCGATGCAGCTCAGATGTCGACCGCGGCCTTTATTGACGATTCATGGAAGGCGACGCGTCGCTTGACCGCGGAGCTTGGCATCCGCATCGAGCACGTGGGTCACTGGTACGACCGCGACCACGTTGGACTTGCTGTGTTCTACCCGGACCGCGTTCTGTCGGATTACTATACCGGCAAATACGCTCCCGGATACTACTGGCACGCGATCGACGCCGGCGTACCGCTGAGCGGCCAACCTAACCGCTTTGCGTATCCGGATGCGCGCTTCGGCCTGTCCTACGATGTGTTCGGGCATGGAAATACTGTTCTCCGCGGCGGATGGGGCGTATATCGCTACGTCACCCAGGTCAACACCATCGCCAACGGGGCCACGCCCCTGGGAACTGCTCAGGATGTCCTGGGCTATGACCAGCCTGGATCAACTGAGCTCCAGATGCAGAATATCCATAGCCTGAAATACGTGGCCTGCCCGTCAGCCACGAGTCCTCCACCTTGCGGCGTTCAGGGTGGGCAGTTTGGCTTGGATCCAAGCGACTACGGCCAACCGATGACCCAGGCCTACAACCTGACCATCGACCAGCGTCTGCCCTGGAACACGCAGTTCGAAATCGCGTATGTGGGCAGCAGCACCAGCCAGTTGTTCGATGCCGGCGAGGATATCGAGGGCAGCTCGTTTAATGAACTCGCGAACCAGAACAAGACGCCTCTCGGGGCTTTGTTCTCCGCCGATCCAAGGACCGGCGTCGTCTCCACCAACCCGGAAAACGTGACGGAGAATCCCACGGGAGCCGGAGAAACTGCCACCGGAAACACCCTCGCGGATTACCATCCGTTAGGCCAGGTATACGGCACCAACTCAACCTACATGCTTGAAAACACCGGCTTCGGCAACTACAACGCCCTGCAAGCTTCATGGACAAAGACAACGGGGCGGCTCACGTTCAATTTGAACGGGACGTGGGCAAAGAACCTGGCGACGAGCTTGCAGCAAAACCCGTATGTTGTTGGGCAAAACTATGGGCCGACGGCCACTGACCGGCCGCTGGTTTTCAACGCGTCGTACACCTACAGCAGCGGTACGCTCCACACCGGGAGCGGCTTGGTGAATGGGTTGGGCGGCGGCTGGACGATCAGCGGCATCTCCACCTGGCAGAAGGGCGGCTACATTCCCGCTGAACTTGGGAACGGCGTCCCGAACTTCGGCATGGGACTCCAGTACACGGGTTTGCCGGCTACAGCAAAGGCTGAGGGGATCAGCACCAGCATCGGGGATCCAACGTACTTCGGCACGGACGAGAACTTCCCCATCGAGCCGGTCCTGACCTGCAACCCCACCAGCGGCCTGGCAACGCATCAGGTCCTGAACGGAAAGTGCTTCAACGCTCCGGCTGTGGGTACGCAGGGTGGCAACGCGTATCCCTACATGAGCACGACACCGTACTTCGACAACGACCTGGCGCTCTATCGCACGTTCAACCTGCACGAGAAGCAGCAGATTCAACTGCGCGTCAGCGCATTCGACTGGCTCAACCATTCTTTGCTGACGTTTGCCAACGGCAACTACTACACCATCAACTACAACGTGGACTACGGCAGCAAGGCCATTACTCCAAACTTTAACCAAAGCTCGACCGGCGCGAACGCGTTTGGCGTAATGACTGTAAGGTCAGCATTGCCCTACGCCCGTGTTATCGAGCTTGACGTCAAGTATTCGTTCTAACCGCAACTCCGTACCATCGGCGGGAGGGGTTAACAGCCCCTCCCGCATATTTTTAACCGTTAAATCGCGACACGCGACCCTTACTGCCCCAACACTCCTCAACTTGTTCTGATATTTAGAGATTATTTCCGCCGCACTGACAAGCGCCGACCAGCACAAAACACATTCCCATTCGTCCAACCCAGTAACGGTAAGATTGCGGTTTCCCCGATTGAGCAGCATTCCGGCGCTAAATTGACTCCATTTGAAGTTTGCTGACCTGGCATAGAAGAGTGCGGTTGACTCTCGCCTGCCGAAATCGGTATCGAAATGAGCAGTCTCGCTGATCAAATTTCGCAGCCAGTAAGGGTTATAGATGGCCACAGTTTCCTCCGGAATCTTCCCTGTTATTCGGATCAGCCGCGATGCCGGTGCTCCTCTGCATCATCAGGTGTACCTCGGATTTCGCGATGCGATCCTGCGCGGAGAGCTCGGCCCCGGGCAACAGGTGCCGTCCAGCCGCGCGCTCGCGGCGGAGTTGGAGATCTCGCGCTTTCCCGTCCTCGACGCGTATTCACAGCTTCATGTCGAGGGATATTTCCGGAGCCGGAAAGGCGCCGGCACCTTTGTGTCTTCCACGCTGGTTCCGCTTCATGAGAATGGAGCGGCTTTTGTCGCAAAGTCCGGCGGAATACGCCAGGTATCGCGGCGTTCGTCCAGGTTTCCTCAATTCAGGGACGATCCATGGCGGTGTGGTTGGGGCGCCTTCACAGTCCATCAACCGGCGATGGAACGTTTCCCGTTCGAAACCTGGTCAAAGCTTGTCGCTCGCCACAGCCGCGCGCCGCGCGCTCATGCGATTCGCCAAATTGATCCGCTTGGGCTCATGCCGCTCCGCGATGCTATCTGTTCTTACCTGCGCACCGCTCGTGCCGTTCGTTGCGATCCTGAGCAGATCATGATTGTCTCCGGGTCGCAACAGGCTCTGGATATCACAACCCGCGTTCTACTCGACACCAAGGACGCCGCTTGGATCGAAGAACCGTGCTACCCGCTCGTGCGATCCATTTTGCTGGGCTCCGGCTGCCGTGTTGTCCCGGTTCCTGTCGACGGGGAGGGCCTTAACGTCGCCGCCGGAGTCAAGCGCGCACGTACCGCCCGGGCCGCTTTCGTCACCCCGTCGCACCAATATCCTCTTGGCGCCACAATGAGCATTTCCAGGCGGCTGCAACTGCTCGATTGGGCTCGAAAGGCCTCCGCGTGGATTATTGAGGACGACTACGATAGCGAATTCCGATTCGAGAGCATGCCCATTCCTTCACTCCAGGGTCTCGACTCGGCTGCGCGGGTCATTTATATAGGAACCTTCAGCAAGGTTCTTTTCCCCTCGGTGCGTATGGGTTATTTGGTCATTCCTGCCGACCTTGTGGACCGCTTCCGATCCGTGCGGATCGCCATGGACATTTTCCCCTCCTATCTGCCCCAGGAAGTCCTCACTGATTTCATGACTTTAGGTCACTTTGGGCGTCACATCCGCCGAATGCGTACGCTCTACAGATCGCGGCGGACTGCGCTGGTTGAGAATTTGCGCGCGGAGTTTGGCGACTCCCTTGAGATTCATGGCTCTGAAGCCGGGATGCACCTGGCGGTCACGCTGCCCGATTCCTGCAGCGACCGCGAAATTGCCACTCGAGCGGCGGCGGAAAACCTGTGGCTGTGGCCGCTTTCACATTGCTGGTCTAACGGCCACGCTCGCCAGGGCTTGATCCTCGGTTTCGGCAACACCGATGAAGAGGCAATGCCGGCCGCCGTCCGGCATCTACGCAGAATTCTCGCACTTTGAACTTTCCCCCCTCTCGAGCCGTATTAATTCGGTGGCTATGCGCCAATCCAAATCATTGGGTATGTTTTCCTGGCGCCGCCGCGCGCAATGATTGATTGCGAGCAGTTGCGCGCGCATTCCCCGAATTCCCCGTCGGAGACAAAGATGACAGTGCTCAAGAAAAATCTCATGTTCCCCAAACTCAACCCTGCGGAAATCGCTCTATTGAGCAGGTTCGGCAGCGAGCGATCAACCGCTGGAAACGAGATTCTCTTCGATCATGGCGACACGAATGTACCGCTCTTCGTGATTCTCGATGGGGGTCTGGAGATCGTACGAGCATTTAAGAAAGGCGAGCCGGTGATTCTGTCGCATGGGCCCGGCGAATTCAGCGGCGACGTAAATCTGTTATTGGGCAATCCTAGCCCCGTCAGGGGCAAAACCAGAGAACCGAGTCGGCTGCTTGAAATCAGGCGAGACGATCTTTTGCGCATTGCGGAAGCAGACTCTTCGCTGGGCGAAGTGTTTTTGAGGTCCTACCTGCTGCGATGGGCGTATTCGGATTCGAGCATGGCGGGAGAATCCCTGCTCGTAGGCTCCAACCGGTCTCCGGGAACCGTGCGCGTTAGGGCTTTCATGGAGCGGAGCGCTTATCGGTATACATACATTGATCTTGACCGTGAATCTGCGGTGCGTTGGCTCTTCGATCAGTTCGCGGTGCGCCCCGATGAAGTTCCGATTTTGATTTGCGGAGGTCGGATCGTGCTCCGCAATCCAAGCAACGCCATGGTTGCAAATAGTCTGGATGTTTTATCAAGCGCTGACTTCTCAAGCATGTGGAACATCGAGATGGCCGTGTTCTCGCCAAGCGGAAAATAAACTGAAATAGCGCCGTCCGGCTCGCCCCCATTCGGCAGAATCATCGCGCGATCGTTTGCTCGGCAATTCCCAGCACGTGACCGTTATGTTTGTCGGCAGCAAAGACAACCAGGCGTACCGGCCCGGTCGCGTGTTTGTCTTCTCCCGGCAGCTTCAGCGTCACCACGCCGTCCGTTGTGGAATTCAGCTCCTTGAGCGTGCGTACCACGGCTACATTGCGCAGCGTCTTGCCTGCGTTTTCGCCGCTCTTGACCGATGTCTCGGTCTCATCCTCAGCCAACACCGCTATCAGCTCCTGTTTCGATTTGCCGGCCGTCAGGTCGCCGTGGTGAATCGCGAAGCTTACCCCGTCCCCTGTCCAGGCCGCATTGTCAATCGTCAGACTCTCCATTGGGCCGGCCGTCGCCGCCGAGATCGCTTGCGCCAATTTCGTCGCGTCGCTGCCCAGTACCTGCACAGCGCCGTCTACCACTGCCTGCGGCGTGTACACCTGGCTCAGTCCGAATTCATCGTCATACCACTTTTGCCGGTCAGTCACTTCGTCCAGCGAGTACGGATCTCGCCAGCCCTCGTGATCCCAATAGGTCACATGCTCGCTCAGCACAATCACCTGTGCGCCCGGGATTGGCTGCATGGTGTCGAGATCGGTCAACAGCGTATCTGCCGGCGGGCAACTCGAGCAGCCTTCGGATGTGAATAATTCCACCAGTACCGGCCGCCTGGAATTGTTCTGCTCGACTGTTGCGGCCATGCCTTTGAGCGCGAACCAGCCGCCAAACAGCATCACCGTCAATGTGCCAAACGCCGCTCCCGTCCACCACGCCGAGCCACGATGTCTCATTGCGTTTCCTCCTGGAACCGGTTGCATCAATCCGGGTTGAAAGGCCACGACTTTGCTCGTGCTGGCCTTGAAAGGGCACGACTTTAGTCGTGCCGTGAAAGCCTCACCAACATTGGGGCTTTAGCCCCTGAGGGACTCCGCGGCGCAACCCTATCCCGGCGCCATCAAACAACCTGCAACCCTGAATTCGCGCGCACCCTCCGCGTTTCGCTGAAAGCATCGGCGACCACCCAGATCGCCGCAACCATGGCCAGCGAGATCGCGTTGCCGGCCCAGTTGAAATGATCATGGGGCGCGGCGATGAATTTCGGCACCCATACAAAAATCTCAAAGCCCATGATTTCCGCGGTGAGCAGCCGCGCGGCCAGACCAGCCTGAATTCCCGACAAAATCGCCGCAGCAGCCAGGAGAAAACCGACGGCCGCAGCGACGGCCCAGAACATCTGCCCCGGCGGAAGCCACTTCGGCACCCAGGTAGCCACGCCCGCAAGGTTGATCAGGTGCACGATGGCAAAGGAAATCGGGCAAATCCCATAAACCCGCGCGATCAGGCCGGCTTTCCCGGCCAAATGCGAACCAGAAGGCGCCAGCGATGCGTACGCCACCGCTCCGCCAATCACCAGCGAGAGTTCTTCGAAAACGTTGCCCCATCCGTCATAGACGAGCGGAATCGAGCAAGCCTGGATGACCCAGAGCAAGGTGAAGATTGAATAGAGAATCGTCAGTATCAGTGCGCCAGCCCGCGCCGTTCGCCGCCAAAGCATCGCCAGGCCGGCACTCGTCTCCAAGGCAGCGGTGAGATAAGCAAGCGCTTCTCGGTACGGCACGTTGGGCCCGACTCGCTGCCAGTTCGTCGCAAAATCGCCCCAAACAAAACCAGCCGCGCCCAGCATAATCGCGGCAACGCCGTACGCGCGCACGCCCATGCCGGGCAAGGATCTGCGTTTTATTGTCGTATCTGGATCGCGAAAGCCGTTCATTTCCTGTTGCGAGTTCAACTCGGCCGGTGGCACTGTGTCCATGACCACTTTGCCGGCTTTGCCATAGCCACTTGGTCAGCCATCCTGGTTTCGCCCTGAATGCTGGGCTCAATCAAGCCGCGGCACGAACACGTCAGGCAAAGGCCAGGTTTACGTTGTCGATGGCCTCGTCGATCTCCGCTGTGTTCTTGTAGCCAACCGTCACACAGTCGACGCCCGCGTTCCGAAAAGCGAATCGCATGGCCTGCTGGCGGTCGGCGTGGCCGGTAAAGGTTCCTTCGCCAACGAGCTTCATGCTGATCACGCCCATTCCTTCGGCGCGAACCTGCTGAACGTGCGTAACCACTTCAGGGACGTTCCCGGGAGCGTTCCAATCGTCGTTCTCGTTGTCCATCCTTGTGCCCTTGTGGTTCATGCGGATCATGGCGATTTCAAGCCATTTGGTGGCGGGCACCTGGCGCAACGCGGTCAATCCGTGGACCGACGCGCCATGAGTCCGGATCGTCTGGCGATGCTGCGCTTCCAGGATCGCGTTCTGCCAGCGCTCAGTGTCGGACGGCCAGGTGCGAGTTTCCTGGCAGTGAAGCAGCATGATGTCAAAGTAATCGGTCTGCGAAGTGCGGCGAAGATCGTCAAGTTTTTTCAGCGGATCGCCATCGTAGTCCGTTGTCACCTTTGACATCAATTGGTAACTGTCGCGTGGAAACGGCTTGAGCGCTTCGCCCAGCATCGCCGGCGTCGTATAGGATTCCGAGGTCTCGAAGAAGCGGACACCGCGCTCATACGCGTACGCGATGAGCCTGCTGAATTCCTTTTGCCCCAGCGAGGACTGCACATGGCCGTTGTTGCTGCCTGTGCCGAATGCGAGGCGCGTAACTTTGACGCCGGACTTGCCCAGCGTGACCAAACTTGATGCGGAACTACGCTCGGCGTGGAGCGGCAAGTTGCCCATGCTCGCAACAGCGCCGGCAGCAACCGTTGTCTTGATGAAATCTCGTCTGGAAATCGGCATGATGTTTGGACCCTCTACCCCATTAAAGACGGGGCTGACCAGTTGGCGGAATGGTAACACAGGTCTGGAACAGTCGTTTAAATTCGGGCGGAATTGCATTTCGCCCATGCGGTCGACTTCATTTATCCTTCGCCCTCTGCGACAGCAGGCTTGATCCTTGGACGCATGCTGGTGATTGCGACAACGCTCGCCAGGACGAACACACCGCCGACAACCGTGCGGACGCCGATTGGCTCGCCGCCCAGCCAGTACCCCACCACGACAGCAACGACGGGATTGACGTATGCGTAAGTCCCCACCTTGGTAGGGGATTCGTGGTGCAGCAGCCAGACATATGCGGTAAAGCCTGCAATCGAACCTGCGAAGACGAGGTAGAGCAATGCAATCCACGCGGAAGGCGAGATCGCAGACAAATGAACCCCGCGACCTTCACCCCGTAACCCGGCGACCGCGGCCAGCATGATTCCGCCAGCCAGCATTTGCGCGCCCGAACTCATCACCTTGGAAGAAGGAAGCGGCAATTTGCGCGACAGCGCCGATGCGACTGACCAGCCGATGGCCCCGATGACGAGCGCGATAGCGCCGGCTTTATCGATCGCGGCGCCGCCGATGTTGCCAAGCAAACGCGACGGGCTCACGAGGACTGCAACACCGGCAAATCCCGCAAGAAGCGAGAGAGCGAGCCGCGGGGTAAGCCGCTGCGTGCGCAGAATAAGAATCTCGGACAACGCCATGAAGCCCGGAATGGTAGCCAGAATGACGGCCGCAATTCCCGAAGGAACGCGTTGCTCCGCCCAGAAGAGCAGCCCGTAGTCGACGACGAAGATCAGAAACGCAAGCAGAAATGCTGATAGCCACTGCCGCATGGTCGGCCCGCGCTCGCCATGCGCGATAGCCCAGAGATAAACCAGCAGGCCTGCGGCAAGGAATCGCATGGCGCAGAACAGAAATGGGGGCAGCTCACTGACGCCAACTCGGATGGCGAAGAATGTCGATCCCCAGACGAGATAGATGATCGCAAAGGCAAGGAGCAACTTCCAGCGAGCGGGTTTTATCGCATTCTCCATCGTCTCCAACCTTACCAATTGTTGTTTCCTCTGGAATCTTGATCTTCATTACCAGCTGTGCAGCCATTCCGCGTCGCGGCCGATGCGCACCGGGGCATGAAAGAGTTCGCTCAGGCGGGCTTCGGTCAAAAGGTCTTTGCGTGCGCCGTCGGCAACGATGTGGCCATCGCGCATCAGAATGATGCGTTCGATCTCCGGCAAAATGTCGCCGAGATGATGCGTGACCATCACCAGGCCGGTGCCTTCGCGGGCCAGCCCGCGCAGCGTTTCGCGCAGCTCGCGCTGTGCCGCCAGATCGAGCGCGTTGGAGGGCTCGTCGAGAAGGAGTTGCCGCGGGCGGTGAACGAGCGCGCGGGCAATCAGGATGCGCCGCTTTTCCCCGGCGGACATTGCGCCGACAAGTTGCTGCGCAAGGCGCCCCGCCTCGATGCGCGCCAAAGCCTCGTGCGCTCGCTCGCGCATTTCATCGGTTACATGCAGATTGGGCCACAGCGTGGATGCCGAAAAAAAGCCTGAAATCACTGCATCGAGACCGGAGGTGATCGCAGTTCGCTCGCCGGGCAAGTCTGCGCCCAAAGGGCCGGCAGACACGATGCCAAAGTGGCGTCGCAACTCGGTCAAATCCCAGCGCTCGCGACCGAAGATGCGGACCAGCATTCCTGGTTGAACGATGGGATAGAGCTGGCAGGTCATGGCCAGAATGAGCGTGGATTTGCCGCAGCCATTCGGCCCAAGGATGGCAACGTGTTCACCCGCGCGGATGTTGAGATTCACGTCGTGCAGCACGACCCGGTCGCCGCGAGCGACATTGACCGCGCGCATCTCAAGAAAGGTTTGCGAATTGATTTCATTCTCTGGCATGTGTCGACGCCGGTGAGCCCCTCACCTGCTAGATTAAATGGGCTGGATTAAATGGGATTTGACCGCATGAGCGATATCTCGAGCAACGATCTCCCCAAAGGGTTCCGATTTGGTGCAGTGAAAGCCGGCCTGAAGGCCAGCGGACGGCCTGACTTTGCCCTGATTGTCGCGGACGCACCGGCCAGTGCGGCTGCCGCGTTTACGTCGAACCGCGTGATTGCCGCGCCGCTGATTGTCGACAAGGAGCATTTGAGCGCGACCGGAGGCCGCGTGCGCGTGGCCGCCATCAATGCGGGAAACGCCAACTGCGCCGCGGGCGAGGCGGGGCTGCGCGCCGCGCACGCGACCTGCACCGCAATAGCGCAAGTGTTTGGCTGCCGCGCGGAGGAAGTGTTTCCATCGTCAACCGGAATTATTGGCGTTCCGCTGCCCGCAGAGAAACTGATCGCTGTGCTGGCGGAGGTGGCCGCGAATCTCGGCTCCGAGCCGAGCCACTTTTCAGAAGCAGCCCACGCGATTCTGACGACCGATCTGGTCGAGAAAGTGGCCTTTGCGCGGCTCGATGTGAAGGGCAGGGACGGAGCTCCGCGCAAAGTGTCCATTGCGGCTTTCGCCAAAGGCTCGGGCATGATCCATCCGCAGCTTGTGCCTCACGCGACGATGCTCGTTTACGTGCTGACCGATGCGGCGATCGAGCCCGCCGATCTTGACGGCTACCTGCGCGCCGCAGTTGAGCTCAGTTTCAATCGCATTTCGGTCGACGGCGATACATCGACGAACGACACGGTGCTGCTGCTCGCCTCCGGCGCCAGCGGCGTGAAGATTGGCGCAGGCGACGCCGCGTTTGCGGCCGCGCTGACCGATGTGTGCACATCGCTCGCGCGGCAGGTTGTGGCTGACGGCGAAGGCGCGACGCATGTGGTCGAACTGCGCATTGGCGGCGCGGCCAGCGATGCCGACGCGCTGCGCGTGGCGAAAGCTATTGCGCATTCTCCCCTCGTAAAGACGGCCTGGGCAGGGAACGATCCGAACTGGGGACGGCTTGCAGCGGCGATCGGCTACTCCGGCGCTCAGGTCGATCCGGCACGCATCGACATTCGCTTCGGCAAATTGCAGATTTGCCGCGACGGCGGACGAGCCGCGGAATTCGACGAAGCCGCGGCGCACGCCTACATCACCCAGCGTGAGTTCTCGATCTCGATTGAGCTCAACCAGGGGCAGGGATCATGCGTGTTCTGGACGACGGACCTGACTCACGAGTACATCCGCATCAACGCCGACTATTCAACGTAGCGCCGGGGTCAAATTCCGCGCATTTTCCGCCGCGCCGGATCGCTCGTCGCTCGGGAACCGTCGGTCTGCAACTGGAGCCTGGTCGTTCGACCTGTCAAGCCTCCCCGACCTGTCCAAACTCCTCAACCCATTGAAAACATTCCTCCAAAGATTTTTCCCAAGTTTGCCGATTAATTCACTCAATTCGCTACCCTTGAAGTAGAAGGTGATTCTTCATGGACGACAAACGCGCCTCCGGAATCCCGATGATCGCGCGCGGAACTCTCGATCGCGCCTCGCATCGCGCTTCGAATTTCGCTCGTCCTATGTGCGAGTATCGGCAGGAATTTTGGTGGGAAAGCCCCCTGGCAAGCGGGGCCCAGAGCTCGAAGAGTGATTTTTATACCCCCGGGGGTATATTTTGCCACTTAACTCTTTTATAATCAACAAACCTATCTCAAAACCGTCGTCGTTTTTTGTCGATTTTATGAACCAAAGGCCCCCAAAATCCCCCCCAGAGGGGTCTGGAGCGGCTAGGACGCAGTAAATCAGCCGGCCGGAAGGCGAACGCTGCCCGACAGGCCAATGGTCTGAGTTCAATCTCTGCGGCGTAGCGGAGGTTTCAGTCGCGGCGCGAGGCGAGGAAAGTGATGATCCCGCCGAGGAGAATGCCGACGCCAAGGATCACGCCGGCTGACTGCAGCGGGTTACGCTTGATCGCGACACGAGCGTCGTGGACGGCGTCTTCGGCTGCATCGCGGCCCTGTTTCACGGCGCGAAGAGCGGTTTCAACGCCCTCTTCTACCGCGTCGGTGACGATGGACTTGATGCGATTGACGTCGCGGAAAATGTCCTCGACTGCTGCTTGCTTATCAGCTAAAGAATTGGTCATGGTCTTGGCCCTCGTTCTATCTGATGTGAAGGGGGCGGTTGCTGTTGCACGGGTGCGCTACTTGGCGCGGGGATGGGTGCGGTCGTAGACGGCGGTCAACTGCGCAGTGGTGAGCTGGGTATAACGCTGGGTGGTAGAGAGGCGCTCGTGGCCGAGCAGCTCCTGGATGGCGCGCAGGTCAGCGCCTTCTTCAAGCAGGTGGGTTCCGAAGGCGTGGCGCAATGTGTGCGGATGAACGTCAGAAGGAAGTCCGCGCAGGATGGCGATGCGCTTGACGATGCGGCCAACGCTGCGCGTGGTGAGCCGTGCCTGGCCGCCGCGCTGAAGGCCGCGGAGTTGCAGGTTGAGAAAGAGGGCGGGTGTGTTCAGGGGCCTTTGGCGATCGCTAGCTTTTTGGAGTTTTTGTCCGTCGTCAGCGCGAGCGGGCCAATCGCCGGGTCTTTCGCCCGCTGACGCGGGCTCTTGGGATGGATGGCGAAGTTTCCCCAGGCTTGCGCCTGGGGCTATCTTCTCGTGCCCGCTAAAGCGGGCTGTGGATCGTGCTCCTGGCTGCGATTCGGCGGAGAGGCGGGCGGAGCGCTCGGCGATGTAGGTGCGGAGCGCTTCTGCGGCCATGTCGCCCAACGGAACGTAGCGCTGCTTTTGCCCTTTGCCGCGCACCAGGATGGCCTCATTGGCCCATTGAATGTCATCGAGATTGAGTGCCGTGAGCTCGGCGTTGCGGATGCCGCAGCCATAGAGCATCTCCAGGATGGCCTTGTCGCGCGCGGGCCAGCTTGCGGCGTCGTCAAGCGCCGAGTCGACTGCGCGGTTGAGCTGCTCGATGGAGGGCACGCGCGGCAGATGTTTGGGCAGGCGCGGCGTGGAGACGAGCGAAGCTGCGTTCTGCTCGATGTGGTGATTGCGCGCCAGCCATTTGAACCAACTGCGGATTGAAGCGAGCGCGCGGGCGGCGGAGGCTTTGGAGAGTCCGCGATCGTAAAGCGTGCCGAGGTAAGAACGAATATGGGTGTGCTCGATGCGGGCGATGGTGAGGCGGGGATGCTGTTTGGCGAGCCAGCCGGCGAAACCATGCAGTTCGCGGCGGTAAGCGCGAAGAGTGTGGGCCGATGAGCCGCGCTCAGCGGAGAGAACGTGGAGGTAGGCGTCAACTAATTCTGCGATTTTAGGCGATGCGATTTTTGAGTCGGCGGTTTCACCGGCTAGTGGCAAGGAAGTTGCGATTGAGGAATCGGTCGGCGAAGGCGCTGGTGGCGCGGCTGTCGCGGTCATGAGGTTTCCTCGCTCGTGTTGCGCGGCTGAACGAGCTGCGGGCCAAGGCGCGGGATGGGCAGTGAAGCGGCATCGGGAGTGGAGTCGGACACGCGCCGCGCGCCGCGCGGATGATGCATGCGATGCACGGCCTTGAGGCGGCCGAGGGCCAGATGCGTGTAGACCTGCGTCGTCGAAATGTCGGCGTGGCCTAGCATCATTTGCACGCTGCGCAGGTCAGCGCCGTGCTCCACCATGTGCGTAGCGCAACTGTGCCGCAGGCCGTGCGGGCTGGTGGAATGATTGGAGCGCTTGACCAGGCTCCAGATCCACTGGCGCGTGAGCGGCATGCCGCGCAGGGAAAGAAAGAGACGCGAACGGTCGCCCGGTGCGGGCCTTTTCTTGCGCACCGAACTGATGCGATCGAGGTGAGGGCGGCCTTCACGCAAATACTGTTCGAGGGCCTGGATGGCGGAGCGCCCGAGAGGCACGATGCGCTCCTTGTCGCCCTTGCCGCGAACCTGCGCGCGTCCGGAATCGAGGCCGAGATCGCTGACGGAAAGCCCGGTGACCTCGGAGACGCGCAGGCCGCCGGCATAGAGAAGCTCGAGAATGGCGCGGTCGCGCAGGGCGGTGGCCTTCGCCTGTGGATGTGAGGCCGCCATGGCAGCGCGCTCGAGCATCTCGGTGACTTCAGGCTCGGCCAGAGATTTGGGCAGAACTTTCCAGGCCTTGGGCGACTCGATATTGACGGTGGGGTCGTGATGAATGCGGCGATCGAGAAGAAGCCACTTGTAAAAGCCGCGCAAACAGCTCAGCTTGCGCGCGGCAGAGCGGGAATCGATGTTGTGGGTACGGAGGTGATCGAGGAAAGCGGAGACATCGGCCTCCACTGCGGAGATGAGGACAGCGTTGCGGTCTTCAAGGAGTTCGGAAAAGATCCGCAAGTCGCTGAGATAGGCCTCGCAGGTGAGCGGGCGAAGTCCTTTTTCCACGCGAAGATAGACGGCGTAATCCTTTAAGAGAGCGAGATTATTGCGAGCGGTCACAGCTTCGATTATCGGCGCGTTAAAGGAGCGCGTGGGCCGACGGCGGGTTTGCCGAACCTTGTTCGTCACGTTACTGAGGCACACGCTTGCAGTAATGGGGGGACGTGGAGCGTGAAAGAGTGCGGGAGTGAAAGCGGGAAAAGGTGAAGGAGTGAACTGACTGAAAATTTCGCGGGGAGCGCGGACCGGCTTGCTGCGAGAGTGAGAACAGGCGGCACCGGCAAGCGCCGCCTGGGTTGGACTGCAGAGCCTCAGTAGCCCGGAGGCGGAGGTCCGCCGCGGAAGGTCTGATCGTAGCCTGCGCGGAAGCCGTGACGATACTCCTCGGGCGGACCGACGGGCGGATTGCGGAACCTGGGGTGACGCTGCACGTCGGGCTGCATGCCCTTGGCGATGTCGCGGCGAGCAGCTTCATTGCCGTCGTGATATCCCTGCTGGGCTGCCGGGCTGAATTGGGGCGGAGGCGGTGGCGGTGGCGCGTAAACGACCGGCTGCGGGTGCGAACAGGCGGCCAGGAAAAAGGGAAGAGCCAAAGCAACTGCTGCGGCAAACAGGGTAGTGATCTTTCGGGGGGTCATTTTTCTAAACCTCGTTCGTTGGATTGGATGTCCCGCCCTAGGCAGCGGCGCGACGGTTGCAGGTTTGAACACGGAGCCGCGGAAAGTGTTGCAGAAAAGTTTGGGCCGACCGGTGATTGGGGTAATCGCGGAGGGCGATTTTGCCGATAGGTGGGATGTGGCGAGACGGGCGGCCGCGTGAGGGAACCATGGGGAAGAAAGAGAAGAAGCACAAGCACGGTGAGGGGAATGGAGCGGGGAAGCCGAATGGTGTGGCGCATGCAAACGGGAGCGCGACTGGACATCCGAACGGCCATGCAAAGGTGAATGGCGGCGCGGCGCTCCGGCTGGGCAAAGACTGCGCTTATGAGCGCGAGCTAAGGCGGCTGCAGGTGGAACTGGTGAAGCTCCAGGAGTGGATCCGGCATGAAGGGCTGCGCGTGGTGGTGCTGTTCGAAGGGCGCGACGCGGCGGGCAAGGGCGGAGCGATCAAGCGCATCGCGGAATCGCTGAATCCCCGCGTATGCCGGATCGCGGCGCTGGCCACGCCGACAGAGCGCGAGAAGACGCAGTGGTACTTTCAGCGCTACGTGGCGCACTTGCCGGCGGCGGGCGAGATGGTTCTGTTCGACCGGAGCTGGTATAACCGCGCGGGCGTGGAGCATGTGATGGGGTTTTGCACGGACAAGGAGTACGGGGAGTTCATGCAGAGCTGCCCGGAGTTTGAGCGCATGCTGGTGCGATCGGGGATCGTGCTCGTCAAATACTGGTTCAGCGTGAGCGACGAGGAGCAGGAGCGGCGCTTTCAGGACCGCATGGACAAGCCGACGAAGCGATGGAAACTGAGCCCGATGGATCTGGAGTCGCGCAAGCACTGGGCGGATTATTCACGTGCCAAGGACGAGATGTTCGCGGTGACGGACACCAAGCAGGTTCCCTGGTTTGTGGTGAACGCGGAGAACAAAAAATCGGCGCGGCTAAATGTAATCCGGCACTTGCTATCGATGATTCCTTACCGCGACCTGACGCCGGAGCCGCTGAAGCTGCCGCCGATCTTGAAGTCGAAATATGTGCGGCCGCCGATTCACGAGCAGAATTTTATTCCGGCCATCTTCAAATAGTTCACAGTTCGTAGCTCGAAGTTCACAGAGAACCGAGGCAGAGAAAGCGGATTGTCAAGCTGCTACTGAACCCTGGAATCCGCCCGACGCTCGCGCCGCCCCTACGAGGCTGCACGTTCAATTTGCTGGCTTTCCCAGGACTGAGCCGCTTCAACCCCTGCGACGTTTCGCTCCCATGCTGCAGGGAACGCTATCTCGTCCTCCATCATCCTGCCACGCTCCCGATGCGAGATCACTTTCACTCTCACGCGAAAAGCTGATTCAGTCTTTTCTTTTGATTGTCCGCGATTCAAGACTCCGGCCAATCCCATCAAGGACTCGGAGGCGCAAGCCGGGCACTGCTCTGCGCAATTTCCCACGCAGTGGCAGTCTTCGCAAAGATACGCGCGGGCCAGGGGCATGTACTGCATTGAAGTAAGTGTCATCTATTTACCTCGTTTATCTAGAATTGGGCCTTGTTGGTCATCCACGAATCGATCTCTCTACCGGACACGCTGCTGCAGCGCCGTTGGACGCGGCCGAAAAGGTCCAAAGATAGAGTGAATCAACAGCCCGAAAAGTAGGGGAAAGGCTGCAAAAATCGACGATGCAGTTTCACTCTGACGATCAAAGGCCGGTGATGAACTGCCGATTTCAGGATCGTATGCAGAGCCCGGATCGGCAAGATAAAACCAGGAGCCCTCACATTACGGGGGGTAGGTCAGCGCGTTCCCACGGTAACCTGTAGCGATGGCGTGTTGAGCCTGCCTCAGCCTCGATTCCGCGACTTCTTCATCATTTGCAATGGGTTGCGGCGGGCATTCGCCATCCCCTGTTCGTAACGTGACACGCACACTCTGGTTAGCCTTTTTACGGACGGTGTTCCGCTGGGTGAACCCCCGGATGCAGGGGGAACAATGCGAACCCCGAATCCGTGACATCAATAGTTGAGAGAGAGGCGAGCCCCGCACGAATGGAACCGTCGCTTGACTCTGTTCTCCCGGGCAAGCAAAGATTGCGTTCATGGACATTCGCTGGTCCCGGCTGCTGTGCGCGTCCGTCGTATTGCCTGGTTGCATGGTGTCGTTCTCTGCCGCCGCGGCTGCGCCGCCGCTCATTGGAGGAATGCCTCCTCTGCGATTGGAACGCAAGGCAACGTCGCATGGGGCCAAGCGTGAATTCACGTCGATTACTCTCTTGCCCGGGCGTGGGCTGAATACCTTTCAGATCACTGCGAACCTGCCCGGCAAGGGCGAGACAGAGTTGTTGCGGTCTCCTTCACTCGAGGAAGCGGCTCAGAAGATGAACGGGCTGGGCGACGATGCTTTCGGCAACCTGAATCATTCTTTTGGCGGCGCGTTCCTCATCCCCTTTACCAGCCGCGCCGGCGGAGAACTCTCCGCCGACAAGAGTATGGTGAACGTGATATGGCGCGGAAAAACTATTCATCTGCCCAACGATTATCTCGGCCACTACAGCGTGCATGGCCTGCTGAACATGATGAAGGCGGAGGATCTGCATGTGGCAAAAACACATGACGGGCAGACGCTGACTGCGGTGATTCATGCAGGGGACTTCAACGGCTATTGGCTTTCGAAGACCGATGTGCACTTCAGAATCGCGTTGACAGGCGACGCAGTGGATATCGAGGTTACAGCAACCAACGTGGGCGACGAGCCGGAACCAATGGGCATGGGCTGGCACCCGTTTCTTCGCATCCTGAGCGGCGATCGCGCGCAGGCACGCGTGCACCTGCCGGCGGACTTATACGGAGTGGTCGACACGATTGACGGCCGGCCCACTGGGGAGTTGAAGCCGGTGGAGGGAACCGCGAAAGATTATCGTTCGCCGCAGGGCGCGACGATGCCGGACGCCTCGACGTCGATTAACTTTTCAAAATTGACGCGGACGGGCGGCAGCGGCGACAGCAACCGGAGTATTGACGCGTGGCTTGCGGACCCCAAGGCGAACTATGCGATCCGCGTGCGCGGCCTGTCGCCGGAGATTCGCACACTGCATCTCTGGTCGGCAAAGGGCGACACGTTCTGCGCGATTGAAGAGCAGTACAACTACATGGATGCGTTCGGAGCGGAGTGGAAGGGCATGGACACGGGCCTGGTGACACTCAAGCCGCATGAATCAACGACGTGGCACGTCAGGCTGGAACTCTTCGATCCGCCGCAAGTCCCAGGCGATGATTCGGTGCGACCCTCGATTGCGCCACAGTGATCGTGTTTCTGGAAACTACGTTTCCCTAGACCCCGACGAGCGGAACTATTTCCGGCGTTAGCTTGCCATCTTTCCCCACCGTCAGCAGCCCAATCGTTACCGGCAGCTCGAAGCGGCGCGGGCCGCAGGAGCCGGGGTTGAAGTAGAGCACGCCTTTCTTCGTGACGTAATTGGGGACGTGAGTGTGCCCGTGGAGGACGGCGGCGAACTTGGCTGCCGCTGGATCGAGGTGCAGCGTCTTGAGGTCGTGGAGCATGTAGAGGTAGAGACTCGCGTGCGGAGGGTTCTCGATGAGAACGACGTCGGTTTCGGGCAGCCTGGCGCAGGGGCCTTCGCGGTCAACGTTGCCGCGAATTGCCGTTACCGGCGCAATCTTCTCCAAAGCTTCAAGGACCGAAGGTCTTCCTACGTCGCCACAGTGGAGGATGCGGTCGACGCCGGCGAGCGCGGGCAAGACTTCGGGGCGAAGGAGGCCGTGAGTGTCAGAGATGATTCCGAGTTTCACGTTTTCAGAATAAGCTGCGCCGGCCGGGGTAGGCTGAAAGAAGGCGCGCGCCAATTGAGATGAACGAAAACCCCGCACCCATCCACGCACAAACCCGAACCGACTTGCGGCGCGCGCTGGCTGCGTACACTCAGCCCCGCGTGCTCCAGGTGCTTGCGCTCGGCTTTTCAAGCGGCTTGCCGCTGCTGTTGACGTATTCAACTCTCCAAGCGTGGATGGCGACCGCCGGCGTGCGGCGCGCAGCCATCGGCGCGATAGCCCTGGTGGGCACATCGTACGCATTCAAGTTTGTATGGGCGCCCATCATGGATCGGGTCCCCCCGCCGCTGCCTTTGGGCCGGCGGCGCGGCTGGGGAATCACCATCCAGATCCTCCTCATCGGCGCAATTCTTGCTCTGGGATCTTCGGATCCGAAGCATAACCTGCGCCTGATGGCGGTCTTCGCAGTGCTTGTCGCATTTCTTTCGGCGAGCCAGGACATCGTGATCGACGCCTGGCGCGTGGAGAGCACGACGGGTGATCAGCAGGCGCCCGGAGCAGCCATGGTCCAGGCAGGCTACCGGGTCGGCATGCTGGTTTCCGGCGCCGGCGGCCTGTTGATCGCGAATTACGCCGGGTGGTTCGCGGCCTATGCCACCATGGCTGCGCTTGTCGGGGTAGGACTCGTGGTGTTTTTGCTGGTTCCGGAACCGAAGGTGCCGCCTCAAACTTCGCATCCGGCGGAATCTGGCTGGCACACCGTTCGCGGCGCGATTTCAAGGGCCGTGATCGTTCCTTTTCGCGATTTCATGCAGCGGCCGCTTTGGCCCGTCATTCTCGTCGCCATCTTCGGATACAAGTTAGGCGAGGCGATGGCGGGAGTGATGTCGACGCCTCTCTACATAGCGCTGGGATTTTCCCTTCCTGAGATCGCTGCGGCATCGAAAGTGTTCGGATTTTTCTCCATTGTGGCTGGAGTGATGCTGGGCGGAATCGTGACGACGCGATGGGGAATCCTGCGCTCGCTGATTCTCTGTGGGATATTGCAATCGGCAGGGAACCTGTTTTTTGTCCTGCAGGCCGTGGGTGGACATCACATTGGTTATCTGGCTTTATGTGTCACCGCCGAGAACCTCACGGGCGGCATGGCCGGGACCGCGCTGATTACGTATATCTCGAGCCTATGCTCGCCCGCATTCACGGCGACAGCGACTCAGTACGCACTGCTTTCGTCGATTACATTGCTTGGCCGCACCGTGGTGGCCTCGTCAGGGGGATGGCTGTCATTGAAGATGGGCTGGCCGTGGTTCTTTGTGATGACGAGCGTCGTGGGCCTGCCGGCACTTCTTCTTTTCCCCTGGGTCGCACGACGCAACGATCTCAACCAGGGAAGGCCCGTTCACGATGGGGCGGCCGAGCCGGAAGATCCGGTCCCGTCTTAGACGTGTGACCGGCCGGCAGATTTCTGTGCGGGATTTTGGCGCCGTTGTCCCCGCAGAAAACAAAATCGCGGATGGCCGGAACTACGGAGCAGCCTTCCGGAAAAGAAGAGAGCGACATGCGCTCGAGCGCCGGGTCTAAGCCTATATGAAGATCACTTTGCGCACGTTTCTTCTCGCCGCGCTTCCGGCGCTGGTTGCGGCACAAATCGCGGCCCAGGGATCGTATGCCGGCTCGGGTAATCTGCAGGCCGAGGCGCGACAGGTTTTTGCGCTGGCCAATGAGGCTCGCATTCAGGCCGGAGTGGGGCGGCTGGATTGGGATCCGGCACTGGCGGCCGCGGCCCTTGCGCATTGCGAGCGCATGGCGGCGGAAGGGCCGATCTCGCACCAGTACCGCGGAGAGCAAGACCTGACCGCGCGGACGGCGGAGGCTGGCGCGCACTTCAGCGTGATTGAGGAGAACGTGGCGATCGGGCCGTCGGCGGATGCGATTCACGAAGAGTGGATGCAATCACCCGGGCACCGCGCAAACCTGCTGAGCCCGGATGTGGACCGCGTGGGCATTGCCGTGGTGGCCGCTCGTGGAGTTTTGTACGCGGTGGCCGATTATTCGCGGGGCGTGGAGCAGTTGAGCGCAACGCAAGTAGAAGCGCGCGTGGCCTCGCTCATTCGCGTAAGCGGCGTGGAGATTCTGCGCGACCCAGCCCTGGCGCGGGCGGCGTGCGCGACGGATGAAGGAATGCCGCGATCAGAGAGCGGCCCGATGCCGCGCTTCGTGATGCGCTGGCAGGCCGGGGATTTGACGGAGTTGCCGAAAGAGCTGAGCGACAAGCTTGCGAGCGGGAATTATCGGCAGGCTGCGGTGGGGAGCTGCCCGGCGCAGGGGTTGCAGGGATCGTTTACGGCGTACCGCGTGGCGGTGATTTTGTATTAGCGAGTCAGCGAGCTGGCAAGTCAGCAAGTGCGGCAGGTCAGCAAGTTTGCGAGTTGGCGAGTGCACCAGCGTTTGGGCTCGTCGATTTCGGGGGAAGGAAATGCGATCGAAGGCCAAGCGCTCCTCAAAATCCGTTTACGCAGACTCTCCCAGTCCGGTTCCGTTGCCGCGTTCGCGGGGCTGGGGAATGCGGACGGATGCCATTCCGGCGGCGGTTGCAGCCTGAATGCCCATGTCGGTGTCTTCAAAGACGAGGCAGTCTTTGGGCGCGACGCCGAGACGCGCCGCGGCGATGAGGAACGCATCGGGAGCGGGCTTCGAGCGCTCGTAGTCCTCGGAACCGACGAGGAGGGGGAAGCGGTCGAGCAGGCCGACCGCGGTCAGCGACCTGATGATGGATGCGCGCGTACTACCGGAGACGACGGCAAAGGGAATCTGGCCGAATTGGGCAACGATTTGCTCAAGCACCTCGGGAACCGGTTTGAGGTCGTGGAGAAGCGAAAAGTAGAAGCTCTCTTTGCGTTCGGCGACGACTTCGGCGGGCATTTTGAGACTCTGCATCTCATTCAACGCGGCGACGATTTCGACCGGAGGCTTGCCGCCCCAGGAGTAGAAAAGTTCTTCATCGAGAGTGCAGCCCCATTCGCCGAGGGCTTGTTTCCAAGCGATGTAATGGAGAGGCATGGAATCGACGATAGTGCCGTCGCAGTCGAAGAGATAGGCGCGGAAAGCGCCAGGTGGAATTTGCAGGGGCATTGGGCTCCGTGGGGTGTCAGGATTTCGTCAGGTTCGTGCTCCCCACCCTAAAACTCTCCGCTTCGCGTCGAGATCTTAGAATAGGGCACTCATTTTCGTGTTCGGTCTAACGCGCG
>CAVXMJ010000004.1:0-295912 GCA_963762905.1 uncultured Acidobacteriaceae bacterium | reverse complement strand
CCGCCTTCGAGAGGCTTCTCGCCGAGGACATGTTCGCGGTAGAGCTTGGCCATCTTGGCGTTCTCGGCATCCACTTTCATCTTTTCATCGCGCGCGCGAATCTTTTCTTCGCGCGAGTTCTTGGCGATGCCCAGGTTGTCGAGCGTGTGGTTGGCCTCGGCGTTGGCGTGCTCCATGTTGACGTTGAGGTCGTGGCCCACCTGGTTCATGGCCACCTTCTTGCCACCGGCGAAGATCTCGTGACGGCCGTGCTCCTCATACCACTTGGTCAGGGTCGCGGTCATGTGCATTTTTTCAATGATGTTGCGCCATCCCACGCCCGTGTTGTACGCGCAGAAGCTGATTTCGCCTTCCTGCGTGGCGTAGGGGATGATGCACTGCTCGGTCCGGCGGAAGTCGTAGTTGAACAGATCCTGGAACCACATGCCCGCGATGAAGAGGAAGTTCCAGCGGTCCTGGCGGCGAACCTTGATGTCCTCGATGGTGCGGTCGCCCTTGACGCTGCCGTAGTTCTTGCCGGTAGCGTTGAAGGTCTTGTCCATCTTCTTCATCATGTCGGTGATCTTGAAGTGTGTGGGCGCCTGGAAGGGATCGTAGTTCCGCATCAGCGAAAGAGCCAGTCCAAGAACAGAAAGAAACTTTCCGCGAGCGGCGTCGTTCACCTTGGCCAGATCCTTGGCCACTTGCCCCATGTCGAGGAAGGCGGTGACGGGAGCGGACTCCTTGGTTTCCTTGTCGATCATGACAGCCATGCCGATGCCGCAGTTGGGATGGCATCCGCAGGAGAGCTGGCCCCACTCGGCGGTGGGCCCGTGCACCAGATCGGCCCAGTCGGAGAAGGTGGACATGAAAGAAATCGGGAACCAGTCGCGCGCCGGCTCGCCCATGCCGACCTGTGTCTTTACGTCGTGCGCCATGTGCGAAAGGGTGTAGCGCTGGGCCACGCGGCGCTCGTCGGTGATCTCTTCGTCGCGGCCGGTAAAGCTGACCGGCTGGAACGAGAGGAAGCTGATCTTCTTGGGATTGTCGAGCGCGAACTCGATGATGCGGCCAACCTGCTCGTTGTTGATGCCGTTCACGATGGTGGTGACGGGAACGATTTCGACGCCGGCTTCGTGCAGATTGTTGATGGCCTGCAGCTTGACGTCGAACAGGTTGCCGACCTTGCGGTGCGAGTTGGCGGCGTTGCCGATTCCGTCGAATTGGAGGTAGACGTAACGCAGGCCGGCTTCGGCAGCGGCGCGGCACAGCTCCTTCGACTTGGCGAATTCAATGCCGTTCGACGCGGCCTGGACTGAGTTGTAGCCGACCTTGCGCGAGTAGGCGACAGCGTCAAGGAAGTAGGGCGACAGCGTGGGCTCGCCGCCACTGAACTGAACGCTCATCTGACGTTTCGGTTTCATGGTGATGGCGTTGTCGAGCATGGTCTTAATTTCGTCCCACGTAAGCTCGTGGACGAAGCCAACCTGGTTGGCGTCCATGAAGCACGGGTCGCACATCATGTTGCAGCGGTTGGTCAGGTCGATGGTGAGCACCGATCCGCGGCCGTGCGTAACCGTCGACGTGCCGTGGTTGTGCAGTTTCTCATCGCCTGCACCGTGGGCGCGTATGTCGCGGCCGGGGAAGCTCTCTTCAAGATGCTTGAAGAAGGCCGGGTCCATTGACATCACGTCTTCAAAGTGGCCGTGCTTGGGGCAATCCTTCACCATCAGGATCTGGCCGTCGCGCTCGATGATCTGGGCCTTGATTTCGCCGACCTTCTCGTTGAGCAGAACTTCGTGGGGCAGCTTGCCGTCGAGAATCTGCTTGCGAATCTCGGGGACGCACTTCGGGCAGAGCGAGTCCGTAGTGCGCGGCCAGCCGAGAGGCGGCTTCTCCTTCTGATAGCTCTTGAGGAGAGGCTTGTCGCTCCACTTGGGCGTGAACCCGGCGTTCGGGCTGATGCGGTTCAAGCGCTCAAAAACAACCCACGCTCCCTTGGCTGCGTAGACGGCGGCCTTTTCAACGTACTTGACGGCTTTGGGCATTGATCAAATCTCCTCTTAAAGGATTGAAGGCGCCGGGAGTGAAGTCGTTGCCCGGCTCGCAGCCAGCGGTTTCGATGGAATAAACCGGAGGCTAAGAAGTCATTACGAGAGTATGTCTTAAGGCCGGTCAACCCAAGCTGGGTGCAGCGAATGGCGGAAATGGCGTCTGGACGGGGATTTGGGGGTGGCGAGCGGGGAGGATTGGCGGTAGGGCAAGTGATTGGCGGAGTGAGGGTTAACTGGATGGATTCCGGGGCAACCCCAACTTGAAAAGTTATTCTCGAAGTCGTGGCCCCCGGCGAATGACTACCCGGCTCACGACCGCAATGGTTCCCTGTCCTCTCCGAACAGCCCTCTTTCCGCTGTCAAGCGTCCGCACACCAGCAGAAGTCGTCCGATCTCTAGCTAACTCCTTCTCCTTCCATCTCCTACGACGCCACAAATAAATCTCTGAAGTTTGCCGATTTATTCGCGGAAATCTGTAGCCTTATAGATGAATAGATGAAAGGAGATTCCCGCATGAGCAAACAGAGCTGCTCTCACGGCGAGCCGGCTGAGGACGACGATTCAACCGCATTCGAGTGCGGAAACGCAGGCTCTTCCACGCAGCCGGGGAACGTAAAAAAACGGGAAAAAATAATTAAGAAAAAAATTTAGTGCGTTTCGCTTAATGTTCGCCATCTAACCCGTTTAGAATCAGCAAATCGACTCCAGAAACGCCGAAAATATGCACTAAATTACGCGGATTTGGCGACCAACAACCCTTTTGGAATCAATACGCAATCTGTCCAAATGCAGCCGGCGCGTTCTTTGCTCATTAACTCACTCATTCTCGGCGACTTGTTCATTTTCCAACCGCGCAACAACCAGTTCGCCTCAACGGCCCAAAGTGCCGGCACGCCGGATCGTGCGTGATCGTCATTGCGGCAACTGGAAATCGACCTGAGCCTGCTCGGGTTGGCTGGGAGCAGCCTCGCGCACCCTGTGGCTGATCTGAGTGAAGAGTGCAGCGTAGCCCGGATCGCCCGACAGCTTTTTCGCCCACGGGTAATCGGTTATTGCCATGAGCTGGATGGCGTGCCGGTCAAGTGAGGCCCTGAAGTAGAACAATGCCTCCTGGCGGCGATTGAGCAACAGCAGGTTTTCGCCAAGTAAGAAGCCCGTTTCTGTGCCGTGATCGAATGCGGCCTTCAGAGCTTCGGCCCTGGCCTCAAGCAGGCCGGTTCTGCCGCCGCGAGCCCACCCCCGTTCGATTGCGTTGGCCATTGCAACATCGTCGGGAGCCTGAGTGATAGCGGCATAGCGGCGCGCGTCCTCAATATAAGCGGGAAAGTCGCCTGTATCGAATTCGAGCTCCCTGAGAAACAGGGCAGGAGATGCGAGCGACGGCTGAGTCTGCTCAATCTCCCGTAAGGCCTTGACGCCGGATCTGAAATCGCCAAAGTCAGCTTGGAACAGTGCTGCGTCGGCGGCGATCGCGGGCGAGGTCGGATCCAGTTGAACCGCCTCGTCAATCTGCCGAAGCGTCTCCGCGCCTTGAGACCTGCATTGCAGGGTGCTGGCATACCACTGGTGGGCCTGGGCCGAGTTGGGGTCCAGCGAAAGTGCTTTGCGGAATTCGGCATCCGAACCGGCAATGTCCCAATCCCGGTAGTAGAGGGCGAATGCCTTGGCGGTGTGGGCCGAAGCAAGATTCGGGTTCAGCTCGATGGCGCGGTCGGCGGCAAGTTCCGCCTTTCTGAGAGAGTCGCCCAGATCAGCCTGCCCGAACTGGGGAAGCAAATCGTAGGATTCGGCAAGCCCGGCGTAGGCTTCAGCATAAGACGGATCGGTCACAATCGCTTGCGTGTAGGAATCAATTGCTTTGGCTAAGCCGTCGGCGGTGCGAAGGTTCCAGTAATACCGCCCGCGAAGAAAAAGCTCTGCGGCGCCGGGAGCGGGGATGTGCGGCTTTCCATTCAACGAGTTCGATTGAGAGAAAGTGGTTGCTGCGGCGGTCTGACGATTCCCCACCTTCCAGAACAGGGTTGTGGCAAAAACCAGGAGCCCTAAAGCCGCAAGAACCCACGCTCGCCACTGGAGATACGAAGCCGGCTTTGCCCGATGCTCTTCGGAAGATGTTGGCACGGGCAGTCTGACGTCTTCCGATGGCGAGTTGTTCTCTCCGACAGCGACAAGATGAGCAACAATACCGTCTGTCGACGCGGCGGGATCCAGCATTCGCTTGTCTTCCCTCGATTCCAGCCACGCGTCGAGCTCGGAGGTACGAGCGAAGACTGTGCCATTCTTCTTCCCCGGCGCGCGGCGAACCGGCATCCCGCGCTCTCGTTCCCACCGCTTTGCCGTGCGCACGTTACATCCGAAATAGGCAGCTATCCCTTTCCAGGACGCCAACACGCCATGGTTTTCCAGCTCGGGTTCCGTGTTGGTCGTGAAGGTTGCCATGGTTAACACAGCTTTCTCGGTTCGGATGGAGTGGGCCCAGGGACGGAGGAAGGAAGCCATTATACGTCCAGCGGATTCCTTTCAAAAACAGGAAGCAAATGAGAGGCGCCCCGAGATGCCCTCATGCTCGCCCTGACTTGCCCCCCAAGAAGCCGGTCGGGAACGGCTATCCTTCAAATCCGAGCTCCAACCGGACAAACGCCCCGCGTCAAAATTTAACTCTTTGTAAATCTGACAGTTAGCTTGGCAGGCGGGTCAGTGTAGCGTCGCCAGGCAGGATCGGCCCAAGAAGCATTCAGGGCGTAAAGCGGAATGGGCAGAATGACAGACCAGGTTTCTCAATCAAGCGGATCGAACATTTCAGTCGTAAGGGAGAAGATCATGCTCAAGGACACACAGACGTCGAATCTCCGGCTCAAGCTGATGGCTGGATTCGTTTTGGCAGCCGCGATTGGGCTGGCCTCGGCCGGCGCAAGCGCGCAGAGCGGCTTTACCACCATCGATGTATCGGGCGCCGGCACAGGCAAGTTCCAGGGAACCCTCGTCACCGCCATCGATGCGGCAGGGGACGTGGCCGGTATTTATCGCACCTTGAACGATGACACTCATGCCTTTGTGCTCCCATCCGGTGGGACAACCGCGACCTTCGACGCGCCAGGAGCAGCCGACGGAACCTTTCCTATCGGCTTCGACACAGCGGGAGATGTTGTGGGAATGTTCGAGGACTCGAACAATCGGATCCATGGCTTTTTGCGCGCCGCGACGACTGGGACGATCACCCAACTCGATGTTCCCGGAGAAGACACCGGCAAGATGGAAGGAACGTTTCCGCTTTGTATCAACGGTGCCGGGGAAATTGCCGGAGACTACTCAACTACCAGCACGACTGCTTCGGGCACGAACTCTTTTCTTCACGGCTTTATTCGCAGCGCGGGCGGGACGATTACGACCTTCGATGCAGAACCCCTGCCGACAACCTATGGGAGCATAAACCCGGGAACCTACGTCATCGCCATTAATGCGACCGGCGAGGTGGCTGGTTTTTACATCGACGGAGTGGGCGCGGAACATGGATTTCTACGAGACGCCAGCGGAACCATTTCGACATTCGAGGCTCCAAACGCCGGTACCGGATCGGAGCAGGGCACGGTTGTTACGGGCATTGACGCGGCGGGAGACGTCATCGGCGCATACACCGACACAAATAACATGATCCACGGCTTCGTGCGCAAAGCGTCGACCGGTACAATTACGGCTATTGACGCTCCGGGCGCGGGCACGGCCACCTACCAGGGAACTTATCCGGATGCGTTCGACGCCGCTGGCGATATTTTCGGCTCCTTTACGGACGCGAACAATGTGGTACATGGCTTTGTTCTGCCGGCCGGTGGCGCCATCGCGACCTACGACGCCCCTGGCGCAATCACGTCCAATGCGGTTCACAGTGCCGCAAGCTCCAGACTCAATAGCAAGCTCCGCGAACTGGGCAAGAGCTTCGGGATTTCCGTTAAGCCGAAACGGCCAAACAGCCCGCTCATGAAATTGAGGGGCGCGCTAGCCAGAGTCGGCGCGGTAACGAGCGAAGGCACCGGACTCCTCAACGGAAGCGGCCCCAATCCCAGCGGAACGGCCAGCTACGGCAACCTTATTGGAAACTCCGTCAACGCTTCGGGCGAGGTTGTCGGCCTGTTCACGGATGGCAATTACGTGTTTCACGGATATCTTCGTGCCGCCAACGGAACCATCACAACGATTGACGACTCGAATGCGGGCACAGCCGCCGAGGAGGGCACGGGAGCATTGGCGATCAATGCTTCAGGAATGATTGCAGGAACCTACGCGGATTCCAACTCCATGTTGCACGGCTTCATCTACGACAGTTCCGTGTTAACGGCAACAACGACGACGCTAACTCCGGTGCCGACGCCGAATCCATCGGTCTATCAGGAACCTGTCACTTTGACGGCCACCGTCTCTTCCACCGGCGGCACGCCGGCGAATGGCGAGAGCGTTACATTTTTGAGCGGTACGACCACACTGGGAACGGCGCAACTGACGAGCGGCGCAGCCAGCCTGACAACCACAGATCTGCCCACGGGAACCGATTCAATCACAGCGTCCTATGGCGGCGATGCCGATTTCGCCGGGAGTACATCGACCGCGGTTAGCCAGACGGTCAACAAAGCCGGCTCTTCTGTGGCATTGGCGTCCTCCGTCAATCCTTCGGCGGCGGGGCAGTCTGTGACGCTCACCGCGACTATCTCGGGGCAGTTCAGCGGCGCGGCCACGGGCACGGTGACTTTCAGCAATGGAAGTACAGGCCTGGGCAGCGCGTCGGTGAGCAGCAACATGGCGACATTGGCAACCACGGCTCTGCCGGTCGGCACGGACTCGATTACGGCCGCATACAGCGGCGACTCGGATTTCACGGGGGGCTCGTCGAATACGGTGAGCCAGGTGGTGAACACGCCGCCTCAGGCGGCCACGCCGACGTTCTCGCCCGCTGCCGGAACATACACTGCCGTGCAATCCGTGACGATCTCCGACACAACGCCGAGCCCGACAATCTACTACACCACCAATGGAACTACGCCAACAACCGGCTCAACAGTTTATTCGAGCTCGAGCCCCATCTCGGTTTCGGCGTCAGAGACCGTTGAGGCTATCGCGGTAGCCGCCGGTTACAGCAACAGCGCGGTCGCCTCGGCGGCATACGTCATCAATCTTCCAGGGTTCGGTCCTCCCGCCGGTTCCCAGCCTGGATCGATAACGATTCAACCTGGATCCTCGACGGGAAATACGGCGACCATCAGCGTGGTTGGCACAAACGGCTTTGCCGGAACGGTGAACCTGAGCTGTTCCATTACTCCCGTGGCGGCCAATGATCCACCAACCTGTTCGCTCTCGCCGCCGTCGGTGACGTTGAGCGGAACAACGGCGCAGACCTCCACGCTTACCGTTACGACCACGGCCGCAACCAGTTCTATGGTCCTTCCTGCATGGCGGCAGGCTGGGGGCGTCGCATTTGCGGTTGTCCTCTTGTTCGCTATCCCGCGCAAGCGGCGCAACTGGCTCGCGATGATGATTCTGCTGGCGATCGTTGCCTCAATTGGCTTTGCGGGCTGCGGTGGCAAAAGCGGTGGCGGCGGTGGGAACACTGGCACCACAGCCGGAACCTACACCATCAAGGTGACCGGAACTTCGGGCAGCACCAGCGCCACGATCACGACCGTGACACTCACGGTGCAGTGAGATCGATCCAAAAGTGCTCGGCCAGGCTTCCAGAGGAGCAATCCTGATGGGGCCCGGCCGGGCTTTGTTCTTTGGGCCAGAGAACCCACTCTCCAAGCTGCGGTGCTGAATCGATCCCCGACCTGAGAGCCGCGGCGCGAGCAACTCCGCTGCATTGAGGCACGGTGCGCCACGGCCAGACTATGGCTGCGAGTTGATTGAAACCTGATTGATGACGCGCTGGATGATGACGATCCGGATGTGGATGCGGCGGGCGATGTCGGGCAGGAACTCGATGATGAAGTTGTCCACGGGCGCAGTGCCCAGGCCGATGAAATAGCGAGCAACAGATGACGGCAGGTTGTCGCGCTGGCCCGGAACATAGAGATTCGAGATGGCGCCGTCGATGGCGAAGCCGACCAGATCTGCGTAGTTGACCATGCCGCGCCCGTTGTCGCCCTCAGTCCATGCGATTTGGGCGACACAGTGGAGAGCGCGGCGGGTAATGGTGGCGTCTGGCAAACGATGGTAGTACGGGTCCTGGTGGGCGATGGATGGGATGAGGAACGTGCCGAAGAACTCACCGGTCATATCCTGCGTAAAGCTGACGCCTACGTAGCGGCCATAGCCCCGCATGCCGGGCCCGTATGCGGAGTGGGAGTTGGCGGCGACAGAGATCGCCGAGATGCCTGCGATGGTGATCAGATTGAAAGGGTCGATGAGATTGTGCACGGCGAGGTGCGCCTTCTCAAGGGGCGTAAGCGGCTTGACCTGAGGGCCGGTCAGGAAGCGCGCATACCAGTTAATGATAGGAAGATGCGGCACGCAGACCCGCGTTAAGACCGGCAGGGCCGCAGCGGCGGGAGAGCGCTCGGTAATACCCAGTACGTCCATCGCCCGCATGGTTCCGGTGGCGGCCACGGTTGCCCCGGTATTTTTCACCGTGCAGGGATCCAGGGCCAGCGGCGGCGATGGCGCTTGCGGTGGGGCTGCGGGCACATCTTGCGGACCCGGCGCAGCGGGCAAAAAAGATTCTGCGGCGAGGGCAGGCTGCCCGGCGCTGGAAGATTGTGCGACGAGAAACGCGGGGAAGGGCAGAGCAGGGCAGAGGACGAATACAAGTAGCAGAGCCCCGCGCACCGGCTGAGGGGGCGGTTGCAAGGCGGATTGCGTTTGCCAGCGGCGGAGCATCTTCCTCTGCGGTAGGAAGCAGTTTTCAACAAAAAGGTCACCTGAAGCCCGAAAGTTGCGGCCCGACTGATTTGCGTGGTAAGTTCGGCGCGGGAATCCATGCGGGGAAGGGGCACTCGGCGCGGAAACGGGGAGGGCTGCGGAGAACCGGAGGGCGGAAGTGTCCGGCCGAGCGGGCCACGGAGACTACGGCGGGTTGGCGGCAACCTGGTTGATGATGCGCTGGACGAAGACGACATGCGTATGGATATGACTGGCGATCGAAGGCACGAATTCGGTGATGAAATTGTCAATGGGCGCAGTGGCCAGGCCAACGCCGTAACGTTCGGCATCGGCGGATAAGCGCGTCTGCTGATCGGGCACATATAGATTTGAAATGCCGATGTCGAACATCGGCGCGATGATCTGCGAGTAATTGAAGGAATGTCCGCCGCTGTCATCGCGTTGCCAGAAAGTTTGATCGATGCAGTGCAGAATGCGGCGCGGAATTTTGAGGTCGGGACGGCGATGGTAGTGGGGATCGGTATGCGTGATGGAGGGGATCAGGAAAGTGCCGAAGAACTGATCGGTCATATCCTGGGTGAAATTGACCCCAGATAATCTGGCCCAGCCGGGAAAGCCAGGACCGTAAGCGGTGTGCGAGTTGGCCGCGACTTCGATGCCCGCTTCGCCAAAGATGGTGGCGAGGTTGAAGGGGTTGATCAGGTTATCGAGCGCAAGGCGGAGTTTTTGCTCAGGCGAGAAACGGACCACCGCTGGGCCAGTGACAAAGCGCGCGTACCAGTTGAAGAACGGAGCGTGTGCGAGGCATACCGTTGACTCGACTGGCGCAGCGCCGGCATTGCGGGTGGTCTCTCCGACGCCGAGTACGGAGACAGCGCGCAAGCCGCCGGTGGCCGCCACGGATGCGCCTGCATTCTTCACAGCGCAGGGATTGAGAGGCCTCGGCGATTGGGCGGCTTTTTGCGACGGAGGAGTCGCGAGCAGAGGATTTGTTGTTTGAGCGACCGGGATCGCAGTGGGTTGGTTTGAGTTTTGTGGTTGAGGAGCGGGCGGAAGAACGGGAGCTTGATTTGTTGCCGGAACGAGGCCGTTCAAGGTTTGAGCGCAGGCGAATTCAGATATGAAAAAGGCCGCAGCCAATGCCGGAAGTTGCACGGCGAAGATCCGAAGAGCCCGCGCTCGCAATCGCAATGAGCCGCATCCAATCCTCTTTTGATGAAGAACTCCGCCGGGCATGTTGGTAGAACCTCGAACGGTGAACGATTCGACTTCGCAAGAGTCGCTGCAATCGTTCGCCGACTTAAATGAGGGAACCGCTAGGCACATGATGCGAAAGCGATGGGTTTGCGTCAATAGTTATCTTGGCGGTCCATTCGGAGTGCCAGGGCATTGACGCGGCTCGCCGTGACGCGCAGACTTTGGACAGGTAATGCATTTATCTAGAGATGTGAAGGAAGGGCTTCGATCATGAGCACACCAGGATGGGGCGGTCCGCCGTCGTTGGGCCAGAGGATCGACGAAGCGATTGAGCTGATCGAGATGGAGCTACGCCACGCGATTACGTATGTGAACGACGCTGTGATTCCGCAGGTGCGCAGAGAGTCGATTGTCGCCATGCGCACCGCCGCTGACACGCTGCGCAATCTTGCTGACCGTTTTGACAAGCAAAACAAGACTGCGCCCAATCAACCCTATGGCCAGCCACCCAGCGAGGCGAGTAACCCCAACAGGGAGCCGCGCTCTTGAGCGCAATTGAACCCCAGAGAATAAGAGCTCAGGCCGATGCAGATGACCGCAGCGTAGTTTGGCGCGGCGTGCTGGGCGCGGCGCTGGCGGTGGCAATCCTGCTGGGCGTGAGCGGTTGCCGGCACAAGGAAAATCAGGCGCGAATCGCTCCTCCGCAGGCACTGACACCGGAGGCCCACCGTGGCCCTGTTGCGCCGCAAGGCTCGGGGACGGCACCGGCAATCATTCCTGTAACGCCGTTGCCGCCCGGGGGAATCAGCGACGACGATCTCGCGTTCGTTGCGGCACACCGGCCGATTCTCAGCGAGGTTGGATATGCGACGTGGTACACCGCTCCCTACAAGGGGCGGCGCGCGGCCAATGGGCAGGTCTTCGACAGTGATGCGATGACCGCCGCGCATCGCACGCTGCCCATGGGATCGCTGGTGGTGGTGACCAACTTGAAGACAGGCGAATCGCATGCCATGCGCATCTCAGACCGAGGCCCGTTTGTGGAAGACCGGATGCTCGATCTCACTGTTGCTTCGGCCAAAGCAGTGGGCGTTTACCGTGCCGGAATGGCGCTGGTGCGCATGGATGTCTACGAGACGCCCAAGCCGATCAACACCGGCGGACGGTGGTGCGTGCAGATCGGCGCGTTCCACAACCAGCAAGACGCGCTCGCGCTAAAAGAGCAGTTGCTTGAGGCGTATCCGGGCGCGAACGTAATCGAGTTTCCCGGAGAAAATAACTTCTGGGTGCGCATCCGGCCGCAGGGCGACGACCGCGCCGCGGCCGAAGAGATTGCGCGCCACCTGCAGCCGGTGGAAGGTAACGCGTATCTGACGCGGCTGGATTAATCCCCGCTGCGCTAGGGCAGTGTGCTCACGTAAGCCGGATCGGTGGCCTGACGCAGGGCAGCGGAGAAGCCGTCCCAAGTGCAGGACAGATCCGCACCGCTGCACGCAGGAATGAAGATGGGCGATTCAGCGGGCGGATTGGCAGTCGTCAGCGGCTCAGAATTGCGCATCTGCTCGAGAGTTTGCGTGGTGAATGCGACGCGCACGAATGAGCCGGCACGGGGCGAGCGCCACAGTTCAAAGACCAACGCGCCGCCCGGAGGCGTATCGTTCGCGCGTCCGTCCGCGATCCAATCGATGCCGAGAGCGCCAGCGATCGTCGCAATGTCAGTATCGTGGCCAACCAGAATGACCATGCTGTCGCCCTGCATTCCAATCGCGCCCGGAACTGGCGCTTCCTTCACGCGCTGCTCCATGGTGGCGCGAATGTGGGCGAGAAGGTTGGAGGCGTAGGTGCGCGCAAACGCGGGCGTGCGATCGTTATAGTCCCAGGCGGCAACGTTGGCTTGCATGATATAGCGCAGTGTGGCGCCGTCGACGCATCCCCAACCGGTGTCAGCCACGCTCATGCCTTGCGTGTATTCAAGAAGCAGATTCTCAATCAGCGTTGAAGCGGTAACCAGCGGACCACGCGCCGCCACTGGAGATTCGGCCGTTCCGGGTGCGAGGCTTGCAGGAATATCGAAGATCGAGGTGCGGTGAGGGTTGGGCGGCAGATGCCCGCAGCCCGACAGAATGCGATCGAGTGCCGTTAGCTGCGGACGATAAGTCTCCGTGAGGTTGGCGGGGTTGTCGCCGATTCGTCCCGCGACGGCGGCCGTGACGGCTGCAGGATCTGGATGGCCTACGCCCGCTTTGCGCGGAAGGAAGAGCGGGTCGACCGTGCCCTCGGGCCGCGCATGAACGTCAATCTTGCACCCCGGAAACATTCCTTCGGCAAGCGCTTTGCCGGTTTCGCGCGTGCGCTGGTCCGTGTCGGCCAGGATCGTGACGCGCTCGGCGTCAGCGCAACCAGAGGGCGCAAGCAAACCTTCGCCGGAAAACTTCACGCGATCCCATGCGCCAAAAATCTTCATCAGCTGATAGCCATGGGCAGTGAGGATGCCGGGCGGGACTTCCCACTTTGGCCAGGGCGCCGCCGAAAACCTGTCGAGATCGGCTTGCGCGCTAAGCGGCGAACGTACACCGTGGCGGCTGAGCACGATCACAAGCTGCAATTTGGCGTCGTGGCCGGGTGTCTGCGCCTTGGACGATTGAACGAATTGGAAACAGAGAAGAGAGAAACAAAGGAACCGGAGATTGAGCACACGGGATGCGCATCGGAGGGTCAACATATTTCACCGACTTCGAGTGTAGCGGGGCTGGTAGAGAAAAGCACAAACCCACGGAGAATTCCGGGGGTGACGGAATCCGAAACCCTTCAAACGGGCGAGAGAGGAAATCTTCGGCTTTCTGCGCCTTGTAATCGCATTCTCTGCCGAATAACTTCGCAGTTCAAACTAAAGGAAGAACAGAGGAACGCAGAAAAAGGCGCGGCTCGAGCGATTTGCGGGGTGAGTGCTCGATAACGCTATGAAAAATTGAATTAATAGAGCAACATCGCATCCATTTTTGCGGATAATTTCGCCCCAAAGATCGATCGTTTATCGGGAAAAAAGTGGTCAACTTTCATCTTGACAATTGTGCTTTAACGCACATATAGTTCGCATCGCCAATAAAGGCAGGGCTCGGTGTGTTTGGAATCGCCGCGCGCTCCAATCAGTCTCGGCTGCAAGGAGCGGAAGGGTTTCGCTAAATCCATCCGGTTTAGCAACGCGGTTGGCAACATCAACAAACCTTTGGAGGGAACCATGTCAGGCAGGCCAGAACGTGAATCGAAAATCCATGGATACGCGATCAGAATTGCGGCAGCCACGATCGCGCTTCTTGCGCTGTTCATGATGAGCAGCATCGCTCAGGCACAAGTCCTCTACGGTTCTATCTCCGGAACCGTTTCCGATAAAACAGGCGCGGTGGTTCCCAGTCTTCCCGTGACAATCGTCAATCAGGCCACTGGCGCAGTCCGCACCACGAAGGCGAATGGCGACGGTTCATACAACCTTCTGGACGTGCTCCCCGGCACTTATACTCTCTCCATTGCGCAGTCAGGAAGCTTCGCTGGCTTCACGCAGAAGAACATCTCAGTGTTGGTCAACCAGCAGGTGCGCCTGGATGTGACCCTTTCACCAGCGTCGGTCTCGACGCAGGTGGTTGTGAACGAGGCTCCGCCGGAGTTGCAGACCGAAACGGCCGAGGTCGACAGCGATATCAACCAGGTGGAAATCTCGCAATTGCCTATCACCTCGTCCAAGGGCCGCAATTACGAGGAACTCTACACAGTGATTCCCGGCGCTGCTCAGGTGCAGGAAAAGAACTCGATTGGCGGCAACCCTTCGCGTGCCCTGTCGGTGAACGTAAACGGCACCTCGTATAACGGCAACACCACGCGCGTTGACGGCGCCATAGACTATTACGGATGGCTGCCCTACCTGATCGCCTATGTCACGCCGGCTGACGCGGTCGAAAGCGTCACCGTCACCACCGACGACTTTAATGCTGAACAGGGCCAGGCCGGCGGCGCCTCTATCCGCGTAACCACCAAGAGCGGTGGTCACGATTTCCATGGAGGTGGATGGTGGTATTACCAGGACGCTGCGCTGAATGCGCGCTCTTACCTCAACACTGCGGCGGTGCAGCCCACGATCCCCAAAAACATTAACCAGGAATTCGGCGGCAACATCGGCGGCCCGATCTATATTCCCAAAATCCTGACCGGCAGGAAGAAGCTGTTCTTCTTCACCAACTTCGATCGCATTACGCAGCGCTCGTTGGCCAGCGCTCCGGAAACCGTTCCTGACTCTAAGATGAACCAGGGCAACTTCTCCGAAGCTGCCAGCGTTGCGACGCTCTACGATCCGCAGCCGCAGGCTGCGGGCTGGGAGGGCACCGTTAACCCCGCGCTCTGTCCGAGCCCGGACACCTCGTACACGAACGGATATCTGCAATACCAGTGCCGGCCCTCTTTTACCGCCGAGTATGGCGAAACTGGAGGCAACGTCAACACCATTCCCGCCTCAAGAATTTCACTCGCGGGCGGAATCATGATGCAGGATCTGGCGGCCATTTCAGGGAAGATCGCAGCACCGACCCCGAGCCAGCTGAGCAGCGTGATGCTCAACGATTATCAGGCAACGTCGACCGTCGCTTACAGCCGCAATGCGTCGGACTCGAAGATTACCTACATTCCCAGCGAAAACACGCAGGTTTACGGCAAGTACGGCATCACGCCGTACACCGACGTCGATCCGCAGGTCCTGGGCAACACACCTTGCACGGGCAGCAACGCATGCGCCGGCGGTCCCGCGGCCGATGGCGGACAGGTTGGCGATATCGGCGGGCGCGGCCAGAACGCAGGTCTCGGCTTTAGCCATGTCTTCTCCTCAAATGTGGTCATCGACGCGGATGGCGGCTGGACACGCCTGTTGACCTACGCGCAATCCACGCTCGATCTCGCGGTGGGTGACTACGGCCTGAACACACTCAAGATTCCGGGAACCAATGGCGTCGGCTCGAACTATGTTGGCATTCCGGGCTTCTACCTCACTACGTTTACCGGCCTGGGCAACAACCAGGGCGCGAATCCTTTTGAGTTCCGCGACAACCAGTTCACGGGCGATGTGAACCTGAGCTGGCTGCATGGGCACCATGCGTTCAAGACGGGCTACACCTACTATCACTTCGATCTGAATCACTTCCAGCCGACCAGTGGTGGGCAGCCGAACACGCCGCGTGGCGGCTTCACCTTCCAGGGCGGAATGAGCTGCGGCACTCCAGCGACGGCAACGGCTGCTTCCTGCAGTATCGACGGGTACAACTCGCTTGCCGACTTCCTGCTGGGATTGCCCAACAATGGATCCGGCCAGGCGATCGGAGATCCTTCGCAGGTCTTCAATCCCAACGCTCTGCGCTGGACCGAGCACGGCGCGTACGCGCAGGACACCTGGACGGTGAGTCCCAAGCTGACGCTGACTTACGGAATCCGGTATGAAGTTTATCCGGCGCCGTACCGCGATCACACCGGCGCATCGGTTCTGCTTCCGCAGTTACCGCAGTCTGCCAATGTTGAAGTGGGCGGCATCAACGGCAATCCGCGCAGTGCAGGCATCGGAGCCGGCTGGGGACAGATCGTACCCCGGCTGGGCATTGCTTACCGCCTGAACGATAAGACGGTGATCCGCACCGGCTTCGGCCTGACCACCGATCCGGATTCCATGCGTTATCTCCGCGATTCGTTCCCCGAGGACCTCGCGCCATCCTACGGAGGAACCGGGAACTTCACCATCGCGGTCGATCCCGCAAACGGCAACGCGCCTATGAACCTTACCTACGGCATTCCGAATACCGCAAAGATGGCGCCCAACTATTCAACCGGGTTCGCATCGCTCCCGGTCGCAGGATCGACCAATACAGTGCCGCAGAACTTCCGCCGCGGCTACATCGAAAGCTGGAATCTGGTGGTGCAGCGGACTTTGCCGGCAGGCTTTGTGGCCACCGTCGGCTATGTTGGCGATCACTTCGTCCGCCAGCAGGTCAACATTAACTATCTCAACGCCGCAAACTTCCCGACTTCGTCCTCGCCCTGCATGCCGAATGGACAGTTCAGCCCAACATCTGGCTATACCGGGCCGTGCAGCTTCACCGCCAACGAGACCATCAACATCGGAAAGCCGTGCGCATCTACAGTAACGGGCACCGCGCAGGGCACTTGCTATAACACGGGCGGCATCACGTTTGACATGCCGCTCTGGAGCTCCGGGTACAACGGGTTGCAGACGCAGTTGACGCGCAATGCGGGCAAAAACGCCTCCGTGGGCGTGGTCTATACCTACTCGCACGCCATCGACTACGAAGACAACGGCGCGGGATCTGGGTCGGGGGGCACCACGTTCAGCTATCCCTCCATGTACCGCTTCAACCGTGGCTCGGCGGGGTTTGATGAACATCACAACTTGCAGGTGTGGGGCGTCTACAGCCTGCCCTTCGGGCCTGGCCAGATGTGGCTGAATCATGGCCTTGCAGGGAGTCTTATCGGCGGATGGCAGTTGAGCGGGCAATTCAGCCATTACAGCGGCTTCCCGTTCTCAGTCAACGCGAACAGCAACACGATTGGAGGCTTTGCTCCCGGCTTTGGCGCCACGTACGCTCAACTCAATGGTTCCTATAAGCAGTTGAGTGGCCATGCCCAGAAAGCCAGTGCACCGGTAAGTGGCGGCAAAGCGTGGTTTGACCCGACCATCTTCTCGAGCCCAACTGAATCTGCCGCAGCACCGGCGATTCCGAATACCGGCCGGAATGAGTTCCGCGGACCCGGGAATACTCAGACCAACGCCAGCTTGGTCAAGAACTTCCACATCTATCGTGAGAGCGAGTTCCAGCTTCGCTTTGAAGCCTTCAACGTGTTTAACCATCCGTGGCTCAACGCACCCAACACCACAGTTGGTAGCGGGACGTTCGGTTACATCACCAACTTCAACGCTTTCAATGTCGCGGCCTTCGGCACAAACGCGGGCTCGCGGCAGATGCAATTCAGCGGGCGTCTGAACTTCTAACTGCTTTTCAGATTGATCGGCGCGGCAGCTCTTTCGGGGGCTGCCGCGTTGTTTTCTGGTTCCAATCCACGGACTTCTCCGACGCCAGGAAAATCTTGGTGCATCCAATTGCGCCCCCTCGGATATAGTGATTGCGGGAGTATGGACTCTGTAGGCCAGGCGCCCGTAGATCGACCGACGGAAAGATCAGCGGCCCGATCAACCCGGGGGCCGGCAGATGAAGAAGGCGGAGAATCATGCGCGTCACTGACAAGTCAACTCGACCTCACCGTGCTGTGGCTTCGAGCGAGACTGCGCGCGAAATCAACCGCGACATCCTGCTCCACGCGATCCACCTGCACCAGCCTGTGAGCCGGGCCGACCTGGCGCGACTGACAGGCCTGCAGCCGAGCACAGTGTCAGTCATCATTGGCCAGCTCATCGACGAGGAATGGGTGGTGCCGGGCAGCCTGGGGCGCCTGCCGCGTGGCCGCAGGCCCACCTATGTCACGCTGAACGACCGGCACGTAACGCTGGCCATCGATCTGCGCCCGGGGAAGGCCAATCTGGCCGTCGTGGACATCAACGGGAAGATCCTCGGCCGCGAGGCAGTCGACTTCGAAATCAAGGCTGGTTCAACAGCTGAAGAAGCGAGAACGGTCATTGCGCATATTGCGAGAGCGGCGCGAGCGCTGCGCGCGACTTACGGCGACCGAATGTTTCAGGGCCTCGGCGTGAGCGTTTCAGGGCGCGTGGACCAGAGGACGCACCGGCTGCTCTTTTCGCCCAATGCCCCGTGGGGCCAGATTGACCTTTACGCAGAACTGCAGAGGGTTCTGGACACTCCGATTGAAATGGAGAACGCGGCCAATGCCTGCATCGTCGCGGAGCGATGGTTCGGCAACTTCGGCGATGTGTCGAACATGATTGCAATATCGGTTTCCGAGGGCATTGGCGCGGGAATGCTGGTGGATGGACGGCTTGTGCGGGGCCGTAACGACATGGCGGGCGAGTTTGGCCACATGCCGATTGAGGAAACCGGCCCGGTGTGCGGGTGCGGCAGCGTAGGGTGTTGGGAAACGTTCGCGTCGAACCGTGCCGGGCTGCGGTGCTATCGCGAGCTGGCGCCGGAAAGCACTCTCGATTCGTTTCAGGAGTTGCTCGAGCTGGCATTGCAGGGCGACATCCGTGCCCTCCGCTCGATCGACAAGATGATGACCTATCTGGCGCGTGGCTTGTCGATACTCGCCGCCGGTCTGGCGCCTGAAGTCATCATCATCGTTGGCGATTGCACGGCGCTGTGGCCGCGCATTTGCCCGTTGCTGGAGAGCCATTTGATTGCGAAATCGTTCACGCCGCACACTCCCCGCGTGGTAGCGGCCATGGACGGCGACGCGGCGCGACTGCGCGGAGCGGCAGCTCTGGTCTTGCACAAGGTACTCTTCAGGCAAATGGACTTCGCGTCGGGCCGCGAAAGCGAGCGGGCCGATTCCAAACCCGTTCCGGTACACGCGTAGAAGATTTGTTCGCCCCTTCCACGTTGGCCGGGATCATGCGGGAGACTGACTATCCATGAGAGTGGGAATCATTGGCGCCGGTGGCATCGCGGCCAGGCACGAGCAGGCATACAAGAACATCGGCTACCATGTCGCTGCTGTTACGGATCGGAATGAGGAGCGCGGGCGCAGCTTCGCCGAAGCATGGGGCGCGGAGTTTGTAGCCACACCGGAGCAGCTTAGCCAGCGCGCGGACGTGGACTGGCTCGATGTGTGCACGTTTCCCGGCTACCGTCTGCCGGCGGTGGAACTGGGCGCGAAGTACGGCAAGCATGTATTGGTGGAAAAGCCGATGGCCGTCGATCTGGAGACCGCGGCGCGAATGATCGAGGTTGCGCGCGCGGCAGGGATTCAACTCGGCGTGATGAGCCAGCACCGCTTCGACGACTCAACGCTGTTCCTGAAGCGCGCAATCGCGACCGGGAGATTAGGCAGGATCCTGCAGGCCGACGCCTACGTGAAGTGGTACCGCACGGACGAGTATTACGCACGGCCGGTGAAGGGAAGCTGGGCGGGTGAAGGCGGCGGCGCGCTGATCAGCCAGGCTATTCACCAGGCAGACGTGCTGTTGTATCTGATCGGCGCGATCGATGAGGTTTTTGGATACTGGCATCTCGGGGCCACGCACAAAATCGAGTCAGAAGATCTGGTCTCCGCAGTGCTGCATTATTCATCCGGCGCGACCGGCGTGATCCAGGCCGCGACGGCGCTATGGCCGGGCTATCCAGAGCGGATCGAGATTCACGGAACCAAAGGAAGCGCAATCGTCACCGGAGACCAATTGACAACCTGGGATGTGCGGGACGATGCGGGCGAACCGGCGCCGATAGCGCGCGACGCCAAGTCGGGCGCATCGGACCCGATGGCAATTTCGCTCACGCCGTTCGAGCGGCAACTGGCCGACTTTGGCGAAGCATGCAAGACCGGCCGGCCGCAGGCTTCATCTGGAGTGGACGGGTACCGCGCGTTGCAACTGGTGCGCAGCGTTTACACATCGTGCGCCGAAGGACGAAAGGTGCAGATCGTGCCGCCAGTGTTTTAGCAACGGCGACCCACAGCGCAGCCGCCGGCCCTATTGATTCACACCGCTGGCCAGGAATCCGCCGTCGACGGCGAGCACTTCTCCGGTGACGAACGAAGCGGCCTCAGAAGCGAGGAAGATCGCTGCGCCGGCCAGTTCATACGCCTGCCCGAAACGGTGCATGGGCGTGCGCATGAGAAGTTCCTTACCGCGCGGCGTTCCTTGAACCAGCGCGCGGTTTAACTCCGTGGAGAAGATGCCCGGCGCGATGGCGTTCACATTGACTCCGTTGGGCGCCAACTCAATGGCGAGAGTCTTGGTTAATGAAACCACGCCGGCCTTGCTTGCCGAGTAGGGCGCAACGCCGCGAAATGCGACAAAAGATCCGAGGGAAGCGACGTTGATGATCCGCCCATAGCCGGCTTTCACCATGCTCGCAGCGAAAATCTGGCATACGCGAAGCGTCCCCGTGAGATTGGTTTCGATGATCCGCGACCAATCCGCTTCCGGGGCCAGCAATACAGGAGACTTGCTGGTGATGCCGGCCGCGTTCACGAGGATGTCGACCTTGCCGAAGGCCGCGAGGACAGCATCGTGAAGGGTCTCAATCGAGTGACGATCGAGAACATCGCTGACCACGCGGAGGGAGCGGCGGCCCATCGCCTCAATTTCGACCGCGGTCTTCTCCACCTCACGCATGCGGCGCGAACTGGGGACAACGTCCGCGCCAGCGGCAGCCAGGCCCAGAGCCATCGCGTGGCCCAGGCCCGTGGTTCCACCGGCAACTACTGCCACTTTGCCCGACAGATCGAATAACGATTGGCGCATCGGCGAAAACCTGTTGCGATTCAGACCACGTGACTAAAGCCGGCAATTCGTGATTGAAATCTGCCGTTCGCGGTCCTGATAACAAGATTACGCTGCCGCCGGAGAATTCCTTTGTGGAAGAGCACCGGCCAGCCGGTATCCTGATCGAGAGATGGGTTGGAGCAAGTTCATGAACGGCTTCAGGTGGCTGTTCGACGGGCATCGAGGCCCACGGGGTCAGATGATCCCGCGATGGATTTTTCTGCGCGCGCTCGCCCTCATCTACTTTTCTGCGTTCTTTTCGCTGCTGTTTCAGATCAAGGGCTTGATTGGTCCTGACGGCATTCTGCCCGCACAGGATTATCTGGCCAATATCGCTCAGCAACTTGGCCTGGAACGGTATTGGTATGCGCCGTCACTCTATTGGATCTCGTCAAGTTCCGCGATGATGATGGCCGTCACTTGGATCGGGCTGATTGCATCCGTGATCGCTCTTGTGAATGTGTGGCCGCGCCTGAGCTTTTTCGTCTGCTTCGTTTGCTTTCTTTCGTTTGTGGGCGCGAGCGGCGCGTTCTCGAGTTATCAGTCGGACGGCATGTTGCTGGAGGCCGGATTTCTCGCGTTGTTTTTCACGCCGCGCGGGGTTTGGCCCGGCTGGGGCGCTCACGATCCACCTTCGCGCATGAGCTGGTTCCTGCTGCAATGGGAGTGGTTCCGGATTTATTTCGAATCCGGCATGGTGAAACTCGCGAGCGGCGATGTGCAATGGCGCAACTTCACAGCGATGGATGAGTACTACCAGAATGGTCCGCTGCCCACGTGGATCGGATGGTATGTCGAGCATCTGCCCCACTGGTTCCATGCGGCCACCGTTGGTGGGACTCTTGCTCTCGAATTGGGCTTGGTGTTCATGCTGTTTTTTCCGCGCAGGGTGCGGCTGATCCTTTTCTTCATCGTCACGCCTTGGGAGATCGGCGTGATCCTCACGGCCAACTATGCGTTCCTTAACTACCTTGTTCTGTCGCTTGGATTTCTTCTGCTCGATGACAAGTTTCTGTTACGGTTTGTGCCTGCAGGCTTCCGCCCGCGCGAGCCGGAGCGAATTGAGGTGTCAGCGCAAGAGAAATCGGAAGAGCAATCGCTTTCGATTCTGGGCGTGGGCGAGGCCAGCTTGTCGACGGCCGACATCGAATTACCTGATCCGGCTCCGAATCATCACGCATTTCTCGACCGGCTTGGATTTTCGTGGCGGGTAGCGGGCCTGGCCACTTCGGCCATCATGTTGACCTGGATAGCCTACAACACGACCGCCGAGATGACCGGGATTCCGATGGACAGAATTCCGGGGCCGGTGAAACCACTGATCGCGCTTGAACCGTTTCGAATTGCCAACCAATATGGGCTGTTCGCCGTGATGACGCGCGGGCGCTACGAGATCGAATTCCAGGGCTCCAGCGATGGCACAGACTGGGTCGCGTATCCATTTCGAAACAAACCGCAGGAGTTGAATGAAGCACCCGGCATCTATGCGCCCTATCAGCCGCGATTCGACTGGAATCTCTGGTTTGCATCTCTTGGCGGCTGGCGAGAGAACGAGATTGTGCCGCTGACAGAAGAGCGACTGCTGGTCGGCGACACCGATGTGCTGGCGCTTTTTCGAAGCAATCCCTTCGCGCAGGCTCCGCCGCGTTACGTGCGCGCGGTCATTTGGCAATACTGGTTTACAACGGAGGAAGAAAAACGGCGCAGCGGCGACTGGTGGCGTCGCGAGTATCTCGGCCTATACGCGCCAGAGTTGGCGATGGCCGCAAACGGCCAATTTGCCGTTGTGGAATGGCCCGAGGAATTGCCACCGCACGACTGAGAATCGAGCACTAAGAGGAAGAGGCAGCAATGAGCCACGCATGCGTGATTGGATCGGGCCCCAACGGGCTGGCCGCGGCCATTGTGCTGGCGCAGGCCGGAGTGAGCGTGGATGTTTTCGAGGCGGAGGCCGAGCCGGGAGGCGCCGTCCGCACCATGCCGCTGACGTTGGCGGGGTTCATGCACGATTTTGGCTCGGCCGTTTATCCCTTCGCTGCCGGGTCGCCATTCTTCGCCGCGCTGCCTTTGGCAGATTACGGGCTTGAATGGATTCACGGGGAAGTGCCGTTAGCGCATCCCCTCGATGATGGTTCGGCTGTGGTGCTGGAGCGCGACCTGGAACATGCGGAGCGCGCACTTGGAGCGGACGGCAAGCTGTGGCGGGGCTTGATGCAGCCTGCCGCCGACGACTGGATGGACTTTGCGGAAGACACGCTGGGTCCGCCGCTTCGCATTCCGCATCATCCGCTGCGCATGGCGCGCTTTGGGCTTTCGGCGATTCAATCCGCACAAGGTTTTGCAAAAAGCCACTTTGTGAGCCCGCGTACTCGGGCCATTTTCGCGGGACTGGCAGGCCATTCATTTCTGAGTTTCGACCAGCCGCTGAGCGCGACGATCGGGTGGATGTTCGGCATCAGCATTCACGCGGTGGGCTGGCCGGTTCCGCGCGGCGGCGCGCAGGCTTTGACGCGGGCCCTGATCGGCTACCTGGAATCGCTTGGCGGATCCATGCACATATCCCACCGTGTCGATGCTGCGTCGTTCCGTGAGCTGGAATCAAGCAGTGACCTGATGCTCTTCGACACTGCACCCCGGCAATTGGTCGAAATCGCGGGCGAGCGGCTCTCGCCGAAATACAAAAGTGAGTTGGGCCGATTTCAGCGCGCGCCGGGTGCATTCAAGATCGATTACGCTCTTTCGCAGCCGGTACCATGGCGCGCGGCAGATTGCCATCGGGCGATCACTGTTCACCTGGGCGGATCGTTTGAGCAGATCGCGGCCGCCGAATCCGAAGTTGCCAATGGCCGCGAAGCCGAACGGCCCTTTGTGCTGGTCGGTGCAGCCGACGCTTTATGACCCATCGCGCGCGCCTGAAGGAGAAACACGTGTTGTGGGCCTATTGTCACGTTCCTAACGGCTCCGCGTTCGACATGACGGATCGAATCGAAGCGCAGATTGAACGCTATGCACCGGGATTCCGCGATTGCGTGCTGGCACGGCACGTTTCGGCACCCGCGGCGCTCGAAGCAATGGACGCGAATCTCGCAGGTGGCGACATCAGCGGCGGCGCGATGACACTGCGGCAGACGTTCTTCCGTCCGACGGCGAGCGGCTATGCGACGGGCGCACCGAAACTCTATTTGTGTTCTGCGTCGACGCCGCCGGGCGGAGGCGTTCATGGCATGTGCGGTTACCATGCGGCACGACTTGCGCTACGTGAGCTAAAGAAGTAAATGGTGGGTGCTTAGAAAAAAGGAAGGCCGCTCGCCTAAGGCGAACGGCCTTGATAACTCGTTGCAGCGTTATCCCGAGAGAATCTGCAACCCAGGAATTGCTGTGAATCCTATCCGCGCGCGTAGCTTTCCAGAGCGACGCGGCTGGGAATCGTGAGCGTGCATCCATGCTGCGCCACCAGACGGCGGTTCTTAAAGATGCTGAGCGTGCGAGTAACCGTCTCGCGCGAAGCTCCGATGAATTCGCCAATCTCTTCGTGCGTCATGGCAACGCGGCAGTGTGCGGACCGCTCTTGCTTTTGGCCGGGCTCATCGCTCCAAACCAGCAGTAGGCGGGCCAGGCGCTCAGGCACCGATGTCGACAGTCCGACCATGCGTAACTGTTCGCAGGCAAGGTTGAAGCTGCGACTGATTTCGCGCGTAACAATTGGATAGACCTCGGGGTGACGGGCCATGAATTGAAGAAAGACCTGGCGCGAGATGTGCGCGATTTTGGCCGGATAAAGCGTGTCGGCGGTCATTTCGTATTCACCGCCTGAGAGTGTGGGCGAAAGGCCCAGCACCTCGCCGGCCTTGGCAATGTGGAAGCTGAGGCGACGGCCGTCGCTCGAGTTGATTGAAAGCTTGACTTCGCCATCCAGAACCACGTAGATGCCCGAAGCGGGCTGTGTCTCGGTGAAGAGGACCACATTCGAGGGGTAGGAAGAAGGCGCAAGCAACGGCTCCAGATCGGCCAGCGCCGCGGCCGGCAATGCCTTGAAAAACTCGCCCTTCCGGTAAGAAGGCGCGCCCGCGTTGTTCGTTAGATCATGTCCCGTCTGCATCTCAGCTCTCCGTGTCAGCAGGTTGAGAGTCCTTGCGCGCGACCTCTTCGGCAAGATACTCGGTCCAGGGTGTGCCAGTGAGGATCGCGGCTTCCGTTTGAGAGTAGATGATTCTCAAAACCTTGATCCCGCCGGCGTCGGCGAACGTGGTTTCCCGCAAATCAAGAGACAATTTTTTCTGCGTAAATGCCGGAGCCTTTTCATTCCACAGGCGGCCGAGTTCGGTGGCCCATGGCCCGGCAATGCGTCCTTCCAGCTTGATGACGATTGCGTTCGAGTTTTCTTCAAAAGTGATTCGAAGCACTTGCCGGCTCGTCCTGCGCCACGCCAGTGATAAGGCACGGCGCATGCCAAACTTGAAGCGCGGCGCGTCATCCGCTGCATCGCGTTGAATGGAAAGGAATTGGTTTGGCGGGCTGGCGGCGCGAGCGGGCGATGTTTCGTACTGCGTGACGAAGCGACGACGACGATATGTCGTCACCGAGACTACATGTAGTCGCCGCGCTCGATGCCGAGCTTCTTCATTTTGGAGTTGAGCGTGGTGCGTTTGAGCCCGAGGCGCTCGGCAGCGCCCCCCGGTCCGCCAATGATGCCCTTGGCGTCGCGAAGAGCTCGGAGAATATGGTCGCGCTCGGCGGCGTGGAGGGTTGGGTTGGTTGCGGCCGCGTAGTCTTCGTCTTCCTCTTTCATGGCTTCGAGCTCTGCAAGAGGCACATGGAGCTGCGGCCCCCGCGAGAGAATCACCGCGCGCTCGAGGAAGTTTTCCAGCTCGCGAATGTTGCCCGGCCACTTCCATGCCACGAGCGCTGCCATTGCCTCAGGCGGGATGGTTTCAATGTTTTTGCCCATGCGGCGCGCATGGCGCGAGACGAAGTGGCGAACGAGGATGGGGATGTCGGCGATGCGCTCCCGCAAGGGAGGGGCCGAAACAGGAAAGACTTTAAGGCGGTAATAGAGATCGCTGCGGAATTGCTTCTCGGCGACCATCTGCGCCAGATCGCGATTGGTGGCGGCGATCAGGCGCACGTTGACGGGGATGGACCGCGTGCCTCCGAGGCGCTCGATCTCGCGCTCCTGCAAGGCGCGCAGCAGCTTGGGCTGCAAATCGAGCGGCAGTTCGCCCACCTCGTCAAGAAACAGCGTGCCCTCGTGAGCCAGCTCCACGCGTCCGATTTTGCGCGCAATGGCGCCCGTGAACGCGCCTTTCTCGTGGCCAAAGAGCTCGCTCTCGAGCAGGCCCGCGGGGATGGCAGCGCAATTCAACTTGATGAACGTATGCTCGCTGCGCTGGCTCAGGCGATGGATGGCGCGCGCCAGGAGCTCTTTCCCGGTTCCGGTCTCACCCTGGATGAGGACCGTAGCATCAGTGGGCGCGACGGTCGCAATCTGACTCAGAACATTACGCAGACCTGTGCTCTCGCCTACGATGTCGTCGAATCGGTGCTCGACGTTGATCTCTTCTTCAAGATATTGCTTCTCCTGCTTGAGCCGGTCGCGCAGCTCCGCAATGCGCCGGAATGCCATTGCATTATCGACCGCCATTGCCACTTGGCCGGCGATCTGGACCAGCATCTCCACTTCACGCTGCCCGAAGCTGCCCTCTTGCCTGCTCACGACTGAGAGAGCGCCAAGCACTCTGCCCTGGTGAACGAGCGGAACCCAAATTCCCGACTGCATGCCCATTTGCTTCAGGTACGTGAGCGTTTCGGGAGCGTAGGGTGCCTTGGCAATGCTTTCGAGCAGCACGGTCTCACGCGTGCGAAACGCGATGCCAGACAGCGAACCGTCAATGGGAACGCGCAATTCGCCCTGAAAGGCGTCGGCGCCCGCTCCCCCAAGAAATTGCACCACCATGTCATCGGCTGCGGGGTCATGAAGAACCAGGCCCGCGTTATCGTGGGGAATTACCTCGCGAATGGAAGCCGAAATCGCCGCCAACAGCTTTTCCGCATCCATGTTGGCCAGCAGCGCCCCGCTGAGCTGGAAGATCAATGCCTCTTCGGCGCGCTTGCGATCGGTCATGTCGCGCGTAACCTTGGCGAATCCGGTCACCGAGCCTGTGCTGTCGCGGATGGCCGTTATGACGACGTTAGCCCAGAAGCGCGAACCATCTTTGCGCACGCGCCAGCTTTCCTCTTCCACGCGGTCGCGGGCCGAGGCCTGGCGAAGCAACTCGGCGGGGCGTCCGCGCTCCTGATCTTCGTGCGTGAAAAAGCGCGAGAAATGCAGCCCGAGGACTTCGTCTGCTTGGTAACCCTTGATACGTTCGGCGCCGGGGTTCCAGGTAAGCACATGGCCATCGCGATCAAGCAGATAGATGGCGTATTCGCCAATGCTCTCGACGATGGAGCGCAGCCGCTGATCGTTGAGCCGCACCTCCTCCTGCGCGGCTCGTTGCTCGGTGGCGTCGCGGATGAAGCTGACCACGGCGGGGCCGCTTTCAGTCTGCATGGGCTTGAGCATGATGTCGACGGGGAATTCCGTGCCATCCTTGCGCAGGCCAAAGAGGTTGAGAGCTGCGCCCATTTGGCGGGTGCGGGGATGAGCGCCGTAATTCTCGCGGTGACGGGGGTGGCCACCGCGGAAGCGCGTCGGCACCAGAATCTCGATTGGCTGGCCGACCAGCTCCAACGCGCTGTAACCAAACAACTCTTCAGCACGCGGGTTCGCGGATCGCATCACCCCGTCAGCGTCCGTGACGAGAATGGCGTCCGGCGAGAATTCGAACAGCCGCTCAATCGTGTTTTGAGCAAAGCCCGGCTCAACAAACTGCTTTGCAGCCGTGCCCTGCCCGGGGGAATCCGAGGGGCCCATTGTTTGCTACCGACCTTAGCTGAAAGGTACTGCCTGGGGCGCGCTTTGCGCAACGGCTGAGATGCGGATTTGTATTAAGGCCGTCGCAATCCGATTGGTACATCTTTTGCGGTTCAGGAGGGCCGCGCCTGCTCCGCGAGGTAGGCGAGCCAATCGTCCATGCCAGCGCCGGTTTTGGCTGAGGTTTCGAAGATGCGGATTCCCGGGCGAATCTCATTGATGTTTTTGAGTGCCAAACCGCGGTCGAAGCCGCAGGGAACAGCGAGATCAATCTTCGTAATCACGGCCGCATCGGACGAGTTGAAGAGTCCCGGATACTTGAGCGGCTTGTCCTCGCCCTCGGTCACGCTGAGCAGCGCCACGCGGATACGCTCGCCCAGGTCATAGCTGGATGGGCACACCAGGTTGCCGACGTTCTCGATAAAAAGATAGTCGAGTCCGGCGAGCGAGACTTCCTTCCATTCTTCGATGTGCTTCGTGACCATCTCCGCATCGAGGTGGCAAATACCATGAGTGTTGATCTGGCGCACAGGCGCTCCGCTTGCCGCAAGACGCCGCGCGTCGTTGTCGGTTTCGAGATCGCCTACCAGGGCCGCGGCCTTTGCGCCGCGAGAACGCAGCTCACGCAAAGTGATCTCCAGAAATGCGGTCTTCCCGGTGCCGGGGCTCGAGACGAGATTCAGCACAAGCACTCCGGCTGAAGTGAAACGCTGGCGCAGCCCCGCCGCCAGCTCATCGTTCTTCTTCAGGATTCCTCGCCGCAGTTCAACAATCCGCGTTGTCATAAGTACTCCATTACCGTTCTTTCCGGGCCGGGTTCGGTACGCCGATTGGCGCTTCTTCCTGCATCCGGTTCTTCCAGCTCAATCGATTCGATCTCCAACTCGCGCCCCTGGCGGAAGTCGGCCGCCAACTCGCCGCAGCGCGGGCAACGAAAACTTTGCACGCCTTCGATCTCGGAATCCAAGCCGCAAGCATCGCAGTGGAGGATTACCGGCAGCATGTTGATCACCAACTTCGCGCCGGCAACGGGCGAATCTGCCGAGGCCAGCTCCCAACAGAACTGAAGCGAGTCTTCGACGACAGAAGCCAGAGCGCCCACGCGCAGCCGCACTGCTATGACGCGCGCGCCTGGATACGCGGAGGCCGACTCGGTGACCGCCTCTACAATGCTGGCCGCGATGGAAAGCTCATGCATCGATTCTTTCTGCAAGATACTACGCCGCCATCGTCTTTGGCTGCGACGCCGCGCACAAGCAGCAATCCGGCCCAAAATGCGACCCCAAAATGTAAAATGGCTTGAAGGGAACTTCCCCTTGCCAGGCAAAATGACACGAGCAGTCACAACGGAATCGCGTCTCGCCCTCAGCGCGCTTGCGCCGGAGACGCTTCAGTCGGAAATCCGCGCAATGACCACCGAATGCGATCGCACAGGCGGCATCAACCTGGCGCAGGGCGTGTGCGATACGCCGGTTCCCGACGTAGTTGAAGCCGCGGCGATCGAGGCCATCCGCGAGGGGCAGAACATCTATACGCGCTGCGATGGCATTGCACGGCTGCGCGAAGCTATTGCGGCCAAGCAGCAGCGCGACTACGGGCTGGCCTACGATGCCGAGAACGAAGTGATGGTCGCATCCGGCGCGACGGCCGGACTCCATGCCGCCGCCATGGCGCTGCTCAATCCTGGCGACGAAGTGCTCGTCTTCGAGCCGTTCTACGGCTACCATGTGCACACACTCGATTCGCTGCGCGTGAATCCGGTGCTGGTGGCGCTGGCGGAGCCGGATTGGCAACTTGACGTGGACGCCATGCGCGCGGCGGTTACGACACGCACCCGCGCCATCCTGCTGAACACTCCCGCGAACCCGACAGGGAAGATCTTCACGCTGCCCGAACTTAAAGCCGTAGCACAACTGGTCATCGAGCACGATCTCTTCCTGATCACCGACGAAATCTACGAGTACTTCGTTTACGACGGCGCGCAGCACATCTGCCCAGCCACGCTGCCCGGCATGCGCGAACGCACGATTGTGATCTCAGGTTTCAGCAAGACGTTTTCGATCACCGGTTGGCGCATCGGCTACGCCACAGCCGATGCGCGATGGATGCCCACCATGGCGCACTTCCACGATCTGACCTATGTGTGCGCGCCCGCGCCGCTGCAAGTTGGCGCCGCGGCTGGCCTGGAACAGTTGCCGCCGAGCTTTTACAAGCAGCTCGCCGCGGATCACGAGTCAAAGCGCGGACGGCTTTCGAGCGCGCTTAGAGACGCCGGCATGGAGCCCTCGGTACCTCCGGGGGCCTACTACATCATGGCCAACGTGGAGCGCCTGCCGGGCAAGACGGCAGCCGAGAAAGCCCGGCATTTGTTGCGGGCGACCGGAGTTGCCGCAGTAGCCGGATCGGCGTTCTTCCGCAAGGGTCGCGGCGAGAATCTGCTGCGCTTCTGCTTTGCCAAGCGGGATGACGAACTCGACGAAGCCTGCGAACGATTGCGGAAGCTATAAGCGCGGCCGGCAAAACACTGATTGCTTACGCCCCGCCCTGCGCGGCCAGCCAGGTCTTCAGGTTCGGTTCCTGAAGGCGCCGCAGCTCAATGCACCCGTCAATACTCTCAAGGGCGTGCCGCAACTCCACGTCGGAAGCCGGAACCGGGTCTACGGCGAAGAAGCTCTTCACGTCGTCGCGCGCTTCGGTGGTGCAGAAGCTACCGGTATAGCTCACCAGCCGCGCGCCCAGGTCGGTGGTCAAGTCAGCTTGCACCTGGCTCCAATGGGTTTTGATGAAGCTCCATGTTGCCTCGCGATTTTCTGGAATCCGGAGACCGGTGGCCAGTTGAAACGCGGCATCCTGGTTGCGCACTTTGTTCGAAACCGAATATTCCAAACCGCGTTCAAGCAACGCAGGATTTTCAAATTGGACCAGCAGCCGTAGAGCGCTGTCTTGCAGCTCGGGGTCGGTCGACGTTTCATACACTTTTTGCAAGCGATCAAAGAGCGCGGCGTCGCCGTTCGCCGCGGCCGCCGCGAGAGCAGCCTGTCCAAGCGTTGGGTCAACCGATGCGGGGTCGTAGAGGTACTGATCGGCAATCTTGCGCGCCTGGGCCTGGAGTTCGGTGTCGTTGCCATGACTGACGAGCATAGCGAGCAGTTGCGCGCGCAGCTCGATTGTGTTGGGAGTATCGCCGGAAGCTGGAGGCCCGAGCTTTGCGTATTCGGGCGCAAAGGTGCGCTCGACCCAACCAGCCAACTCGTCACGCTCTTCCTTCGTTGAAGCGACCTTGTCACTGATGGTTGCAATCTTCCCCGCGGCGTTTGAAAAAACTTCTGCGTTGGGATCGGACTTGAGAGCGGCCACGAGATTGAGGTAGTCGCCGACGGTGGCTTTATTGGCGCGCACCTGCGCCCACTCGTCGCCAGCGAGGCTGATGCGCTCCGAAGGCGTCAGAGCCGATTCAGCGTATGCGGCCAGGTCTTGGTATTGTGCAGGGGCGTACACGCTGCGGTAATAGCCCTTGCCGCCGGCGTTGGCAAAGAAGAGGCTCGTCGCGGGCACAGCGAGGCTTGAGGTTTCCGGCGTTACGACTTCGCAGTCCTGGGTATCAGAGACCTTGAAGCACACTGGCATCGTCCATTTTTGCGCGGGATCGGGCGTGATGCCGGGGCTGAGAAAGAATCGCTTCTGTTCGACAGCGGCTTTGCCGTCGGCGGGTGCGCCGAACTTGAAGATCGGTTCGCCCGGCTGCACGATCAGGGACTCCATGATCCTGTCGACGGGTTTGTGGCTCGTGGCCGTCTGCGCGTTCCAGAAGTCTTCCGCCGTAGCGTTGCCGTACTCGTGCGCGGACAGGTACGCTTGCACGCCTTTGCGAAAAGTTTCCTCGCCTAGATAGTTCTCCACCGTCAGCAGCACGTCGCTGGCCTTGCCGTAAGCGATGCCGTCAAACATCTGGTCGATTTCGTCGGGCGTATTGGCCTCGGCGCGAATGGCCCGCGTGGTATGCTGCGCGTCGATATTGAGTGTGTCCTGCTCGTCGCCAGCCACCTCTTCGGGCATGTTCCACTCGGGATGCATCACGGTCACAGGCTTCGCTTCCATCCAGGTGGCAAAGCCCTCATTGAGCCAGATGTTGTCCCACCACTGCATGGTCACCAGGTCGCCGAACCACTGGTGGGCCATTTCATGCGTCACGTCCAGCGCTGCGTTGCGCTGGGCTGCGATGGGAGCTGTCTTCGGATCGATGAGAAGATCGGTCTCCCGGAAGGTGATGGCGCCGAAGTTCTCCATGGCCCCCGCCTCAAAGTCGGGAATGCCGATCAGGTCAAGCTTCTTGAGCGGATAGTGAATGCCGAAATAGTCGTCGTAATAATGCAAGGCGAATTTAGCTACGCCAAGCGCGAAGGGCGTGAGCGCAACTTTATCGGGCGTGGCGCAGACGCGAATGTCCACATCGTCCTGACGCGCGCCGGTGCACTGGAAGTCGCCGACGAGGAATGCGACGAGATACGTGGACATTTTGGGCGTCGTTCCGAAGACCAGCGTGTGTTTGCCCGCGCCGGGGCCTGGCGTATCGGCCACGATGGAAGAGTTGGAAATTGCGGTGTCGCCGGCGTCAATGATCAGCGAGATGTCGTATGTCGCTTTGAAGGCCGGCTCGTCGAAGCAGGGAAACGCGCGGCGCGCATCGGTGGCCTCAAATTGCGTGACGGCGTAGTTGCGGCGCGCGGTTTTTGAGAGATAGAAACCCCGCAACTCATTGTTCAGGATGCCGGTGTAGCGAATCTTGATGATCGCATTGCCGGCAGGCACAGTGTTGGGAAACGTGAATGTAGCCTGCTGCTTTTCGGTGTCGAGTCTCACTGTGCCCGTTTGCTCGGGGCCGGTGGCGAGGATAGTGACCGATTGGAATTCGATCTCGATGGCGTTCAGCGTGATTGAATTGGTGGGCTGACTTACGTTGACGTCGATGGCTTCTTCGCCGGAAAAGGTGGCGGCCTTGAGGTCGGGTGCGAGCTTGAGAGTGTAGTGCGTAGGAATGACCGTAGTGGGCAGGCGCTGAGCCGAAGCAGCGCAGGGAAGCAGAAGAAGAATGGCAATGGCTGTGGCGGCGGTTGCGTGCATAGAAAGAAAATTGGAAGGGGATTTCATCGGAAACCTCGCAGATTGTGATGCAAAACGGTCGTGCAATTCCTGCCGGCTGCTACGAGTCTTGCAACAATGGCGCGCTGAGGAACTTCGAGCGGCGCCTCCTTTGATTCTTGCACGCCGCGCTAGTGGATCCGCGCCGGCGCCAGTTTCGGCGTAAGGACGTGAATGACAAGAAGAGCCAGAAGATACGCCAGGCACGCGAAGATAAACAGCGGCACGTAACTGTGGGTAAGTCCGACAACATAACCTGTTGCCAATTGCAGCAGGACCCCGCCGATGGCTCCCGCCATTCCCCCAATGCCGATGACGCTGGCGACGGCGGCCTTGGGAAACAGATCGGAGGGCAGGGTAAATAGATTCGCGGACCAACCCTGATGCGCGGCGGTGGCCAGGCCCACAACGCCGACCACAAGCCACAGGTGATGGAGGTAGGGCGCTGCGAAAACCGGCAATACAGACAGGGCGCAGACCAGAAGCGCGGTCTTGCGGGCGAAGTTCGCACTCTTTCCGCTGCTCAACAGAGCGGAAGAGATCCATCCACCGCCGATGCTGCCCACCGCTGAGATGCTGTACACGACGACCAAGGGCAGCCGATTGGCGGACAAGCTAAGGCCGAACGTGGTTTGCAGGTAGCGGGGCAGCCAGAAGAGATAGAACCACCAAACCGGATCAGTGAGAAACTTGCCGATGGCGAAGACCCAGGTCTCCTTGAGCGGAAGCACCTTGCTCCAGGGCACCGATTCAGTCTTCTCGACAGGATCGCTGAGGATCAAATCCAATTCGCTTTGGGAAACGCTGGGATGCTGCTCCGGCCGCCGGTAAAGGATGAGCCATGCGGCGAGCCATGCCAGGCCCGTGGCGCCGGTGACGGCAAAAGCGCCGCGCCAACTGAACACAGCGACAAGAAACGGCACGATCAACGGGACGGCAATGTTGCCGATATTGGCGCCGGAGTTGAAGATCCCGGTGGCCAGCGCGCGCTCGCGCCTGGGAAACCACTCGGCCACCGTTTTAATGCACGCTGGAAAGTTTGCCGCCTCGCCCAGGCCGAGCAGAAACATGGCTACGCCAAAGGTGAAAACCGAAAACGCGAGGCCGGGCAGCATGGCCGCGACGCTCCACAGGCAGATGGCGATAGCAAAGGCCTTGCGCGTGCCGAGCTTGTCAGTAAGCCCGCCGGCCACCACCATGCCAATGGCGTAAGCCGCCTGGAACGCGGCGAGAATGTATCCGTACTTGATGCTGTTGAGGCCGGGGATCACGCCCTCGAGAAACTTCTCCAGGTAGGCGATGACTCCGCGGTCAACGTAGGCAATGATAGTGGCGAGGAAAAGGAGGCTACAGATCACCCATCGCAAGTGCGTCATCCGCCCTGCGGGAGCGAGATCCGCTGTAGGAGCGCCGGAATCAGTACCGGATGAAGTCATTTCGCGTGGAGGCTACGTTGCCTAAGAGGTCCGACCAATTATACCGGCCAAACTCAGGCGCTGATTTCGCGCGATTCGGCGAAATTCAGGCTGAAGGCTTGGGGTGCGGCAGGAGCGAATCGAGCATCAGCAGGCATGCGCCAATGACGACGGAGGAGTCGGCCACGTTGAAGTCGGGCCAGTGATAGCTGAAGATGTGGACCTCAATGAAGTCGATGACTGAGCCGTAGACGATGCGGTCGTGAACATTGCCGATGGCGCCGCCGAGGATGAGCGCGAGAGCGACGGTGGTTAGCGTGAACCGATTACCGATGCGCAGCAACACGATAAAGATGGCGACCGCGGCGATGAGCGTGAAGGTGATCAGCGCCCAACGGACGGCGTTCGGCGAAGCGGTGTCGGCGAAGAGCGAGAATGCCGCGCCTTCGTTGGTCCAATGAGTGATGCGCAGGATGTGATCCAGGACTGGGATGGCGTGCGCCGAGGGGAATGTGGGTGGCGACCCAGGTTTTGGTGCCGCGGTCGGCAATGATGACGAGAGCGGAAATGAGGAAAAGCCCGAACAAGCGGCGGTGCCTGGGCCAGTTTGTCAGCAAGTTCACTGTTTGGCCTCCGCCTCTGTCGCGACGCTTTCAGGCGGGGCGGTGCCCATCTCGCGGAGGGCGTTACGGCAACGACCACACACGTTCTGCCAAGTGCCGTAATTCGCGGTGTCGTCCGTATAACGCCAGCAGCGGTTGCATTTGGTGCCGGAAGCCTGCTGCGCGATCACGGAGCCATATCCATCCATACCTTGAACCGAGAAGCCACTCTCAAGTGCTGTCAGATAGGAATGCTCTTTTTCGGTCAGTCGTACGCCAGACACGTTTAACATTTCTTCGAGGTACGGTTCGTACTTGCCCAGGAGCTGGAATAGCTGGCCTGAGGCCGTGATTTCGAGCTCTGCTTCCAACCCCTTGCCGATCTTGCCTGCCTTCCGCTCAGTCTCTATCGCGGCAAAGACTTGGTCGCGGACAGCGAAAAGCTTCTGCCACTCCGCGAGAACCGGCGCGGGATCTTCAGAAAAGATTTCTTCCGGCTTGGGGAAAAGGGCAAGGTGCACCGACGCTTCGCGGCCTTCGCCGGCGGGGAGGTGTTCCCAGATCTCGTCGGCGGTGAAGGTGAGGATGGGCGCGGTGAGCCGAACCAGTGCTTCGGTGATCTGCCACAGAACGGTTTGCGCGGAGCGACGCGCGTGGCTGGTGGGCGCGAAGGTGTACATGCGGTCTTTGAGCACGTCGAGATAAAAGGAACTCAGGTCCACGATGGCAAACTCGTTCACTGCCTGGTAGACGCGATGAAACTCGAAAGCCTCGTACCAGGCGAGAATCTTTTCGGCGAGGTCGCGGGTGCGGGCCAGCATGTATCGATCGAGCGGGAGCAATTCGGCCTCGGCAACACGATCGCGCGCGGGATCAAAGCCGTGGAGATTGCCAAGCAGGAAACGGAAGGTGTTGCGCAGTTTTTTGTAGAGCTCTGCGCAGCGCTGCATCAGGTTCTCGCTGGCGGCCATGTCTTCACGGAAATCGACAGACGCGACCCAGAGGCGCACGATTTCGCCGCCCATGCGGTTGGCAATGTCGACGGGATCGACGCCGTTGCCGAGGGATTTCGACATGGCGCGGCCCTGTTCGTCGAGCGTCCAGCCGGCGGTGGCGACGTGGGAGTAGGGCGCGCGGCCGCGCAGAGCAACCGACGTCAGCAGCGATGAATGGAACCAGCCGCGATGCTGGTCGCCGCCCTCGAGGTAGAGGACCTCAGGACCGCTCTGCTCGCCTGTCCTGTTCTCGAAGGCTTTGTATGCACCGCTCAGTTCGGGGTCCGATTCGCAAACGGCCATCCAGCTGACGCCGGAGTCGAACCAGACGTCGAGAATGTCGGTCTCCTTGCGGAAACTGGTCCCCCCGCATTGCGCGCATTTTGCGGCTGCAGGCAAAAGGGATTCGACCGGCGCAGTGTGCCACGCATCCGCACCCTCGCGCTCGAAAAGATCGACGATCTTACGGTTCAGCTCTGCGTCGATGATCGGCAGGCCACAGCCTCCGCACATGAAAACGGCAATGGGCACGCCCCAGATGCGCTGGCGGCTGATGCACCAGTCAGGACGCGTGGCGATCATGTTGGTGATGCGCTCTTTGCCCCATGCCGGGTCCCAGACCACTTTGTCGATTTCTTCGATTGCGAGCTGTCTATATGTTGTCTCGCTTCCGTCAGCGCGCTTCATCGGCGTTTCAAGCGAGATGAACCACTGCTCGGTGGCGCGAAAGATGATGGGGTGATGGCAGCGCCAGCAATGCGGATAGGAGTGCTGGAGTTGAGAGCCGCCCATCAGCGCGCCGCGCTCTTCGAGCATGGCGACGATGACAGGGTTCGCCTTCCACACTGTGAGGCCGTCGTAAGCCGGAGGTTGGGGACTGTGCCAGGAATCCGGATCGAAGTGGATGTGCCCGCCGGCATCGACGCGGGAGGTGGGGTCGAGGCCGTAACGCTGGCCGGTATAGAAGTCGTCGGCGCCGTGAGCCGGTGCGGTGTGGACCGCGCCGGTGCCCGTGTCGGCGGTGACGTAAGTGGCCAGCACGCCCAGGATGGACCGCTCAAGGAACGGATGCTGGAACCTGACGCGGTCTAGGGCTGCGCCCTTGAAGCGGGCGATCTCTTTGTTCGGTCCAAGCTTGCAGGCGGCCGCAACTTGCTCGGCCAGCGCGGCGGCGACCATGTAGACCTCGCCGGACTCAGCCTCCAGCGCCACATACTCGAAGTCCGGGTGGAAAGCCACGGCCAGCGACGCGGGCAGCGTCCACGGGGTGGTGGTCCAGATGATGGTAGAAATCTGCATGCCGGCAAGTGCAGGCGCGATGGCAGCAGGATCCGACGTCAGCCGGTAGCGCACGTAAACCGACGGACTGGTGTGGTTCTCGTACTCAACTTCAGCCTCGGCAAGCGCAGTGCGGTCGTGGATGCACCAATAAACCGGCTTGAGGCCGCGGTAGACGAAGCCTTTTTCCAAAAAGCCGTAGAACGCCTCCAGAGTGCGGGCCTCGTAGTCGCGAGCCATGGTTTTGTAGGGCGCCTGCCAGCGGCCAAAACAGCCAATACGCTCGAATTGCTCGGTCTGCAGGTCAACATACTTTTGTGCGTAGGCGCGGCAAGCCTCAAGAACCTCGGGCACGGGCATGGAGAGCTTCTTGTGGCCCAGCTTCTCATCAACTTTGATCTCGATCGGCAACCCGTGGCAGTCATATCCAGGGACGAAAGGAGCATCGTATCCGGCCATGGTTTTGGACTTGACCACGAAGTCCTTGAGGCCCTTATTGAGGGCGTGCCCCAGGTGGATGGGCCCATTGGCGTAGGGAGGGCCATCGTGGAGCAAATAGACAGGCCGCCCGCGGCCTGCTTTCCGCATCTCTCCGTAAAGGTCGAGTTTGGCCCAATGGGCCAGCCGGAGAGGCTCATTCTGCGGCAGATTGGCTTTCATTGAGAAGGCGGTTTGAGGCAGGGTGAGGGTCGCCTTCAACTCCGGCGCAGGGGACATCTGGGCTCCATTCAAGGATCGAAACTTGTTCAATATTCAGTGTAAACAAAGGGGTGACATTTTTCCCGGTAACAAACCGCACCCACTAACCGTCTATTGCGTATGGAAGTGCTGAAAGTGCTGGATGATGAAATGCCGGGGACGGGTCGCAAGCCGGCGTGGAAGGCGAGACAAAGGCCCGTTCGGTCAAGCATAATGGAGCGATAGGCCTGACGGCCGGCGCGCTCGCGTCAGGAGACAGGCAAAGGCAGGCAGGGACAGCCGGGACAGCACAGGCAAGAAGGCGAACGATCGACTCATGACACCGGAACAAAAGGACGACCAGGGAGCCTCGGTTCCAGAGACCGGCCACGAGCTGGACTCGTTCCTCGGCACAGCGTTCAAGGAGGAGCCCATCTGGGTGAGCCTCTGGGAGCGCGTCCAGGACGTGTTTTTCCCGGTCAAGCTGCCGCCCCTGGAGCTGACCTCGAAACCCGTTCCAGTGCCCGATCGGATGGCCGTGAAGGCGAATCCGTGGGCTATCGGCATCTCGACCACTCTCAATATTTCCATCCTCCTGCTGGCCATCTGGCTGGGCATCCGCGTGGTCCACAACATCGTGGCGCCGCCCGTACAGGCGACGAATATCGATGTAGGCGCGTACAAGGCGCCCAAAGCCGAGGTCAACGCCGGCGGCGGCGGCGGCGGCGGCGACAGGAGCATTGTCGAAGCCAACAAGGGCAAGTTGCCGGAGAGGATCAAGGATCCCGTCACTCCTCCACAACCGCAGACGCTTGAGAAGCCGAAACTACCCGAACCGCCAAGCATCAACGTGCAGAAGGACATTCAACTGCCCGACAACATGAACATGCCGATGATCGGGATGAACAAATCAGCCAATGTGACCATGGCATCCGCAGGCTCAGGAAGCGGTGCCGGTATGGGATCGGGTCGCGGTGGCGGCATGGGGTCGGGTGGCGGGAACGGATATGGGCCGGGATACGGCGGCAACGCGGGCGGCGGCTATTACAGGGTCGGCGGCGGGATTTCGGCTCCGGAAGTGGTCCACAGCGTGGAGGCTGAGTTCTCCGACGAGGCGCGGCGCGCCAAGTATCAGGGCGTCTGCCTCATTTCGCTTATCGTCGACGCGCAGGGCAATCCGCAGGATATCCACGTTGCCCGGGCGCTCGGTATGGGATTGGACGAGAAAGCCATCGACGCCATCCGTCAATACAAATTCAGGCCGGCAATGAAAGATGGAAAGACGCCGGTGCCCGTGATGATCACCATCGAAGTCGATTTCCGGCTGTACTGACGCGGCAAGTCTTTCTGGGAACAAGAAGCGGAGCGAAAGTTGCTCCGCTTTTTTATGGAATCAACCAGTCGCCGTCGTCTTCGAGGAATTCTTTCACAGCGGCACAATCAGTCGGCGCGTGCGAGCAAGCCGTACCGTCGGGGCCGCCAATCTTTGGCCCATCCACCGCGCGCATGACCGTGACAAACTGCTCGTTCGTCTTCATGACTTCGTCGTGGCATTTCTTGGCCACGGCCATCAGTTGTTCCCAGGTGCCTTCGAGGACCGTCCCCTTGTTTTTCTTCTGGTGATAGAGGCCGCTGGAGTCAATGATCTTTCCCAGGCCCGCAGCGGCATCGCTTACATGAGGGCTTTTCCCCTTCGGCAACACGGTCAACTCGAGAAGCATGGACACCCCCTCGTTATCTGATACAGCGCGCGCCGAGCCGAGGCCGTGATTTGGCATACACGCGCGTGTGACAACACGCACCGTGTTTCTGGCGCCTTTCGCGAAACTCTATTCCTCGAGTGTTTTTCGTCTGCCTGAAGTGTCTTGCGGGAAGGACGAAGGAGAGAGTGCGATATGTCAGGACCGTCGATGATGGAAGCTGCACACGAAGTCGGGCAGGGAGCGGCGGTCACGCATCCGGCCGCGTTTGACCTGGCGGAACTGACGAGAATGTACGATTTCTCAGGGCGAACTGTGGCTATCACCGGCGGCGCCGGCATCCTGGGCAGCGAGATAGCCGGTGCGCTGGCGGGTTGCGGCGCACAAGTGGCCATTCTCGACGTAAATCCCGCGGCTGGCAGCGCTGCGATTGAGCGGATGGGCGAACACGGCGAGCAGGTTTCGGTCTTTCAGTGCGACGTGCTGAACAGCGACAGCGTGGCGCAGGCCGCGCGGGATGTTGTGAAGCATCTGGGCAAGCTGGATTGCCTGGTGAACGGCGCGGGAGGCAACAAGCCCCAGGCTACGACCAGCAGCGAACTCAGGTTCTTCGATCTCCCGGCTGACACGCTGCGCTGGGTCTTCGAGCTGAACATTCTGGGGACGATTCTGCCCAGCCAGGCCTTTGGAAAGATCATGGCAGCGCAGGGCTACGGGACGATTCTGAACATTTCGTCGATGAACTCGTTCCGTCCCCTTACGCGTATTCCTGCCTACTCGGCAGCCAAGGCGGCGGTGAGCAACTTTACGCAATGGCTGGCGGTGCACATGGCGCAGGAGTACTCGCCGAAAATTCGCGTGAATGCCATCGCGCCGGGATTCTTCCTCACCAACCAGAATCATTTTCTGCTGTTCGATAAAGATACGGACGAGCTGACCGCGCGCGGCAAATCGATCATCGGGCACACGCCCATGGCGCGTTTTGGCGAGCCGCAGGACCTGTTCGGAGCGGTGCTCTGGCTGCTGTCGCCGGCATCGGAATTCGTCACCGGCGTAGTCGTTCCCATCGACGGCGGTTTCTCAGCCTTCAGCGGCGTGTAATTCGCTGCGGAAGTTCGGCCACTGCGGGAAGAATCCCGGCCACGAACGGAATGATCGAGTGAGTTATGGTGCGCCCGGAGAGATTCGAACTCCCGACCTACTGATTCGTAGTCAGTCGCTCTATCCAGCTGAGCTACGGGCGCACACGTACTGGCTTCAGGGCGAAGCCAACGGACCTTTGTCAGAGTATCAAGGCCAGAGCGGCAACGCAAGGCAGGAACGGCGACGCAAGGCCCCAACGGCAGCGCGGGATTCGGGCACCAGTGCGAGGAGTCTATGCTGTCGGCGGAAGTGCTGCGGCCGGCGCCGGTGCTGACAGCACCGGCTCGCCCTCGGCGATGTCTGTGGCAATGTCGAGCCCCGCCTCGCGGACCAGCTTGGTGACTACGGCGGCGTTGAGTCTCGTGGCGTCGTATTCAATCCGCAATGTGCGGGCTGCATGATCGAAGCTCAGCTTCCGGATGCCGTACACGTCGCGCGCATGAGCCAGAGCGGTCGCGACCTGCTCCGTCGGCGGTGTGGCGTAGCGATAAACGATGTCCACCGTGGTCATGAAAACAGGATAGCAAGAAGCCGCCTTGCGCGACCCTTTGCCGCCTCAGAGGCTATTGAGATATCCGACCATCTCGGGGCTGGTCCACTCCTGTGGGCCGACGAGCTTGCTGCGGATGATTCCCGTGCGGTCAATCACATACGTCTCCGGCCACATATCCGTGTGGTAGAGCTGCGCCGCTGACTGCAGAGGATCGCGAACGGTGATCAGGTCGACATGATGGCTAACGATGAAGGTCGAGTAAGCGGTGGGATCGTCGTCAATGCTGACAGCAAGGATGACGAGATTCGGATCCTGATGGTGAAGCGCGAGCAACGAGGGCATCTCTTCGACGCACGGCATGCACCAGCTGGCCCAGAAGTTGAGCAGGACGACCTTGCCGCGGTAGCTGGCCAGGTGAACGGTCGAAGTGCCGTCGGAAACGGTGAAATCGGGAGCGGGTTTGCCGGTTTGTGCGGGATGCGATCCGCGATTGCACGCCGGCAGAAGAGCGAACGGAAGCAAGAGCGCCAGGCTGAGGAAACGAGGAAACCGCACATCCTTATAATACGTCTCTCCTTGCCGTCCTTCCGCCGGCGCCTACACGGCGCGTGGCTCGCTGTGACACGCGCAGCTCGCAGCTCCCGCTTGGGTTAGCCCGCTTCGTCGACTTGCATCGCGCGACTACTCGAAGTTCCAATTCGATCTCGCCGTAATCAAGATGAGCAGCCCGATTAGGATCAAGAATAGGAAGCTGCGAAGAAGCCAGGTTCCAGTCCGGTTATTAGACTCTGGATTGGCCGGGTCATAGCGTAAGGGTAGTGTGTCTCCTTCGGCCCATGGCGTGCCGCTGCGAAATTCGGCCAGAACCTCGGCATCTGTATTGATCCACGACCCACGTCGGAATTGTGAGCGCCAGAAATCTCCGGCTTTCATTTGCGATAAGTATGGCACAACCCGGTAATCTCACCGTTGAACCGGTGTGCTGGCTCTATCCGTGCAGCGGCCCGGGTCGGCGATGTGCCTCACCTTTGACAGATTCCCGCCAGCGGAGTACTCAATAAAATCAATGGTTTCCGCCCGTTCCCGCAAGTTTCTATAATACGGAGCGTAAGCCCGGAAGAAAAACGGTGGCTGAATGAGCAAGGATGAGGGGCAGCGAGGCGGGGCGAGAACGTGGCAACCGGTGCTCGGCCTTGCCGATCCCGCGGACGACTCGTCCCCTGCGACAGATTGGCGCGACTGGGCTGGCAAAGCCTCTCCAGGGACCGTCTTTGACCAGCCGGAACCAGAGAAACTGATCGAGCTGACAGTGATCGTTCCTGCGCGAGACGAGGAAGATTGCCTGGGCGAGTGCCTGCGATCGCTGGTCAGCCAGTCGGAAGACATCTTCGAGCTCGGCCGTGACTGGGAGCTGATCGTGGTGGACGATCGCTCAACAGACCGGACCGCTGAAATTGCTCGTGGATTTGCCGGCGTGACGCTGCTTGAGGCAGGCAAGCTCGAAGCCGGCTGGACGGGGAAGTCCAACGCTGTTTGGACGGCGGCGCGACGTGCGCGCGGCCGGTGGCTGCTGTTTACCGATGCCGATACGGCGCATGAGCCGGGCGACCTGCGCCGGGCGATCCACGAGGCCGAACGGAATAAAGCAGGTATGCTGAGCTACTCGCCGCGGCAGATTGTGCGCGGACTGGCGCAGCGTTCGCTCATGCCTTTGGTCTTTTGCGAGCTGGCGCTGGCCTATCCGCCGGCCAAGGTCTCCGATCCCGCGCAGCGGATAGCCGCCGCCAACGGCCAGTTTTTGCTGGTAGAGCGTGAAGCCTACCGGCGGCTCGGCGGGCACCCGAGCGTGGCAGGCAAGGTGCTGGAAGACGTGGAGCTGGCCTTCCTGGCCAAGCGCCGCAAGGTGGGCCTGCGCTTCCGTTATGCCGATGATGCCGTCTCCGCCCGCATGTACCGCAGTACTGGCGCGATGATCGAGGGCTGGACGAAGAACCTGAAACTGCTCTTCAACAACGCGCTGGTGCTGGCACTTTTCAGGGTCGTGGATCTTTTTCTTCTTTTTGGGCTGCCGGTCCTGACCTGCGTACTTTGGAACGCGCGATTGGGCGCTCACGGGCTGGAGTGGCTGGGCGCTGGCTGGGTGCTGGCCTTGCTGTGGCTGCGCACGCTGTTCCGGTTCTATGCGCGTGTGGCTAAATCGAATTTTCCGTTCGTGGATTGCGCGCTGGCGCCCCTGGGTTTGCCTCTGTTTGTGGTGCTGCTCTATCGCAGCTGGTTCCAGCACCGCATTCTCAAGCGCGTAAGCTGGAAGGGGCGGAGCTACCCGTCGTAGGTAAAAGAGCCGGGAGCCCCTTTTAGGGCTGTCGAATATCATGGACGAAGTTTTCGACCCTACGCAAATTCATCTTGGTTCTGTGAAACCTTTGTTCAGCTCTTGAATCTCTTACACGAGGGCAGGAATGATCTTTTTGACGCGGCGGGCGACGTTTTCCGCATCGCACTACTACTGGAACCAGTCCTGGACCGCGGAAAAGAATGAGCGCGTTTTTGGGCGCTGTGCGAATCGCAACGGCCACGGCCACAACTACACGCTGGAAGTGACGGTGGCGGGCGAGCCCGACCCGGTTACTGGCTTCGTGGTCGATCTCAAGTGGCTCAAGGACGTGATGGAGCGCGAAGTGTTGGTGGCATACGATCACAAGCACCTGAATCTCGATGCACCGGAGTTCAAGCATGCGAATCCGACCACCGAAAACATCGCCATCGCGGCTTGGAGGCGCCTGGAACCCGTTGTGAATGGTGCGGAAGGTGCGCGATTGAGCCGCATCCGCGTCTATGAGACGCCGGAGATTTTTGCAGAATATAGAGGTGAAGCGTGAGAGCGTACTTCGGCCGCCGCTACATGCTCAGCGCCAGCCACCGGCTGCACACTCCGGCGCTGTCGGCGGAGGCAAATCGAGAGGCGTACGGCAAGTGCAACAACGAGCATGGCCACGGCCACAATTATTTTGTTGAGGTTTTGGTCGGTGGTGCGGTCGATGCGGAAACGGGAATGGTCGTGGACCTGGTGGATCTCGACAAAACGGTGCGGACACAGGTATTGGATCGATTCGACCACGCCAACCTGAATGTCGATACCCTGTTTGCCGATCGCGTTCCGACGACTGAGAATTTCTGCAAGGCGATCTTTGAATTGCTGCACGATGAAATCCCCGCGGGCAAGTTGGAGCATGTTCGCGTGGAAGAGACGGAAAACAATTTCTTTGAGTGTTCATCGAGGGGATAGAGGACAATGGCGCATCCAATTGCGGTGAGTAGACCGGTTCGTAGAGCTGTCGAAGCTAGCGAGGGGCTCAGCACATTCAGCACGCAGGAGATGTATCGCGAGATTCTAGCCCGCCTGGGCGAGGATCCGGAGCGCGACGGCCTGCGCGCCACCCCGGAGCGCGTGGAAAAGGCCCTGGCATTCCTGACCAAAGGCTATGACCAGGACCCGACGCGGATCCTGCGCGGAGCCATGTTCGAGGTCGAGTACGACGAGATGGTCATCGTCAAGGACATCGAAATGTTCTCGCTCTGCGAGCACCACATGCTGCCTTTCTTCGGCAAGGTGCACGTGGCCTATATTCCCAAAGGCAAGGTAATCGGACTCAGCAAGATTCCCCGTCTCATCGAAGTCTTTGCGCGGCGCCTGCAGGTGCAGGAGAGGCTCACGCAGCAAATCGCCGACACCATTCAGGAAGCCATCGCCCCGCAGGGCGTGGGCGTGGTGATTGAAGCCCGGCACCTGTGCATGATGATGCGCGGCATCGAGAAGCAGCACTCGTCTACGGTGACCAGCGCCATGGTGGGCTGCTTCAGGCAAAAGGAGACGCGCGCGGAATTCCTGTCGCTGCTGCGGCAGCCGGGTACGGGGATCGTTTAAAGCAAAGAGCGACGCTCGGTGGCCTTCGACCTTTCTCGCGCGTCAAGCTCCTCGGGCAACAGGCATCGAGAAATACTTTCCGCGAAGCCGGTTCGCCGTCGAGAGCGCCTGATCGAACTTTCGCTTTGTCGTCTTGTCGATGCGCTCTAATAGCTCAAGGTCCCGTTCAGGGGTCAGGATCTGATTTGCGATTTCGTGCAATTGGTGCCAATCATGCCAGTCGCCAATGCGGCGCTGCACGTTTCCCAGAGCCTCTCCCAGTGCGGAGTTGGCTTCAGAAGAAAGCTGCAGGATGTACCGCAGCTCCTTCACCTTGAGCCGGAAAGCATGGATGTTTTCGGCGTTGAGCGACGGCCATGCGCCCAACTCGCGGACAACGTTGGCCGCTGCACCATGGATACCTTCGTGCGAGGGGGCAGCCAACCCGTTGGTCGATGCCTTTTCTTCCTCGTGAGTCTCGGCCCTGCGAATGAGGCTGGAGTACTCTTTCAGGTTTTTTCGCGCCGCCGTTCGCCGGCGACCAAGCACCCGCCTTAACTCTTCCGCATTCTGCTGGCGTGCGATGCGGAGCTGTTCGACGAGGCGGGCCAGGGAATCGCCTTCCAAGTAACGGGCCAGCCTGCGCGCATTGCCGATCAACACATCCATTTCGCGCACTCCGCCCGCCGCCTTGCGGATAGGCTCAATGGATTTGAGCAGGCGCCGCGATTCCTTGCCCTCCAACTGCGCCATGACGGAGACAATTGCCTCCACCCTTCGCGTAGTGGTGCGCAGCCTGTGAACTTCTCCGGGCGGAGGTTCTTTGGGCAAGCTCTTGAGGGTTCTGCTGAGCTCCCGCACCGCCTTGCGCGCGCGTTCCAGTTCTTCCGCCATCTCTCTGATCCTAGCTTGGGGGGTGACTGGCCGGGTTGGCAACCCATCTTACGGGGGCTAAAGTGATGATGTGAACGGGCTTCTTGTAATCGATAAGCCATGCGGCATCACCAGCCACGATGTGGTTAACCGGCTGCGCCGCATAACGGGGGAAAGGTCAATTGGCCATTTGGGCACACTTGACCCCATGGCTACGGGGGTTCTGCCGCTGCTGATGGGCAGGTATACGCGCCTCGCGCAATACTTTTCCGCCGCGGAGAAAACGTACGCTGGCAGCATTCGATTCGGGTTCGCGACCGACACCTACGATGCCGAAGGCGAGCCGGCCGCCGCAGACCAATGGCCGGAGCTGGCGGCGACGGTGACGCTCGAACGGATACGCGAAGCGGCCACGCGTTTCCATGGCGAGATGCAGCAGATGCCGCCGCCGTTTTCAGCCAAGAAAATCGACGGCAAGCCCGCATACAAGTTGGCCCGTGAGGGCAAGCCGGTGCAACTCAAGCCGGCGCGCGTTCGGATTGACACCTTCATCCTTGAAGCTCTAGAGGGCCCCGAAGGCGCATTTGTCATGGAAATCAGCGCCGGTGGATACGTGCGCTCCGTGGCCCACGAGTTGGGGTGCGATCTAGGTTGCGGGGCACACTTGAGCCGCTTGCGGCGCACTCGGGCGGGCGTGTTTATGCTTGCCGATGCTCACACGCTTGAAGAGCTGGAGGCGCTGGCGGGGGATTCCGCGGCATTGGAGGATTTGTGCGTTCACCCCCGGACTTTGCTGCCCGAAATGCCTGCCGTGACCGGTGACGGCCAGGTGCTGGGCCGGCTGCGCAACGGAGCCCAGGCCAATCTGCCGGAGTTCTCCAGTGCCCCGCTGGTGAAGGTCTTCGCCGGACCGCGAGAATTGGTGGGGATTGCCCGCAGAGTAGCAGGAACACTTTTTCAGCCCGTGGTCGTGATGGGATAGCACAAGGCGTCCGATGGTTCCCTGTTCCCCGCTCCCTGTTCACTAGTCTCTGACCTCTGTAATCTGCCTTTTCCTCATCGCCCGTAGCCCTCTCGCTTAAACTTGAATTTTGCTGTCTTATTCAAGGAGCAGACTCGCCATGCCCTATCCCACGGATTATCGCTACACCCGCGAGCACGAATGGATTTCGGTAGACGGCGCCATTGGCTCGATCGGCATCACAGATTATGCGCAGAACTCTCTCGGCGACATTGTGTATGTCGATGCGCCGAAAGTTGGCGACACGATCGCTGCCAATGCCACGTTCGGCTCGGTTGAAAGCGTCAAGGCCGTCAGCGACCTCTTCTCTCCGGTCAGCGGCAAGGTGACCGCGGTCAATGAGGAGCTGAAGACCGCTCCCGACAAGATCAACGAGAATGCGCACGGCACGTGGATCATCAAGGTCGAGCTTTCGAACCCGGCAGAGGTGAACACGCTGCTCGATGCCGCTGCATACGAAGCGTTTATCGCTGAGGAGACGAAATAGTTCGTAGTTCTTAGTTCGCAGGGTTATGTCACGTCTATGCCGGACACTGTGAACTACGAACTGTGAACTGAGAACTGTTATGCGCTACCTCCCCAAATCCGACGAAGAACGCAGGCAAATGCTAGCCGAGATCGGCGCGAAGTCGATCGACGATCTATTCGCCAGCATTCCCGCTGAATACCGCCTCGAACGCGACCTTACAGTGCCGCGCCAGCAGGCGGAGAGCGAAATCGTCGAATATTTCAAGGCCGCCGGGCAGAAGAACGCGACCGACTACGCCAGCTTTCTCGGCGCAGGCGCTTATCGCCATTACCGGCCTGTCATTATCGATGCGCTCGTCCAGCGCGGCGAGTTCCTCACCAGCTACACACCGTACCAGGCTGAGATCACGCAGGGCACGCTGCAAGCGATCTTCGAGTTCCAGACCATGATTGCCGAGCTTACCGGCATGGATGTGGCCAACGCCAGCATGTACGACGGGTCGACGGGAGCCGCCGAGGCAGTGATGATGGCGGTTCGTGTAACCGGTCGCAGCAAGGCCGTTGTCGCCGCGACCGTTCACCCCGAGTATCGCGAGGTGCTCGCCACTTACGCGAAGCATCAAGGCCTGCCGACGAGTCTGGTGGGATACGACGCGGAGACCGGTCGTGTCGATCTAAAGGCATTGGACGCCGCGGTGTCCGCAGACACCGCGGCTGTTCTGGTCCAGAGCCCGAACTTTTTCGGCATCATTGAAGATATCCCGGCCATCGCGGCCATCGCGCACGCCAAAGGCGCGCTGTTGATCGTGTCGATCGCGGAGGCAGTCTCACTCGGCATCGTGCGCCCGCCCGTTGAGGCCGATATTGTCGCCATGGAAGCGCAATCGTTCGGCGTGGCGCTCAGTTATGGCGGGCCATTCTGCGGCGTCATCGCGGCCAAGGAGCAATTCGTGCGTCAAATGCCGGGCCGTCTCGCCGGCCAGACCGTCGATGGGGCAGGGAACCGTGGGTTCGTTTTGACATTGGCAACACGGGAACAACATATACGCCGGGAAAAGGCGACCTCAAACATCTGCACCAATCAGGCTCTCGTCGCCCTCATGGCGACCATCTTTCTCTCCGTCTACGGCAAGGAGGGCATCCGCGAGCTCGCCGAGCACAACCTGGCCAAGGCTGATTACGCGGCCAAGACACTTGGGAGCCAGCCGGGCGCGAAGCTGCGCTTTACGGGCGCGCCGCGCTTCCACGAGTTCGTGTTGCAGACCGACGAATTACCTGCGGTATGGAGCCGGCGGCTGCTGGAAAACAAGATCGTCGGCGGCATTGATCTGAGCCGCTGGTATCCCGAGCTCGACAACTGCACTCTCTGGTGCGCAACAGAAGTGGTCAAGCGCGAACAGATCGACACGGCGGCCAAAGTGCTCGCGGCTCAAGCGGTGGAGGCATAAGGGGGACTGATGACAACAAGCGCAGATCATTCCGATGCCCGTTCCGCCGGCCCTCACACCCTCGGCAAGGTGCGCCCACACCCGTCGCAAAACGAGGCTCTGCTCTTCGAAAAATCCTCGCCCGGCAAGCGCGCCTACAAGCTGCCGCCGCTTGACGTGCCGGCAGTTGACTTTTCTTCTGGCCTTGGAGCGGCGTATCGACAGAACCCGCCAGCGCTCCCGGAGCTCTCCGAAATCGAGATCATCCGCCACTTCACGCGGCTCTCCACATGGAACTACGCCATCGACCTGGGCATGTATCCGCTCGGCTCCTGCACGATGAAGTACAACCCGCGCGTCAACGAGCTTGTGGCGCGCATCGAAGGACTGGCCGAGGCGCATCCTTACCGGCCCGAATCGCTCGCCCAGGGTATTTTAGAAGTTTTGGACCTGCTTCAGCGCTGTTTACTTGACATCACCGGCATGGATGCGATCACGTTGCAGCCAGCCGCCGGCGCGCACGGCGAGTTCACGGGCATTCTGCTCACGCGCGCGTGGCACGAGTCGCAGGGCAATCCGCGCAAGAAGATTCTCATCCCCGACTCCGCCCATGGCACCAACCCGGCCACCGCGGCCATCGTCGGCTATGCGGTCGAGAATCTCAAGTCAAACGCCGACGGCGGCATCGATCTCGAAGCCCTCGCGCGGCAGGTCGATGGCGAGACCGCCGCGCTCATGCTCACCAACCCTTCAACGCTCGGCGTTTTTGAGAGCCAGATTCATAAGATCGCCGACATTCTGCACGCCAAGGGCGCGTTGCTCTACATGGACGGCGCCAACATGAACGCGCTGGTGGGCAAAGTGCGGCCGGGCGACTTCGGTGTGGACGTGATGCACCTGAACCTGCACAAGACTTTCTCCACGCCCCACGGCGGCGGCGGACCCGGCTCCGGCCCGGTGGCTTGCAAGGCGTTCCTAGAGCCCTTTCTCCCGATTCCGATCCTTGTCCGAAACCAGGACGGCCCGAAGGATTGCCCTGACGCGGGCGATTGGGAGGACACCAATGCGGAGCCGACGGCAGACGGCTGCCCGCCACTCTTTCGCGCTCCAGCTTTCACGCCGAACGGCGAGCCAGTCGGTGACACCGAACCCCTGCCTCTCCATCCACTCGGAGGCCCGCTGCGCTGGGAGTATGACCGTCCGCAATCCGTCGGTCGCGTGCGCGCTTTCTACGGCAACACCGGAATGTTCATCCGCGCGCTGGCCTACATTCTGGCCAACGGTCCCGACGGCCTGCGCCAGACGACCGAAGATGCTGTACTGAACGCCAATTACATCCGCAAGAATCTTGAAGACACCTATGAGCTGCCATACAAGACGGCTTCGATGCACGAGGTGGTCTTTAGCGATAAGCGCCAGGCGGCGCGCGGCGTTAAAACCGGCGACATCGCCAAGCGGCTCATCGACTACGGCTTCCACCCCTACACAGTCAGCTTCCCGCTCATCGTGCACGGCGCGTTGATGATTGAACCGACCGAGAGCGAGTCGCGCGAAGAGCTCGACCTGTTCATCGCCGCCATGCGCTCCATCGCGCGCGAAGTTGAGGAGAATCCGGAGATCGTAAAAACCGCGCCGCACTCCACGCGTGTCTCGCGGTTGGATGAAGTGCAAGCCGCGCGAAAGCCGATCCTCCGCTGGCGGCCGCAGACGTAGCGCAGTTCGCAGCCCGCTGTTTCTTTGTTCCCTTGTTCCCTTGGTCCCTTGATCCCTGCCTTCGTGTACCAAACCCGCCATTTTCCCAGCCGTTTCCCCTCGCCTACACTCATCAACAGAATGGCCAGCACTCCTCCAGGCGCGGAATCAGGCGATCGAACACCATCGTCGGGCTATCGCGGACGCCTCGCGCCCTCTCCCACCGGCTATCTGCACGTGGGGCACGCACGTACCTTCTGGACGGCGTTCCAGCGTGCGCGGGAGGCTGGTGGCGCGCTCGTCATGCGCATGGAGGATCTGGACCCCGACCGCTGCCGCCCGGTCTACGCTGAGGCCGCCCTCGACGATCTCCGCTGGCTGGGAATCCGCTGGCAGGAGGGCCCTGATCTCGGCGGCCCGGATAAGGGAGGGCCCTTTACCCCCTACGTTCAGAGCAAACGCCGCGCCATCTACCTCGATGCCTGGCGCAGGCTCCTGCGTACCGGTCGCCTCTTTCCGTGCCGTTGTTCGCGCAAGGACCTGGCGACCGCGCTCAGCGCTCCGCACGAGCGTGCCCAATCAAGCGGCGTCAAGCTCGACAGCGAAGACGATGAGCCGGACGATGAGCCTCTTTATCCCGGCACCTGCCGCATTTTCATGGGCGGCACGCCGCAGCTACCAGGTCCCACGGCGAGCGAATTTGAGGATCCGGCTGGCTCGAACTGGCGCTTCCGTGTCCCCGACGGCGAGGCGGTTGAGTTCGTCGACCTCAACCTGGGTCCGCAACGCTTTGTGGCCGGCGTGGATTTCGGTGATTTCGTCGTCTGGCGGCGCGACAACGTTCCCAGCTATCAGCTCGCATGCGTGGCCGACGATGCTGCCATGGCCATCACGGAAGTCGTGCGTGGCGCCGACCTCCTGAAATCGACTGCACGGCAGATTCTGCTCTTTCGCGCTCTTGGCATCGAGCCTCCCGCCTTTTACCATTGCCGCCTGGTGGTGGATCACAATGGACGCCGCCTGGCCAAGCGCCATGATTCGCTCAGTCTGCGCGCCTTGCGCCAGCGCGGCTTGACGCCCATGAACATTCTTTCAGCGGAGCTGCCCGTCGAGGCATAGCAATGCGGCTCCCGCGCGGTTCAATAGGTTTCTCTGTCGATTGACTGCAAACAGACTGCATCCCGTCGCTTCGATGCTTTACCATCGTTGACGTGATAAGGGCGACCCGCACCAAGGCGGCTGAGCGCCCGCATCTCGACCGCCAGCCATGCACGAAGATCAGCAGCCTCGATTGAACCCGCTGCGCAACGCGCCCAACCTGCTCACGCTGATGCGCATGTGCATGGCTCCGTTCCTGGTGGCCGCGATCCTCGAAGGTCACTTCCTGCTGAGCTTCATTCTCTTCATCGCCGCGGGACTTACCGACGGGCTGGATGGCCTGTTGGCGCGCGTGCTCAAGCAGCGCTCCGTGCTGGGGCATTATCTTGACCCCGTGGCCGACAAGCTGCTGCTGAGCACACTCTTTCTGGTCCTCTTCTACAAGGGACTGATGCCGGGCACTGTCACAGTGCTGGTCTTCGGGAGGGACGTGGGAATCCTGCTGGTTTCAGCCATTCTCTACGCGGCCGTCGGGCGTCGCGAGTTCTACCCCAGCATCTTTGGCAAGGCCAACACGCTTGCCCAAATCAGCGCGGTCGCGGCCGTCCTGCTGCATCAGCTCACGCCTGCGCCTTGGGTAGCAGCCTTACGCTCCGTCGCTCTTGGCGCGACGATCGCGCTCACCGTGGCGTCTGGACTGCATTATGCGTGGCTGGTTTCGCGCCGCAGCGCAACTCCCGCCGCCAACGGCGCCGCTGCCAAGTAGGCGTCTGAGGGGCTGCGCAGCGCCAGAGAAACGATCCAGCCCGCGCGAGAAATCTTCACTTCATGCCGGATTCATCCTGTAAGTCCTCGGTTCCAACGGTATCTTCAATTTCCATATCGCGAAACTCTTCGGAATCGAAGACTTCGCCACACTCCAGGCACTCGACATACTCCGTGTCTTCATGCCGGGAAACGATTCGGACTTTGGGATGTTTGCAGGCGGTGGCCATCGTTCGTTGAACTTGTCGATCCTCCAGCCGATGCCGAAGTTCCTTTCCCGCTCCAGATAGGTGGAGGCTGCCCTCTCTCACGCGGTTGTTTCCACTTGAGAGTGCAGGCTGCGGAGTATGGTTGCTCGGGATTGGCTATAGGTGCTCTTTCCGCCAGATTGTAGCCGTCTTTCCCCCGATTGCAACCGGATTTTTTGATGAATCAACCACATTCGTCACTTCGCCTTGCGCGTTCCTACCCGACAAATGCTCACTTGAAGGCGAATTCAACCGGACGTATACTGAATACGGACCTAACCAGTCGCATATTTCATGCTAAAGCTCACCAAAAAAGCGGATTACGGGCTCATGGCGCTCAAGTACCTCGCCGAGCACCCTGAGACGCCTGCGCTGAGCGCCAAAGACGTCGCTGACGCCTACGGAATCCCTGCCCAGCTCCTGGCTAAGATTCTGCAGCGGCTGACCAAGGTGGGCCTCCTGCGCTCTCATGCCGGTATGAACGGTGGCTACGCGCTCGCTCGGGATGCGCGGCAGATTTCGGCCTTTGAGGTGATCCACGCCATTGACGGACCGCTGTTTATTACGTCCTGCTTCAAAGGCGTAAAGGCCTGCGACTTGACGCCGAGCTGCACCATTAAAGAACCGCTCGCGCGCGTAAATGAAACCATCACCGGAGTTCTGAAAAGCATCAGCATTCAGGATCTTGCTGAGCAGGAGCATCCCGCAGGGAAAGCCCAGGAAGCGAAGGCGCTGGTGTCGCTGACGCTGTAAATCGGCCAGGAAGAGTGCGGCAGGATGTGCTGACCCGCCAAAGAGTAGAGTCGGCGGTCCCTCCCGCGAATCCAATAAAGGGCAAGTGAGCGTTACTGGACTAGATTGAAACTATGGCAGAAATTGTCACCATCGGATCGAACCCCTCGCCGGACGTTATCGCCGAGCAGCCGGCAGTTTCCGGCGGCCTTGATGTAACTCCCAACGCCGTCAAGCGCATCCGTGTCATCCTCGCCAAAGAGGGCATTTCGCTGGAAGAGGGCGGGCTGCGCCTCGGCGTTAAAGGCGGCGGCTGCTCGGGCATGTCTTATTCGGTGGGATTCGATGCGCACCCGCGCGAGCGCGACAACATCTTCACATTCGAAGATGTGCGCGTATTCATCGACCCCAAAAGCTTCATCTATCTGCAGGGAATGAAACTCGACTACGAAGAAACGCTGATCCGCCAGGGATTCAACTTCATCAATCCCAACTCCACCCGCTCCTGCGGCTGCGGGTCGTCGTTCTCCGTCTGATCCCTGTTCCTTTGTAGCGCCGGCGTCCCGCCGGCTGTCGTGCGGGCGTCCTCGCCCGCACTTCCGTTCTCACTGCAGTAGGGCCTTCTCAATACCAGCTTCCGCCAGCGGTGTCATGATTGCGTAGCCAGCCGGCAGCGGGTGCACGCCGTCCTTGCTCAGTGTCGGCGGCAGCCCTCCGCGGTCATCCTTCATCGCTGAGTAATAGTCCACATAGACATCGCCTTTATCGGCAGCGTATTGCTTCATCCACGTGTTCACTTCTACAACCTTGGGCGCAGGCGTCAGCCCCGGCGCCCACGGAAAGTCGAAGGCCGGAAGCACCGAACACAATACGACCCGGATCCCATTCACGCGGGCCAGTTCCGCCATCGATGCAATGTTTCCCTCCGTCTGCTCGAGCGTCATCGGGCCCGTATTCCCCGCAATGTCGTTGATGCCGGCGAGAATCACGACGACCTTCGGCTTCAAATCGATCACGTCCTGCCGGAACCGCACCACCATCTGCGGTGTCGTCTGCCCGCCGATGCCACGGTTGATGTAGGGCTTGCCGGGGAACGACTCATCCAGCTTCCAGCCCTGCGTGATCGAGTCGCCCATGAAGACCACTCGGTCCTCGCCGGGTTTCGGCGCAGGCAGCATTGCATTCGCCTCCTTGAAGTGCGCTAGCCAGCCAAAGTCCACGAGCAGTTGCTGGTCGTGCTCATTCCAATACGCGTTGTTGGGGTGGCCAGACGGTGAAGTCTGCGTCGCCGGAGCGGCCGGTGATTCGGCAGGCGTCGAAGTTGCGGGTGCTTGGGCATTCAGCGTTGCAACACAAACGAGCGCGACCAGGCCCGAAACCAGCAAAGTAGCTTTGCAAAGCGTCAATCGATGCACTTGATTGCTCCATTCGCAGGACGTCTCATAGCGTCAACCCCTGCCATCAATCCGCCCCGCCAACGATTGTAGGCAACCGAGCCTCATCCCGGCCACTCGCGCTACAAAACAACATCCTACGCGTACTCACGATAAAATCCAGACATGCTCGCTACGGCAGTTTCTTCTGAGTGTTTGACGAGATTCGAGCCCGTCATCGGCCTCGAAGTACATGTCCAGCTCCTGACCGCAAGCAAGATTTTTTGCGGTTGCGCCAATCGCTTCGGCTCCGACCCGAACACCAACATTTGCCCCGTCTGCATCGGCCTTCCCGGCGCGCTGCCTGTGCTGAACGCCAAGGCCGTCGAATTCGCCACGCTTGCCTCGCTGGCGCTCAACTGCCAGGTGCGTGAGCAATCCATCTTCGCGCGCAAGAATTATTTCTATCCCGACTTGCCCAAGGGCTACCAGATTTCGCAGTACGACAAGCCGCTGGCCGAGCACGGCTGGATTGACGTTCCCGCAGCTGACGGCTCAATGAAGCGAATAGGGATTACGCGCGTACACATGGAAGAGGATGCGGGGAAGAGCCTGCACGAAGGGTTCTCCGACTCTGCCGCGCGCACCTATCTCGACCTGAACCGCTGCGGCACGCCGCTCGTCGAAATCGTGAGCGAGCCGGACATTCGCACGCCCGATGAGGCCTTCGAATATCTCACCCGCCTCAAGGAAATTCTGCTCTACGCCGGCGTCTCCGATTGCAATATGGAGGAGGGTTCGCTGCGGTGCGACGCGAACGTAAGTGTCCGTCTCAAAGGCGCGGAGCGCTTCGGCACCAAGGTCGAAGTCAAAAACGTCAACAGCTTCAAATTCGTTCGCGCCGCGTTGGAATACGAGATCGAGCGTCAGGCTGAGGTAATCGAATCCGGCGGCCACGTGACGCAGGAGACGCGGCTCTGGGACGCCAACGAGGGCCGCACCTACTCCATGCGATCCAAAGAGCAGGCGCACGACTACCGCTATTTTCCTGAGCCGGATCTGCCGCCACTTGTCGTTTCGCACGAATTCCTTGAACGAAGAACAGCGGAGCTGCCGGAGTTGCCGGAAGCACGGCGCAAGCGCATGATCGCCGAATACGACCTGAGCGTGCAGGATGCGCACACCCTCACCGCATCGCGCGAATTTGCCGACCGCTTCGAGGCTGCTGCAAAGACCGCGCGAAATCCGCGGCGCGTAGCCAACGTGCTCCTCAGCGAAGTGGGTGGCCGCCTGAAAGCTCTGGGCATCGAGCTTGATCAATCTCCCGTATCAATGGCGGGAATTGTTCTTGCCGCCGATCTGCTTGATGAGGGCAAGATCAGCTCCAAACAGATGAAGCAGCTCTTCGATGTCTGTTTTGAAAAGGGCGATGACTTCGGCCCTGTCTATGAGCGCGAGAAGCCGCAGCAGATCACCGATGCTTCGGCTCTTGAAAAGTTGATTGACGAGGTGATTGCCGCCAACCCCAAGCAGGTGGAGCAATATCGCGGCGGCAAAAAGACCATGGCGGGATTCTTTGTGGGCCAGGTGATGCGCGCATCCAAGGGCCAGGCAAACCCCGCGCTACTCAACGAACTGGTTGTGAAGAAACTCGAGGGATGAAACTCTAGCCGTGAGCCCGACTCCCCGCGCGGTTGCGCATACGCCTCGCGAATCGCAGGCCGGACCTATCCTATTTCAACTTCAAGTCGTTAATGAAGTCCTTGCGCGCGTCCCACGAGCTCACGGTCTTGATCGCGCTCTTTTTGCCGTCCTTTTCCGCCCACAGGTCGAAGTCAGTACTCATGTCGACCTGAGCGAAATGGAAATGGCCGTCGGCTGTGGAATCGAAGCTGCGGATCGTCTTCGTTTTCTCGTTCTTGATGAATACGGTTGCGCCCAATACGGGTTGGGAGTTCGCGTCCAGCACGGTCCCGGATACCGTGCGCATACCGATGTTCTGGGCCTGGGCGGTCGAAGATAAAAACGAAGTACTCGGCCCTGCAGAAAGCGCCCCCCATGCAAGAAAACCCAACATCGATGCGGCCAGCACTCCGGCTCGGCTCATTTTTATTCCTCCTCATCCCCTTGGATGAGATCATCTTCTTCTTCCAGTCCCTCTTCGATGCGGGCGAGCTCCAGGGGTTCGACACCAACCACCTCGTACTCCGTTCCACACTCCTCGCAGGCTATCACGTCGCCCTCTTCCACTTCGTCGAGTTCAACGTCGAGGGCGGTGTCGCATTCTGGGCAGCTCGGCATGGCAGCCTCCTCACTTTCCGGATCGAATCGCATTGCGGGATCAGGCCACAGCGATTCGGTAATCATCGCTAGTTTTAGTGAGAACCCGGCCTCAGGTCAAGAGCCAAGCCAAGGATTCAAAACCAGAGTTTTCGTTTCCGTGAACATTCCCGTTCATACCCGTTAGACGATGCCCGTTCCGGGACGGCAGTTGGCTGCGCTCATCCCGGGTGCAGATTCATTGCGACTTGATCGTCCCGCGCCGGCCCTTCATTCGCGCGTCACCCCCGGGCGCCATGACACCGGAGCGCTTGAGCGTTTACCCTGTTGACTACGATGGCGAGATTTGGCTCCAGTCCGTTGGCCTTCCCCGACTTCAAAGGCGCGACACGCAGGCTGATCCTCATCAACCTGGCTACCTATTTTGCACTGTTGCTGGCGAACTTCGCGTTTCCCTCCGCGGCCAAGGTCGCCGGCTTGCTCGTCTTTGATCCCTCCGCGTTCATGCATGGAGCACTGTGGCAGCCATTCACGTATAGCTTTGTGCACATCGGAATCGTCGGCACACTTTTCGAGCTGCTCTCGCTCTGGTTCCTCGCCGGATTCCTCGAGAACTTCCACGATGCCAATTGGGTCATGAGCCTCTACGCGGTTTCAGTTCTGGGAACCGCGGCGGCGGCGCTGGTGCTCTACGTGGTCGCTGGTACGCTGGCCCCTTCGCTGCTCGAAAATGTCAGCCCGCTTTACGGCTGCTTCGGCGGAATCTTCGGACTGCTGGTGGCCATCGGGGTCCTGTATGGCGACACCCAGTTCCTCATGTTCTTTGTCATCGGCATCAAGGCGCGCTACATGGCGATGATCTATGCGCTGGTTGCCGTGGCCATGCTTTTTGGCCAGGAGCGCATGTATGCCTTTGCACAGCTTGGCGGAGCGCTTGCCGGCTGGGCATTTGTCCGCATGGCGCCGAGGCGGGGAATGTCTTTCATGCTCAGCGAAAGCTGGTTCGGCCTCCGCAACCGCTACTACCGCTGGAAGCGCAGGCGCGCGGCCCGCAAGTTCGAGGTCTACATGCGCTCGCAGGGCCGCACCGTCAAGTTTGACGGCCAGGGCAACCGGATCGATGAAGACGCCGACGACAAAAAACGCTGGAACTGACGCGTAGCGCTGCGTGTGCTGGCTTGCTGCTTCCCGCCTGTAACGCCGGCGTCCTCGCCGGCTGTCGTGCGGGCGTCTCCGCCCGCACTAGCGTGGCCGAGATTCAGGAGCGCGATCCGCTACAATCCTTTTTGGAATGAATACGAAGATCGCTTTTCTGTTTCCGGGGCAAGGTTCGCAGGCCGTTGGCATGGGCCGCGAGCTCGCCGAACGATTTCCCGTTGCCGCTCAGACCTTTGCTGAAGCCGACGCGGCGCTTGGCTTTCCGCTTTCAAAGTTGTGTTTCGAAGGCCCGGAAGAAGATCTCCGCCTGACCGAAAACACGCAGCCGGCCATCATGACCGTGAGCGTAGCGGCCGCGCGCATCCTCGCCGAGCAGGGCGTCGATCCGGCGCTCGCTGCGGGCCACTCGCTGGGCGAGTGGTCGGCTCACGTCATTGCAGGCACGCTCACTTTTGCCGACGCGTTACGCGCCGTCAAGGCCCGCGGCGCAGCCATGCAGAAGGCAGTGCCTCCGGGCGAAGGAGCCATGGCCGCCGTCCTCGCGCTCGATGCTGCACAGGTCGCCGAGGCATGCCAGGAAGCCGCGCGCGAAACCGGCCTCATCACCCAGGCGGCGAATCTCAACTCGCCGGGGCAGACCGTGATCTCAGGCGCCGCTGCCGCAGTCGAGAAGGCAGCGGCACTCTGCAAGGCGAGAGGTGCGCGCCGCACTGTCATGCTTCCCGTCAGCGCTCCCTTCCACTGCGCGCTCATGCAGCCCGCACAAGAGGAAGTGGCGCGCGTGCTAGCCGGAATCGCCATGAACGATCCGCGGATTACTGTAGCCGCCAACGTCACCGGTGGCCTGATCACTTCGGCTGACGCCACCCGCGACGCCCTCACTCGCCAGGTCACCGGCGCAGTCCGTTGGGTCGATTGCGTGCAATCGTTGAAAGCTGCGGGCGCGGATCTATTCATCGAGGTCGGCCCGGGCAAAGTCCTTTGCGGTCTGCTTAAGCAGATCGATCCCGAGCTGAAGTCGCTGAATGTGGAAGACGCTGCGAGCCTGGAAAAAACACTGGCGGAGCTGAAGAGCAGCGAGTGATGCGTTGATCAGCCCGAGCCGTCACACAACTCCCAGCTCCCGCAGCACGAACGCATAGTCCAGTGCAATTTCCTTCAGGTAGTCGTATCTCCCGCTCGCGCCGCCGTGTCCGGCCTGCATATTTGTCACCAGCAGCAGCGGATGGCTGTCCGTCTTAAGCGTGCGCAGCTTGGCCACGTACTTCGCCGGCTCCCAATACATCACCTGGCTGTCGTGCAGGCTGGTCTTGACCAACATCGACGGATAACTCGCCGCGCGTAGGTTGTCGTACGGCGAGTAACTCAGCATGTATTTGAAATACTTCTCGTCGTTCGGGTCGCCCCACTCTTCGTACTCGGGAACTGTGAGGGGCAGGGAAGCGTCAAGCATCGTGTTCATTACGTCGACAAATGGAACGTGCGAAACGATGGCTCGGAAAAGATCGGGTCGCATGTTCACGATCGCGCCCATCAGCAACCCTCCCGCCGAGCCGCCCTCAGCCGCCACGCGCTTCGGGTCGCCGTAACCCTGAGCAGTCAGGTGCTCCACGCATGCGATGAAATCCGTGAAAGTGTTGCGCTTCACCAGCATCTTTCCCGCGTCGTGCCACGGCTCGCCCATGTCGCCGCCGCCGCGAATGTGCGCGTAGGCCATCACTACGCCGCGATCGAGCAAGCTCAGCCGATTTGAACTGAAGCCGAGCGGTAGCGAGTAGCCATACGAACCATAGCCGTACACATAAAGCGGATTCTTCCCGGCCTGTCGCTTGTCTTTGCGATACACAATCGAGACGGGGACCTCGATCCCGTCCGGCGCCTTCGCGCGTACCCGCTCACTCGCGTAGAGGGTGCGGTCGAAGCCGCCCGGAACCTCAAGCTGCTTCAGCAAAGTCGACGCGCCCGTCGCCACGCCGTATTCATAGACTGAGCTCGGCGTCACAAGCGATTGATACGCATAACGGAATGTCGTCGCGTCGAACATCCGGTTGACGTGCGGATAGGCGCTGTAGGCTGGCTCGGGAAATGCAATCTCGCCGGCGCGAGCAGCATCTGCTCCGTCGCCTGCAAACTTCCATAGCCTCAGCCGCGGCAGACCGTCCTCGCGTTCGCAGGCGATAAAGAATCCCGCGAACAGATCGACGTTCTCCAGCATGACGGTATCGCGGTGCGCAATCCGTTCGGTCCAGTATTCACGGCCCGGCGTAGAGACGGGCGCCGTCGCCAACCGAAAATTGCGTCCCCGATCATTGGTCCGGATGAACCACAGTCCGTTGCGGTGGTCGACCGAGTACTCGTGCTCATCCTCGCGCGGCGCAATCAGCGAGAAGTTCCCAGTCGGCTCATCCGCGCGTAGCACCCGCGCCTCGCTGGTCGTGTGGCTGGCCGACTCCACCACGATGTACTTTCCATCGCGCGTGCGTCCCGCCGCCAGGTTAAAGCGTTCATCGTCATCCTGAAAAACCAACGCGTTGGCCGCGTGCTCTGACCCAAGCGCATATCTCCACACCTGGAACTGCCGCTTCTGCTGCTCGTCTTCTACCGTGTAGAAGAGCGTGCGATTGTCCGCCGCCCAGACGACCGATCCCACGCGTTCCACCTCGCCCGCCAGCGTCTCGCCGGTTTCAATGTCCTTGATGCGCAGCGTGTACTGGCGAAAACCCCTGGTGTCGGTCGTATAGGCCAGCCAGCGGCCATCGTCCGAGATATCGGTGTCCCCAACGGAGAAAAACGCATGTCCCCGCGCAAGTTCGTTCCCATCGAGCACCACTTCTTCAATGGCTCTTGCGTCCGCTCCCGCCGGCCCGCCACGCTTGCGGCAGTGGATGCCGTACTGCAAACCCTCCTCGGTTCGCGTGTAATACCACCAGGCGCCGTCGCGGTAAGGAACTGAAACATCGGTCTGCTTCACATGGCTCAGCATCTCCTGGTAAAGCTCTTCGCGCAGGCCGGCCAGCGGAGCCATCACCGCGTCGGCGTACGCATTCTCAGCCTCCAGGTACTCCGTTACATCTTGGTTTTCTTTGTCGCGCAGCCAGGCGTAATCGTCGGTCAAGACGACGCCATGCAGCGTGATTTCTGTATGCGTTTTGCGAGCGATGCGGGGCGAGGGAATCTGATTTTGGCTCATTTCTATCTCAGTGTAGAGCCTCGGGGATCGATCGAAACGCCCCGGGGCTTCGGGAACTAGCCGCACCCCTCCAACGTACAATGGGAAGGAATGGAAGGCCTTCGCCGCGCGCGTTTCGCCGTGTTACCGCCGTTGCTGGCGGTTCTTTTCGCATTTCTTCCCGTTCCTTCGCGTGCCCAGGCGGTCGCGAGCCTGCCCCAACCCACCGACTATGTGAGCGATTTTGCCCACGTGCTTTCGCCGGATGCGATCACGCGGCTGGACTCGATCTGCGAGCAGCTTGACCACGAAGCCCACGCGCAGATCGCCGTCGTCACCGTCCACGACCTCAATGGCGACGATGCGGCCGACTACGCAAATCAGCTTGAAGACCACTGGAAAATGGGCAACAAGGGCGACAACAAGTACGCCATGGTGTTGCTTGCCGTCGCCGATCACAAATACCGCATCGAGGTCGGCTACGGTCTTGAAGGGATCTTGCCCGACGGCAAAACCGGCGATATTGGCCGCGACATGGTTCCCGACCTGAAGGCGGGAGATTATGACGGCGCCGTCACGCTCGCGGTGGGTGAAGTGGCCCAGGTGATCGCCGACGACGCCAAAATCACGCTCAATCAGGACGAGCCCGCGGCCCCTCCGAGCCAGCCCGAGCCTCAGGGCTTCCCGGTCAGCAAAATTATTCTTCTCATTATTGTGTTGGTATTCTTCGGCGGAGGCTCACTGCTCCGTATGCTCTTCGGCGCCAGTCTGTTTTTTGGCGGCTGGGGACGTGGCAATTGGGGCGGCGGCTCTGGGATGGGCGGCGGGGGCGTTGGCGGAGGCGGCTTCGGCGGTGGTGGCGGAGGTGGCTTTGGCGGATTCGGTGGTGGCGGCGGCGGGTTTGGCGGCGGTGGCGCCGGAGGAAGCTGGTAAGACTGCCTGTTTGCAGCCTTCAGCTTATGCTGAGCAGTAGACAGCGGCAGGGCGAATTGAAATCGGATCGTTGTTTTACGAAGGAGATCAAATTGTATGAGTAAAGGTCTTGGAATTACGCTGGCGGTTTTGGGTGTCCTGCTTCTTGTGGTCTTCATGGTCTTTGGCAGCTACGTGAGCGCCAAAAACCAGATGGTGGGCAAGGATCAGGCAGTAAAAGCGTCATGGTCTGAGGTTGACGTGCAACTGGAGCGGCGCGCCGATTTAATCCCCAATCTGGTGTCTACCGTGAAGGGTTTCACCAAGGAAGAAAGCAGCGTCTTCGCCGATATCGCGCAGGCCCGGGAAGGGCTGATGAATGCCCAGACCCCCCAGGACAAAATCGCCGCGAACAATCAAATCGACGCTTCCCTTGCCAAGGTCCTCGTCCTAACCGAGAACTATCCGCAACTGCGCTCGAGCGACCAGTTCATGCGCCTGCAGGATGAGTTGTCGGGAACCGAGAACCGCATCAGCGTTGCACGCAAGCGCTACAACGACGCGATCCAGGACTACAACACCTTTATTCTGCAGTTCCCCAATAGTGTTTGGGCGGGAATCGCAGGCTTCCATCAGAACAATGCGTACTTCGCCGCCAGCCCCGCGGCGCAGACCGTGCCCAACGTGAGCTTCTAAGCTCGCGTTGCCGCCCTGGGAAAACGCAAAAGGCCATTCCGCACACGCGGAATGGCCTTTCTGATTCAAAAACTCGCTCGCTTAAGTTACTTGTAGGAGGCGATGGCGCTCGCTTCGTCATCGTAGATGTCGAAGACGGTATACAACTTGGTCAACTGCAGCAGGTCGTGAACCTTTTTCGTCAGTTTGAGCAATTTAAGCTTTGCGCCCTGATTCTTTGCAGTGGTGTATGCGCTCACCATTTCGCCCAGGCCCGAGCTATCGATATAGCTCACGTCGCCCAGATCCAGCAGAATGTTGCGCTGTCCTTTGCCGATCAAGTCGCGAATCGCGTCGCGCAATTGCACGCTGCCTTCGCCGAGCGTGATTCGCCCGCTCAGTTCCAAAACCGTCACGCCATCCACTTCCCTGGAAGATATCGCAAGTGCCACGGAAAATCCCTCCTTATCGGTACATCGGTTATAGCATCTTTGCCGCCGCCGGCGTGCGGAAAACTCCGAGCCGGGCGACTTTGCGGGAAAAACGATAATACGCCGGTTCCCGCACTCCAGGCCATGTTAAGTTTTTTCCGCCGCTGGCGCCAGATGCTTGATCAGCGTCAATTCGGTGCCAGGATGCAACTGCCGAAAGTGCACTTCGTCCATCAGAGACCGGATGAGGAAGATGCCGCGGCCCGTTCCCCTGAGAATGTTTTCTGAGGCCAGTGGATCGGGTACGTTGTCGGGATTGAATCCATGGCCCTCGTCGGCAATAACAACCACCAGGTCCTTGCCAGTATTCTCCATCGAAACGTCGATCTGGCGGGCGGGATCGTATTCGTTGCCGTGCAGCACAGCATTGATGGCAGCCTCGCGGACCGCCATGCCGAGGTGAAAGCGCTGGTCCTCGTCCAGGCCTGCCTCGGTGGCCAGCTGATCCGCGGCCTCTTCCACCTCGCTCACGCTTTCCATGGTGGAGCTCAGCCGGAAACTCCGCCGTCCTTTACTCGGTCCAGTCACCGGGCTTCCTCTTGCCTCCACCAGGTGGGTCCGCAAACTCCACCCGCTGTTCCATCAACCTAGCTGGCAGTTTCAAGTCTGGATGCGATTGTGTCAAGCGGAGAAGGGGGATGCCTTCGCTTGGACCGGTAGACGTTTCGAGTGCGCCTGCTTCGTGTCTCGGGGAGTAAACTGCGTTTCGTAGGTCCACACTCAATTCGCGGGCCCGCATCCCATTGTTAGGCATGAATCAGCACACCCACATTCGCGTCAGCCTCACCGGCCTTCTAGGCACGCCGGTCACCGATGCGAACGGGCAGTTGCGCGGCAAGCTCAAAGATATTGTGGTGGCCACGGGGCCAGACGGCGGCAAGGTGGCGGGCATTGTGCTCAAGGCACGCACCGGCCTCTCGATTGTGCCTTCGCAGGAGGTGATCGAAACTCCTGCCGGCACGCTTGAGCTGCGCTCCACCGAGGCCGTCTCGCCGCTCAAGGACGAGGGCAGCTATCTGTTTCTCCAGCGGGACCTCATCGACCGCCAGATCATCGACATCAACGGCAGAAAAGTGGTTCGCGTCAACGACGTGGATCTGGAGTGGACCGGCCATGGAGCGGCCCATCATCTGCGCGTGGCTGAAGTCGAAGTTGGACTGCGCGGCGCGTTTCGCAGGGTCTTTAAAGGCGTTCTGCCGCGCGCACGCCTGGAATCCGTCTCCCGCAGGTTCAGCGCGCGAGCCATTCCCTGGCAATTCGTCGATGTCATCGAGCCCGATCCCGCGCGGCGCGTCAAGCTGCGCATCGAGCACGAACGGCTGGCCGACATTCACCCCTCGGAATTGGCCGACATCCTCGAAGATCTGGCCCCTGCTGAGCGCCAGGCCGTCTTTACCTCGCTCGATGAAGAAGTTGCCGCCGAGACTCTGGAAGAAGTCGAGCCCAAGCTGCAAAAAGCCCTGCTTGAAAAGCTCGACGAAGAACGCATCGCCGATATTGTCGAGGAGATGGACCCCGGCGCCGCCGCCGATCTGCTCTCCGAGCTGCCTGAGGAACAGTCTGACGCCATCCTCGAGGAGATGGAGCCGGAAGAACGGCAGGAGGTCGAGGAACTGCTGGAGTTCGACGAGGACTCAGCCGCCGGCTGCATGACCACAGAATTTGTTTACCTCGGCGCCGATGCCACAGTGGCGCAAGCCGTGCAGGCGCTACGCAGCTTCGACGGCGACCCCGAAGGCGTCACTGAAGTCTTTCTGCTCGACGAGAAGCGCATGCTCCGGGGCGCCATTCCGCTGGCTCGCCTGGTGATGGCCCAGCCGGAGACGCACCTGAGCGTGCTGGCCGAGCCTCGCGTAATTTCTTGCCCGCCCGACCTGAAACAGAACGACCTGGCCGAGATGTTCGACAAGTACAACCTCCACGCGCTTCCCGTGGTTGACTGGCAGGGCCGCATGGTCGGCGTGGTCCAGGCCGAGCGCGTCATCAGCTTTCTGCGCGAAAAGCTCTGATTACTCTGGCTAGGGTGCGGCTACCGGTTCTTTTCCTCTTCGCCGAGCACTTCTCCGAGACGATCCAGCTTTCGCTCCCACGCAGTCCGGTGGTTGCGAACCCATTGATCGAGGGCGCTGAAGCCGGCGGTCTCAATGCGGCAGGTGCGTACACGCCCGAGCTTCTCAGTGTGAACGAGCTTCGCATCCTCGAGAACCTCGAGATGCTGCATAACCGCCGTGAGGGTGATTCCGAGCGGCTCCGCCAGCTTTGAAACCGACGCGGGCCGCTCCACGAGCATGTCGAGAATGGCTCGACGGGTGGGATCACCCAGAGCGCGAAACAAACGGTCGAAATCGACGGGTCGATCCCGCATTGAGCCCCCTTACTGCGCCAGGTCCTTTTGCAGCCCGTCAATAAGGCTTTTCCAGCCCATTTCGATCATCTTCACGCCGTCTGGCCAGTCTATGTACGCTCCCTGATGCGTGAGAATCACATCGGTGCCTGTGCCGTTGGGAGCGAATTCGAATGTCGCCAGCATAACCACAATGGGCTTGCCATTCAGAGACATTTTTGTGGTCATCACAATGCGTTTCTCGTCCAGGATGTCTTGATACGTGCTTTCGTTCGCAATCGTCGATCCTGCAATCGGGTGGCCCTCCTTGAAGCGATAGCGGAACTGTTCACTTCCGCCCGCGCGAAAATCCATCTGGAATTCCTGGATTTCGTGGTCGCCATCGGCGTACCAACGCCGCTTGAGAGCGGGCTGGGCAAAAGCCGAGAAGACGCGATTCGGAGGCTGCGGAAAGTTTCGTTCGATGACGAAGGTGTTGTGGATGGTAGTGGACTCGGCGGCTGTCATGTCAGTTCCTCCTTGGGAAAGATACTCAAGCAACGACTTCAGTATTGGATAAGTTTAGAGATTTGTCAAGTGGATACTTCAGTATTTTTGAATCCCGGAGGGGGGATCACCGCTCGCATACCCTCATTCCAATTCGCCCTCGGCAGCCCAGCATCCGTTTCCTTTGCAAAGTTCGCCCGACCGACCTTAGTCGGCAGGACGAGCGCATCATCAGCTTTCTGCGCGAAAAGCCATAAAGACCGGCACATCGCTCCCGGTCCGAATACGCAGGCGAATGCGTCCCAGACTGAGCAAAATTGGTCACATTTGGGTCGCAAATCTCCGAATTCTAGACCAAACTCGTTGATTTTTCTAAATCTGTGAAACAATTTACGCATGTTCCAGTTTCCGAAGATTATTCAGGGTGGCATGGGCGTCGGTGTGTCCAATTGGCGACTGGCCCAGGCCGTTTCCAAACTTGGCCAGCTCGGTGTCGTGTCGGGTACGGCGCTCGATTCGGTCTTTGTGCGCCGCCTCGCCGACGGCGACCTGGGCGGCCACATGCGCCGGGGACTGGACGCGTTTCCGTTTCAGGAGATGGCGAAGCGCATTTGGCAGGAGCACTTCGTGCCGGGCGGCAAAGCTGCAGAGGCGCCTTATAAGGCGCTTCCCATGCACCAGAAGAACGATTCGCGCAAGCTTATAGAGCTCTGCATGGTGAGCAACTTCGTTGAGGTCTTTCTGGCCCGGGAAGGCCACAACAATCCAGTAGGCATCAACTATCTTGAGAAAGTACAGATTCCTCATCTGCCTTCGATCTACGGCGCCATGCTGGCGGGCGTGGGTTACGTGCTGATGGGCGCGGGAATCCCGCTCCACATTCCCGGCGTGCTTGACCCGTTTGCAGCGCAGCATGCCGCCGAATATCGCCTGGCCATCACGGGGGCGTCGCAAGGCCAGTTCGCGAATCTTGATACGCCGATGCGGCTCGATCCTGCCGAATATGCAGAGGGACAGCTGCCGGCGCTCAACCGGCCCAGATTTCTGGCCATCGTCTCATCGAACACGCTGGCCGCAACCATGCTGCGCCGCGCAAGCGGCCGCGTCGACGGGCTGGTGATCGAGAGCCCAACAGCAGGTGGGCACAACGCACCGCCGCGCGGCAAGCTGCAACTCAACGCCGCAGGTGAACCGATCTATGGTGTGCGCGACCAGGTGAACATCGCGGATTTGCGCGCGCTTGGCGTTCCCTTCTGGCTGGCGGGCGGATATGGCAGCGGCGCCAAACTGCGTGAAGCACTGGATCAGGGCGCTGCAGGAGTCCAGGTAGGAACCGCCTTTGCCTTCAGCCGGGAATCGGGCATGCAGGCCGACCTGAAAGCGCGCCTCATCGAGCAGGCGATGGCGGGTACCGGCGAAGTTTTCACTGATCCACTGGCCTCGCCGACAGGATTTCCGTTTAAGGTTGCGCAGCTCGAGGGCACTACTTCAGCGGCCAACATTTACGAGGAACGGAACCGGACTTGCGACTTGGGTTATCTGCGCGAGGCCTACGCGGCGGGCGATGGCCAAATCGGCTACCGGTGCTCGGCGGAGCCCGTTGATAATTACGTAGCCAAAGACGGCAAAATCGAGGAAACGACCGGGCGCAAATGCCTCTGCAATACTCTGCTGGCGAATATCGGGCACCCGCAGGTGCGCAAGGACGGCTTCGTTGAGCCGGCGTTGATCACGGTAGGTGACGACCTGAATACGATCACACAGTTCCTTGCGCCAGGCCGTAACAGCTATAGCGCCGCAGACGTGGTGGATTGCCTTCTGGGCAACGGCGCCAGTCAGCGGACAGAGCCAGCGCTAACGGCTTCAGCTTAGCCGCGACCGCATAGTCGGCGAATTTTCACACAGCGAAAGGGTGGATTCTTCTTCAAAAAGAGTCCACCCCTTTTGTGCGGGCAAAACCCCTGCCGGAAATCTGCGCCACAGGCTTCGCGCGTTCGGGTCTTGCCTGCTATGGTCATTGAGGAATATTCTTCCGCAAATAAATCCAAGACCGCAATGAACCCACCCTAGGAATTCGATCGCATGTGGAAGCGCTGGCGAATCCGGATCTTTCTCTTTCTGGCCGTGCTCGGTCCCGGATTCATTACCGCCAATGTCGACAACGACTCCGGCGGCATCCTCACCTACTCCCAGGCTGGCGCGCAATACGGCTACACACTCCTGTGGACCATGATTCCCATCACCATCGCGCTCATCGTGGTGCAGGAGATGTGCGCCCGCATGGGCGTGGTTACCGGCAAAGGTCTCAGCGATCTCATCCGCGAGGAATTTGGCCTGCGCATCACCTTCGTCCTCATGGTGCTGCTGGTCGTGGTCAACTACACCAACGTCGTCACCGAGTTCATCGGCATCGCCGGCTCGCTGCGCCTCTTCCACGTCACCAAGTTCATCTCCGTGCCTCTTTGCGCGCTTCTGGTCTGGTATATGGTGGTGCGCGGCACCTACAAGAGCACGGAAAAGATATTCATTGTCGCGTCTCTGGTCTATATCTGCTACATCTTCGCCGGAGTTCTTTCGCAGCCGGACTGGCACGATGCGCTGGTGGCCACCGTCAAGCTGCCGGCCCGGTCGGTGTGGAGCGACAAGGCCTATATGTACATGGCCATCGGGGTGGTCGGCACCACCATCGCTCCGTGGATGCAGTTCTATCTCCAGTCGTCGATCGTGGAAAAGGGCATTCGCGTAAAAGACTATGCGGCCTCGCGGCTTGATGTGATCGTGGGCAGCCTCTTTACCGACATCGTCGCCTGGTTCATCATTGTGGCCTGCGCGGCCACGCTCTACGTGCACGGCATGGGAGCCATCCAGGTGGCTTCCGACGCCGCCGAGGCCATGCGCCCGCTGGCCGGCGACTACGCCTTCATCCTCTTCGCATTCGGCCTCTTCAACGCGTCCATCTTCGCCGCTTCCATCCTGCCGCTGTCTACGGCCTACACCGTCTGCGAAGGCATGGGCTTCGAATCCGGCGTGGACAAAAACCTCCGCGAAGCGCCGTTCTTTTACTGGCTTTATACGTTGCTCATCGTCGGCGGCGCAGTCACCGTCCTCGTCCTGCCCGATACGCAGCTGATCAACGTCGCCATTCTCTCCCAGGTGCTCAACGGTGTCCTGCTCCCCGTGGTCATCATTCTTATGTTGCTGCTCATCAATCGCACTGACCTGATGGGCGCGCACAAAAACTCGCGCCTCTGGAATGTGATCGCCTGGGGAACAAGCATCATCGTGATCGGCATGACGATGGTGATGCTCTGGGGAATGATTCCGGGCCACTGAAAAGCAGGGAACGCGATGCCGGGTCGGGAGGCCGAAGACCGCACCGAATGGCTAGATTAGAACTAGGACCTCAGTTGGCGGCGAAAGGTGTGGGTGGCTTCTGATCCGGGCCGTATTGATTGGCGCCCGGTTCGCTGTCGAATGCGAAAAAGATTATTAAGAGCAGACCAAGTACAGGCACAAAGACCAGCAGCATCCACCAGCCGCTCTTCCCAACATCGTGGAGTCGGCGCACGCTCACAGCAAGCCCGGGAATAGTGGCGGCCAGACCATAAATGAAGCACAGGAGGAACAGCGGGACTGTGAGCGACGCAAAATGCGGCGTAACGAACGCTGAGGCCGCGGCCTCGACGGCTACCAAGAGGATCAAGTAGATGACCACGTGAATCAGCATGAACATCCAATACTCGGAGCGCCGTGATCGGCCCGAGAAATCGGAAGCGCGCTTCCATGCAATCAAATACCAACCCATGGCCCATCCCCTTTCCCGGATGGCGCAATAATCGCTACGCCGCGGCCAACCGCTTGAGCCTAATCCGGCCTACCGGTATTTGTGCAAGATCGTACTGGGCCTGCTGCGTAATCCAGCTCTCCGCGCTGCCCCCAAAGACCTGCGAGAGCCGGATCGCCATCTCCGGCGAAATTCCGCGCTTACCGTTGACCAGTTCTGAAAGCGTCGTGCGTGTCACGCTCAGAGCCCGCGCTGCCTCGGTGATGGTGACGCCGAGCGGCTCAATGCACTCGCTGAGAACAACGCTGCCCGGATGAGGTGGATTCTTCATAGGCATGGGGAAACCTCCTTAGTGGTAATCCAGATAATCGACCTCAAATGCATGGCCTTCGACAAATCGAAAAATCACTCGCCAGTTGGCTCGAACCGTGACCGCCACAAAGCCTTTCAACCGCCCTCTTAGGGCATGCAGGCTGAAGCCCGGCAAATTCATATCCTCGACTGAACCGGCTGCATCGAGACGCGCGAGGATGTTACGCAGTTTGATCAGATGTTCCGCCGCCACGCCACGAGGGTCATCGTCCTCATAGAGACGTTTCAGCCCCTTGTGGCGAAAGGACTTGATCATTACCGAGCGTAACGCGTAACGCAACGGATGTCAAACGGCCTAGTTGCCGGAGAGCCGCCCTACAGCAGCTTCCCCGCCGCCAGATCCTTGATCAGCCCGCGATCCGCCGCCAGAAATTTGTAGTCGGTCAGGTCTTCGAGCTTCACCCAGCGCACCTGCTGATAGATCTGGTTATCAATGTCGCCTGCGAACTCCCGCACTGCGAAGAACTGCAGATCCACCGCGCCGCCCCCGCGATAATTGTGGCGAATGCGCGTCACTGCCGGGCCAACTTCCGCGCGAATTCCCAGCTCTTCCACCAGTTCGCGGGCCAGCGCTTCCTGTGCGCTCTCGCCGGGCTCAATCTTTCCTCCGGGAAACTCCCACAGTGACGCCATGGGCTGATCCGCCCGCCGCTGCCCAATCAGCACCTCGCCGTCGCGCACAATCAGCGCCGCCGCCACAAAACGAAGCGCGGGAAGGGAAGTGTGTGCCTTGGGCGTGGTCGGCGTCTCTGTCACCGATTCAGTGTAAATGACAGAAAACAGCAAGTGGAATGAAGAATTTGCGCGCCGTGATGAAGCCTTCGGTTTTCGAATCCCGTGCAGGTGATCGCCGAGCAGGTAGTCGCGGCCTTATTCTCCGCCCACAGCCGATTCAACGCCCTCGGCCTCTCGCGGCCTGAAGCAGCCCCAACCGTTCTTCTTCGCTGCCTCCATCAAAGCTGGCGAAGGATTCACCGGAAACGCGCATCGCGCCATCTCCAGCATCGCCAGGTCGTGAACCGAGTTGCCGAATACAGCATCCGGCGCTGGCAATCCCGCCCGCTTGAGGGCCGCTGCCTTTGCCTCGTCCGTCGGCACGTCGACAATTTCGCTGGTGATGATGCCGTCCTTGACGCGCACTTCCGCAGCCAGAATCCGCTCCTTCGGGATGCCAAAATCCCGCAGGCCCTCGACGATCACCCAGCGATTCGTCGAACTCACCGCCCATATATCGATCCCGGCCTGCTGAATCTTCTTAACCAGCGCGGCCATCTCGGCAAACACGCGCTTCCGCACAAACTGTTCCACGTAGCGCGCTGCGGCTGCCTCCAATTCGCTGTCGCGCAAGCCTGCGTACATCTGCACCATCTCGCCGCACATCGCGGCTTCGCTCACATCTCCTGAACGATATGCTCGATAGCGTGCATCGAGCCAGTCGTTCGTCGATCGCGATACGAGTCCCTGCTCCAGCGACCAGGCCATGAATCCGTACCCGGCATCGCCGCTCCAAAGCGTTCCGTCGCAATCGAACACCGCAACCTTGGGCTTGCACTCAAACACCAGCCGCTCAAACTCTGCGGCTGTCCATTGCTGAACTTCAGTTTCTGTAGGCGTCAAACGATTTTTCTTCCTATCTGCGAGATTCATCCAATTCTATTTTCGTCCATGCGGGCCAGTTTGTGCGCAAACGCCACGTTAATGAATGATGTACGCGCGAGAATGGGCTCCAATAATCGTTTCGGGAGAGGCTATTCCGATGCCGGAGCGCTTGGCTCGATCGGCTCCACGCGAATCTTCGCGATACGCCTCGCATCCATCTCCACTACGGTCAGGCGCCGGTCTTCATACTCCACCGTCTCGCCCACCGTTGGAATGTGTCCCAGGCGAGCCAGCACGAATCCCGCCAGGGTTTCCACGCCGCCATCGCGCGGCAGGCTCCAGTGCATCTGCGTTTCCAGGTCGCGCAGATTCACACTCCCATCCATCACCACCGTCCCTCCGGCGCTGGTCAGCACCGGCTGCGATGGCGCGTCGAATTCGTCTTCCAACTCGCCCGCAAGCTGCTCGATGGCGTCTTCCGCTGTTACCAGCCCTACCGTCGATCCGTACTCGTCCACTGCAATGGCCAGGTGCCGCCGGTTTTGCTTAAAGTCGCGCAGCAGGTCCAGCGCCGATTTCGACTCCGGCACAACGAGCACCTCGTGCATGATCTGGCCGAGCCGGACCTCGCCCTCGGGCGTGCCTTTCGACGCGCGCAGATAGAACAGCCGCGCCAGGTCCCGTGCGTACACTGCTCCCACGATGTACTCCGGACCGCGAGCGTCATCGTAAACAGGAATGCGCGAGTGGCTGCGGCCGAAAACGCGCATGCAGGCATCTTCCAGAAGCATGTTCGATGGCAGCGAAAAAATCTTCTGTCGCGGTGTCATGATCTCGCGCACCTGCACATCGCCCAGTTCCAGTGCGCGGTGCACAAGCGTCTCCTGAAACTCAGGCAGCAGGCCCAGCCGCCTCGCCGCTGTCGCAATCAGCTTCAGCTCTTCGGCAGAATGAATACTCGCGGCTCGCTCGCCCGCCGGAATATCGAACGCGCCGAGAACAGCCGCAGCCGAGCGGCTGAGCAGGCGGACCGCGGGACGGGCAATGGCCATAAATGCCAGCATGGGCGGCGCAACAGCCACCGCCAGCGCCTCGGCCCGGCGCAATGCCAACCCTTTCGGCACCAGCTCGCCCACCACCACGTGAAAGTAAGTAATGATTGCGAAACCGAGCACAACCGCCGCAACATGGCCGTAGATCCGTGCGTCGGGCAGCGCGCCCAGCCAACCCGCCAGCGTTTGCGCCACCAGCGGTTCGCCCAGCCAGCCCAGCGCCAGCGAGCAAAGAGTCACGCCGAGCTGCACCGCAGGAAGCAGATCGGCAAGATTGCGCTGCAGGCTGCGCACCGCCCGCGCGCCCGGAACCCCCGCCGCCAGCATTTGCTCCACGCGCGTTTCGCGAATCGAAACCAGTGCGAATTCCACCGCTACAAAGTAAGCGTTGGCCAGAATCAGCAGGACCACGGCGACCGGTTTGATAAGCAGGAGCTCGTGCATCTCGCAGTGAGAATAGCATTGGAAGGCGAGAAGCAAGCCGGAGTGCAGTTCTGAACCAGGTCTTTCACGGAACCGGAGGACCGCCCGGCGCGTAATTGATCCAGGAGTTGGAATGAGGAGAGCGATGAGGCATTTTTATGCGGCTTTTTCCGTATGGGTGGCATTGGCGGCCGTTGCAGCGGTTCCGGCACTCGCCCGCGAAGCGACATTTCAACGCGACTTGACCATTACCGGTCGACTCGATCTGTCGGTGGCCACCGGCTCGGGATACATCCATCTCACCAGCGGTCCCGAGGGGCACGTTCACATCTTCGCGCGGGTCAAGTCGGGATGGGGCGCCAGCGACGACATGGTGCAGCAGATCGCTGCGCATCCTCCCATCCAGCAGACGGGCAACATCATCCGCATCGGCGGCGATCATCACTTGTTCTCGAACATCAGCATCGATTATGAGATTCAGGCTCCGCCCGACGCCTATCTCGATGCCGGGTCAGGTTCGGGCAACGTGACCGACGAGGGTGTGGGCGCGAATGCAAAAATCGGCACCGGCTCGGGATCGATTCATGCCACCGGACTCCAGGGCGGATTCACCATCAGCACCGGTTCGGGCAATATCTACGCCGAACAAACCGGCACCGGCGACGTCAAGGCGAGTACCGGCTCGGGATCGATCGAATTGAAGAACCTGCGCGGCGGACTCCAGGCAGGAACCGGCTCGGGCAATATCAAGGTGGAGGGCACGCCCGCTGCTCCGTGGCGCCTTCATACCGGCTCGGGAAGCGTCGAACTATGGACAGGCAATGCGGGGCTGATCCTGGATGCCTCGACGGGCTCAGGCGGCATTCACAGTGATCGTGCGATCGTTTCGCAAGGCACGATGGACCGTCACCACGTGAAAGGCGCCAGCGGCGGCGGTGGCCCTGAAGTGCGCATCAGCACCGGCTCGGGCAGCATTCGCATTCACTAAGGCGTTTCGAATACCAGCTTTGTAACAAGGGCACGGCCGAACGGGCTCTAGAAAAACTAGCTGTTTTGAAAGGGCACGAGCTTACTCGTGCCGCAATTGGCGCAAAATGATTGCGGCTTTAGTCGCTGAGGGATGTATTTATTCCCCGTTACGACTTCTTTCGATGCCTGATTAGCTGTGCCGATCAATGCAGCGAAGAATTCGGGTTTTTGACCCTGAGTGATTCCAACCCGATCCATACAACGATTCCCGAAACATGCTCTACGGAATGAAGTAGTACGGGTCGGGGTACTTCACGGAGTACTCCGCTTCCGGCTTGCCTTTAAGGTCGCTCCACTGGTCGCCCACGTTCAGCACCAGCGAATAGCCCGCCCCGGCGATCTGCCCTCGAGCCACCGCTTTGAACGCCCCGATCGTTTGCGAGCCATGGTCTGTGGGGCGCATCACAAGCAGCTTCCAGTTGTCGAAGCCCTGCGCGCGCAGGTTGCGCTCCGTCGCGGCGCGCTGCGTTTCTTTACGGCCGGTAAGAAAGATGATGCTCACTCCCAGGCTCTGCGCTTCCTTGTAGAGCCGCAGCGTGCCGGGAATCGCCGGAGCCTGCGCCGCCTCAAGCCACTGGTCGAATGCCGGCTCGATGTACGCGAAGTTGGCGCCCAGCATCTCCGGGTAGGTCGACAGCGTCGTATCGTCAATATCCAGAATCAGCGCCAACTTCTCGTTCGGCCGCCGATGCGCGGCGCGCTGGCGCAGAAACGCGATGGCGCGATCCGCCTGTGTGTCCAGGTCGTGCGCATAGCACCCGCATTTGCAAGTGCAGTCGTGGTACGCCTTCAGTTCCGTCTTGAGAGCGTCCAGATTGGGGATGCGCTCCGCCGCCGCATCACTGCTGAATTGGGCCCTGGGCGGCTGCTGCGCGGAAAGGGAACTCAGTCCCATCGCCAGAATCAGCGGCGCCGCATGCATCGCCCGCCGCATTCTCGGCTTCAGCGCATTCAAAACGTCCAACAAAAACAGAGTTGTCATCCTAAGCGTAGTTTGGCGCGTGTTATGCGCCAAACGAAGTCGAAGGATCTGCATTTGCTTTTCAAAGAGTGTTAGATTCGACACAGAAACTCCTTCACCAGCACTTTGCCTGCCTAGTGTAAATAACTCCCCCGCATCGCCCGCTACACTGAAAGCAGAATGATTCGCGTCTTTCGCCCTATTCCCGTCGACCAGCTCAAGCTGCTCGTTTTCGATCTTGACGGCACTCTCATCGACTCCGCGCAGGACCTGTGCAACAGCGTGAATGCGACTCTGCGCGAATTCAATCTCGCCCATCTGTCCGATCCAGCTATCGCCGGCTTCGTGGGCAACGGCGCTCCCATGCTCATGCGCCGCTCGCTGGCCATGGCTGCCAACGTCGCCATTGGCGATGTGAATGAGGATCTCTTCGCCAGGGCCTACGCGTTTTTTCTCCAGTATTACCGCGAGCACAAGTTGGATTTCACCTACGCCTACGAAGGCGTTCTTGACGCGCTCAAGGCTCTCCACGAGTTGCACGACGCACCCGGTGGCCCGCTGAGAACCATGGCCGTATTGACGAACAAACCAGTCCGGCCCGCGCGCGGTATCTGCGAGGGGCTGGGACTTGCCGGCTATTTCCTCCACATCTACGGCGGTGACAGCTTCCCCCTCAAGAAGCCCGATCCGCTTGGCCTCCGCTCGCTCATGGAGGAAGCCGGCGCAACGCCCGAGCAAACCGTGATGATCGGCGACAGCAAAGTCGACATTGAGACAGCTCGTAATGCCGGAGCCTGGTCCGTCGGCTGCGCCTTCGGCTTCGGCCCGCAGAACCTGATGGACACTCCTCCCGATGTACTCGTCTCTTCCGCAGCGGAGTGGACAGAGGCCCTAAGTCCAGCCTAAGCATTCCAAATACAGCAGCTTAGCTCGCCCCAATGCCCCGGGAACTTTCTCCCTCCTTGGCGCGTATATTGTCTTTGTAGCGAGGAACGCACACCCATGTCCAGGAAATTTCTCGCCTTTTGCCTCGTTGGGGCCGCCTTGGCGGTAGTCGCCGCGCCCCTGCGCGCGGAAGATGACGCGGTTCAGTTCTTCAACAACATTCAAGTCACCCCTGACGCCCCCGTCAACGACGCCGTCTGTTTTTTCTGCAACGTTGACGCCCACGGCGACGTGAAAGGCGACATTGTCGTCTTCTTCGGCAACGTGCGTCTCGACGGCCATGCACATCAGGATGTGGTCAATTTCTTCGGCAGTGTCACCGCAGCCGATAACTCCGCCATCGGTGGTGACCTCGTGTCGTTCTTCGGCTCCATTCGTCTCGGGGAAAATGTCCGCGTGAATCAGGACATGGTCGCCATGTTCGGTACCGTCCACAACTCAGCCAGCGTCTCCATCGGCCAGGACCACGTAGTTTTCTCGCCATGGATCCTCTTTGGCCCGCTGCTGATCATCTTCCTGATCGTCTTTGTCATCGTCCACGAGGTCCGGGCCCATCGCGAGCGCCGCTTCATGCAGGCCTATCCGCTCCCGCCCCGCCAGTAAGCCTCATCCAAAGCCCGTCAGCGCGTTACGCTGGTGGCATGGGCAACTCAGCCATCCAAACCGCTCGCCCTTTACGCATCGTCTTGCCCGGCGGCAGCGGCCAGGTGGGCCGCATGTTGGCGCACTTCTTGCAGGAGCGTGGCCATCACGTCACCGTCCTCACCCGCGGTCCGTACTCCGCGCCCTGGCAAACTGTGTTTCTGGGATGGAACCGCAGCTCGGCCCATGGGTTGAGACGCTCGAGGGCGCCGATGTCTGCATTCATCTCTCCGGCCGCAGCGTTGATTGTCGCTACACTGCGCGCAACCGCCGCGAGCTTTACGATTCGCGCATCGGCACAACGCGCCTGCTGCATCGCGCCTTCGCCACGCTCGCCAATCCGCCGCGTCTCTGGATGAATGCCTCCTCGGCCACCATCTATCGGCACGCACTCGACCGCGATATGGACGAAGTCACCGGCGAGATGGGCGGCAATGAAATGATCTCGCGCCGCCGTCGCGCCCCCGCGAAATGGAACTGGACGGTGCAGCTTGTCAAGGATTGGGAAGCTGCGTTCTTTTCGACTGAAACGCCCGGCACGCGCAAGATCGCTCTGCGCACCTCGCTCGTCTTCAGCCCCACGTCGGGCAGCGTCTTTGCCGTGCTCTCAAATCTGGTCCGTACTGGCTTTGGCGGAACGCAGGGCAACGGTCGCCAATATGTTTCCTGGATTCACGAGTCCGACTTCGCCCGTGCCATCGAGTTCCTCATGCAGTGCGAAGACCTCGAAGGTCCAGTGAATCTCGCCGCGCCAATCCCGCTTCCCAACCGCGAGTTCATGGCCGACCTGCGCGAGGCCTGGGAGATGCCGAATGGCCTGCCTGCTCCGGCGTTCCTGATGGCCATCGGCATGTTCTTCCTGCGCACGGAGCCTGAGCTGGTCCTCAAGAGCCGCCGCGTCGTCCCCGGCCGCCTTCTCGATGCAGGATTTCAGTTTCAATTCCCAACTTGGCCCGCCGCCGCCGCCGATCTCGTCCGCCAATGGCGCGCCCGCGACGATCTCTAACTCGCGCCCATTGATCTCTGTTCCCTGATCTACTGGCTCAAAGTCGTGAACGCTGTCGATAAACCGCCGGTTCCAACGCCCGTCGCCCCTGCGTTGCTCAAGGTTCCATCGCCGTTGACCGTGTAGATTGAAGCTTCGCTCCCCTCGTTGGTCACGTAGACAAATTTGCCGCTCGGGTCAAAGTCGATGCGGAAGGGCTCCACGCCGGTGGCGATGGTGCCCGATGGATTCGTTGCAGTTGAATGCAGTGTCAAATTACCGGTGCCGGGATCGATGGTGTACATCGAGACTGTGTTATCGAGGCGGTTAACGACGTAGGCAAAGCTACTCGTCGGATCGACGGCTATCTCTGTGGGCGCATTACCGGCACCGACCGCGACGGGATTATTCGGCGTCAACAGGCCGGTGGTGGAGTTGACGGTGTATTGCCAAACGCCAAGTGTTTCGCCGCTGCTGGAGAAGTTATCGACGACGTATGCGAATTTGCCGTTGGGGGCGACGAGGATCTGAAATGGGCTTCCCCCGGTATAAACGGTGGCGGGCGTGGTCGGTGACAGGACCCCTGTTGTCTGATTGATGGTGTACATGAAGACCGCGGCACCCTCACTCAAGTATGTGGCCGTATAGAGGAACCTGCCGGTAGGATCGATGGTTAAAAAGCCGGGACTCGATATCAGTGAGTTAGGAATCGTGATTGGCACGGAAGCTGGCGTCGTCGGAGTCAATACCCCGGTCGTCTGGTTGATGGTGAACATCGAAACCGTACCGTCGTCGCTGTTGGCTGTGTAGACAAATCGTCCTTGCGGATCGATAGCGATTCCCTGGGGAAACCATCCGGTAGAGACGGTAGCTGGTGTTGTCGGCGTAAGGACTCCGGTTATGGAGTTGATCGTGTACATCGAGATGCTGGACGGGCCAGCCACATTGGAGACAAGGTTGGCCACATAGACAAAGCGCCCCAACGGGTCAGCGGCTAACTGTTCCGAACTGTCGTTCTGCGGATACTCGTATCCGGTACCGACGGAGGCAGGCGTGGTCGCGGTGAATTGGCCGGTGCAGGAGTTGACGGTGTACATCGAGACCGCATAACCGGTCAGCATATAGGAAGCTTCCGGAGTTGAAGATGGCGTGCACGCACCGGAAGTCGAAGTTGACGTTGTTGGATTTTTGGCACAACCTGCGGCGAGCAAGAATGCAAGGCTGAGGATCGCAAGGAAATTGTGCGCCCGTTTCATTCGGTGCTCCTTCCCTATTTTTCAAATGCGGCTGAATTCTACCACCTTTCGAGCTTACTTCCAGTGTTCATCGACATCACCGCGGTGTGATATCCGTCACAGGCAAATCCCTCTGCGCAGCGATTCATTTCGCATTCAATGGCCGGATATACGTGCGAAACCAAACCGCCAGCTCCGGCTCCGGCATCGATCCGTCAGCAACGGCCAGCATCGCGGTCACGCCGGCCTCGTCGCCCGCGATCAATTCGTAGCCATTCTTCAGCAGGAAAGTTTCAGCCACTACCCACGCCGTACGCTTGTTTCCGTCCAGGAACGCGTGATTTCGGGCAATACCGACGTGCGTAGGCGGCGGCAAGGTCGGCGATGTCAGGATTCCCGTATGCCGCAAGATTCTGCGACCGCGCCAGCGCTGACAGCACCAGCCCCAAATCCCTAACTCCCGCCAAGCCTCCGTGTTCAGCAATCTGTTCATCGTGCATGGCGAGGACGGAGCTATCTTTGATCCATCTCCAGGCCCGAGTCGTCACTTTGCAAGCTCACGAAGCAGGTTACGGCGCTTGCGCATCACCTGCCGGGCCAGCCCCATATCTTCTTCAAACTCCGGATCATAGGGCGTGATGCGATATCCGTCGGGCGACTTCGTCAGAAAGAGGGAGTCACCTTTCTCGACTTCCAGCAGTGCCAGCGCCTCCTTCGGCAGCACGATTCCTGCCGAACTGCCAATCGTCGTGACTTTGAGCTTGATCATTCCAGCCCCATTCTAATCATTATAACAGATATTATGATAACTCTGATGTACTCAGAGCATGGCGTCTGCCAGCCCTCGACGTTTCGCGAACCGCAGGTCCGGCAACCAAGCGCTCGGCTGCGACGCGCCGGCGACACAAAAAAACGGCCCCCGTGTTCACGGGGGCCAAGTTGCCTTGGTTCTCTCGCGTTGCGAGAGCTTTTTTGGCGGCCTACGGCGGGGTGGCCGTTGGCGCGAGTGCAGAGCCTCGGGGGAGGAGTTGGCCGCTAATTACGGCTGCTCCGCGCCTCCTGCAGCGGGAGCGCTTTGGGGTGACGCTCCTGCCTGGGCCGCCAAACTGTTTTCCATCACACTCAGATGCACACTGCTGAAACGTACCCGCTCCGGCTTTTGGTTTTGATCGCCGGTCGCGGTCGAGGCCATCTCAGCTTCGTTGCCGAGCGCCACGGAGTGCATGCGGTAGACGGGAATCTGATGTTCCGTTAAAAGGTAGCGCTTGACTGCTTCCGACAGGCGCTCGGAACTCTGTATGCCTGCGCTGCCCGCCAGGGGCGAGTGCGCTTCCATTTCCAGGATGTAGCCTTCATGCCCGGTCAGGCTTGAGGCCAGTTGATCCAGCGCTGCTTTCGAGTCTGAAGTCAGCACCGGGCTTGAGCCGCGGAACTTGATCACCAAATCCGACGCCTGGTGATATTGATCCAGGCCGTTCACCGTGGTGTTGATCTGGTTCACGTGGTTCGATGCGCTTTGTGCGGCGCCGTTGGCGTTCTGCGCTTCGGTGTTCGCATTCATTGCCAGTTGGTTCGCCGCATCAGCCGTGTTCTGCGCCTTGTGGATGCCCGCCTGTGCCCGCTCATCCACATCCTTGATGTAGGCGGCATTCTTGGCGTTCACTTCATCCAGTTCGCTCAAACGGTCGTTGATCGGATCGATCTGCCTCTTCACCCACTTCTTGCGGGCAAAGGGGTAGATGCGGCCCCAGAACCCCTCCTTCGCAGGAGTCAAAGGCTGTTGGGTTGCCGGCATGGGGGAGGGCTGAGCTTGTGTGTCCGTAGAAGTCGTTGTGGTCTGGCCAGAAACGCCAGACGAGGTCCCAGTGTTGACTTGGTCCTGAGCCCAAACAGGTATCGCAATTGCAGCCGCCAACGCCAACACGGCCAGTTGGCGCGGGAAGAGTTTTGTTTCACTCGCAGATATTTTCATGAGGTTGAACCCCTTTTTAGCTCGCAGCATTGAATCGCCGCGGGATGGAGCGCTGCTGTCCGCTCGCCCTGTTAAAAGCACGATCGGTGCCAAAAAAGAAAGCTGGCCTGGAAATCCGCTATCTATTTGAAAATAGGGTCTTTGGTTTTTCGAGCTTCGGCGCGTAAAGGGTCAGATTCAGGCATGTATACCGCTGTTTGCGGGTAATTTTTGCACCTTCGCGTAGTTTCTACCCTGTTGCAAAAGGGACACCGGCTTCGACTCGCCGTGTTTCCTACTTCGCGTCTACGTGAATCAGCCGAATCTCGGGGAATGCGCCGTCCCAGTCCTGGGCGATGGTGTCGAAAACCAATCGGAAATCGGCGCTGTCTCCCGGCTTCAGCGGCGCCGCCGACACCGGCTCCACATCGATATAGGGCTCTCGCGTGCGAATCAGGCTCAGCGGCTGGGTTTCGTTTTGCGCAACCTCATGTGCCGGATCGCGAAACAAAACCTGCACCGTGATTCCGGTCACCGTGCGGCTGCCCGTGTTGGCAATCGACCCGTCAATGTAGGTCACCTTGCCGCCGGCCAGGTTTGCTGACTCGCTCATGTGCAGATTGCTGATCGTCAAATTGCCTGCGTAAGGGTCGAGCGCCGCCGAGATCGGAGTCACCGTCGGCGCGCTCTTGCCGTGTTCGTAATAGAGCACCAGTCCAATCGCCACGGCTACGAGGATCACCGCGGCGACGATCATCGGCAGCCAGTTCCGTTCCTGCGCCACCTGCGGACGAATCAATTGTGGACCTGTGCTCACGAGCGAGATTGTACACCCGGGTCGATTGGCCTCGGCCCTCTCGCCGCTTTCAAAGCGGTCATGGCCGCGCCCTCTCCAAATCAGTCGTGCCTTCAACGAGCCCATTCATTCGGATCACAGTTTTTGATTGCATCCAACCTGCGCCCTGCGCGTCAAAGGAGCATCTCATTCGCGAAAGGGACTTGAACGCCACCGAATCGGAACTGCCCACTCTCAAAACGCTTCCCGAATCATCAGCGCTCAGTTTTGAATAAAGGAACCAGCAACGTGATCCAACCGTAAGTCAATGTGAAAGGCATTTGAAAGGCAGGCCACCCAATGCGCCCCTCCCCCAACCACGCAACCACCTCGCCCCCTGCGCAAGCAACCGCCTGTTACCAATCCAAGCCAGCCGCAGAGCGGGCCTACCAGGGACTGACCATCGCTGCAATGCTTCTGATCCTCGCCAGCATTTTGTAGGGGTCTAGCGGCATCTGGGCTCGCTCCATCGAGACCCGCAAACCTACGGTTCACCGTTCACGATCCACGGTCCACGGTCTTTCTCACCCGAACCGCGCTCGCTTGATCCCCGTCTGCCGGCAATCTTTTCCAGTCACCTTCACCCGAATGCACATCTCCGCCAACCGCGACAGCATGCGGTCTCCGATCCGGTCGCCCAGCGTCGCCTCGCGTGCCGCACGCTCCGGGTCGCTCGTCCCTCCGGCTCCCGCCGGCAGGTCCGCATAGTTTGTCGTAATGATCGTCGTTTGCCGGTCGTTGTAGCGCGTGTTCAGAATCAGAGCTACCGTGTCCCACACCCATTCGTTTGGCTTTTGCGCGCCCAGGTCATCCAGCACCAGCACTTCGGCGGCAAACACCGGCTTCAGAAGCTCCAATTCTGTAGTCCGAACCTCAGGGTTGTAGCTGTTCTGGATGCTCTTCAGCAGCTCACGATAGTCGCAGAACAGTCCCTTCGCGCCGCGCTCCCGCACCAGCCGCTGCAGCACGCCTACCGCCAGGTGCGTCTTGCCCACGCCCATCGAGCCGGTAAACAGCAGCCCCTTGCCCGCCGTCCCCGCCGGATACTCCTCTACAAATCGCCTTGCCGTCAGCAGTGCTTCAGCCAGCGACCGGTCGGCCTCGTGGTAAATCTCAAACGTGTCCAGCGTGCAGTCCCGGTACCGCGCCGGAATCTGCGCCGCATGAATCCGCCGCTGCTCCCGTTCCGATTCCTGGCACTGGCACTCGCGGCTCACCCAATTCCCGGCCGCATCCATCCCCCGAACCAGACCAACTCCCTCGCAAATCTTGCAAACTGTCATCTCGTTTTCCAGCCTAGCGTACTCGCCCTCGCGCGCACCCGGTGCACACCCCGTAACCGAATGTGGAAAATGAGTGGCCTCCGCGTGGACATCCAACCTCTTCGCTTCCGGCAATCTCGTTCGCCCGCACGTTTCTTTGCTCCCCCGGTCCCTTGTTCCCTCGCTCCCTGCCCCTCTGCTACCTTGGAGCCTGACACTTCCTCCCCCTTCGATTCATTCAATCCCCGACCCCTGCCGCACGGAGCCGCGCTTTGGACCTTATTGACCGCCTCGCGGAACACAAGACGCTCGCTACAGCGCCGCGGGAGGAGCTTGCCTGGCTGGCTGCGCACGGCACGCTTCACACCCTCGTTCCCGGTAAAATCCTTTCCCACAAAGCCGTGCCGGTCGAGGGCCTTTATATTATCTTGTCGGGTCACGTGTCGCTCTCCGTTGACCGCGGCTCCGGCCCCCAGAAAGTCATTGATTGGCACGCTGGGGATGTCAGCGGCATTCTTCCGTTTTCGCGACTGGCCACTGCGCCCGGCAATGCGATCGCCGAAGAGCCCACCGAGGTGCTCGCCATTCACCGCAATGACCTTCGCGAGCTCACGCGCGAGTGCTACGCCGTTACCGCCATTCTTGTCCACATCATGATCGACCGCGCGCGCCTGTTCACATCGAGCGATTTGCAGAATGAAAAAATGATATCGCTCGGCAAACTTTCCGCCGGTCTTGCCCATGAGCTCAACAATCCCTCGTCCGCTATCGAGCGCAGTACGGCGTCCCTCGGTGACAGGCTCGAAGAAGCGGAATCGGCGACTCTCGCCCTCGGCACGGCTCGCCTCGATGAAACGCAGCTCGCCGCCGTCGATGGGATTCGCAATGCCTGCATGGCTCGCGCTCCGCAGGGCATTCGCTCTCCGCTTCAGCAGGCCGAGCGCGAAGAGGCCATTGCCGACTGGCTGTCCGATCACCGGCTGTCCACGGCCAACTCCGACGTTCTCGCTGATACGCCCGTTACCTTTGAAGCCCTCGATCAACTGGCCGCTACGGTAGAAGGCCCGGCACTGGATGCGGTCATTCGCTGGGCCGCCGCGGGCTGCGCCGTGCGCGGCCTCGCCTCCGAAATTCAAGAAGCCGCCATGCGCATCTCCGGCCTTGTCATGGCCATCAAGGGTTTCACGCACATGGACCAGGCAATGGTTGCCGAGCCAGTGGATCTCGGACCCAACCTCAGCAACACCGTAATTGTGATGAGAGCCAAGGCCCGTCAAAAATCCGCCGAAGTCGCCATCGAGTTGGAGCCCGGCCTGCCGCTGGTGCGCGGATTTGCCGGCGAGCTCAATCAGGTTTGGGGAAACCTGATCGACAATGCGCTGGATGCGATTCAGAATGGCGGGCGGCTGGTCGTCAATGCCCGCCGCGACGGTCAGCGCGTCATTGTGCGCATTGTCGACGATGGCCCAGGAATTCCGCCGCAGATCCTTTCGCGCATCTTCGATCCCTTCTTCACAACGAAACCCATGGGGCAGGGAACCGGTCTTGGCCTCGACATCGTCCGCCGCCTCGTTCTTCACAATGACGGCAACATCGAAGTCGACTCCAAGCCGGGCCGTACGGAATTTCGCGTTGCCCTGCTCATCGCCGATCCCCAACCCACGGTGCCTGCGAAATGAATAAGCCGGTTCTATTTATCGTGGACGACGATCCGCAGGTTCTCGCCGCAGTACGCCGCGACCTCCGCTCGCGTTACCGCGAAAACTACACCGTCATCAGCGCGTCGTCAGGCGAAGAAGCGCTCAGCGCGATCCGCGAGCTCAAGAGCCGCGGCGATTCTCTCGCCATGCTCATCTGCGATCAGCGCATGCCGGGAATGATGGGCAGCGAAGTGCTCGCACAATCGCGCGCTATTTATCCGCTTGCCCGCCGCGTTCTGCTCACCGCCTACTCCGACATTGAAGCTGCGATCAAAGCGATCAACGAAGCGCACCTCGATCACTATCTCTCCAAGCCCTGGCAGCCGCCCGAGGATCGCCTCTTTCCTGTTGTTGACGATCTGCTCGACGCCTGGCAGGCCGAGTATCTGCCTGAAGCCAAGGGCCTCCGCCTCGTTGGGTTTCAGTGGTCACCGCAATCGCACGCCATTAAGGATTTCCTCGCCAGCAATCTCATTCCTTATCGCTGGCTCGACGTTACGCGCGACGCCGATGCCCGCGCGCTTCTTGACGCGGCAGGAGTCAGCAACGAAGAGCTTCCCGCACTGTTTTTTGATGATGGTTCGCCCGTCCTGCGCAATCCTGAACCGCGCCAGGTTGCCGAACGTCTCGGTAAACCGCTCATCGCCGCTTTCGATGTCTACGATCTCGCGATCGTCGGCGCCGGGCCCGCCGGACTTGCCGCCGCTGTCTATGGCGCGTCTGAAGGTCTGCGCACTCTCTTGCTCGACCGACACGCTCCCGGCGGACAGGCCGGATCGAGCTCCCGCATTGAAAACTATCTGGGATTTCCAGCCGGCGTTAGCGGCAGCGAGCTTACTCGCCGCGCCATCACTCAGGCGCAGCGCCTCGGTGCCGAGTTCCTTGCCCCGCTTGAGGTCACAGGCGTCTCCATCGACGGCGGCTACAAATCGCTTTCGCTCGCTGATGGCCGCACAATTGTCACACGCACCCTGCTCGCCTCCACCGGCATGTCGTATCGCGAGCACCCAGCGCCCGGCATCAAGGAGCACACCGGAGCCGGCGTCTACTACGGCGCTGCCACCACTGAGGCCGCCGCTTTTCGCGATCGTCATGTGACCGTCGTTGGCGGCGGAAACTCGGCTGGGCAGGGCGCGATCTATCTCGCACGCTACGCAGCGGAAGTCGATATCGTGATTCGTCGCGACAGCCTCCGCGACACCATGTCGCAATATCTCATCGATCAGATCGCCAAAACTACCAACATCCGCCTGCGCCCCCAAACTGAAATCGAAAAGGTTGAAGGCGAAGGGCACGTCGAGAGCGTTGTCTTCAAATCCCTCATCGACGGATCTACCGATGTCGCATCCAGTCGACGCGCTATTCATCTTCATCGGCACGCGTCCGCGCAATGACTGGCTTCCGCCTGAAGTTCTCTGCGACGACAAGGGTTTTGTGCTCACCGGCCGCGAGCTGATGGCCGCTGAAGGCTATGCGCGCATTTGGAAAGAGCCGCGTGAGCCACTGCTGCTTGAAACCAGCATCCACGGGGTCTTCGCTGCCGGCGACCTTCGCTCTGGCGCAATGAACCGCGTTGCCTCAGCCGTCGGCGAGGGCTCGATGGTCGTCCGCCTCGTGCACGAGTACCTCGCGCTCACTTGAAGATGGCGTTTCTACTCGATCCAAATTGTCATCCTGAGCGGAGTTTGCCGCGTCTTTTGCGGCAAACGCAGTCGAAGGATCTGCATTTGCTTTTCTCGCTCAACCTGCCACGAAAATGGATGCCCGTCCCAGCCAGCGAATGTCTTTGTTCTTCTACTCCCTATTCCCTACTACCTGCATTTCTCAGTCGCACACCAGCGCGCCATCCGGAAACACTTGCTCTTCGATCTCTTCCGCTTCAGCAGTCTCCCCCGCCTCGATCATCGGCACAAAGAATCGCTCTACCTCACCCAGCACACCGAGTCCCGTCCGCGCGTGGTAAATCGCCGCGCGCAGCTTCGCGCCGCCCGGCACGCCGTGCGTGAACCACGTTGCAAACTGCTTCATCTTGCCCTCTGGGTCGCCCAATCTCGCGTCGCGCGGCAGATCCTTCGTCGCCTCGGTCTCCGCCAGCAGCATCTCAAAATACGCGCGAATCATTCTGTAGCGGTCTTGATTCGTCGCTTTTTCGTAGCTGCCCGTCGCCGTGTACTGCGCAATCTGCCTGAAGATCCACGGATTCGCCGGCGCTGCCCTCCCGATCATCACTGCATCGCAGCCTGTCTCGGCCACCATCGCCGCCGCGTCCTCCGGAGTGCGCACGTCGCCATTGCCCATCACTGGAATCTTCACCGCCTGCTTCACCGCTCGAATCCATTGCCACTGCGCCTGCCCGCTGTAGCCTTGTTCGCGCGTCCGCGCATGCAGCGCCAGGCCGTTCAGCCCCTCGGCTTCGGCCATCCGCGCCAGGTCCACGCACACAATCTGTTGGTCGTTCCAGCCCATCCGGAACTTCACGGTGAAGGGAATCGTCACCGCCTTGCGAATCGCCTTGAAGATTTCGCCAATCTTCGGCAGATCGCGCAACAACCCCGAACCACCATTGCAGCCCACCACGCGTTTTGCCGGGCAGCCGAGATTCAAGTCGACTGTGTCGAATCCTGTCTCTTCGACAATCCGCGCAGCCTCCGCCAGCGTCTCCGCATTTGATCCGAACAGTTGCGCGCCGATCGGATGCTCATCGTCGTAGAACGTCAGGTAGCGCTTCCGCTTCGTCTCCCGCATCCGCGCCAGCCCATCCGCCGACGTGAACTCGGTCATAATCAGGCCGCACCCCGACTCCACATTCGAAATCGATGACTCAATCTGCGAGGCGCGTACGGAATCGGGTGCCCCATCCAAGCTTCGCTTGGGTGGGGTCAGAAGAATGGGTGCCCAAGCGCCCGCTTCCGAGATCTGGGAATCTGGGTGCCCCACCCTCGCCACGTCTTTGTTTTTGTGGCTAGGGTGCGATTCTGATGATCCTGAAGCCGAAAACGAACTCGCATGCCGGATAAATCTCCGAAACACCGTGTCTGTCACGCCAGCCATGGGAGCCAGAACCGTTGCCGGCCGCACCACCACCGCGCCCAGCCGCACCTCCGCTGGAACCCGCGCCTCCGCGGGCATCGCGTGCTCCACTGGATTGTCCCAGTCCTTGTTAACCGTGAATCCGCGTCCTGCCATGGCTCGAACCGAGTCTCTTCCTGCTAGCTTTTCTTGCTCTCTGCAATTTCCTTCGCGCGAAACTTCGCGATCTTCGCAATTAGCTTCGCTGGCGCCGGCTCCGCAAGCGAAAACTGCACCGTGCTCTTGACTACCTTGTGTGGTTTCAAATCCTCTTTGAGCGCCGCGAGCAACCGCTTGGTCGCGGGATACAGTGAGTAATGCTTCTTCCATCCGGCGAAGTAAATCAATCGCTCACCGTCCAGTTTGTAAGTCGGAATCTTGTAGGAGATACTCTCCTCGGCCTTGGGCACAGCCTTCAGAATCGTTCGCCGCACGCGGTCGAGCGCAGCCTGCGCCGCCTCGGGCTGTGCGGCAATGTATTCGTCCACGGTCTCGATCTCGCGTTTCATTCTTTCTCGCCTTCACGCCCCCAGACAAACGTGAGCCCCCGCCGCAGCGGAGGCCCAGTGGTCCAACTCCTGCCTCGGCTTACTTCGCCGCCGCAATCGCCTTGTCGCTCTTCGCATACTTCCGCCGGAACCGCTCTACGCGTCCCGCCGTATCCACCAGCCTCTGCTTGCCCGTAAAGAACGGGTGGCAAACCGAGCAAATTTCCACGTGGATGTCGCCCTTGTGGGTCGACCGCGTCTCAAAGTTGCTTCCGCAGGCGCACATCACTCGCACCGCGGCGTAATTGGGATGAATCTTTTCCTTCGGCATCGCTCGAAATACTCGCTTTCCCTGCAATTCGTCTCTCTCCATATTGTAGGGGGATTCGCCCGCTTGCGCAATTCCAGGGCAGGGAACTGCAAATGCAGCACTTAGCTACGGGTGCCCTGAGCCTGAAATTCGCTGAACAAATGCGTTGTCATCCTGAGCGAAGTTTGGCGCGCTTTTTGCAACAAACGCAGTCGAAGGACCTGCATCTCGGTTGCGGGTGTCCCGTCCGAGCTCTGTTAGGGCGGGAACCGCAGGTCTCAACCGGCCCCCACTTCCTCGATCGCTCGTTCCCCGTCTTTCCTGTCAAGAGCCCACCCTCCGCCGTAATCCCTCCGCACCCCACCTAACTCCTTCTCCCTCCATCTCCTGCGCTCCCGCAAATAAATCCCCCAAAGTTCGCCGATAATTACGCCCCCTCGGCGCATACTCAATCCGAGAATTACAAAAACGAAGCGTCCAACGCGGTGGGCTCACCCCCGCCGCGCTCGCTTTTTGGCTCAAACTGCCGCCGCGAACCAGAGGCCCGGACCAAGCCCTTTATTTTCAAAATGCTATTTCTAGTTGCCTGAAAACAAGGATTTTGCTCGGGTTTCTGTCCCCAATCCTCATCGCACGGGAATCTTGCGCGAAAAGGTAAGAGGGGGGTGGGGCCCTCCCCCTGCCAATGGAGTAAACATGAAAACCGTCGCGGAATGTCGCTTCATCAAGCCCAACGGCCTCAAGTGCCAAGCGGTTGCCATGCGCGGCTCGCTCTTTTGCTATCACCAGGCACGCATCCGCGTATCACCGCGTCGCCCCCGCCGCAACAAGGAGGCCGTCCTCAACCTTCCCGCATTGGGCAGTGACTCAGCCGTTCTTCCGTTTCTCGACGAAGTGCTTCAGGCCCTCGCCTCAAACAGGATCAGCTCTAAACGCGCCTCGAGCCTTCTCTACGCCCTCCAGATTGCCCGCAACCACACCTGAGCCATTCGTGCACCGCGCGGCTCTTATAGCTCCGCTGACTCCGCTAGCCCCGCCGACTCCGCTGACTCCGCTAGCCCCGCCGACTCCGCTGACTCGCTGTTTTGGGTTACTTCGCCTGTTCGGATATATTTGGCACGCAGTGTTTTGCGCTTTGATCGCGGTCCGAACTCAACGAGAGTTGAATCCGCGGCTCGCTCCAGGTGCTGCATTTCGAATCATCGAGGATACTTGTGAAGCAAACTGTTCACGTTGTTGCATTCATCATGGCTATGGCAATGGCCATTCCGGCTATTGCAAAGGGAGAAACGAAGATGGCAGTTTTTGGAACGATGCCGGACGGAGTTTCCGTCCCGATCTACACGCTCACCGACGGACAGATCGAAGTGAGAGTTACGGCGTACGGAGCGCACCTGGTGAGCGTCAAGGCTCCGGATCGCACCGGAAAGATGGCGGACGTTGTCCTCGGATACGATTCGCTTGCGGGTTACCTGGCCGATAACAAGACGTATCTGGGTTCCATCGTCGGCCGCTACGGAAACCGCATCGCCGGCGGTAGGTTCACGCTCGATGGCAAGACCTATCAGATTCCGCTCAATGACGGCCCCAACGCCCTCCATGGTGGCCCCAAGGGTTTCAACCAATACGTGTGGAAGTCCGAGGAAGTCCCGGGCGGCGTCGAGTTCACTCTGGTCAGCCCCGACGGCGACATGGGTTTTCCTGGTACGCTGACCGCCAAGGTCCGCTATACCCTCAAGGGCAATACTCTGAGCATCCATTACACGGCAACCACCGATAAGCCCACGGTGCTAAACCTGACCAATCATGCGTACTACAACCTGCACGGCGACGACGAGGGCAACATCCTTGACCAGAAGCTGGAGCTCGCCGCCGACCGCTACACGCCGGTAAACAAAACACTCATCCCGACCGGTGAATTGGCTCCGGTGGCCGGCACGCCGCTCGACTTCACAAAACCTGAAGTGATTGGCGCGCGCATCGGCGATGACAATCAGCAACTGAAGATCGCCGGCGGCTACGACCACAACTGGGTTCTGAACGGCAAGATGGGCACGCTGCATCTGGCGGCCATCGTCACCGATCCCGTGAGCGGCCGTACGCTGACCGTGGAAACGACCGAACCGGGCGTTCAGTTCTATTCCGGCAATTTTCTGGATGGATCAATGACTGGCCGCTACGGAATTAAATACGCCAAGCACAAAGGCCTGTGCCTCGAGACGCAGCATTTTCCCGATTCGCCGAACCAGCCGGATTTCCCGACAACAACCTTGAACCCGGGCCAGACTATGCACTCGACAACGACGCTCACTTTTGGCGTCGAGAAGTAAGTCCCGTTTTGGAGTTGTGAAGGAAGTCTTGTTCTTGCGTTGCCCCATCCTTTCGCAGGCTCTTTGGCGAAAGGGTGGGAATGCGGGCCGCCCCAACCCACGGAATTAGGGTGCCCCGTCCAAGCTTCGCATGGGCGGGAGAGCACTCCCTCTTAATCTGCCATCCTGAGGTCGCGCACTCCACCACTTTGTCATCCTGAGGTCGCCGCGGCGACCGAAGGATCTGCGGTTGCCTTTCGCTTTCTCGACAGGTCGCCGAACTCCCGGGAACCGGTTTCCTGACTCTGGTTTTGAAAGGGCACGGCTTCAGCCGTGCCGCAGAAGGTGCATAAACATTGGGCTTTAGCCCCTGAGGGGTGTTTTTCGCTGTTTGACAACATCTCATGCGACGAGCTCTATCTCGCAGCGCCCTTCCCCTTTTTGAACCATCCCATCCCCGCCGATGTGTTGCCTGCCGGAATGTACTCGCACCCGATCCAGCCTTCATATCCCAACTGATCAATCAGATCGAAAAGGTAAGAAAAACGCACTTCGCCGGTGTCGGGCTCGTGGCGCTCTGGCACTCCTGCAATTTGGAAATGGCCCACGCGCGTCGTCTTCGGATCGGGAAGATATTTCCGAATCCGCATCGCCAGATCGCCCTCTTCCACCTGGCAATGAAACAGGTCCATCAGGATTTTGAGATTGGGAGCGCCAACTTCTGCCGCAATGGCGTGCGCTTCCTCCTGGCGATTGAGAAAGAAGCCCGGAATGTTGCGCGACGCGATCGGCTCGATCAGCAATTCAATGCCCGCAGCCTGCGCCCGCTCCGCGGCCCACGCAAGGTTCGCTGTATAAACGCCGAGCAATCGCGCGCGATCAGCGCCCTTTGGCGCAAGGCCTGCCATCGCGTGGATCCGGGAACTTCCCAACGCAAGACCATACTCCAAAGCCAATAAAAATCCGTCGCGGAACTCCTGCTCGCGGCCGGGCAATGCTGCGATGCCGCGCTCCCCCGCCTTCCAATCGCCGGGAGGAGAGTTGAAGAGCACCTGGCGCAGGCCATGCTCCTTGAGCTCGGCAGCCAGAGTCGCGGCAGGGTATTCGTAAGGGAAGAGATACTCGACAGCCGTGAAGCCATCGCGCGCCGCGGCGGCAAAGCGCTCCAGAAAGCTGTGCTCCGTGTACATCATCGTCAGGTTGGCCGCAAAGCGAGGCATAACGTCCACTCCGTTTTTCAGGCGCTGTAGAGCGCCGCAACTTCATAGTCATTCACTGACGGGATCGTAAACTCAACCGAGTCGTCCTCTGCGTGAAAGGGAATGTCGCGCTCGGCGCGCAGCAGTTCGACGCGCGTAACGCGACGGCCCGCCGGAAGCTTGAAGCGAACCTTCTGCGCTCCGATGGGATAAAACTCGCTGAACCATCCGTGATGTGCGTTGGGGTTGGTGTAATTCAACACGTGAAGGGCGAAGCCCGGCTCGGTCTCCCAAGCGAAAATCTCTACCAGCCCCTTGCCCTCCACCGTCACTGGAGCCGTATCGCCCGCCACCCATCGAATCGTATTCACAAGCAAGCGGCTCAGATCGGTTTGCCCTGACAGCCACATCGTTGGTTCAATGTCGCCGGGGAAGTACGCCAGCCGGCTCGTACCGCGCTCGCGCAGCACCACAGCCGGTTCATTCGTCTGCGGAATCGGCGGATACGAAAGCTCCGGCGGATAGGCCGTGTAGCCAGGCACGACGGTAAGCACGGGATTCTCCACCGGCTTCAGCGGCAGGCGAAACTCCGCGCCGGCGATCCAATGCGTATCGTTGAATCCGTCGAGAATTGGGTGCGACCGTTCGATGCGCGCCATGTAGGAATTCGCATTTCCCGGCCGTCCGATCACGGGACCTGCCGCATGGATGCCGAAGACGTCGGCCAGCCCGAAGTCCGCGCGCCGCTCATTCCGCTCGTTGTACATGCTCGTCTCAAAAGTAGCCAGCAACGAACCGCCCTGGCTCACGTAATCGCGAAGCTGGTTGCACTGCTCGTCGCTCAGCAGGGCGATGTTGGGCAGAATGATCGCCGCATACTTTTTGATTCGCTCCAGTTGCAGGCGGTCTTCGTGAACGAAATCGAAGAGAAATCTTCCTTCAAGCAGCGCGGAATAAATCGCATCCGTATACTGTTGCATCGAAACATCGCGCGGCGGCTCGTAGAAAAGCTGCGTGCGTTGCCCCATCACCACGCCGATGTTGGCGATGGTCTTTTTGTTCACCCAGTGCGCGTCGTGCCGCGCCGTCCACAGAAAATAATCGCGGCCGATCTTCTCCCAACGCAGATCTTCACCGAGGCCTTTCTCCCCGCCCACCACGTGATAGTAGGGAACCAGGCCGCTGGCCAGTGTTTGGCTGGTCCAGATGACGGCTTCGGCAGACGACTTGGTCACTTCGCGCCAGCGAATCGGTCCTGTTGTGTATGCGCCGGTCAAATTCGTGGCCATCTTGCCGTCGAGCACTGCGTTGCACACGCGCCCCTGCTGCGCTGCGCCCCAAACCGGCGAATCCCCTCTGCCGCGGCCCTGGTTGTCGCCCTGAAACCACTGGCACAACTCGCCGAGTTGTGCGAGGTTCGGCGCCGAATGCACGCCGCCGCCCATATTGTTGATGTAGAAACTCGAGGTTTTCTTTTCCTTGGCGATCGAATCGTAGAGCTTCCACAGGTAGGTGAACCGCTCGTTGAATTTATCCCAATACGCTGGAGTTTTTGGAGGCGGCAATTGCCGGCATTGATCGCAGTAGCAAACGGGCAACGAAAATGACGGCCACCCATTTGTGTAGTGCGCGTCCATGTCGTAGCGAGAGTTGACTTCGCGCATCACGGCAGGAAAGTAATCGGTCATGTACGTCGAGAACATGCACGTCTGAAAAAGCCGGGTGTCGTCTGGCGTGGTAAGCGGCTCGCCCTTTTCATCCCGCATGAACCACTCGGGGTGCGCAGCGAGCGCATCGCCCCAATTCAGGTCGGGACTGTAGCGCGCGACAGCGCGGAGGCTCCGTTTCTTGGCCGCTTCAAGCAACTCCCCGGTAAAGTCGCGCCCATTCAGATATTTTCCATGGCGATGAAAGGGAACCTTGCTGGGATAGAACGCAAGTATGCCCGTAATGCTGATGAATACTGCGCCGGCCTTGACGCCGGCCCAGTAATCGGCCCACGCTTCCACATCGAGAACCGCCGGATCATGCTCGGTGAAATTCGTTTGCCCAATGCGTCGCAGCGTCTTCTGCCAGGGCACATCCGCCGCGGCCAAGTGCGACGGGGCTGAGTCCGCGCCTGCGGCAGCGACCGGCGAACTCAGCCCAAAAGAATCTCCCGCGCGAACCAGCGGCACAGTTGCTGCTGCGGTTTTCAGAAATCTGCGCCGATCCATAGCGAACATGGGGATGACCATGACCTCCGTTGCAATCAGCTTCAGTGAATGACCCTGGAAAGAACGGACGCTACTTTCCGCGCGCGCTCAACTCGTCCAGCACTTTCTTCAGATCGTCGAGTTTTTGCCCGGCCTCGGCCAGCCTGCCCTCCGAAGTCAACCGCTGGTAGTCAGCGAAGTCCTGGCTCGCCTGGCTAACAAGCGCGCCCTGGCTCTGAGTTGGCTGCGCTGTGCTTCCAGGCACCGTCGCCCCCGTCCCATTTCCCGTCCCCGTCGAGGTCTGCGGCGCCTCGCCGTTCGAAAGCGTCGGCGCCTCGGAACCGAAAAGCGAGCCAAGTGCCGCCTCAAAAGTCGGGCCGTATGCGAGACGATCCTGCAGCGCCAGCACCACCAGCCGGAGCTCCGGCATGGGGCTCTGCGCGGCCTGGAGATAGATTGGCTCGGCGTACAGCAGCGCCTGCCCGCACGGAATCACCAGAAGATTCCCGCGGATCACGTGCGAACCCTGCTGATTCCACAGCGTGAGCTGGCCCGAGAGTTGGGCGTTCTGGTCGATGCGAGCCTCAATCTGTTGCGGGCCGTCGACGAGGCGCGTTTTGGGGAAATCGAAGACCACCGCTTTGCCGTAATTGGCGCCGTCACTGCGCGCGGCGATCCATCCGATCAGGTTGTTGCGATTGACGGGAGTGAAAGGCAGAATTTCAACGAACTCGAGACCGCCGGATTCTCCTGGAAGAGTCATCAGCACAAAGTTCGGGTGCATCGCCTGCGTGGACTGATCGCCTTGATTCGAGCCGGTCTGCGTAGCCACGCTCCACTGGTCTTCGCGGTTGTAGAACACTTCCGGGTCGGTCATGTGGTAAAGGCCATACATATCGGCTTGTATGCTCAGCAGCGTTTCCGGATAGCGAACGTGCGCGCGCAGCCACGCGGGCATAGTGGACGCATCCTTGAACAGTCCAGGGAAGATGCCTCGCCATGCAGCCAGAATCGGATCATCGTTGTCGAACACGTAGAAGGTGACTGTGCCGTCGTACGCGTCCACCACGGCCTTCACGCTGTTGCGAATGTAGTTGACCTGTTGGTTTTCCAGATTGACCGGCACAGAATATGGATAGGTCGCGGAAGTAGTGAACGCGTCAACGATCCAGGAAAGACGCCCGTCGGCGCCCACCACAATGTAGGGATCGTGATCGAATGTCAAAAACGGCGCGAGCGTAGAAACGCGCAGCAGCACGTTGCGCCGCATCAGCAGACGGCTCTGGTCCGTGATGTCGTCGCTGAAAGGAACCTTGGTTAGATCGCCGCGATCGAATGCCAGCAGCGCCCTGCGCAGGAAGCCGCCCATCTCAATGCCGCCAGTGCCGTCGTAGGAGGAAAGATTGTTGCTCTGGCCCTGCGGATAATTGAACTCCTGCTGGTGGGTCTTTACGTAAACATCTGTGTCGGTCAGCTCGCCAAAGTAAATCTCCGGGCGTGTCACCTGGATTCCCGGCACGGTGCTTTGCACCGGCATGTTGCTCAGGTAGAGAACCGGCAGCCCCTCCGACGAGAAGCCATTCACCGGATTCATTGTGATGCCGTAGCCGTGGGTGTAGATGAGCTTGTCGTTGATCCAGTTGCGGCTGCTCTCCGGCAGCTTGTCGACGTTCAGCTCGCGCACCGCCAGCATTACCTGGCGCAGGGAGCCGTTGATCTGGTAGCGGTCAATATCGATGTCGGGGAAATCGTAGTAGGTGCGAATTTCCTGCACCTGGCGCAGCGTGTCCTGCAGCGCGCTCACATCCCAGAGACGAATGTTGTCAAGCGTAGCCTGGTTGTGCTCGGGATCGACAGCGGCGACCGTGGTTTCGGCGGGAAACTCTCGTTGTGCAAAGCCATCCAGGCCATAAGCCTGCCTCGTCAACGCGATGTTGTAGGCGATGTAAGGCTTCTCGCGGTCCAGTTGATTGGGCTTGACGATGAAAGTACTGACATACCACCCGGCGAGCCCGGCCACAACATAGCAGATGATCGCGGGAGCAATCCCCGCGAGGAGCCAGCGTGGCCTTGGCTGCATCACTCCAGCGGCGATCGCAATTACCGCGCCCAACGCCAAAGCAACGCTGATAAACAGCATCCCGACGAGCGTGATGTGCGCATCGGTATACGTCACGCCGTCGAAGATCGTGTGCTCTTCAAAGAGCAGATCGAAGCGGCCCACATACTCGCGGATGGCCAGCGCAAAAAGCAGAAAACCGCCGGCGATCGAGACTCCCCGCAAGGGCAGGGAAGCAGCTCCGCCAAGGCGCCCGCCGATTGCACGTCCTCCGCCCGCAGCGATGAGGAAGAGCACGGCCAGAACGCACACGATGACCGCGAGCGTTAGCAGCCATCCCGCCATCATTTCCCAGGCCGGAAGCGTGAAGAGATAAAAGTTGAGCGGTCGGCCAAAGATGGGGTCGGTGACAGTTGCGGCGCGGGGCGCGTACCGGTAGAGGGCCAGCGTTGGCCACTGCGCCTCCATCGCGAAACCGGTTACCAGTGAAATCACAAACGCGGCAACGACGGCGATGGTGTGTAGAAATTTCTTGATTGGCAGTTCCATCGGCCGGCCGCCGAAGAAGATGGTATGTGTGTCAGGCAAGTCAGCCGCATGGCTGTGGCGCAATGCGAAAAACGCAGCGAGCAAAATCACCAAGGTCAGCGCCGCGAATACCGCGAAGGTTCCCCATTCGAGGCCAAAGCTCTTCCAGAAGACGCTCGCATAGCCGAGCGAGCCAAACCAGAGCAGGTCAACCCAATAGGAGACCGCTGTTCGGCCGCCCACGAAGATGAGAATGACGATGGCGACGAGAAGATAAATCGCCAGGCGCGGGCTCCGCGGTTTTCCCCGCATCGGCCAATCAATCGTTTCGGGCATTTTTCACCCCGCTCAGGCGATTTGTGCGCGCTGAGTTACCCAAGAATTGTACGCGGTCGGGTAGGGTTGGTGCCGCGAGCCGCGGCACGCATGTCTGGATCAGATCAGCTCGTTGCGTCCTGTGATGCTCAGCTCTTTTACGATCTTTCCCACGTCCTGCGAGTGATCGCGGTGAGCGATCAGCAGTGCGTCTTCGGTATCCACGATCACCAGGTTCTCAACGCCGACCAGTGCGACAAATTTCTTCGGGCTAAAAATGTAATTGTCGCTGGCCTCGATGGAGATGTGCCCGGTGGTGTCGGCCACGTTGCCTTCGGCATCGCCGCGCAGTCGCGTTTCCACCTGGTATTCGTAGAGCGAGGCCCATGAGCCGAGGTCGTTCCAGTTGAATTCCGCAGGAATGCAATACAGGTGGGAAAGATGTTCGCCTTTCGCCGATCGCGGTTCCAGCACGGCATAGTCAACCGAAATGTTTTCGCACTTGGGATACGCGGTGCGGAACACCTCGTCGAACTGAGGCGTGCCCCAGGCTGCGGCAATGGCCTCAAGCAGCGGAGCGGTCTCCGGCACATGCTCGCGCACGGCGTTCGCCAAGGTTCGCGCCGACCACAGAAACATCCCTGAGTTCCAGTAGTAATTTCCGGCGGCCACAAACTCTTCGGCGCGGTTCTGGTTGGGTTTCTCAATGAAGCGCCGCACGTGCAGCGCCTGGTCGTCCTTGGTCAGGTCGCCAGTTTCAATGTAGCCATAGCCGGTCTCGGCGCGGAAGGGCTCAATGCCCAGCACCACGATGTTCTCGCCCGCTGCGGCCACTGCGATGCCCTTTTGCAGTGCCTTCAAAAAACGTGGCTCGTCGGCAATCACGTGGTCCGAGGGAAATATTCCCAGCACTGCGTCGGGATTTTCGCGTTCGATGAGAAAAGCGGCCAGGCCACATGCCGGCGCTGTGTTGCGTGCCACCGGCTCCTGCACAATCTGCCCCGCGGGCAGGCCAGGCAATTGATCGGCGATCTCGTGAGCCAAATACTCGTTAGTAATGATCCAGGTGTTTTCCACCCCGGCCAGCGGCTTCAGCCGTTCCACCGTTTGCTGGATCATGGAACGTTCCCCATCCAGGGCCAGAACCTGCTTGGCGTGCGCGCGTCGCGAGCGCGGCCAGAACCGCGTACCGCTGCCCCCGGCCAGAATCACGGGTCGAAAATCGATTTGGTCTTTCATTCGAACAACCATCCTACTCGACAAAGACAACGTTTGCACAGAGAGGGGCGAATAAATTTCCTCATTCGCCAATCTGTGCCTGGCCCATTTGCCATCTTGAGGGAAGCGCTTGCCCGGCGTGCTCCATTGCCGGCTTTTCCGGAGCTTTCGCTACTCGGATGGCGTCATCACATTTCGTCTGCGCTTCGCCGTCAATTCCGCCGATCTGCCTCATCTGCGCCAGCGCCGCAACTGGCGTAATCTATCTGGAATGCCCTTTCTGCGTCAGGGTTCCATCCATCTCGGCCGAGTTGCGGGGATCAACCTCTACCTCCACTGGTCCTGGTTTGTTGTAGCCGTCATCGAGATCGGCAGCCGACAGGGCCGGTACAGTTCTCTCGTTTGGAGCGCTCTCGAATACCTGGCGCTGTTCGCCATCGTGCTCCTCCACGAGTTCGGCCACGCCTTGGCCTGCCGCCAGGTTGGGGGAACTGTGGACCGCATCATGCTCTGGCCGCTCGGCGGCGTCGCGTTCGTCAATCCGCCGCAGCGGCCCGGGGCCACGCTCTGGAGCCTTGCCGCAGGGCCGCTGGTCAACGTGGCTCTCCTGCCCGTTTTCGGTGGCGCCTATCTTGCTGTGGGCGCGCTGGGATGGGAAGTCTCATCCCCCGACGTTTATCACTTGATCGAGTGGATTCTGCTGATCGATGTCGGCCTGTTGGTCTTCAACATTTTGCCCATTTATCCGCTCGATGGCGGCCAGATACTCCGCTCCCTGCTCTGGTTCTTCATGGGGCGCGCGCGCAGCCTTTATGTAGCTACGATTCTCGGATTTGTGGGCGCGGCGGGATTGGTCTGTCTTGCCCTGTGGATGCACTCCGCCTGGTCACTGCTCATCGCCGCCTACATGCTCCTCAACTGCTGGAGCGGATTCAAGAGCGCCAGAAACATGATGCTGCTGGAAAAACTTCCGCGCCGCGAGGGGTTTGCCTGCCCCAGTTGCGGAACTCACCCCCCGGTCGGCCCGCTTTGGAAATGCGCGCAATGCACCCGGCCCTTCGACACATTCGAATCCGGGGCTATTTGCCCCTATTGCGGAGCTCAGTTTCCCAACACCATGTGCGGCGAATGCCAGAAGATGAGCCCCATCAGCGAGTGGGCCGCTGCCGCAAACGCAAGGCAGAGCGCAACAATCAGCGGCTCGCTCGCGAATCGCTAGATTCGCCTGAATCGATTTGAATTTTAGGGGCTCGCGTCCTGTCCCTAAAGTGCCCAGCACAAATGACCAGTCATCCTGAGCGGAGTTTGGCTCGTTTTTGGAGCCAAACGCAGTCGAAGGGCCTGCATTTCGGGCTTGGACTCATGAAGCGAACCTGGGGGACACTGCACTAGATTCGGCTCATTCAATTTGATTTTGAGGGGCTCGGCACTGCTTTTTCACTTACCACTGATTACTTGAGCCCCGTCAGAAATTCGCCCATCCGCCGCGTGCCCTCGTCGATATTCTCCCGGGTGACCGGGTACGAGATGCGAATGTGCTCGCCTGTGCCGAAGGCCTCGCCGGGCACGGTCACCACGTGGCCCTCATGTAAGAGCCGCGTGGCCAGTTCCGTCGCGGTGCGGATGCCGCCTTTGCCCAGGTACGCTCCGATATTCGGGTACACATAAAACGCGCCCTCCGGCTTGGTGCAGGTAACGCCCGGAATTTTGGCGAGCGCGGCCAGCATATAGTCGCGCAACTCGATGAACTCCGCGCGAAACTCCGCCACGCACTCCTGCGAGCCGGTCAGCGCCGCAATCGCTGCCTTCTGCACAAAGCTGGTCGCATTCGAAGTCGATTGCGATTGCAGCTTGCTCAGGTTCGCAGCCACCTTTTTTTCGGCCAGAGCAAATCCCGCTCGCCAGCCGGTCATCGAGTAGGTCTTTGAAAGCGATCCGAGAATGACGATATGGTCCTTGGCCCACGTGAACGAGCCGCCAGAAACAGGCTTGCCGGCGTAGTTGAGATACACGTAGCACTCGTCCAGGAGCAGGAAAATCCCGCGATCGTGCGCCAGGTGCACGATCCGCTCCAGATCCTCCGCCGAGACCACCGAGCCCGCCGGATTCGACGGCGAGTTGAGGATGATTGCCTTGGTCCGCGGTGTAATCGCCCGCTCAATTGCATCGGCGGTGATGCGGAAACTCTCCGCCTCGCTGGTTTCAAGGTAAACAACCTTTCCGCCCGCATACTGGATGATGTCCTTGAAGCTCACCCAATAGGGAACAGGCAGAATCACCTCGTCTCCATGGTCAACAAGCACCTGGATGGTGTTGAACAGCGCCAGCTTGCCGCCGGAGGTAAAAACGGCCTCGTCGATCGAGTAGTTCGAACCGAAATCGCACGCGTGCCGCTCGACAATCGCCTTGCGCACGTCGGGGATTCCCGGCACCACTGTGTAGCGCGTGAAGTTGGCTTCAATGGCGGCGATCGCTGCGTCCTTGATGTGCCGCGGAGTGGCAAAGTGAGGCTCGCCGGCGCCAAAATCCACCAGGTTCGCGCCTTGTGCGCGCAGTTTTGCCGCTTCGGCGGCCACGGCCATGGTCGCGGAAACCTCGATCCGGCCTATACGGTCGGCAAATACTTTTGCAGGAGCTGTAACGGTCATATCTCTTCCATCTTGACAGATTTCGGAATCGGAGCAAAGTTCAGGCTGTGGATGCCGCGGGCTCAGGCCCCGTTCTTGATCCGCGCGCGCAGTTTATTCACCACATTTGGCGGCACCAGCCCGCTGATGTCGCCACCAAAGCTGAACACTTCCTTCACCATGCGTGAGCTGACAAACGAGTAGCGCCCGGCCGGCTGCAGGAACACTGTCTCCACATCCGGCGCCAGCCTCCGATTCATCAGTGCGGTTTGAAACTCGTGCTCGTAGTCGGAGATGGCGCGAATCCCGCGCAAAACCGCTGACGCGCCGATCTTGCGCGCAAAAGCGACCATCAACCCGTCGAATGTGGCCACGGAAACGTTGCCCAGCGGCCCGGTTGCCTCTTCGAGCATCTCCACGCGCTCTTCCACGGTGAACAGCGGATTCTTGACCGGGTTGACGAGGATGGCGACGGTGAGGTGATCGAAGAGCTTCGATCCGCGCTCGATCAGGTCCACATGGCCGTTGGTCGGCGGGTCGAATGTGCCGGGATAGAGAGCTTTGACAGGCATTGTGGCTCCATTGGGATTCTAGCAGCGCGGCGCATGGAATCAGATGCCGGGAGGAGCGGGACTCTACGGGATCGTCAGATTACTTTTCCATCGAGGTCGGCAAAGAGTTTGATGCCGGCAATCGAAAGCTTGCGCAAATCGCCGTCGTTGGTGAAGAAGACATCCACTCCAGCTTCCGCCGCGGTGGCGAGGTGAATGGCGTCGGCCTGAGTTACGCGATTGGCTCCTCGAATGAGGCTGTAGCGGTCGGCCGTGGTCTCGGTGAACGGCAGGACCTCAACCGCGCCGCTGAGGAAGTATTTCTTGACAGCGTCAGCGCCAGAAATGGAGCCATGGCGTCGCGGACCGGTGAGGATTTCGCCGATCGAAAAGACGCTCGTGGTGAGTGTGTATCCTCTAGCGACGATTTGATTGAGAATTTTACGAGTCTTCGGGCCGAATGCAGGGTTTGCTTCGAGCACGTAGATGAAAAGCATCGAATCCCAGTAGATCCGGGTCACTTGTGGTTCTCCTTGCGCGGTCCCTGTTGCCGCTCATATTTTTCCCAAGTGTCAGGCCCCCAGTTTCTCTCGGCTTTGAGATATGCTTCACCACCGCCAAGCTCGGCGTAGGCGTCCTTGAGAATGCCATACAGCTGCTCAAGCCCGGCGCCGTTCGGTAATGTCTTCGAGACGGAATGAGGCGAGAGTGTGCGCTCTCCCTCCTTCAACAAGCGGAAGACAAATTGCACAGTCGTGCTTGGCCCGCCGGACGGAGGTCCGCCCTTTCGTTCAATCAACTCGAGGCCCGCTTCCTGCTGAAACTCTTTAGACGACAGGGTCGAAAAAACTGACGGGGTGCGATTCGTCCATCCCAACTCTTTCTGCACCGTACCCACCCGAACTTGAACAACGTTCTCGCCGTTCAGTCTCGCTGGCCTTACGTATCTGGCAATTACATGCTGCTTGGTCAGGTCGGTAGGCTTCATATCAAATCCTCCCACATGAATATACATACATTACTTTCTGCTGTCAAAGGGAGGTTGAACCTCCTGTCTTTCCCTCGGGCAGGAGGCCGACGCTACCGGGGGTTCGCTTCGATGTCGGTGGAGATAAGAATGGGCTATCCCTTCTTTCCGCGCACCACTTCCTTGGCTTCTGCCGCGCCGCCCGCCGGCGCCTCAGGCACGTCGGCCTTGGCCGCGCCAATCCCCAACTGCTTGCGCAGCGCGGCGTCGATCCTGGCGTAGATGTCCTTGTTCTCTTTCAGGAAGCCGCGGGTATTCTCGCGTCCCTGGCCGATGCGCTCGCCGCCAAAGCTGTACCACGCGCCGCTCTTCTCAACAATGTTGTGGGTTACGGCCAGGTCGAGCACGTCGCCCTCTCGGCTGATGCCCTCGCCGTAGAGAATGTCGAACTCGGCCTCGCGGAAGGGCGCGGCCACCTTGTTCTTCACGATCTTGACCTTGGTGCGCGAGCCAACCACCGTGTCGCCTTCCTTAACGGCGGCAATGCGGCGGATATCAATGCGCACTGAAGAATAGAATTTCAACGCGCGGCCGCCCGTCGTGGTCTCGGGGTTGCCGAACATGACCCCGATTTTCTCGCGGATCTGATTAATAAAGATGAGTGCGGTACGGGACTTTGAAACCGTTCCGGTAAGCTTGCGCAGTGCCTGCGACATGAGCCGCGCCTGCAGCCCCATGTGGGAGTCGCCCATTTCGCCGTCGAGCTCGGCCTTGGGCACGAGCGCGGCCACCGAGTCGACGACCAGCACATCGATGGCGCCGGAGCGCACGAGGGCTTCGGTAATCTCGAGAGCCTGTTCGCCGCTGTCGGGCTGTGAGACGAGCAGATTGTCGACGTCAACGCCGAGCTTTTTGGCGTAGCCGGGATCGAGCGCGTGCTCCGCATCGACAAATGCCGCCAAGCCGCCGGCGCGCTGGGCCTCGGCGATGATCTGCAAGGTGATGGTGGTTTTGCCCGATGACTCCGGCCCGAAGACCTCCGTAACCCGGCCGCGCGGAACGCCGCCCACGCCGAGCGCCGCATCGAAGCTGATCGAGCCGGTTGAAATGACGGCAATAGGCAGCAACGCCTCACGGGAGCCGAGGCGAACAATCGACCCCTTCCCGAACTGTTTTTCGATCTGTGCTAGCGCAAGTTCCACCGCTTTAGCGCGGTCGTCGACGATGGCCATTGGGAGGGCTCCTCAAGATAGTGCTCACCCGCCACGTTTCATGCTGTCGTAATCACGCTTTTCGGGCAGGAAACGGCGAGGGGCTTCATTGGATTTCGATGGGATTGTAGCAGGATGAGACACAGAAGACTAGGAAAATTGGCGAAGAAAGAGAGAAAAGATTGCCGTCGGTATCGACTGCTGTGCCGGAGCGCACAATTTCAGGGCAGGAGACTGCATCAATCTTTCAGGAGGGCATCAAATAGACAAAATGACATCAAAGTTTGTAATGCGCATCAATATGACATTATTGCATCAAATTTGAAATTGATGCATAATAGATCCATGAGAACGACCATCACACTCGACGATGACGTGCATGAGTTTGCTTCGTACTACGCAAATGCGAAAGGCATCACCCTCAGTGCAGCAATGAACGAGCTGGTCCGCAAGGCAGAAACAGCACCGCCCCCTCCGATGCCTGAAATTGAGTATTCCGAGATCGGTCTCCCGATGCTGCCTCGGACTGGGAGGACGATTACATCCGAGATGGTAAAGGAGCTTTCGGAGGACGAATTTGACCCGAAGAAATTTGCTTGATCTCAGTGTCGTACTCGCCCTGGCCGAGCCCGAAACCGAGCGAAATAGGAGCGCGCGCGAATGGCTGAATACTGTCGGCAGTAGTTCCTGTGGAATCTGCTCGCTCACCGAACGCGATTTTGTGCGCGTCTTATCGGACTCTGCGGTACGTCCGCAGCCTGAGGGGTTGCTCCTTGCGACAGCAATCCTTGGAACCTGGAAAGGATACTCCGTCTTCTTTTGCTGGCCAATGCCGAGCGAACTAAGCTGGGCCAATTTAACCGCGAGTTTTGCCGCTCGGATCTATGGCCATCGCCAAATCACCGATGCCTACCTGCTCGGGCTGGCGATCAAGGAGAATGGCGTCCTCGTCACGTTCGATCGGGGATTGAAGTACCTGGCCGGGCCGGAGTTTCGCAACAACCTGCTGATTCTGGAATAGCACCGCTCAGACCGTGTAGGCGCCCACCCGAGTTTCCTTGCCGGTCAGCGCATCGCACTTGCGGTCCAGAACCTCGTACTCGCCATCGTGATCTTTGCGGAAGGCGCGAAAGGCCTGTTCGCTGCTCCAGCGGTCGATCGTCAGGTAGTTTCCGGGAACATAGGCGTCGCGGAGCAATTCGGTTCCCAGATACTCGGACGAGGTGCGAAAAAGTTGCGCCCAGGCTCCGTCAGCCCCATATGCAGCCTCAAAACCGGCTACTTTGTCCTCAGCAATCTCAAACTGCCAGACCACAACAAACATGCGAACCTCAATCTTCTCACTATGGTAGCGCAACAGAATTCGCAGCCGACCTGGCCCGCTCGTTGGGTGTCCACTCGCGCACCGTCGTTCATCTCAGAGTATGGTATGGCGTCTCTTAATCGGGCGCATACTGATCATGGGTCATTGTATGAAGGAGTAACCTTCCCCTTAGGCCTCCTTTTGCAGCTCTGCCCGCTCGACTTGCTCGACATTTGAAAAGGGTTTTTGACGAGGCTTCCCGACCCATGGTCTATGACTCGGTTGCCGCATCGAATGCGGTGATCATGCCGGCTCCGGATGCACCAGACTCGTTCGCCGCGCACTCCAGCGCCGGCGATGCAAAATGAAAAGATTGAAACAGGATTCAAAACCAGGCTTCAATGTGAGGGAACAATGAAAGCTCGCTACCCAGGCATCCGCGTTACCGCCAACGGGAATCAACTCGTCAGCTACCACACTGAAACGCGCATCGCCGATGCAGGCGTCTTCTATCCCATCACTCCCTCCACTGAAGGCGGCGAGCTTTTCCAGCAGGCCTATGCCGAGGGCAAGCTGAATGTGTTTGGCAGCAACACGATCGCGATTGAAACCGAAGGCGAGCACGCGGCCCAGGGCGGAGCGATTGCGCACTCGGTTTGCGGCAAGCGCGTGGTCAACTTTACATCCGGCCAGGGAGTGGTCTACGGCGTCGAGCAGTATTACCACGCGCCAGGCAAGGCTTCGACCATGGTGCTGGAAGTTGGCGCGCGCGCGCTCACCAAGCATGCCCTCAATGTTCACTGTGGCCACGACGATATCTATGGAGCGCTCGACACCGGCTGGATCATGCTCTTCGGCAAGGATGCGCAGCAGGCCGCCGACCAGGCCCTGATTCTGCGCCGCGTCACCGAGCTCTCGCTCACGCCGGGCATGAACATCATGGACGGCTTTCTCACCACGCACCTGGAGCGCACGTTTTACAAGCATGAATCCGAGCTGATTCGCGAGTTTCTAGGCGCGCCCGACGACATCATCGATTGCCCGACTGCAGCACAGAGAACATTGTTTGGGCCCACCCGCCGCCGCGTTCCCAAGATGATGGACCTCGCCAATCCCATCCTGCTCGGGCCGGTTCAGAACCAGGAACACTACATGCAGGGCATCGTGGCGCGGCGCAACAACTTTGCCGAGCCGATTCTTGCGTTTCTTGAAGCTGCATATAAGGATTTTGGCGAGCTCACCGGCCGCCGCTATGGCCTGGTCACCGAATACAAGACCGCCGATGCCGATACGGTCTTTGTTTCGCTCGGCTCAGCCGCAGAAAACATCGAAGCTGCGGTCGACTACTTGCGGCAGACGCGCAACTCCAGCGTGGGCTCGGTCCACGTCAACGTGATTCGTCCCTTCCCCGAGGCTGCCCTCGTCGCGGCGCTCAAGGGCAAAAAGAACGTCATCATCTTGGAACGCACCGACGAAGCGCTCTCCGGAGACAATCCGCTTGGTCGCGATATTCGCACCGCGTTCTCAAAGGCATTGCAGGGCACGGAAGGTTTGCCATCGATTTCGCTCGCCGACGTTCCGCGCTTCATCGGCGGCAGCTACGGCCTGGGCTCGCGCGACTTCCGGCCCGAGCACATTATTGGCGCATTCGAGTTTGCCACGGCGGGCCGTGCGCGCAAAGACGGCAAAACCGCAGCCAACGGCGTGAACTTCATCGTTCTCGGCATCGATCACCCCTACTCGGTTGTCGCCAATGAAACACCTTCGCTGTTGCCCGAGGGTGCGGTGGCCGTGCGCTTCCACTCCATTGGCGGTTGGGGAGCCATCACCACAGGCAAAAACCTCGGCGCCATTCTCGGCGACCTGAACGATCTGCTCTTTGAGCGCGACGGATTGAAGGACGACCTTGGCAATCCCAAGGAAGTCATTCACGTCAGCGCCAATCCCAAGTACGGCTCCGAGAAGAAGGGCGCGCCAACCAGCTATTTCATGGTCGCGGCGAAAGACCGCATCCGCGTCAACTGCGACCTGCGCCATGTAACCGTGGTTCTCTGTTGCGACCCCAAGGCATTCACGCACACCAATCCGCTCGACGGCATGCAGGAGGGCGGCTCGCTTGTCTGGGAATCGGACGTGGATGGCGAGCGTGCCTGGCAGAATCTGCCCATCTGGGCGCGTCAGCAGATCATCCAGAAAAAGATTCGCGTCTTCACGCTCCCCGGTTTTGAAATCGCGCGCAAAGCCACCGACCGCGCCGATCTGCAATTGCGCATGCAAGGCAACGCGTTTCTCGGCGCGTTTTTCGCCGTCAGCCCCATGCTGCAGGAGTTTGGCATCACGCAGGAGCAATATCGCGACGTGGTTTACAAGCAGTACGTCAAGAAGTTTGGCAAGCTGGGCGACGCGGTTGTGAAGTCGAACATGGAAGTCATGATCCAGGGCTTCGAGCGCGTGAAAGAAATTGCCATCGGCGATGTCGCCGCCGCCGATCACTCCAGCCTTCGCGGCCAGGCCTTGCTGCCGATTCTGGCGCAAGCGCCGGCCTTTGTTGAAGTAGGAGCCAGCGCAGTGTCTTCGATGCGCCGCTCCACGCCGCCTCCCGCAGGCCAGGCGCCCCGCACGCCCGTCTCTTCCATTAACGTATTCGACGCCGAGTTCCGTTCGCACTACGGTTACAACCAGCCGGCCACGCCGCTCTCCGCCATGGGCGTCATTGCCGCCGCCACTGGCGACACGGCGTCCAAGTACGTCGCACGCCGCGAGACGCCGCTCTATATCGCTGAGAATTGCACGCAGTGTATGGAGTGCATCTCGGTCTGCCCGGATACAGCCCTCCCCAACTGCTCGCAGGATCTCAGCACAATTCTCGGCACAGCAGTCACGCGCTACGTCGTCGATCCCGCTGAGCGCCGGAAGATGATCGACAAGCTGCCCGAAATCGAAAAGCTTACGCGCCAGCGCATGCTCGCGGACTTGAAGACCGGCACACCGCTTCCTGCAATCATTCGCGAGGTCACAGAGAGTGTGAACGGGTTCTCGCCTGATGCCAAAGCGCAGTTCTACTCGATCATCGAAAAAGTCCCGATGGCCTACCAGAAAACCAACGCCATCTTCTCGTCTCCCGAGCGCAAGGCGCCGGGCTCCGGCGGCATCTTCTCCATCTTTGTCAGCGATCTGTGCAAAGGTTGCGCGGCTTGCGTCACGGCCTGCGGCGATCACCAGGCGCTCAAGATGGTTCAGGAAACCGAAGAAGTCAATGCCGAGCACGAAACCGGCACGGCGTTCCTCGACCTGCTGCCTGATACCGCGCAGAAATATCTCGGCCTCTATAACGGCGCCAACCCGGCCGACTCAAAGACGGCCACGCTGCGCAACATGTTGATGGTTCGGACCAACTACGACGCGCTCGTTGCCGGCGACGGCGCCTGTGCCGGCTGCGGCGAAAAGAGCGTTCTGCGCTCCATTGCCGCCGTCACTGAGGCGTACATGCGCCCCGTTTACCACGCCAAGAGCGATCGCTTCATCGCCAAGGCATCCGACCTCGAGAAAACCGGCGCTGCCCGCCTGGCCGCCATCAAGGATAGCTGCCTGGAGGATTACGACCGCCTGCGCCAGGCCATCGCGCACCTTGTGATGGGCCTGGGTGGTGAAGACACGAAGGACACCAAGGCGCGTATTGCGGCGTACGAGGCAGAGCATGGCGAAATCACCGATGCACAGCTTGTCGAGGCCATCGCCGCGGTGCTCTTGACCGAGGCTTTCAACCACAAGAACCTGCAGCCCATCGACGGACGCCTCGCCAACGGCATGAGCGTAATGGCAATGGCCGCGCACACCGGCTGTAACACCGTCTACGGTTCCACCGCGCCCAACAATCCGCATCCCTATCCGTGGATGAACTCGCTCTTCCAGGACGGTGTCACCGTCGGCTGGCTGATGGGCGAGAGCTTCATCGTTGACCACTCGCGGCGCTCCGTGCTTCCCGAGCGGCTGGCAGACATCGTCCTCACCCGCGAACTGGGATCTCCCGCGGACAACAACTTGTCCGTCGGATCGGAAGCGAAGTGGTTCAGCGCCGAAGAGTACTACCACTTCACGCACTTTACTGATGCGCTCATGACCGACCAGGAGATCGTCGAGCTACCCAAGGTCTGGGTCGTGGGCGGCGACGGCGGCATTGGCGACATCGGCTACCAGAACACTTCGAAGGTGATGCTGCAGAATCGGCCCAACGTGAAGGTGCTGATGCTCGACACGCAAGTCTACTCGAACACCGGCGGCCAGAACTCCGATTCGACGCCCATGCTCGGCGGCAACGACATGAACGTCTTCGGCTCCGCCACGCAGGGCAAGAACACCGAGAAGAAGACCGTCGCCGAGACCTTCCTCGCCGGTCACGGCTCGCCGTTCGTCGCGCAGGTTTCCATGGCCAACGCCCCTAAGCTCTACCGCTCCATTCTTGACGGCCTGGAGTATCGCGGCACCATGTTCCTGCAGTGCTTCACCACCTGCCAGCCGGAGCACGGCGTGGCCGATGACATGGCCCTCCACCAGGCGCAGCGCGTGCGCGATTCGCGCGGCGCTCCAGAGTTTGTCTTCAACCCGCGCATGGGCGAAACCTACCAGGAGGCGCTAGACATCAAGGGCAATCCCTCCATCGATCTCGACTGGTACGAAACCAAATCCAAGGTGACCAACGAGCCGTATCGCTACACGGTCGCGCACTGGTGCGCCACCGAAGCGCGCTTCCGCAACCACTTGAAGAAGATCAAGCCCGAGCAGGCCGCAACGATGGTGCCGCTCGAAAACATGCTCGTTCGCATCACGCAGCAGGATGTCGTTTATCGCTACTACCTGTTGCCCGAGCACCGCAGCTTCATTCCCGACTTCGGCGTATTTATCTTCGTCTCGGATGAGAACGGCAAAAACACCTACTATGCCCTCTCCCGCCAGTTGGTCATGTTCTGCGTAGAGCGGCGCAAGGCGTGGCGAATGCTGCAATCGAAGGCCGGCGTTGTGAACCGCGAGTACCAGGCGCAGAAGGCGATCCTCGCCGACCTCGACGCGGGCAAGATCTCGAAGGACGAATTCTTCGCACACGCCCACGAGATCATGGCGGAACGCCTCGGCAAACCCGTCCTCGCCAAAGCGTAGAAGCCGTAACCGCTTCTTGGGTTAACCAAATTGCATGGGTGCCCCATCCTTGAATGGGTGCCCCATCCTCGGCGCGTCTTTGTTTTTGCGCCTAGGGTGGGATACCACACTCGTCAACCCAACGATCCGTCATCCTGAGCGAAGGTCGAGCACGAACCCATTTTTCGCAATGTCATCCTGAGCGAAGGTCGCCGTGGCGACCGAAGTCGAAGGGTCTGCGGTTGCTTTTTGCTTCGCACCCCCAGAAATTGTCATCCTGAGCGAAGGTCGCCGTGGCGACCGAAGTCGAAGGATCTGCGGTTGCTTTTTGCTGGATCAGCACATTGCATGGGTTCCCCATTCTAAAACTCCACGCGCAGCGAGGAGTTTTAGGGTGGGGTCGCTCGGACCCATGTCCGCCCGCCTTCAATCCACCACGAAAATGGGTGCCCCAGGTCCCTCGCACTTGGGGACCTGGGATGAGCACGAACCCATTTTTCGCAATGTCATCCTGAGCGAAGGTCGCCGAGGCGACCGAAGTCGAAGGACCTGCATTTGCTTTTTGCTTCGCACCCCCAGAAATTGTCATCCTGAGCGAAGGTCGCCGAGGCGACCGAAGTCGAAGGATCTGCGGTTGCTTTTTGCTGGATCAGCACATTGCATGGGTTCCCCATTCTAAAACTCCACGCGCAGCGAGGAGTTTTAGGGTGGGGTCGCTCGGACCCATGTCCGCCCGCCTTCAATCCACCACGAAAATGGGTGCCCCAGGTCCCTCGCACCTGGGGACCTGGGATGAGCACGAACCCATTTTTCGCAATGTCATCCTGAGCGAAGGTCGCCGAGGCGACCGAAGTCGAAGGATCTGCGGTTGCTTTTTGCTGGATCAGCACGTTGCATGGGTTCCCCATTCTAAAACTCCACGCGCAGCGAGGAGTTTTAGGGTGGGGTCGCTCGGACCCATGTCCGCCCGCCTTCAATCCACCACGAAAATGGGTGCCCCAGGTCCCTCGCACCTGGGTACCTGGGATACCTCGATTTCATCCGCTGCCACGCGCGCCAAATATTCTTGTCAATAGGCGCAATCCCTAAACCCTTGCGTTCTAACCACTTCCATTTGCCGATAATTACTGTCTTCCGGCGCATACTTATTTCATGATCGGCAACCTCACCAGAACCGCATCCTCGTCGCCTTCCGGATGCTCTCCGCGGGCGGCGACGTCAGCCCACCGATCCGCCGAATTCTCTGGGAGGTTAAATAAGAAAAGTGATTTTGCCGCCCTGTTTTCAGTGCAAAGGTCACCTAACCCTTTTCTCCTCAACACAACCATCCCAAAAATCGCGTCAATTTTCGTCGATTTTTGTTCGCGAAACGCCCTTTTTTCGACCCAAAACCACCCTGAACGCTGCCCAAAACAAGCGCGTTTTCCGCCATTAATCTTGCGGCACGTAAAGATCCACGTACTCGCTCACGGCCATCGCTTCCAGCCGATCGTTGTCGAGCGAGGCTTCAAGAATCCGCTGCTGTTGCGCATCGCCGAATCGCCGCCGCAGATTCGTCTTAAACTTTTCCACGAGCAGAGGCATTCCTTCTCCGCGTCGCCGCCGATGGCCGATCGGATACTCCACGGTTTCGCCGAGAACCGCGCCATCTTCGAACTCAATGCGAAGACTATTGGCGATCGAGCGCTTATCAGGGTCGTGGTAATCGGCTGTGAACTGCGGCTCTTCAACGCACTCGATCTTTGCGCGGAGTGCGTCGATTCGGGGTCCGAGAATCGGATCGGCGGCGACCTCATCCTCGTAGTCGGCAGCCGTGAGTCGGCCGAAGAGCAGAGGAATCGCAACCATGTACTGCACGCAATGATCGCGGTCCGCTGGATTCGAGAGCGGTCCTTTTTTGTCGATGATGCGCAGGCATGCCTCGTGCGTTCTGATAGTGATGGTGCGGATATCCCCGGCGGACTTGCCCGTCTCATCCAGCCGCGCACGCAGCTTCATCGCCGCTTCCACCGCGGTCTGCGCATGAAACTCCGCCGGGTAGCTGATCTTGAAGAGCACGTTTTCCATCACATAGGAACCGTACGGCCGTTGGAATTTGAACTCCTGACCGCCAAATGAGACGTCGTAGAATCCCCATGTCTTCGCGGTGAGCGCCGAGGGATAGCCCATCTCGCCTGCGCGTGCCATCAATGCCAGGCGAACCGCGCGGCTGGTCGCATCGCCAGCCGCCCAGCTCTTGCGTGAGCCGGTGTTCGGCGCGTGGCGATAGGTGCGCAGGCTCTGCCCATCAACCCATGCGAGCGACAACGCATGGATCGTTTGCTCACGGCTGAGTCCAAGCAGTTGGCTCACGACAGCGGTCGAAGCGACCTTGACCAGCACAACGTGATCCAGGCCAACTTTGTTGAACGAATTCTCTAGCGCGATGCATCCCTGAATCTCGTGCGCCTTGATCATCGCCGTCAGCACATCACGGATCGCGAGCGGCGCGCGGCCCGAAGCAATCGCCGCGCGCGAGAGCCAGTCGGCCGTCGCCAGAATGCCGCCGAGATTGTCAGATGGATGGCCCCACTCCGCAGCCAGCCACGTGTCGTTGAAGTCGAGCCAGCGGATCATTGCGCCAATGTTGAACGCTGCTTGCACGGGATCGAGTTGAAAGTTGGTGCCCGGAACGCGTGCGCCGTTCGGCACAACCGTACCCGGCTCGATCGGTCCCAGCAGTTTTGTGCATGCCGGATATTCGAGCGCTTCAAGGCCGCAGCCCAGCGTGTCCATCAAGCAAAAGCGCGCAGTCGTGTAGGCGAGATCGCTCTCGATCTTGAAATCCAACGCATAGTCGGCGATGTCGGTAAGGACTTTATCTGGTGCTGGGCGTTCATTGCTGATGTGCGACGACACTCGGGCTCCTTCGTTCTCAATCCCGTGCCGCAATCGGCACAAACTTCAGATTCTCCGGCCCAGTATAGATGGCTGACGGTCGAATAATCTTTCCGTCCTGGCGCTGCTCGATGACGTGCGCGCACCAGCCGGCGGTTCGGGCAATCACAAACAGCGGCGTAAAAAGGTCGACCGGAATGCCCATCAGATGATAGGCCACCGCCGAGTACCAATCGAGGTTAGGAAACATGCGCTTGGCGTCGCCCATGGTGCTTTCAATCCGCTCGGCGACCGAGAAAAGGCGCTGGCCATCCGCGTCCACGACTAGTTTGCGAGCTTGCGCTTTGATAATCTCGCTGCGCGGATCGCTGATCGTGTACACAGGGTGGCCGAACCCAATAATGACTTCGCGCTGATCGACGCGACGGCGAATGTCTGCCTCGGCCTCGTCGGCTGTGGCGTAGCGCTGCTGAATTTCGAGTGCGACTTCGTTAGCGCCACCGTGCTTCGGCCCCTTGAGCGCGCCGATGGCGCCGACGATGCACGAGTAAATGTCTGAGCCGGTTCCCGCGATGACGCGCGCGGTGAACGTGGACGCGTTGAACTCGTGCTCCGCGTAAAGGATGAGCGAGACCTGCATGGCGTGGACCCACTCTTTGCCAGGCGGCCGGCTGTGCAACAGATGCAGAAAATGTGCCGCCAGCGGCTCGCTGTCCGCGTCGACCGCAATGCGCTTGCCGTTCCGCGCAAAATGATGCCAGTAAAGAAGCATCGATCCCTGCGAGGCCAGCAGGGCATCAGCAATGTCGCGCGCTCCCTCTACGTTGTGGTCATCGGCCTCGGGCCGCAAACAACCCAGCACGGAGACGCCGGTGCGCAAAACATCCATCGGATGCGAGTGCGCGGGCACGAGTTCGAGCGCCCGCTTCACTTCAGCGGGCAAGCTGCGCAGACCCAGAAGCCGCGATTTATAGGCGGCAAGCTCCGCCGCGTTGGGGAGCTTGCCGTGAATGAGCAGGTGCGCCACTTCAGCAAATTCGCAGTGCTCAGCCAGGTCGGCAATGTCATATCCGCGATAGTGCAGGTCGTTGCCGGTGTGGCCGACGGTACAGATGGCCGTCTCACCCGCGACCGTGCCCGACAGCGCTACCGACTTTTTGGGTTTGAACGCGGGCGCGTTGCTCGCCTCTTGAACGCTCATGATTTGACCCCTGAGACGATTAACCTATCGAATGAATGCGAGAAGTGTCTACTCTGTCTTCTTGTCTTTCGCGAAAAGTTCATCCAGCTTCTGCTCATATGCGTGGTAATCGAGATAGCGATAGAGTTCTTCGCGGGTCTGCATCATCGGGAGCACGCTCTTCTGTGTTCCCTCTGCGCGAATTGCCTGATAGACCTTGAGCGCGGCGGCATTCATCGCGCGATACGCGGCGCAGCAATACAGGATGATGTCAACGCCTGCCGCCGCCAGCTCGTCGCGTGTGAAGAGCGGAGTTTTGCCGAACTCGGTAATGTTGGCGAGGATGGGCACGCCCACTGCCTTGCGAAACGCCGTGTACATCGACGCTTCCGTTACCGCCTCAGCAAAGATCATGTCGGCGCCCGCGGCCACGTAAGCTTGCGCACGCTCAATCGCCCGTGCCAAACCCTCGCTCGCGAGCGCATCCGTGCGGGCCATGATGACAAACTGCAGATCGGTCCGCGCATCCGCCGCCGCCTTGATCCGATCGACCATTTCTTCCGGGGACACCAATTCCTTGCCTGGCCGATGGCCGCAGCGCTTGGCGCCCACCTGGTCCTCAATATGTATGGCCGCAGCACCGGCTTTGATCATCTCGCGAATTGTCCGCGCAATGTTGAAAGCGCCGCCCCAGCCAGTGTCAATATCGACCAGCAATGGTAGCGGGCAAGCATCGGTGATGCGCTCGACGTCGGTCAGCACATCTTCCATCGTGCTGATGCCGAGGTCCGGAATGCCGAGCGAATTGGCAGCCACACCGCCGCCCGAGAGATAAATCGCGCGGAATCCGGTAGCCTCTGTGAGCTTTGCCGCGTAGGCATTAATCGTGCCCGCCACCTGCAGCGGTTTCTCCGCCGCCAACGCCGCGCGAAAGCGCGCTCCCGCCGAATTGTCGCTCGATTCGTCCACCATTCCTCTTCCTTTCGCGCATCATAACAGGGTTTTCACACGGGCTGCTTTTGCAATACAGGCGCGCGGTGCGACAATCATTCCTTCGGAGCCTTCCCTCGAACAACGAGGCTCTACCCGGAGGAAAAACAACCCAATGAAGCGCACATTGATCTGCACAGGTTTACTGTTTGCCGCAACCGCTCTCCTTGCACAGCAGAAAGCGCCCCTGAGCCCGCCGGCGACGGCGTCGGCGACAATCGGCGGCAAGGCGATTACGATCACCTACAGCTCGCCGCGCGTGAAAGGCCGCGAAGGCAAGATCTACACCAAGGACGGGCTGATCGCCACGAGTGGCGGATCGCAGTATCCGATTTGGCGCGCCGGCGCGAACGCCGCCACAACGCTGAAAACCGATGCCGACCTGACCATCGGCGACCTGAATGTACCGGCAGGGACCTACACCCTGTTCGTTGACATCTCCGACCCCGCGCATTGGGTCTTGATCGTGAACAAGAAGACCGGCGAGTGGGGACTTGCCCATGACGCCAGTCAGGATCTGGGCAAGACGGCGATGACGATGGCAGCGCCGCCTTCGATGGTCGAGGACCTTACCTACACCATCACAGATAATGGTGGCGGCAAGGGCACACTGACACTTGCCTGGGAGAATGTAAGCGCATCGGTGCCCATCCAGGTTCATTGAGGACCGGTCCGCGCGTTCCCTCCGGCATTCATCAAGGGCGGCGAGTTCGCATCGGATTTGCCGCCTTACCGATACAATGGAGAAAGTGGCGTAATTCCTGCCGAGAGGTCAAAGCACTTGCCGTTGTATCCCTATCGCTGCACAAAGTGCGGCCATCGATTTGAAAAAATCCAACATTTCGGCGCCGAGCCGGAGAAGGTCTGTCCCCAGTGCGGCGGAGCATTGGAGCGGATTCTTACCGCGCCCGGGCTGAGCTTCAAGGGCGCCGGCTGGTACGTCAACGACTACGCGGCAAAGGGCAGCTCGTCCGGCAGCGATTCCGATTCCAAGTCTGAAAGCAAGCCGGACGGAAAGCCGGATTCAAAGAAAGAGGCAAAATCGGACGCAAAATCCGAGACGAAGGCCCCCTCGACAGACAAGAGCAGCGCTACCACCACTCCTTCCGCGCCGGCTGCGGCGCCAAAGTCGACTACGAACTGATCGCAGACGGCGCAATCGCTCCATCCGGGCTAGGCTCTTCAGGCCGAGCGGTCCGCACAACATTCGGGCCTGGAACGCTAACATAATTCCTGAAGATGCCGCTGCTCGATCCCATTCCGTCACCGGTGGAGCACGCCGACCTGGCTGCGCTTGAGTGGCAGCCGCTTTTGGCGCTGGTGGCCGGATTCGCCGCATCTCCGGTCGGCCGCGAGGCGATTCTTGCTTTGCATCCCTCAACCGACGAGACATGGATTGCGCGGCAGCACTTGCTCGCCGCGGAAGTGCGGTTGATCCTCGAAGAGCAATTCTCTGTTCCGCTTGGTGGCCTCTTTGATCCAACGCAATTAGCCGCGAAGGCGCAAATCGCTGGCGCGGCGCTTGAAGCGGCTGAATTGCAGAGCATCGCGCGGCTGGCCAACGACGTCGCATCGTGGCAGTCTCTCGTGCATGAGCCGCCGGCGCGGCTTGCCGGCAAGCTGCCGGGGCTGTCGGAGTTGTCGGCATCGCTCACCACAAGCTTGCGCCCGCTTGCCGAATCGATCGAGCGCAAGATTCAGCCCGATGGCTCTCTCGCTGACAATGCTTCGCCGGAATTAAGCCGCATCCGCCGCGAGCAGGAGCGGCAGCAGAGAGTCATTGAAGAGAGCCTGCGCGCTGCGCTGCGCAAATTGTCCGCGGAAAACGCGACGCAGGACGACGTCATTACCATTCGCGGCGAGCGCTTTGTGATTCCTGTGCGAGCCGAGCTCAAGCGGCGTGTCACGGGCGTCATTCACGGCGCAAGCTCGTCTGGCCAAACGGTCTACGTTGAGCCCCTTGAAACCATCGAACAGAACAATGAGTTGGTGCGGCTCATCGAGGAAGAACAGGCAGAGATTCACCGCATCTTTGTCGCGCTTACCCGCCAGGTGGCCGGCTACGCCCTAAGTCTGGTTGAGGGCGCGCGGGTGCTGGCCCTTGTCGACAGCCTGCTGGCGCGTGCACGCTTTGCCCGCGAGTTCGATTGTGTTTCTCCCGGTTTTGGACCTGAGTTGCTGGCAATCGAACAAGGCCGCCATCCGCTGCTCGAAAGGCGCCTGCGAGCGAATGGCGGGAAATCGGTCCCGCTCAATCTGGAACTGACGGCAGACGAGCGTCAATTAATCATCAGCGGCCCGAATACCGGCGGCAAAACGGTGGCTTTGAAGACTTCGGCGCTCCTGGCGATGATGGCGCAGGCGGGAATTCCGGTGCCTGCCGCGCGCGCCAGCTTTCCAGTGTTCACGGCGTTCCTGGCTGACATTGGCGACGCGCAATCCATCGAGGCTGCGCTTTCAACTTTTTCCGCGCATATTACCAATCTCGACCGGCTCTCGCGGCTCGCTGACGAGCGCTCACTCGTGCTGCTCGACGAGCTTGGCTCGTCAACCGATCCCGAAGAGGGAGCGGCGCTCGCCGTCGCCGTTGCGCATCATTTTCTAAGTGCCGGCGCCTGGTCGCTGATATCCACGCATCACACTTCGCTCAAGGTCTATGCGGCAAACACGCCCGGCGTGCGTAACGCCGCAGCCGGCGTGGATGAACGGACGCTGCTTCCCAACTATCATTTTCATCTTGGCGTGCCGGGCGCTTCGGCTGGAATTCAGACCGCCGAGCGCCTGGGATTGAATGCCGAAATCATCGCGGCGGCGCGGGAGCGCCTTGGCTCGCAACAAGCCGACATTGCGCGCTTCCTCGACAAACTGCACAGCGAGCTTGCTGAACTCGAAGTAGAACGCAAGGCGGCCCGCGAGCAACAATACGCACTCAATGTGGAGCGGAAAAGGCTTGAGCGAGAAGGCGACATAGAAGTGCGCAATCGCGTGCGCGAGCTGGAGTCAAAGCTGGCCTCGCTGCTCAAGGACTTCGAATTCCAGATGCGGGAAAACGTGCGCGCTGTCGAGGACCGCGCATCTCAACAAAAGCTGTCGAAAGAAGCCGAACGGCGCATCACGCGCCTGCGCCGCGAGTTTCAGGAGAGCTTCAACCAGGCTGTTGTAGCCAATAAAACCGGTGCTGACCAGGGCGACATCAATGCGCAGCCCCATCTGCTCCGCCACGTCGCGCCCGGCGACAGTGTCTTTCTGAAATCAATGGGCAAAGTCGCCGTGGTGCAGCGCGAAATCGAGAGAGACCTTTTCGAGGTCGCGCTCGGCCCGATCAAGATGCGAGTCAAACGGGACGAGCTTTCCGCGCCTTCAGGACTCGGATCTGATTCCGGGAAGGGACGAGCAGACCCTCTTGCCGCGGCCAGAAAACAAAAGGGCGTACACGTCACCGTGACGAGCGCGAATACCGACAATCTTCGCGCGGAGATCAATCTCATCGGCCGCACGGTTGATGAAGCAACAGACGAGCTCGAAAAATATCTCGACCACGCCTTTCTCGCCGGTCTGCCGCGTGTGCGCATCATCCACGGCCATGGCGCCGGCATTCTTCGCCGCGGGGTTCGCGAATTCCTGAAAGGCCATCCGCATGTTGCCGGCATCGAGGAGGCTCCGCAGAACGAAGGCGGGCAGGGCGCTACGCTGGTGGAGTTGAGACAGTAGTCCCTCGCGTATCGCAGAAACACGACTCTCATACGAGAAAACAAAACAGGCCCCGCAGCATCGCGGAGCCTGTTTGTCTAACTGCGGGAAAGCGTTGAAGCGCGTGAGCGCAGTCTGCCCCACCGCAGGGGTTTACGCCATCGCCTCTCGCCCCATTGGCTCGAAGACCAACTGGCTCGACTTACGGTCCGCGTCGATGCGCACGTGCGCGCCATGCAGCACCTCGCCATCGAGGATCTTGATGGCCAGCGGATCCTGCACCATGCGCTGCAGCGCACGCTTGAGCGGCCGCGCACCATAAGCCGCATCGGACCCGGAAGCGAGGATTAATTGCCGCGCCGGCTCGGTCAACTCGATCGAAATCGCCCGATCTTCAAGCAGCTTGCGAACCTCGTTCAGGCGCAGATCGAGAATCTTGCTCAACTGGGCGTTGCCCAGCGGACGGTAGATCACGATATCGTCCACGCGATTCAGGAACTCCGGTCTGAAGTGCTCGCGCAGCACGCGCATCACGCTCTCGCGCGCCATGTCGAAGTCGTGTTCAGTCTTCAGCTTCTCGCCAGCGAGCATGGCCGCGCCCAGGTTCGACGTCATAATCAATACGGTGTTCTTGAAGTCCACAGTGCGGCCCTTGGCGTCGGTCAACCGCCCATCGTCCATCACCTGAAGCAGAATGTTGAAGACATCCGGGTGCGCCTTTTCAATTTCATCGAACAGGATCACCGCGTATGGGCGGCGATGAATGGCCTCGGTCAACTGACCGCCCTCGTCGTAGCCCACGTATCCCGGCGGCGCGCCGATCAGGCGAGCCACTGCGTGCTTCTCCATGTACTCGCTCATGTCGATGCGCACCAGCGCCTGTTCGTCGTCAAACAGGAACTCGGCCAGCGCACGCGCGGTTTCAGTCTTACCCACACCTGTCGGTCCAAGGAAAATAAAAGAACCGATGGGGCGCTTGGGATCGCTCAAGCCCGCGCGCGAACGGCGAATGGCGTTGGCCACAATCGTGAGCGCTTCGTCCTGGCCAACCACGCGGTCGCGCAGCCGGTCTTCCATCTGGACGAGCTTCTTCACTTCGCCCTCCAGCATGCGCGAAACGGGTATGCCCGTCCACTTGCTCACGATCTTGGCAATGTCTTCCTCGTCGACTTCTTCCTTGAGCATGCGCGCGACGCCTGCCTTGCCGTCCTGCGCCGCGTCAAGCTTCTTCAGCTCCGCCTCAAGCTTCGGCAACTCGCCATACTGAATCTGCGCGGCACGATCGAGCTGGCCCTTGCGAGTCTGCTCCTCGGCCTCGAAGCGCAGCGCTTCGATTTTCTTTTTGGTTTCAGAGATGCGCGTGATCGCGTCGCGCTCTTTTGTCCAGCGCGCGCGCAGGGCCGTAATCTTTTCCTTGGTATCGGACAAGATTCGATCGACTTCAGCCAATCGCTCCTTACTGGCAGCATCCGTTTCGCGCTTCAGTGCAGCGCGCTCGATCTCCAGCGAGGTAGCCTGGCGCTCCAGTTGGTCAATCTCAGTGGGCACGGATCCGATCTGGATGGCCAGCGAAGCCGCAGCCTCGTCGACAAGGTCGATGGCCTTGTCCGGCAAAAAGCGGTCGCTGATATAGCGGTGCGAAAGCGTAGCCGCGGCCACAATCGCGGCGTCCTTGATGCGCACGTTGTGGTGCGACTCGTAGCGCTCTTTCAGGCCGCGCAATATCGCAATCGTGTCCTCGACGTTGGGCTCGCCGACGTAGACGATCTGGAAACGCCGCTCCAGCGCCTTGTCCTTTTCAATGTACTTGCGGTACTCGTTCAGCGTGGTTGCGCCAATAGCTCGCAGCTCGCCGCGCGCCAAGGCCGGCTTGAGCATGTTGCTCGCGTCAATGGCGCCCTCGGCCGCGCCCGCGCCGACAAGCGTGTGCAGCTCGTCGATGAACAACACAACCTGGCCGTTCGATTCTTCGATTTCCTTGAGCACTGCCTTCAGACGGTCCTCGAACTCGCCGCGATATTTTGCGCCTGCGAGCATCGAGCCGAGATCGAGCGCGATGACGCGCTTGTCGCGCAGGCCTTCCGGCACATCGCCCGAAACGATGCGGCGCGCAAGCCCTTCGACAATGGCGGTTTTGCCAACGCCGGGTTCGCCAATCAAAACCGGGTTGTTCTTGGTGCGGCGGCTCAGCACCTGGACCACGCGGCGAATCTCCTCGTCGCGGCCGATCACGGGATCCAGCTTGCCGCGGCGAGCAAGTTCCGTCAAATCCTTGGCGTATTTTTGAAGCGCCTGGAATTTCTCTTCCGGATTCTGGTCGGTCACGCGCTGCGAGCCCCGCACAGCAGTGAGCGCCTGCAGAATAGCCTCATGCGTCGCGCCGGCGGCCACCAGCGCGTCGCGCGCCGGATCGCCTTTCAAATGCGCGATGCCAAGCAGCAAGTGCTCGGTTGAAACGTACTCGTCTTTGAAGTTCTGGGCCTCTTTAAAGGCCTGCTCGAGCACCTTGTTCACTGCCTGGCTGAGGCCGGGTTGCGAGGCAACTCCGGCTACGCGCGGAAGTTTCTGTTCGATGCCGCGCAGGTCGCTTTCCAGGTGTTCGATGGGCACACCGATTTTCTCGAGCACGGAAGGAACGACGCCTTCGCGGTCTCCGATGAGCGCCAGCAGCAGGTGCACAGGTTGCAACTCCGGATTGGCGAGCTCAGCGGCGCGAGACTGCGCCTCCTGGATTGCCTGCTGCGTTTTGACCGTCAATTTTTCCCAACGAATAGCCATGTAAAACAGCTCCCAGCTATTAGGTTCTAGCCTCTAGCTTAATTCGGGTGATGCCGGGATCGAATTGAACGCCAGCATTCCGCTCTGAAAATGATGTAGAAACGCCGGGAAGGGAATTGCAACCCCTCCCGGCGCGCCGACTTCCTGAACGCGAGGCCGGCTCTGACGAATTCCCTCACTGACTGAAGGACGATGACGGACTTTATGCCGCCAGCGTCTGGTTCACGTTCACTTTGATCTGTTTCGGCTGCGCTTCGGGCTTCCAGGCCCAGGGAGCCCGGCCACTCAACCTATCTGATGAATCTACAGCACAAGTGATTCATAAAATATGAGCGTATAACGCTAATATATGAAGAAAACATGTAAATGATTGTTTTAAATGGCTTTTGTTGGTTTTGTAGTTTTCAGCCGCGCATCGCACAGCGCGGCCGGGCGGCTCAAATACAATCCGCTTTATGCACTTTCTGGGCGCGGCCGCGACGATCAACTGGCGATGGGTCTGGTTGGTCGTGGCCACTTTTCTTGCCGGCGTGCTCAACGCCGTGGCAGGCGGCGGCTCGTTTCTCTCATTTCCGGCCATGCTGAACATGAAGATCCTGCCGGTGCAGGCCAATACCACAAATACGGTCGCCATCTGGCCTGGGCAATTAACTTCGGTTGCCGCGTACTGGCCCGACGTGCGCAAGAACCTGCATGCCGCGGTGCTGATGGGCTTGGCGGGATTGATCGGCGGCACAGCCGGGGCGATCGTTTTGCTCAACACGCCGCAGACGACTTTCCTGCATTTGGTCCCGTGGCTGCTGTTGGTAGCCGCTTCAATCTTCGCCGTGAGCGGCCCAGTTTCGCGCCGGCTGGAGCGCATGAAACGTGCGCGTCGTGAACGCGCGGCCGCCGGCGGGGCGCGCGAACCACGCCCCCGCCACTTGGTGCTGTTTCTGTCGGCTATCGCGGTCAGCTTTTATGTCGGTTACTTTGGCGCCGGTGCGGGCTTTGTTTTTATGACGTTGCTCGCGCTTTACGGCTTCGAAGATATCCACGTCATCAACGCGCTGAAGGTCGTGGCCAATCTGCTCGCCAACGGCGTTGCTTTTGTCATCTTTATCGCCGATGGGCAGGTCGTTTGGCGCTATTGCGTGGCGGCAATGATCGCGGCGGCCATCGGTGGATACGTCTCAGCCAGCATGGCCAGGCGCGTTCCGCAGCCGGTGCTGCGCGCGCTCGTGGTCGTGATCGGGCTCGGAATGGCGGCGTGGTTCTTCTGGAAAAACCATTGACGACAGGGAAGACCTGTCGTCGGGGGCGCCGGCCGGGAGGCAATGGCGCGAGCGGGCAAAAGCCAGCAGTGAGCGCGGGCACATCCCGAATCCTTACGGCAAATGTAGGGTGGATCTGGCGCGCTGAGTCTTCGCGCCGGAAGGCTAGACACCAAAATGCCTGCACGCTGGGCGACGGAACTGATCGGATTGATGGCCGGATTCTGCACGACGCTGTCGCTGGTGCCGCAGCTTCTCAGGATGTGGCGCTCCAAAAGCGCGCATGACCTGTCGCTGGCGATGTTCGTTGTTTTTGGACTCGGCGTCGTGCTCTGGCTGCTCTATGGCATTGGCATCCGATCGCCGGCTGTGATCACCACAAACAGCGTGAGCCTGGTGCTGGTCGTTGTCATTTATTCTCTGGCGCTGCACTATGAGCGTTCCGGCCCGGCACGTCGGTAACCGCGGTGTGAGCCGTCGACTCCAGCAGACCGCCGTCAGCCGCATTTATCAGTCCACGAATGAGCGCATGAAGTGGATCAGGTAGATGCCAGGCGCACAGTTCCCATCGGATAGAGAGTATTGCGACGGGGAAGATCAGGATCATAGAGAACTGTGACGACCGAGCCTTCGGCCATCGGCTGGCCCGAGAATTTCTTTCCTTGCCCCTGGCTGCCGTCAGCCACCGGAAACTCGTAGTGCAGGAAATATCCACTGCTGCGGCCCTGCGAGCCTCGTTTGCAACGGGTCACGATGCCGCGAGCCGAATGTCCGCGTGCCAGCAGTCGGCGCATGGGCAATACGGCGGAAAGCTGGATCGCGGCGAAACTGAACATGAAAAACAAGGCAATAACCGCCACTGGTAAGACGATGAGCCAATGGGTTTGGGAATTTGGCGAGTCCGCTTCCGGGAATGACTGTGTGGGATCGGAAGGCAGGTAGCGAATGGCCAGAGGGGACCCTACCTGAAGCGCTTGCCAATGTTCGGCAGTAATGAAGGCGCCTTTGGAATAACTGCGTCCGCCGACTGTGTACTGGTAAATCACGAGATGCCCCAGCGTCTTAGCCAGGCGAGTGACTGTGGCATCGGCTTCTTGGCCTTGGGCCGCGAGGCTACGTGTCAGGGTCTCATTTGCAGCCTCGCGGCCGAACTCACTTTGAACTGTGCGATAAGCCAGGCCCAGACCAACGATGATGGATGCCGCCGCAAAAACGCAATATGCGATTCCCATGCCGCTGAGCCTGATCCGGCGCGGCAAGGGCTGCTCCAATTCGACTGGCATCTTCCAGCCTTCGTTTGAACTGTCTGTGGGCACGACGAGAAGAATTCTCCCACTCGCTTTTTGTCATATCAATGCCCAATTCGGGGGACAGTGCGCGCGGGTTGCCGATTCTAAAAGCGATCTCCGGTATCTGATCCCTGAAACCTGACCGCTGTAAACTGTATCTATGAGCCACGAGGGCATTCGCTTTGCCACCAAAGACGAGCAGGCACGCGACAATCAGGCGAGCCGACCGCTTCCCAAGATCGCTGTTACTCCGGAAAAGGTGCGGGTGCTGATGACCGAGGGCAAGGGCCTGGAGATCGACTGGGTCGACGGCCACAAGAGCGCGTGGGGTTTTGCCTGGCTGCGTGATGCCTGCCCCTGTGCCACTTGCGTGGACGAACGCGCGCAGCAGGGCCGCAAAACGGGCCAGCCGAAACCCAAGCCAACTGCGCTGCTGCCCATGTACTCACCTGCGCCCAAGCCCGCGAGCGCGCATCCGGTGGGCCGCTACGCCATCCAGTTCAATTGGGCTGACGGCCACTCCGGTGGAATCTATTCATGGGAGTATCTGCGGCGTGTTTGCCAGTGCCAGGAGTGCACGTTTAGCGAGGCAGAGACGCCAGGCACGCCGAATTAGCCGAAACCAGGCAAAGTCTTCGCGCCCGACGGCGTCGCTCGATCATCCAAAAACTGCGGATTGAGCTCGATACATATTCCTTCTGGAGGGCCATTTTCATGAAAGTTGGATTTCTCGGCTTGGGCAAAATGGGCACGGCGATGGCCCGCCGCCTGCTGGCCGCCGGTCACGAGCTGACGGTTTGGAATCGCACTGAAGGGCGGACAGAACCGCTGCTCCGCGAAGGCGCAATCGCCGCAGCGACGCCGGCCGAGGCCGAACTGGGCGCCGACGCTGTCATCACCATGCTTTTCGACGATTATGCGAATGAAGAGGTGATCTTTGGCCCGAACGGCCTGATGGACGCGCTCTCGCCTGGCGCGCTGCACATCTCTTGCAGCACCATCAGCGTCGCGCTCAGCGAGCGGCTGACCATAGAGCACGCACGCCGCGGGCACGAATTCGTCGCCGCACCCGTTTTTGGCCGCCCCAACATTGCCGAGGAAGGCCGTTTGTGGGTCGCGGTTGCCGGCGCAGAGAAAGCCGTCGCCAGAGCGCGGCCGCTATTGGAGAGCTTCTCGCGCGGGATTTCTGTTGTGGGCATTGAACCCCGCGAGTCGCACGCACTGAAGCTCGGCGGCAACTTCCTTATCAGCGCCATGATTCACTCGCTCAGCGAAGCATTTGTTTACGCGGCGGGGCAGGGGATCGATCCCGGCATCTTTCTCGAAACCGTGAACAGCGCGCTCTTTCAATCGCCGTTTTACGCGGCGTATGGAAAGGTGATGCTGCACCCGCCGGAGCATCCAGGCGCGACCATCGAATTGGGCGAGAAGGACTTGCGCCTGTTGCGCGAGGCTGCTGCGAGCGGCGGCACGAGCCTGGTCCTGGCCGATGAGCTCGCTGGCATATTCGCCCGCGCCAAGGCTGCGGGCCTGGGCCGGGAGGATTGGGCGGTGGGCTTGTACCGCATGTCACAGCAGGGGAGCAAAACGCACACATAGGATGTGGAGCACATGAAGCTGAAGGGAAAGATCGCACTCATTACCGGGGCCAGTGCCGGTATTGGCGCGGCGACCGCCATGGCGTTTGCCGCCGAGGGCGCGCGCTTGCTGCTTGCCGCGCGGCGTGCCGGCAAACTTGCCGAAGTCGCGTCGAAGGCGCTCGCTCGGGGCGCTGAGGCCGTGCACTCCATTGACCTCGACGTTCGGAATCGGCACGCCGTGCAGCGTGCCATCGATGAGCTTCCCCCGGAATGGGCCGAAATTGAAGTCCTGGTGAACAACGCCGGCCTCAGCCGCGGAATGGAGAAGCTCTACACCGGCAAGATTGAAGACTGGGAAGAGATGATCGACACCAACATCAAGGGGATGCTTTACGTTGTCCGCGCGGTCGTCCCTGGAATGGTGGTGCGCCGCCGTGGCCACGTTGTCACTCTCGGCTCCATGGCCGGAGAGATTGTTTATCCCAACGGCGCTGTTTATTGCGGCAGTAAGGCCGCTGCCCGCGCCATTAACGATGGACTGCGCGAGGATTTGCTGGGGACGCCGGTGCGTATCACCAGCGTGGATCCCGGCCTGGTAGAGACCGATTTCAGCCTGGTCAGGTTCCACGGCGACGCCGGCCGCGCCGCAAAGGTCTACAAAGGGATCGAGCCGCTCAGAGCGGAAGATATTGCAGATGTAATTCTGTGGGCCACCACACGGCCTGCGCACGTGAACATCGCGCGCGTCTCGCTTACCTCAATTCATCAGGCCAATACGCTGCTCATCCACCGAGATCAATAGGCATGGGCCGCAGCGGAAGCGCGCGTTCCAGGGCTCGCGATCCGCGATGCCTGACCGCCTAGCCGACGGATTGGATCTGCGCCTCGATTTGGGCCAATGCAGCCTCCAGAGCGGCGCGGCGTCCGGGATTCGACGTCTTCTGCGACAAGATGTTCTCACGTTGCAAGTTGAGACCCTGCAGTTGCCGATCTCGAGCTGCGCGAACCACTTCTGCCGCGCGCCGGGCCTCTTCGCTCACGTGGCCGTCGCCGGCTTTCGCAACTGGACTCTCTAAGGTGTTTGCCATCTGCTCCTCCACCGATTTACTTTCCCATCCACGGGCCATATCTTCATTCTACGGGCGCTTGGCTTGGTTGCGTCCCGCAGAATGACGAAAGTGAAACAGAAAGACAGAGAGGCTTCTCATGCGTGCGTGGCAGCTTTCCGCTTTTGGCGTTGATTCTTTGGAGTTTGTGGAGCGCCCCACTCCAGCTCCGGGCCCGGGCGAAGTTCTGGTGGGAATCCGCGCGGTTTCTCTCAACTATCGCGATCTGATGGTGGTGAAGGGTTTTTACAACCCCAGAATGAAGCTGCCGCGCATTCCATGTTCCGACGGCACAGGCGAGGTGGTAGCAGTCGGAGCCGATGTGACCGCTTGGAAGCCGGGCGACCGCGTGGCCGGCATCTTCATGCAGAACTGGCTGGAAGGCCCCCTGACAGCGGCGAGGTCCCGCGGCGCACTGGGTGGCGACGTGGACGGCATGCTGACCGACTTTATCGTGCTCAAGGAGCCGGGACTGGTTGCGATTCCCGATCATCTCAGTTTCCAAGAGGCTGCCACCCTGCCTTGCGCAGCGGTGACGGCATGGAACGCCTTGGCCGCAGGCGAGCTCAAGCCGGGGTCGACGGTGCTGATCCAAGGCACGGGAGGCGTCTCGATCTTCGCGCTGCAGTTTGCGCGGCTCAGAGGCGCACGGGTCTTGGGAATCAGTTCCAGCTACGAAAAGCTGGAACGCGCCAGTGCCATGGGGCTGGATGCGGGACTGAACTATCGCGACAACCCCGATTGGGACCGTTGGGCACTCGACCAGACCGGCGGCGAAGGCGTGGATCTGGTGGTTGAGGTGGGCGGCGGAGCCACCTTGGCGCGCTCCCTCAGGGCGATTCGGCCGGGCGGCACGGTGGCCCAAGTGGGCGTACTAACCCAGTCCACTGATCCATTCCCGGTCCCTCTCGTTCTCCACAAAACAGCGCGGATTCACGGCATTTATGTGGGCTCGCGCAGGGATTTTGTGGAGATGAACCGCGCTATTGCGCTTGCCGAACTGCGACCGGTGGGTGAAGAGTTCGATTGGCGCCAGGCGCGCGAGGCGCTGGAACGAATGGAACAAGCCAGCCACTTTGGCAAACTGGTGCTTTCCGTCAACTGATGTGTTGCTCGTGCCCCGCTGCGTTAGATTGGACTTGTGACGTCGTACGAAACGATGCTGGTGGTTGCCATTGAAGAGGCGCGGCTCGGCCTCAACGAAGGTGGTGTCCCCGTAGGCGCGGCGATGTATACGCAAACTGGCGAACTGCTCAGCCGGGGTCGCAACCGCCGCGTGCAGCAGGGCGATCCAAGTATCCACGGCGAGACGGACGCTTTTCGCCGCGCCGGCCGGCAGCGCAGTTACCGCAACCTCGTGATGGTCACGACGCTGGCGCCCTGCTGGTACTGCAGCGGACTCGTTCGCCAGTTCCGCATCGGCACGCTGGTGGTGGGTGAGAGCCGTACTTTTGCCGGAGGGCTCGACTGGTTGCGCGAGAACGGCGTGAACGTGATCGATCTCGACAGCAGCGAGTGCCGCGAGTTGATGGAGACTTTTATTCGAAAGCATCCGGGGATCTGGAACGAAGATATTGGCGAAGAATGAGGTTGGCATCTTTTGTTGCGTTCCACGCTCTAACAAGGGGTGCCTGGCCTCGACGCGATCAAACTTATAGCCAGCAGCTAAAAGCCAGGAAGAAGAGGAATCATGTTGGATCAGAAAACTCAGTCGCATCTGCGCGGCTACTCGATCATTGATGGTCAGAGTTCCGAAACCATCGGGGCTGCTTTTAACGGCGTCGATCCTTCCACGGGCGCAAGCCTTGAGCCTGTTTACCATTGCGCCTCACCTGCCGATGTAGATCGCGCCGCCCATCTCGCTGAGGAAGCATTTGTTGCCTTCCGAAAGCTTTCCGGCCGCGAGAAAGCCCGCTTCCTGCGCTCGATCGCCGACGGGATTGAAGCCATCGTGCCCGAGCTCGTGGAACGCGCAAACAAAGAGACAGCTCTGCCCGAGGCGCGCCTCAAGGGCGAGTCAGCGCGCACCATCAATCAGCTTCGCCTGTTTGCGCAAGTGATCGAAGAGGGCTCCTGGGTCAACGCGCGCATCGATCCTGCGCAGCCCGATCGCAAGCCGTTGCCGCGCTCTGACATTCGTTCCATGATGAAAGGACTTGGCCCCGTTGCCGTCTTCGGCGCCAGCAATTTTCCCCTCGCGTTTTCCGTTGCCGGCGGCGACACGGCCGCCGCCCTTGCTGCGGGCAATCCGGTTATCGTGAAGGCTCACCACGCGCATCCGGGAACCAGCGAGATGGTCGGCCAGGTCATCGCCCGGAGCGTGCGCGAATGCGGCCTGCCAACCGGAGTTTTTGCACTCCTCTTCGGCGCAGGCTCTGAGATCGGCGCGGCATTAGTTGACCACCCCAAGGTCAAGGCCGTCGGATTCACCGGTTCGCTTTCTGCCGGCAAAGCGCTCATGCAGCGCGCAGCGGCGCGGCCGGAGCCGATCCCCTGCTTTATGGAGATGAGCAGCGTCAATCCGCTTTTTGTGTTGCCTGAATCGCTGCACACGCGCGGTGCCCAGATTGCCGCCGGCCTCTTTGGCTCGTTCACTCTAGGCGTCGGCCAGTTCTGCACCAAGCCAGGCCTCGTCTATTTGCCGCGCAACGCCGATGCCGATGCGCTCGTCGCCGAAGTGAAAGCGCTCGTCGAAAAAGCCTCTCCTTCGGCCATGCTTACTGAGGGAATCTCAAAAAGCTATCGTTCCGGCATCGCAAGCCGACAGGCGTACGCCCAGGTGAGTACGGTCGCTGAGGCTTCATCGAGCGGTGCTGGCGATAACTACGCCGCGCCGGTCCTGCTGGAAATCGACGCCGAAGATTTGTTCGGCAAGCCGGAACTTGCCACCGAAGTCTTTGGCCCCAGCGCGTTGGTCATCCGCTACGACAGCCGCGAGCAACTCATCGCGCTGGCAGGCACAATCGAGGGCCAGCTCACCGCAACGCTGCACGGCACGGATGCCGATCTGGCCACCTACGCAGATCTCATCGCCATTCTTGAGCGCAAGGCCGGCAGACTCATCGTCAACGGCTTTCCTACCGGAGTAGAAGTCTGCCACGCTATGGTGCACGGTGGGCCGTACCCGGCCACGAGCGACAGCCGTGCTACTTCGGTGGGCACCTATTCGATCTATCGCTTCGTCCGCCCCGTCTGCTACCAGGATTTCCCGCAGGCATCGCTGCCCGAAGAGCTGAAAGATTCAAATCCTCTTGGGATCATGCGGCTCGTCGACGGTCAGCTCATGCGCGACGCGGTTCCGCAACGGACGTAGGAGCTTTCAAGAAGAAAATCATCACCCCGGACACGATCAGCAGGATTGACATGGCGAGGTATCCGGAGCGGGCGCTTCCCGTTACGGCCTGCAGCCATCCAACCAGCCACGATCCCGCAAATCCGCCTAGCGCCCCACAGCTGTTCACGAGCGCGGTCACTTCGCCCGCAACGTTGCGCGGCAACATCTCGGGCATGATGGCCCAGAACGGCCCGTAGGGCGCGTACATGGTGCCGCCCGCAATCACCAGGCAGGCGTAGGCCAGCCAGAAATTGTGCCCAGCGGTTGCAAAGCTGCAAAATAGCGCTACGCCCGAAAGAATCAGGAATGGCCACACGAACAGCGTGCGGCGGAGCACCCGATCGGAAAAGGTTGCGACGATCAGCATCAGCACCACGGCCAGAAGAAACGGCGCGGCGCTGAGAAGGCCAATCTGCTCGATGCCGCGCGCCGATCCAGAGCGAATCATCGCCGGAATCCAGATCACAAGCCCATAGACGCCGAAGCTCCAGCAGAAGTACTGAAAGCAGAGAACCAATACACCCGGCACGCGCAGCGCTGCACGAAGATTTGCGTGCTGGGGTAGGGAAGACTGTTCCAACGCCAGCGTCTCAGCCAGGTGCGTGCTGCTTTCTTCCGGCAGCCACGGCACTTCCAGCGGTCGGTCTCGCGCCACGACGATCCAGACGAGTGCCCAAAGCACCGAAGGAATGCCTTCGAGGATAAATGTCATCTGCCAGCCGACGGCTCGAATCAGATATCCGGTCGCGGCAGCCATCCAGGTCACGGTCACCGGGTTCCCCAGAATCAGGATTGCGTTGGCGCGCGATCGCTCTCTGCGCGTGAACCAGTTGGTCAAGAGGATCAGCATCGAAGGAAAGATGAGACTCTCCGCAACGCCAAGTAGCAGCCGATCGACGACCAATAGCCAGTAGTTGTGAATGATCCCCGTCAGTCCGGAAAAGATTCCCCAACTGATCAACGCGAAGAAAACAAGGCGCGTCGCGCTCTTGCGAATGGCATAAGCCGCTGCCGGTACCTGAAAGAGAAAATAGCCGAGAAAGAAAACCGAACCGAGAAACGCCGCGCGGGATTCGGTGATGTTCAGCGACTTTGCCAGGCCCGCAGCTGCGCCAAATCCAAAATTCGACCGGCCCAGGTATGCGAGGCTGTAGGTGACGAAGACCACCGGCATCAGGTACAGCCAGCGCCGGCGCAAGCCCGCCTGAATTTTCTCGGCGTGGTCTTGCACCGCTTTGTGTGAACCGTCGTCGGGCACATCACTTTATAGCATCCAGCTCCGCCGGCGCTCCATCCGGAACCAGACCCGAGCAAACTATACTGGTCTGCGGAAAGAGGCTTCCCATCGAAACGATTCAACTCAGCTCTGTCCTGGAAACAGGTGACCAGAGCCTCCTTCGCGTAAATACGCGAGCGCCCGGCCCCTCGGGAGCCCTTCCGCTCTCGCCCGAGATGCTTCTCGCCGAGCCCTCCGGCAATCTCTTTGGCCTTACGCAGAACGCCGGAATGGGCTGGGAGCCGAATCGCCTACTCGATCCTGAATTCCTGATCCTGAGCACCCACGGCGGCCTGCGCGCGGAAAATGGCGAGGCCATCGCGCTTGGCTTTCACACCGGCCACTGGGAAGTTGGCCTGCTCGTGGCCGAGGCTGCCCGTGAGCTGAAATCGCTGCGCGCCACTCCGTTCGCGGGGGCGTGCACCGACCCCTGCGACGGCCGTACGCAAGGCACCACGGGCATGATGGACTCTTTGCCCTATCGCAACGATGCAGCCATCGTTTTGCGGCGCCTGATGCGCTCGCTTCCCACTGGCAAAGGCGTCATGGGCATCGCCACCTGCGACAAAGGCCTGCCGGCAATGATGATGGCGCTCGCGTCTTCGGGGAAAAAACCGGCCGTACTCGTGCCCGGCGGCGTCACGCTGCTGCCGGAATCGGGTGAAGATGCGGGCAAGGTACAAACTATCGGCGCGCGCTTCGCGCAGAAGCAGATCACGCTCGAGTACGCCGCAGAGGTGGGCTGTCGTGCCTGCGCGTCACCTGGTGGAGGCTGTCAGTTCCTCGGCACCGCTGCGACCTCGCAGGTCGTCGGCGAGGCTCTCGGCCTCTCGCTGCCGCACACTGCGCTCGCGCCTTCAGGCCAGCCTGTTTGGCTTGACGCGGCGCGCCGCTCTGCTCGCGCCCTTCTGCGCCTGCATCAGCTTGGCCTGGGTGTGCGCGACATTCTCACGCCCGCGGCCCTTAGCAACGCCATGGTGCTGCACGCAGCCTTTGGCGGCTCAACGAATCTTCTCATCCATGTTCCCGCCATTGCACACGCCGCGGGTCTGCCGCGTCCCACGGTGGCCGATTGGGTTGAAGTCAATCGCCAGGTTCCGCGCCTTGTAGATGCGCTGCCCAACGGCCCGAGAGGTTTTGCGACAGTCCAGGTGTTTCTGGCTGGTGGCGTACCCGAAGTGATGCTGGAACTGCGCGCCGCCGGGCTGCTCGACGCCAGCGTCAAAACCGTCTCCGGCGAAACGCTGGACACGTCGCTCGATTGGTGGCGCGACAGTCCGCGCCGCAAGGCGTTACGCCAGCGGCTCCAGGAACTGGACGGCATCGATCCCGACGACGTAATCATGTCGCGCGATCGAGCGCGCAAGCACGGCTTAACCTCGACGGTTTGCTTTCCACTGGGCAACCTCGCGCCCGAAGGCTCGGTCATCAAATGCACCGCCATCGACTCTTCTCTGGTCGGCAAGGACAACGTCTATCGGCACATCGGTCCCGCGCGCGTGTTCGTCACCGAGGCAGCGGCGATTCAAGCTATCAAGGCTGGTCAGGTCACGCAGGGCGACGTCATGGTCCTCATTTGCAGCGGACCGGCCGGCGCCGGCATGCAGGAGATCTACCAGATCACCTCGGCGCTGAAGCAGTTGCCGCACTGCAAGCACGTAGCCGTCTTGACCGACGCGCGTTTCAGCGGAGTCTCCACGGGAGCCTGCATCGGACACATTTCTCCTGAAGCACTTGCCGGCGGACCCATCGGCAAGGTGCTCGATGGAGACCAGATTGAAATCGTGGTCGACCGCGCGCGTCTGGAGGGTTCCGTAAATCTTGTGGGAGAAAGCGGCGAGATGTTTTCCGGCGAAGTGGGTGCGCGGCGGCTAAGCACTCGCGCGCCGCGCCACGATCTTGCCCCGCACCCCGAAATGCCGGCCGATACACGTTTGTGGGCCGCGCTGGTCACGGCGAGCGGCGGTGTCTGGGGCGGTTGCGTCTACGATGTCGATCAGATTGTCTCTCGATTGGAGAAAAAAGCGTGAAGCTCTACCGGACCACCAACGGAAATTTCGTAGAAGACAGCGACAAATCGTTTCGCGTCCCCGAGTCCAACTGGGACGCGCTTGTCGCGCTTGATAATCTCAGCGCCTACCTGCGCTCCATCGTCGCCGCCGGAAAGCCCTCCGCGGGCTTCGACCCCGCGCACCTCGAAGCGCCGATCGGCAGCCAGGAGGTCTGGGCCGCCGGCGTCACCTATTTCCGCAGCCGCAGCGCGCGCATGGCGGAATCGAAAGACGCAGGTGGCGGCGATTTCTACGACCGCGTTTACTCGGCCGAGCGCCCTGAGCTGTTTTTCAAGGCCACTCCGAGCCGCGTTGCCGGCCCGGGTAGCAATGTGCGTATTCGCACGGACGCCTCGTGGTCGGTTCCGGAGCCGGAGCTCACGCTGCTCATCAACCCGCGCGGCGAGATCATCGGCTACACCGTCGGCAACGACATGAGCTCACGCGACATCGAGGGCGAAAACCCCCTCTATCTTCCCCAGGCCAAGGTCTACGACCGCAGTTGCGCACTGGGTCCGTGCATTCTCATCAGCTGCGATCCGCTCCCAACCACCACGCCGATCCAGATCGAAATTCTGCGCGGTGGTCAGACATCATTCTCAGGCGCTACCACGCTTGCGGAGCTAAAGCGCAAGCCCGCCGATCTGGCAGCCTACCTTTTCCGCGAGAACACGTTCCCGCACGGGGCATTTCTCATGACCGGAACCGGCATTGTTCCGCCGGATGACTTCACCCTCGCGCCGGCCGACAGAATTCGCATCACCATCGACCCAATTGGCACGCTCGAGAATGACGTAGTGCAGGGAAAGCTCGCCCCGGCAATCTGACCTGAGACGGATCCGGCGAGGATACGCTTGAGCGACCGGGGTTCCGCGTCACCATTGGCATAGTGGAATACCACTTCCTACTGGGCCCGATCGAGGATCTGCCCCTCGCGTCTGAAGCTGCCTGACCCGGCCCTCGTGGCCCAGACGCTACCCTCCATCGAGCCCTTTTACCCCGCCGGTCGTCCAACACCTCAGTCGTCGGCCCCCTCAGGGAACATTACCAATGTGTGTAACGATTCAGGTGCGCCTGCGGAAATTTGTTCTCCTGTAACCTCGCATGGTGCAGAATAGTCGGATGGGAGAACGAACCTAGTGCCCCGGATTCACTTTCATCAGCAACTCGCAGAGCTCAAAGACAAGCTTCTCGCCATGGCTGCTCTGGCGCAGCAGGCGGTCGAGTCGGCCGTGGAGGCCTATACTCGCCGCGACAAGGGCCTCTGCAAGTTCGTCAAGCAGAATGAGCGGGCCATCGACACTGCGCAGCGTGAGCTCGACGAGATGGCCTATGACCTCCTGGCCAAGCAGCAGCCGATGGCCATCGACCTGCGTTTCATCCTCGCCGTCATCAAGATTAACGGCGACCTGGAACGCATCGGCGACCAGTCCATGAGCATTTCACGCCGCACCAAGGAAGTTCTCGCCATCGACGACGTGGATCTGCCGGTGGATTTTTCTGCGATGGGCGATTTTGCCGGGCAGATGATCCGCAACGCGCTTCAGGCGCTGCTGGACGGCGACGCGCGCCTTGCCGACTCGGTTCGCGAAATGGACGACGAGATCGACCGCATGAACCGCCGCGCCCACAGCGACCTGCTCAAGCTGATCGAAGAGAAGCCGCAGTTTACGCAGCAAGCCATGAACGGGATTCTGGTCGCCAAGAACCTCGAACGGATTGCGGACCACTCTTCCAACATCGCTACCGACGTGATCTTCTGGATCCGCGGCGCCGATGTGCGTCACCAACTCAGCATGGCGATGGATTGATCGCTCCCGTCCAGCTCCCCGAGACGAATCACCGCTCGACAGGCTCAGGCCAGGCTCTCAACCCTTTTACGAGGACCTTTCCGTGGAAACCCAGCGGTCCGGCGCTAGTTTGCCTTCTTGGGCTTCAGATTCGCGTCGTCCGGACTACAATTGGCGCCCTTCCAACGGTATTCCGCCACAGTCGACGAACGGGTGGTTTTTCCACTCATCGTCAAGTCAATTTGTCCTTTGGCGGTCATATGCTCCAAACCATCAAAGATCAGGTCGACCTTGCCCTTCATCTGAAAAGACTTCATATCGCAATCCATTGTGTAGCTGCCGCCGCCGGACGTGATTACGAGCTGCTGAATGGAGCACTGGGGATCCTGGGTTAGTGCTTTCTGCCATAATTCGTCGTTCAGGCAATACAACATCGTCACGGACGAGCCTTGTGATCCGGGATCGGACATCTTGACCTCCCACTCCCCGGAACGGAGAGGGAACTTGTTCTGCGCCGAACAGACCTGGATTGCCGCGAGGGCCATCAAGCCCAATGCAACGTACTTGAGAATAGTCATTCCCGCCCCTCATTTCCATTGTGATCAAAGCTTGAGCTTGCGTTGCGGCTCGGAGGATTGTCAACGGAAATTGATCTCCGCACGTGGAAATGAGCTTTCTCAGATCGGACCTAAACGCCGATCACCGCGCAAAGCTCCTTCACCGCTTCGGCGCTTTTCTTGAGCGCTGCGTCTTCCTCAGCCGTCAGCTTGATTTCGATGATCTGTTCCAGGCCTGCCGCACCCAGCTTGCATGGCACGCCGATGTAGTAGCCCTTAATGCCGTACTCGCCGTCGAGGTACGCCGCGCAAGGCAGAATCTTCTTCTTGTCCTTCAGAATCGCCTCCACCATCTCGGTTGCGGCTGCCGATGGCGCGTAGTAGGCGCTGCCCGTCTTCAGGTGCTTCACAATCTCTGCGCCGCCGTCTCTGGTGCGCTGGACTAATTGTTCAAGGCGCTCGGGAGCAATCAGTTCTGTGATGGGAATGCCGGCCACTGTCGAGTAGCGCGCCAACGGGACCATCGTGTCGCCGTGCCCGCCCAGCACAAATGCCGTAACGTTCTCCACGCTCACGTTCAGTTCCGCGGCAATAAAGCTGCGGAAGCGCGCCGAATCCAGCACGCCTGCCATGCCGATCACGCGCTCGCGGTTGAATCCTGCCTGCCGAAACGCAGCCTGTGCCATCGCATCGAGAGGATTCGACACGATGATCAGAATGCACTCAGGCGACTGCGCCACTACCTTCTGCACCACGTCCGACATGATCTTGAAATTGGTGTTCAGTAGATCGTCGCGGCTCATCCCCGGCTTTCGCGGAATGCCCGCCGTAATCACTACAATGTCGGAGTTTGCTGTGGCCGCATAGTCGTTCGCGCCCACGATGGCCACATCGCGCTTCTCGATCGGCATGGCTTCAAGCAGATCCAGAGCCTTGCCCTGCGGAACGCCTTCCACCACGTCAATCAGTGCCACATCGGCCAATTCCTTGGCCGCAATCCAATGCGCGGTCGTCGCGCCGACATTTCCCGCGCCCACAATGCTGACTTTTTTACGCATTTCGTCTCCTGTGAAATGTTCTACATATTTCCAATAATGCGCGTCGCGAACTCGCTCGTACCCACCTTCGTCGCGCCGGCCAGTTGGCGTTCAAAGTCGTACGTGACCGACTTCTGCTGAATCGTCTTCTCCATGGCGCTCTCGATCATCTTCGCTGCTTCCTTCCAACCGATGAACTCGAGCATCATCACGCCGGAAAGAATCACTGAACCTGGATTGATCACGTCCTTATCGGCGTACTTGGGCGCTGTTCCGTGCGTGGCCTCGAAGACTGCGTAGCCGTCGCCGATGTTCGCTCCCGGCGCAATGCCGAGTCCGCCCACCTGCGCTGCCGCAGCGTCGGAGATGTAGTCGCCATTCAAATTCGATGTGGCCAGAATGCTGTAATCCTCCGGCCGGATGATGATCTGCTGGAAGATTGAGTCGGCGATGCGGTCGTTGATCAGCACCTTTTGCTTCCACGCGCCGTTCCCGTGGCTTTTGCCGATCGAATCGAGTACGCGTCTGACCTCGGCATACACCGAATCGCGAAAGGCCGGAGAGCCAAACTCCATTCCCGGCTCAATCAAAGCGGCATTTTCTTCAATTGAAATACCAGGCTTCGATTCGACGTTGCCGAGAATCCAACTCTCGCGCTCCGTAACGGTCTGGTCGCGGAATTCTTGCGTTGCCACCTCGTAGCCCCACTCGCGGAACGCGCCCTCGGTGAACTTTTGAATATTTCCCTTGTGGACCAGCGTGACCGTCTTGCGTCCTGTCTCGAGCGCTTGCCGAATCGCGTACCGTACCAATCTCTTGGTGCCGAAGATCGAGATCGGCTTGATGCCCACGCCCGAGTCCGTCCGGACTTTTTTCTTGGTGCCCTTGAGCAGATCGTCATTCAAAAAGGAAATCAGCCGTGCCGCGTCTTCCGTGCCTTGCTTGAACTCAACACCGGCGTACACATCCTCTGTGTTCTCGCGGTAAATCACGATGTCGAGCTTTTCTGGGTGCTTTACCGGGCTGGGTACGCCCTGGTAATACTTCACCGGCCGCACACACGCATAGAGATCGAGAATCTGCCGCAAAGCCACGTTGAGCGAACGAATGCCGCCCCCAACAGGCGTTGTCAGTGGCCCCTTGATGGAGACGCGCAAATCGCGCGCCGCAGCAACGGAGTCATCAGGCAGCCAGTTGTTGAACTGCCGAAAGGCCTTTTCGCCGGCGTATATCTCAAACCACTGGATCCCTCGCTTGCCGCCGTAGGCTTTTTCTACGGCCGCATCGAAAACCCGCTGCGACGCCTTCCAGATATCGCGTCCCGTGCCATCGCCCTCAATAAAGGGAATGATGGGATGGTCGGGAACAACAAATCGCCCGTCCTTGTACTCGATCTGCTCGCCCGTCTTGGGCAGTTCCAGCCCGTTATACGTGCTTTGCATGGTGATGTGGGATTTCCCTTCCAGAAGAATCCAAAATCGTCAAATCCAAAATCGATAAGTCCAAACTTGAGGCTACCACCCGCAATTCAGCAGTGGCAATGTCGGCCAGCCAGCAGCGCATTCGCTAGCGTCATCGGCTGCGCTCAGTGAGTCTGCGGCAGCCTGGTTTCTCCGAACATGACACGCAGCACATCAATGTTTTTCGCGTAGCCGGCGTGGGCCTCGCGTGGCGATTCGATCAGCCCGAACCACCGCGTCGCATTCTTCACGTAGAGATTCACAACCTCCACGTCGCCGATCTTGGGCACACGATAGGTAATCACGTCGCTGGGGTCACTCCACGCCACCACCTGAACCTTCTCCCTGCTCGTCTCGTCGCTTGGATGCAGAACTGCCTGAAAGCTTGTCTGGTAGCCTTTCCATCTGTTGACGAGCGATCGGAAGTTCTCAGCCGGCGAGGTGGGAACCATCGGCGCAGGCGCCAAGCCGCGCGATTTCATTGCGCTCTCCGTTGATTGTGGCGCGCTCTCAAGATTGGTGATCTCCAGCATCTCAAGCTGATTGGCGAAGAAGTACATCAGCGACGATCGCTCGAAGATGTAGCGGATCGCGTTCTCTTCAGCCGTTTTTCTGGCCGCATCCGCCGGCGACAGATTCTCGTCCGACGTCGAGGAAAACTCCGGGTTGAGCGTGTTGAAGAGCAGGTAGCTGCCGAGGCTATGCGTTACCCCGATAAACTCCTGGTCCAGCACATTGTCCTGGCTCAGGTGCGACTTCCAGTCGTATTTTCCGATTCCACCGGCTCCGCTTGGATCCACCTCCGACGCATTGAGATCGAATGCCGCCGATTTCGCCATCAATTGCCGCACTCCGTCACGCAGAATGCCGCCCAGCGGCCCAACGGCCATCAGCACATCCGAAAGCCCCCAGTCCACGAGCCCGGCCTTCAGTTCTCGATTTATCACAACGCCGCGCGGCTTGATCTTTTCGAGCTTTGCCGCGTCGTCGGCCGTTATCCATGGATAGAAGCGTCCCCTGCCGTCGGGGTCCTGGGCGGACCGATCCGAGCAAACCTGCAGCAGATACTTATCCGGCCCCGATAGGTGCGCCTCGGCAGCGATCACGCGGCGGCATTTGAGCGACAGCACGAGCGGCCACCAGTTGATCTCATCCACCACAAGCACCGCGGAATGTCCCCTGAGGTGCACCACCCAGTGCACAACAAACGGCGCTGCCGCATGCCACTCATCCGGGCTGTTCCACACCGGCGTGCCCAGGTAAGCAAGCGTCGGAGGCTCAACGGCGCTGGAGAACTCCCCTTTATCCGCGTACTCCGTACCCGCATTCTTCCAGTCGCTCACCGCGCATAGCTTCAGCTCGGTACAGATCGAGTCGCGCAGCATCTTCGAGTCACCCGCTCCGACCTCGTCGATTCCGTGCACGTAGAGAACGTGCACCGGATGCCGGTCGGCAGAGTCTAGCGCATCGGCAACACTGGTCAGGGTCTTTAATGATCCGCTTGTATCTTCGACGACCTTGGCGCGAGCGAAGGTTGACCCTCCCGCGACAGCCAGGATGAAAAAGAAAAACGTTAACGTGCGATTTTGCATGGGTCGATCAATCCGGGGGGCTACGGACGACTATAACAGTTTCTTTGCGGCAATCTGACGAGCCAGCAGCCCGTTGCGTAACGGGAGATCGGTTGAATGGTATGTCCTGGACCGGGCTATCGGCTCGCACCGTCGCTGTCAAAACGCGGAATGCCGAAATGTCCCCGCAGGTGGAGGATATCGACCGGGCTCAGATTCCCGGCCATTGTCGCCAAGGTCAGACTCTTCGGGCTCTCCACCAGCACCACTCCGCCGCGCACGTTGGCGCCGTCCATCACCAGCCAGACGTCGGTGATGTCGCTGCGGCCCGCGCCGCCCAGATTGGTCGAGCTCAGCACGTGCTTCCAACCGCGCAGATGGTAGGCCTCGCGAATCGCCTCAACCTGTGAAGGATCGGCATGGCCGTCAGCGGCAAAACGCAGGATGTGCACGCTTACGCCGTCCAGCTTGGCCACCGTCTGCGTTAGGTCGGCGTCGGAATCCGGAATGAGCCCGGCCGCCGCAGCCAGCATCGTCCGATCCAGCGTGAAGTTCTCTTTGGCTACAGCCTCGCCGCTCAACTGCGACAGAGCCGGCGGCGTCCACTCCAGAATCGCTTGACTCAGGCTACCGCCGGCCGTCGAAGCTGTGGCTTCCGGCGCAATAGCCGGATCAGGCGCGGCATAGCCGCCGGGAGTTTGTGCCAGCGCGCATGCGCAGCCAAGCACCGCGCTCAAAACAGGGATTCCCACCGATACCAGCCGTCGCTTCATGCCTATTAAACGCGGCACCTGCCGGAAAGTTGCTATCTTGCCGGCTTGGCTGGGGAAACTCTCGTGCATTCTTGGCGCCCCAGTTTCGGACCCGCCCAAAGACGTTTGCGCACCCCGCCGCAAGCTCTGCTCGATGAACCTCCAATGAAAATGTTTGAAACTCTGTTCGCACCCGCCAGGATGCGATAGACTCATGCGGGAACGTTAAAAACGGTTCCACTTTTTCATTTACGGAGGGCACATAGAAATTGGGAAAAAGAATGGTCCCAAAGAAGCTTTTCTTCACCAAAGGCGTCGGCAAACATAAGGAACGGCTGACCTCCTTCGAGCTTGCCCTTCGCGATGCGGGCATTGCCTCGCAGAATCTGGTGCGCGTTTCATCCATCTTCCCGCCCCAGTGCAAAATGATTCCACGCAAAGAAGGCCTCAAGTACCTTGATGATGGCGAGGTCGTCTTCGCGGTCATCGCTGAAAACTCCACGCGCGAGCCGCACCGTCTCGTTGCCTGCAGCATCGGTGTGGCCATTCCAGCCGATCGCAATACCTATGGGTATCTGAGCGAGCACCACAGCTTTGGCGAGACCGATGACCAGGCCGGCGAATATGCCGAGGAGTTGGCCGCCGAGATGCTCGCCACCACGCTCGATGTCGAGTTCGATCCCGACAAGAGCTGGGACGAGAAAAAGGAGATCTACCGAATCTCCAACAAGATTGTCCGCACCAGCAACATCACCCAGTCGGCCGTGGGCGATAAGCGCGGCAAATGGACGACCACCATCGCCGCTGCTGTCCTGATCCTGGAAGAGTAGGACTCTGCGCGCGGCAAGCCTTTGGACAAGATTGGGGACTGACCGACAGCGATCGAGTCGGCGATTCACAGGACATAGAGGCCGATTCCGCTTGCCGGGGTTGGCCTTGTCGCATCGGCCATCATTATTCCCAGCGAGGCTCAACGAAAGACGCATGAAGAAAGCGCAAAAATTTACAGTTGCCCTCGTGCAAATGCGCATGGGCGCGGATCCGGACGCGAATTTCTCGGACGCGCTTGAGCGAATTCGCGAGGCCGCGAAGCTCGGAGCGCAAGTTGTCTGCTTGCCCGAGCTCTTCCGCACGCAATATTTTTGTCAACGCGAGGAACTCGCGCTCTTTGACCTTGCGGAGGAGATTCCAGGCTCCTCAACCGCCAAATTGGCCGAGGTTGCCCGCGAATCTCGCGTGGCCGTCGTGGCCTCGCTCTTTGAGCGCCGCGCACCCGGCCTTTACCACAACACTGCTGTCACGTTTGACGCCGATGGCCAGATCGCCGGTGTCTACCGCAAGATGCACATCCCCGACGATCCGCTTTATTACGAAAAGTATTACTTCGCGCCCGGCGATCTCGGATTTCAGGCCGTCGATACCGCAGCAGGCCGCGTCGGAACGCTCGTTTGCTGGGATCAGTGGTATCCCGAGGGAGCGCGGATCACTGCTCTGCAGGGCGCTGAAGTGCTGTTCTATCCCACTGCCATCGGCTGGCACCCGGCGGAAAAAGAACACTTCGGCGCTGCGCAATATGATGCGTGGCAAACCATCCAGCGCTCCCACGCCATCGCCAACGGCGTTTACGTCGCCGCCGTCAACCGCGTGGGCCTGGAGCACGGCGACATTTCGGGCAATCGCGCTCCGGGCCCCGGCCTCGAGTTCTGGGGTGGCAGCTTTCTCGCCGACCCCTTCGGCCGTGTCGTCGCCAAAGCCAGCCACGACGCCGAAGAAATTGTCCTCGGCGAAGTGGATCGCTCGTTGATTGAAGAAACGCGCCGCAACTGGCCCTTTCTGCGCGACCGCCGCGTCGACGCCTATGCGCCCATCACGCAGCGGTTTATCGATCCCACGCAACCATCAGCCAAACTCTCAGCCGTAGCGCGAAAAGAACACAAATAGCGGGCGCCCAGGTCTCGACTTTGAGACGTGGGATACCAAGATGCAATCAACCGTTTTCATTTCAATGCATGCGAAGGACCTGCGACTTGAACGAAGCCACCAAAACTCCCCGCGCCCTCGGCTACCGCATGCCCGCCGAGTGGGAGCCGCACGAAGCCACATGGCTCGCCTGGCCGCACAATCCTGAGGATTGGCCCGGCAAATTTCAATCCATCCCCTGGCTCTACGCGGAGATCGTTCGCCTGCTCGCTGCTCACGAGCGCGTGCATCTGATCGTCGAAAACGCATTGTCGAAGAAGCGCGTAACCTCGATGCTCCAGCGTGCCGGCGCCAATCTCGATCAGGTCACGTTCCACATCTGGCCCACCGACCGCGGTTGGACGCGCGACTCCGGCCCGATTTTTATCCGCAACGCTGAAGGCCGCGTCGCCCTCACCAACTGGCGCTTCAATGGCTGGGCCAAATACTCTGACTGGCATCTCGATGACAAACTTCCTGGCCGCGTCTCCAAATTGCTCGGCGTTCCTTCGTGGCAACCTCTCGTCCAAAACCAGAACGGCGCAACGCACTCCGTCGTCCTCGAAGGCGGCTCCATCGACGTCAACGGCGAAGGATCGCTGCTTACCACAGAAGAATGTCTCCTGAGCGAAGTGCAGCAGCGCAACCCGTGCGTCAGCCGCGCGCAACTCGAACGCGTCTTCCACGACTATCTCGGCATCGACCAGACCATCTGGCTCAATCGCGGCATCGTCGGCGACGACACCCACGGCCACATCGACGACATCGCCCGCTTCGTCGCGCCTACCACCATCGTCGCAGCCGTTGAGCCAGTCACGCGCGACCCCAACCATGTCCCACTCGCCGAGAATCTCTCGCGCCTCAAATCCACGCGCACTCCTGAGGGCAAGCAATTCACGGTCGTCGAGTTGCCGATGCCGCGCCCCGTTGTCTTTCGCGGCCAGCGCCTCCCGGCCAGTTACGCCAACTTCTACGTCGCCAACGGCCTCGTTCTCGTGCCCACATTTCACGATCCAAACGACCGCGTCGCGCTCAACACTCTCGCCGAGCTCTTTCCCAACCGCGAAATCATCGGCGTCCACAGCGTCGACCTGATCTGGGGCCTCGGCGCGCTGCACTGCATGACTCAACAACAGCCGGCAGCCGTACCATCGAAAGCATGATCGACGATCCTCAAGCGATGCGGGCTGCGCTGGCCGAGGCGCGACTGGCGGCTGAAGCCGGCGAAGTGCCCATCGGCGCTGTGATCGTTCACAACGGCGAAATCATCGCCCGCGGCCAGAATCGTGTCCTGCGCGACGTGGACCCGACGGCCCACGCTGAAATCGTCGCTCTCCGGGGCGCCGCCGCAGCCCTCGGCAACTATCGCCTCGCCGGCTGCACGCTCTATGTCACGCTTGAGCCATGCGCCATGTGCGCAGGAGCCATGATCCACGCCCGCATCGACCGCCTCGTTTTCGGCGCTGCAGATCTCAAGGCCGGCGCCTGCGGTTCGGTGCTCTCGGTGCTAAACCATCCCCAGCTCAATCATCAAATGAAGGTAGAGCAGGGAATTGCGGCAGCTGAATCCGCGGAACTGCTTCGGAATTTTTTCCGCGAGCGGCGGTAATCTAGCTGCGCGTGAGCGCGCGAATCCGCTCCGCCTCCGCCGGCCACTTCGCCGCCAACTCCGCATAATTCCCGCCACGGTAATCCGCAAAATCGAATCCCGGCGTCACCGTGCAGCCGAGCAGCGCCACTTTGCCGCCCTCAACCAGCCGCGCGCCCTGCCACACTCCCGCCGGCACCAATAGCTGCACGCGTTGTCCCGCCGCCAAATCTGGCCCCAATGTCGCAGCGGCGGAGCGCCCGTCGGGCAACAGCTGCAGCAATTCGACCGGATCGCCGAGATAAAAATGAAAAATCTCATCCGACTTGAGCACGTGCATCTCCGAGAAGGTTCCCCCTTCAAGCAGGTAATAAATGGCCGTGCCCTGCGCTCGTCGCCCGCGCAGCAGCTCCACGCTTCCCGCCGAGGTGTACGTCCGGCGAAACCATCCGCCCTCCACCGGGTGCGGCTCAAGGTTTAAAAGCGACTTAATTTCGTCCGCGGTCATCGAATCTCCCAGGTGCTTCTGATCACAGATCGTAGCATCGAGATCAACCTAGAATGGCCTTATGAACGTGCAGGTTTACACAACCTCCTGGTGTCGCGACTGCCGCTCCGCCAAGCAGTTTCTCGAAGCGCACGGCATCGCCTACACCGAGATCAATGTCGACGCGGACCCCGCTGCCTCAGCCGAGGTCTTGAGCCGCGTCGGCAAGCGCGCCGTGCCGCAAATGGTCATCGATGGCGAGTGGTTCCAGCCCTACAAGCCCGGCCGCGGCCTGCTCGTCGACGAACTCTGCATCCGCCTCGGAATTCCTCGCGGATAATCGCCGTCCCCTCGTACAATCAAGATGCCGTGATTCGTGAATCGTGGATCAAGATACGCGGCATAGCGCAGTGTTAGCCGTTGACAGATCGCGAACCGGCACAAATCACGTCCCACGTCCCACGAGCCACGAACCACGAGAGGACTTTCCGTTGATCGATCGCTACACGCGTCCGGCGATGGGCGCACTCTGGACGGACGAGAACAAATACCGCCGCTGGCTCCAGGTAGAGGCAGCGGCCAGCGCTGTGCTGGCTGAAGACGGCGTGATTCCAGCCTCTGCCGCCAAGGCCATCGCCACCAAAGCGACTGTTTCCGCCGCCCGCGTGCTTGAGATCGAATCCGAAGTCAAGCACGATGTCATCGCCTTTACAACCGCAGTCGCAGAGTCGCTCAAAGCCCAGGGCCTCGACGCCGAGTCCCGCTGGCTGCACTACGGCCTCACCTCGAACGACATTGTTGATACCGCCCAGGCCCTCCAGATCAAAGAAGCCTCCAAGCTCCTCACGGACGGTATCGCCGCTCTGCTTGCCGTCCTCAAGCGTCGCGCTATCGAGTTCAAGCACACGCCTACCATCGGCCGCACCCACGGCATCCACGCCGAGCCCACTACGTTCGGACTCAAGCTGCTCAACTGGTACACCGAAATGGAGCGCAACGCCGCCCGCTTCGCCGCCGCTGCCGAGGACATGCGCGTGGGCAAGCTCTCCGGAGCCGTCGGTACTTTTGGTCACTTGAAGCCCGATCACGAAGAGCGCATTTGCGCGCGGTTGGGACTCAAGCCCGCGCCCGTCTCTACTCAGGTTATCCAGCGCGATCGCCACGCCGCCTACATCACCACGCTCGCCATTATCGGCAGCACGCTCGACAAAATCGCAGTCGAAATTCGCCACCTGCAGCGCACAGAGGTTCGCGAAGCGCAGGAGTTCTTCAGCGAAAAGCAAAAAGGCTCCTCGGCCATGCCGCACAAGAAGAACCCCATCACCAGCGAGCAAATCAGCGGCCTCGCGCGCGTTCTCCGCGGCAACGCCCAGGCCGCCATGGAGAACATCCCGCTGTGGCACGAGCGCGACATTTCTCATTCGTCTGTGGAGCGCGTCATCTTCCCTGATTCCACCATCCTGGTCGACTATCTGCTGGCAAAAACCACCGACCTCATCGACCGTCTGCTGGTCTACCCCGCGCGTATGAAGAAGAATCTCGAATCTACCGGCGGCCTCATCTTCTCGGGGCAACTGCTTCTCGACTTGGCCGAAGCAGGCATGCTCCGCGAAGACGCTTATAAGCTCGTTCAGTCGCACGCCATGCACGCCTGGAAAGACGATCTGAGCTTCCGCGATGAAGTGGCTCGCGACCCAAAGATTGCAAAACTGCTCAGCCCGAGGAAGCTCGACCGCACCTTCGACTATTCGCGGCAGCTTGTGAATGTCGACGCGATCTTCAAGCGCGTGCTGGGAAGCTGACATGGCGGGCGCGCATCTCACTCTCGCCATCACTGGCGCATCCGGCGCAATTCTCGCCCGCGAGGCACTTCGCGCGCTCGAAGCCGACGGGCGCGTCGCCCGCGTCCACTTTGTTGCTTCCGAGAACTCTCTCCGCGTGCTGGCCGAAGAACTCGGCGTATCAGGCCGCACCAATCTGCTCAAGAAGCTTCTCGGCGCCGTGCCCAAGAAAATCATTCAGCACGCCGACTCCGACATTGGCGCGCCCATCGCCAGCGGCAGCCATCCCTCCGACGGCATGATTATTCTGCCGTGTTCCATGGGTACGCTGGCCGCCATCGCGCTTGGCCTGGCCAACTCACTCATCGCCCGCGCTGCGGACGTTACACTCAAGGAGCGCCGCCCGCTGCTGCTCTGCGTCCGCGAAACGCCCTTCAACCGCATTCACTTGCGCAACATGACGCTGGCCGCCGAGGCCGGAGCGACCATCTTCCCCTGCATCCCGGCGTTTTATCAGCCCGACGCCGATTCCACTGCCATGGCCCGCCAATTCGTCTACCGCGTCCTCGCCCACATCGGCCTTCCCCAGCCCGACGCCTACGTCTGGAGGCCTGAGGCGTGAGCAGTGGACGGTGGCAAGGATCACGAATCTCGATTCACGGCCCACGATTCACGGCTCACGATCCACGATCCACGAAGCACGAAAGTGTGCTTGACACCCGCGCCTTTATCCCTTGATACTGCCTGCATGTCGTTCTCATGGGTTTACGGACTTGCGGTCATGGCCATGTGCATGTGTATGTGTATGGTCTTGGGACCCCTCCGTCCGGCTCTTGAACGGCCAACGCGCTAAGCGCAACCGATTCTAAAGTCAAAGCGGCCCGGTCCCAAAAAGGATGCGGGCCCTTTTCATTGGTGCTTCCCTTTAGAATGGACCGGTCCACGGCCACGCCGCTTTCCCCGAATCGTAGAACGAACGAACCCGAAGGAGATCATCATGCCGGAACCAAAACCCCAGCAGCTCGCCACGCAAGCCGTCCACGCCGGCCAGTCACCCGACCCCACGACTGGCTCGCGCGCTGTGCCCATCTACCAGACCACTTCCTACCTCTTCCAGGATGCGGATCACGCCGGGCGGCTCTTCGCGCTGCAGGAGTTCGGCAACATCTATACCCGCATCATGAACCCCACCACCGACGTCTTTGAAAAGCGCGTAGCCGCTCTTGAGGGCGGCGCGGCGGCCCTCGCCACGGCCTCGGGTCAGGCGGCTGAGACGCTCACCATCCTCACGCTCGCCAACGCCGGAGACGAGATCGTTTCCACTACCTCGCTCTACGGCGGCACCTACAATCTGTTCCACTACACGCTGCCCAAGCTGGGCATCAAGGTCAAGTTTGTCGACGCCGACGATTTCGCCGGCCTGCGCGCCCTGATCAATGACAAAACCCGTGCCGTCTACACCGAGACCCTGGGCAATCCCAAGCTCGACATCGCCGATATTGAGCAACTCGCAGCGATCGCTCACGAGCACAAGCTCCCGCTGGTCATTGACAACACCTCAGCTTCGCCGGCTCTGGTCCGGCCCATCGAGTGGGGAGCCGACATCGTCGTCAACTCGGCCACCAAATTCCTGGGCGGCCATGGCACGGCCATCGGCGGCGTCATCGTCGACGCAGGCAAGTTCGACTGGGCAGCCTCGGGTCGCTTCAAGGACTTCACCGAGCCCGATCCCTCGTATCACGGCCTCAAATACACCGAGGCCTTCGGCCCACTGTCATTCATCCTCAAAGCGCGCGTGCAGGGCCTGCGCGATACCGGCGCGGCTCTCTCGCCGTTCAACGCGTTCCTCCTCCTGCAGGGAATCGAAACACTGCACTTGCGCATGGAGCGCCACTCGCAAAACGCTCTGGCCGTCGCAGAGCATCTTGCCGAGCATCCCGGCGTCGACTGGGTCAACTATCCCGGCCTCTCATCCAGCCGTTATTTTGCGCGGGCGAAAAAGTACCTGCCCAACGGCGCAGGCGCCCTCGTCACATTCGGCATCAAGGGCGGCTACGATGCGGGCAAGAAGCTCATCAATACGCTCGAGCTGTTTTCGCTCCTGGCCAACATCGGCGACGCCAAGTCGCTCGTGATCCACCCTGCCTCCACCACGCATCAGCAGCTCTCGGCTGAGGAGCAGGCGGCCACGGGCGTGACGCCGGAGATGGTGCGGCTTTCCGTCGGCATTGAAGACATTCGCGACATCCTCGCCGACCTCGACCAGGCGATCGAGGCTGCCAACGGCCACAAGTTTGCAGGCGCAACCCGGGCCGTTGCGGCAAAATAGGAAAGGCACGTGCGTCGTGGGCCGTGAATCGTGAATCGCGCCCGACCCACGACCCACGAATCACGAATCACGAACAAGGAATCTCTACCCTGGCGATTGAAATGACCGATAGTTACAGCCGTAGCGGCGCTTCGCCGCCATCAAAAACCGTAGAACCGACCTACGAGGGCGACTTCGTGCTGGACGGCTCACTGCCGCTCGAGTGCGGCCGTCCTCTCATCTGTCCCACGCTGCATTACGCCGTCTACGGCCGGCTGAATGCGGCGAAGGACAATGCCGTTCTTGTTTGCCACGCACTCTCGGGCTCGGCTCTGGTCGGCTCCTGGTGGCCCGAAATCTTTGCTCCCGGCGCGGTCCTCTCGCTGGAGCACGACTTCGTGATCTGCATCAACATGCTGGGTTCCTGTTACGGCTCCACGGGGCCCGGGTCAGTCAATCCGGAAACAGGCGAAATTTACGGGCCGGATTTTCCTTTGGTCGGCGTCCGTGACAACGTCCGCGCGCAGGCGCGCCTCCTTGATTCGCTCGGCATCCGCCGTCTCCGTCTGGTCCTCGGAGGATCCATCGGCGGCATGCAGGCGCTGGACTGGACCGTCCTCCATCCAGACCGCGTCGATCGCGCGCTCATCATTGGCGTCACTCCGCTCTCCGCCATGGGGCTGGCCCTCAACCACCTCCAGCGCCAGGCCATTCAGCATGATCCCGAGTGGGCCGGCGGCCGCTATCTGCCGCAGCGTCCGCCGCGGAACGGGCTAGCGCTGGCGCGAAAAATCGCCATGATCAGCTACAAGTCCGCGCCATTGTTCGACGAGCGCTTCGGCCGCAATCCCAACCGCAGCGGCGAAAATCCCTGGGCCTCAAATGGCCACGGCAGCGGCCTCATCGGCGAGCGTTTCGACATTGCCGGTTACCTAGATCTCCAGGGCAGCCGATTCATTGAGCGCTTCGACGCCAACGCCTACCTCGCCATCCTGCGCGCCATGGATACCTGGGATCCGCAGCGTGGCTTTCCTTCCCCCGAAGACGCCTTTGGCCGCATCAAGGCGCGCCTCAGCTTTATCGGTATCAACTCCGACTGGCTGTTCCCCGCCGAAGATGTGCGCCGTTTTGCCGAGTCCATTCGCGCGGCAGGCGCTCACGCCGACTACCGCGAAATGAAGAGCGCTCACGGCCACGACGCGTTTCTCGCCGAGCAGGTTGAGCTCGTCCGCCTGCTGCAGTAGGCCTTTCTTTCTGCCCGGAAAATCGAGCTCCGCAGTCGGCCTGCGCCCGGCTCGCCGTCCCGGTTACCAGCGTGCTTCGGTCCCTGCGCCCGCCGTTGCGCTTTGCTTGTCAGCGGCATGTTGGGTTTCTATAATCCTCGTACGCAGCATTGCTTGCCGTGATATCTTTGAAATCGTTGCCACGGCACTCAACCGCCGCTCACGATGGTCGCCTTTTTGCTGGCGAATGAGTGATTCTTGATTTCCATTTCGGCATTTCCCAGGAGCACTGCATGAACAAGTTAGTCTTTGCATCTGCGATGGCATTGGCAGGCATGAGCCTTGTTTCCACGCCAGCACTGCGAGCTCAGGATTCCGGCCAGATTAGTCTTCCGCCGGATCAATTCAACTCCTATCAAAACGCGATGACGCAAACTGATCCCGGTCAGAAGGCGGCCGCGCTCGAGGGCTTTCTACAGGCCTATCCGCAGAGCCCGGTGAAAACCACCGTTCTCGATAACCTGATCGACGTCTACAACCAGCTCAACCAGCCGGCGAAAGCCATTGATGCCGCCTCCCGCCTGCTTCAGGTCGATCCCAGCAACATGAAGGCCATCTTCGCTTCCGTCTATTTGAAGAAGCAACAGTGCAGTTCGACGCTCGATCCCTCCGGCGTCACCACCGATCCGCAAACCTGCGACGATTCCGCTGCCTTGGCCCAGAAGGGGCTTACGGTCGCCAAACCCGCTGCCACGTCTGCTGACGACTGGGCCAAGTTGACTTCGGCGGCTTATCCGCTCTTTCACTCGGCCATCGCGTTTGATGACGCTGTTTCAAAGAAAGACTTTTCCGGAGCCATCAAGGAATACACAGCCGAGTTGATGCTCTATCCTCCGGCCGCGTGCACCCAGCCCGGGCAATGCCTTGCGGACACTTTGCAGCTTGCCCAGGCCTACGCAAAGCCCGGACCGGACAAAGATGAAATCAAGGCTGTCTGGTTCTACGCCCGCGCTTGGGACTTCGCACCCGCGGCTTACAAGGCCCAGATCGAGCCCCAGCTCGACTATTGGTACAAGCGCTATCACGGTACGCTCGATGGCGATGCCGCCATCAACCAGCAGATTGATGCTATCAAGACCCAGGCGCAGGCCACCCTCTTCCCGCCGGCCGGTTTCACCATCGCGCCTGCTCCAACTCCGGCGGACTTGGCTCACCACGCTTATACCAGCGGCGATCCCAAGGCATTGAGCCTAGAGGATAAGGAATACATTCTGGCCAATGGATCGGATGCAGATGCCACCGGTCTTTGGGCTCTTCTGAAAGGTCAGCCGACCCCGGTTCCGGGCATTGTCATCTCTGATCCCGCATCCGAGCTGCACGTCACGGTTACAACGGCAGCCTCAGTCAAGCCCAAGGAATTCGTCGTCAAGCTCACCAATCCCGTCGCTTGCGCCGCTGTTCCGCCGCCACCGTCCGAGCTCAAGGTTGCAGACGCTCAGGCCTATATTCTGGCCAACGGCGTAAAGGCTGATACCGATGCCATGGGCGACGCGCTCACAGACAGTCCGGCGCACATCCGCAAGATCGCTATCGATCCTTCGGTGGGTACGATCAATGTGGCTGTTACTCAGGACGCCAAGGACGCCCACACGGCCGACTTCACCGTCAACCTCAAGGATCCGCTTTCCTGCAAGTTAGCTCCCGCCTCCGGCTCCGCGCTCGGCCTGCAGCCTGCGACTGAGTTGGACGGCACCTATGACACCTATACGCATACTGCTGCCGCGGGAACAACTGCCGCGTCGGCGCAAATCGTCCTCAGCGACGGATTCATTCAACCGGAAAAGAAGGCCGGCGCAGTGCACCACGCCGCTCCAAAGCCTTCACCCGCGCACCACGCGCAGTAACCCTCGACCGCCGATCTTGCATCGGCGACTGGAGGCCTCGCAACACGAGTTCCTGGGACCATTAAGGGCAGTCCGCTTCGGCGGGCTGCCCTTTTTATTGCGGAATCGCGGGAAGCGCCGGACCGGCATCCGGCTTCTATCCGCTTTAACTCGGAATCAAAATCTCCTCGCGGGCCATACCAATGGAAGCGCCGGGCAAACAACCCGGCTGCCAGCGGTGGCGTCCTAGTACACGGGTTTTGACGTGCCTGTTGCCGCTCGGTCGGGCAGGTTTTTGCGTCCCCGGTCTCGAACGGTCACCGCTCCAGCGTGTCAGAAATCCATTGGCAAGCAATCTCTCGAAGCCAGGAGCTCACACCATGAAAAGTCTTTTCGCGGTTCTCGCAGTTTTCGCAGCCGGCTCCGTCGCCCTCCCCGTTCGGGCTCAGGACAAAGTCGACAACGAACTCACCCAGGCCAGCCAGATCATCCAGGAGATGACCGGCCCGCAACAAAGTGCAGGCATTCCCAACGACGTGCTTCGCGATGCCAAATGCATCGCCGTCATTCCTAAGCTGTTCAAAGCCGGCATCGGTATCGGCGGCGAGCATGGCAATGGCGTCGCCACATGCAAACTCCAGGACGGACGTTGGAGCGCTCCCGCTCCCTTCAGCATGACCGGCGGCAGCTTCGGTCTCCAGCTCGGTGGAGAGGAAGTGGGCTACATCATGCTCGCCATGAACGACCAGGGCATGCAGGCTCTCATGTCCGGCCACTTCAAGGTGGGCGCCGGAGTCAACGCTGCCGCCGGACCGGTGGGCCGCGACGCTTCCGCTTCGGCGGGATGGCGTGGAGCCGCTCTGCTTAGCTACTCGCGCGCCAAGGGCGCTTACGCGGGCGCTACCCTCAACGGCACGGAACTGAATCAGGATCACGACGCCACCAGGCAGCTCTACGGTCATGAGGTGCCATTCAACAGCATCCTCGACGGCGACGTTCACCCTTCTGATTCCGGCGACGCTTCCGAATTCATTCACAGCGTTAATCACGCGGTGCAACGCGCTCAGGCAGGTCAATAAACGCGCGGCCAACCCGCATGCCGCGCTTCTACGGGAAGTGTGAGCTCTGAGTCTATCGATGGGAAGGGGGACGCAGGGAATCGGATTGGGCAATGCCCGGCGATTTATCCTGGATCCCCCTTTGACCCAATCCCGATCTGCTCCACCGGTCGAATCACTTCGGCGCTGCTATCGATTCGCTCCCCGAGCCCCCGAGAAATCCCGGCTCAGGCCGAGTGTCGTAGCAGCCTTGTCGAGTTCTGCCTGGGTAAAGAAGAATTGATGGCTCGGGTTGGAATTCGGATAGAACCGGATCACGATCTCGGGTTTCTCCACCGACTCATTCCTGCCGTCGTGAAACGGATACCCCAGATTTTGCAATAAGTGAAGCGAGCCTTCGTCGCCTGTGGGGTTTCCCGTATCTCCGACGATCGCGAACACGCTCTTGCCCGTGTGCTTCGAATAGGCCGACACAAAGTCGCCGACTTTAACACCACGCCGGCGCGCCGCGTTACCGCGAACCACATAATTGATCTTGCGCGCGTCCACGTAGCGCCGCGGATCGCGCTCCTTCTGATTCTCAATGTCAGCGAATGCAGTCTGAGAAATGTAGTAGCCCGGGAAGGGATCGTTCGGTCCTTGCAGAATGGGACGTCCGCGATCGTCAGTCAAATAACCGACGATTTTCCAGTCGGCGCGGTTGAGGTAGCGCGCATCCCTGAGGACGTCAAGCGTCGGCGTGTCCGCCGGACCATAGGCGTTCGGTGCTCCATCCACGTCGACATCCATGCGATGCGTCAGGATTTCGAACGATGGATGCACAGTCCCGTTCTGCGCCTGTGCCGCGACCACGACGCTCGAGGAACAAACCAAAGCGACGGTCAAAGAAAGATGCAAACGCATTGCCGACAATCCGGCCACCACTCGATTCTAGGTCGCTGCGGCGTTTTTTGAGAACCTGGCCTTTTCGATCCTCCCCGACCCACTCAGCGAACGCTTTGAACTGTTGGGATCAACTCAGCTTCGGGAGTTCGGCGCAGCACCGGTGGAGCTACCCTTGGGCTGGAGATTGGAATGCCTCAACCTATTGATAGAAAATTTACTTAGAAGAGTTTTTACGGTCTGATGCTCGCAAAAAAGATATGGCGGAGAGACTGGGATTCGAACCCAGGTTAGAGTTTCCCCTAAACACGCTTTCCAAGCGTGCGCCTTCAGCCACTCGGCCATCTCTCCGATCATGCGGGCTGACTGTCTGAGTTTATCATCTCGAGCGCAGTTGCTCTGCGCAGATCGCGGGGCCGATTCGGCTCCGCGTTAGTCGGTTTTGTGTCATTTTTCTGAAAGCGTATACAGCCCTGCGCGGACTGGTTTATAGTGCGAAGTTGTCCGCCGCTTAAACATCTGAAAGTATATGCGCCGGGCATCTATCGGAAAGAGGTTGCCATGTCTCCCATCTCTCGCCGCACCCTGCTCTCATCCGGATTAGTTCTCACAACTTCGTCGCTGCTTTCTCGTGCAGGTTGGGCGCGCGCCGCGGCCTTTATGGCAACAGATGCTATCGCCGGCGGCGCTGGAGCCATCGGCCCGCGCGAGCAATTACTTTTCGACTTTGGCTGGAAGTTCCAGTTCGGTAACGGCACCGACCCGGCTCGGGACTTCGGATTCGGAAGCAGCCAGGCCGACTTCTCCAAGACTGGAGACTTCAGGATCGCAAAGGTGGGGTACGACGACTCCAAATGGCGCTTGCTGAATTTGCCTCACGACTGGGCGGTCGAGCTGCCTTTCGTTTGGGACGACACGCTTGCATCGCATGGATTCAAACCGCTGGGCCGTAAGTATCCGGAAACAAGTGTGGGATGGTACCGGCGCGAGTTCGACATTCCGGAGAGCGACGCCGGCCGTCGCATCGCGGTCGAATTCAACGGTGCATTTCGCGATGTGCTCGTCTTCGTGAACGGGTGCTTTATTGGACGCAACGATAACGGCTATGCGCCGTTCCGCTTCGACATTACGGACTTTCTTGCAGTCGGTGCGAAGAACTGCATCGTGGTGCGTGTGGACGCCAGCTTTGGCGACGGCTGGTTCTACGAGGGCGCTGGCGTTTACCGGCATCTATGGCTCACGAAGTCCGATCCGATTCACCTGGGCAAGTGGGAGAGCTCTGTTCGCGCCGAATCGAAAGGCGCCTCCGCTACGCTTTCACTCAGCTCCATCGTTGTGAATGAAGGCAAGGACGCCGAAGCTGCCTCCGTAAGCTGGCAGATTCTGGACTCAACCGGTAAGACAGTGGCAGCGGCCGACGCGCCCGCCCAGCAGGTCGCCGTCGATGGCACCGGCACATTTACGGCCACTGCTACGATTGACCATGCGGCATTGTGGTCGGTGGAGACGCCGGATCTCTACACGGCGATCGTGACTGTCAAGACCGGAGATAAGGTCCGCGATGCCGAGCGCATAACGTTCGGAGTGCGGACCGTGAAGTTCGATGCGGACCATGGCTTCTTCCTGAACGGACAGTCCATGAAGATTCAGGGCACGTGCAATCACCAGGATCACGCCGGAGTGGGCGCGGCGCTGCCCGATCGCATGCAGGCATTCCGCATTGGAGTCCTGCAGCAGATGGGTTGCAATGCCGTGCGCACCTCGCACAATATGCCCACACCCGAACTGGTCGAGGCCTGCGATCGCATGGGCATGATGATGATGTGCGAGACACGGCAGATGAGCTCGAGCCCCGAAGGCCTGGCGCAACTCGAAACGATGATCAAGCGTTACCGGAACTCGCCATCGATCATCATCTGGTCCATCGGTAACGAAGAGTGGCAATTGCAGGACAAAATGGCAGAAGAGGGCGCGAAGATCGCAGCTACTATGGTGCAGCGCTGCCATGAGCTCGACCCCACGCGCGTGGCGGGAGCGGCGGTCAACGGCGACAACGAAAAGGGTTTGTCCGATGCGCTCGATATCATCGGGTTCAACTACGGTTTGAATCGTCCCGACCCGTATCACAAGGAGCATCCCACGCGGCCCATCTATGGATCGGAGACGGCCAGCACCATCTCCCAGCGTGGTTGCTATCGCACCGATCCGCTGCGCAACTCGCTCAGCGCCTACGATGTCAACCACACCGACTGGAGCCAGCTTGCCGAGGAGTGGTGGACGTTCTACGCCACGCGCGAGTGGGAAGCAGGCGGCTTTGCTTGGACCGGCTTTGATTATCGTGGCGAGCCAACGCCGTATGGTTGGCCGTCGATCAATTCGAACTTCGGCATCGTCGACATGTGCGGATTTCCCAAGGACAATTTCTTCTACTACAAAGCGTGGTGGACCAAAGAGCCGGTGCTGCATCTCTTTCCGCACTGGACGTGGGAGGGCAGGGAAGGCGAGGAGATTCCGGTTTGGGTTCACTCGAACCTTGATGAGGTCGAGCTTTTCTTGAACGGCAAAAGCCAGGGGCGGCAAAAAGTTCCGCGGCTCGGGCACGTCGAGTGGAAAGTTCGTTACGAGGCGGGCGCGATTGAAGCGCAGGGCTGGAAGGACGGCAAGCTCGTGCTCACCGAGAAGCGCGAGACGACAGGACCGATTGCGGCAGTCCGGTTGTCGGCCGATCGATTGTCGATCGCAGCCGACGGTCAGGATGTTGTTGTGCTCACCGTCGACGCACTCGACGCCGCGGGCCGCGCGCTGCCCACGGCAGATAACATGATCGAATTCAAGATCACCGGCGAAGGCGCGCTCATCGGCGTCGGCAACGGCGATTCCAATTGCCACGAGAGCGACAAGGATCCGCGCCGCTCGCTTTACAACGGCCTCGCGCAGGCGATTGTGCAATCAACCAAAACGCCGGCGACGATCACCATTGAGGCAAGCACTATCGTTCGCGATAAGACAGTAACGCCGGCCACGATCACGGTCACGACCAGGCCCGTGAGCCTGCGACCGTCGGTGACTTAGAGAGAGCCTGCCTGCGGCAGGCGATGCGCGCCGCAACTTGCGGTTGCCTCGACTGACGCTGCACGGCGGAATTTGAAAAACGGCCGAGATGTGCGGGCTGCCTCCGATTGCGAAAGTCGGGCAGCGGTCGAACCTGTGAACGTTCGCCGTCATCTCACCCTTCATGAAGTTCTTCTCTCCAGTTCTCCATGTCCTGTTCCACATCGGATACCTTGGGCCCTTCCTGATGGGGATTCTGGATTCCTCGTTTCTGGTGCTCCCATTCGGTAACGACTTCCTGGTGATTGCAATGGTCACGCGCAATCGCGGCGGCGTCCCTTGGTACGTGATTTCAGCCGCGGCCGGATCCACTGTCGGCGCGTTCCTGTTGGCATCGGTCTCAAAGAAGCTTGGTGAGGAGGGTATTCGCAAAATCTTCGGACGATCGCGACTTGACAAGCTGAGGAAGCGGGTCGGCTCGCGATCGGGTTTCGCCGTCGCATTAGCCGGGCTCGCGCCGCCGCCCTTCCCATTCACTATCGTGATTGCCGCGGTTGCCGCCGTGGGCTATCCGCGATGGAAAATCCTGGTCACCAATTTCTTCGCGCGCGGCGTGCGCTTCACCATAATTTCGCTGCTGGCATTGAAATTCGGTCGCGAGATTGTCGGCATCGCCAAATCCCGCCCATTTGAGATCTCGATGGTGGTCTTCATTCTTCTTTGTTTCGTAGCGAGCGGGTTCTCGGTGGCGCATTGGCTTCGTCACCCGCGAACAGGGTCAGCTGCCGCTCGTGCGGCCGATTGAGGTCCTTCGCGCGTCTGCAACATGCGAGCTTGACTATGGGCTGTCTCGAGAACCCTTCGTCACACCATTGCCCGCTCTTTCACCTTCAGGTACTGGTTCAGCACCGCAGAAGTGAGCTGCGCCGGATCGAGGTCAAGGGTGAGCGCGCCCTGGTCGCGCAGTCGCGCCAGCAGCAACTCACGGCGAGTCGTCAGCTCCTGCGCGGCGGATGCGCGGAACATTTCTTCTACATTTTTTGGCCGCGCATTGGCGATGGCAACGACATCGGGCTGAGCCATGGCGACGAACAACAGCACGTGGCGATGCAGCAACTGCATGGCGCCGTCAATGACTTCAGGGCGCATGGCAGTTTCAGCGAGATCGGTGATCCAAAGAATCAACGCGCGCCGCGGCTGCCAGCGATTTAGCGTGGCAGTAGCGCGCAGGTGGTCGGCCTCGCTCAATTCGGCACGCGCCTGCGCGAGCGCTTCAACAATTTGCCGCAGATGCGCGTGCCCGCGGCCGGGAAGCACGCGCTGCTGCACATTCTGTCCATAAACAAGGAGACCTACGCGGTCGCCTGAGAAGAGCGCAAGTTGCGCAAGAGCAACTGCGGTCGAACAGGCGTAGTCAAGTTTGGAGTGACCCCGGCGATCCTCACTCCCCGCGTTGTCGAGGATTCGGCCGCGCAGCAGTCTACCGGCGTCGAGCACGATCCAGACTGCCTGGCTGCGCTCGGTCTGGTAGCGGCGCGTAATCAACTGCCCGCGCCGCGCGGTCGCCGTCCAGCAAACGTCGCGCAGATCGTCGCCTTCGAGGTATTCGCGGAGGCTTTCGAAATCGCGCCCCAATCCGCGTTCGCGTGCACGCCGCAGCTGGAGATCGATCTGGCGGCCCCGCGCGAGAAATATCTCCTGGTCCTCGCCCTGCCGCAGCGCCGGATAAACGCGAACCGGTTGCTCGAGCGGCGCCATGGCCCAGCGCTCCACCAGCCCGAGTGGCGACGCGTAGCGAATGTAGACTTGACCGGCGTGAACATCGCCGCGCTCGCGTGGCTTGAATTTGTAGCGCAGCGTGGCGCGCACGCGGGGAAACGCGCGCAGAGAATACGTCGCCGGCGTGGCCACCAATGCGTCGGGCAAGTCGTCAACCAGGTAGCACTCGAGAATGGTCTCGGCGCTCTGATCAACAGCGAGTTGGATCTCGGTTTCACTTTCCAGCGACGGCACGTTGCTCCATGAGCGCTCGATCGTAATCTGCTCCGCGAGCGGCAGCCGCAAGCTATCAAGGACGGCCGCGAGCAGCACCAGCGCATCCCACACGAGCATGCCGTATCCCCACGTTGCCCGGAAGAATCCCGGTAGCGCGAGCACCAGTCCGGCGGCAAGCAGCCAGATTGTTCGCGTCGTGAGGCCAAACGCAAAGCGGCCCCGCTGCTCGCAGGCGGCGCGAATCGGCTCGGGATGGAGAGACGATGAAGTCATCCCCGCGGCACCGCAACCGCGGCAACCACATCGTTGAGTACGCGATCCGTATCGAAGCCTTCCAGCTCTGCTTCAGGCTTGAGAAGAATGCGATGGCGCAGCACGGGCAGAACGGCGCGCTTGACGTCGTCGGGAAGGATGTAGTCCCGGTCTTCGAACGCCGCAAATGCCTGCGCCACGCGCAGCAGGCAGATGGCGGCGCGGGGGCTTGCGCCGAGCGCCAGCATCGGCCACTCGCGCGTGCGCCGAACGAGATCGAGAATGTATCCGTAAAGATCGTTCTCCACGCGGATCGCCCGAATCTCATCGCGAGCCGCAGCCAGAAGTTGTGCAGACAGCGGCTGAATCTTTGCATCTTCGAGCAGATTCCCCTGGGTGGCTCCGTGATGGCGCTCAAGCATCAGCCGTTCGTCATCCAGCGCGGGGTAGCCCACTTTGATTTTGAGCAGGAAGCGGTCAAGCTGCGCCTCGGGCAACGGATAAGTTCCTTCAAAGTCGATGGGATTCTCGGTCGCGAATACGGTGAACCACGGGGGAAGCGGACGCTGCACGCCGTCGCTTGTGACCTGCCGCTCTTCCATGCATTCCAGCAGCGCGGCCTGCGTGCGCGGAGGCATTCGGTTGATCTCGTCCACCAGAAGCAGGTCGGTGAAGACCGGTCCGGCGTGGAAGGTAAACGTATCAGTGCCGGGACGAAACATCGTTGTGCCCAGAATGTCGGCCGGCATCAGGTCCGGTGTGCCCTGCACGCGCTGGAAGCCAAGGCCAAGCAGGCGCCCGACCGATTTGACGATGAGTGTTTTGGCGATGCCGGGCACGCCTTCAAGCAGCGCGTGGCCCTGCGTCAATACAGCCACCAGAACTTCGCTGATCACTTCGCTTTGTCCCGCGATCACGCGCCCCAGCTCCATGCGCGAGGCGGCCAGCAATTGCTGCGTCGCCGGCAGCGCCGCGCTCGGCGGCTGGGAGCCCTGTCCCAAATTCGTTTCCTCGGTCATTCCGATCTCCTTGCTTTCTGTTCCCTTGGTTCAATTCTTCAGACACAATTCATCCTCATCGATGCGCCGGACCCGCGCGCGCCGCAGCGGTCAGCAACTCGCTGTGCCGGTTTAGCGCTTGCACCAGCGCCAGCGCGCTTTTCGGCGCGAGCTTGTCGTTGGTAGTGGCCCCTTCGCAATCACTCAGATCTTTCTCCAGATCAGGCGAAGCATGCGGAAAGCGGCGGCGCAACGCCTTCGCCAACTCCTCTGCACTCATCTTCGCGCCCTTCATCCCGTACAAATCGCCCATGCGGCGGCGGAACCGCTCATACGCCAGCTCAACCGCCGTCGCTGACGCTCGCGCCTCAGCATAAAGCGAGCCCAGTGCTTCAAGGAACTCGACTGGCGTAGCGCGCACCGGGGCCGGCAGGTCGCGCACCGGTCCGCGCCTCCGGCTAAAGCTGAAGACGATCAGAAGCCCGATCGCAACCAGCGCGCCGCGGATAAGCCAGATCGCCGGTCCGCTCGCATAGAACCAGTCCGTGCGTGTCTCGCCGTGCAGCGACTCATCCCAATAGATGTGGTGGCCTTCGCGAGAGCCAAGCGTGTTCAGCAGCAGGTTCAGATTGTTGGCGCGGCTGATGGTGCTGTTCTCGAGCGGCGTTGAGCCTGCCCACCAAATCACTTCGCCTTTGCCTTCGGAATACTCCACCACCGCCGGCGTACCCGAGCAGTTGTATTGCACGCGATCGACTGGATGTTCGAACCCCCAGGTAGCTTCGGGAACCATCCACACTTCGCCCGAGTCGGCCAGCGGATCGATGCCTTGCGGCGTGAGCGCGCACGCCGCCTGAAGCTGCGATGGCGGTTGCGCGTTTCCATTGGGCGCAATCAAGCCGCCGGACCATCCGGTCACCAGGACGCGGCCGCCCTTGTCGACGATGTCGCGCACTGCCTTTAAATCTTCCGCCGCAACCGCAGTCTGATCGGGCTCGGCGAAGATGACGACCGTCTGTCCGTCGGCGCGTTCCGCCAGATCGCTCAACGGCTGCTCCCAGCGCTGCACGTCGTAGCCACTTGCCTGCAGCATTTCATAGGCCGCGCGCGCGCCGTGCTTACCCGTCAGATAGGAGCTGGGCACAGTGTTGTCGTCGTCGTTCTCATTCCGCGACAGGAATGCAGTCGCAAATGCGAGAACGAGAACTGCGACCATGCAGCCGATGAGCAGCCTGCGGTCCTTCGCGTCGAGTGCGGGGAAGAGTTTCATTCCGGCGCCACCCCCAGAGCCCCTGCCTGCTCCAAAGCGGCGTTGAAGTCGGAGGCCTGGGCCTCGCGGCCCCCGTACCACGTCCGCTCGAAACTTCGGGTGAGCGCGGTCAGATTCACTTTGCGCGAATCAGTGCCGGCCAACAGCGCGAGATATTCGCGCGGAGTGCGCGCGCGATCGGCCGGCCACAGCCGCTTCGATTCCAAGCGTGCGATTGCTGCCCAATAGAGAAAGTGGATGGCCTCTCGCCACTGCCCCTGTGCAGCCATCTCTTGCGCATCGCGGAGCCACAATTGCCACTCGCGTGCGGAGGGCGCACCCGTCGCAATCTCGATTTCGGGAACTACGCGGAGACGGGCGCGCCGCTCAATGCGCAGCAGGAACCAGACCAGCCCCGTGCAAATCGCCGCCAGCAGAAGGATGCGCAGCAGCCACACGATCCACGGCGCATGCGACCCAAATTTCACCAGGCCGGAGAAAAACTTGTCGAGCAGGTTATCAAACCATTCGCGGAGACGATCCATGCGCGACACCTGCGTCACCCCTTGATAGGCGCGTTGCGAAAGAATGGCGTTCAGTGATTTCCGCTCTTCGCTGTAGTTTGTGGTCGCAGCAGCTGGCGCTCCAGCTTCCGCTGCGTCGTCCTGGAGGCGCTGGCGCGCGGCGGCCAGGAGCGAATCAAGCGAAACAGGCTTGTTGTGGGGCCGGGGCATGGCGCCGAAGATAGTCTTCTGCGTCGCACCGTCCCTCTTCGCGGCGCGCGCCATCACGGAGCGCAGCCAGTCATAACGCACTTCGCGGGACTGGGACGGCGTGCCGGAGAAACCTTGAACTCGATTGTCGGGGCCGATGTGCGCCGGATCGCACGCGGGAAAAGTTGTTTGCGTCGCGCCGCCTGCCGACCGTTGCGACCGGCATGCGGCGACAATCGCGTCTAGATCCGTGAGGTGCTCCTGGTATTCGGTAACCGTTACATCGCGCCAACCGGGGTCGGCTGTGGACTCCTGGGCTCGCGTGGCAACTGACCCGGCGGCGAGTGGAATGAGCACCGCAAAGACTGCCGTTGAACGCGCCACGGCTTGCCGCCAACCTGATCTCGGCCATCCCAAATTCATCGTTCTTCCACGGTATCAGGAGGCGCAACCGGCCCTGAAATGCCCAAGGCTGGCGGGCCTTGCGCGCTGGGCGCGGGCTGCGAAAGTCCTGCCTGCTGCATCATCCACTCGATATCGAAGCCTTCCTTGCGAACGCGCTGGTCATAATAGAAGAGCACGAGGGCGATCGCGGAGATGGGTGCAAGCAGCATCTGCAACAGGAAATCGACGATCACTCTCACAATTTCCGCAATCACAACGGCTGTCGACGAGTACGCTGCTCCGTTTCCCACCGATGTGGTTATAGCGATGATGATCAAAAAAGGAATGGCAGCAACCATCGATAGCGCGATGCTGAGGGCCATCACCAGCAGGTACATCACAAAGATTCTTCCGCGCGTGCCCTGGCTCAACTTCCAGGCGCGCTTCAGTGATTCCCATGCGGCCCTTTGCTCCACGACGCAGACGGAAAGGCCGATCGAGTATCCCAGCACGAGCCAGACGACAGCGAAAAAGGCCGCAATGATGACAAAGAAAATCACAAATCCAATGGCTGCTCCGGCTCCCACGCCAGCACCTGATCGCGAAGCGAGATAAATGAGAGGGCCGGCGACGGCGGCGGCGAGAACGGCGGGAATGAGGGCCACGACGATTCCCTCCAAGATGAGAAACCACAGGTAGCGCCAGAAACGTGGCCGAACGTTTGTGAATGCTCCGCGGATCGTGATCTTCTCGCCGCGATGCGTGCTCGCCGCTGCCTGCGTAAGTCCGGCGGAGGAGAAAACAGCCGCGGCAACGTAGACTGGCACCGCGATTAAAGCAATTAGAACGACAAATGCGATGGCAGCAGGATCGGATAGATTGGTGGCTCTGAACCCCACCGCAGCAGCCCCAAACAATGCTCCGCCTGCGGCCGTAAGGGCCAGGACCGTGCCGATGGGCAGCGACGCCACCCCCGTAAAGAGCCAGAAGTTGCGTCGATAGAGCTGCGCTGTGCGATCGAGAATCTCCCCAAGGGTAGAGGGTCGGAATGTCTCGCTCATGAGAATCCTCGCTGGCTCAGGAACTCTGCGGCGTCGGCAATTCAATTTGCGGTGAAAGTCCCGCAGCCTGCATCATCCACTCGATGTCGAAGCCTTCGTTGCGAATGCGCTGATCGTAATAAAACAGCGTGAGGCCGGTGGAGTAAATCGGTCCAATCAATGCGTTGGTGAGGAAACTTCCGATTTGCGCCACAACCATCCACAGCATGGGCAGCGGCTGGCCGGGATGTTTTAGAGCGAGGGCGATCATGGGGAATCCGAACAGAATGCCCAGAACAACGCGCACCGCATACACCAGGACGCCAAGGACGAAGATACGACCGCGCGAGCCAAGGCTGAGCTCGATGCTGCGTTTGATTGCGCCCGCTGCCGGCAATTCTTCCACGACGCAAGCCGGCACCGCCAACGAGTAGCGCAGCGTCATCCATACGCCGTACAGCAGAGCCAATAGGAAAAACGGCATCAGGACGAGCATGCCGATGCCCGCAGCCAGGATGGCGCCGGGGTTTTGCTGAACCGCGCCCTGCACCGCCGTGGGATTCGTCATGAAGCCGTGAGGAAGGACCGCAAACGCGATGCCAATGAACGCAATATAAAGGGCGGCAAACGGCGCCCACGCGCGGAACGAAGTGATCGTCATCAGCCACAAGTAGGTCCTCAGCCGGGGCAAGACGCTCTTGGCGGCCGCACGAATCGTTGCGGGCTTGTCCAGGTACACCCAGGCCACTGCCCGATTGTTGGCGGCGATCGACAGCCCGGCAAGCATCAGGACCACCAGCGCTTCAACCACGGCGATCGAGGCCGTTCCCCATTGCCAATGCGCCATCAAATTGGGATAACCCAGCAGGACGAGTGAGCGCAGATACAAAAGCTGCATGGCGAGCATGACGACGGCAAAGATGGAAGAAATTCCGGCAAAAAGCAGGAAGTGAGTTCGGTAGAGTTCGGCCGTCCGGTCAAGAATCTCGCCGAGGGCCATCGGCCTAAGCTGGTTGTTCATGTCAACCTCGGTGCCGCCGTTAACGCCTCTATACGCCGGGAGAAACAACTGGCACAGTCCAAAGTTTTCGTGCAAGTATGCAGTGGCGTGAACGCTTCCACGGATCGTAGCATAGGCCGGAGAATTCGAGCCGGCAGTTTCCACGAAGAATCAGTTGTTTAGCCCCGGCATTTGAAAAATCTTTTGATTTCTGGTAACTAATACTTTAGTTGTTCGTCTATCGGGTGTCGAGGTGTAAGGCTTCGGCAGACTTAACCGCTAGGGATCAATAAGTTAGCGATGCCACCACGGAAATCCAATACGTTGACCGAAGCCGAGCTGAGACTGATGAAGATCCTCTGGCGGCGCGGCGAGTCAGCAGTTACTGACCTGGTTGAAGCGCTGCCGCCGGGCGAGCAGCTGGCCTACAACTCGGTGCTCACCACCATCCGAATCCTGGAGCAAAAGGGTTACGTCGCGCATCGCCAGGAAGGGCGTGCCTTTGTTTATTGGCCATGCATCCAAGAGAATGAGGCGAGCCGTTCAGAAGTGCGCAATGTTCTGCATCGATTCTTTGGCAACTCGCGCGAAAAGCTGGTGTTAAGCCTATTGGGTGACGAGGAGATCTCGAACGAAGAGCTGGCCCGGCTGAGAGAAGCAATCCGCAGCGCGGCGCCCGACAAGGAAATTGCCAATAAGAAGGGCGGGAGATAAACATGCCCTTGATGCGCATCTCGGATTCGATCTTGGCGGGGTTCGCAGATTTTGCGCATGCCGCGGCGCCGGCGGCTCTCGCGGCGCTGTGGCAGGACGCGATGGTGGCGCTCGCCCTGGTTGTTTGCCTGCGATTCGTGCTCCGCGTCTCCGCAGCGCATCGCTTTGCGGTTTGTGCTGTGGGGTTTGGGATTGGTGCGCTGTTGCAGTTTTTGCCCTTGCTTCAACACTCCGGCGCTGCGATGGCTGCAATGCCAAGCGATGGAGTCACTGTTAGGCCCTGGTTTGAGTTGGACAGCCGGTGGGGATTCGCGATCGCCGCTCTCTGGTTGGCTGCTTCGGTATTTCGCGGTGCGGAGCTGGGTTTTCATTCGCTGCGCCTGCGCAGGCTTTGGCGCGGCGCCACCCCGGTTGAAGCCGAAGCCAACCATCGCTCGTTGCTCGCCTCCGCATTACCGTCACGGCGCTTCGAGATTTGCACCACTCCCGACCTCGACCGGCCGAGCGTCATCGGCTTTTTCGCGCCGCGGATTCTCATTCCCGAATGGCTCTATCCGCGGCTGACGCCGGGCGAACTTGAGCAAGTGGTCTTGCATGAAGCCGAGCATCTCCGTCGACACGACGATTGGACAAATCTGCTGCAAAAATTTGCTCTCGTTCTATTTCCTCTGAATCCGGCATTGGTCTGGATGGAACGGCGTCTCTGTCGCGAGCGCGAGATGGCGTGCGACGAGGGAGTGGTCGAGAGGACGCAGGCTCCGCGCACATACGCCGCATGCCTTACCTCGCTTGCCGAACGCGGACTGCAACACCGGGAATTCGAGAGGCGGCAATTGCTGCGCCGCGCGCAGGCACTCTCCCTGGGTGCATTCGAGCGCCGGTCGGAACTCGTTTCTCGTGTTGACCGCATCCTGCGGCGCAGCAAGACGCTTCATCCGCTGGTGGCCGGCGCGCTTGTTGGCATAGTCGCATGTGGCTTAGTAGTGGGAGCTGTTGAACTGTCGCGCAGCCCGGAGTTAGTCGCATTCGTGGCCGCGCCCAAGCCACACACGCAAATCGCTGCCATCGCGCAGCCGGACGCTCCGCGTTTCTCGCGGCATTCCGGTGATCGAATGGGTGAGGCCGGCGCGACTGGCGTCGACTCTATTTTCCGTCCGTCCGTGCGTTATCGCGCTTTTGAAACGAAGTCCGTTGTTCCTGCGGCGCGCAGCGCGGAAACTCCCGTTGCCGTTCGATCGCGCCGCAGCGACGAGGCGCCTGAGGCGGCAATGACCGAGGGTGGGGCCGCGCCACACCAGGCGATGATGAGGCCACGAGTATTGACGTCTGTGGGGCCTTCCTCGCAGAGCCAGGAATTGATTGTTCTCACTACCTGGGAAGAAGTGGAGACTTCTGCGCCGCAACCCTATGGAACGAAGACCAGAGAGATCGCAGACTATGAAACGGGAGCAGATGCGCAAACACAAAGCGGCGATGCAACCAGCGGGCCAGACACCTCCCCGGCCCCGCAGATTTCCGTCACGCGCCTGATCCTTCTCGTGGTTCCCGCAAACGCCGCGACCGGCTCTTCGGCAAACCCGGCTCGTGGCTCGCAGCCGGCGCACACAACAAGTTCACAATCCCATCGGCCAACCGCATCGGCATTTGACGGCGGCTGGCTGTTCTTCCAACTTTAAACGCGCAATTCAACACCCATGGAGATGAAGCAATGACAATGACAACTAATTCATTAGTAGCAATGGTGAAGAAGCTCGCTGTTCCTGCGGGCATCCTCGCCACTGTTCTGTTTTCGCTTGCGTTCTTTTTTGACCACAGCCGTGCGCACGCTGCTGCCGCCGGCCCGCTCGACGAGAGCAGCGTATCGTCGCTGATTGCCCTCGATAACGCGGTCGAAGCCGTCGCCTCGCGCGTTACACCCGCTGTCGTCAACGTGGCTGTTACATCGCGCGTCTCCCAAGACGATCAAAACGCCGAGAATGGCGGACAGGGGTCTGGCGGCATCAACCCGCAAGATCTGCCGCCGGGCTTCCAGCAGTTCTTCTTCGGTCCCGGTGGCCAGCAGATGAAGCCACAGCCCCAGTTTGAGCACGGCATCGGCAGCGGCGTGATTCTCACCTCAGACGGGTACATCGTCACCAACGACCACGTGGTCGACGGCGCCACGCAGATTCGCGTCACATTAAACGACCGACGCGTCTTCACGGCGAAGCTCATCGGCGTGGACAAACTCAATGATCTCGCGGTCATCAAAATCGACGCCCACGACCTGACCAGCGTGCCGTGGGGCGACTCGACCAAAGTCAAACCTGGTGAAACCGTGCTGGCCTTCGGCAATCCCTTCGGCAACTTCCCCTTCACGGTCACGCGCGGCATTATCAGCGGCCTCGATCGCCCCAATCCTTATCGCGACGATCCGCGCAAGCCCGGCGCTTTCATCCAGACCGATGCGGCCATCAATCCCGGCAACTCCGGCGGCCCGCTTGTGAATGCGTACGGCGAAGTCATCGGCATCAACACCTTCATCATCTCGGGCAGCGGATCGTTCGCCGGCGCGGGGTTCGCAATTCCGTCGCAGATCGCCCAGGCAACGGCGCAGGCCATCATCAAGAACGGAAGTGTGCACCACGGCTACCTGGGCATCAGCATGAACGATGTGACCCCCGACAACTCGAGCTTCTTCAACCTGCCTGACGCGACGGGCGCTATCGTCAGCCAGGTTACGCCGGACTCACCGGCCAGCAAAGCTGGTTTAGAAAGCGGCGACGTCCTGCGCGAGGTCGACGGCAACAAGATTCCAAACGGCAGCATGTTGCAGGTCGAGGTGAGCGAGATGACGCCCGGGACCGCGATCACGCTGGGCATTCTTCGCGACGGTAAACCGCAAACGCTGCACCTCACCGTGGGCGAATTCCACAACACGAATGAGGAGGCGAGCAACGACGGGCAGGGCAGTCAGCAGCGCGGCCGTCTTGGGCTCAGAGTCGCCAACCTCACTCCCGATCTACGCCAGCAATTCAACGTGCCCGATCAAGTAAAGGGCGCGGTGATCGAGTCGGTGCGGCCGGGCAGCGCGGCTGAGGATGCGGGCCTCACGCCGGGCGTCGTGATTCTCGGAGTCGACCGTCATCCCGTGGAGGATGCGGATAGCTGCGTGAACCAGATTCACTCCGTACCGGCGGGAAAAGACGTTCTGCTTCTGGTGTGGGCCAACGGCGGCCAGAGCTATCTGGTCGTGCATCCGGATCAGAATTCGCAAAACGGCGAGTAGAGCTCGCTGAATCTACCGCAACAAACCGCGCTTTCGATTCGCGCGAAAGAGCGGAGGGAGCAGGGGCCTTCAGGCCCCTGAATCCCACGCACTTCCTCTCCGGCCTTCAGGCTCGGCCGCTTCAGACAAACTCCATCACCGACGAATTGCAATTCGCCGCGCCGTTCCTGCAACAAAGCTCCGCAGAATTGCAACAAAGTTTCCACTTGCACCGTCTCCTACAATGCATCGCCTGCAGTAATTTAAACATCGGCGGGAGAATGCCGGGACCGTTGTCCCGATGCTTCACGGGCAGGTGGAACGAGGAGCCGATTTCGTGAAGCAGAGGTAAAAGGCCGTAGCTGCCAGACGGCTCGAAAAATCGGGGCCTGCTTCGGGGGGAGGAGACTCCGATTTAGAGACCTGGGACAACTAAGTGCCTCACTCGGGAGTCGGGGGACATAACGAGTGAGGCACAATGTTTTTGAAGGAGGCAGCCGGGCTGGCGCGCGGGCGGGGCCGGGGATTCGGCTATGCTTGGAGTGATTTCAAAGAGCAGGTTATGGTGCACTCTCCGACGCGATCCTCGACCTTGGGCCGGCTCCGGAGATTGGGAAAATGTTTGTTGGCTTCCAGAGATTTCTTTACTAGAGGCTTTGCCTCGCACAATTGCGTCAAAATGCGCACCAAACACCCACTTAGGCGCCCGTAAAGCCGTCTAAGCCCGCGCTAACTCGTTACCCGTGAAATTACTCTCGACCTTTTGCCTCGATTTGTTCAATTCCCGTTGAACTTTTGCCTCGATTTTGGGTAATTTCCATGGCCGCCAATCGACTTTTTGGGAAAGAATCGTTGAACATTTGAGCTGTTTTGTTCAATGTTCGTTGAACATTTCGCGGCGTCCCGGTCGCTCAAAACTGAACATTTCGTGCAGTTTGTGCCGCTTCGATCCGGCTCCAGAAAAATCACGCCCCTTGCCGCCACTTCATCGCAATTTCGCCTCGAACCTTCTTGCGTTAGCATCGCGGGAAGGAGCTGAATGAATCGTGCGGAGAGACGGCGGCACCGCGGTCGAGGAGGATAGAACCATGAGAGTGATTTCCCTGAACATCGGGCTTCCACGCGAGGTGATGTGGCACGGGACAACCGTGTCCACCGGAATCTACAAGGTGCCGGTCAACGGACGCGTTGCCTTGCGCAAGCGCAACCTGGACGGCGACGGCCAGGCAGACCTGACGGTTCATGGCGGAGAATACAAGGCCGTGTACTGCTACCCGCTGGAACACTACGACTATTGGAAGAGAGAATTGCCCGACAGTGAACTGCCGATGGGGGTGTTCGGAGAGAACTTGACTCTGATTGGCTCGTCGGAAGAGTCGGTGCAACTTGGCGACAGGTTTCAAGTTGGTTCGGCGGAAGTGGTGGTGACGCAACCGCGGCTGCCTTGCTACAAACTTGGGATACGATTTGGATTCGACGATATGGTCAGGCGGTTTCTGGCAAGCGGCCGCACGGGGTTCTACCTGGCCGTGACTCGCGAAGGTGTGGTGGGCGCGGGCGATGAGATGAAGGCGATAAGCCGCGACCCGAATGGCGTGCCCATTTCAGAGGTAGTTCGCTTGTACACCGCGAAACGATATAGCAGTGCCGATGTGGCGACGCTTGAGAAGACATTCGCGGTTGAGGCGTTTCCGGAGAGTTGGAAAGAATACCTGCGCGAGCGAGTGGAGCGGATTTGGGCCTCAGGCTGAAGGCGAGATCGCGGGCGGGCCTGTTGAATTTCCATTTACAGGAATGTGGTTTAATCAGTCACGTTCGATCCCCATCCCCAAGGAGGTTACATGCCTACGATCAAAACGAAAGACGGTTTGGAAATTTTCTACAAGGACTGGGGAAGTGGCCAGCCCATCGTGTTCAGCCATGGATGGCCGCTATCGGCCGACGACTGGGACACGCAGATGCTGTTCTTTTTGCAGCACGGTTACCGCGTGATTGCCCATGACCGGCGTGGTCACGGACGTTCTACACAGACCGCCGATGGACACGATCTGGACCATTACGCGGACGACCTGGCGGCTCTCACCGCGCATCTCGATCTGAAAAACGCGATTCACGTGGGGCACTCGACGGGTGGCGGCGAAGTGACGCGCTATTTGGGGCGGCATGGCGAAAGCCGCGTGGCCAAGGCAGCGCTGATCAGTGCGATTCCGCCGCTGATGTTGAAGACGGCGGCCAATCCGCTGGGACTTCCCAAGGCAGTGTTTGATGATCTACAGGCGCAACTGGCGGCGAATCGCTCGCAGTTCTATCTTGACCTGCCAACCGGGCCTTTCTATGGTTTCAACCGGCCTGGGGTGAAATCCCTTCAGTCCGCGATCTGGAATTGGTGGCGGCAGGGCATGATGGGTGGCGCAAAGGCGCATTACGACGGCATTGTGGCCTTCTCCCAGACCGATTTCACTGAGGACTTGAAGAAGATCACGGTTCCCGTGCTGGTGATGCACAGCGAAGACGACCAGATCGTTCCCTATGTCGCATCCGGGCCGTTGACGGCGAAGTTGCTGAAGAACGGAACCCTGAAAACCTACAAGGACTTCCCGCACGGCATGATCACGACGCAAGCGGAAACGGTCAACGCCGAACTGCTGGCGTTCTTCAAGAGCTAAGCGGTTTTCAATTCGGGCGCAGGTCTCGGATGGGAGGAGTGGTGTGTCTGGGTCGCGAGGCTCCGGCTGGGGCTAGCGGTTGTCGTTCGCGGAGCGGGAGTCACGGCGGTTCTTTAACCACTTGGCGAGGCCGAGGGCGAGGAGCATGAGTCCGAAGGGGATGCACATGAGAGCAACGATGAGCGCGAACCAGCCGGTGTTAGTGCTGGCGCCCAGCCGCGAGTATCCGCCGAAAACCGTGATCAGCAGAAGCACGCAGAGCACCCCCGTGCCAACCATGGAGCTGCCCCATTGGAGAAGCTGGCGCGTGCCGTCGTCTTTAGAGGTTGGCTGAGGATTGAGGAGGCGGTCACGCATGGCGGGATCGACGCACCAGATAGATTCCGAGAAGGAGTGCGGAGATCCCAGGCAATCCCGGGAACGCGGCAACGAGCAAACCAAAGCTCGCGCCGCTTGGGCCCCAGCCATCTCTCGGGCCGATCGCACTACTGAGGAAGAAGAACAATGCGAGCAACAGCAGTCCCGCGCCCAGGGCCACGAGGATTCTTCCCGCAATTGCCATGACCGAATTCTATCCCAGCGCGAGGCGAAGCATGACATAGGTGACGACGCCCGTGACCGAGACGTAGAGCCAGATGGGAAAGGTCCAGCGGGCGATGCGGCGGTGCTGCGGGATGCGGCCCGAGAGCGAAAAGAAGAACGTAACCAGAATCAAAGGCAGGGCGATGACAGCCAGAATAATGTGGCTCGCGAGCAGCCAGAGATAAAACGTGCGGTAATCGGCGTGGAGCGGATAGCGGACATCGCCATGCAACGCATGATGCGCGATGTAGCCCACGAGAAACAACGTGGAGAAGATAAAGGCCGTGGTCATCGACGCGCGGTGCTGCTTGATTTTCCGCGCGCGAACGAAGGTGTAGCCGATCAGGAGTGCCGTGGCGGCGAGGCCATTGAAGACCGCGTTCATTGCCGGCAGAAAGGCGTATTGGGAGCTGGCGGCCGCGGCGGGATGAATATAGATGAGCCAAAAAAGAAAGAGCGAGGCGGCGGCGCTGATGGCGATGATGACGGCGATGGCGGGGCCGGTGGAGGAGCGCGGAGCGGAGGTTGGGGCAGCGATGGTCATGCGCGCTAACCTTTCGCGCGGGCGCAGAGCATGAGCGTGGTGAAAAGCAGCGGCAGGTAAATGACGCTCACCTTGAGCAGATCGCGGGCCAGCTTGCGGCTTTCGTCCTCTGACTTGGCGCGAAGAATGCGGGCGAAGCGAATGGTGTAGGCGAGGTAGACGAGGCTTAGCGCGGTGGCGACGAAGGGGTAGATTGAAACGGTGACGCCGAGCCACCAGGGCGCCAGCGAGACAGGAATCATGACGACGGCGTAAAAGAGAGCTTCGACGACGGTCGACCATCCGTCAGGCTGGACTACAGGCAACATGCGAATGCCGGCGCGGGCATAGTCTTCGCGGTACAACCATGCAATCGACATGAAATGCGGAAACTGCCAGACGAAAAGGATGGCGAAGAGCGCGACGCCCGGCCACTCGATGCGTCCTCGAGCAGCGGTCCAGCCAAGCAATGGGCCCATGGCGCCGGGAAATGCTCCGATGAAGGTGGCCATGCTGGTGACGCGCTTGAGCGGCGTGTAGATGGCGACGTATGTGAAGGCAGTCAGCAGCGCGAGCGAGACGGTGAGCAGGTTAGTGCGCAGCGCCAGCCATACCGCGCCGAGTGCGACGGCAGCCAGACCGCCGAGGACTCCGACGGAGAGCGGCCAGCGGCCGGATGCGAGAGGACGGTCGGCGGTGCGTTTCATGCGCGCATCGGAAGTGCGTTCGAGCGCCTGGTTAAGAGCGCCTGCGCCGGCGGAGATGAGGCCGATGCCAAGAAGCGTATCGAGAAGACCGCGCTGCAAGGTGGAGATCCCGGACTGCATCGAGCCCAGATAGAAGCCGCCCCAGCCGGTGACGAGGACAAGGCCAACGACTTTGACCTTGAAGAACTCGCGCAGGTCGTGGATGAGGTTGGCGGTGACGCCGGGAGCGGGAGCGTGAAGGGTGTGCGGCGCGGAATTGACGGCGAGGTCAGACGACGAGGCGGCTTGGGAGGCGCTGGTCATGAGAATGAGGAATGATGGCGGCGCGAGCGAGGATGCGACGGCCTTTGATTCGATGATAGCAAGCGTGGCGGGACTTAGGTTCGAACTGCGATGCGGACTCGGCGGTTCTTTCGCCCGCTAAAGCGGGCTGGTAGTCACGGATCGCGACTCAACCCCAGGCTCACGCCTGGGGCTACCTTCTTGCGCCCGCTTCGCGGGCCAGGGGCGCGAATTTGTGTCGACCATGGTGTGAAAATTGTTTTGACTGTTTTCGCTTGGGTGGTTTAGCTTTCGGGCTTTGGTGCTCACTCATCCCCCGGGGAAATTCAGAGCGCCCGGAGGTCGAACGATGCGGATGATCATGCACGTTGAATTCCCGATTGAACCATTCAATTCAGCAGTTCGAAACGGTTCGGTGAGCTCAAGCAGGAAGAAGATTCTCGACGATGCGAAGCCTGAAGCTGCCTACTTTGGCGAGCAAAACGGCAAGCGCGGTGGGATTCTAATTGTCGACGTGGCCAAGCCATCCGACGTTCCCAGGCTCGCCGAGCCGTGGTTCCTGAACTTCAACGCTGAGGTCAAGTTCCGGGTGGCGATGACGCCCCAGGAACTGGGTGAGGCGAATCTTGACGCGCTGGGCAAGAAGTGGGGATGAGGCGCGGGTAAATGCAGTGAGAAATGCGGCAAGCAATGGGGCGGGAGCTGGCGCGAAGCGGCTTCCGCCTTGTTGCGTTTGGCGATTGGCGGAGTGTGCGGGCGAGGACGCCCGCACTACAGCCGGCGAGGACGCCGGCGCTACATCCGGGGGCAACGCTGCTCCCGGGACTCGGGAGTGAGGGAGAGCGCATGCGGAGGCCGGTGGTAACCGCCCTAAGTGTCATTGGTGGTGCCTCGCCGCTGCCCGGTTTGGGGGATGTGCCGCGGGCGGCTGGAGTCCTGTAAAATAAAGGTTAACCGGATGATGCAAACCCCTTCAGCGGCTGCTCCCCAGGCATCCCGTGCAACGCGGGACCCGGAGTCGCGAGTGGGCGGATCAGACGCCGACAAATCTCCGGTCATTCAAGTTCAGGGCCTTAGCAAGACCTACCAGACGGCGCGTGGCGCGCTCGATCTGTTTCATGATCTGAACCTCGAAGTTGAGGCTGGAGAGATGGTGGCGATTGTCGGCCAATCGGGTGCAGGAAAGAGCACACTTTTACACATTCTGGGCGCGCTTGATGCGCCTTCCACGGGAACTGTATACTGCGCCTCAACCAACGTGGCGAAACTGAGCGCGAAAGAGGCGGCAGCATTTCGAAATCGCGAGATTGGATACGTTTGGCAGTTCCATTATTTGCTGCCGGAGTTTACGGCGCTGGAGAACGTGGCGATGCCGCTGCTGGCGCGGAATATGAAGAAAGTTGAAGCGCTTAAGACGGCGGCGAAGTGGCTGGGCGAAGTGGGATTGGATGATCGCGGCGACCATCGGCCGGGAGAGCTTTCAGGCGGCGAGCAACAGCGGGTGGCGCTGGCACGAGCGCTGGTTTGCGGACCGAGGCTGTTGCTGGCCGATGAGCCGACGGGCGACCTGGACGGCGTGACGGCGGGACGGGTTTTTGACTTGATTGAGCGATTGCATGGGAGTCACGGACTGACATCGATTGTGGTTACGCACAACATGGATTTGGCCGGGCGATGCCAGCGGACGCTGAAGCTCGAAAACGGAAGGCTGATCCAGGTCACTGACGCGGGGCCAAATGCACCGCAAGCTGGACTTATTCGTTAGAAAAAGCAGCACTTTTGCCCTGTTTTGAGTCTTATAGGTACGGGCCTGAAAAGCACTTTCTCCAGTTCAGGCTTTGAGAGGTCGGGTGGGAGTCGGCGGAAGAATACAGGCTGACGACGGGTTGGAAGGGGAAACAAGACCATCCAAAAGAGCTGTTCGGAGCACGGCGATATCTTTCAAGAGGCTCCGGCGGCGAAGCAACGGAAGGGTGAGCGCGGGTTGGGCCGAGGCCGGATAAACGACTGGACGGCTACTGCAAGCGAGCACCTGGGACAATCCCCGAAAACGGGGGGGAGCACATCATGTTCGAGCGGTATACGGAGAAGGCGCGGCGCGTGATCTTCTTTGCGCGGTATGAGGCCAGCCAATTCGGGTCGCCTTATATCGAGACCGAGCATTTACTGCTGGGGCTGCTACGCGAAGACAAGGCATTGACCAACCGCTTCCTGCGTTCGCACGCCTCAGTGGAGTCGATCAGGAAGCAAATTGAAGCGCACACCACCATCCGCGAGAAGGTGTCGACGAGCGTCGACCTTCCGCTTTCGAACGAATGCAAGAGGGTGCTGGCCTATGCCGCAGAGGAAGCCGAGCGGCTGGGACACAAACATATTGGAACGGAACATCTGCTGCTGGGACTGCTGCGAGAAGAGAAGTGCTTCGCCTCGGAAATTTTGCAGGAGCGTGGCCTCAAGCTGACGCAGATTCGCGATGAGCTGGCGCGCGTAACGCAGGAAAAGGCGCCGCCGCAGCAGCGGCAGCGTGAGTCAAGCCTGCTTGCGGAGTTCAGCCGCGACCTCACTCAAGCCGCGATGGACGGGCAGCTCGATCCGCTGGTTGGGCGCGAAGCGGAGCTGGAGCGCTCGATTCAGATTCTGTGCCGGCGCACCAAGAACAATCCGGTGCTGATTGGCGAGCCCGGCGTGGGCAAGACTGCGATCGTCGAAGGCCTTGCGCAGAAGATAGCCGACGGCGAAGTGCCGAGTTTTCTGGCTGACAAGCGCGTGCTGGCGCTCGATCTTTCGCTCATCGTGGCTGGAACAAAATATCGGGGCCAATTTGAGGAGCGCCTCAAGACCATCATGAAGGAACTGATGGAGAGCCAGAACTCGATCGTGTTCATCGACGAGCTGCACACGCTGGTGGGCGCTGGTTCGGCGGAGGGGTCGCTGGATGCGGCGAACATCCTCAAGCCGGCTCTCTCACGCGGCGAGATTCAGTGCATCGGCGCAACGACTCCGGCCGAATACCGTAAGTCAATTGAAAAAGATCGCTCGCTGGAACGGCGCTTCCAGGCGGTGAAGGTTCCGCCGCCGAACGAGGCAGAGGCGATCAAGATCATCATGGGCATCAAGGACCGCTATGAGAAGTTTCATGCGGTCAGCTATACCGATGCGGCGGTGGAATTCGCTGTTTCGCATTCCAATCGCTATATTCCCGATCGCTTTTTGCCTGACAAGGCCATCGATTTGATTGACGAGGCCGGCGCGCGCGTCAAGCTGCGCCAGACCTCACTGCCAGAAGAGATCACCGAGGTGCAGAAGCGGATCAAGTTCATCGTGCACCGCATGGATTCGGCGATTGCCAACCATGAATTCGAGAAGGCTCGTTTCTATTCCGACGAAGAGCGCAAGGAGCGCGAAAACCTGCGCGCACTGCGCGACAAGTACCACCTCGATGATTCGGCAGCCGGCATTGTGGGCCGCGAGGACATCGAAGATGTCGTCAGCCGCTGGACCGGCGTGCCCGTCACCAGCATCAAGGAAGAAGAGACACAAAAGCTGTTGCGCGTGGAAGAAGAGCTGCATAAGCGCGTGATCTCGCAGGAGAAGGCGATTTCGGCGTTGGCACGGGCAATCCGGCGGTCGAGAGCGGGATTGAAGTCACCGCACAGGCCGATTGGAAGCTTTTTGTTCCTTGGACCAACCGGTGTAGGCAAGACAGAAATGGCGCGTACGCTGGCCAACTTCCTCTTCGGCTCAGACAAGGCGCTCATCCGCTTCGATATGTCGGAGTTCATGGAGAAGCACTCGGTGTCGAAGCTGATTGGCTCGCCTCCTGGATACGTGGGCTACGAGGAGGGCGGCCAGTTGACCGAGCGTGTCAAGCGCTCGCCGTACTCGGTCGTCCTGCTCGACGAAATCGAGAAAGCACATCCCGACGTGTTCAACATTCTGTTGCAGGTATTTGAGGATGGGCAGTTGACCGACGGCCTAGGCAACACCGTCGACTTCAAGAACACCATCCTCATCATGACCTCGAACATCGGCGCGCGGCACCTGCAGAAAAAGCAGGGCCTCGGCTTCCAGAGCGATCGCGAAGACATCGTCAGCGATAAAGTCGAGGAGCTGGTAAGGAACGAGGTGAAGAAGACCTTCAACCCCGAGTTCCTCAACCGTCTCGATGAGGTGATTCTCTTCCAGTCGCTCAACGACGCCGACCTGCTCCAGATCGTCGAGCTGCTCGTGCAGCAGTTGAACGCCAACCTGGCGCAGAAGTCGATCACTATTTCAGTGAACGACGACGCGAAGAAGTGGATTCTCGACAAGACTCTGGTCGACCGCAGCTACGGTGCTCGTCCGTTGCGTCGCGCGCTGCAGCGGTACATCGAAGATCCGCTTTCTGAGGCGCTGATCGCCGGGCACATTCAGGATCGTCCGGCCTTCCTCGAGGTCTATCTCGACGCGAACCAACTGTTCTATCGGCCGGTCAGCGCGGACGAGAGCGCAACCGACGAGAAGGCGGCGGGAGTATTGTTGTTCTCCAACTAATCGGCTCCAAAGCCAGAAGAAAAAGCCCTCGGCGAAACTGCCGGGGGTTTTTTGCTGTCTGCATACACGTCAAAGCTCGGTGGACGCTCATCGCGGCTTAACCCCTTCCATTTACACTAGAAAGCGGAGAACCCTGTGTTTTTTGATAAGTTGTTAGCCAAAATCTTCGGTACAGCGAACGAACGTGCCATCAAGCGCCTGACGCCGATTGTGGGTCAGGTCAGCGTGCTGGAGCCGGAGACCAAGAAGCTCTCGGATGAAGAGCTAAGAGCCAAGACGGCCGAGTTCAAGGCGCGGATAGCGGCCAAGCTCGAAGGAATTACCGACAAAGAGGAAATCAAGGCGACCGAGAAGGAAGCTCTCGACGAGATTCTTCCCGAGGCCTTCGCCGTGGTGCGCGAGGCGGGCTGGCGCGCGGTGCAGATGCGGCACTTCGACGTGCAGCTGATCGGCGGCGCGGTGCTGCACCAGGGCAAGATTTCGGAGATGAAGACGGGCGAAGGCAAGACGCTTGTCGCCACGCTGGCCTGCTATTTGAATGCGTTGGCCGGCCACGGCGTGCATGTGGTGACGGTGAATGACTACCTGGCCAAGCGCGACGCCGAGTGGATGGGCAAGATCTATGAGTTCCTTGGGCTGACGGTTGGCGTGATTGTTCACGACCTGAGCGATGACGAGCGCCGCGCCGCCTATGGCGCCGATATCACCTACGGCACGAACAACGAGTTCGGATTCGACTACCTGCGCGACAACATGAAGTTCGAAATCAAGGATTGCGTGCAGCGCGGGCATTATTACGCCATCGTGGACGAAGTGGACTCAATTCTGATCGACGAAGCGCGGACACCGCTCATCATCTCAGGGCCGACGGAGCAGACGACGGACAAATACGCGCGCGTGCGGCACATCATTCCGCAACTGGAGATGGGCGAAGAGGTGGAATGGAGCGACACGCAGCGGCAGCAGGAGTTGGGTATCCGGCTCGCCGAGGGCGAAAAGTACATGAGCGGCGATTATTTCGTCGACGAGAAAAGCCGCCAGATCGGCGTGACGGATTCCGGGTGGGAGACGATCGAGAAGGCTTTGGGCATCGGAAACATTGCCGACGCGGAGAACTGGGAACTGAAGCACTACGTGGAGACGGCAATCAAGGCGCACGCGCTCTACAAGCGCGACGTGGACTACGTGGTGAAGGACGGCGAAGTCATCATCGTGGACACTTTCACAGGCCGGCTGATGCCCGGGCGGCGCTGGAGCGACGGACTGCACCAATCGATCGAGGCCAAGGAAGGCGTGAACATCCGCAAGGAAGACCAGACGCTGGCCACGATCACGTTCCAGAATTATTTTCGCCTTTATCAAAAATTGAGCGGCATGACGGGAACGGCGGAGACCGAGGCTGCCGAGTTCGAGAAGATCTACAAGCTCGAGATTGTAGTCATTCCGACCAACAGGCCCATGCGGCGGTTGGAAAATCCCGACGTTGTATTCCGCACCGAGAAAGAAAAGTACAAAGCGGTGGCGGACAACATCGCGGAGCTGCATGCGAAAGGGCAGCCGGCGCTGGTGGGCACCGTATCCATTGAAAAGTCAGAGCGGCTGTCGGCGATTTTGCAGAAAAAGGGCGTGAAGCACGTGGTGCTGAACGCGAAGTTCCACGAGCGCGAGGCGGAGATTGTAGCGCAGGCCGGTCGCCGTGGCATGGTGACGATCGCGACGAATATGGCGGGCCGCGGCACCGACATTTTGCTCGGCGGCAACGCGGAGTTCATGGCCCGCAAGGAGTTGGTGGACAAGAAAGAGGCGCGTGCGATCAGCGTGGCCGAGGGCGCCATCAATCCCATGGCGCCGGCGGGATTCCAGCGCTTCTACTACCAGGGGCAGGAGTTCGAGATTTCCGAAGCAGGTTGGGCCAGCGCGTTTCATGTGCATGCCAGAGCCGCGCAACTGGAGCACGACCAGGTGATCGCAGCCGGAGGGCTGTTCATCCTGGGAACGGAGCGGCACGAATCGCGGCGCATCGACAACCAGCTGCGCGGGCGCGCCGGACGCCAGGGCGATCCCGGCGAATCGCGTTTTTTTCTGTCGCTCGAAGACGACCTGATCCGCATCTTCGCGCGTGGATTCGCCGGCACCGTGATGCAGCGGGTGATGGTTGAGGACGAGGCGATCGAGTCGCGGATGATCACCAAGCGCATCGAAGGTGCGCAAAAGGCCGTGGAAGCGCAGAATTTCGAAGCGCGCAAGCACCTTCTGGAATACGACGACGTGATGAATAAGCAACGCGAGGCGGTCTACGGCCTGCGCCGGCAACTGCTTGAGGGCGTCGAGCAGCGCGAGATGATTCTGGAGGATTATGTCGGCGGAATCCTGAGCACTCTTCTCGATGAATATGCCGGCGAGCGCGTCCGGCAGGATCAGTGGGACCTCAAGGGCCTCGGCGAAAAGCTGGTCGACCACTTCGGATTCGATCTGGCGGCCTCGGGCATCAAGCCGGAGACGCTGAACCGCCACGAACTGGGCGAGGAGATCTTTGCCAAGCTGGCCGAGGGCTATGAGGCCAAGGAGAAGATTCTGGGAGCGGCGACGATGCGCCACCACGAGCGCATGGTGATGCTGACTGTCATCGACGGGCTGTGGAAGGATCACCTGCTCTCGATGGATCACCTGAAAGAGGGAATCAATCTGCGCGGCTACGCGCAGCGCGATCCGCTGGTCGAGTACAAGCGCGAGTCCTTCGATTTGTTCGAAGCGATGATGCTGAAGTTCCAGGAAGACACGGTGCGGTTCCTGTTCCGGATGCAGATCCTGGGGCCGGATGGACAGCCTATGGATGCGGCTCCGAGGCCGCGCGGAACAGTGCCCAAGGCTCCCCCCGTAGCCAGTGCCGCACAGCCGATCACTGGCGACGGCGCGCCGCGAGAGATCGCGATTTCGACGCGCCAGCCATCGACCACCATCGACGCGCTCGAGAGGGAGTTCCAGCGTAAGAAGGAGAAGGAACTCGCGGTGGCGAGCCGGCAGGGCGGCGGAGATGGAAGCGAGACCGCGCAGCGCAGAACGGGAAAAACGCCAGGCCGCAACGATCCCTGCCCGTGCGGCAGCGGGAAGAAATACAAAAAGTGCCACGGGGCGTAGGAGCAGGGAATAAGGGACCGAGGGAACGAGGGACCATCGACCAGTTTCCCGGGTCGATGGTTTTCTTAGCGAAGGAAGCTGAAGAAGCCTCTTTTTTCGTTCTTTTCAGTGAGCAGGCCGGCGGCTGATTTGGCCATGGAGCGAATGGTTTGGGAGATGGTGGAATCGACCATGACCATGGGAGTCGCGGTTTCGCGGGTTCTGCGCGCGGCGGCATAGTCGTCGGGAATTCGCCATTGTGCAGACCGGGTGAGAGCCTTGGTGATCTGAGCTTCGTCAAAGAGCGAGTCGCTGGTTTTATAGCGATTGATGACGATTTGCAGGTTCTCATCGCGCTTGGCAAAATACTTCAGGATCATGCGGTTGGCGGTGCGCATTTCAGAGATGCCCACCTGGGTGACGAGGAGAACGGTGGAAGATTCCTCAAACAAAGTTGAGTCCATCAGATCGATCCTCGATCCAATGTCGACGACGACATAGTCGTAGATTTCGCGCGTGACCGTCAGGAGTTTGTCAACGGCCTCCTTGGTGGCCTGCACGTCTGACAGATCCGTCGGCGCAGGAAGAACGGAGAGGCCCGAACTGTGCTTGGAGACCAGGGTGGAGAGCAGACTGGCATCCACGCGGTGGGGATTCTCAAGCGCCGTAACAACCGAGTACTCAGTGATGATGCCGAGGTTGATGGCCACATCGCCAAGTGGCAGCCCGAGATCGATGAGAAGCGTGGTGCTGTCACTCTCCTGAGCCAGCGCGAGGGCGAAATTGGATGCGAGCGTCGTGACGCCGCAGCCCCCCTTTGAGCCGAGGAAGACAAACAATTTGCCGGTTTTCTTGCCATCGTCGCGTGGCGGGGGCGTGGCGCGGGGCGCCGCAGCACGAGTGAGGGCGGCGGACACTTCGTTGGGATCAATGGGCAGAGTAAAGAACTCGCGGACACCGGCACGCATGAACTGGACGGCGCGCTTCATATCGGCGTTTGCTGTGTAGGCCATGACGTACGCGCGTCCGCTGGCACAGAGGCTTTCGACGAGAGCGAAGGCGTAATCCGGCTCACTGTCCACGTCGATAATCACAACATCGTAGGCCTGGGCGAGGCGCTTGGGAAGGTCCTCAAGCCGGGGTGGGAAAGACGAGAATTCGTGCAGCTTGAGGCCGGGATGCTTGGAGACAGCGCCGGCGACAACCTTGCGGCGTTGTTCGTCTGGACCGAGAAGCGCGACGTTTAGATTGGTCACGTCCGGGATGGCGGTATCCCTCGAGGCTTGCAGCATAGCAAACAAAAGACTCCCAAAGGTCTATATTAAGCGATCTCATTGCAGATATGGGACTTGCTATGACGCTTTCGGGGGAGTGTGAAAGGAGGGGCGCGGGAGAGGATCTCCAAGCTTTTGATGGGGATGAAGCCAAAGTGCGTCGGAGCAGAGCACGGGCAAGGGAAAAGAGGGGGCTCCATTGAGGGCGATGCTGCTGTCCTCGAGCAGCAACATCGCCGGAGTGAATTGCGGCATCCGCCGGGAGTGCGAGTTTACGGGTTGGTGAAATTGAAGGCAACGACCACCACGTGATCGTATGGGCCGGAAGCGAATTTCCACTGGCGGACCGCGTCCGCGGCGGCCTGAGACAAAATGGAGGGGCCTGCGGTGGGCCGCACACCTTGAATGTTGCCCTGAGTATCCACGACGACCTCAAGATAAACCTCGCCGGAGAGTTTCATATTCTTTGCCACCAGAGGGTAGGTCGGGGCCGGATTTGCCTGCGACCCATGTATCTTCATCCTCGGGAAATCTCCTGCCCTTGCAGGGAGCGCCATTGCAGCCGCAAGCGCCAATGCGGCCAACGGAAGCATCGCCTGTTCCGCCCCGCGCCAAACACGAGCGGAGCGAATCGATTTTCCATGTTTCATTCTGTCCTCCAGGAGTCTTAATGAGACCCAACTCATATATCGGAGTCGCGGCTCGATTGATGAGGCTGAATCCGTTACCAACGGAACATGCGCGGTTGTCCGAAGCGGGCGGAAGCACAGGTCCGCGACACAGGTCACCTGCACAAAAAAGGAAGGATCAATTTTCGCGGGAACCAATTGTGGCGAACTATCGAGGCGTGGCGGCGATGGCGGAAAAGGTGAGGTCTTCGGCGTTGCTGAGGTGCTCCGTGCGCCACTGTTCAAAGAGGCGGCCGTAGCTGAGGGCGATGTAGCCGGCCGGATCGACGCCAAGACGAAGGGCCACGCGGTCGATCCAATCGGAAGTGCCTTCGAGCTCGGCGTAGTTGCCGATGGGCGTTTCATCAATGACGCAGTGGCCCTCGCCATCGCTCCACTCGGTGCGCCATTTTTCATAGCGGAACGCGGCTACAAGGCCGAGAGAGAGAAACAGTTCGGCAAGCGCGCCGCCGTGCGCGACCGAGGTTTCGGTTTCAACACGATGCTTGTGGCGATCGCTATCCGAATGACCGGGGCCTAAGGCGGCGGGGGCGGGAAGGCGCTTGTGCGTGAGCGTCCAATGTCCGGCGTAGTTGCGGATGCGCAGGATTTCAGTGCGGGCGCGCATTTGGCGGTCGGGCGTGTCGTAGAGAGTATTGCTCTCGAAGCTGCGCGGGGTTTCCAGGCGAAAGCCGGCCGATTCCAGCTGCCCGGCGAGGGCGGCGGGATCGGCAATGCGGAATTTGATCTCGGTTTCGATGGGCATGGGACAAGGTGAGTATAAGACGAGAGACTCGTGAATCGTGGGTCGTGGATCGTGATTCGCAGTTTCAGAACTGTTGCGAGTGGTGCCAGAGGCGAGAATAGAAGAGTGAAGACGCTGCGGCTCAAGGTCGATGCGGACCGTTTGGAAACGCCTCAGGCGCGCGAGGCGCTGGAGCGTGCGGCGAGGATTCTGCGCGGCGGAGGACTGGTTGCGCTTCCGACGGAGACTGTGTATGGGCTGGGAGCGAATGCGCTGGACCGCCTCGCGGTCGAGAGGATATTCGCGGCCAAGTCCAGGCCGGTATGGGATCCGGTGATTGTGCATGTGGCGTCGCAGGCAATGCTCGACGGGCTGGTTGAGGAGATTCCGGAGGTAGCGCGGAGGCTGATGGAGGCATTCTGGCCGGGGCCGCTAACGCTGCTGCTGAAGCGAACGCACGCCGTGCCAGACGCGGTGACGGCGGGAAGGCCGCTGGTGGGTGTGCGCATGCCGTCGCACCCGGTGGCGCTTGAATTGATCCGGCGCGCTGGGGTTCCGGTGGCGGCGCCGAGCGCGAACCGTTTTGGGCACGTGAGCCCGACGACGGCCGAGCACGTGCTCGACGACCTGGATGGGCGCATTGACGCGGTGCTCGATGCAGGGCCGACGCTGCGCGGCGTGGAATCGACGGTGCTCGACCCGTGCACGAGCCCCATGACGATCTACAGACCCGGCGCGGTGACGGCAGAACAGATCGCGGAGATCGCGGGACCGGTGGAGCAATTCGGGAGCCGTGAGCCGTTGCGAGAGACGCCGCGAGAGGCGCTGCCTTCGCCCGGAGTGGGGCTGAAACACTACGCTCCGCGTGCGCGGCTGGTGCTGGTGGAGGGACACGGCGAAGAGCTGGGCGCGCGGCTGGTGGCCGCAGCCAGCGTTGAGTGCGGTGAGCTCGTGGGCGTGATGCTGCCGGAAGGGATCATGACGCCCAAGGAAATCAAGGCCGCAACGATTTATGCCTGGGGCAATTGGAACGCGCCGGAGACGCTGGCGCACGGGCTTTATGCCGGACTGCGGGCGCTCGATGCGGCGGGGTGCATGGTAATTGTGTGCCCGCTGCCTTCGGCGGAGGGGATTGGAATGGCGATTCGGGATAGGCTGCTAAAGGCGGGGACCAAGGGAACAAGGGATTAGCTTCTAGTGTGGTGTATCCGAAGTTCGCTCCAAAAGCGGAAGGCCGAAATGCAGATCCTTCGACTGCGCCCGCCCGCAGTTGCGGGCGACCTCCGCTCAGGATGACATCGCGAAGTTGGAGTTCGTGCTACCCCACCCAAGCGGAGCTTGGATCCACCCCACAGACGAGGACCTGTCTGTGGGGGCCCCGGGGATGGGGCACCCCTTTTTCGTGCGGAGGGAAGATTGCGAAAAGCAACCGCAGATCCTTCGGTCGCCGCGGCGACCTCAGGATGACAGCGCGGGGAATCGGGTCTGCGCTATCCCACCCAAGCGAAGCTTGGATGGGGCACCCCTTTTTCGTGCAGGATGACAGGTAATTGAGGTTGTCTCTACCCGTTGTCGCCGAGCTTGTACATGTACTTGATGGCGGATTTAAAAATGAGCGTCTTGGTGCGTCCGCGGACCTTGAGCGAGTTGCGATCGTACCATTCGATACAGCCGTCCACGCGCTCACCGTCTTCAAGCACAATCACCATTGGAGTTTGCGACTGGATCTGCTTCTGCAGGTAGAAAAGCTCGGCGTGGCGATTGGGCGCTGCGCTGTCGACGGTCTGCGCGGGGAAACGGAATGGAAGCGGGGCGGGGAGATTTTTTCTTTTTCGCGCCGGGAGTTGGCCGGGCTCGAGGACGTGCGATGCGGGCAAAATTGATGGCGTACTCATGGGGAAGGACCCTCCGCGAAGAACGAAAGCCGAAAACTCAAACATCCGCAGACACAAACTGCCCGGGAAAAGTGCATCAAGCAGCCGACACGTACGGCGACGGCTTTAAATCGTGACCCAAAACCGGGCTCCCAGGGTGAAAGCCGACGGCAGTACCGCGCGATCGGGATATACGATTCCCGACGTCACTGCACTCAGTAGGAGAGCTCGTTATTCAAGAAGATGCGTGGCGCGAATTGGGGGTTGCACTCCTATTCTGCGGCCATTCCGACGGAGCGTCAAGCGGAAGCAGTGAGCAGCGGACAGTGCACGGTGAACAGTAAGCAGAGGACGGTGGACTGCGGTTAGAGGGCGCTGTTTGCTGCGGCCAGGCTGACGGCCATGGCGTCAATTGAGAGCGAACGCAGCAGGTTGCGGCGCATGCCTTGTTCGACCTGGACGAGGGCGCGGGCGGCGGAGTCAATCCAGTCGATGGTGAGGCCTTCAGAGAGACGCGATAGCTCGGCAGCGATGTCGATGTTGCGGATGAGCGCAGGCGTTCCGGCCACGTTCAAGAGCAGGTCTTCAACGAGGCTGGAGAGGGCGCGGAGGAGATTGACGGTTTTCTCATGGCCATCGGCGCCGGCGCGGTAACTTTCGGTGGCATGGAAGAGAGCGGAGTAGTCGGGTTCACGAATGGCCGTGCGCAGAATCACGAGCGCGTCTTCTCGGCTGGTGAGGTATGCGGCGAGATCGAGCGAGAGCGCGCGGCCGACAGCGCCCATGGCGAGGCGCGCGACGAGAGCGCGGTCCTGCGATTTGAGCTCGGGGCGGCGGCGGGCGAGGAGGGACTCGAGGTCGGCGGCGGGAATTGCGCCGAGACGATGGATGAGCGCACGAGACCGAATGGTGGGCAGCAGCTCCTGCGGATTCTCGGTGAGCAGGATGAGCGACGTGTGATCGGGCGGTTCCTCAAGAAGTTTAAGCAGACTGTTGGCTGCCTCTTTCATGAAGGCGGATGACGTGAAGATGGTGAAGGCGCGCATGGCCTCGGCGGGCGGGCGGTAGAAGGCGACGTGGATGGCCTGGCGGACCTGGCCGAGCTTGATCATGAGCTGGGGCGGGTCGGGCGGAATGACGAGCACGTCTGGATGCGTCTGGATGAGGATGCGCGTCTCGCGCTTGTCGGTTTCGCGCAGATCGTCACGGGCGTCGACGGCTTCATCGACCAGCGCTTCGAGGTTGGCCGAGGCGGCGATTCTCACGCAATTCGAGCAGCGGCCACAGAAGTCGGGCAAGCCGTCGGATTCTGTGGGATTGAGGCAGTTGACGGCCTGCGCGAGCATCAGGGACAGCGTGTATTTGCCGGCGCCGCGAGGGCCGGCGAGGATCATGGAGTGAGGAAAGCGGCCGGAGCGAATGCTCTCGCGGAGGTGCGTGACGGTGGCCGTGTTGCCGAGGAAGTCCTGGAAGCCCACGGATTGAGCCTAACAGTGGACAGCGGACAGTGAACAGTGGACAGGGCCTGGAGGGCTGGTGGCCGGTGGCGGAAACGCGAGCGGTCCTGGGGCCGGAAAATGGCAGTGTTTTGCCGGAAATCGAGCATGGCCTCGACTAAAATGGACGAAATTTGTCGATGGTTCTGATGAAAATGTGTTGATTATAAACAACTTATATGCAGTTTGCACCATTCTTGGAGCAGGAAAATCACTCATTCGGTTGTTTTGGGGCTCTTCGGAAGGCAGACGACTCATTTTGACTGCCGGAAGGAAGGGGCGGGTATGGCAGTCTGCGCTATCGGGAAACCGCAGGGGTCGTTGCGTCCTGGCGGATTGGCCGCGTTTGCGCGTGATCGAGAGTTGGCAGGCTGGCTGCATATGAGACCAGTGTAGCCAAACCGGGGAAATAATCGGCAAACTTGGGGGAGAAAAGTGAAGAGGTGAAAGAGTGAATAAGTGAATTATAAATCAGCAAGTTAGCCAATGTGATCAAAGCGGCCGGCATGCTGAGGGGTCTTGACACGTTCATAAGAGGGCGGGAATTTCTCCGAAAAGTGTCAATGACACTTGACAGGCTCGCGGATCGAATGTAATGTTTCCTTGTCAATATGTAAAGGAGACCAGTCATGCACTGCAAGTCCAATTGTCCCGAAGAGCGACGCTTCGTCGTGCCCTTTCAAGACGAGGGAGATTTCCTGCCGCCTGTGGAGGTACTGAGCGCGAATGGTGCAATAGGCTCGATTCGAAAGGAGACCGCTTATGTGTGACCGAATCAAGAATCCGGCAAGGGATCACATGGAAGACCGCGTGCTGTTCTTCATGATGCCGTTGCTTGTGGCGAATATCGCGATGGCGATTTGGGGAATTGGCTATCGCCATCTGACAGGAGTTTTGGCGTACGTTCCCGCTATTTTGTTGGCGCTCCTGGGGGTCGCATTCATTGTCATCTTCGGCCTCTACCTGAAAGAGGAGCAGGACGAGTTTGAGCGTGCCGTCTGGGTCCAGGCGATGCTGTGGGGCATTGGGGCGACCCTGACCGTCATCACATTCTGGGGATCTCTGGCGGAGTTTGAACTGGCGAAGGGCCTGAAGCTGATGTTTGTCTTTCCGATGTTCATGCTGATCACGTGCATCGCCAGGCTGGTGCTGAAGCTGAGGTACCGATGAAGAACAGGCTGAAGGTTTTGCGCGCGGAGAGGGACTGGTCGCAGGGGGATCTGGCTCAGCGGCTGGAGGTGTCGCGACAATCCGTCAATGCCATTGAGACGGGGAAGTTCGATCCTAGCTTGCCGCTGGCGTTCAAGCTGGCGCGGCTGTTTGGGCTGAAGATTGAGGAGATTTTCGAGGATGGTGAGATGGCGGGATAGGGAAATGGCGGAATCGTGATATCCCCGGTCTCAAAATCGAGACCGGGGGCACCCATTTCTTGTGCTGGGTGAGCGACACGAAAGGCAGGTTTTTCGACTGCGGCCGCGCTCCGCTCAGAATGACATTACGAAGTTGGCGTTCGTGGTATCCCACCCTAGCGACAAAAACAAAAGCGTCGCGAGGGTGGGGCACCCACTGAGTTCGTGGTATCCCAGGTCCCCAAATGCGAGGGACCTGGGGCACCCATGTTTGTGCTGGGTGGAAGTAGGGACCTCGTGGATGGGGCACCCATGTTTGTGCTGGGTGAGCGACACGAAAGGCAGGTTTTTCGATTGCGGGCCGCGCTCCGCTCAGAATGACATTACGAAGTTGGCGTTCGTGGTATCCCACCCTAGCGACAAAAACAAAAGCGTCGCGAGGGTGGGGCACCCACTGAGTTCGTGGTATCCCAGGTCCCCAAATGCAAGGGACCTGGGGCACCCATGTTTGTGCTGGGTGAGCGACACGAAAGGCAGGTTTTTCGATTGCGGGCCGCGCTCCGCTCAGAATGACATTACGAAGTTGGCGTTCGTGGTATCCCACCCTAGCGACAAAAACAAAAGCGTCGCGAGGGTGGGGCACCCACTGAGTTCGTGGTATCCCAGGTCCCCAAATGCGAGGGACCTGGGGCACCCATGTTTGTGCTGGGTGGAAGTAGGGACCTCGTGGATGGGGCACCCATGTTTGTGCTGGGTGGAAAGAGGCGGATGGGAGAGCGGAGATAGAATCGAAAGGCGAAGAGCTGCCGGCTTTGGCTCCACGCTGCCAAGTGCCGTAGATCACCTACAATTTGATTTCTTCTCGGAGATCGTATGAGCAAATCGCAGGAAACGCACATTACATGGCTCGGCCATGCCACTGTGCTGATTCAGACTCCGAAGGGTGCGAACATCCTGATCGATCCCTTCATTGCGCACAACCCCAAATACCCGCAGGGATTCGAACTGCCTGCGAAGATCGACTATGTTCTGTGCACGCACGGCCACGGCGACCACATTGGAGACGCCGTGCCCGTGGCAAAGAAGCATGGATCGACCGTGGTGGCGATCTACGAGCTGGCCGACTACATCGCCAAGCAGGGAGTGACGGAGACGATGGGTATGAACCTTGGCGGGTCAGTAAACTTGAACGACGTGACCGCGACGATGGTCGAAGCCAAGCACTCCGCGGGCGCAGCCGACGACAAGGGCACGCACTACACGGGTGTCGCTACCGGGTTCGTGCTCGCGGTCGCCGGAGGCCCGGTGCTTTACCACGCGGGAGACACTTCGGTCTTCGGCGATATGCAACTGATACGCGAGCTTTACCAGCCGCGCATCGTGATGCTGCCTATTGGCGGTTACTACACCATGGACCCGAAGCAGGCCGCGCTCGCCTGCCGCCTGCTTGCGCCGGATACTGTTCTGCCCATCCACTTCGGCACCTTTCCGCCGCTCAAAGGGACGCCGGCGGAGTTGGCGGCGCTGGTTGCGCCCGGCGTGAAAGTTGTGAATTGGAAGCCGGGAGATGAAATCTCCGTTTAGCGGTGGGAACAGGGAACGGGGAACAGAGAACAGAGAACGGAGAACAGGGAACAGAGAACAGAGAACAGGGAACAGGGAACGGAGAGCAGGGAACAGGGAACAGAGAACAGGGAACAGAGAACAGAGAACGGAGAACAGGGAACAGAAATCTCTGATCGCTTTTCTCTTATCTCAGGCTTCTTACTGGTCTCTCGTCTGCTTGATGGCGCGCGGCGATGGCACGACTTCGTCGGGGCCGTGCGAGTCCTGCGCACCGAGCTTCATCGGAGTGCGTGATCCGCCGGCGCGGCAGTTTCGCAGGTCGCGCAGGATCTCCTGCTTCTCGCGCGCATATTGTCCGGCAAGGCGCGTCAACGCGTAGGTGATGATGTCGCTGTGATGGAGATCCGCCGCCAGAGGATCGCGGCGCATGTTCAGCCATAGCCGGTGAACGAGTTCCACGTCTTCAGGGCCGAGTGCAGGCGCGTGCGGGCCGATGTAGAAAACCTTTGTCTCGCCATTGGCGCCGATGACATAGAAGTTGAACTGCCGCTTGGGCTCGGGCAGCGCTTCCCAGGCTTGTCCCATGTGGAAGGCCTGATCCTCGGCGGTCATGGAGCTCGACTGTCCGGCAACGACCGATTCAACCTCGAGTGAATTTGCCGTCTGCACCAGCGCGGCAAACACGTCGCCCGCGGGCACCACGAGCAGGGAGACTCGCTTGCCGAAGCTTTCGGCAACCGAGACCGCCTTGGTGAAAAGCATTTGCTCGTGCTCGCTGAAACTCTGCTGCTCGGCGCTCAGATATTCCGGGCCGCCCACGCCCATGAGACGCACGCTGACGACAACCACGTCTCGATCCACGGTACTGGTTCGCCCCAACGTCCACTTCAAGGCGAGCGGGTTTGCCGCATCGCGCATGGTCACGATGACGGCGCCGGGGCGGATGGCCGTGGACTCGCGGCTGATCGTCTCCTGGTGCTCAAGCTGGAAGTGGTCTTTCATTTGCCGCGCGGTCTGCTCGTGGCGGCGCAGATTTACGCGCTCCGAAATGGTGAAGATAATGAAGAACACGATGGAAAAGATGACGCCGCTGATGGTGGCGATGGATTTGGTAAACAGGTTCACGGTGGCAACCGACAGCAGCACCATGAAAACCGAGAGCAGCCCCAGCGGAATTTCGGTTTTGCCGATGCGGATATTGGGTGGAACCTTCCAGCCGCGCTCGCCGTGATACTTCCAGCGCAGGACCAGCATCGAGAGGCCGTTGAAGGTGAACGACCAAATGACACCGAAGGCGTAAGCCTCGCCCAGCATGATGATGTTGCCGCGGCTGGCGATGATGGTGAACATCTGCATGATGAACACCAGATTGACAATCCGGTAGCTGGTGCCGAAGCGCGGGTGCGGCCTGCGGAACCAGTCGGTGAGTACGCCGTCTTCGGCGACACGCATGAGCACGCCGGTTGAGCCGATGATCGAGGTATTGATGGCGCCGGAGAGAATCAGGAATCCAACGACCACCACGAAGATGCGGAAGGCGATGCGCCAAAACATCGGTCCGGCCATGTACATGGCCAGGCCGGCGATCAGATTGTCCTGATAGGCAGCGTGCTGCGCGGCGGGGATCAGCATGGAAGCCAGCAGCGTGCCGCCGCCGGTGAAGATGAGGCTGTAGATGGCGATGACGATCGCCGCCCGCTTCAGATTTCTAAGCTTGGGATGCGCGATTTCGCGATTGACCTGCGCCAGGCTTTCCTCGCCGCTCATGGCGAGAATGGAGTGGCCAAAAGCCATGAGGATGCCGAAGAAGCCGAAGATCGGCAACCCTCTGCCGCGCAGGAAGCCAAGCGCATCGTCACTGAACTTGAGGTGAGAGGGGATGGGCGACGGCGGAAGCGACGCGCCGCGTATCCACACGGTGTAGGTGCCCCAGATGAACAGAATCACCACCATCACCGTGGTGATCTGCATAACCCGCAGGGCCTTGTCGCTGGACTCTTCGATGCCCTTGATATTTTGCCACCAGTAGTAAATGGTGACGACGGCGGCCAGCAGCGCCGAGGTGTAATTCATGTCGAACTGGATCGGTTGGCCGCTTGCGCTGATCAGGGCAGGCGGCAGCCAGTGCGAATGGTTGGCGACATTGAGCAGCTCGTTGACCAGGCCGGTGATGTACTGGCCAGCGGAAACGCCGGATATTGGCCCGGTGAGAATGTAGTCGAACATCAGCGCTGAAACGCTGAGCTTGGCGAATCCGCCGCCGAGGGCTTCCTTGACCACGCGGTAGACGCCACCGCGGGTGAACATCGAGCAGCTCTCGACGTAGACCGCGCGCACGGCGAAGCTGAACAGCATGATGCCGAGGATGAACCAGGGAGCGGCTGCCCCCACAGCTTGCTCGGCGATGCCGCCGGCGTAGAAAGCAGAGGAGCCCAAGTCATTGAGGACGATGGCGGCAGCGCGCCAGAAGGAGATGAAGGTGAGCATCACCGAGGAGGCGACGATGAGTCGCACACGGTCAGTCGGAGGGGCTACGGTCGTTCGAGTAGAGGCCATCGCGAAGGGACCGGCGAGGCGCAGCCGGTGGTCAAGAATCCTTTGAGCGAAACCACCGCTCTGCGACGAGTCTAATTTTCAATCAACGCAGTGTCAATGAGAAATAAATATTCGCTGATGCGTAGACCGTAGCCGCGCGCGTCCGCGCACATTTTGGTGGCGGCAAGACCCGAATCAAGTCTCTGAATCCAGACGCTTACGCGCGATATGGGCAGCCGAATCCTCAAGAGGTATCGTTTTGGTCCAATGGGATTCGCTCGCCGGGCGAACGCCGGCGCGGAAGGGCAGGACTGAGGGATTCAGTCTTTGCCGAAAAGCTCTTTGCCGTCTTCGACGAAGCTGATCAGCACCACGACTGCCGACCCGATCATCCCGAAGAAGAACATCGCTTCAAGCACGCGAATTGCAGCGACGGCCAGGACCATGATGTCGATTCTATCTCAACCCGAATGTTTTACACTCGGCCCAGTATGCAGTCTTCCTGGAAACGATGGGCCGCCGCGGGACTTTCCGCTGGTTTGCTCGAGTTACCTTTCCCGTTTGCCGGGCCCATGCCTCCATGGCGCTCGGTCTTTGCGTGGGTTGGGCTCGTGCCACTGCTTTGGGCGCTGCTCTCCGACTCCGGCGACAAAGACAAAGACGTCGCGAGAGTGGGGCACCCGGGTTCGGGCGCGGAGTCGGATCGGCGGCATCCGCTTCGCCGCGCGTTCTTGATTTCCTATTTATGCGGCGTGCTGTGGTACGTGGGCAACTGCTACTGGATTCGCGACACGATGATGCATTACGGCGACATGCCACCGCTTGCGCCGGAGTTGCTGACACTTGGATTCAGTTTGGTGCTCGGACTCTACTTCGGTTTGTTCGGGCTGGGGCTGGTGCTGGTTCGGCGGGCGACGGGCTCCACGCGGATGGCGCTGGTGATTGCGCCGTTCCTGTGGACCGGACTTGACCTGGCGGCGGCGCGGATCACGAGCGTTCCATGGGACCAGCTTGGCTACTCGCAGATCGATAACGCTCTCATCAATCAACTCGCGCCGTTCACGGGCGTCTACGGGATTACTTTCGTTCTTGTTGCTGTGAATGCTTTGCTTGCGGGTGGTTTGCTCGTTGAGCGAGGGGCCAAGAGCCGCTTTGGCGGCCGATGGGCGTGGGTTGCGTGCGGGTCGGTTTTATTCGTCTCCGGTTATGCAGGCCTCTTTGTTCCGGCGCCCAACACAGAGCCCACCGCAACTGCTGTCCTGATTCAACCGAATCTCGATGTGGGCGGGGGCGACAGCTGGCAGGGACCCGAGTGGGACCGTCATATCGCCGAGTTCAAGCGCCTGGCCGGCGAAGAATGCAAAACGTATATCGCGGGAATTCCGCAAACCGGCGCGCCAACGGGCGAGATCATCTGTCCGCCGTATCCCACGCATCCCGACCTGGTTGTGTGGCCGGAATCGCCCGCGCCGTTCTTCGGCGTCCAGACGGGCTTCAAGGGGGCCATGCGGTCGATTGCGCTGAGCACGCAGGCGCCGCTCGTTGTTGGCGGGATCGGCAGCGATTTCTCGCGCGAGGAAAATGCCTGGGACGACTACAACTCCGCATTCATTTTTGCGGCAGACGGGCAGCTGGTCGGCCGCTACGACAAAATCCACCTAGTCCCATTCGGCGAGTACATTCCTTTCCAGAATCTGCTGACGTTTGCGCACAAGCTCACCGGCCGCGTTTCATCTTTCTCGCGCGGAAGCGATCACAGAGTTTTTGTCCTCGACACGCAAAGCGGCGGGCGTCACCGTTACGGCGTGTTCATCTGCTATGAAGCGGTTTTTGCCGACGAAGTGCGCCAGCTTGCGCGCAACGGCGCCGAAGTGCTGGTGAACATCAGCGACGACGGATGGTACGGCGACACAAGCGCGCCGTGGCAGCACCTGAATATGGCCCGCATGCGCGCCGTCGAGAATCGCCGCTGGCTGCTCCGCGACACCAACACAGGGGTGACTGCCGCGATCGATCCTTACGGCCGCGTGCGCGAGAGCATTCCGCGGCACGAGGTTGACGCATTGCCGGCGGAGTTCAGCTTCCGTGACGGCATTACGTTCTACACGGCTCATGGCGACGTGTTTGCATGGCTGTGTGCAGTGCTGAGCTTGCTGATTGTGACTTGGGCTGGAGGACGAGGTTTGCGCGAAAGGGCTGAACCACGGAATAAGCAGGGACACGCCCGGGCCTGAAGGCCGGACGTTGAAAAGCGTGTTCAGGGGCCTGAAGGCCCCTGCTCCCTCCGACGACGTGAAGGTCCTTGCTCCCTCCTGCTGCGTGAACGCCCCTGGTCACTCCGACTGTGTGAAGGTCTTTAAGCGGATTGCAAGACCAAGCTGCTTTTCGCCTGGCGGTGATAGCCTTGAGTAGCAGAGAGGGGCATCTCTCTCATTTCGAATCCAAAGCCAGGTCATAAGAGCAAAATGTCGTTGAACGATCTCGAATTCGCATACGCTCCCGTGCGCAATCAAGTGCGCGACCTGCGGGAGTATCTTTGACCCTGCCCGCATCCGCAGGGAACTCGCCGAAATAGAAACCAAGCTTGCCAATCCAGCGTTGTGGTCCGACCCCACAGCGTCGAAACCCATCATGCGCGATCGCAAGCGGCTTGAAAGCCTGGTGCGCGACGACGACGAGCTCGTCCGGCGCACCGGCGACATCGAAGCCTACTTTGAGCTGGGGCGCGAGGGCGAGGATGTTCTTCTGGATTTGGAGAAGAGCATCAAGGAGCTGGGGGCTTTCGCCGAAGATCTCGAGGCTCGCACGATGCTTTCCGGCGAGGCTGACGGGCTGAATGCGATTGTGACGGTGCATCCCGGCGCGGGCGGGACCGAGAGCCAGGACTGGGCTGAGATGCTGCTGCGCATGTACCTGCGCTGGGCCGAGCAGCAGGGCTTTAAAACGGAGATGAACGACTACCAGGATGGCGAAGAGGCGGGCATCAAGTCCGCGACATTCACCATCATCGGCGAAAATGCATTCGGCCAGCTTGCCGGCGAAAGCGGCGTGCACCGGCTGGTGCGCATTTCGCCGTTCGACTCTGCCAAGCGGCGCCATACTTCGTTTGCGTCCGTTTATGTTTCGCCGGAGATCGACGAAACGATTCATGTTGATTTGAAACTTGAAGATCTGCGGATCGACACGTATCGTTCGGGCGGCAAAGGCGGGCAGCACGTGAACACGACCGACTCCGCCGTGCGCATGACGCATCTTCCCACGGGAATCGTGGTTCAGTGCCAGAACGAGCGCTCGCAGCACAAGAATCGCGAGAAGGCCATGAAGATGTTGCGCTCGCGACTCTATGAGTACGAGCTGGAAAAGAAGCGCGCGATTTCAAAGAAGCTCGAAGACTCCAAGCTCGAAATCAACTTCGGGTCGCAGATCCGCTCGTATGTTCTGCAGCCCTACCGTATCGCAAAGGATCACCGTACGAAGGTCGAGGTTGGTGATGTGGACAAGGTGCTCGACGGCTACCTGGAACCGTTTCTGCGCGGATATCTGCTGGCGAAGCGCCGCGGGACGGCGGTGGCGGCGAGTGCGGATGACGAGCTGGACGTGTAAAAAGAGAGAAAAGAGATCAGAGAACAGAGAGTGCGGGCGAGGACGCCCGCACTACAGCCGGCGGGACGCCGGCGCTACAAGGAAACACAGGAGCGTGAATTCTTAATTTTCCGCATATGGACAACGATCCGGCAATCATCGACGAGATGCTGCGCAATGCGAAGACTATCGCTGTCGTTGGCATGAGCGATAAGACATGGCGCGCGAGCTACAACATTGGGCGCTACCTGGCCGAGCACGGCTATCGCGTTGTCCCGGTGAATCCCGCACTCGAAGAAATCCTGGGGATGCGCTGCTACGCGGGCCTCGACGTTGCACAGGCCGCCGCCCAGGCTGAAACAGGGCGGGGGATCGATCTGGTCGATGTGTTTCGCGCTTCAGAAAACGTGCCGGCGATCGTCGACGACGTGATTCGCTTGCGGATTCCCTATCTGTGGCTTCAGGACGAAGTGATTCACGACCAAGCCATTGCCCGCGCCCGTGCCGCCGGAGTGAAGTGCGTGCAGAACGACTGCATTTACCGCGAGCATGCCAAGCGGGCCGGCGAGTAAGCGGGTCAGAAGGTCAGCCGATTCGTGCGATCCCCGGTCTCATCCGCAGCGGCGGACGAGACCGGGGGCAGCCGCGATGAGTTGGAGCAAACATCCCTCAGGGGCTAAAGCCCATCGTTTTTTCATGCGTTAATTGCCGGGGATAAATCGCCGGCCTACCCGCAGGCTGTTACGAAACTCGACAAGCACGGTCATCGTTGACGAATTGAAATGGCAGGCGCTAAAGCCCAGCGCTGACATTACGCCACTTGCGGCCCGGCTAAAGCCGTGCCCTTGTTACAAAGCCGAATTCTCGACTGGTTTCGTAACAGCTTGCTACCCGCTGAGGCTTTCAAAGCAAGTCCGAACCGAATTCTCGTGGGCTCAATGCCGGGGATGAATCCCCGGCCTACCCGCTGAGGCTTTCAAAGTAAATCCGAACCGAGGCAATTGCCGCCGACATTTCTGTAACCTTCGTCCGATACACTGAGTCGAAAGACGGGGTACAGGTTTCAGCGGTCTGGTTTCAGAGATTGGGGTTCAACTTTCTGTGCGCTTCCTCTCCTCCATCATCGGATTGGCGTTGATTGTCGGCGCGGCGTTGCCGGTGCCGGCTCAAGCCAATTCCGCGGACGCCGCGCGCGTCCATGTGCAGCTGGTTTTTCCCATCCCGCATTTGCCCACGAAGGGAGGAACCACTGAGGCCGGCCTGTACTTCAAGCTGGAGCCGGGCTGGCATGTGTATTGGCTGAATCCGGGCGACTCGGGCGAGCCCCCGCAAATCAAGTGGACTTTGCCGAAAGGTGTCACAGCAACTCCGCTGGAGTTTCCGGCGCCAGAGCGCCTGCCGCTAGGCCCGCTGATGGATTACGGCTACGAGAATGAAGTGCTGTTGCCCTTCAACATTTTGTCGGCGGGGTTGACGCCGGGGAGCACGGTCACGCTCGACGCGCGCGTGAATTGGCTGGTTTGCCGCGAGGTTTGCATTCCGGGCAAAGCGGAGCTGACAGAGACGTTGGATGTACTAACGCCCGCGCCGAGCGATATCAGTTTGTACGATGGTCCCGATCACGATCTATGGCTGCGACTCGCGAACCGGCTTCCAGCGTCACTGCCTTCAGGCGATACGTCGGTCTTTCAGCCGACCGCAACAGGTTTTCGTCTCGCGGTTTCGACCGGCCAGCGCGAGACGCAGGCCGAGTTTTTTCCTGAAGACCAAAATATCGTCGACAATCCTGCGCCGCAGACGGTCACGCCGACGGCCACGGGGCTGATTCTCGACCTGAAAAAAGACGCGAGCCTGACAGCAAATCCGGCGCAGTTGAAGGGCGTAATCGAATTATCCGCCGGGAGAAACTACGAGATCGCGGCGCTGCCGGGAATTGTTGCGGCTCCGGCTCCGGCGCAGGCGTTTTCATTGGCCGCGCTTGTGCGCATTGTTGGTCTGGCGTTTTTAGGCGGGCTTCTGCTGAACCTGATGCCCTGCGTTTTTCCCGTGCTGTTCTTGAAGGGACTGGCACTGGTCAACTCCGGCAACGAAGAGAAGCACAAACTGCGCGCGCACGGATTTGTTTACACGGCCGGGATTCTTGTTTCGTTCTGGGCGCTGGTGGCGTTGCTGCTCGGGTTGCGCGCGGCCGGCGCGACGCTCGGTTGGGGATTCCAGTTCCAGTCGCCGGTTTTTCTTTCGCTGATGGCAGGTCTGCTCTTTTTTCTGGGGCTCTCGCTGGCGGGGCAATTTGAAATTGGGTTGACGCTCACCAGCGCAGGCGGCTCACTTGCGGCGAAGCAAGGCTATGCGGGCAGTTTCTTCACGGGGGTGCTGGCTGTGGTTGTGGCGACTCCGTGTACAGCGCCGTTTATGGGAGCGGCGATCGGCTACGCGCTTGCCCAACCCGCGGCGGTGACGTTCGCTGTCTTTACGGCGCTCGCGCTTGGTCTCGCCGCGCCGTATGTCGCGCTCACGCTGCAACCGGCGTGGACGCGTCTGCTGCCCAGGCCAGGCGCGTGGATGGACATTCTGAAGCAAGCCGTTTCGGTGCCGATCTTCGGAACGGTGATCTGGCTGGCGTGGGTGATTGCCGGAGCTTATGGAGCGGGATTGCTTCTTGCGCTGCTGACGGAGTTTCTGCTGCTCGCGATTGCGGGGTGGTTCCTGGGGCGCTGGCCTGCGAAGGGGTGGGCGACTTCGATCGCGGTATTGATTGTGGCCGTCGTTGTGGCGGCATGTGCTGTTGCGCCGAAGGAGTTCGCGGCAGCGCCGTCTTCTGCGCCGGCGGCATCGTCGGGTGGAAGCGCGGCGGCCGCGGGCGATTGGCAACCGTGGTCCGCTGACGCGGTTCAACACGCACTTGCAGCGGGCCAGCCGGTCTTTGTCGACTTCACCGCGAGCTGGTGCTTGAGTTGCCAGGTGAACGAGCGCGTGGCTCTTGATCGGCCGGAAGTCGCGCAGGCGTTTGCTGCGGCCAACGTCGCGCTGTTTCGTGCCGACTGGACGCGCGAGGATCCAGCGATTACGCAGGCGCTGAGTGCCCTGGGCCGGGACGGCGTACCCGTCTATGCGCTGTATACGCCGGGACAAAGCGCGCCGCAGCTTTTGCCGCAGGTGCTCACGCCGGGGATCGTGACGGACGCGGTGGCCAACGTGGCGCACCCTGCAACCCCTGCTGCGCCGGATTCGTCCAAACCACAGTAGGCACTATTCCTCAGGGGTTAAAACCCCAGATTTCTTGCATCGTGTTTCGGCCCGGCTAAAGCCGTGCCCTTGTTACAAAACTTCGGAGTGATCGACGCCATTTGCCCGTAGGCATCTAACTACGGAGGAGGCGCAATGAGCGCAAAAACGAAGCCTACGCATGAAATGCCCGGCGGCCAAACGGAAGATAAGAAAGATGACGGCGTTGTGGACGACGAGATGGTGAACGACTCGCTGGGTACAGTCAGTATCTCGGACTCAACGGGCTCAGACGAGCAAAAGGAAACCGGGGACGCGAAGAAGGGGAATACGCCGAAGCGGGAGGACTGAACGCTGAAGCGCATTATTCCGCTTGGCTGCGCGAAACCTGACTTAGGCTCGAAATCGGATTATTGGGCTGAACAGCGGGGGTAAAGTAGGCGGGGGTAGAGGAGATCGATGTTTCTCCTCGCTTCTGGCGAGTTGATCGTAAGCTTCCACTCCTCGGGTTTTTGAAAGGCCGGCAACTCCAAATCCAACGAGAATTGGTGTGCAAGTTGAGGAATGAGCTGATCCGGATTTAGTTGCCGCTCGGCGTTTGGCCTCGGATCCGGCAGGGGGAACGGTCCGGGAAGCAACAGGACCGGCCCGGCATTCGCTAAGATATGAATGACCGCAGGTGTTCCTCCAGTCGCTTTTGTCAATGCAATCAAATCCGGTGGACCACCCCTCGCCGGCGCGAACGGCGAATTAAAAGCGATCATAGCCAAAACGGTAATGCCCGCTCTCGTAAGCTCCTTCTCAACATCCGATAGACTCAGATCGCTTGCATTGTCCATGCCGTCGGAAACGATCACGATTACATCGCCGGGCTCGTGGGGTGAAAGCATCTTGCCCGCCTTATCGATACTGTCCCAAAGGGGTGTTGTGCGGATCGCTTTCGCTTTTGGTGCCCACGCCAACATTTCAGCGATCTTTCCTTGGGCTACGTCGGGTGGCATGAACTCGGTTCGCTGGGCGTATTGACCCGCAAAAGTTAAGAATGCGACTGCGCCGGTGGCCGCGATTTCGGAAATGGCGCTATCAAGGCCGCGTTTCACCAGAGGGTCGAGATTGTGGCCCGTCTCCCCTGGGCCGGTCATGCTTCCGCTGCGGTCGAGGACAAAAACGAAACGCCTTGTTGCAGGCGGAGGTTCTATTTCCTTGATCGCAATTTCCTTGCCCTTCACTTTCGCGCGAAGTTCATTTGCAGAAATTCCGCCGGTTGGCCCGGAAGCGAGTGCGATCACCGGAACGCTGATTCGACAAGAAGCCTGGGCCGTCAGCTGCGCGCTATTCGAGAACGAGGCGACCGCAACCAGACATGACAGGACTGTTTTCATCGTCTTGTCGCAACCATTCATAGGGCCGATTCAATTGGCGCACCGATTCTAGCACGACCATTGCGATCGGGGCGGAGGCTTTTTCAAACTAAAGATTTCGAGTGAGGGCCAGGAAACTATTTGTTCTGCTTGCCGATTCTGATGCGGCGAATCTCTTCCATGCGGGCGGCGAGTTGTTTCTCGCGGCCCTCCTGCGTGGGGTGGTAGTAGCTGCGGCCTTTGAGTGAGCTGGGAAGGCAATCCATGTCGGCTACTTTTTCTTCTTCGTTGTGCGCGTAGCGGTAGCCTTCGGCGTAGCCCAGATCTTTCATCAACTTTGTTGGAGCGTTGCGCAGATGCAGCGGGACGGGCTCCTGGCGCGTGTGTTCGATGTCGTTTTGGACTGCGCCGAAAGCTGTGTAGACGGCATTTGATTTTGGCGCGAGAGCGAGGTAGACGACGGCCTCGGCCAATGCGAGGTCGCCTTCAGGCGAACCGAGAAAATCGTAGGTTTCCTTGGCCGACAAACAAAGATGCAGCGCTTCCGGAGCGGCGAGGCCGATGTCTTCGATGGCCATACGCACGATGCGCCGCGCGAGATAGAGCGGATCTTCGCCGCCCGCGAACATACGGCCAAGCCAGTAAAGTGCGGCATCGGGGTCGGAATTGCGCACGCTCTTGTGCAGCGCGGAGATCAGGTTGTAGTGCTCTTCGCCGGCTTTGTCGTACATGAGCACGCGGCGCTGCGCTGCTTCGGCGGCGATTTCTTTCGTGATGCGGTTTTTGGATTGGGAGGAGCTTGCCTCAGGGTCTGAAGCCCCGGAGATTTCCGATTCGCCATTGGCACGACTGAAGTCGTGCCCTTTCAAAGCAGCATCCTCAGAGTCGGCCATGGCGAGCTGCGCCGCAACTTCGAGGGTGTTGTACGCGTTGCGGACGTCGCCGCTGGAGTATCCGGCCATTAATTCGAGCGCATCGTCGTCCGCGGTGAGCTGCATGGCGCCGAGGCCGCGGTCGCTGTCGGCAAGGGCGCGGCGCAGCAGGCTGGCGACTTGCTCGTCTTTGAGCGGTTCGAGCACGTACACGCGGCAGCGCGAGAGGAGGGCGGAGATGATTTCGAACGAAGGATTCTCGGTGGTCGCGCCGATGAGGCGGATGGTGCCGCGCTCGACGTAGGGCAAGAATGCGTCCTGCTGCGCTTTGTTGAAGCGGTGAATCTCGTCGACGAAGAGGATGGTGCGCGAGTGCATCTGCGAGGCCTTCGCTGCGTCGGCCATCACCTGCTTGATCTCCTTGATGCCGCTGGTGACGGCGGAGAACTCGATGAAGGTGGCCTTGGTGGTTTCGGCGATGATCTTGGCGAGGGTGGTTTTGCCCACGCCGGGCGGACCCCAAAAGATCATCGAACTGGCATCATCGTGTTCGATCTGCACGCGGAGCGGCTTGCCGGGGCCGACGAGATGCTCCTGACCAACCAATTCATCCAGGTTGCGCGGACGCATGCGCTCCGCTAATGGCGCTCCGCCCACTTCTATTGCATGGAGCAGACCCTTGGAGGCGAGATGTGGAAGCTCGGGCTCGTTGTCGAAGAGGTTCATTGCGCGAGCCCCGTTCCGCGGATTGACTTTTTGGAGGAGTGCTGCGGGTTGCCGGAAGGCTTGCTCAAACGCTGCTGCGAAGCCTCATAGAGCAGCACGCTGGCGGCGACGGCCGCATTCAGGCTCTCGACCGGGCCGGGGCAGGGAATGGTGATTTCGCCGTCAACCTGTCGAGCAATCTCCGCTGGAATGCCGCTGCCTTCGTTGCCGATGATGAGAGCCACTGGCCCGGCGAGATCCGCGGAGTGTGCTTGCTGAGCGGCGCGCGCGAGCGTAGCAAGAATGGCCACGCCGGCGCTGCGAAGGCGGGGGATGCACTCGTCGATTTCTGCCGCGAGCACCGGCACACGAAACACGCTCCCCGCCGACGCGCGCACCGCTTTCGCATTCCACGCGCTCACGGTTCCAGGCAGACTGACGACCCCAGTTGCTCCGAATGCCTCCGCCGAGCGGAGAATTGTGCCGAGGTTGCCGGGGTCCTGAATGCCGGCAAGAACGATGACGAGCGTTTTTTTCTGGTTTTGGTTGAGAACATCCGACCACGACCAACTCGGCGGTTCAATCAGGGCTGCAATCGACTGCGGTGTCTCGGTCGCCAGGGCCTGGTCGAGGAGCTTCTTTGGCAGCTGCAGCACCTCAACGTCCCGCTTCACCTGGAGCTTATCCAACAGGCGTTCCGCTCCCTCCGCCACAAAGATGGTTTTCACCCGCAAACCGGCGCGCAGTGCTTCCTCGATGAGATTGGGTCCTTCGATACCAGCAAGCGCGCCAGAACCGCGGCCCTGCGCGCTCAGAGCTTTCCTCAGCTCCTTCAGGCGCGCATTCTGCTTGCTCTCCACCACCCGGACTGGCATCAATCGGCGACCTCTCGCTGCTCAAGCCGATTTTACGGCGTTTTAGCGGTCCCGAATACTTGTGCGCGAATCTCGAAACTTGCACCACGGCTAGTGCTGTGTTAGTTTCCGAATTTGTAGCCTCTTCTTTTATTCGGGAACCGAGGTAGGTTTTCTTGTCCGCGGAGATATTGCGCGTCCATCCCGATGAACCCCAACCGGACCGGATCGATTACATCGTCTCCTGCCTGCGCAAGGGGGGTGTTGTCGCATTGCCGACCGACACGTTTTACGGCCTGGCCGTGGATCCGGTGAACCTGGCCGCCGTGGAGCAGATCTACCAGATCAAGACCCGGCAGAAGCACAAGCCGCTCTCGCTGCTGATTTCGGGCCTGTCGCAGGCTTACGAGCTGGCGCGCGACACCGATCCCCAGCTGGACAAGCTTGCGGACCGCTTCTGGCCGGGGCCTTTGACGATCATTGTCCGCGCGGGAACCAAGCTGCCGCTGCGCTCGACGGCCAATACCGGCAACGTGGCGCTGCGCGTGCCTGACGCCGCGATTCCTCGAGCCGTGGTGGAGCGCTTCGGCCTGCCGATCACGGCCACTTCAGCCAATTTACAAGGCGCCTCGGAGTGTACAAGCGCAGGTTGTGTTCGCGACCAGATTGGCGAACGCATTCCGCTGATCATTGACGGCGGCCCAACCGGGCGCTCGCAACCGACGACGATTGTCGATCTCACTCTCGGCGAAGGCCGATGGGAAGTTCTGCGCGAAGGCGCGATCCCCACTCATGAAATCGTGATGACCCTGCAGCGGTAAGATGGTGCGCATGAGGCGCGAAGCCAAGACGAAGCGCCGAAACTGGGTTCTTCGCTTCATCCTCGTGATCGTTCTGCTCCTGGTAGCGGGAGCTTTGGCGTGGTGCCGCTGGGTCTACGTGCAGATTGAGAGCTACGCGCATCTGGATCAGGCTGCTCCCGCGGATGCGATCGGCGTGCTCGGCGCGGCGGAATACGACGGACGGCCCTCGCCCGTTTATCGCGCACGGCTGGACCACGCGCTGGTGCTCTATCATCGCGGGATCGCACCGCTCATCATCACATTGGGTGGTCCGGGCGGCGACCAGTACACCGAGGGTTCCGTTGGCGCCGGCTATCTGATCAGCAAGGGCGTTCCGGAGCAGTCGATCATTGCTGAAACCGAGAGCCGCAACACGGAAGAATCGGCCCGCCGCATCGCCGTCATCGCCCGCGTCAACGGACTGCACAGGCTAGTGGTGGTCAGCGATGACACGCACATGTTCCGCATCCACGCAATTTGCGCCGCCGAAGGTCTCGACGTGCTCACTTCGCCACGCCCACGGCCGGTTGTTACCGACAGGACCCTGGAAGCGGAGCGCATTGCCCATGAAATTCTCAGCTACACGTTCTGGCGCTTACATTTGCACTGAAGGCAGCGGAGTTAGCGGAGCAAGCGAGGTTAGCGCCTGGCAAGTTAGCCGCGCTCCGCGCGAGTCAGCGAGTTAGCAAGTTGGCGGGGCTTCGGGACTAGAAAGTCAGCAACAGAAGCGTAAAAGCTGCGGCGCTGGCAGTCGACAAAAAGTTCACCGCGTCGTTGTTGAGCCAACCCTTCCGTTCCAATGTGGCTCCGAGCAGACTGTCGAAGATGAGTCCGAAGATGGCGCCGGCGCAGCTCACAGTGAAGAGCCGCCAATCGCTGCGCATGGCCCAGCTTCCAGCTCCGGCAACGATTGCCGCCGCCACCACTCCGGCCAGCGTTCCCACCGCGCTGATCGCGCCATCGGCGCCCGGATCCACAGCGCGAAGTGTAGTGATCATGCGCGGTCGCCCACCGAGCACTTGCCCGATCTCAGACGAAACGGTATCCGCGGCAGCCTCAGCCAATGCGGCCAGAGCCATCACAGTCATGAGCGAACCGGAGTGGGCTTTGAGCGGAAGCCACCGGCTATTCAGGAACCAGATCTTGATTGGCTCGCTCGCGACCAGCGCGGCCAGGCCCAGATTGGCAGCGACCTGCGCGGCGGACCTTCCGTGGCGCGCCTCGGCGGTGCCCAGCCGCTCCTTTTTCGGGCGTCCGGCGCGCGTGGCAGCGAAGGCCAGCAATGAAACCGCGAGGACAGGAATGAGGGCAGTATGCCAAGGCTCGCAGGGCGATTCAGCGGTCGAGAACATCAGACTTGCCGTGATCAGAGCTCCAGTGGCCGCGGCCGCCGGCGTAGCCGCACGCAGCTTCCAGGTGATGAGCCCCAGCAGTGCGCTTAGCCCCACGGTCCAAATCACGACTGCAGGGGAAACAGTGGCCCACCCGAAGCACGCAAGCACCGCGCCCGTGGCCGCGAAAGGCAGCACCGCGAGCAACACCAACTTCGATTGCCAGGAGAGGTTATCTTGAGTCACGCCTCATCCTAACTGCTTGCCACACCTTGAGAAAGGTCCGCGCCGTTCGGGCCTGCGATGACGATTCTCCGTCGCATGCGTCGGAGTTCAAGGCGGGCCGTTTACGTCCCGCGCACCGCCCCCGTGATTTACAATCAGCAGGAAAGCAGGAAAGATTCCGAATGAGGCTTTTTACCATGAAGTCATGCCCGGCGCGTGTGCTGTTCGCGCAGGCAGGAGCTGCACTGGCAGTCGCGGCTCTCATTGGTGGTTGCGGCAACAACTACAGGCCCGTCGTCACTCCAATCGGAACCAGTGGGCCGCCGGCCCAGGCCACGTCGTACGCGATCGTGGTTTCGACGACGGGGACCAGCACCCCGGGAGTGGTCACGATCATCGATTATTCCGGCGACGCGATCATGAACGAGACGCCAATCGGCCCCGGACCGAAGGTTTTCACGATCGATGCGGTTGGCGCCGATGGCTACACCATCAACAGCAACGGAACGTTGTCGAACTTCGCACTTCAAAGCAGCCTGCAGGCCAAGAACGTCTCGGAATCCACACTGCCTCCGGCGGCGGAGCCGGTCAACCTGATGTCGCCATCGAACGTGCTTTTTGCGACCGACCTCAACGGCGACGTAGCTGATCTTTTTAACGGGTCGCCCCAGGCCTTTAAGCTGGCGATACCCGTGGCCACTGCGGGCAGTCCCGCGACAATGCCAGTCATGGTCGCTGGAGTGGGAACCAACGGCGGTCAACGCGATTATGTCCTTAGCCAGGACGTTCCCGATACTGCGGCAGGCGAGATTACCTGCAGCAACCCCGCCAATTTTGCTTCCGTGCCGACGGGGGTTGCGACTCCGATCGAGCTTTCGAGTACCACGACCAGTCCCGCTATCCCGGTTGGCAAGTGTCCCGTGTACGCCGTGCAAACTCCGGATCTTCAGCGCTTGTATGTTCTCAATCGCGGAGACGATACGATCTCGGTGATCAACACCAAGAACAACACGCCCGACGCTTGCACGCCTTTTCAAAACCAGAATGGGACGTGGATCACCTGCCATCCCACCATTCAACTTCCCGCAGGCTCGGGACCGGTTTACGCCGAATACAGCCAGGCGATGCAGCAACTTGTGGTTGCCAACTACGACGGTGGAACGATCAGCGTAGTGAATGTGCCGCTGGATGAATACGGCAACGATTCCAACACCTACACGACCGGTAATTGCACCACCTATGCGGCTTGCGGCGCCGTCACGGGCGGCTTCGGAAGCGTCACGACGATTAAGGTGGGCAACACGGCCACTCCCAACCCGGCCAGCGTGACTGTACTCGCCGACGGCAGCAAGGCTTACACAGCCAATCAAAACGACGACAGCGGCACAGGCAACGGCACGGTGACGGTGGTGAATCTCAACACGTTCACCGTAGAGAAGACGCTCACGGTTGTCGGCCATCCGCGCACGGTCGTCAACGTGCAGAACGCCCAGTATTCCAAGATTTATGTCGCTTCGCCGGACAGCCCCTCCATTACGATCATTCAATCGACCCCGACGATCACCGATTTGATCGACACGACAGTGCTGCTTGAAGGAACGCCGATCGACATACGAACCACGAACCAGAACGGCTCAAGCGGAAACAACAATTACACGAGCCGAGTTCCCGGCTACGGGCAACCTTGCAATCTTCCGGGCAGCGCATCGCTGGTGTCGCTTTCGGCGTGCCAGGCGATTCCATAGGGTGCGCGACGGAGCACCTGAAATATCCAAAGGGTCATTCCTCGCACCAGGAATGGCCCTTTTACACTTTGCGGAGTTGTTGGGCTATGGAGGGTAAGCGAGAAACACCTACCGGCAACTCACAGCCGCAAAAAGCGCGGCCGAGGAAGGTGCGTGTCGACGTGCTGCTCGTCGAGCGGGGCCTGGTTGCCAGCCGCGAGCGCGCACGATCAATGATTCTTGCGGGCAGGGTTCTGGTGCGCGAACAAAAGATTGATAAGCCCGGCACGGCGGTTCCTGCCGACGCTGAAATCCGGCTCCTTGGCCCGGACAATGCCTATGTAAGCCGCGGCGGACTCAAGCTGGCCGCAGCTCTGAGCCATTGGGAGATTGAAGTAACGGGCCGCGCCTGCCTCGATGTCGGGGCTTCGACCGGCGGCTTTACCGACTGCCTGCTGCAGCACGGGGCCGCGCAGGTCACTGCCGTCGATACCGGCTTTGGACAAATCGATATGAAGCTGCGCAACGACCCGCGCGTTCGCCTGCTGGAACGCACCAACGCGCGCCTGCTCGAGCCCGGATCGTTGGCGAGGGGCGGCTCGGAGCAGGAAGCAACGTTGCTTGTTGTCGACGTTTCTTTCATCTCGGCGACGCTCGTGGTTCCGGCGGTGCTGGCCGCGGCGCCAACGCTCGCTGAAGCAGTGATTCTGGTGAAGCCCCAGTTTGAGGCGGGGCGGGAGCATGTGGGCAAGGGAGGGATTGTGCGCGACCCCGAGGCGCACGAGCTGGCAGTCAATAAAGTGGCTGCTTGTGTCCGATCGCTTGGCTGGAAGGTTGAGGGCACGATTCCGTCGCCGATCACCGGCGCCGAGGGCAACCGGGAATTCCTGCTCTACGCGCGGCGAAAGTAAGCTTTGGTCGCCGCGCGAGACCTGTAAATCTCAAATGCGCGTGCCGCAGTTTCCGCAAAACGGGGATCCGTCGGTCAACCGGGCGCCGCAGTTCTTGCAGAATCCCACTCTCGCCTGAGTTGGAGGCGGCGGTGGCACGAACATGGCGGGAGGCTGGGGCGGCACGACGTAGCCGGCGGGAATGGCGCCTGGCGGAATCCCGGCAAACATCATCGCACCCTGCTCGGGAAACTTCGGATTGGGTCCGTAATGGTTTGGTCCTGGAACGCTGTCCTGACACAAGAAGACGATCTGAATGATGGAGCAGATGAATCCTACGATGGGGATGATACCAAGCGCACAAAGCAAGAAGAGAAACCAGCCGCTCTTGCCGATATCGTGGAAGCGGCGGGTGGCGGCGGAAATACTCGGAATGATGGCAGCCAACGCGTAAATGCCGATCGGAATAAAAAGAAAGGGCACGCTGTTTTCAGAGGACACTTTTCCTGTGGATGCGAGCAATACGCTGCCCGCAACCCCAAGCGCTCCCAGCGCGAAGATCGCCAACAGGTTATAGAGCGTAAACATCCAGTATTCCTTGCGTCGCGAGCGGCCATCGAATTGGGCGTACTTCCTCCAGGCCATCCAGTACCATTCCATCGCGTTCATCCTTTCCGATTACTTGGTGGGCTGGGCGCATCGCGGCACGCCAGACCACGCATTAAGCTGGCAAAGAGCCACTGATTCTGGTATCGAGCCACTATACAAACAGATGGCCAAGAATGTCAGCAATTTTTCTGCCGCAATAGTATTGACCGGGACTGCCATCCTCTGCAGGCGCGATTTCGCGGGCGTCGAGATTGGCCGGCAGAGTGTGAGTCCATTACACTGGGACGCATGACCTCCGTCGCCATTGTCTCGAAACCTAACCGGGAAGAGCTGAAGCGGCTTTTGCCGGACCTGGTGGTGTGGCTGCGCGAGCACAACTATGAGGTCGTGCTTGACCGCGAGGGTGGCGCCTACACCGATGCCGCTCCTGCCGTGGACCGCGCTGAACTGCCGTTGCGTTCACCGGGGCTGGTGATTGTGCTGGGCGGCGACGGCACGCTGCTGGCCGCCGCGCGGATTTTTGCAACCGTCGGCACGCCGATTCTCAGCGTGAATCTCGGATTCCTGGGTTTCCTTACGGAGGTCCGACTGGCCGATCTCTATGCGACGCTGGAAAACTGGTGCGACGGCTGCCACGCCCTCGATGAGCGCGCCATGCTCCACGCCGCGCTTTGGCGCAACGGATCGGAGCAGGCGAGCTTCGAGGCGCTGAACGAGATCGTCGTTTCCAAAGGCGACATTGCGCGTATGGGCGAATTTGCGGTGGAGCTCGACGGCAGGAGCGTGGCGCGGTTCCGCGCCGACGGCGTGATCGTATCCACCCCCACGGGTTCGACTGCGTACACGCTGGCGGCGAACGGGCCGATTCTTACGCCCGATGTGGACGCCATGGTGGTCACGCCGATCTGCCCTCATCTGCTCACGCTCAGGCCCATCGTGGTGCCGGGCAGCGCGCTGCTGAACGTCCGCGTCGAAGGGGTTCCCAACGTTGCTCTGCTCACCATCGATGGCCAGCAGGGCGTTGAACTCCGCCGCGGCGACGAAGTGCGGTGCAACCGCTCCACATACACCGTCAAGCTTGTCCGCCTGAATGAAGGCGGCTTTTTTGACGCGCTGCGGACCAAGCTGAGCTGGGGCGAGTTGTAAGGAACAGGGAATAGGGAACAGAGATTGTATTTCGCTTTACTGCGTGAGCGCTGCCAGCAGGACCTGTGCCTTGGCGGACAAGGTATGCGCACCATCCACATCGCCTGAAGCAAGCGCCGTCTTCGCCTCTTTTACGAACTCCCGAATCTGGTCCGCGGTTTTTTGGTCGGAGTCGTTGAGAGTGCGGTTGATCCCGTTGAGACCGCGCTCAATCGACGCAATGTCCGCCTCAGTCTGCTGGCGGTAGCTTACCGGGTTGTCTGAGGAGAGTTGACCAATGGCGCTGACCTCGGTGGTGGGGCTCGCAGCTACATCCGGAATGTTTACGATCTCAGTCGGACTTGCGGGCCGCCGGTGGTGGATGGGCGGCTTAACCGTCTCGTCGCGGACGCTGATGTTGTAGAGAGGCTTGCCGGGAATCAACCTGACCCCAGGCGGGAGCTCAATCGACACAAGTTCAATGGGTTTCAGAGGCACGATGACGGGCGCCAGCATCGGCTGCGGCGGCGGAGTCTTATGAAAGGGCATATGGAAGCAGCCGGTGAGCACGAACGGCAGCAGCCACGCAGCGCACTTGGCAGGTGACCTCATTCCCCCAACCCCTTTTGGTCCTCAATAGCCGCCGGCTGCAGGACCCGGCGTCCCCTGTCCGCGGCGGCAAGTGGAATTCGCAGCCGGAATTCCGTGCCACGGCCCTGCCTTGATTGTACGTCGACGCTGCCATGATGTAACTGCAAGATACGGTAGGTCATGGCGAGACCGATGCCGCTGCCGCCGATCTTGGTCGTAAAGTACAAATCGAAGATCTTGTCGCGGATTTCGTCAGGAATGCCGATGCCTTCGTCGGCCACGCGCAGCAGAGCGGCGTACGCGGGCGAGGTTCCGCCGGAAATTCCATTCGCCTTCGGCGCCTGGAGCCGGTTTTCATTTTGGTTTCGGTCCAATTCGAGAGTGACCTCGAGACGACCTCCATCGGGCATAGACTGCGCTCCGTTCTGGATGACGTTGAGCACGGCTTGCTTCAGCAAGTCGGCATCCACATTCGCAATCAATGGCTCGGCCGGAATGCGGCTGACCAGGGTCACGCGGCGCATCGTGAGCTCGTCGGCCGCAAGAGCAAGCACATCGCCAATCACGGGGCGAAGATCCTGCTCCCGCAACTGGACCTCGACGGGGCGAGCGAAATCCACCAGCGTCTGCACGACGCGGTCCAGGCGGCGAATCTCGGCATCGATCACGTCAAGGTGCCTGGTTGCCGGTCCTTCCGAATCGCCCAGCTTTGATTTCAGAAGCTCCAGATGCACGACGATCGCGTTGATCGGATTCTTGACTTCGTGGCCGACGCCGGAAGTGAGCCGGCCGATGGCCGCCATGCGCCGTGAAAGCTCCAGCTCCGACTCAATCTGCGCAGCGGACTCGAGGTCATGCAACATAACGAGCGCGCCCAGGCCCTGGTGCGTCTCCGCGTCGTTGATAAAGTCGACGGAAGCCTCGATGCGGCGGCCGGCGTCGGTGCGAATCTCCACCTTCTCCATCCGACTGCCGGTTTCGATCGCCTCGCGCAAAGCATGTCCCAGCGCGTTCGAGTCATCGAGAAATTCATTGGCGCGCAATCCCAGAATGTTGTCGCGATCGATCTGCAGGAAGCGGCGTGCCGCCTCCGATACGAGGACGGCGCGACGGTCCTCGGTAAAGAGCATGATTCCATCCTGCAGATTGCCCAGAATCTGATCGAGGTTCTCGCGCAACGCGGAGTAAATTTCCTCCACATTGCGCATGCGCTGCCCAATCTTTTCAATCTTGGTGGAAACCTGCGCCGCGACGTCCTGGTTCTTCGGCGCCCGTCCATCGATGGGCGTTTCTCCGGCCGCGGTGAGGCGGTCAAGCTGCCGGCTGATCTCGGTCATGGGCCGCAATGCCAGATTGCTCAGCGAAAAAGCGGCCAGCAGTGCAGCGATGAGGGCAAATCCCATCAACCAGAACGCCTTTTTCAGCACGGGGTCGTAGGCGGCGCGGAGAAGTGAAGTGTGCACGCCGACGTGGACCGACGCGAAGAGCTTTCCATTATTCGCCAGCGTCGCAACAATATCCAGGACCTTGGGCTCGCCGAAGACCTGCATCATCAGGGGGACGGGGCCGCCCTTGAGCAAACGGTCAAAACTGTCACGCGAGGGCAGTGGCTTTCCTTGATTTTCAGGATTCGTGCTGATCAACACGGTCCCCTGGCTATCGGCGATGTTCACGTCGTACACGGTGGACGAATAGCGAATGACCGAAGTGAGAGAGGCTTGCAGGGCGGGATCGTTTTGCACGGTCTCCGACATCAGGGCGCGTAATTCACCGGGATTGTTGGGGTCGACGGTGAGGCCCTTGAGTCCGCTCTCGAGAGCGTTCTGAAGCGCATAGCGCACCTGGTCGGCGACCATCAGATTGGTATCGTAGGTCTCCTTGACCGCGGCCTTCACCAGTTGATGCACATACACCAGCGAAACCACCCCGGCGATCAAGAACACCAGGGCCGTAATGGCCAGCACGAGTTTGGTTTTCAGGCCCATCGGTTAGACAGAACGGCAGCAAACGCGCTCAAAGCACATTGAAGAGCCTTTCAGGCGGAGTTTGCTGACCTTACTCGTTTGACGAAGATTCCTCCAGATTCGGGGCAGAATGCGCAGGCTTTTCAGCGCATTTCAACTCTTCTTAATTCTCTGCGTCGTGCCGCTCCCGGCCGTATTCCTTGAGCTTGTTGTGCAAGGTCTTCAAGCTGACGCCGAGAATCTCCGCTGCTCGCGTTTTGTTTTGTCCGGTGGCCTCAAGGGTGCGCAGAATCAGCAGCCGCTCGGCCTCGTCCACGGTGGCTCCCACACGCACCGTGATGGCGCCGTCGTCGGAGACTGCCGTTGCCGCGTGGTCCTTGCCAAACCCCGGCGGCAGGTGCCCTGCATCGAGCGGCGCGCCATCGGGGCAAAGAATGACCGCTCGCTCGATGGTGTTGCGCAATTCTCGCGCGTTGCCCGGCCAGCTGTGCGCCATCAACCGGTCCAGCATCGACGGGGCTATTCCTGACACTTTGCGGCCGTGTTTCTGATTCATTTCGGCCACCATGGCTTCGACCATGGGCGGCAGATCGTCAAGATGTTCGCGCAGCGGCGGCATGGCGATGTTGAAGACGTTGAGCCGGTAATAGAGGTCGGCGCGCAGGTGGCCCGCCGCCACGGCGGTTTGTGGATCGCGATTGGTTGCAGCCAGCACGCGCACGTCCGTATCCATCTCATTGCGGGCGCCCAGGCGCCGGAACTTCCGCTCCTCCAGCACGCGCAACAGCTTGGCTTGCGTCCCCGACGGCATCTCGCCGATTTCGTCCAGCAGCAGCGTCCCACCCGCAGCCAGCTCGAAGCAGCCGGCCCTGCGTTCGAAAGCTCCCGTAAACGAGCCCTTCTCGTGCCCGAAGATTTCGCTCTCGATCAGCGTTTCCGGAATGGCTGCGCAGTTCACCGCGACAAAGGGCCGCGATTTGCGAGGACTCAGATCGTGCAGCGTGCGCGCCACCAACTCTTTGCCGGTGCCGCTTTCGCCGGTAATCAGGATGGGCACGTTCGATGGAGCAACCTGCTCGATCAGAGTGAAGATCTCCCGCATCCTTCGCGAGGCGCCTACCAGTTGGCCGAGGACGCCGGACTCGCGGAGCCTGCGCCGCGCCACTTCGAGCTCGATCGCGGTCTGCCGCTGTTTGGTCGCATTGGCCAGGATGGTCTTGAGCCGCGTTGGGTCGACGGGCTTCTGGAGAAAGTCGTACGCGCCCAGTTTCATAGCGTCGACAGCCAATTGGATGGAGCCCATGGCCGTGAGTACGACCACCGCCATGTTGGCGCTCAGGCCCTCGCTGCCCTCGGCCAGCTTGGCCAGGAGCCCCATGCCATCCATGCGGGGCATCTTCAGGTCTGTCACAACGATGGCTGGGTCCCAGGCCTGCGCCTTTTCCCAGGCCTCAAGCCCGTCGCGTGCGGTTTCGGTGCGGTATCCCCAGCCGGAGATCAGCTCCGCCAGCCCCGCCAGCGCGTTGGGCTCGTCTTCAGCGATCAAGACCTTTACGGTGTTCTCCATAGGGGACCTTCATTAGCTTACCTTTTCGCGGTGGCATAGGGCCATGAAGTGGCCGGTAGAGGCGTTACTTCGGTAGGTGGCGAATGGCACTGCGGCGGGAATGACGCCTGGGCCACGCGAGATTGAACGGAGGAGAGTGCGGTCAACGTCCGAATACGTAGGTCGCCTGAAAAAGGCCGCTGTCGATGCCGGGATTTTCCGGCGCGGTATTGTGATTCGAGATGTGGTGATAACGGTACTCGACGCGAATCGATTTGTGCGGGGTGCGGTATATTTCAAACCCTGCGCCAAGATCGAAGGTGAAATTGAACGATCCGCCCATGATGATGGGAATCGGCTGCGTTGAGTACATGTATCCGCCATGACCCGTGATGAAGGGTTGGATCTTTTGGCGAGGCAGAAAGTTCCATTGCATTCCAATTGGCGACATGGCTTCGCCGATCGTCCAGCGGCGTCCGCTGCAGGCATAGGTCAGCGTTCCACTGTACGTCACGCCGTTTTCACCGGAATAGCTGTACGGAACTGTCGACGGCGCGCAGGTGACAAATTGCGCACCGAAGTTATAGGTCGTAGTGGAGGCAACCGGCGTTACCTGATTGTTTGTTTCAATCCCCACTGGATCGCTTTCGAGTGCCACCGGCAGCAGCTCGAGGCTGTACTGCCAGTTCACCGCGGAGCCGGCAAGCAGGCGGCGGTTGTAGGAAACTCCGAAATCCAGCAGCTCGCGGTTCTCAGCGTATCCGAGCAGCATGTGGCTCGAATCCGGGGAATACGCGCCGAAGAGGCCAAAGGAATTCTTTCGCGCGTAATAAGGGTTTACAGGGCCCACCTGACCGGGCGCAATGGCGCTCGCCAGCGCCAGAACCAGCAAGGTGCAAAGGCAGGAAAGGCGAAAGATCCGGTGCGGGAGACGACTCTCGTACGTAAGCAAGAAAATTCCCTTCCCGGAGCAAACTGGTTAGCGCGAGAGACCGCGGGTCATATTGGATTGCATGGACCCTGGCCTGTACCAATGTCAGGAAATTGGATGCGGCCTTCAGCTTCGACGGAAGGTTCTCACAAGCTGACCCCGCGCCCCAAGAGCCTATACTTTTGTTTTGACTGCGAAATTCATTGTACGGGAGCGCCATTATGTCTTCATCTGCCGTTGCCTTTGCTCGCGAAAACCACACTCGATTTCTGGATGATCTGAAGGCCCTTTTGCGCATTCCCTCGGTTTCCACGTTGCCCGAGCATGGGGACGATTGCCGGAAGGCCGCCGAGTCGCTGCTCGCCGAACTGAAGCGCATCGGCATGGAGCACACCGGACTGATTGAAACCGACGGCCATCCGCTGGTCTACGCCGACTGGCTGCATGCTGCCGGCAAGCCGACCGCACTCATCTACGGTCACTACGACGTGCAGCCTCCCGACCCGCTCGACGAGTGGCTCACACCGCCGTTTGAGCCCACCGAGCGCAATGGAAACATTTACGCTCGCGGCGCGGTTGACGACAAGGGCCAGGTGGTCGCGCAGGTGAAGGCGCTCGAGTCGCTGATGGCCGTGAACCACGGCTTGCCCATTAATGTGCGCATCCTTTTTGAAGGCGAAGAAGAAGTGGGAGGGGAGGGAATTGCGAACTACGTTGCGTCAAAGCCCGCGGGACTCAAGGCTGACTTCGCACTGGTCTGCGACTCCGAACTCTTTGCTCCCGGACTGCCTACGCTTTGCGTGGGCCTGCGCGGCATGATCTACACCGAGATCGAAGTGCGCGGCGCAAAGACCGATCTTCACTCCGGCATGTACGGCGGCGCGGCGCCCAATCCGTTCTTTGCCCTGGCGCACATCATCGCCAAACTGAAGGACGAGAACGGGAACATTCTCATCCCCGGATTCTTTGACGAAGTTGTGGCTCCCAGCGCCGAGGAGCTTGCCGCGTGGCGTCAATTGCCCTTCGACGAAGAGGAATACCGCAGGAACGAAGTTGGCTCAGCAAAGCTCATCGGAGAACCCGGATACAGCGTGCTCGAGCGGACGTGGGCGCGTCCTTCGCTCGATGTTCACGGGATGCCCGGCGGCTTTATCGGCGCGGGCGCCAAGACCGTGATCCCGGCCAAGGCGCAGGCCAAGATCTCGATGCGCCTGGTTCCCAACCAGACGCCGGCAAAGACCTTCGCCGTCTACAAGAGCTACGTGGAGAAGATCGTTCCTCCGGGCGTGAGCGTTGACGTGCGGCTGATTCACACCGGTGATCCGTGCCTGATCCCTGTTGACAACCGATACGTGAAGGCAGCCACGCGCGCGTTGCACGAGGTCTGGGGTAAAGACACGGTCTTCATCCGCTCCGGCGGTTCGATACCCATCGTCGGCGACCTGGAACGTCATCTCGGCATGCCCAGCGTGTTGATGGGCTTCGGATTGCCCGATGACAACATCCACGCGCCGAACGAAAAATTCTGCCTGAAGAATTTTGAGCTGGGCATTGAATCGCTGATTTGCTTTCTGGAGGAAGTGGGGAAGGACAGGGATTAGGGAACAGGGAATAGGGAACAGGGATTAGGACGAGGGACTTATCGCATCGCCAGAGGAAACGGACGCAGCTGGAGTTGTCCTTGCCGGCGGAGAATCAAGCCGCATGGGGCGCGACAAGGCGCTGTTGCCGTTTGCCGGCCGGATCTTGATCGAATACGCGATTACGACGCTGCGCGAGGCTGGTCTTTCGACGACGATCGCCGGAGCCAGCCCTGACGTAGAGTCTGACCTTGCCGCTTATGCGCCCGTCATTCGAGATGCGCAGCCAGGGCTGGGCCCGTTGGCTGGGATATGCGCTGCGTTGGAGGCCGGCTCCACGCGCTACCTCGTGTTTCTCTCCATCGATCTACCTCTCCTGCCGGCTTCGCTTATCGCGTACCTGCTCTATTACGCGCGCATCACCGGATGCGCCGTCACCGTTCCCTCGGTGAACGGCTTCGCTCAAACATTCCCGGTCGTTCTCGACCGATCTGTGCTTCCGGTCCTGCAAACGCAGCTCGATTCCGGGAAGCGCGGCTGTTATGCCGCTTTCCAGGCTGCGGCGAGAAACGCCGGTGAGCCGATCGCGAGCGTCGCGGTCGAGCTGTTGGCTCAATCCGGCCAGGTCGCGCATCCCCTCGGCCTGGCGCCTCTGCGCTGGTTCCTCAACGTGAATACCCCTCAGGATCTGGAGCGGGCGGAAACGCTCGCGGCACAGTCCATCGCGTAAGCTGGATGCATGGCGCTGTTCGAAAACCCCGCCGAACCCGATCCTCTGACGCCGATCGAAGCCGAGCTGGAGGCGCTTGCCGAGCCGATACGCGATGAGCCGCTGCTGCCAAAAGCGGAAGATTCTGCACCGCCCATCATCGTGTTCAACGACGTCTCGATCTCATTCGACGGGCGCGCAGTCCTGGAGCATGTGAGTTTTTCGGTAAACCGGGGCGAGACGCTGTGCATCCTGGGCCGCAGCGGCGTTGGCAAGTCCGTTTCATTGCGCTTGCTGATGGGCTTCCTGAAGCCCGACTCCGGATCGATCCAGGTGGAAGGGCAGGAAATCACGGAGCTCAATGAGGAGGGACTTCGCGCGATTCGCAAACGGATCACGATGGTCTTCCAGAACGGCGCCTTGTTCGACTCGTTGAGCGTGCGCGAGAACGTCGCCTTTCCGTTGCGCGAAAAAGGGGGTCTCGCCGATGACCAGGTGGATCAGATAGTGGGCCGGCTCATTGGCCTGACGGGGGCCGAGGATGTGGTCGACGCCTTCCCGGGCAGCCTGTCCACGGGGCGTAAACGAGCCGTTGCAATGGCTCGCGCGCTGGCTGCTCAGCCGGAGATCGTGCTGTATGACGAGCCCACGACCATGGTGGATCCCATCACCGCACGGCGCCTTGGCGGGCTCATTCAGCGACTCAAGCTGCAGCTTGGATTCACCAGCATTGTGGTTACGCACGATACCCGCTTTGCGGAGAAGCTCGCCGACTCCGTGCTGTTTCTGCATCAAGGCCGGGCGGAGTTCTTCGGTCCGCTTAGTGGCTTTCTTGAGTCCACCGATCCGGCAATTCGGCAGTTTCTGACCCTCGATGCCTACGTATTACCCTCAGATTAAAAGAGTTATGAGTTTCCTGCCTTCCAAGTTAGAATCGTCGTATCAGAAAGAAATAGTCTCTGGTAACGCATTCGTTGCATTCGCCCGTAATCAGTCAGCGGTATGATTCTCTTGCTATCTGTTCCCCGTTTGGGCCAAGCTGGAGTCAAGCGATTGCACTCGACCTTCCGTCGAATCCGGTTGTACGAGCTACGCTCAGGGTATTTCGCGTCTCTAAATAAAAAAGATTTCAGTATTTATTTTTTCTTCACTGCACTTCCTTTCTCACGACGCAGGCAACTGCGCATTCCGGGCCTGAAGTCGAAGCCAATGTATAATGAGAGAAAGCTTATTCCACAGATGCCTGCCGCAGCACAAAGTGGCGCGCATACCTTTTCGCTGGCGACAGCGGTGTCAGAGACCCCATCAGCCAAACCGCAATCGCCTGGCGCCTTTTTGCTGAATGAAATGCCGACCCCTGAGGCGCCGGCGTGGAACCAGGAATTGCGGACTCGCTTCGGGCGCAACTCCATGGGTTTCGCCAGGTCATTGGGCACAGCACCCGTCGCAGAAGTTCCTCGTGCGAAGCCGCTCCCAACGGTTCTTGCTCCAGATGAACCTTGTTTGATTTGTGTTGCCCGTCAACCCCAGCAGCCCGTAGTCCAGGCTCTTAAGAAGATTTGAGGTCTGCGTAGACTCTATGGCGAGTTCGGATTTCTGGCAAAAGCTGTCATCGTCTTTGACCGCTTCGGCTGAATGGGACGCCGGAGCCGCAGGAAATCCCCCGCGAACGGCTCGGGGGACGGCCAAGATGTGGATGGCGATGGATGCCCTGACCGTCTTGCTGGCGGCAATGGCGGCTACGCTTTACCGCTTCCGCGCGAGCCCGCTGATCGGCGCGCGAAATTTCTTGAATGGCACCATGTTTCGTGGGCTTTCGGTCTGGATCCTGCTGGCCCTGCTGTGCGGTTTCACGATCGCGCTCATTTTCACGAGCCGGCGGTTGCATCTCTACACGCCGATGCACATGACCAACCTGCTGCACGAACAGAGGATGAGCGCCCAGGCCTGCCTGACCTCCGGCCTGCTCCTCACCGGCACGCTCTATCTGGTCAGAGCAGAAACTATTTCACGCGGCATTGTGCTGGAAACGATTGGCCTGGTGGCCATCGGCGTGGGACTGCGCCGATTGATTTATCGCATTATGCTTTACCAGCGCTTCGATCGTGGTCTGGATACGCGTAATGTGCTCATCGTCGGCACGGGGCCTGAAGCGAACGCGCTGCGTCAGCACCTGGAGAAGATCCGCCACCTGGGTTACACATTCAAGGGCTTCATTGCGTTGCCCGGCTGCGCATCGCATGAGGACGTGTGCGGGCAGATCGTCGGCAACCTGGAAACTCTGTTCCAGCACACGCGCAAGCAGTTCATCGACGAGATCTTCTTTACTACTCCGTGCGAGCGCGGCATCGTGCAGAGTGTTCTGGAGCAGGCTCGCGTTCATGGTGTTGATCTGCGAGTCATTCCCGACCTCTACGACGGGCTGGCATGGAACAGCCCCATCGAATACATCGGCCAATTTCCCACCATCCCCCTGCATCGAGGCACGGTGCCCGAAATCGGGCTGATTTTCAAGCGCGTCTTTGACACCGTGTTTTCCGCCTTGATTCTCGTTGTCCTGTCGCCGCTTCTGCTGGCGATCGCCATCGCCATCAAGCTCGATTCCCCCGGATCGGTGTTTTACTCTTCTGAGCGTATCGGCAAAAAAGGCGTTGTGTTCCGCTGCATCAAGTTTCGGACCATGGTTCGCGATGCCGACAGCCGCCGCGCCGAGATCATGCATATGAATGAGCGCGACGACGTGCTCTTCAAAGTTTCGAACGATCCCCGCGTGACGCGCCTGGGCCGGTTTCTTCGCAAATATTCGTTCGATGAGCTGCCCCAGTTCATTAACGTTCTGCGCGGCGAGATGAGCATTGTGGGGCCGCGTCCGCCTCTGGCGGGCGAGGTGCGCAAGTACGACCTGGACCACCTGCGCCGGCTCGACGTGACCCCCGGCATCACGGGCCTGTGGCAGGTGCAGGGACGGCAGGACCCATCCTTCGCCAGCTATGTCTCGCTCGACGTGACCTACATCGACAACTGGAGTATCTGGCTCGACTTCAAGATCATTATGCGTACCGTTGCCGTGGTCTTTTCCGGAACCGGCACCTAGCTGCCTGCAACTGTCAGGGAAGTGCCGCCGCCCTGAGCCGATTGGCATCCACGAGGCCGGCGCCAGGCCAGGCAGCGTTAGACCAGGCCGGTGCTTTGCTTGATTTCATCGCTTTGGAACTCATGGGCTGAGTCCACCGGCTTCTTCACTTCGATGGCCGTGGCCGGCGCGTCCGACTGGAGCTTCCGCTCCATCCGCGGCTCGGCATTTCGGCGCACCCGCAGATTGTTAATAGCATATTCGACGTAGGGCGACTTCAATTCCGGATCTTTGCCGAGGAAGCGGCATGTCGCCGTCACCTGCTCCACAATGAAGGTGGGTTGGAAGCCGGCCAGTTCAAGTTCTTTTTCCTTTGTGATCATGTACACGATGTAATTGAAGACTTCGTCGCTGAGAGTCAAGTTGTGCCGTGCACATTCCATCTGGAAAATGCGGTGGAACTGATCCAGGCCCGGCGGTCCCACTTCGATCTTGTAGGGAAGCCGGCGGAGAAATGCGGGATCCATCAGGTCTTCGGGATTCAAATTGGTAGCGAAGATCACGATCTCTTCGAACGGAATACTGAAACTTGCGCCGGAGCGCAACTTCAGGTAGTCGACCCGGCTTTCCATGGGTACGATCCACCGGTTCAAGAGGTCTCTCGGGCTCACGAACTGGCGTCCGAAGTCATCGATAAGAAAACAGCCGCCCAGCGCTTTCATATGCAGGGGCGCGTCATAGTAATGGCCTTTTTCGTCGTAGCGCAGGTCAAGCATGTCCAAGGTCAGTTCGCCACCGGCAACCACGAACGGACGCCGGCAAGTGACCCAGCGCTTGTCGCGCGTGTCGCGGCGGAAGCTCGCAAGCTCCGAGCTCCCTTCGTCGCCGGCCGGAGGACTGACGGGGAGATGAAGCCGTGGATCGAAAAAGCGGATAATCTGTCCTTCTACGGTGATCGCGTAAGGCACATGGATCACATCCTGAAAGACACTGGCGAAACTCAGGGCGACTGAAGTTTTGCCGTTTCCCGGGGGCCCGTAGAGCAGAATCGCGCGGCCCGAGTTCAGCGCCGGACCCGCCTGCTCCACGATGGTTTCGTCGATCGTCAGTTCCTTAATGGCCTTGTGCACTTGATCCAGCGTCACACGCTCATTGGTCGGCTTCTGCATGTTGACCCGGTCAATGAACTCCATCAGTGTGACCGGCGCAGGCCCGATGTATCCCGACCTCTGCAGCGCTTCAAGGGTCCAACGCTTGCCCTCATCGGTCATGGCATAGCGCATATCGAGCACGCTGTCGGAGCTCATTGCGCCGAGCGTATAAATCAGCTGCCGCTCAATGGCGATATTCGCCAGGTCCATCACGATGTGCTGAGGGAGCTTAATTCCATCCGCAATCTGGCCGATCTTCTCCAGACGGGAAGAAAACATGAGCTTCATGAAGAGAGAGAGCAGATCGGTGTCGGCGATCCCGGTGCCTTCTATATTTGCGGGTTCCTGCGGCACGCGGTGGATGAAACGGTCGATCGTCCGGGCGTCGACTAAACCGAGCGCAACAAGGTTGTCACCCAGGTTTCCACCCTGTGACACCTGGCGCTGAAGGGCAGCGCTAACGTCTTTCTCCGTGATAAGGTTGGCACGGATCAGCAACTCGCCCAGCTTCATTTGCGGTCCGATGGCGTTCCCCCCCGACTCGAGCGGTTTGGCGGTTAAGATGGCAGAAACCGCCGCCGCCAAGTAGATGCTTTCTAAAGAAACATCCACTTTCTCCCTGGATCAGACTGGCTAAAAACAACTGCTGAATCACTCGGAAAATCTGCCTTCCAGCAGATTTCGTCGACCATCCCCGCCGTGCCATGAGAGATGGCTCAAATGGTTACGGTTTTGATTCTAGGGGTGAACTTTTGTCGAAAGAAATCCCCCGTTTGGGTGCTAGCCACCTAAAACCAAATGTTTCATAGACTTAGTCGGGCTCATTGCCCGGCGCCCAAAACCGCAATCAACGATTCCACGGGTATCTTGCTCGCTCGTCACTTCGCTTGCCGGTGGAACCTCGCTCTGCCTGAGAACTCCCAATTTGAGCGGGTATTTGAGCCAGGCCGGGAGCTCCTGGACACACCCCTGATTCCGCCGATCAGCCGAATTGAATCGGAGCCGGCGTTTGTTCCCGTGGGCCATGAATTTCCGGCCCGCGGACAAACCGCTCGCCGCCGAATTCCGCTCGGCTGGAAGCCTCGGATGGTCCCAAGGCAACCGAAAATGGGGCGCTGGGCTCTATGTCTTTGTTCATGCTGTGTGAATGAGAGGAGCGTGGAGTGGTGGCGAAAAAGAGCGGAAAGGGGCTAGCGAATCCGACAACGCTAAAGCCCATCGAGAAGCGCGAGGGTTTGCTACACGTCATCATCGAGACGCCCAAGGGAAGTCGCAACAAATTTGCTTTCGATCCGGACCAAAGAGTTTTTTCGCTCAAGAAAGTTCTTCCCGCCGGAATGACGTTTCCCTACGACTTCGGATTCCTTCCGCAGACGCTGGCTCCGGACGGCGACCCGCTGGACGTGTTACTGCTGATGGACGAGCCAGCCTATCCCGGGGTCATGGTTCGGTCGCGGCTCATCGGCGTGATCGAAGGCGAGCAGATTGAAGGCAAGAAGAAAACACGCAACGACCGGCTCCTTGCCGTGGCCAATCACAATCACCTCTACGCCAACATCAAGCGATGGCAGGATCTTCCCCGTACTTTCACCAAGGAGTTGGAGGAGTTCTTCGTCAACTTTCATCGACTGGAAGGCAAGGAATACAAACTGCTGGGTTGCAAGGATAGCGCGCAGGCGAAAGGCCTGATCAAGCGTGCCCGGCGGGCGGCATAGCCCGAAGTGGGGAGGCCAAAATGGCGGAACTCATTCTCCGCTTCCTGATCGGCGGAGCAGTGGTATCTGTTTTTGCCGTGGTGGCGGAGATCTTCAAACCCCAGAGCTTTGCAGGAATGTTCGGCGCCGCACCCTCCATTGCGCTGGCCACGATCGGGATGACAATCGCACACTACGGCACGGCCTATGCAGCCACGGAAGCGTGTTCGATGGTGTTTGGCGCCTTGGGATTCTTCTGCTACGCAAATGCGGCAAGCTGGTTTCTCATGCGCGTGAAGATTTCCGCGCTGACTGCCGCTCTGGCACTTCTGCCGGTGTGGCTCGGGGTATCCGTTTCGCTCCTTTGGCTGGTGGATCGTTCGCGATGATCGTTCATGTCAGACCCGCGGCGATCAAAGGAATCCAACCCCACGAGTGGATCGTCCGATTCATATTCGGGGGCGGTGTCTGTGTGGCCGCGGGGCTGATTTCCAAGCGTTTTGGGCCGGAGATTGGCGGATTGTTCCTGGCCTTCCCCGCCATTTTTCCCGCCGGCGCGAGCCTGGTTGAGGCCCAGCAGCGCAGGCGCAAGGCCAAGGCGGGCCTGGATGGAACCATGCGCGGACGTGTTGTGGCCGGAGTCGACGCGGTGGGCACAGCGATAGGCTGCATTGGGCTGGCCGGCTTTGCCATCGTGTGCTGGCTAGGTTTGCCGAGGCTGAGAACAATCGCCGTGTTGCTGGCGGCAACAGCGGTCTGGTTCGCCATCGCGATTGCGGCTTGGTGGTTGGGCAAGAGACGGCTCTTCCAGAGGCAAAATACCGGGCGAGGCGCGGGGCCCGTCTTTCGCGTGTTCTGATCGTCGAAGATTTACACTGGAGTGGTGAAGATCGCGCTGGCGCAGATCGACCCGACGGTCGGAGATTTCACTGGAAACCTAGAGAAAATCGTCGCCTTCAGCCGACGTGCTGCGGATCAAGGCGCCCGCCTGACGGTTTTCTCCGAACTCGCGATCTGCGGATATCCGCCCGCGGACCTTCTTGAGAAACCCAGCTTCCTCGCCCGCTGCCAGTCGGCAGTGGACGAGCTTCGAGCCGCAACACGCGACCTTTCGACGGCCGTTCTGGTCGGCGTGGCCCTGCCGTCCGGCCGGGAAGACGGCAAATCAGCCTTCAATGCCGCCGTCCTGATTGACCGCGGCAGCCTGCTGCTCGAACAGCACAAACGGCTCCTGCCCTTTTACGACGTTTTCGATGAGCAGCGCTACTTTTCGCCGGCCGGACCGCAAAAGGTGATCGACCTTGAAGGCACTCGCCTTGCCATCACGATCTGCGAGGACGCGTGGAACGACAAGAATTTCTGGCCGCGCCGGCTCTATCCCGTCGATCCCATGGAAGAGCTGATGCGCCAGAATCCCGCGCTGCACGTCAACCTGTCTTCCTCGCCCTTCTGGCACGGCAAGCGCACTGTGCGCCGCGAGATGCTGGCCGCCATCGCACGCCGCGACCGCATTCCGGTGCTGATGTCGAACCAGGTGGGAGGCAACGACAGCCTGATCTTCGACGGCTCATCGCTGGCTCTCGATGCGCGTGGAGAGCTGATTGCGCAGGCCGCCTCTTTCGAGGAAGACCTCGTGATCGTCGATCCTTTCAATTCTTCGCCCATTGCGCTGCCCGAGGACGACGAGACCGAAGCTGCATATCGCGCGCTGGTGCTGGGAACGCGCGACTACGTGCGCAAGTGCGGATTCAAGAAGGTCGTGATCGCTCTCAGTGGCGGGATCGACTCGGCGCTGGTTGCGGCGATTGCCGCCGACGCGCTGGGCTCGGAGAACGTGACATGCATCGGAATGCCCAGCCCATATTCTTCGCCAGGCTCGATTGAAGACAGCCGCCAGCTGGCATCGAACTTGGGCATTCGCTTTGAGACCATCTCCATCAATGAGCTATTCGCGGACTTCAACCATGCGCTGGCCCCGCTTTTCAGCGGGTTGCCGCCCGACACAACCGAAGAAAACATCCAGCCGCGCATTCGCGGCACGATTTTGATGGCTTTCTCGAACAAGTTGGGTGCCCTGGTGCTCACAACGGGAAACAAATCCGAGATGGCTGTCGGCTATTGCACGCTCTACGGAGATATGGTGGGCGCGCTCGCGGTGATCGGCGACCTGGTGAAGACGCGGGTCTATTCTGTTTGCCACTGGCTCAACCGGGACCAGGAAAGGATTCCCGCGGCTATTCTCGTGAAGCCGCCTTCGGCTGAGCTTCGGCCCGGCCAGATGGACACCGATTCGCTGCCGCCTTATGAAGTGCTCGACCCCATTGTGGAAGCCTACGTTGAGCGCTACGAAACGCCGGAATCGATCGCGGAGAAGTACGGTTTCCCTCTCACCCTCGTCCAACAAGTGGTGCACCTGATCGAGCGCTCCGAATACAAGCGCCAGCAGGCCGCTCCCGTTCTGAAGGTGACATCAAAATCTTTCGGAATGGGGCGTAGATTTCCGATCGCCGTGAAAGTGGAGGTGTAGGGAGTGAAGAAGTGAATGAGTGAAAAAGTGAATGAGTGAAGAAGGGAATGCTTCATTCACGCGTTCACTGTTTCACTCCCTCCACCGCAGCGCAATCGCATTTCAGATTTTCAATGTGCGCAACGCTTGTCATCCTGAACGAAGTGAAGGATCTGCGGTTGCCCTTCTCTATTTTGCTGTGACGATTGGCAAAGCCAGAATGCCAAATCTGCGTCGTCTTGCAGAAAAATAGACCGAAAAGCAACCGCAGATCCTTCGTCGCTGCGCTCCTCAGGATGACAAATCGATGGGAGTGTTCTATGAAATCCAAATATGAAATCCAAATGCGATTGCCGTGCCGTTCCCTGACCGCGCTGGCCTCCGCGCCGTATCAACATTTAAGCTAGTGGATTGGGAGTCTTCCCACCGTTGAAGGAGAGTAGCTTGATTCGTCTGTCAACCCGATTCATCGGCGCCGCCGCGCTGTTTGCTTTATTCATTCCCGCACTTCAAGCCGCTGCCCAGCAGCATGTGCCACCCGCGCCCGATACGACTTCAGAGCCTTCGGCGCCGACACAGCAGCCGGCGGGCGCGACTCCCGCAGACCAGCCTCAGCTTCAGGCTCCGCCCGCAGCGCCGGCGCCTTCAGGCCCGCCGGTCTTTCCCAAGCCCGATCCCGCCAACTTCACCGCGTCAGCACCGACCAAAGAAGTTGTTGACAGCTTTCTCCAGGCAAATTGGGGTTACGATACGGACCGCATGTGGCAAGTGCAAGCCATCCGCAAAACGCCGTCAGACGGAGTGAGCCAGGTCATCGTTCTGTTCGGCGACAAGACGGGCAAGCAAAGACCGCAGGTCCTCTCCTTCTATGCTCTTCCGGATGGCAAGCACATTATCAGCGGCGAGGACATCATCAACTTCAGTGCAACTCCGTTTGCCGAAGGGCGCCAGCAGTTGCAGCAACGCGCCAACGGTCCCTACCGCGGAGCTGCCACAAAGGATCTTGAATTGGTGGAATTTGCGGACTTCCAATGCCCGCACTGCAAAGAGGCGCAAGCCAATATGGACAAGCTCGCCGCGGATTATCCCAAGGCGCGCATTGTTTTTCAGAACTATCCTATTCCAGCCCTTCATCCACAGGCGATGACCGCGGCCGAGTATGGTGTCTGCGTGACCAAGCTGGGCGGCAGCGCGGCATTCTTTCAATTCGCCTCGGCGGTTTTTGACGGTCAGGATGGTCTCGCCAGCGCGGACGGAGCAACGCTCACGCTGAACAGCGCCGTCACCAAGGCCGGCCTTGATCCTGCGAAGGTCTCGGCATGCGCCGCCACCCCTGAAGCCAAAGCCGACGTCGATGCCTCTATCCAGTTGGGAAGGGACCTGGGCGTTGCTGAGGTGCCGACGCTGATGGTGAACGGGCGCTCAATTCCCGCCACAGCACCGTATGACGTGCTGAAGAAGATCATTGACTACCAGGTGAAGGCTGACGGCGTTTCCGGACAGTAACCGAAGCGCCGCTCACAACGAAAGGGGCGCGCCTTTCTACTGCGTGCCCCGCTCCACCCGCATCATCGCGGTATGTCCCGCGGCTTGCGTCCCGCGGATCACATGCGGCGTCATTACGATCACCAGCGTGGCGTAGTTCTGCTGCAGATCCTTGCTGGTTACATCGTTCAGACCGGGGATTTCGCTGATTCCCGGCGATCCGCTAATGGCCAGGCTCTGCGATTTGTCCATCTCCGTCGCCACGACCGCGGCTTCGCCGGCCCTGAGTGTCACGATCCCCGAATATGCGCGGTTATCGAGCACGGGATTCCCATCGATCGACGATCCGGCAAGGGCATCGAGCTTCAGATCGATGGCCATCGCCACATCTCCGTCTCGCAAGACCTTCGGATTCACTTTGAGGTTCAATCCAAGATCCTCATACTGCACCATGGGAACATTCGGCACCGACGAGGTGAGCGATGACAGAAGCGACGACAAGCTGCTGGAGCTTCCCGCTCCGGTCAATCCGGCAATGTTGGGGATATTGGGCGAGAGGCTGGAATAGGAAGAGGTCTGGATGGGGTATTTTTCGCCTTCCTTGATTGTCTCGTCCTGCCCGTCCTCCATGCGCAGCTCAATCTGGTCAAGCTCCCGCGAGTCGGACGAGTTAAGGTTCAAGTTGAAGGTCGCCGTGCCGGGTGCCAGGGCCGATTCAGTAAGCCCGCCGCCGAACAAGGCGAATCCACTGGAAAGCAACGGGCTCGATACCTGGCCGGAGGCGATAAGGATGCCGAGGATGGCCAGAGGATCGTTGGCGGCGGCCAGTCCCGACGAAATGATCTGCTGCACCAGGCTCGCATTCTGGCTCAACAGCGATTGCTCCTCGGCAAACACATTGAAGGCCGACATGCTTTGCGGCAATTGCGTTCCGGTGTTGCGCGTGCTGGTGTGCGCGACCTGAATCATGCGCACATCCACGAGCACTTGGCTGCGGCCGTCAATCAGGCTCCTCATGGTGGCGTTGAATGCGTCCAGCGTGGACGCCGGGGCGCGCAAGGTCAGGCTGCCCTGCGACGTGGAAAGCTGGGCCTGCTGCGCCTCAAACACCTCTTTTGCCAGCGAGGCGACTTCCGTCATTTCATCGGCGCTCAGACCGGAGAGATACACCGTTTCTGTCTCCTGGGGAGTCAACCGCGTCCGGTTCTCGCGCGTATCGTCGGCCACCAGCGCGTGATGCGCATCCAGCGGAACGTAGAAGGTGTGCGTGTCCATGTCCAAAATGCGTATGGCATCGACAAAGCTCACGTCCTCGAGGTCAAGCCGAATCTGGGTCGGCCGCACGCTGTCGTCGAGCATGGCCTCGACTCCGTACGCCTTAAATACCTGCTGGATCAGCTGGCGCTGGTCGTTGTGCAGATGGAAGCTTTGCTTTGCCGACGACGCCAGGACTGTTTGCTCGCTTGCGATCTGGCTCGCTGCCTGCCCATAGAGCGAACCGGGCTGAGCGCGGGCCGTGTCATCGGCGAGGTCGTCCAGATGCTGGCTGGCTTCAAAGTTTGTGGGGTCGAGCGCGAGAGCGCGCGAGAGGGCGGCGCGCGCGCCTGCCTCGTTGTTCAGCAGCCGGTCTTTGGCCGCCTCCTGGATGAGCGCTGTCACTTCATGGCTCTTGGCCACAAGGGCCGCCAGCGGATAGTCGGCATTCGAGGGGTCGAGTGCCGCGGCACGATTGAATCCCTGCATCGCCTCGTCAAACTGACGGTCCAGAAAAAGTTTGCTCGATTCCAGATAGATTTTTGCAGCCCGTCTCTGATCGCTGCTGCGCGGTTTCTTCGTATTAGTCGGCGCGGGAATTTCGCTTGCTGCCGGCGCCGTTTGAGCGCGTGCGTCGCCGGTGCCGTTTGCTGCCCCCGCGTTGACTTTGGCGCCCGTATCGGGAGGAGCTCCCTGGATGCTGGTTGTGCTTGTATCCGTTTGAGCTGGGGGATTCTTCGATTGCGCTCGAAGCGCGCCCGCTACGGCCGCCAGAGCCAGCACGGCGCCGCACAACTTCGCTGCTGCGCGCATCCGCCCGCGCCGGGCCTCAAAGGTTGCGGAAAAAGAGAGAATCTCGCGCGAATCTTCCGAACAATATACCTCAGGGCCTGAAGGCCCCTTTGATTTCGTGCCGCTTATGTCGGGGTTAAAACCCCGACCTACCGTCCCGGCGAGTTTTTCCGCGGGCTGTTCAGCCCGATCCAACGCCTCGATCATTGCGGGTCGCATTCTCATTGTTTGCACGGAGCCATGGCCAGCAAATCCTTCAGCGAGGATACGCACGCTTCCGGCTGGTAGCGCAGCAACTCGTCGAAACTATATTTTCCCGTGGCCACGGCGATGACGGAAAGAGAATTGGCGCGCGCTGCCTCGATGTCCCGGGGAGTGTCGCCCACCACGCAGATTTTAGCGGGGGCTGGTCGCGCCGGTCCCCCCAGCTCCCGCGCTTTTTGTGCAGCGTGCCCGATCAGCTCGGGCCGCACCGGGAAATGGTCACTGAACCCGCCAAACCGGAACCACTCTCGGAGGCCGGCTTTCTCAATCTTGATCCAGCCGATCGCCTCAAGGTTGCCTGAGGCCACACCCAGCAGTGCGCCCTTCTGAGCCAGATGCCGGAGAACCTCTTCGACCCCCGGCGTCAGTTCCGGATCCAACTCCTGACGCCTTTCCGCGACGGAATGCCGCATGGCTTCGAGAATGGCGTCGTAGTGGCTCTCCAAAACGCTGTTGGGAATCCCCGCATGGCTGCATGCTTCGCGCAAAATCGCGGTATCGGTGCTGCCATGGATTAAGACGCCGGCCAGCGTGATCTCGAATCCAGTCACCCGATGCACGCTCGCGGCCACCGAGTCATAGTGCACGCGGTCGCGGCTGCGCATGAGCGTCCCGTCGATATCGAACAGATACGCGTCCTGCTCGTCCCACACGAAATTCGGCTGGATATAGACGCGGGCTTCGCTTTTCTCTTGTAATTTCTGCATGATGCGGGCTGAATGCTCTCCGCGGTTTCGGATAGGACTCCAGTCCAGCTCTGGAAACGGGTCTTGGAAACCCAGAACCGCTCTCAGCCCCGGCGATAGCCCTGGCGAAACGCGCCATATACAGGACGTTCGCTCTGCGGCGGACGCTTGATCTCCGCCCGGACTTCTGAAAGTTCCAGTCCCAGCTCCGCCATCGCGCGGCTCAGTGTGTTGCGATGCATGCCCAATTCTTCCGCGGCCTTGCACTGGTTTCCCCGATGCGCCACCAGCACCTCGCGCAGATACTGCCGCTTGAACTCGCGCACCGCCTCTTCGTAGCGGACTCCGCTCGAGTGCATTTGCGTCACCAGGCTTTCCAGTTCTCGTTTCACGCGTCCCTCTTGCCAAATACGAACAATCAGTCTAACCCGTCTCGCGGCCTTCGTGCAGCATAATTTCTCAGCTCGTGCCGTGAGGGTGCATCCACTCCGGCGACTCGTGTTCCAAAAGCAGCAGGCCCTTGCGTACACGCTGGCCCAGATCACCGGGAGTCAGCTTCTCGCTCATATGGAGCGATCCAAAAAACAGCTTCGGCAACTTGGCATCATTTAACCATCCCTGTCCCGGGTAGAAAGCCACGATCACGAGGATGGAGATCATCACCAGGAACACTCCCTGAATGAATCCGAGGATTGCTCCCGCCAAGCCATCGAGACATCCGAGGCCCAGCTTGTCGGCCAACTTTCCAATCATGCCGCCAACCAGGTTCGCAAGCCCCATCACCAGCAGTGCGATCAGAAGGAAGGCCACGGTGTCAGCCACCGCGTCGGCCCTGAAGATTGGCAGGAACAGATTCCCGACCCTCTGGTAGTTCCACATTGCCAGAGTGAGTCCCAGGATCAACCCCGCGAGCGAGCAGGCGGTGCGGAAAAACCCCTGCGCAAGCCCACCCAGGGTGGCTCCCGCAAGCACCGCCAAAACGACCCAGTCAACCCACGTCATATTCCGCTCCGCGTCCGCTGCAGGCCCTGTTCACAAACCCTACTTGTCCATCTCGTGTCCGGTCAAGCGCCGGAAGGCCTCAAGATATTTGGCGCGCGTCCGTTCGACAACCTTCTCCGGCAGGCCCGGAGCAGGCGCCTGTTTGTTCCAGCCAATCTCTTCAAGGTAGTCGCGTACAAACTGCTTGTCGAATGAAGGCTGCGCGCCCCCGGGCCTCCACGTCCCGCCGTCCCAGAAACGTGACGAATCGGGTGTGAGGACCTCATCGGCAAGGATAATCCCATCGGCGGTTTTGCCAAACTCGAACTTCGTGTCGGCCAGGATGAGCCCGCGCGATTCGGCATGGGCGGCTGCCTTCGCGTAAATTGCGAGCGTCAGTCTTCGCAGATCAGACGCCTCGCCGGCGCCCAGCAGTTTTTCTACAGCCGCATAAGAGATGTTCTCGTCATGCGCGCCATCCTGGCTCTTGGTAGCCGGGGTAAAGATCGGCTCCGGCAGCCGAGATCCGTCCTTGAGCCCGGGCGGAAGTTCAATGCCGCACACTGTTCCCGACGCCAGATACTCTTTCCATCCCGATCCGGCGAGATACCCCCGCGCGACGCATTCGACGGGAAACATCTCGGCCCGCTTCACCAGCATGGAGCGGCCCTCAAGTTGATCCTTGAACTGGCGTAGCGCTTGCGGGTACTCCTCCACGTTGGCGGTAATCACGTGATTCGGAACCAGATTTTTGAGCAGATCGAACCAGAACAGCGAGATCTGTGTCAGGATCTTGCCCTTGTCCGGAATCCCCGAGCCCAACACATGATCGAAGGCAGAAATCCGGTCCGTCGCCACTAGAAGCAGCGCGCCATCGACCGCATACAGGTCGCGCACCTTGCCGCGCCCCAGCAAGGGAATGTCGCCAAGGTCGGTTGTCAGCAATGCTGTCATAGGGATTGTTCCTCTTGGATCTTTCTTCTGAGGGACTGAATTTCCGATTCTCCAGCGGCGGGCAGGCTTTGTCAATCATTCCGGCGCTCACGATGAAGTGGCGGGGCAGTCTGCGTTTACGTCCTGCGGCCGCCGGCAGCCCAGTTGCGCTATTCCAGCTGGTTTCAGGCGGAATTGCCGAAATTTTGTCGCAACTTGGGTGGATACAAACCCCTGTGACGACCGTCACGGACCGTTCGCCGCGCATAGGAGACACTTCGGTTGTCAACATGGTTCGGAGGGCGTGTAAGAAAGCCTTCTTTGAGCCGGGCGATACGAGGCAGGCAGTGGAAAGGGGAAGCCGCGGCTAGCTTCGTTTAATACAGGGATCACCAGTAGCCGCGTGCTACCGACCTCCAGTGCCGGCTACTGGTCCCCGTCTTTATCTTGTGTACTTAAGAACTACAAGCGCCTCCGAGGCGAAGTTTTCCTTCGGGGGCGAATTTTTGCGCACTCGAAACCGACCCTCACATACCAGACAATGTTGATTTTCCCGCCGTGCTTCTAACTCCGCGGGCTCCGCTCAACGTTGCTCATTCCGCTGTTCTTCAATGCGGTCTTCCGGGCAGCACAAAATGCTCTTCGCACCGCGGCTCGTAGTTATCTCCGGCCATGATGATGGGGCTCGAGTAGTCGGCCGGCTTTCCGTCGATCATGCGTTGCGGATAGAGGGCCCTGGCTCCGCAACTGCAATAGGCCACCAGCTCGGTGAGGTTGCCGGCGTAAGAGCGCACCAGCCACGACAGGTCGAGCATCTCGCCGAACGGCATGCCGCGGAAATCGAGCTCGAGGCCCGAGACCATGACATCGTGACCCGCATCGAGCAGCCGCTTGGTGAACGAAAAGAGATCGTGCACGAATTGACCCTCGTCGATTGCGACGCACTCGATGCGCTTGCCGATCCGCTGCTCCGTCGCTCGAATCACCGGCAGCACGGTCCAGGGATCGAGGGAAGGGAACTCGACCGCCTCCATTTTTCCGCAGCCGTTGCGATTGCGGCTTTCGACGACGCCCGCGGCGGCCTTGGTGTCCGCGCTGGGCTTGAGGAGCATGACATATTGCTTGGCGTACTCGCGGCGCGTTTCAATCCTGCGCAGCAACTCCGCGGTCTTGTTGCTCCGCATGGGCCCGACAATCATTTCCAGCTTGCCTGGCACGGCTTACTCCGTGGAATTTTCGGTCGTGATCCGTGGATCGTGGACCGTGAATTGCGCCTGACGGCATTCGCTCGGTGTCTTGTTTCCCCGGCACCGCCGCTACGCCGTCGCCCGCTGCGCCTCGCGCCGCTGTCCCAGCTTCACGCTCACCACTTTCGACACGCCCGGCTCCTGCATGGTGACGCCATAGATCATGTCGGCGGCCTGCATCATGCGCTTGGAGTGCGTGACGATGAGGAACTGCGTGTCGCGGCTGAGCGATTCGAGCAGGTCGGAGAAGCGGCCGACGTTGGTTTCGTCGAGTGCCGCGTCGACTTCGTCGAGCACGCAGAACGGGCTCGGCCGGAACTGGAAGATGCCGACGAGCAACGCCAGCGCCGTCAGAGCCTTCTCGCCGCCCGAGAGCAGCAGCACATTCTGCAGTTTCTTTCCCGGCGGCGAAACCGCAATGTCCAGCCCGCTCTCGTCCAGATTGCCTTCGTCGCTCACGCGCAGGAATGCCTGGCCACCCTGGAAGAGCCGCGCAAAGACGCGCCCAAAATTCTCGTTGATGCTGGTCAGCGCTTCATCGAACTTGGTGCGCGAAATCTGGTCGATCTCCTTGATCGTTTCCTGCGTGTTTTCAATGGACTCGATCAGGTCCTGCCGCTGCGTCGTCAAGAAGCTGTGGCGCTCCGCCGTTTCTTTGTACTCCTCGAGCGCCATCATGTTGACGGGGCCCATCTGCTCAAGGCGCTCGCGGAGCGCGCGGCAGGTCTCTTCCTCGGCCATGAGCTCCTCGCCGGCGAGACGCGCAATCGCCGGGTCGTCGCGCAGCACCTGCGCTTCGACATTCACCTCGGCAAGGCAGCTGGCCTCCAGGTGTTCCAGATCAGAGTGCAGCTTGGCCAACTCGCTTGAAAGTGCAGCGCGATCCTCGCGTAGCTGGTCCAGCGCGGCACGTTCGCCGCGGAGTTCGGTTTCAAGCTCGGCCAGCTGCTGTCGCAGCGCATGTGCCTGCTCGGCAATCGTCTGCGCCGTGGCGAGCGCTTTCGTCTGTGCCAGCGCCAGCTCTGCCAGGCTCGTCGCGAGATGGGCGTTCTCGTTGATGCGCTGTTGGCGCTCCGCGGCCGCCGAGGTGCGCTGCTGCTCAATCGTCTGCACCCGCCGCTCGAGATCGCCAAACAGCCGGTCAATGCGCTGGAAAGCTGCTTCCGCGCCGCGACGCCGTTCTTCCAGGCCCGCGAGCTCGGCGGTCATCTGCGCCGCTTCCTGTTGCAACAGCTCGCGCTTCTGCCGCAGAATCTCCAACTGCGCCTGCTGCGTATTCTGGTTGTTCTCAGCCTGCGCGTGCTCCGTCTCGAGCCGCTCAGCCTCGATGCGCTTTTCGGCAATCGACTGGCGCTTGGCCTCGCTCGCATCCTTGTTGCGCGCCGCCTGCGACTGCCACTCCTGCAGGCGCCGCTCAATGCGCTGGGTCTCAGCCTCCATCTGTTTCAGGGCAGCGCCCAGGTTGGCTGCGTCGCTTTCGGCGTGCCGCCGCTCCTCGCCGCGGGCTTCGAGTTGCGCCGTGAGCTCTTCGATGGCTCGCGTCAGCGCTTCCGCCTCTTTTTCCGCGTTGTTCAATTCAGAATCGAGCTTGGCGAGACGGCCTTCAGTCTCGCGCAGCTCGCGCTTGAGCGCTAAAGGACCTTCGCTTGCAGGCTTGCCGCCCGTCACCGTGGAGCGATGAAAGCATTCGCCCTCGGGTGTCAGGAAATAGGCGTGCGTGTAACGCAAGGCCAGCCGCTGCGCCTCGATTGCGTCCTCAGTCAGGTAGCCGTGGCGCAGCTTGGGCAGCAGAGATTCGAGCGACCGTCCGAATCCATTCAATACTTTAATCGCGTCGCGCAGCGGCGTCAGGCCCGGCTCGTTCACTGGTCCCTCGCCGGTGTCGAACAGCACGCCCTGAGCGTCGGAGTGCACGAGGAACGTGGCGCGCCCGTCGCTGGTCTTCAGAACGCGCACGCCTTCCTCTGCCGCTCCCCAGTTCTCCACCACGACGTAGTTCAGCTCTTCGCGAAGAAACTCGTCCACCACGCCTTCGTGCTCGCCGCTCACTTCCACAAAGTCGGCCAGCGTGCCCACCGGCGCAACAGATGGCCCGAGTGCGCCTGGCTTGAGCAGCCGCCGCACACTGTCGGTGGCGTAGCCATGATTGCGGATGAGCGCGTTCAGCGAATCGCGCCGCCCCGCGAGCGCAGCCTGCTCGCCGCGCAGCTGGTTGGCCTGAGCGCGCCGCGCGCCCTCATCGGTCCGCTTGCTTTGCGCGGACTCGCGCAGCGCCGCAATCTCTTCTTCCAGCCGCTTGAGCGCAGCATCCGACGCTTCAAATCGCTGCCGCGACTCCCCACTCTGAACGCTCAGGTTTTCCTGCTCGATGTGCGCCTGGCCCATCTCGCCTTCGAGCCGCTCGGCCTCGCGCTCCAACGCGAACAGACTCTCTTCGCCCTGCACAATGGAATTGCGCGCGCTGGCGGCCAGCGTGAGAAGGTGCATGGCATTGCGGCGCCCGGTTTCGAGCTCTCGCTCGGCGTTGTAGACATCCTCTGCCGCGGCGCGGGCTTCGTGCTGCCGTGCTTCAACTTTCTCGCGGAACTGGTGCGCTTCGCCGGCTGCCGACTCGAGGAAACTCTTCTGTTGCGCGCGCTCCTCTTCGATGCCGGCCATCTGCGTTCGGGTTTGCTCAAGTTCCGCGCCCGACGCTGCAATGCGCGCTTCCAGTTCGATCACGCGTTCGGTGTTGCTACGCTCGCGCGCCTTTCCGCGCTCCAATTCAACGGCTGCTTCGCTGGCCTGAGTTCGCGCGGCTTCGCCTTCGCGGTCCAGCTCATACCCGCGCTCGGTCAACGAGTGCTGGCTGGCTTCGCGCTGGGCCACCGTCTCAACTGAAGAGTGAATGCGCCCGGTAAGCGCCGCAATCTCCTGCTCCAGCCGCGCCTGGTCCGCATCCATTGTGGCCATGCGGCTGGCCAGGACGATACGCAGGCGACCGCGAAGCTCATCGCGCACCGCGGCATATCGCTCGGCCTTCGCCGCCTGCCGCTTGAGGCTGTTCATCTGCCGTGTCACTTCTTCAAAAATGTCATCGACGCGCGCCAGATTTTGTTTCGCGCTCTCGAGGCGCAGCTCCGCCAACCGTTTTCTGGTTTTGAAGCGCGTGATGCCGGCCGCCTCCTCAATGATGGCTCTACGCTCGTAGGGTTTCGAGCTCAGCAGTTGCCCGATGCGCTCCTGGCCGATGATGGCGTAGCTCTCCGGCCCGAGGCCGGTGCCCATAAAGATGTCTTGAATGTCGCGCAGCCGGCACAGCTTGCCGTTCAACAAGTACTCGCTCTCGCCGGTGCGGAAGAGGCGACGCGTAATGACCACTTCGCCCTTTCGCGGTGCAGTGTGGAATTTGCGCCGGCGAATTTTGAGCACCACTCCATGCTGCTCAGAAGAATTCTGCTCCGCGCTTTCGCTTTGCGGTTGTACAACTGCGGGTTTTTCAGAGCCCTCTTCTTCAATCGTCTGTCCCGGCTGCTCGTTGGCGATGATCTCTTCGGCCTCTGCAGCCCGCTGCCGCCGTACCTCGTTCTCATCCCAATCCGCTTGTCCCTCGTGATCGATCTCAACTTCCGGCGTAACCGGAACCGGTCCTTCATAGGCTTCGGGATCGATCATGGTCAGCGTCACTTCCGCCATACCCAGGGGCCTGCGCTCGCGCGTCCCGGCAAAGATCAGGTCCTGCATGTGGGAGCCGCGCAGGCTCTTCGCGCTCTGCTCGCCCAGCACCCAGCTCACACCATCGAGAATGTTCGACTTCCCGCACCCGTTCGGCCCGACGACGACGGCGATCCCCGTGCCCGCCACCGTCACTTCAGTGCGATCGCAAAAGCTTTTGAACCCGAGGATATGAATCTTCTTTAGTTTCAGCATCTTTTCTCCGACCCGCTGCGGAATCGCCGAGCCCACTTGCAAAGTTCTCTATGCGCCCGCCGTCCGTCTCAAAAAGCTGGCGCAAAACGGGCAATTTTGCTGCTTCTCATAAGACTCTACGGACGAGAAACGGCAGGGTCAACGCCGATCAGACGTGCCAATGTGGATAAGAGGGCCGGAACTCGCGACCGCAATGCGGCGCCAATTGACAGTTGCATCCAGCGGATTGAAACTCAAGAAACCGGTTCCAATTCTTTACTGATCGGCCTGCCATGAATCGATTTCTCCGCATCATGCTGTTCTCTGCCGCTTTGCCGTTTGCTTTGCCGTCGACGGCGCAGCAGAAGCCTTCGCCCCTGGCCCCTTACATAGAGGTCAGCGCGCCTGTCCTGGTGCTGGAGCATGTGACGCTGATTGACGGAACCGGCTCGGCGCCGCAGCCGGACATGCGCATCGACATTGCGGGCAGCAAAATTATTGCCGTTCAACCGTCCAATCCGGCCATCCCGTTGCCGCCCGATGCGAAGGTCCTCGATCTCACGGGCAAGACCGTGATTCCCGGCATTGTCGGCATGCACGAGCACCTGTTCTACCCGTTGCCCGAGCGGCCCGATGCGGGGAATGCGCTTTACGGCGAGATGGCCGACAGCGCGCCGCGCCTGTATCTTGCCGGAGGCGTCACCACCGCTCGAACAGCGGGAAGCGTTGAGCCTTACACCGACCTTGAGCTCAAGAAGCAGATTGATACAGGGCTGATTCCCGGACCCGATCTGGACGTCACAGGGCCGTACCTCGAGGGCAAGGGAACCTTCGCGCTGCAGATGCATCAGTTGGCGGACGCCGACGACGCGGGGCGCACCGTCGACTATTGGGCGGCCGAAGGCGTCACCTCGTTCAAGGCTTACAACTACCTCACAGCGGATGAGCTCAGAATGGCCATCCGCCACGCGCACCTACGCGGACTCAAGATGACCGGACATCTCTGCTCCATCGGCTTCAAGGAAGCCGCGGAGATGGGCATCGACAACCTTGAACACGGAATCATTGTCGACACCGAGTTTTATCCCGGCAAGCAGCCCGACGTTTGCCCGGACTTCAGAGCCGCGGAAAAGGATCTGGAGACCAATGTCGACATTGCAGGGCCGGCGGTTCAGGACATGATCCGCGATCTCGTCACGCATCACGTTGCGGTCACATCCACGCTTGCCATTCTTGAGCCCTCCATTGCCAATCGCCCGCCTTTGGCGTTCGAGAACGGGGTCCTGCAGACTCTCACGCCGGACGCCGTCAGAAGTTATCTGGCAAGGCGTGCACGCATTGCCGAGCAGGGAGGCGACCCCAAAATCCTCGAAGTCGAAATGAAATTCGAACGGGAATTCGTTGCCGCCGGCGGACTGCTGATGGCCGGTTGCGATCCAACCGGGTACGGCGGCGTTGTTCCCGGATTTGGAGATCAACGCAACATCGAGTTGCTTGTTGAAGCGGGCTTCCCGCCTGTCCAGGCAATCCAGATCGCCACTCTGAATGGCGCAAAATACATGGGAAGAGCGGCGACGATCGGATCCGTCGCTCCGGGCAAGACAGCAGACCTGGTGGTGCTCGGCGCAAATCCCGCGGAGAATATCGCTAACATTGAAAAAGTTGAAACCGTCTTCAAAGACGGCGTGGGCTACGATCCAGCGAAGCTCATCCAATCGGTCTCAGGCCTGGTCGGCCTGCGCTAAAGCGGCGTACTCGTCGATGGCTTGGTAAAGCTGGTGCAGCGCGGGGCCTTCCATCCCGCTCTTCCTCAACAACAGGCTGCATTCTTCAGCCAAAGCGCGCATCTCGGCAACGGCGTGCCGCGCGTGCTGCCCGAAGACAAACTCTGCCATGTTCTGCGAGAAAAAACGCCGCCAGTAGTAGACCGCGATCGGGCGCGGAAGATAACTGAACAGAACCTTGAGAGGAATTGGGTGGACTTGAAGCCCTAGCTTCCGCACTGCCGTGAATCCTTCTCGCACTGCTTCGACCATCAACTCGAGTGCATGCCGGTCGCGGCTTAGGCGCTTGCAATCGCCTCCGGCAAGATAGATTGCAGCGCAAACAGATGTGACAAAAAAAGCGTGAGAGCTTAACCAGCCATCCATGTCACTGTCTATCCGCGCAGGAAAGCCGGCAGCGCGCATCGACTCTGCCAAGAATTTGGGACGAGCAGTTTGGACGCCGCGGGGTTCCCCGATGGTTGTCGGTTGTTGAGAAATCAGGGCGTAGCGGACGACGTGATCCTGCAGAACCCCACCGGCTCCCGGAAATCCCAGCAAGACGCGTTCTAACCCAACGGCATCGACCAGATGCGCGGAGCCAAGAGGATTGTTGAGCATGAAAAGAACCGTCGGAAGCATCTTGTTAGCGGCAAGCGAAGGCAGAATCGCCGGCAACTGATCGTATCGGACCACGATCATCGCCAGGTCATAGGCATCATTGGCGGAGAGCTTGTCAGTAGTTGCAACGCGAATGGACGATCGAATTCCGGTCGCGACTTCCTCGACGACCAGGCCATGCTGCCGGATTTCTGCAAGCCTTGTGCCGCGCGCCAGGATCGTCACCTGATGCCCGGCCTGCTGAAGACCCGCCGCATACAGCGTGCCAATTACTCCGGCGCCATAGACCAGGATTTTCATAGGGCCCTCTCAGCGACTCTGCCACGGCGGCCAAGGTATCAAGCTCCAGCGGGTCATATTTGTTCCGGCCATCCCGGCGGAGATAAACTGGATTCACCATCGCCTTCGGCTCAGCATCGCATGGCAGGCTTTAACGCAACGCTGACGCGATAGATTTCGATCATAGGCCCTAACCCCAACCATAGACCCAAGGAGACGTGCCATGTCTGAACGCGAGACACAGACCCCCGGACCGCCAATCGTCGACGATCAGAACGCAATGCTGAGCGAAGCAAAGGCCAGCGAAACCAAGTCCAGCGAATCGAAGTGCCCGTTTTCGGGCCACATGCTTACGCATACGACGGCGGGAGCAAAGGGCAACAACGACTGGTGGCCCGATCAGTTGAACCTGGGGATTCTGCATCAGCAATCTTCGCTGTCGAATCCGATGGGCGAGGAGTTCGATTACGCCAGTGAATTCAAGAGTCTCGATCTCGACGCCGTAATAAAGGACTTGCGCGCCTTGATGACCGATTCGCAGGAATGGTGGCCGGCCGACTTCGGCCACTACGGGCCGCTCTTCATCCGCATGGCCTGGCACTCGGCGGGCACCTACCGCATTCACGACGGGCGCGGCGGAGGCGGGCGCGGCGCGCAGCGTTTTGCGCCGCTTAACAGCTGGCCCGACAATGTGAATCTTGACAAGGCGCGCCGCCTGTTGTGGCCCATCAAACAAAAGTATGGACGCAAAATCTCCTGGGCCGACCTGTTGATCCTTGCCGGCAACGTGGCGCTCGACTCGATGGGCTTCAAGACGTTCGGCTTTGGCGGCGGCCGCGCCGACATCTGGGAACCGGAAGAAGACATTTATTGGGGACCTGAGACCAAGTGGCTGGGAGACGAGCGCTACAAGGGCGACCGCGAGCTCGAGAATCCGCTCGGCGCAGTTCAGATGGGACTCATCTACGTGAATCCCGAGGGCCCGAACGGCAATCCCGATCCCATTGCCGCAGCGCGCGACATCCGCGAAACATTCGCACGCATGGCGATGAACGATGAGGAGACAGTTGCGCTGATTGCCGGCGGGCACACTTTCGGCAAGACTCATGGCGCGGCCGATCCTATGAAGTATGTGGGCCGCGAGCCGGAGGGCGCTGGAATCGAAGAACAGGGACTGGGCTGGAAGAGCAGCTTCGGCAGCGGCAATGGCGGGGCGACCATCAGCAGCGGCCTTGAAGTCACGTGGACCACTACGCCGACCAAATGGAGCAATAATTTCTTCATTAATTTATTTGGGTACGAATGGGAGCTGACCAAGAGTCCGGCCGGCGCGCAGCAATGGAAGCCCAAGGGCGACGCGGGCGCAGGCACAGTTCCTGACGCGCACGATGCGAAAAAAAGCCACGCGCCCACGATGCTGACTACCGATTTGTCATTAAGATTTGATCCGGCCTACGAAAAAATCTCGCGGCGCTTTTTGGAGCATCCCGAGGAATTCGCGGACGCCTTTGCGCGGGCCTGGTTCAAGCTGACGCACCGCGACATGGGCCCGCGCGCACGCTACCTGGGCCCGCTGGTGCCCAAAGAAGAGCTCATCTGGCAGGATCCGGTCCCGGCGGTCGACCACGCGCTGATCGACGCCAAGGATATTGAAGCACTTTCGGCCAAGATTCTCGCATCCGGTCTGAGCATTTCGCAGCTCGTCACCACCGCGTGGGCGTCGGCCGCAAGCTTCCGCGGCAGCGACAAGCGTGGCGGCGCCAACGGCGCGCGCATTCGCCTCGCCCCGCAAAAGGATTGGGAGGCGAACCAGCCGGCTGAACTCGCCAAGGTGCTGGCGAAGCTCGAAGCCATCCAGAAGGAGTTCAACGGGTCGCAAAAGAGCGGAAAGAAGGTCTCGCTCGCCGATCTGATCGTTCTAGGCGGTTGCGCGGCTGTCGACGCGGCTGCAAAGAAGGCCGGCCACAACGTGAAGGTAGGTTTTGCGCCGGGACGCACCGACGCGTCGCAGGAACAGACCGATGTTGCTTCATTCGCCGTGCTCGAACCCAAAGCCGACGGCTTCCGTAATTACGTCCGCAAAGGAATGGAAAGTTGCGCCGCCGAGTCGTTGCTCGACAAGGCGCAACTGCTCACGCTCACAGCGCCTGAGCTGACAGTTCTCATCGGCGGACTGAGGGTTCTGGGCGCGAACTTCGGCGGGACGCAACTCGGCGTCTTCACCAAACGGCAGGGATCGTTGACGAACGATTTCTTCGTCAATCTACTGGACATGAATACAAAATGGCAAAAATCGAGTAAGTCGAACGGCGAATTGGAAGGCCGTGATCGCAAAACCGGCCAGCTCAAATGGACGGGCAGTGTTGTCGATCTCGTTTTTGGTTCCAACTCGCAGCTCCGCGCACTCGCAGAAGTCTATGCCGCGAGCGATGCGGAGAAGGCTTTCGTCGAGGCGTTTGTGGCAGCGTGGACCAAGGTGATGAACCTCGATCGCTTCGACCTTGCTTGATTTTTTGACTCGTCTCTGTAACGAAGGCCCATCCGATTTGGATGGGCTTTTGCTTTCTGCGTTCGAATTGCGTCAAAAGCGTAGAATTGCTGCGTGAATCCCAAGCTGACGTTCGTTGTTGCAATCATTATTGGGGCATGCGGCACCTCAGCCGCCCAAAGCAACAGCGCAACATTGCCCGAAAGCCTCGTCATTGCGCGCGATACCTTCTGGGATGTGGGGCCTCCCTTCGATTACTACGACTTGACTCAGATCACGGAAATCTCGGACGGTCTGGCGCTCGATCAAGTGCTCGTAACCCCACACGGACAGGCATGCCTGCAGCCGGCGACCATCGAGGAGCGATCTGTCGTTTTGCACGAGACCATGTCGGAACTTCTCGAAGGCAGGAACCCTTGCGCAATTCCCGAGAAGGATTTGCATCGCGAGATCAAGAGGTGTAAGAAATGTCTCGTCTTTAGTGGCGTGAATCTAACAATGGAAGCGACCTGCAGTGGGAAGGACCGTCAACTCCAGATGAACATTCTGGATCGCGATATTTACGATAGCCGGACACCAACCCCAACCAACACCTCGTGGTCGATGCGCGTTCTCTCCACACTGAATAACTCTCTTGGCCCGGGCTCCGAAACCAAGCCGATGTTCCAAATGAGCCCGGCAGCGCCTCGCCCCGTTCCGAATACGCCGCTGGTGAACGCAATTCGAGACGGCCGCTACGACGATCTCTTCGGCAAAGACTCAGGCATTTCAAAGATTGTGGATGAGGCAAGTCAGGCTCCGCCACCTCCGCCGTCCGTAGCGATTGAGTCTGTCACGCCTTCGCCGCCGATATCTCCAGACTTGCCCAAGTATCCGCCGATCGCCAGGGTTGCGCACGTCGAAGGTCTGATAAGGGCCACATTTGATGTGAGCGTGGACGGAAGAGTTCAGAATATCGCATTCGTCAGCGAGCCGCGTATAAAGCTGCTTGAGCTTGGGGTCAGTGATGCACTATCGAAGTGGAGTTTTCCGGAAGTAGCTTGGGGAAAAACCGGCGCGGTGGCGGTCCGCTTTAGTCTCAATTGCAAGGCAGCCAATCCATAGCCTCTTGAGGCTCAGACCAGCGGAGCGCGGCATTGCACCGAGTGATAAAATCAATCAGTGCCGGGTCCTACGCGACGTAATCCCGCCAACCCCGCCAGGTCCGGAAGGAAGCAACGGTAACGGGCTCATGCGTGTGCAGTAGGTCACCCGGTACATATTTTGGGAAGATCTGATCATTCCTGACGCTTTTATGCGGCGAACCGGTTCCCCGCCGGTGCGTGCGCCGCTAGGAGAAACGCTTTGAGCCTTACTGTTCGCCCCGTCGTGGGCCGGCGCGCCAAAATCACGGCGCTCGGAACCTACGTCCCACCCGATGTGATTACCAACAAAGACCTTGAGAAACTAGTAGAGACCAGCGATCAGTGGATCATGGAGCGCACAGGAATCCGTGAACGGCACAAGCTGGCGCCGGGGCTGGGCGTGAGTGATATGTGCGCAGAGGCCGCGAAGAAGTGTCTTGCCGCGCGCGGTATTGCTGCGACCGAAGTTGAGGCGATCCTCGTTGGCACCGTGACTCCGGACATGATGTTCCCCTCGACTGCCTGCCTGGTGCAGGACAAGATCGGCGCGAAGGGTGCGTGGGGATTCGATGTGTCGGCGGGATGTTCGGGGTTCGTGTTTGCGCTGCAGGCCGGCGTCAAGCTCGTGGAGAGCGGCGCACATTCCAAGGTTCTTGTGATTGGCGCGGACGCCAATACGCGCATGACCGACTACACCGACCGCACCACCTGCGTTCTTTTTGGGGACGGCAGCGGGGCTGTGCTGGTTGAGCCCTGCGAAGAGGGCGAGGTCGGCTTCATCGACTTTGTGCATGAGGTGGACGGCTCAGGCGGAGTCTCGCTCAACCTCAAGGGCGGCGGCAGCCTGAATCCGTCGACGCACGAGACGGTCGACAAGAAGTGGCATTACATTTTTCAGGACGGCCCGGCGGTATTCAAGTTCGCGGTACGCAAAATGGCTGAGACGACCGCGAAGGTGCTGGAGCGCAATGGCGTAACGGGCGCGGACCTGGGCTGCTTCATTCCCCACCAGGCCAACAAGCGGATCATTCAGGCTACGGCCGACAGGCTTGATATGCCCGCCGATCGGGTGATTATCAATATTGAGAAGTATGGAAACACTTCGTCGGGCACGATTCCACTGGCCATGGAGACGGCAATCGAGGAAGGCAAGCTGAAAAAGGGCGACCTGGTGCTGCTGGGAGCCATGGGCGCGGGATTCACGGTCGGGGCGGCTCTGCTGCGCTGGGAAATCTGAAGCAAGGGTACACGCGTCTAAATGAGTGACTCGCAGTGTTCAGGTGCGCGCTGACTTGCGAACCTGCTGACTTGCTGACTTGCCTTGGCATATACTGTGCTCCACAAATGCCGGATTTCGGCGCCGGCACGAAGATTCCCAGCGGAGGGCGACCATGGATGTGGCGATGACCGCAAGAAAAGGAAGAATCTCCAAAGCATTGCGCGACCAGGCCGAGGAAGGACTGGAACGCATGGGCCGGATTTTAGGCCGCACCGCGCGTGCCAGCGTCACCTTCAGCACCCAGCGGCACATTCATATTGTGGAAGTGAGCGTGCAGGCGCGTCTGCAACGATTCGCGGCAACGGGGAAGGCCGATACGGCGCTCGCCGCGCTGCGTGAAGCCATCGAGCACGCGGAGCATCAGGCTCATCGCTTCCGTGATCGCCGCCTGGAGTCAAAGCGCCTTCCCAAAGGCGAGCAGGTGCTGGCAGAGCCCCCGGTTACGCGTCCCAAAGCACGAGCTCCCCAGCCAGAGGCCGACGGGGCAGAGGGGAATTCAAAACGGCTCGCCGGAAAAGCGCGGACGTCGATCGCGGTGCACTCTTTTCCTCCGCAGACGACGGTTGTTGAGCCGCACATTGTGAAGAGCGGCGAAGCCATCGCGCTCAAGCCCATGACCATCGAGGAAGCGGTGAAGGAGACCGAGTTTCGCGACCGCGATCTGCTGATCTTCCGCACCGCCGCGGGAGACACATTTGTTCTCCATCGCCGGCGTGATGGCCAAATGGAATTGGTGGAGCTTCCCTGATCCGGCGTTTCTCTTTTGCGGCCGCTCCCTGGCATTGGGTCTCTTGACTGAGCGATGGAAGTTTCCATCTGTACGGTGCGTGAGGCACCTTGCGAGATCGGGCCCAGTCTGCGCTGATATCAACAATAGAATCGAATACGATCGAAAAGTGCCGCGCAAACTGTGCAAGGCGCTGGACTTTGGTTGCACACCCTGACCGATTTTGGGGATGGCGGTCAAATCGTTGGCTTTATAGGATTTAGTGTATGGAGAACTCTCCCTCAGGCAAGGGTCCATTGCCCGCAGGCAAACCCCTGCAACCGGGTCCGGCAAGGCCAAGGGAAGCTATTCGGCTGAATCGCTCAGAAAACGCAAGTCCGGACGCCCAGCGCGAGGTTCTCGACGGCCTGCCCGTTTTGGTGTTCCTGGAGCGCGAGGGGAAGATCGTTTTTGCCAATGCAGAAGCGCGGCGCACCCTGGGATCGATGGATGGCGAGTGGATAATTCGCCCCGTCGAAGAGGTTCTGTGGGGACTTTTCCCCGGCACGGCGGAGCCGCAGACGCATTTGACGGGCACGGAACACAGCAGCCCGTTTCACGCCACGCTACCCGACAAAGATGGCCATCTCACTCCCGTTGAAGGCACCTACAGCATTCTCAATCCCGAACTGCGTGAAGCCGTCATTGTGGCCCACCCCAGCGAGCGCGAGCCCGCGCGCCGATCACGGCTGATGGAAGATGTGCTGGCCAGCTTGCCGGAAGCCGTGGCCATTGAGCACCAGAATCACGTGCTCTACGCCAATCCGGCTTTTACGCGGATGTTTGGATACACCGCGGAGGAGGCAAGCGGCGGCAGCCTGCGCGAGTTGATTGTGCCCGAAACCCGGCTGAATGAGAATGCGGCACTGCTCAAAGCTGTGGACGACCATGGCCTGGCGATGGCGGAAACGGTGCGCACCAACAAGGCGGGCGAACTGGTTGATGTGAGCCTGCAGATCGCTCCTTTGCTCGTTGACAGCGCGAGGCTCGGGTATGTCTTCACATTCCGCGATATCGGCGAGCATAAAGAGACGGAAAAGAAGCTGGAGCACGATGCCATGCACGACGTGCTGACCGGCTTGCCCAATCGTGCCCTGTTTCTTGACCACGTGAACCTGACGCTCAGCAGGCGCCTGCGCGATCCGGGCCAGGGTTGCGGGGTTCTCTACGTGGATCTTGACGAATTCAAGCAAGTCAACGACACTCTTGGCCACGCCGCCGGAGATGCTCTGCTGATCGCGGTGGCGAGCCGATTGCGCGCGTGCCTGCGTCCCCAGGACTCCGCTGCACGACTCGGCGGCGACGAGTTTGCCATCCTGGTCGAGAACATTGTCCACCCATCCGATCTTGAGATGGTCGCCAGCCGCGTGCTGCATGAGATGGAGAAGCCTTTCGAGATTTTTGGACGCGACGTGCGTGCCGGCGCCAGCATCGGCGCCGCAATCGCCGGTCCCGATCACGCCACGTCCGACGTGCTCCTCCGCGACGCGGACATTGCGATGTACCGCGCCAAGCAGGCCGGCGGCGACCGCTGCGAAATCTTTGACAAGCGCCTCGAAATCTCCGTCTCAAACCGTCAAGAGCGGGAACGCGAACTAAGGACCGCAGTCAGCAAGCGTCAGTTTGTTTTTCAATATCAGCCCATTTACCGTCTCGTGGGCGGCATGATTGAGGGATTTGAGTCGCACCTAAGCCTGCGCCGCGCCGATGGCGTCGTAGATGACTTCAGCGATCTGCTCGCCGCGACCGAGGACGGCACCCTCTCCATTCTCATGGGGCGCGAAGCGCTTGATGCCGCGTGCGCTGAACTGCGCGTTTTGAGCGATCGCCTGCCCGAGCAGGATTTGATCCTGACCGTTAATCTGACGCACCATCAGCTGTATCATCCCGATCTTGTTCCGGATTTGATGAAGGCTGTTGCAGCGAGCGGTGCTGACCCATCGCGTCTTTTGCTTGAAGCTCCCGAAAACGCGTTCAACGACGACCCTGACTCGGCGGTGGCGATTTTGCAGCGCCTGGCCGACTGGCAGGTGCGCGTAGCCATCGACGATTTCGGCGGCAGCTTCGCGCCCTTGAATCACCTCATTCACCTTCCCGTGAGCATGGTGAAACTTGCGCCCAGGCTCACCGCGGCCGCGCTTTCAACGGGCAGGCAATTGGCCGTGCTTGAATCGCTCATTCGGTTGTGCAACACGCTTGGCCTGCTGGTGGTTGCGCAGGGGATCGAAACTTCGCAGCAGCTCACGGCCCTTTCCCGCATGGGATGCGCTTTGGGCCAGGGCCCTCTGTTTTCCGCGCCCCTCGACGCGGAGCGCGCGCTCGCGCTTGCCGAAGCCGGTTACTGGGCGGTTGCGCCTGGGATCTGAGCCGGTTTCTCTGCCACAGGCCAACGGCCATTTACGGGATTGGCGGAACTCCGGTGTAGCATGAAACCCATGACGCCCCAGAAGCCCTTGCGGCCCTCGCGCAAATCGCGGCCTGCGCACGAAAAGAACAAGCCGGCCAAGCAGCTGATTATCCTGACTGGGATTTCAGGTGCGGGTAAGGCTTCCGCACTCAAGGCTTTTGAGGATCTTGGATTCCACTGCGTCGACAATCTGCCGCTCGAGCTGCTGCCGCAGTTCGCTGCGATCGTCGGCAAGTCCATTGAAGTGGAACGCGCCGCCATCGTGATGGACGTGCGCGAGGGCGCGACGCTCGACCGCCTGCCGGAAATCCTCAAGAGCATCAAAAAGCTGCTTCAGATTCGTGTTGTGTATCTCGATGCCCAGGACGCTGTGCTCGTTCGCCGTTACTCAGAGACGCGCCGGCCGCATCCGCTGGGACAGTCGGATACGGTCTGGCGCTCGATCGTCGAGGAGCGCCAGTTGCTCGATCCGATTCGCAACGTTGCCGACACGCTGATTGACACATCGAATTTCAATGTCCACGAGCTGCGCGCCGACATCCATGCCCGCTTTGGCCACGAGAAGCAAACCAAGCGCCTGCTCGTCTCCTGCCTGAGTTTTGGTTTCAAGAATGGCGTGCCGCTAGACGCGGACATGGTCTTCGACGTGCGCTTCCTGCCCAATCCGCATTTCGTGCCGGAGTTTCGCAAAAAGACTGGTCTCGATCCTAAGGTCGCCGCCTACGTTCGTGGGTTTCCGCAGTCGAAGGAGTTTCTCAATCGGGTGACCAAGCTCATGCTCTACCTGCTGCCGCATTATGTGAAGGAAGGGAAGAGCTATCTCACCGTTGCTTTCGGCTGCACCGGCGGTCAGCACCGGAGCGTGATGATGGCTGAAGAGCTCGCCAAGCGGCTTCACAAAGCCGGCTACCAGGTGAAGGCGTTGCATCGCGACATCGTGCGGTAGATTTTTGGTCTCGTTCCCGGGCTGTCAGCCCGATCAGCGCGCCTGCAATTTATCAAGCCATCGGTTCAATGCGTCCTCAGTTTGCTTGTACGCGTCCCCTTGAGGATTCACCCACACAAACATCTTGTGCGCCGCAATCTTCTTGTACGTCGCCGGCTCTTCGGTCACGCCCGGCGCTTCTTTCGCAGCTGTTGTCTCGAACCAGAGCACAGGAACGCGAACCGCTGCAGCCGCCGCGTCAAGGTCATAGCGATCGCGCACGAGCAAGTGCGCGGGGACCATTCGGGCACGGGCATCGTTGAAGATTGCTGCCATCGGATCAGCCACAGGTGAATCCACGATGACCCCGGCCAGCTCGGGATGCCCCGCGGCAACCTCGAGAGCAAGGTTCGCACCGAGGCCAGTCCCATCCAGCACAATGGTTTGGGTTTCGATCTGTCGCGTGCCCGTCAGATACTGGAGCGCCCATTCCGCGTCCTGGCGCCAGTTTCGCTCGCTGGGCCGTGCAAACTGGCTCTCGCCATAGCCGCGATAGTCAAAGGCGAGCACGTTCAAGCCTGCGGCATGCAGCCGCGCCAGCGCGTCAACGGCGTCGCCCATGTTGCCGTCCTGCGCGTGCAGATAAACCACGGTAAGCCGCCGCTGTCCTGTTCCTTGAGCCGACGGTATCCACCAGCCCTTGAGCCGCGGCGTTCCAGCGTCTGTGACGGCGAACGCCACCGGATCAAAAGCCAATCCTGCGCTCGCGGGTGTTTTGGCGGTCGTCGCCGACGGGCGATAGAGGAGCTGCCAGCTCCCCTGCCAGAAAAGCAGGCACAGCGCCAGCCAGCCGCAAACGGCGGCGCCCGCAACCGTCACGCACACTGCCGCGAGCAGCCATCGACCCGAGACAAGCTGGGGCTTCGCGTGTTTGTGGCCGGAGTCGTGCGGTCGATTGGCCGGCGCCTTTCGTGGCACAACACGCAACTGTGTTTTCTTTGACGACATGAGTGCGAATCTTGGCAGGCCCGCTCAAAAACCTGCGGAACCACTTCCCATCCTAATCGGCGCCACCGCAAACCCCAGCTCGCGCCACGGTGTATATTGCTCCTTGGAGTTAACGATTACTTTCAAGGAAAGCCAAACCTCATGACGACCGCGCATCACGAAGCCAAGGTGCCTGCAGCCGATGAAATCCTCCTCGTAACCAGCGGCGATTTGCGCGTTGCCGCCAACCAGGTGTGCTGGCCGGCGCAACGCGACATAGAGGAAAAGCTCACGGCGGCATTCGCGCAAAAGGGCCTCAAGTTAGTTCGCGCACACGCCTACGACGAGAAACTGAAGCACGGCTTCATCTCTTCGCAGCGCCAGGGCATGGACGTCTTCATGAAGATTCATCCCCAGGCTCGCCTCGTCTTTGCCACAGCGGCCTGGCAATACAGCCATCATGTTTTGCCCGGCCTGCGCTCGCACCAGGGGCCGATTCTCACGGTCGCCAACTGGTCGGGCCAGTGGCCGGGGCTGGTCGGCCTGCTCAATCTGAACGGATCGCTCGTCAAGGCGGGCAAGACCTTTTCCTCGATCTGGAGTAAGGACTTCACCGACGCCTATTTTCAAAACGCGCTTGGCGAATGGCTCCGCGACGGCAGAATCACGCACGATCTCTCGCACGTTCATCCGCTCGACAAAAGCAAGCTGCATGCTGCCAGCGCGCAACTGGGTGCGCGGCTTGCCGCTGAATTACGGCACCGCAAAGCGATCATGGGTGTCTTCGATGAAGGATGCATGGGCATGTATAACGCCATCATTGACGACGAGTTGCTCAATCCCGCCGGGATCTTCAAGGAGCGGCTAAGCCAATCCGCACTTGTCGCCAAAATGCGCACGGTCAGCGAGGCCGAAGCGCGAGCCGTTTATCAGTGGCTTGTGGACAAAGGGGTCAAGTTCGCTTTCGGCAAGGATGCCGCGACGGAGCTCAGGCTCGAACAGGTGCTCGACCAGTGCCGCATGTATATCGCGGCGGTCCGCATCGCGGATGAGTTTGGATGCGATGCGATTGGTATTCAATATCAGCAGGGGCTTAAGGACATGGTGCCCGCATCCGATCTGGCAGAAGGGATGCTGAACAATCCAGACCGTCCTCCGGTGTATGCGGAAGGAACCACACATGAGCTTTATGCCGGCAGCGCGCTTCCGCACTTTAATGAAGTTGACGAATGCGCCGGCGTTGACGCGCTTGTCACCAATCTCTGCTGGAAGGCGCTGGGCCTCGACCCTGCAACCACGCTCCACGATGTGCGGTGGGGCGAACACTATAAAGGCCCCGGCGCCAACGGCGACGGCGCGATTGATGCCTTCGTGTGGCTGCTGCAAATCTCCGGCGCCGCTCCCGCCAATCATTTTGCCGGCGGCTATGCGGGTGCAACGAGCGAGCGCCAGCCCGCCATGTACTTCCCTCTCGGCGGCGGATCGCTGAAAGGCGTCGGCAAGCCTGGCGAAATTGTCTGGAGCCGCGTTTTCGTTGAGGGTGGCGCTCTTCACGCCGATCTGGGCCGGGGAACGGTCGTGAGTTTACCGCCTGAAGCGACCGAACGCCGCTGGCGTGAAACCACGATTCAGTGGCCGATTGTGCACGCGATTCTTCACGGTGTGAGCCAGAATCAGATGATGGCTCGCCATCGCGCCAACCACCTGAACGTGGCGTATGCGCCTTCAGCGGAAGCAGCGGACAAAGCTCTCGCAACCAAAGCGGCGATGCTCGCCGAGCTCGGCATCCATGTCCATTTTTGCGGCGTAGTGCAGTAGGTCTTCAGTTCTGAATCTGTTCAGCGGCCATCTCTCGCGTCGCGGGAATGATGCCCATCTCCTGGTATATCGGCCGCACCACGCGGCGCAGCGCCGGCAGTTGAGTCACGAACCACGCCGCACCGAGCACCACCACCACTCCATTCAGAATCACAGTCCACTGCGCGCCGGCGAGCAGTGTTCCCTTAACAATGAACATGGGCGTTGGCGGAATGGAGTTGGCCAGAGTTCCCGCCAGCAGGCTGCCGAACGGCGCCATCCCCATGAAGGCCATGGTGTAATAGCTCATCACGCGCCCGCGCTTGTCTTCGCTCACCAGGGTCTGGATGATCGTGTTGCTCGCCGCCATCCCCTGCATCATTCCCGCGCCGGCGATCGCGACCGTCAGCATCGAGAACCAGAACGCATGCGACAACCCGAACCCGACCAGTCCCAGCCCAAACACAGCCGCGGCAACGGGAATCATGCGGATTAAACCGCGCACGCTCTTTCGCGCGGCCAGCGACAGCGCGGAGATGAGCGCGCCCACGCCCATCGATCCCATGAGGAACCCCAGCGTATGTGGGCCGCCATGGAGCACCTTGGCCGCAAAGATAGGCATCAGCACGACAAACGGCATGCCCATGAGGCTCACTACGGCGAACAGCGAAAGAATGGTGCGGATGGGTAAGAATCCCGCCACGTAACCCCAGCCTTCCTTCAACTCCGCCAGCATCGATGTTGCCTTCCGTCGAATGACTCCGGCTTCAAGCCGCATCATCAAGAGCGACGCGATCACCGCGATGTAGCTGATGCCGTCGATCAGAAAGCACCAGCCCTCGCTGGAGACGGCAATCAACATTCCGGCCAGTGACGGCCCAATCAACCGCGCCAGGTTTACCATCGACGAGTTGATCGCGATCGCATTCCCAAGATCGGCGCGGTCGCCAACCATCTGCACCATGAACGATTGCCGCCCCGGCATATCAAACGCGTTGACGAGGCCCTGCATCACGCTCAAGGTCAGGATCAATGGAATCGTGATGTGTCCTGAGAACGTCAGCGCCGCGAGCAGAAACGACTGAATCATGGACAGCGTTTGCGTCCACACAAGCACTTGCCTGCGATTCAGGCGGTCAACCCAAACCCCCGCGAATGGCGCAACAAGAAATGTGGGGATCTGCCCCGCGAAGCTGACCGTGCCCAGCAACAGCGCCGACCCGGTGAGCCGATAGACCAGCCACGACGTGGCGATGCGGGTCATCCACGTGCCGATCAGCGAAATGGTTTGCCCGCCGAAGAAGAGCCTGAAGTTGCGATGCCGCAGGGCACGAAAGGCATGCGATGCGCCGCCGAACGTGCGGGCCGGGAGCTGCGTGTCCGCGCGCTCCGACTGCGGGCTCGTCGCAGGGTCTAGCCGCGTCTCACGTGATTCCTCATCGGTCACTCTTTAGCCGCCACCGTGGCGATTGCCTCCGCTGCCGCCAGGTTCTGCATCAATTCTCCGGGTACGTCGTGGCGGGTGCGGAGATATTCCGCGGAGTTATACGAGATCCACGCTTTTCCTGCTTCATCTTCCCAGATAAGAAGCTTCAGCGGCAGATCGATGGCAATGCTCGGCGCGGCCAGCATCACCGGTGTCCCTGCCTTCGGGCTGCCGAAGATCAGCAGTTTGGTGGGGCGCATCTTCATACCGGCCTTTTCCGCTTCGCCGCTATGATCGATCAGCGCGAAAAGGGTGACGCCCTTGGCTTGAAGAATGCCGCGAATCTTCTCGACGGTTTCATCGACCGGATGATGGCTGGGGATGGCGACGATTCCATTGTTGCTGTCACGTATCATAGAGGTCTCCTTCGAGTATCCAGGCTGCGAACGAGTCGTGCTTCTTACAGAAATGAGATAGGCCGCCATACCGAGCCCAACCAATGCCAGCAGGAAGGCGATGACGACGGCCTCGGTTGCATGATGCGGGCGACCGGAATCGCCACGGTCCAGGCGACGAACCAGGCGCATGTGGTGCACTCCGGCGATGACGCAGACCACGACACCCACTGCGATAAGCGCCGTGCCGAACCAGAGAGACAGTCCGGTGTGCTCGGTTGGCGCGGCCCCGCGAATGGTCTGGAGCTGCTCGAGAAACAGCCCGAAGCGCGCCACCACGAATCCGAAACCCATCAACGCCAGGCCGGTGCGAATCCAGGCGAGGAGCGTGCGTTCAGCCGCCAGATAATCGCTGAGGGCGGCTTTTTGTGTTCCTTGGTGGGGCGTTTCGATGACGGATGGCTCCTGCGGAACGTGCATCCTTGCGGCACTCAGTCCGCCTTCGGCGCGGTCAAAGTGTCGTCCTCGCACGTGCACTCTCTCTTTACTCTATAAAGACAACCGGCATTTTGTGCAAATCTGCTCGAGTAGATCCTCTGATAAAAGCGGACAATTGGATTAGAACTTTTCCTATTGTGGAAGCGGGTCCATTTCTGACGGTTTCTTCCAACGCGGACACTTTAATCGGGCTCTTGCAGTCGGTTTTTGGCTTTCCCAGCTTTCGCACGAACCAGGAGATGGTGTGCAACGCGGCGGTCGACGGCCGCGACCTTTTGCTGGTGATGCCTACCGGGGCGGGAAAGTCGCTTTGCTATCAGTTGCCCGCGATCGCGCGCGGCGGAACTGCGCTGGTTATTTCGCCGCTGATTTCTCTCATGGAAGACCAGGCGGCGAAACTGGCCGCGCTGGGGCTCCGTGTGGCGCGAATTCACTCTGGCCTGGACCGTGGCGCGGCCCGCCAGGCATGCGCGGAATACCTGGAAGGAAGGCTGCAGTTTCTCTTCATTGCGCCCGAGCGGCTACGCGTGCCCGGATTTCCTGAAATGCTGGCCAAGCGAACACTGGCGCTGATTGCCATCGACGAAGCGCATTGCATCTCTCAATGGGGTCATGACTTCCGGCCTGACTACCGCATGCTGGGCCAGTTTCTGCCCGGTTTGCGCAACTCTCCCGATCCTGCTCCGGTGATCGCGCTAACGGCCACGGCCACGCCCACGGTGCAGGCGGACATCGTTGCGCAGCTGGGCATGGCGAACCCCGTCAAGTTCATTCACGGCTTCCGTCGCGAGAATCTTGCCATCGAGGTGGTTGAGGTTCCGATGCCGGCGCGACCCAGCGCCATCTGCAATCTGCTGGCATCGCCCGCCCGCCGTCCTGCGATCGTTTACGCCGCGTCAAGAAAGCAATCTGAAAGCCTGGCCGCGGAACTTTCGCTCATGGTCCGAGCTGCCGCTTACCATGCCGGTCTCGACGCCGAGACTCGCACACGCGTGCAAAAGGCGTTCCAGGCTGGCGAATTGGAAGTGGTGGTGGCGACGATCGCTTTCGGTATGGGCATCGATAAGGCTGACATCCGAACCGTGATTCATGCCGGTCTGCCGGCTACGCTTGAGGGCTACTATCAGGAGATTGGCCGCGCCGGCCGCGACGGAGCATTGAGCCGCACTTACTTAATGCACTCTTATGCCGACCAGCGAACGCACAACTTTTTTCTCAACCGCGACTATCCGCCCGTTGAACATCTGAACCAAGTTTTTGCGGCACTTAGAGAGGAAGCGCAACCATTCGGCGATCTGCGCGCTCGGTCAAAACTGGGCGAGGAGGAGTTCGACAAGGCTCTCGAAAAGCTTGAAATTCACGGTGGCGCGCGCGTCGATTTCGGAGGTGGCGTCAACAAAGGCGCGACGGGATGGAAGAAAACCTACACGATTCAAGCTCAGGTTCGCGCCGAGCAGTTCGAGCAGGTCCTGCGATTCACTGCGTCGAGCACTTGCCGGATGTCCGGTCTGGTGCGGCATTTTGGCGACGTCGAGGACGCGAGCCACCGTTGCGGAATCTGCGACATTTGCGATCCGGCGGGCGCGGTGCTGCGCCAGTTCCGGCGTGCCACGCCAACTGAGCGCAACATTGCCCAGGCAATTGTGGACAAGCTGAGGCCGGTAAATTACATGGCCACTGGGACGCTGCAACGGAGCATCGAGCTCGCGGCCGGAATGAGCCGGGGCGAGTTTGACGCGCTGCTCGACGCGATGGTGCGCGCGGGGCTCATCGAGATTGAGGAAGCGGAGTTCGAGAAAAACGGCGAGGTTCTGCGTTTTCGCAAAGTGATGCTGACGGAAGCCGGCTTGGAAGTGAGGCCCACAACGCCGCTTTCGCTTCTCATCGCTGACGGAATTGCCGATGAGTTTGCCGTCGGCGGTGCGGACACTCCAAGGAAGAAAAAGGCCAAAACCGCCGCGCAGATCGCTGAGCAGAAGCCAGCGGCCACGGAAACGAAACCTGCGCTTGCCGACCCCGCCTCCGAGGCTTTGAGGGCGTTGCTCCGGGAGTGGCGGGCCGCCGAAGCCAAGCGGCTGCGCGTCCCGGCTTTTGTAGTGCTACATGACCGCACGTTGCAGGCAGTGGCGCTGGCCCGTCCGGCAAATCATGCGCAATTACTGGCGATCGATGGAATCGGCCCCGCCAAGATGGAGCGATTTGGCGAAGCCATCCTTAAGATGTGCGCTGAGTGCGCTAGCTGACGCGTTCGATCTCGACTGACTCCAGCAGCACCGGCTTGTGCGGCTTGTCCTGCGCGTTGCGCGGGACTTTTGAGATTTTGGTCACGATGTCCTGGCCTTCGACGACTTCGCCAAAGATGGTGTGGTTGCCGGTGAGCCATGGCGTTGCCGCCACGGTGATGAAGAACTGGCTGCCGTTCGTGTTCGGTCCGGAGTTGGCCATCGCCAGCTTGCCCGGCTTGTCAAACTTGTGCGCCGATCCGCGGGTCTCGTCCTCAAAGCGATATCCTGGGCCGCCCATTCCTGTGCCTGCCGGATCGCCGCCCTGAATCATGAAGTCTGGAATCACGCGGTGAAAAATCGTACCGTGGAAGAGCTTGTCTTTGGACTTGGCGCGCGTCACGGGATGCGACCACTCTTTTTGGCCTTCGGCCAGTTCGATAAAGTTCTTGACGGTGATGGGGGCTTCGGTCTCAAAAAGGCGAACCGTGATTTTGCCTTCGGTGGTGGTGAAGACGGCGTACGTTCCTGGTGCTAATGCCATGAATTCTCCTGTGATTTTCTGTTTCTGATCGCTGACAACTGAAAACTGATCGCTGTTTTACGGCGCCGGTGGCGGCAACGGCTGCCCCTCATGCACAATCCAAACCTTCTTGAGAACGACCGGTGTCAGCGGCCTGTCATCCGAATCGCGCGGCACGCGCGCGATGGCCTTCACGACTTCCACGCTCGCGTCATCGCATTGGCCGAAGAGCGTGTAATGCTGATCGAGAAAATCCGTTGCCTGCTCGGTGATAAAGAACTGGCTGCCGTTCGTATTGGGCCCGCTGTTGGCCATGGCCAGCCGTCCCGGGCGGTCGAAATTTAATCCAGGATCGAACTCATCGTCGAAAAGATAGCCGGCATTGCCCATCCCAGATCCAGTGGGATCGCCGCCCTGAATCATGAACTGCGGAATGACGCGATGAAAAATTGTTCCATCGTAGTACGGCTTGTGGCGCTCGATCTTCTTGGTCGCGGGATCGGTCCAGTCCTTCGTGCCTTCTGCCAATGCGATGAAGTTAGCAACGGCTTTGGGCGCCTGCTTCTGGTAGAACTGGCAGGTGATCCGGCCCATTGAGGTATCCATCACCACTGTTGGGCCGTTCGGAACCGTAGTGGCTTCGGGAGTGGCCTGCGGCGCATCGGGGATTTCCTGGCTGGCGGGTGCACTGGCCGGCGTGCCTGACTGTTTGGCAAAGGCGATGAAGCCGACGGCGGCGATACCAGCTACGGCCAGGGAAGAGAAGAGAAGCGTGCGACGAATGTTCATTCCGATCTTGAGGGTAAATCATGCGGCGGCCAGCTTGCCAGAGGACGGGGCCGCCTAACAAAGTGGAGTCCGAACAGTGGGTCAGTTTGAGAAACCTGCCCTCAGAGGCTGAAGCCCAAATCATTTCTCGCGACGTTTGCGGCGCGACTAAAGTCGAGCGCTTTCAAAGTGACCTACCGCCAAGATCCGGGTTAAACGAGCCGTAAGAACCCGGCCCGGCTCAGTTGGGCTCCGGGAAACACCGTCTCGAGATTCTCCGCGCCCAGCGTCCGCGTCACAACTTCGCCGAGCACCTGGCGGTAATCGGTTGTCAGCGCAAGGTCGCGGCCTTCATTGAGCTGCCCGTCGTCGAGCCCGGGCCATTTGCCGTAAACCTTGCCGCCCTTGACCTGCCCGCCCAGCACGAACATGGCGTTGGCGTGGCCGTGATCGGTGCCGCCGGTTCCGTTCTCGCGCGCGGTGCGCCCAAACTCCGACATCGTCACCAGAGTTACGCTGGCTCCGTCGTCGCCCATGTCGCGCCAGAAGGCCGCGATGCTGCCTGAAAAATCGGTGAGCCGGTTGGCGAGCTGCCCGTTCACGCCGCCCTGGTTCTGATGCGTATCCCATCCGGTCACATCGGTAAACGCTGCTTCTACGCCGAGGTTCGCCTTGAGGAGTTGCGCAATTTGGCGCATGTTGTTGCCGAAGTCGGTGTTGGGATAGTTCACGCCCGGCGCTGGAGCGTACTGGGCGGGATTCGCTGCCTTGAGCATCTTTACCGCTTCAAATGTTTCATCGCCCGCCGCGTGAAAAATGCGGTCGCCCGAATCGGCATACATGGCCTCAAACGCGCTGGCCGCAGGCGACGGCGCCGGTCCGCGGCCGGCCACGGTGAAGTTGTTGACGTTGCCGATGGCGATTGCAGGGATCTTTCCGTCGAGCGTGCGCGGCACCTCGGCACCCAATGCCAGCGCGCGAAATGCCGTGTGCTCCTGGTTGTGACGGCCGCAATCGCACGCGGCGAGATACGCGTCCTCCGCCTGCAGCGCGCGATTCAGCCAGCCGTCCTCAGTGTTCTTGACTCCGGGCGTGCCCGATTCCATGTAGTCCTGCGCGTCAAAGTGCGAGCGGCTCATATCCGGCGATCCGCAGGCGTGGACAATCGCCAAGTGTCCCTGATCGTAGAGTGGCTTGAACGCGGTGAGCGAGGGGTGAAGCCCGAAAAATCCATCCAGGTCGAGAACCTGATTGTCTGGAATCGCAATGCTCGGCCGCATCTTGTAGTAATTCTTCTCGCGATAGGGAACCACGACGTTGAGCCCGTCTGCGGCGCCGCGCTGGAAGATCACGACCAGCCGCTGGCCGGGAGCTCCGGCTGTCTGCGCCAAAACGCTGCGCACGAGAAAATTCGGCATTGCTGTTGTGCCCGCGACCGCCAACGCGCCGCGGTGCAGAAAAAATCGCCGGTTCATTTGCATCGTAGTTCACCTCTAAACAGCAGTTCAGCCATCGGCTTTCAGTTTCCAACTCGTCGCCGAGTGCGTGCTTCAAAATGGCGGTGTAAAATCCGGTTGCTGTTCCTCAGGGGCTAAAACCCCTATTCTTGCTGATGCTTTTCGGCCGGCTAAAGCCGTGCCCTTGTTACAAAGCCCCTCCGCGACGGGTTTCTCGCAAGCCGTAAGCGGTGCCCTTGTTACAAAGCCGCTCCGCAACGCTCTTCGTCAGCGCCGCTGAAACTCCGGCGAACCGAGCAGCAGTCCCGCCAGCAATTGATCTTCCCGCTCGTACGCATCGGCGGGCGCGTGATTCGCTCTGCGCGGGGCTGCGACCGGTGTCGCCATCAAGGCACTTTGCCCGTTCTGCGCCTCAAATTCCTTCAGCGCTGCCGCGCGCGTGGCGTCGCTCACCCCGCCCGGCAACAGAATTTGCTCGAGGCGCGCCTCTTCTGTTTGCGGCGTCGGCACAACCTGCATCGCGGGCGCATCGTCGTCGAGAGCGCTCATGTCCATCTCCGGCGCCCATCCGACGGTAATCCCCGGGAATCGGTTTGCTGCGAGCGACAACGCAAAGTTCATGCGGTCGACGAGCGCGCCGGTGCTCACCCAATCAGCCTCATCCCATTTGTAGCCGACCGGCGGAATGCATCCGTAAAGAGGCATGCCCATCTGTTTGAGCGCGTTCACCAGCGGCTCATAGTTAGTCACGTTGGCGTTGCTCGCGCGCACCGCGCTCACGACATACTCGAGCGGCGTCTTTACCTTGGTGCTGCCTTCGCTCACGACCCAGAACTCGGGCGAATGGAACAGAGTCTTCAATACCGACGGAATGTCGCCGCCGCTGGCCAGGTACGACTTCGCCATTCTGTCCACCAGCACCTGTGGCGGATCGTCGCTTACAAACCGGATGGCCAGCTGGCGAGAGATGAACTCAGCCGTCGCGGGCCGCATGGCAAGCATGTGCAGCAATTCGCGGCCCTCCAGCTCTCCATGCTCCTTGATCTTGGCGCCCATCACCTTCTTCGTGCCGGGCTCATGCCGGTTATCGTTGAACTCAAAATCGCCGCCGAACTGCGGACGGTCGACGGTCCATCCAGTGAGTACGCGCGCCACCTGCGTCACATCGGCTTGCGTATAGCCGCCGTTTACGCCGACCGTGTGCAGCTCCATCAGCTCGCGCGCGTAATTTTCGTTCAGGCCTTCGGGGGCTTGCCGCTTGGCATTGGGCCGCCGCTCATTCACCATCTTCGCGCGAGACGCGGCCAACGAATCAGGCCCGATGCTTTGCGCGTTGTCAAGGTAGATGAGCATTGCCGGGCTGTGCGCCACGGCCTCAAGCAGGTCCTCGAACTTGCCCAGCGCGTGCGGCCGGATCGTATCGCGCGCATACCCAGCCAGGTAGTAGGGCATCTGCTCGTTCTTGCGCAGGTAGATATTGAAGTGATTGAGCCAGAAGTCCGTCATCACTTCCTGAAGCTGCGCATTCGAGTAGATGTCGCGCGCCAGCCGCTCGGCGAACAGCTCTTTGACCACCGTCTGCTCGGGAGCCGCGAGATCTTCGACGGTCTCTTTCAGTTCCGGGCTCATGCCGGCGACAAGCGCCGCGCGCTGCGCGGGCTTGAGCGATTTGATGAAGTTCTCGAAATCCGCAGGCTGCATGGCCTGCAATTGCCGGATCCGATCCTGTGGCTGGAGGGCCAATATGCGAGCGATAAGATCTTCGTCGGCGGCGGGGGCTGCGGGCGCCTGATCGGCGGCTGCCGGGGTCATTGTGTTCATTGCCGGAGCTGTGCTCATTATTGGCGTCGACGCCGCGCTCATGTCGGGCTGCTGCGCTGCGCCGAGCTGTGGGGATGCCGCATTCGGAGTGGTTGCCGCAGCCGTTTGCTTGTCAGCCTGCGCAGCTTTTCGTACCTGGTACCGGTAGATCTGGTTTTGATACACCGCGCGCAGAATGCCGCTTTGGGGGATATCGATCTTTCCGTCTGCCGCCTGCCGAATGATGGCCGGTCCCGGCATGCGGAACATCAGGTCACGCGCGCTCCATTGCATGGCGGGATATTCGGCCAGCCGGGCGTTCAGGTCTGCTTCGTCAATGTTCGCGGGGTGCAGTTGCGCGTCGAACCACTTGTCGAGGCCCGTTTCGCCGGGTCCCATCTGGCGCACGGCATCCACATCGCCGGGCCGCAGGCCAAAGGTGAAGCGGTTCAGAGCGTGAAGAATGCGGGCATCGCCCTGGAGTTGAGTGGATACGTAGTCCGTTCGATGCTTTTGGGGAGTGCGTGACGGCTCGTTCGAGGCGGCAACCTGCGGAGACGCTGCGCCTTGGTCCGGCGCCGCGTCTTGGGCCAGGGCCAGCGGTGCAGGGAAGCAAAGGCTCCAGCAAGCAACGAGGGCGCCGATTTTTCCGATCGACCCGCGCAACAGATCCATCGCAAAGGCACCTCGCAGGGGAATTGCCGGCATGGGTCCGCACGGCACGAGCTCGCTGATGGTTCAGACTCTATCTTGCGCCGAAAGTTGTGGTTCCGGCTACTCCTTCGTGCGGCTCTGTTTCGGTGCTGCTTGCCGAACCGTTGACTGTCCGGGTGCCGTTCGCCCGTCACATTGCATCCTCTCGCCGCGGTGGTATCATGGCGGGTCGATTTGAAGGACTTGGAGGATGACTTGAAATACGCGATCGTTTTGGCCACTGCGGCATTTGCGCTTCTTACGGGGTGCGGACCCCAGGACAAGGGCGGCATTCCGGTTAAGCCCAAATTTTCGGGGCCGCCGTACCATCTGTCTTTGGCCGCTGCGCCTGCAAAGCCCAGCAAGTCGGGGCTGACCATTCCTCCCATCAAGTACACGGCCGACCCCGACGCACCGTCGGACTCGCTCGCCACACGGGCCATCCTCGTGGTGCGGATTGATACTTCGAGCGTGAAGAGCAAAGGGACGATGACGATGGACCAGGTCATCATGGGCGCGGTGGATCTGCCCGGCACGGATGGCACGCTCTCCGCAGACTACATGGAAGCGACCAACCAGAGCGTGGCCACGCTTCTGGCGGAGTACTGCGTGAAAGGCAACGTGAAGTTGACAGCGGCGCTCACGCGGTCATCGCTCTCGAGCACCGCCGGTGACGAAGAGATCGACGAGAAGCTGATTACGCCGTGGCTGCCAATCAGCCTGGTCTTCAAGAACCCGCATCCGGGATGCTAAGGCAGGCATCGCTGGGGACGTTTCATCTGGTGGCTGAAAAGTGGCGTTTTGCGCCTGAAAAAGGACTGTTTGGGTCATAAAATCGGCGAAATTTGTCGACGACAATTTGTATAATATTATTGATTATAAAAGACTTATTGTCGATTTTTGACTTCAAAGTGCCCAAAATCACTGTTTGAGGTGCTTCGCTGCGGTTCGGGGCGATTGCGGCGAGGTCGGCGGCCGGGCCGGCTGCCAGGCGATCGCAGCGGTTGGCGCGCCGCCATGAGGTTTGCCGCCCTAAGATAAGTGTAGAGACTTCCGAGAAATAATCGGCAAACTTCGAGGAAAAATGAAGCGGTGAATAAGTGAAGGCGAGTGAATGAGTTGGACCGACCAGGGAGGTGGCAAAACCAAGGGGAGGGCTTGACATGGCTCGAAGTCGCCTGGCCCTACGGGGCGGGCTTGAGCCTTCGGGCTCTCCCAGGATTTCATCCTGTGCTACTTTCGAGCCTCCCTACGGGAGGCATGCCTGAGAAGCGAGCTATGGCACCGAAGAGCGAGCTATGGCACTCGTTTGAGGTTCTGTATCCAATCCGTCTCCCAGGTTTTGCCGCCATCCGTTGACTCCGCCTGTTCCCAGTGACATGAGGTGGGGGTGATCTGGGACCATATGAACCTTGTTCGGACCGGTCTGCCGCCTTCGGTATCGTCGTTCGCATAAAACGTTCCCACGCCATCGCGAAAGCTACCGATTACGGGCGGACCGATCGGAGCATCGGGAAATCGACTGTCCATCCACCAGATGGACCATTGTCCCGACTTTGCGTTGAACGATCGCGGAGCTACGCCCCGGTAGGTGCCGGCCGGAGCGTCGAACACGGTGTCGTCGACATTGGCATAGCCGGCCATGAGTGACTGGTTGAACAACGTCCCTTCGAATTCGACCCATTCGTGATTATTGACGAGGCGGTGCTTCAGCCTTCGATGATGAACCTGCCAGTGCCCCACCAAAAAATCGAAGTCATGCAGTCCCGGCGGCGCACTTTCGGTTTGACTTGCCTCCGTCCCTGAGCCAGGAGAGGATTGCGCGACCGATGGCCGCGACGCTATGAGTCCCGGAACCAGACATACGATTACAGCCACGCGCTGATGGATTTGCACGATTGGCTCCTTTCGAATATTTGGTGCTCCCTTAGAGACGCCGAAGATCTGTGAATGACGCGATGGTCAGAAACAACATTAGTCGGAACATTAGGGAACGCCTATGTGTCCCCCGGTTCCGTCGCTCGGTTCCACACTTGCGGGTATAGGAAAGTCGCCCGGCCCTACGGGGCGGGGTTTTGAACCTTCAAGCTTTCCCAGGATTTCATCGTGGGCTACTTTCGATCCTCCCTCCGGGAGGTAGCGTCGCGGGCGTGGTCGAGATCGAGATCGAGTCGCAGTGGACTGCGGCGCGGCGTGGCGACCAGTTGCCGAATGGGGCGCGTTTAAGCGAAGGCGAACGTCTGTGCTTTCCCACCCAAGCTGCAAAAGGCGCAGCTTGGATGGGGCACGGTCCATCGAGGGAGAACTCGAGGTGAGAAACCTTGTCTGGGCCACCTGCCGAAGGCGAACGTCTGTGCTTTCCCACCCAAGCTGCAAAAGGCGCAGCTTGGATGGGGCACGGTCCATCGAGGGAGAACTCGAGGTGAGAAACCTTGTCTGGGCCACCTGCCGAAGGCGAGCGTCTGTGCTTTCCCACCCAAGCTGCAAAAGGCGCAGCTTGGATGGGGCACGGTCCATCGAGGGAGAACTCGAGATGAGAAACCTTGTCTGGGCCACCTGCCCACCCCTTTTTGGTGGTGGATGAAGGGTGTAGAAGCAACCGCAGATCCTTCGGTCGCCACGGCGACCTCAGGATGACAATCCCGGGTCAGGCGGGTTCGTGCTACCCCACCCTAGCGAAGCTAGGATGGGGCACCCTTTTTCGTGGTGGATGAAGGGCGGAAAAGCTACCGCAGATCCTTCGGTCGCCACGGCGACCTCAGGATGACAAAACTGGGTGAGCAGGGTTCGTGCTATCCCACCCAAGCGAAGCTAGGATGGGGCACCCCATTCTCGTGGTGGATTGAAAGGGGCCGATCGAGGCTCGTACGATCCCAGGTCCCTCCGCCACGGCGGACGAGGGACCTGGGGCACCCATTTTCGTGGTGGAGGAGGCTCAGGAAGAGCAACCGCAGATCCTTCTCCCGCCGAGGCGGGATCAGGATGACAATACGATTGTGAAGACAGAGAGAGGACAGAGAGATCTGAGAGTAAACCGGAGCTACTTCACCTTTTTGCACTTTTCCATGATCTTGACGTGGAGGCGCTCGCTGACTTCGGTGGGCAATTCATAGACCTCGTGGCAGCGGAAGATCTCGATGGTCTTGCGCGTGGTGTTCAGAACCACTTCGCAATGGCCGCACTTCTTGAGGTGGGCTTCAATTTCGGTGCGGGTCCCCACGGCGATGGATTCATCGATCACGTCGTCGAGGATTTTGAGGAACTCAGTGCAGGTCATGCTTCAGCTCCGTCTCCGCCTGGCGCCGCGATGGCCTGCGCAATTGCCGGAGCCCTTCTGCCAAAGTAGCGCGTGAGCCGCTCGCGCAGTTGCAGGCGCGCCCGCAACAGGCGCGATTTGACGGCGGGAACGCTCAACCCCAGCGTCTCGGCGGTCTCCTCGGTGGAGAGACCTTCCACGTCGCGCAGCACAAAGACCACGCGAAAGCCTTGCGGCAGGCCCTGGATGGTTTTCTTGAGAATCTCGGCGAGCTCGGACTGCGTGTAGTTCTGCTCCGGATTCGGAGCCCAGTCGGCGAAGTCGCGGGGAACGGATCCCTCCTCGGTGGCCACGTCCTCGTCCATCGAGACCAGCTTGCCGGTGCGCCGCTTGCGCAGCCGCATGAGACTCTCGTTTACCGCGATTCGAACCAGCCATGTGTAGAACTTCGAATTCCCTTGAAATTGGTCGAGCTTTTCGTACGCCTTCAAGAAGGCGTCCTGCATCACGTCTTCGGCATCTTCACGGTTCTGCGTGATGTGCTGCGCAATCCTGAAGATCTGCCGCTCGTACTTGCGAACCAGCGTGTCATAGGCCGCAATGTCACCTTCGCGGACCCGTGCGACCAGCGCCACATCGGGATGCTGTTCGTCTGGTGCCGCAACTGGTTGGATGGTTGACATGGCAGTTGGTTCCAAAAAAGATGGTTCGAAAGCGGCAGCCTGACGGCTGGCAGCAGGGAATCTGACTTGGCCGGCTCCGGAACGAATCAGCAGGCCTGAAAGATGAGTGTAACGGACGCAGGGGTCGGGGGCCAAACTGAGTTTAGCGGAGTCAGCGGGGCTAGCGGGGGCAGCGGGGCTGGTTGTCCCGCGTTCCGCGCGGTGAGATCGCTCGACGAGGGTAGGGCAAACCAGAGATTCGTACCATCCCACCCAAGCGAAGCTAGGATGGGGCACCTCATTCTCGTGTGCTGGATTGAAAAGGGGCAGATCGAGGCTCGTACGAATCCCAGGTCCCCAAGTGCGAGGGGTCTCCACCCCACGGACCAGGACCCGTCCGCGGGGACCCCGTACCTGGGGCACCCATTTTCGTGGTGGATGAAGCATGAGAAAGCAACCGCAGATCCTTCGGTCGCCACGGCGACCCCAGGATGACAATCCTGAGTGAGATGGGTTCGGTCTATCCCACCCTAGCGAAGCTAGGATGGGGCACCCGCAGGTCCTTCGACTCCCTTCACTTTCCCCTTCACTTGATTCAGGGTCAGGGTTCAGTGGCTCAGGATGACAGATCGTTTTGGTGCAGACGAGGCGCGAAGGAGCGCCCGCCGCGACAGGGTGGTCGGCGCGGTGGTTACGCAAGTGATTCCCGGAGTGGTTCGCTTGCGTCCAATTCAGCATAGAGTGGAAATATGCGATGCCTGTCTTCCCCGCCGCGAGTCACGCCATCGATTTCCCGGCCTGCGCTGGTGGTCCTGGCGGCCGTGCTGTGGGTGAGCACGTCGTTGTCGCCGGCACAATCGACGCCTGCGGAAAGCCCTGTGGCGCCGGCTCCCACGGTTCACGCTCATCGGGGAAAAGAGCCAGTCTCAAATGCGCATGCCACGCCCGGCGCGCCGGCCGCGAGCGCGAAGCCCGTGCCAGCAATCAAGAAGACTCCTTCACGAACCAGGACTTCTCAACGGTCCCCATCGCGAACGTCGAGTCGCGCAACGCGACTGGCGCGTACGGCACGCATCAAGCAGGCGTTCGTGGCTTCAAAAGAACTGCAGCCCATGGCGCAACAGCTTGCCACGCTGCGCACGGCGGCGGCTTATGCCGGCGTGACGGCCTATGCGCACAGCCACACGGGCGAGGCGGCGGCGGCGGCGTACCTGGCGCTGGGCCACGCATATCTCCTGGACAATCGCTATGCCGAGGCTGAAGCAGCGCTGGCGCAGGCTCGCCGCGCCGATGGAGAACTGAGCGACTACGTAGATTTTCTTGACGCCGAGGCCAGCCATGCAGCCGGCGACGATGCCGCTGCGGAGAATATTCTGCACGGATTTACCGATCGCTATCCGGAGAGCATTTTTGACGACCAAGTGCCTGAGCGCGAGGCCAACATCCTGATTGGGATGGGCAAGCTGACGGAAGCGCGCCAGGTTCTGGCGGCGGCTGCGCAGACTGGGGCAGCGGACCGTTCGGCTTTTCAACTGGCTGAGGGCGAAGTGGAGCAGGCACTGGGGCAGCAACAGGCTGCGGAAGTTGTCTTCAAGAACGTTCTGCTGGAGCATCCGCTGAGCCCTGAGGCGCAGACGGCGCGCGCCAAGCTGACGGCGACAGGCGCCGAGGCCTCATTGACCGCAGCCGAGCTGCGCACCCTGGCGGACGCCTACTACAACGCGGGCCACTACGAGGAGGCGTCGGAGCAATTTCAGGTTCTGGAGCGGGAGCCGGGCCTGGATGAAGCGACCCGCAACGGGTTTGCAATCTCAGAAGCTGCCTGCCGGTTGAAATTGAAACGGCTGACCGTGGCGGAGGCGACGGCGTTGCCCGACAGCCCCGACGAGAGCGGCGCGCACCGGCTCGACCTGCTGATGGAACTGGCGCGCAGCCGCGACGATGAAGACACGCAGAAACAACTTGTCTCGGAGATGGAGACCCGGTTTCCGCACAGCCCGTGGCTGGCCGACGCGCTTTTTTCAAGCGGAAACATGTACCTGCTGAAGCGCGACTACCCGACGGCGATCCAATATTACAGCGAGCTTGCCGCGCGGTTTCCGGGCGACAAGAATGCGGCGTCCGCACACTGGCGGTCAGGATGGTTGAGCTACCGGTCGGGGCAATACAAGGATGCGGAGCGCATTTTCGACGAACAGATTCACGACTATCCATCGGCCGTGGAGACGGTGTCGGCTCTCTACTGGCGCGGACGCCTCTACGAAACGCAGGACCATCAAGCGGCATCGGCAGCGGCCAATTACCGCGCGATCATCCACGCCTATCAACATTTCTTTTATGCGCAAATGGCGCGCCAGCGGCTGGCGGGACTGGGGGCGACGGTGCCCGCTTCCGATCCGCAACTGGATCGCTTTCAGCCCGTGCCGCTGCCGCATCTGGTGGACACATTCCCCGAGGACAGCCCACACCTGGCCAAAGCGCGCCTACTGGCGAACGCGGGATTGAATGAATACATCGCGCAGGAGATCAAGGCCGATCCGGATTCGTCTTCGTGGAGCGCGCTGGCCGAAGCGCAGATTTACTCGTCGTATGGGGAGTATTACCGCGCGGTGCGTTCGCTCAAGCGAGCTTTGCCGGGTTCGGCGTCGGCGTCGATTGAGTCCATCCCGCTTGCGTACTGGCGGATCCTGTTTCCCGAGCCGTGGTGGGATACGATCCAGGCCGAATCGGCGAAGAACAATCTCGATCCGTACCTGGTGGCGTCGCTGATTCGCCAGGAATCGGAGTTCGATCCGTCGGCAATTTCCCATGCCAACGCATATGGGCTAATGCAGTTGTTGCCAGTGGTGGGCAGAAAAATGGCACACGAAGAAGGAATTACTTCGTTCCAAACTTTTCAATTGCTTGACCCGGCGATGAACATTCGATTGGGAACCAGGTACCTGCGCGAGATGCTCGACCATTTTGGCGGCGTGCAGGAGTATGCGCTGGCCGCCTACAACGCGGGCGATTATCGCGTGGCCGATTGGGAGGCCGCTGGCCCTTATTCGGGCATCGACGAGTTTGTCGAGTCCATCCCTTTCACCGAGACGCGCGAGTACGTTCAAGCCATTTTGCGAAACGAGGAGATGTACAGAGCGATTGACGAATTCGCGCGCGCACACGGGGGCGGAGCGACGGAGGCGGCGCGCTAGGCTTTTTGAATGCTCCCGGGATTGGGGGGGAATCCCATTTGCTACTCCCGGGCTTCGATTCGAATTGACTTCGCCGTCCGGCCCGGCAAGACTGTCCTAAATCGGATTCACGCATCTAATACTCGAAAGTGTTTCGCAGCTTGTTTTCAAAGAAAAACGGAGCCGCGCGAACTCAGTCACGGCCCGGATCCAACAAACCCGGAGGAAAACAATGTCAGCTGACTTGAGTTTTCTGGAAGAGTGGATCCCCGAGCGCATGGACCCGGGAACGATTTTTGTCCTTGAGAATCAGGCGAAACTCGGGCAGGCGCAGAATCCCTATGTAGCCGTGATGTCGTGCCCAAAATGCGGAACGCTGGGGCTGATCACTCGGCGCCAGCTTTACTGCGGCGATCCGATGATCTGCGGAGGCGATGTTTGCTCGGCCGAATACCGGCTGGACGGCGAGAACATCTGCTACCGGTCGGCGCAGTAATCGCGTTGCTGGTGAATCGATTCCGAAAAATGTGAAGAGAATCGGGCCTGACGGGGTTGCTGAAGAAGGGCAATACCTCAAGGGCTAAAGCCCTCATTCATTCTGCCGCGCTTGCGGCCCGGCTAAAGCTGGGCCCTTATTACAAGGCTCAGAGAGCAGGCACTGTTCTGCAGCCGCTGAGGGCCGATCAAGCCCAACGTGTTACTAGCAAAAAACAGAGTCATGCAGCTGAGATTTCTACTGCTGCAGCTTGTAATCGGCGTTCGTTGTTTTGGCGCCGACCTGCGCCGGCGTGGGAAGCTGCGAACGGTCCCAACCTCCGCCGAGAGCCTGTACCAGTTCGACTGACGATGTCATTTCTTCGACCTGGAGAGAATTGAGCGTCTCCTGGTTGGAGAGCAATGTGGTTTGCGCGAGCATCACATCGACATAGGGATCGACGCCGGTGTTGTAGCGGACCAGCTCAAGGTTGAGATAATCCTGCGAGTCCTTGACCGCGTCCTGCTGGCGGAGAATCTGCTGCGAATAGGTGCGCGTGGCGACCATGGAGTCCTCGACCTGCTGAAATGCCGTGAGCACGGTCTGCCTGTAGGTGGCCACGTCCGCGTTGTATTGAGCGACATATTGATGCAGCTCGGCGCGATAGAGCCACCCGTCGAAGACCGTTTCGGCGACCGATGGGCCAATGGACCAGACGCGGCTGGGCCACGCAAACAAGCTGGTTAAAGCAGAGCTTTCGAATCCGGCGCTGGCGCTGATGGTCACTTGCGGGAAGAAGGCGCCGTAGCCGATGCCGATCACGGCGTTTTCTTCGGCCAAAGTGCGCTCAGCTGCCGCGATGTCGGGGCGCCGCTCCGCGAGTTGAGAGGGCATGCCGGTGGGAATCGCAGGCGGCGTAAAGGTCATCGGCTTCACAGGAATCGAAAAATCGGTGGGCACCTTGCCAAGCAGAACCGCGATGGCGTGCTCATATTGGCCACGCAACAAGCCCACATTGGTGGCTGCCGCCTGTGCGGAATCCAATGTCGTTTTGGCCTCGATCACCGAAATGTAATCGCCGATGCCGGTGTCATATTGCGCCTGGTTGTAATTCAGTGACTTTTGATCCGCGGCGACGGTCTGATTGAGAATTTGCTGCAGCATATCCTGGCCGCGAATCTCAAAGAAATATTCGGCGAGGCTGGCTTGTTCAGTCAGCTTCTCATTCTCAAGGTCGGCAGCGCTCACTTGCGAGGCGTATTGCGCCTCGTGCACCTCGTTGCGGATTTTGCCCCAGAGATCCGGTGTCCACGAGGCTTCAAGAGGGGTGCTCCAAAGTGTTGACTGCTTGCCGGTGTTGGCGAGGGTAGAGTTGCTCAGATTTCCGGAACTTTTCGACCGGTTCCACGTGGGGTTGGCGGTGATCGTGGGCCAGTATTGCGAGCGCGCCTCGGCAATCGTGGCGCGGGCCGACATGTAGTTCTGGAAATATTCCTTCAGGTTCTGGTTGTTGATGTTGAGCTGGTCTTCGAGCGCGTTCAGCTCGGGATCACCGAAAACCTCCCACCAGTTGCCCTTGATCATCGCGTCCTGCGGACTGGCGACTTTCCACCCATCGGCGTCCTGGAAGTTGACGGTGGACTCCTTGTAATTCGGCGCCGTAACCGACGGCGGGGCCGGAGCGTGGTACGGAGGGCCGACGTGGCAGCCGCCCAGCAGCGCGAGAAATCCCAGTGCGCTGGCGGTGAATAAGGCCGGAATTCGATTGGTTCGCTCAATCATAGTCAATATCCTTCATTAGACCGCATCTTCAACGGCGGCGGGAAGCACATCATGAGTGCGGCCCAGCGCGCGCAGGCGGAGGCGGTCCATCATGAGGTAGATGACGGGGGTGGTGTACAGCGTAAGCACCTGGCTCAGGAGCAGCCCGCCGACGATGGTGATGCCCAAAGGCTTGCGCAGTTCCGAGCCGGTTCCGGATCCAAAAGCGAGCGGCAAGGCACCGCAGATGGCGCACATTGTGGTCATCATGATGGGCCGGAAGCGCAGCATGCAGGCTTCAAAAATGGCGTCGTGCGTGCTTTTGCCGCCCTGACGCTCAGCCTGCAGCGCGAAATCGATCATCATGATGGCGTTCTTTTTCACGATGCCGATGAGCAGGATGATGCCGATGATCGAAATCATGTTGAGGTCGACGTGAAAGACCATCAGCGCCAGCATGGCGCCCACGCTGGCCGACGGCAAAGTGGAAATAATGGTGAGGGGGTGAACCAGGCTCTCATAGAGAATGCCGAGCACGATGAAGACGGAAAGCAACGCAGTAACAGCCAGAAGCGGCACCGTCGATATCGATTGCTGGTAAGCCTGAGCGGTTCCAGCGAAAAAGCCGTGAACCGTTCCAGGCATGTCCAGCTTCTCTTCCATCTGCGAGACCTCGCGCGTGGCATCGCTGAGCGCGGCGCCGTTTTTCAAATTGAAGGAGACGGTGGTGGAAGGAAAGAGTCCGGTGTGAGCGACCTGCAGCGGCGTCGTGTTGGTGCTTGGCTTGGCCAAGGAGAGCAACGGCGAAACGGAGTTCAGTCCGGCGCCCGACGAAGAACCGGGGGGCTTGAAGTAAATGTTATTCAGCCCCGACGGATCCTGCCAGTACTGCGGCGCCACTTCCATGACCACGTAATACTGGTTGAGTTGCGTGTAAATCACCGAGACTTCAGATTGGCAAAATGCGCTGCAGAGGGCACTGTCGAGCGATTGCGGCGTCTGGCCGAGGCGCGCCGCGGTGACCCGGTCATAGTTGAGCATCTCCTGAAGGCCGCCGTTTTGCCAGTCGGTATTTGTGTCTGTCAGGTCGGGAAGCTTTTGCATATTCTGGTAAAGAAGCGGAGCCCAATGCGCAAGATCATCGATGTTGTCGGATTGGATGGTGTACTGATAAAGCGCGGCGCTGCCGCGTCCCCCAATGCGCAGGTCCTGCGCAGCCTGTAAATACGCAGAAGCAACCGGGAGGCGATTCATTTTGGGCCGCAGGCGATTGATCACGTCTGCCGCCCCGGTCTGGCGCACCGCGCATTTGGGGCCTTCTTTGCATTGCGTGCCCAGTGGCTTGAGAGCCATGAACATGAAGCCGCCGTTGCCGTTACCCGTGTAAGCCAGAACATGAGCCACTGCAGGATCGGCTTTCACCACGTTGATCAACGACACCATGGAGAAATTCATGAAGGGAAAGGAAGCGTCCTGCGGACCCTGCACCTGGCCCATGATGATGCCTGTGTCCTGTTGCGGGAAATAGCCCTTGGGGAGCTTGGCGTATACCAGAGCATTCAGGGCGATGGTGAGAAGGAGCACGACGAGCATCAGCACCGGATTGTCCAGGGCCCACGCCAGTGATCGGCGGTAGACCCAGATCATGCCATCGAATCCTTTTTCGCTGGTTCGGTAGAGCCAATTATGCTTCTCGCCCTCCTTGTGAGCTTTAAGCAGGTGCGCGCACATGGTGGGAGTGGTGGTTAAGGAGATGACCATGGAGATGACGACGGCCGTGGAAAGCGTGACCGCGAATTCGCGGAAGAGGCGCCCGATGATGCCGCCCATCAGCAGGATGGGAATGAAGACGGCAATCAGCGACATGCTGATGGAAAAGACCGTGAACCCGATCTCCTTTGCGCCCTGTAATGCCGCGGCAAGAGGCTCCATGCCGGCTTCGATGTGGCGGGTGATATTCTCCATCACCACAATGGCGTCGTCGACTACGAATCCCGTGGCGATAACGATGGCCATCAGCGAGAGGTTGTCGAGCGTGTAGCCGAGCAAGTACATAACGGCGAAGGTGCCGATGAGCGAGACCGGCACGGCGACGAAGGGAATGAGCGTGGAGCGCGGGCTGCGCAGAAAAATAAAGACGACCAGGATGACGAGGCAGACGGACCCGACCAACGTTTTATAAACCGTGTTTACCGAAGCGCGGATGGTCACGGTTCTATCCACATCGACAGTCGTCTTGATTCCTTCCGGCAGCACGGCCTCAAGAAACGGCAATTGCGCCTTGACGCGATCGACGGTCTGAATAATGTTCGCGCCGGGCTGGCGGAAAATTGTGAGCACGACTCCCTTGGATCCGTCGATGTAACCGGCGGCACGGATATTCTGCGTGGAGTCTTCGACGTCGGCAACGTCGGACAGACGCACAGCCGCGCCATTGTGATAGCCGATGATCAGGGGCCGATAGTCGGCAGCCTCGGAGATCTGGTCGTTGTCAAGAATGTCTTCGGTAATCCCCGAGTTGGAAAGTTGACCCCTGGGCGAATGCGAGTTCTGCAGGCTGAGCACGGATTGCACGCTGCCGAGAGTGAGTCCGAAACTCTCCAGCTTGGTGGGATTGATTTCGACTCGTACCGAAGGCGTGCCGCCGCCCTGCGCGCCCACCTGGCCGACACCCTGAATCTGCGAGAGCTTTTGCTCGAGGATGGTGGAAGCAAGATCGTAGAGCTTGGTCACCGGGTATTTGTCGGAGGTGAGGCTGATGATCATGATGGGTGAATCAGCCGGATTGATCTTGCGGTAGGAAGGGTTGGAAGGCAGATTCGCAGGGAGGTAAGTGCGGGCCGCGTTGATTGCCGCCTGCACGTCGCGGGCTGCGCCGTCGATATTCCGGCTCAGATCGAACTGCATGGTGACATTGGTCGAGCCGAGCTGGCTCGAAGAAGTCATTTCGGTGATGCCTGCAATGTGGCTGAACTGGCGTTCGAGCGGCGTGGCCACTGAAGCCGCCATAATCTGCGCGCTGGCGCCGGGCAGGCCGGCGGACACGCTGATGGTGGGAAAATCCACCTGCGGCAGCGGAGCCACAGGCAGGACCACGAACGCGACTGCCCCGGCGATGGCGACGGCGATGGTGAGCAACGTAGTGCCCACGGGCCGCCGAATGAATGGCGCCGAAAGGTTCATGCGTTCTCTGCACCCGGCTGCGGTTCAGACGCTGCGGACATCCGCGAAAAACGCCGGCCCTTGATGCGTTCAGCGAACCGGTCGAAGAAGATGTAGATCACCGGCGTGGTGTAGAAGGTGAGCAACTGGCTCAGCAACAACCCGCCGACCATGGCGATGCCCAGCGGGCGGCGCAGCTCGGAGCCCAGGCCGGTTCCGACCGCCAACGGAATCCCAGCCAGGAGAGCGGCCATGGTGGTCATCATGATGGGACGGAAACGGAGCAAACTGGCTTCGTAGATGGCTTCGGTTGAATCCTTGCCATGCTTGCGCTCGGCCTCCAACGCGAAGTCCACGATTAGAATGCCGTTCTTCTTCACGATGCCAATGAGCAAGATGATGCCAATGATCCCCACGACACTGAGATCCTCGCGGCAGATCATGAGCGCCAGCAGCGCACCCACGCCCGCCGAGGGCAGCGTGGAAAGGATGGTAATGGGGTGGATAAAGCTCTCATACAGGACGCCAAGAACAATGTAGACAGCGACCAGGGCGGCAAGGATGAGCAGCGGTTCGTTGGAAAGGGAATTCTGGAACGAGGCGGCTGTGCCCTGGAAACCGGCCTGCAAGCTGGGAGGAAAGTTAAGTTTCTTGGCAACCTTGTCAATGTCGCTGATGGCGTTTCCCAGTGAAGCGTTGGACCCGAGATTGAAGGAGACGGTGACTGAAGGGAACTGCCCCTGGTGATTGATGGATAGCGCCTCAGTGGTGTTGCTGACCTGCGTAAAGGCACTGAGGGGAATGGCATTGTTGCCCGAGGAAGAAGTGGTGACGCTGGGTGTTGTGCCGGCAACAGTGCTGCCGGAAAGAGCGCTGGCCGGCGCGGTGACAACCTGCGAGGACGGCGTGTAGCGCACCGAAGACGTGAGTGCGTTCGATCCGGCCGACGAGGATGCCGAAGAAGAATACGATGTAGCCGCGCCCGCGCCGGTAGCGCCCGACGAAGCGCTGGATTGAATGTAGAGATCGCTGAGCTTTTTGGGATCCTTCTGCCACTCCGGCTGCGTTTCAAGAATCACGTGATACTGATTGAGCTGCGTGTAGAGCGTGCTGATCTCGCGCTGCCCGTAGGCGTCATAAAGCGTGTTGTCGATGGTGGTGGGCGCGATTCCCAACCGGGAAGCAGTCACGCGATCAATCGCCAGTTGAATGGCGCGCGCGCCGGTTTGCTGGTCCGTCGCAACGTCTTCCAGCTCGGGCATTTGCTTTAATTGGGCCACGAATTTGTTGGTCCACTCGTTCAACTCGTCGGTGTCAGGATCTTCGAGCGTGTACTGATACTGCGTGCGGCTCACGCGGTCATCCACCGTAATATCCTGCACCGGCTGCATATAGAGATGCATGCCATGCACCTGGGCCAAATTTTGCTGCAGCCTGCGGATGACGTCGGAAGCGCCGACTCGCTGATTGATTGGCTTGAGGTTGATGGAGATGCGGCCGCTGTTGAGGGTGGTATTGATTCCGTCGGCGCCGATGAATGACGACAAGCTTTCGACGGCTGGGTCCTTCAAAATGATCTTCGCCAGTTCCTGCTGCTTCTCGCTCATGGCGTCGAATGAGATGGATTGCGAGGCCTGCGAGATGCCCTGAATCACCCCTGTGTCCTGCACCGGGAAAAATCCTTTCGGAATCACGATGTAGAGCACGATGGTGAGTATCAGCGTGGCCACTGCGACCAGAAGAGTGATGGTCTGGTATCGCAGCACCACGCGAAGCGTGCGCCCGTAGAACGCGATGAGCCGGTTGAACATGCGCTCCGACGCCTGGTAGAAGCGGCCTTCCTGTTGCTTGGGATCGTAGCGCAGGATCCGCGAGCACATCATGGGTGTGAGGGTGAGCGAAACCACGGCCGAAATGACGATAGTGACCGCCAATGTAACCGCGAACTCGCGAAAGAGACGGCCGACCACGTCGCCCATGAAAAGCAGCGGGATGAGAACGGCGATGAGCGAAACGGTCAGCGACACGATGGTGAAGCCGATCTGGCCGGCGCCGGTCAGCGCGGCCTCAAGCGGCGGCATGCCTTCCTCAAGGAAGCGGTTGATGTTTTCGATCATCACGATGGCATCATCGACCACGAATCCGGTGGAGATGGTGAGCGCCATGAGAGAGAGATTGTCAAGCGAGTAGCCGAGCAGATACATGACGGCGCAGGTGCCGATGAGGGACAGGGGCACGGCCACGGTGGGAATGATGGTGGCGCGCCAGCTGCGCAGGAACAGAAAGATGACCATGACAACCAGGAAGACGGTCAGCCCCAGCTCAAACTCCACGTCGTGGACGGAGGCTTGAATGCTGGTGGTCATGTCGGTCAGCGTCGTGACGTTGATCCCGGCGGGGAGGTTTGCTTCCAATTGAGGCAGGATCTTCTGGATGGAATTGACGACGGTGATGGTATTGGCGCCGGGCTGCCGCTGGATATTGAGAATGATCGCGGGCGTCAGATTCATCCAAGCGGCCTGCTTGGTGTTCTCCACGCCATTGACCACGTTGGCGACATCCTTGACGAAGACGGGCGCGCCGTTGCTGTAGGCAACGACAACATTCTTGTAATCGTCGGCGGTGGTGATCTGATCGTTGGCGTCGATCTGATAATCCTGGCGAGGACCGTCGAAGTTGCCCTTGGCGGAGTTGACGCTGGTTTGCGTCAAAGCCGTGCGCATATCCTCCATGTTCAAGCCGTAGGCGGATAGCGCGACCGGGTTCACCTGGATGCGGACCGCCGGCTTTTGGCCGCCGCTGATCGAGACCAGGCCCACTCCGGCCAACTGCGAAAGCTTGGGCGCGAGGCGCGTGTCGACCATGTCCTCGACCTGCGAGAGAGGCATGTTGTTGGCGGTAATTGCCAGCGTGAGGACGGGAGCGTCGGCGGGATTGGTTTTGGTGTAGACCGGCGGGACGGGCAAATCGGAGGGCAGAAATGTCTGGCCTCCGTTAATGGCCGACTGGACTTCTTCCTCACCGACGTCGAGCGAGAGCGAAAGACTGAACTGAAGCACGATGACCGATACGCCGCCGGCGCTGGTCGACGTCATCTGGCTGAGTCCCTGCATCTCGCCAAACTGGCGCTCGAGGGGCGCAGTGATGGTGGTGGCTACAACGTCGGGGCTGGCGCCGGGATAGAAGGTGACCACCTGAATCGTCGGGTAGTCCACCTCGGGAAGGGCCGATACCGGGAGCTGGAAAAAAGCGACCAGCCCAGCCAGGAGAATTGCGGCCATCAGCAGCGAGGTAGCAACCGGCCGCAGGATGAATGGCCGAGATGGGCTCATGGAGCGCCCTCGGTGGTATCAGAGGATGTGGCCGGAATGTTGACCTTTGAGATGGAGATGGTCGATCCGTTGACCAACTTCTGGAAGCTGCTGTTGGCAACCTCGTCACCAGCATTAATGCCGGTGACCGCGGTGTTGCCCTTGTCCGAGATTCCCGACTTCACATTCCGCATGACCGCTTTTTTGTTCTGGATCAGATAAACGAAGTCCACCGAGCCGTTGTGCTGAACCGCGGAAGAAGGAATGAGGATCTGGTTATCGAGCGTCTTGACCAGCAGGCGAGTATTGACGAACTGATTGGGAAAGAGCATGCCGTTCGAGTTGTCGAACTGCGCGCGCAGCTTTACGGTGCCGGTGACTGTATCGATCTGGTTGTCGATGGTGATCAGTTTTCCTTTTGCCAGCAGTGTTTGCTGGGTGCGGTCAAAGGCGTCGACCTCAAGCGCTTTGCCGGTGTGCATCTGCTTCAGAACGTCGGGCAGACTATCTTCAGCCAACGTGAAGATCACGGTGATGGGATGAATTTGCGCAACCACGACAAGCGGGGTGCTGGAATTGGCAGTCACCAGATTGCCCGGATCGACAAGGCGCAGGCCTACTCGTCCGTCGATGGGTGACAGGATGTGGCAAAAACCAACCTGTACCTCGTCGTATTGCACGGTGCCCTGGTCGTTCTGCACGGTTCCCTGATCCTGGAGGACGAGCTTTTCCTGGTCTTCGAGTGTCTGCCGCGGGATAGCATTCTTGGCCCACGCGTCCTGGTAGCGCTTGAGATCCATTTGCGCTTCGGCAAGCAGATTTTGATCGCGGGTAAGGGCACCCTGCGCCTGGGCCAACTGCGCCTCGTAGGGGCGGGAATCGATATCGATCAGCGGCGCGCCTTTGCGAACGTCCTGGCCTTCGCGGTAGTGGACAGCCGTAATCTGGCCCGTCACCTGGGCGGTGATGGAGTCAGTGTACGTCGGCGTCACAGTGCCGATGGCTTCAAGATAGACGCCGATGCTGCCTTTGGTCGCAGTGGCGACGGAGACCGGAACCGTGCCGCCCATCGCGGCGCCTCGGCCTCCGCCTGCTGGAGCGGCGCTGGTGCTGTGCTGTTTCCACACCCACCAAAAGAGGAGTGCAAACAGCAGCAGGATGATCACCCAGATCCACAGGTGGCGTCGTTTTTTTGTCGAATCTTCGGGCGGTTGCCCAAGGTCAGAATGTGAAACAGAAAGAGGTTGGTCCATCGCCTTCTTCTTCTCTTATTTCCAGTTGCGAGCGCTCTGTTTGATAGAGACATTTTCTCATATTTGAATCGATGGCCGGGATGCACAAGGCATCCAAGTCTGCCACGTTGTCTCTTTGCTCAAATGAAGATCCGGAGGTACAGCCGTTGCCTGCTTGCAGAGCGAGTAGCGGCAATCCGAGGTCGGTGAGGCGCAAATCGATATGGCGCGCGCATAGGCACGCTATTGCACAGACGAACGGACCCTGAGAAAAGTTGCACAAGTGGCGAGGGGCCTGGTAAATGTCCCATTTCGGGCAGTTTTTCTTAGGGAGAGACTGAATGTGCTTGGGCCGGCGATGCTTAAAGGGCCAGAAAGATCGCGCCGTCTTCCACGGTGAGTTCGAGGCCGGCGGCTTTGGCGGCTTCATCGAGCGCGGCACGGAGCATCACAACCGGGTCCGGGCTCACGTCAAGGCGGCGCATGAGGCCTTCGCCTTTTTTCGTGCCTGCGGAAAGCGTGATCTTCAAGCCGCGGCGTTTGCATCGCACAGCGGTGCCGTCTTCAAGCTTGATGTTCATCGGCTTGATGTAGGTATCAATATAGTGCACGCCGATGCCGGATTTATCTTCAGTCCTGGCGGGGAGCTTGTTTTCAGCTTCCGCATTGACATCACAAATTTTGACTTTCACGCTGCGCCCCCAAAGGTTCAATTCCTTTTCGTTCGAGAAATGCGTCGAAGACTTTTCTGAATTCGCGGATGTGTTCAGGCGTGCTGCCGCAGCAAGCGCCGATGATATTTGTGCCCGCTTCGAGCAGCGGGAGGACGCCCTTGACCATCTGCTCCGGCGTCTCGTCGTACAGAATCTTCATATTCACCAAGCGGGGCTTTCCGCCATTGGGCTGCACCATCACGGGCAGGTTGGACGCGCTCTTGTACCGCTCCACCGCCAGCAAGGCATGCGGCATATCCATGCCCGTGCCGCAGTTGAGGGCCACGATATGCGCGCCGTTTTCTTCCATAAATTCAGCGGCGCGTTCCGGCTCAATGCCCATCATGGTGCGGAAAGTGGAACCGTCTAGGGTAACGTCGTAGGCCATGGAGCCGATGATGCACTTTGCGCCGGCTTTCCGCGCCGCTTCAATGCCGATGGCGAGCTCTTCGAGCGACGTCTGGGTTTCGATGATGATGGCGTCTGCGCCGCCTGCGACCAACGCGGCAGCCTGCTCTTCAAACGCGCTCCGCACCTGGGCGATCGTGAAGTCGCCGAATGGCTCGAGCAAGCCGCCGAATGGGCCGATGTCGCCGAGCACGTATCCATCTTTGGCTCCAAATGCCTGGCGAGTGATTTCGACTGCAGCTTTGTTGATTTCGGGCACATTCTCAGATTGGCCATGGCGGTTGAGCATGATGCGCGATCCGCCGAAGGTGTTGGTGATGATGCAGTCGGAGCCGGCTTCGGCATAACGGCGCTGGATGGCGAGCACGCGCTCGGGGTGCGTCAGGTTCCAGGCCTCGCCGCAGTTGCCCTGTTCCAAGCCGGCGATCATGAGTTGCGTGCCCATTGCGCCGTCGCCGAGCAGAGGCCGTTCAAGCACTTCTTCATGCAAAAGCTTTTTCATAAATTCTCCGTCACTCCGCGCAATTCCTTTTGTACCAGAGCGTAGTGGATGGTTTCGAGAACCAGACCCCACTTGTGATTGCGGCTTTGCGGCTCGCAGTAACAGCCCGCGCCGTTCGGCTCGCGCCGCCATTCGAGGACCGCATTGAGGCGTTGACCAAGAAGAGGCTTCTCGTCGTCGATCGCAGACATGAGGCGATCGGGATCGTCAATGAATTTGCACATCGCTTCGTGGCCGGTATCGTCCGGAGCCGGGCAGCATCGCTCGTCCAGAATGGGATACTCGTCGGCGCGCGGGCCGAGCTTCACTTTGTAGATAAAGGCCAGAGGGACGGCCCATATTCGTGCAAGTGGTGCCGTCGTAGAGGAATGTGACGTCGAGCGACCCGTCGGGTTGGGGCGCGATGGCGAGGCGCTCTTCGGCCCACCGTTGCAACGCTTTCCGATTCACGGTGTACTGTGCATCGGCGTCGAGGACCGCGACCGGCGCGGGCAGCGGCTCGGCTGTTGTCCGCGGCGCGCGCTTGTAGGGCGCGCGCCTGTACTGGCAGGGACCAAACGAGCAGCTCTCGCATGGGACAAGGCTGGTGAGCCGTTGCAGGCGCTCCCGGTGCCGCGTGACGCCGAAGACCGCGAGCTGCGTCTTCTTGGGGCGCAACATGCCGGTGTCAAACGCATCCACCCGGGAAGGGAACTGCTCGCTCCGCGTTTGCCTGATCAGTTCGAGAAGACGCGGCTGTTCGGCGACGTCCCAATCCGGGTAGCCGGGACTGGAGTGAGGCAGCACAGCCATGCCACGCTGTTCCGCCCAATCGCAAAGACGGGCTCCGGCAATCGTGGTCAATTGCTCGACAACGGCGGAGGCGTACATCTCGAGGAAGAAATACTCGTCCGGCTTCTCTTCCTTCCAGAGCCGGCGGGCTTCTTCCTCGGCTTCCGGTCCAGCGCCCACGGCAACGAGAATTGCGCTATGCGCGCCGGCCTGCTGGAAGGCGCTGTGCAGGCGCTTGCTGTTGAAAGCCACACCGTCAATCTTGATCAAGTCGGGCTGAAGTGCGTCATCGTCGCTCGCAAATTCAAGGCACTCCGCCTGGCGCGCGTAGAACCATGGGCGGCCATTCTTGGCGTACCAGTCCCGCGCCCAATCGGCCAGCTCGCGGGCACGACCGTCGAGAACCCAAGCGCGAGGGTAGCCGAGGAGCCGCAGAAATTCCTGCTGCGGCACATCCACGCCGGCCAGCGCGTCCGCGATCTCGATGGATTCGGCTAGCTGGCGCATGAAATGGGCTCCACGGCTTTGAACTGGCATCCTTCGACGAAGAAATCGAAGAAGTTGGGGTGGGTTTCGAGGCGGCAATGTTGCACTCGCTTTACCAGCTCCTCCAACTCCTGGCGTTTGGTTTTCGAAAGCAGGGCGATGGTCGCGCCTTCAATGGCCAGATTGCCGGCGCGAACGAATTTCTCCGGCGCAAGGCTGGGCACGAGACCGATCCGCAGCGAGGACTCCACATTGAGATGACGGCCGAATCCGCCGGCAAGATAGAAGACGCCGATGTCTTCGAAGTCGATGCCGTAGGTGCTGAAGACAACGTGGAGCCCCGCAACGTTTGCGCCCTTGGCCTGGGCCAGTTCATTCACGTCGCTCTCAAGCAGATAAACGTCGGCGTTCGCGCCGTGAGAGAGATCGATGCGAGGCAGGTCGTCCTCGAATCGCCCTCGCTCGTTCATGCGGCCTGTGCGCAGCAGTTCGCTCAGCGTGTCGACCAATCCCGAACCGCAGATTCCTTCGGGCGCCACGTCGCCGATGACGCGAATTCGGAATTGACCGGCCTCATCAATTGTCACTTCCTCAATGGCGCCGTCGAGAGCGGGCATGCCGCAGGCGATGGCTCCGCCTTCAAAGGCCGGCCCTGCCGGGCATGATGCAGCGAGAATCCGATCCTTGTTGCCCACCACCAGTTCGGTGTTGGTGCCAATGTCCATGATTGCGATGAGGCGGGGCTCGTGCGCCAGATCCGCGGCGAGCATGCAGGCGGCGGCATCGGCTCCCACGTGGCCGCTGATGATGGGAGCGCCATACACGCGGGCTTTGGGATGAATCGGCAGAAGGCTGCGCAGCCCGGATTCTTGAAGGCTGGTGGTTGTGCGCTTGCCCTCGGCCATTTCAATTTCGGTGATCGACCGGTACGGGGTTTGGCCGATCGTGTAGACGTTCTGCCGAAAGAAAAGATCGCGCATGGTGGAGTTGCCAACCACGACCATCTCGTAAATTGATTTCGGATCGACGGGGAATCTCTCGATGGCGTGGCTCAGGTATCCGGCCAGCGTGCGCATCAGCAATCTTCCCGGATGGCTTGTGTCGTAGGCGATGCGCGACATGATCTCCGAACCGCCAAAGCGCTGCGGATTCTCAAACGAAGTGTCGGCAATCAGCTCGCCGGTTTCGAGGTTGAGCAGGCGCACGACGACGGTCGTGGTTCCCAGATCCATCGCGATACCGTGAATCGCGCCGGTGGATCGCTCGACTTCGACTCCGTCAATCAGGATGCGGTCGCCGTCGCGCGTCACAGCAGGATCGAGCGCGAGCGGCTGACCGCTCCCAGGTAATCCATCGGCCTGGCGTTCGATGACCATGTGTCCGCGGCGCATGGTGTGGCAACGAACCTGCCCAGTTGAGCCGATGACGAAGGTCTGGCAGGAGAGGCGAAAGTTTCCCTTCAGGTGACGCTCGGCCTCGGTCATCGGAGACAGCGCGTCCATGCCTTCGACGATCTCGACCATGCACTCTTTGCATTTGCCTTGCTTGCGGCACGATGTGGGCACGTCGATGCCCATGGCTTCGGCCTGGTCAAAGAGAGAAAGGGCCGCGTTGGCCTCGGTCGATTGTCCGTTGATGGTTAGCGTGACGGCCATTTTCGGGAATCCCGTTGAAAAGCAACCGCAGATCCTTCGACTGCGTCCGCCACGGCGGACTCCGCTCAGGATGACAGCGGCAATTATGGATCGAACCTCAGAGACAGAAGGGAGCTTCTACCAGCCCTTGGCCTCTAGTTCCGCTTTCAGCGTATCCGCGACATCCTGCGCGGAACCCTCGCGCTCCTGTTCGTCGCTCCACTTCCATTGCGCAAGGTAGTCGTCGGATGCCTGCAATCCGCGCATGGCCGCGAGTCGATCGATCTGCTCCATGAACTTCCCATCAAGCTGGACGGTCACTTCGTCGATCCCGTCATCGACTTTGACTTGAGTCGGGATTTCCTGCCAATAGAGAATCTTGTAGGTCGCCATCTGGGTCACGCCTGCCCTGCGAGCCGCAGGAACAAATCCACCGCCGCGGAAGCATTGGCTCCATATCCGTCGGCGCCAATCTCGTCGGCAAACATCTGGCTGATGGGAGCACCGCCCACAGCCATCTTGATTTCCGTATTGCCCGCCGCATGAAAGCCTTCAATCACGGTTTTCATATACATCATCGTGGTGGTGAGCAGCGCGCTCATGCCGACGATGGTGGGCTTATATTTTTCGGCGGCGGCCATGAATTTTTCGACACTTTGATCGACGCCGATGTCATGAACCTCAAAGCCCGCGCCCTCGGCCATCATGCCGACAAGATTCTTGCCGATGTCGTGCAGATCGCCGCGCACCGTGCCCATCAACAGAACACCTTTGGGCTTCGATCCGCCATCCTTCGATGTCAGCAGCGGCTTGAGCACCGCCATCCCGGCCTTCATGGCGCGCGCCGAGATCAAAACTTCAGGCACATAGAGGACGTTATGCTTGAAGTCCTCGCCAACCACGCTCATGCCGGCGATGAGGCCTTCGGTCAGCACTTCCTGCGCGGAGCGGCCTTCGGCCAGGGCGGCTTCGGTCAGCTTGCCCACCTGGTCGGCATTTCCCTCGTACAAGTGTTGATTCATCAAGGCGTAATCGGGCATTGAATGGTTTCCTCAGCGTGCGCTCGCAACTGCTCCCGCAGCGCGTTTGGCGTTGAATTCTTCAAGGGCCTCAAGCATGGCCAGAATATTTTCGCGCGGCATGCCCGGGCTGGTGCCGCCGCCGACGGAGAGAATGATTCCTTCTCCACCTGAACCCTCCAAGACTTCAAGAGTCTCGTCTTTTACTTCTTCGGGGGTTCCGCGAACCGCGACTTCCAGCGGGTTTACATTGCCCATCAGGCACATGCGGTCGCCGACGCGGCGCTTTACTTCAGTGATGTGCCGCTGCTTGCCCCAGTTGAGCACATTGAATCCAGTGTCGGGCAGGTGGTCGAGGCAGGCGTCGACTTCGGCGTCGTTGTGATACAGCTTTACCCAATCCTTCGGGAACGCGTCGCAGATTCGCTTCAGATAGGGATGCGCAAACTCGAGGTAGTGCTCCTCGTTCACGAATCCGACGATGTCGTCGAGAATGAAGATGCTCTCAACGGTATCGCCCATGACTTTTTGTTGCGCCTTCAGCCAGTCGATGATCACGCGCGTGCAGAGATCGAGCAGCTTATGCGCTCCTTTGGGGTCTTCGACCAGGTCGATCATGAATTCCGTTGTACCGCGGACAAACCCTGCCGTGCACATGGGGCCGCGCGAGGTGACCATGGGGAGTATGTAGCCGGCATCGAGAATCCGCTGGCGCGCCATGCCGATACGGTGCAGGGTGAGGCCCGCAAATCCGTCGGCTTCGACTTCGTATTCTGGGAAGCTGTCGATGTCCTCTAAGCGGTAGAGGGTGTGGTATTCGCTGGGCGTATTGTCCTGCCAGAACTTGATTTTGGCTCCGAGGATCGAGGGCTCCGCCGCCATGCCGTACTCCATCCACCATGAGGGGATGAAGATGATGTCGGGGAATTCCTGCATGATCTTCAAGTTCGATTGAAACCAGAGTTCGGGATCCAGAAAATAGTCCAGGTGTTTGATGCCCAGGTATCCAGGAATCCACGGGCTATCGACGATGAGCGCCATGGGGATTTTGTCGAGCTTTTCGCGCCGCACTGCCCGCTTGAATGTCTCCCACTGTTCCGGCCGCATACTTCTCCTCCCGATCACAGTCGTGATCCATGGAACCCTGTCGAGCCCATGACTTGAATGAGCGACCTCCTCGTCCTTCGTCCTGGCCGAACTGCCGATCTCTTTCTTTACGTGCGACGGGACTCAGGCGAGGGGTACCTTGCGCAGGCCGCAGCAAGCTGCCCAGAACCTAAGTGCAATCATTCCCGTCATCTAAGCTTTTATTCGACAGTCGTAATAATTCCGACTCCGCCATCATAGTGTAACCGGAACAAAACGCACAAGAGCGGTTGAAATTGGCAAAGTGCGGGTGGCCAGCCGGGCAAGGCCCCGGCAGCAAAGATGATCGCAGGGCCGGTGGGGCTTCGCGGCGGGAATTTCCGTCGGGTTTCAGGGCATTTTCGGACTGTGCTCAGGGCAGGTTGCGAGGCCAAGCCCTGGTGCCCCGCTCGGGGACCGGAGAGGCTGCGGAAAAAGTGGTCAAGCGCGGCTCAACAGAGAAAGGGCTCCCTCAGGGGCTAAAGCCCTGATTCATTTGCCGGCTTTGTTGGCCCGGCTAAAGCCGTGCCCTTATTACAAAGCGCTCAAACAGGTGTTTTCCGCAGCCTGTGAGGCCCGCTTCGCTTTGAGGTCTTGGTTCAGGCGCCGGAAGGCGCGGGACTCCTTGGGCGCTTGTTAAAGGTCGCGCTGGAGGTTTCGCCCGATTACGGGGTGCTCAGTTTCGAAATTCTCGACGTCCCGGGCGCTTTGCCCAACGTTCGGATGGTTCGGCCGCGCGTGGTCGTGTTTCGCGAGGAGACGTTCGAGAAGATCGTTCGAGGTAGGACTTGAGATGTATTTCTGACTGCTCATTCAACCCCTTTCAGGGTGAGCCAGTAAAAGCGGCGCCAGCAGAATTTGCAGCGAACGGGACGGAGAAAAAACAGGGCCAACAGGGCATCGTAAGGACGCAACTCGCCGGGCTTGAATTGGACGGATTTGCAGCGAGGACAACGCCGCATCCAAAGGACACGCGGAAGCCAACTCGGCCAAGTCATGGTTTCTACGTTCACCTGGAACCTCCTGTCATGCGGCGATCGTTGCGGAATTCACAGGCCCGATCCGGTTCCCGCGCCGGAATTCGCATCGAGCCATTCAAGGAGGCAACTGATGCTTGCAGTGGCAAGGGCAATGCTGGAATCGGCTGCTCCGTAGTAAATGTTGATGGAGTCGCCATCGGCGGCGATGGTTTGGCCGCAAGGGAAGACGACGTCATGGACGTCTCCGACGCGCTCGTAGGGAGCTTCCGGACCGAAGATCCACGAGTCTCCGCGTTGCAGGCAGATCTCAGGCTGGTCGAGGTCAAAAAGAGCGAGGCCCAGGCGATAGATGCTCCCCGATGCCGTGACCCGCACGCCGTGGTAGATCACGAGCCAGCCTTTGGGCGTTTCAATGGGCGGCGAACAAAGGCCAATTTTGTTGGCATCCCACCACCCGCCGCGCCGAGCCTGGAGCATGATTTTATGGCTTCCCCAGTGGCGCAGATCCGGGGAGTACGAGATCCACATATGCGCGCCGGTGGTGGTCATGGGGCGATGGATCATGGCCCAATAGCCATTGATTCTTCGCGGCAGTAGCGCAGCGTCTTTGTCTTCGGGCTGCATGATTACGCCGAATCTTTCGAAGGTGCGAAAGTCCCTGGTCAGCGCCAGTGAGACGCCGGGACCGCCGCGCGCAAAGGAGGTGTAGGCGACGGCAAATTGCTCGAGTTCGGGGACGTAGGTGATGCGGGGATCTTCGATGCCCCAGATTTCTTCAGGGTATTGCTCCGGATTGGCCATCAGGGTTGGCTTGGCGTCGATACGCCAACCGTTGATTCCATTTTGAGAACGTGCGGCGCACAAGTGGGACAGGCCGCTGCGGTCTTCAACGCGGCAGAGCAACAGAGTGTCTCCGTCGGGGAGTCGCACTGCTCCCGCATTGAAGACGCTGTTCACTGGATAGGGCCAATCGTGCCCGGTAAGGATCGGATTGTCGGAGTAGCGCGTGAGCAGAGGACGGTCCGCACACAGCCCGGGTTTTGGTTGTTCCGCGGCGATTGCCTCGGGTAATTCCATTGGAGGAGTGGCTGGGTTCAAAAGGCGAAACTCATTTCCTGGTGCGTTTTTTCTGCGTGGGACCGATTCGCTCCCTGCATTTCAAGGAGCGCCATAAGGAACGAGAGCGTTGATTCCGCTCCCTGATTTTCATTCACACGGTCGGGATGAAGTCCATCTTTGCATCCGCCCGTTGTTGCGTCGTAAAGCGGCGCCTGCAAATCGTTTTTGCCCAGGAACCAGCGGAAAACGCAATGCGCTTCGTCGCTCCAGCGCTCATCGCCCGTCAGCCTGTATGCCTCAAGGCACGCGGATATCGTGGCGCATGCTTCAACTGGCTGCTGATCGAAGCGCGGCTTCTCGCCACCCTCGGCGTAACATGCGCTGGAGCCGATGGGCACGAAAATCTCCGGGTCACCACAATGCTGGGCTGCAACAAGCCATTCCAGCGCCTCGATTCCCGCCGCGATCATCATCTTGTTCTGGCTGCGCCCGCCGGCCAGAATGAGCGCCTGCGCCGGCCGCGCATTGGAGTACGCAAGACTCTTTTCGAACCAATGCCATTTGTCGGAGCGGCTACGCTCGTAAACATCCAGCAGGCGATTGGCGAGCGCATTGCGAGTGATTTGGATGGACCTGTCGCCGGGGAACCAGTCAAGATAGGCCTGCAATCCGAGAACGCTGAACGCCCACGCGCGCGGGCTCGAGAATTTCAAAACGGCGGGTACGGCGGCTTCAAAGAGCCTTCCCGCGGCTCCGCGCAACCCGGCATTCTGCGAATGGCCGAGTACCGAACCGAGCGCCCACAACGCGCGCCCGTGGCTATCTTCCGAGCCAACATCCTCAAGCCATTTGCGGTCGTAACCGAGGAAATTTCTAAAGCGCCCGGTATCTGAATGAAATGCAAGCCAAAGAAATGCAAGGTAGCGGCGAGAGAGGTTGAGATGGTCTTCGCCTCGCGGAATCCCGAGGCTCCCATTGAGAAGAGTGGAGACGATCAGAGCACGCGCGTTGTCGTCGGTGGTATAGCCTTCGCGCGGGTTGGGCACGGAGAAGATGGCGTGCTGCAACATGCCTGTGTCGTCGGTCATGGTGAAGAGATGATTGGTGTTCAGAGCCGGCAGGTGTTCAGACGGATCGATCAGTCCGGCAGAGACTTCGTCCAGTTGGGTAGCCCTGGGCTGCAGCGAGCGCTCAAAACGCGCCCGCTGGAAGGTCGCCATGTAGGCGTGCGCGGTCCGCGGCCACGTTGTTCCGCGGGAGTGCAGATAGGCGCGCTTGCGCATGGCATGGCGCTCCGCATCATTCTCAAGCAGAGTGACCACCGACTCCGCAATGGCGGCTGGATTGTCAAATGGAACAATCACGCCTCTTCCGTCCGCGAGCAGTTCCCTGGCGTGGAGGTAGGGCGTGGAGATGATTGCCTTGCCGGCTCCAAGTGCGATGGCCAGCGTGCCGGAGACAATCTGCGCCTCTTGCCGGTAGGGCGTGATGTAGATATCCGCCGCACCCACCTGCTCAATCAGCTCTTCAGTGCTTACGAAACGATTGTTCAGAATCAATTGGGAAGAAACGCCGAGTTCGGCTGCCAGCGCTTTCAACTCTTCGCGGTAGCTTTCGCCATCGCGGCGCCGGATATGAGGATGCGTCACACCGGAAACGATGTACACCACGTTCGGATGCCGCGCCAGAATCGCCGGCAGTGCGCGAATCACGTTTTCAATTCCCTTGTTCGGAGAGAGTAAGCCGAATGTCAGCAGAACGGACTTGCCCTCCGTCCCGAATTTGTCCTTGTAGAAGTTGGGGTCCATGAAGGACATGTCAGGCACGCCGTGCGGGATCACGTCGATCTTTCCGCCTGGAACCGCGTAGACGTCGCGCAAGAGTTGCGCCGCGAGTTCGCTCATGACGATGAGGCGATCGGACAGCTGAGCGATTTCCTCGAGCACGATGCGTTGATTGGCATCGGGTTCGCGCAGGACGGTGTGCAACGTAGTTACCAGCGGCATCTTCAATCGGCGCAGCAAGGCCAGAATGTGGCGGCCCGCGGTACCGCCATAGATGCCGTACTCATGTTGCAGGCAGACGAGATCGTTGCTGTTGAAGTTGAGAAAATCGGCGGCCCGTTCGTAGGAGGCAATGTCCTCCTGCGTGAGTTCCAGGCGCACTTGTTCCGGATAGTCGTAGCTCGAATCGGGATCGTTCACGGGGATCGCAAACAGGCGCTCTTTTCCGTATTCGCCGGCGAGCGCGTTGCAAAGGTCGGTTGTGAAAGTGGCAATGCCGCACTCGCGCGGCAGATAATTTCCAATAAAAGCGATGCGCGTGGGCAAGGGCAGGCGGCTGGCTTTTACTGCAATAGGCAAAAAAGCAGACGAACCAATTCTTCCTGCTTCTGGCTCGGAATTTTTCGTGTCGTTGAAGGACATCCTAACCTCTTTTCCATCTTGAATCGATCCTCACTTGAGGTGCGCTGAACGATTGCAGCGCGGACGCCGGTTCGATGGATCAGCTTTCAGCCCTCAACTCCGAGCGACATGTTTTAACGAGCTGGAGCGGGGAGCGGTAGCCAATCTCCCGCAATTTCAAGCCAGGTGTATTGCTGGAGCTGGCGTGGCTGCAGCGTGACGCTGGCGATGTAGAAGCCCGGATACTTGGTGGCCCCGGCGGCAATGAACTCGGCAGCATTGAACCGCCCGGCGATGCGATTCAATGTCCGCAATAATGCTCGCTCGATGGCGGCATCCTCCGTGAGGCCAAGACCTTTTCGAGCGCAGAGGTTGTCGACCGGCATGAAGTGCCAGCCCCTTTGGCGAATCATGGTCTCGAAGACAGGCGCGGTGATCTCTTCAACGCGCGACCAATGCTCGCTGACCGGCTCTGTAAGGGGATCCAGAGGCGCAGGAAGAATGCACTTGTTGCGCAGGAAAACGGAGTGCGGCGTCACGCTTTCGCGCTTTTAGGCACTGTATCCGCCTCGGAGTGGAATGAACCGGGCAAGTGACGCTGGGGCGGGGTGACGACACCAGAGGCCGAATGTTCAGCGACGAAATCGGCAGTAAAGCCCGCGGGCTGCGCGTTCATCGCGTCCGGTTCGGCTTCGGAAAAGCCGGTCGCATCGGGCTCGGTTTGGGGCGCGCACAGATGGATTTTTGTGAGGAAGGGCGGTTGCATATGCTTCTTCACATCAGTTCTATTGATGATGCTCATGTGGGCTCCATTCGTTCGGTTGCTTAACCGGAAGATGCTCGTCTGGAGCTGGTTCTGGAGTGCCGAAGGCGAGAAGGGAAAAACGGGCTGCTACCTCAAGCATACGCCTGATGGACCTTCGGTGCCGGCAGAGTCTGTCTCATCTGCCCTCGGCTCTCGTTTCCACTTTGGTGGAAACGATGGCTCTATCGGAACGCTCCCAACAGGTAGCAGATAAGCACGATGACCAGGATTGTGCCCAGCCCAATGCCTGCACCACCACCTCTGCCCCACCGGCTGTAACCCCAGTAGCCACCGCCCCCGCCGAATACCAGGAGCAGAACAATGATGAGAATAATCAGCATTTTGCATCTTCCTTCGCTCCCAGGGCATGCCCGGGATTCTGAAACTCCTCCGCGGGCCGTGATTTGCCCCGCAGAGGAGGATGGGTTGGAATTACTGCAGGCTGCCGGTCGTAGGATTGGCCGGGCTTCCAATTGCGTCGCCTGAGACGAGCAGCTCCACCCGGCGATTCTCTTGCCGTCCGGAGGAGTTATCGTTCGAGGCCACGGGCTCAGTATTGCCGAATCCCTGGGCAGTGACGGAGTTGGCAGATACGCCTTCTTGCACGAGGTAATCGCGAACGGCTCCCGCACGATTCTCCGAGAGCTTCTGATTCATCTGATCGCCGCCGACATTGTCGGTATAACCGCCAACTGCAATGTTGAGCCCTGGATATGCGAGCAAGATTCCAGAAACTTTCGCCAGTTTCTCGCGCGCGCCCGGCTTCAACGAATATTGCCCGGTGTCAAACAAGACGTCGGACATACTGATGATGAGTCCGCGCGCCGTGTCGCGAGTTTCAAGAATGGCGTTGAGCTGCACCGACAATTGCGCGCGCATGGCGGCCTTTTCGCTGTCCGCCTGGTGTTCCTTGTCTTGCGCTTGCTGAGCCACGAGACGGGCCTGGTCAGCGTCGGCTTGAGCCGCGTTCACGGCGGCCGTGGACGCATTCTGGCTGGCGACTGCGTCTGCCTGAGCTTTTGCCGTCGCGGCCTGGGCGTCTGCTGTTGCTGCCTGGGCATTTGCCGCGGCAGTTTGGGCGTTGGCCGCATCGATTTGCGCCTGCTCTTTTTGGCGAGTCGCGCGGTCAGCCTGGGCCTGCGCTAGCGCCTGCGCATCCGCAGAAGCCTGGCGTTCGTTCTCCCTGCGAACGTCTTCAATCTTCTTGACCGCTATCTCTCGCGCATCTTCCGCCGTCTGCACGGTCTCACGTGACTCAGCGATCAGCTGCTTCTGATTGGAGTTTCTTTCGATCGCGTATGCATCGGCGCGGTCCATCAGCTGGGTAGCGTGTTGATAGCTTTCGCCGGCGTACTGCTCGGCGCCTTCAGATTTGGCGATACGAACAGCGTTGCGGGCTTCCAAAAACTCCAGGGGCAGCTTTGCATCCAGGACCACCGGGTCGAACTTGTATCCGGTCGGGATATAGCCGCCGCGCTCCATGAGTTCATATTTCGCATGGACGGCTTCGGATGTTCCCTCGGTATCGGCACGGACGACATTCTCAAGTACGACGACATTGCTGGGCTGGCGAACCGCATAATACGGCTCCGCGGTAACGATCAGCGCGAATGCCTGCAGGTTCGTGGTGGCAGTCAGTTTGCTACGATCGTTGTCGCCGATCAAAATCTCTCCAAGGTTGGCCGCGTGGCCGTCTGGTGAGATCGCCCACATCACATAGGTCAGATACTCGGTGCCAAAGGTCGTGGGGCTTGAGAGATTTCCAAAGGTCGCTTCGACTTCCAAGGTGCCGCGTTTGCTGCGCACTTTGGCTTTACCATCGGCGGAGGGCAGCAGATTGGTTCCGGCCAGATCTACGTCTGTTGCTCCGCCGCGATGTTGATAATTAATCGCGTCGACGGTGCGACTGGTCTCGTTCACGGAATAGGCAGGCGACGCGCCGACCGGTACAACGGCAATCGACTCCTGCGGGCTGGCCTGAGCAAACGCGCTCAAGCTGAGTACACTTCCCATCACGAACAATAGAGTGTGCTTCACGAGCTCTCCTGCAGTCAGAAGACTGCGAATTGCGTGGTTGTCTTGAGTTAGCGGCGAAGTCGAGCCGGCTTCGATGCTGCGGCGAGTCAACGCCCGACGCGGAAATGATGAAGGTGATCGAACACACCGTAGAGATTTGCAATCCACAAAACCAAAACGAGGACCACCAGGCCATTCAGAATCGATTTGATCTGCTGCTGCATAGGGATGAACCGGTTCACGAGCCACAACAAAAGGCCTGCGGCAACCAGCGTGATGAGGACTGTGGTAAGTGGCATATCGTAGTTCTCCAGTCACTCCTTGTGTACGGTGCCGCAAGCATCTTGGGAAAGCTGCGAGCCATCGACTCACTTGTGTGAGCGCTTCAGAAAGCGGAGAACGATGACTCCACTTCAGACTGATTCTGCCGATTCAGCCGAGAAAAAGCTGAGCTATACTGCTCATCCGCCAATTGGAACGGTAAATAGCGGGAGAAATGCGAGTTGGCGGCCTCGAAAATTGAGGGCCGCGTCCCTGATTGTGCCAAGCCCAAAGCCTGCACCACCACCTCTGCCCCACCTGCTGTAGCCGTAGTACCCTCCGCCCCCGCCGAAAACGAGCAGCAGAACAATAATGAGGATGATCAGCATATTGCTTTTTCCTTCACTCCGGCTTCGCCGGGTTGCGACTCTGATTTTGATTGCACCGAGCGGCTTTCGCCCGACGATTCCGCAATAGCCGCGCGGACTAAACCCGGAGGGATTGCGTTGGACTCTGTGTGTCCTCTTCCGTGTGCTTCAACGCTTCGGCGGAATAGTCCAAAGCCTTTCTAGCGAGTTCCCGGGCAGTGTTCACTGACTTTGAGCGATTTGAAGATGGCGTCGATAGAGGGAGGGTGGGTGGTCCAGCGATTGGACGAGTGACAGCGCGATGAAAAATGGCGGAGATGAGCAAAATTGACCAGACTGCTTGCGGGGAAACAGATATTCATTCCATACTTGGCCCTCTCTCGCTGGCTGGTCAGGCAGTCTATCCCCAATCTGGAGGTGATTATGCCCCTTACGGTAGTCCTCGCCGTCGGCCTGGATTCGTCGCTGCTGGCGCGTCAAGGCTCAGACTGGAAATCCGCCGGATACTTCGTCACGTCCACAGGGTCGATCAAAGAAGCGATCAGCCATCTAAAGTATGGTGATTTCGATCTGGTTCTCCTGGGCCACGGCATCCCAACCGATAGCCGCGAGAGATTAGCATTCCTGATTCGCTCGACCACCTCGCGGACACCTGTGGTTTGCATTTCAGAATCCGCAAGCCACCAGGACAGCTTTGCCGACGCGACAATCAGGAATGACCCTGCCAGCCTGCTGCAGGAAATTGGAGAACTCATGGCTGAAAGAACGAAATCTCTTGCGGGACGCGGAGCCATGCCGGATATCGCCGCATAAAAGGGTGCGAGGTTGCGCCGTCGAATCTGGGGATGGTTGAGGTCACACGTCTGGCAAAAGCGAATGCCTCAACCAAAGTGACAATTCGGAGGGAGATGGATGCGACCCTTGCTGCTGATCCGTAACCCGGCCAGAAGTGGATTTCAGGCCGACGATTACGCGAGCGATTTTTCCGCCAGAAGGGCCTCAAAAGGAGAGAGACGCTTTGCGGGCGAGATCCCGATGCCGCGGCCCTTTGGAATGGCGGGGGATGACGCCAGCACGCCGTGCGGCAAAGAAGGATTCTTTCAAGGCCTTTCAGCCGAAGCGCAGAGCGACTTCGCTTCGCTCGCAACACGTTTCCAATGCCCTGGCTCGACCGTTCTCATCAGCGAAGCGGAAAAGCCGTCGGGTGTCCTTTTCCTATTGGAAGGGGAAGTGAACATCTCCATGAACTCCTCTGATGGCAGACGCCTTCTGCTGGGGATTGCGGGTGCGGGAGATTCTCTCGGGCTGGCTTCTGCCATTTCCGGCGAGTGCTCGGAGATCCGGGCGCAGGCGACCTACCCGTGCAGCATCGCGTCGATGCATCGAAGGGACTTTCTCGGGTTTCTTTCGCGTCATCCGATCGCCGGTGAAAATGTGGCACGCGAGTTATGTTCGCACCTGGCCAGCGCGCGCGCGCGATTGCGCATCCTCGGCCTCACCTCGTCTGCATTGGCCAGGCTCGCCCATCTTTTGCTGGAATGGTGCAAAGACGGCCAGCAAACGAAGACCGGGATCCAGATCCGGTGCGTGCTCACTCACCTGGAGATCGCTGAGTGCATCGGAGCATCGCGTGAAACAGTCACACGCGCGCTGGCTGACTTCAAAGCTCACGACCTGCTCAAGGTACGCGGCTCAACGATTGTCGTCATGAATCGGTGCGCCCTGGCAAGCTACGCGGGCATTGATTCCATTCCCGACCCAGCGCAACCGGCTGCATAATCCGGCGGCTTCGCCGTTTTCGTCTTCTGTTCCTGCACGCGGATGAATTATCGTGTGTGGGGAGAGGATTTGATGCGCGCTGCGGAACTGATGGCTCCCTTGACATTCCGGCTGACGGAGATGGAGATCAGCGATCCCGAGCCGGGCGAAGTGCAGGTGAGGGTTGAGGCGGTGGGCGTGTGCGGCTCCGACATGCACGCCTATACCGAGGGCGCGGTGGGCGGCAGCGCCAATGTGTACCCGATGCTATTGGGGCACGAGCCGGCGGGAACGATTGTGAAGACGGGCGCAGGCGTGGCCGGCCTCGCCGCGGGCGATCGCGGGGCGCTGGAGCCGGCGCTGTACTGCTACCACTGCGAGTTCTGCCTGAGCGGGCACCATAATGTGTGCGCGAACATTCGCTTCCTGAGCACGCCGAACCATCCTGGATTTTTCCGCGAGCTTGTGAATCTACCCGCGGCGAACTTCAAGCCGATCCCGACTGGGATGTCGTATGGCGAAGCGGCGTTGGCCGAGCCGCTGGCGATTGCGATCCATTCTTTACGCCTGGCGCAAATCAGCCCGGGCGAAACGGTAACTGTGATTGGCGCGGGACCGATTGGTCTGTTGACGATTGCGGCGCTCAAAGCCACGCAGGCAGGGCGCATCTGGGCCGTGGAACCGCTGGCGCACCGCCGCGAGATGGCGCGAGGAATTGGCGCGGACGTGGCGCTCGAGCCGGGCGAAGCTGTGGAGGAGATTTTGCGCGCGACGGGGCAGCGCGGCGTGGACTGCGCGATCGACTGCGTGGCGGGAGTTGATACGACCAGCCAGGCTGCTTTGATTGCGCGCAATGCAGGGCGCGTGGTGCTTACCGGGATTCCTACATCGGTGAATGTGCAGGTGGACGCTTCGGCGATGCGGCGCAAGGAGCTGACGCTCTTCAATGTGCGGCGATCGAACCACGAGACGGACGAAGCGCTGGAGCTGCTGGGCGCGCGGGCCGCGTGGTTTGCGCCGCTGCTTACGCACACGCGTGAGCTCGATCGCATCGATGAGGCTTTCGCCATAGTCAGTCAGTATCGCGACGGCGTTGGAAAGATGATCGTCAGGCCATAAGAGACAGGGACCAAGCCACCCCATCGGAAAGAAATCATCCGATGGGGAC
>CAVXMJ010000003.1:0-102539 GCA_963762905.1 uncultured Acidobacteriaceae bacterium | reverse complement strand
CGCGCAATCGCCATGGGCGACCACATGCCGGTGCATCTGGGATCGATGCCGATGAGCGTGCAGGCAGCGATTGCGGCAATCGACTTTGCTCCGGGAGACATTGCGATCCTCAACGATCCCTACGCGGGCGGAACACATCTGCCCGACATCACCATGGTGCTGCCGGTATTTCTTGAGGGTCACGCCGCCCCAGTGTTTTACGTCGCGAATCGCGCGCATCACGCCGACGTCGGCGGTAAGTTCGCCGGATCGATGGGCCCGGCAACGACGATCGAGGACGAAGGAATTCGCATTTCTCCAGTACGGATCGTGCGCGGCGGGGCCTTGGATCGTGACGTGCTCGATTGGATTTTGCGCAGCGTCCGCACGCCCGAAGAGCGCAAGGGTGACCTGGATGCGCAGATGGGCGCGTGCCGCGTCGGTGAGCAGCGCGTGCTCGAGCTGGCGGCGAAGTACGGCATGGGAAAGCTCACGGCCTGGAGCGAGGAGCTGCTCGATTATTCGGAGCGGCTGGTGCGCGCTGAGCTCAAGAAAATGCCCGCAGGCATCTTTGACGCAGAAGACTGGCTGGATGACGACGGCGTGAATGACAATCCGATCCGGATTGCCGTGCGGCTCAGGATCGATCCTGCAATTGGTGAAATCGACGTGGATTTTGCGGGTTCGTCCGGGCAGGTTGCCGGCGCGGTGAATGCGGTTCGCGCCATCACGCTTTCGGCCTGTTTTTATGTGCTGCGGTGTCTGCTTCCAGAGGACGCGCCGGCGACGGAGGGAATCGTGCGACCGCTGACGCTGCATGTGCCCGAGGGGTCGATTGTGAATGCACGGCCGCCTGCAGCGGTTGCCGGCGGGAATGTTGAAACATCGCAGCGCATCGTGGATGTGCTGATGCGCGCGCTGGCAAAGGCTGTGCCAGAGCGCGTTCCGGCGGCGAGCGCGGGAACCATGACAAATGTCACGATCGGCGGGGTCGATCCGAGGACCGGCGAAGCGTTTGCGTACTACGAAACGGCGGCAGGCGGAATGGGCGCGCGGCCAGGGATGGATGGGATCAGCGGCGTACATACGCATATGACCAACTCGCTGAACACGCCAGTTGAGGCGCTCGAATATGCGTACCCGTTTCGCGTGCGGCGGTATGGATATCGCTACGGCTCGGCCGGCGAAGGGAAATTTCGCGGCGGAGATGGACTGATTCGCGAAGTGGAGTTGCTCGCCGATGCCGAGGTAACGCTGCTCGCGGATCGAAGAAAATTCCGGCCCTATGGATTGGAAGGCGGCAACGACGGCGCGCTGGGACGCGCGTTGGTTTTGAAAGGCGCCGGCGGCGAAGAGATTGAGTTGCCCGGTAAATGCAGCCGCCAGTTCAAGAAGGGCCACGTGCTGCGGATCGAGACGCCGGGCGGCGGTGGGTGGGGAAAACCAGTTGACGGTGGACGATGAACGGTGACCAGTCGTGTTCGTGACTGGGACCGGAACTCGATTGGGGAACGACTCGCGTGACCACCCGTATTTGCCGGGTGCCCCACCTTCGCCACGTCTTTGTTTTTGTGGCTAGGGTGGGGGCGCACAACCCCTGGCTTCGCGACGAGGCACCACTATACCGACAGCGCCTTCACTTCGACATGTGAAGCACTCTCAACAAAGGTGGCGATCGCGGAGTGGTCCAAATCGCCTTTGCCATCGGCGATGAGCGAGGAGAGCATCTGCTGCACCTGCGCGGTGAGCGGCAGAAAGACGTGACTGGCTTCCGCCGTCTGCAAGGCGTTGCGCAAATCCTTCTGGTGCAGGCTGATCCGAAAACCGGGCTTGAAGTTGCGCGCAATCAGCATGGGCCCCTTGGCGTTGAGGACGGCGCTGCCGGCGAGTCCGCCCTTGACAGCGTTCACGACAACTTCAGGATTGAGGCCGCAGCGCGTAGCGAGGGTGAGCGCCTCGCCCATAGCGGCGATGTTGCAGGCAACCATAATCTGATTCGCGAGCTTGGTAGCGTTGCCCGCGCCAACGGGTCCTGTGAGCGTGACGCTGGAGCCGAGGCACTTGAGAATCGGCTCGGCTTTCGCGAACGCATCGGGCTTTCCGCCAACCATAATCGCTAGCGTGCCGTCGACGGCTTTGGGCTCCCCGCCGGAAACGGGCGCATCGATAAAATCGATGCCCTTGGCTTCGCACGCCGCCGCGATCTTCTGCGAGACGAGCGGGCTGATGGAGCTCATATCGATGATGAGCGTGCCGGGCTTTGCCCCGGAGAGGATTCCGCCCGCGCCGAGCACAACCTCCTCAACTTCAGGGCCGTCGGGCAGCATGGTGATGATGATGGAGGCACGCGCGCCGACGTCGGCGTTCGATGCCCCGCGCTGGGCGCCATCGGCGACGGCTGCATCGAGCTTGGAGGGAGTGCGGCCGAAGGCGATGACGGTGTGGCCGGCCTTGAGGAGGTTCCTGAGCATGGGGCGGCCCATGATGCCCAGGCCGACAAATCCAACGGTTGCCATCGTTCGTCTCCGCTTGCGGAATTTAAGATGAAGTGGTGCGCAACTATTTTAATTATTTCACCGAGATTGAGGAGCGCTTCCAGCAGCGGCGGGGAACGATTCTGCTGCTTTCGACGCTGGACTGGTCTCTCATCGAGATGTGGCGCGATGCCGGGATTCCGCTGGAGGCCGTGTTGCGCGGGATCGATGATGCGTTCGACAAGTACGATACGCGACAGAAGCGTGCACGCATGCAGCGCGTGAACGGGCTGGCATGGTGCGCGCAAGCGGTGATGCAGGCGGCGATGGAGATGAGCGAAGCCGCGACAGGGTCGGCTACGGCCTCGGCCCCGACTGCGGCGGAGGACTCCGGCTTCGAGCATGAGCGCGTGGCGGCGCATTTGGCGGCGGCGGCCGAGGCGCTGGATCGTGCAACGGTTGCCGAGGATGCCTGCCGCGCAACGGCCGCGCGGTTGAGAGAGTTGGCAGCCGAAGTGCGGGGTGGCGGCGATGAGAAAGCTGCAGACGTGAATCTCGAAGGGCTGGAGCGATCGCTGACCGTGCTCGAAGAAAAACTGTATGCGGCGCTCAGGGCTGCGGCGCCCGAGGCACTGCTGGTGGGCCTGAAGGAGCACGCAGCGCTCGAGCTTGCGCCCTATCGCAGCCGCATGGGGGTTGTGCAGTTGCGGCAGGTAGAGCAGCAGTTTGAACGAAAGCAATTGCTGGTGCACTACAACCTGCCGCGCCTGAGCCTGTTCTACATGAGCCAGCAATGAAGAAGCGATCTCGATCGTTCTCTCGGCAAAAAGATGCTCGCGCGGAAAACTCCTGCCCGGAGTGCGGTTCCGGCGCAGCTCGTCAAAATCGAAAAGCCGATTTATGGCGGGGCCTCTCTGGCGCGCGTGGAGGGCAAGGCGGTGTTTGTGCCTCTCGCGCTGCCCGGAGAAGAGGCGCGGGTGCGCATCGTCGAGGAGAAACGCGGTTACGCGACCGCTGAAGTCGAAGAGATTGTTGTCGCCGCGCCGGATCGCGTTGTGCCGAAGTGCAAGCATTTTGGAACGTGCGGCGGTTGCCAGTACCAGCACGCGGATTACAAAGCACAGCTCGGGATGAAGCAAGCCATTTTGCGTGAGACGCTGGAACGCGGCGGAGTTCACGCGCCGGATGAAATCGTGGTGCTCGCCGGCGAACCGTGGGCGTATCGGAACCGGATTCGGCTGGCCTTCGATGCGGAGGGGCGGCCCGGTTATCGGGGTCGTCGATCGCATGCTGTAGTTGCGATTGAAGAGTGTCCGATTGCCGCGCCTGTACTGGTCGAGGCTGCGTTCAGCGCAGCGGAACTATTCAGGAAGTTCGCCGTTCCAAGCCGGCCCGCTGAACTCTCCCTCTTCTGTGACGCGGATGAAGAATCGATGCTGGCCAGCGTCTTCACAAATGGCGTGGCCCGGGTTCCGCTCACCGACTATTTTGGTGCGATTTCGTCCGAGATTTCTTCGCTTCGCGGCGTGGAATTGGTCGAAGTACATCAAGGCCAGTCAAGGACAGTCGCGCGGACAGGCGCTGAGTCAATCGCTTACCGCGCGGCTGGATTCGCCTATCGCGTGGATCATGGCGCGTTCTTTCAAGTCAATCGCTGGCTGGTAGACAAGCTTGTGGAATGCGTGACGGATGGACTGCACGGCGCCGTCGCATGGGACTTGTTCGCCGGTGTCGGGTTGTTTGCGCGGAAGCTGGCCGGGCGGTTTGAGCGCGTGATAGCGGTGGAATCGGCGTCAGCCTCAATTGCAGCGCTCACGGAGAATTTGCGGAGTACGAATGCAACCGCGCTCAGTGCAACCACGCTCGAGTTCTTGCGCGGAGCGGCGAAATCCGCGTGCCCAGATGTAATTGTCGTCGATCCGCCGCGCACGGGACTGGGCCAGGAGACGACGGAGTTGCTGGGACAAATTGGCGCGCCGGAATTGGTCTATGTGTCGTGCGATCCGGCGACGCTGGCCCGTGACCTGCGCGTGCTTGTGGGCGCGGTCTATCGAATCGAGCGCCTCACGCTCGCTGATCTGTTTCCGCAGACGTTTCACCTGGAGACGGTGGTTCAGTTACGCCGGTGATAGGCCTCAGCGCGCGGATGCGTGCCGGGAATCCCGATTCCTGCTAGGCTTGATGCCAAATTCACTTTTCAACTTTGGGCCCCATGCAAGACGATCTACCCAACCCTGCGCAGCGCCCGCATGGCTTGACTGCCGTGCCGTTGTTTCATGCGGCGTGGCTGTTCGCGGCGGGAATCGTTTTCACGAGCCAAGCCTGGCTGTCACCTCCGCTGGTGGTCGTAGCGCTGGTGCTGGTTGCTGCACTATGCGCGGTCGCGGCCCTTCGCGCGCAGCGAATTGCCTGGTTGCCACTGGCGGCTTTGTGGCTTCTGCTGGGCGCGTGGTGTGCGGAAATGCAGCCGCAGCCCGCACCTGCGCCGGGGCTTGCCGCGCTTTCAGACGGATTGACGCGAACCCTGGAAGGGACCGTCGTGGATGCCGGGCCCGTTCGCTCCGAGCTCGAGCAGAGTGTCGACGACGCGCAGACGACATCGCCCTCGCAGCGGATCGATGTGCGCGTGGCGACAGTTGAAGTGGTCGACGACCGGAATGATGCGCAGACGCCGGTCAATGGCGGGGTGCGGCTTACAGTGCGCTGGCCCGCCGGGACGGAAAACGGCGGACAGGCATTCCGATGCGGAGAGCGAGTGCGGGCCGTCGTTAGGCTGTTGCGGCCCGAGACCTACCACGACCCAGGCGTATGGAGCCGCGCGGATTATCTGCTGGACCAGGGAATCACCTCGACGGCATCGGTTGCGTCCGACCATGTGGATCGGCTGGGCCAGGCGCCGGGCGCGTTTTTCGCGTGCAGAGTGAGCGGGTGGCAGCATGCGTCCACGACGCGGCTGCTGGCGCTGCCTGCGGCCATGCGCAATTTGCCTGCGCCTTTGCGGCTCAGCGAGGACGATGCCGTGATGCTGGCTGCGATGGTTGCGGGCGACCGCACCTACCTCACGCACGTACTGCGCGTGGGCTTCGAACGCACGGGTTCCTTCCACATGCTGGTGGTTTCAGGGTTTCATCTGGCGATCGTGGCTGGCTGCATCTTCTGGATCACGCGGCGGCTGCGCGTGCCGCGCGTACCGGCAACGGTGCTGACAATCGCGGCATCATTCGCTTACGCCCTGTTCACAGGGTTCGCCACGCCAGTGCAACGATCGCTGTGGATGGTGAGCCTTTATCTGCTCGGCCGACTCGTTTACCGCGAGCGAAACCCGCTGAACACAATTGGATTTGCCGCACTGTGCCTGCTGGTCGTAAACCCGCGCGGCCTGTTTGATTCGAGCCTGCAGATGACGCTGCTGGCGGTAATCGCTATCGCGGGGGTGGCCGCGCCGCTGCTACAAGGGACAATCCATCCTTATGCCGCCGCGATGCGTGATCTGCGGCTCGTGGCCGTGGACATCAAGCTCGCGCCGCGGTTGGCGGAGTTCCGCTTGATGATGCGACTCGTGGCGGAACGGCTGGAGCGCGCCGGAAACGGCATAATCGCATGGCGCATTTTTCCATGGTGCGTGAGATTTGCGATTCGTTTTGCCGAGCTGATCGTGGTTTCGTGCGTCGTGGAACTGGCGATGACACTGCCGATGGCGGTGTATTTCCACCGCATCACGATCTTTGCGCTGCCTGTGAACCTGATGATTCTGCCTCTGCTGGTGGTGCTGATGCCGGCGGCACTGTTGACGCTCCTGTTGCTGGTTGTGTGGCCTTCCGCTGCTGTGGTTCCGGCGATGCTGGTCGCGCTCGTCATGCACTTTGGAATCGGCCTGGTGCATCTGTTTGGATCGATGACGCTGGGAGATTTTCGGATTCCCAATCCGCTGTTCTGGCAGTCAGCCGCGTTTTGCGTGCTGCTGGCTGCGGCCATTGTGCTGGCGCATGAGAGCTTCTCGCAAAATCGAAGATGGTTGGGCCGCGCAGCGTGGGCTTCGCTGGCGCTGGCCGCCCTAGCCGCGGTAATGCCACGGCCCGTAGAACGACCGAAGGGCGCAATGCTGATGGAGGCGATCGATGTTGGGCAGGGTGATTCCCTGCTGATCATCACGCCCGACGGAAAGACGCTGCTGATCGATGGCGGCGGATTCGGCGGCGGACCGCGCCAGGCTCCGCAGGATTTTGATATCGGCGAGGAAGTAGTGTCGCCGGCTCTGTGGGCGCGAGGCATTCGGCACCTTGACGCGGTGGCGCTGAGTCATGCGCACTCCGATCACATCAGCGGATTGTTCACCGTGCTGCGCAACTTCCATCCCGACGAGCTTTGGGTCGGCAACAACCCGCGGTTCGGAGCCTATAACGCACTGCTGGATGAGGCCGCGGCCCTCCACATCAGTGTGAAGAGTTTTCGCGCCGGCGATGCATTCACGTTCGGAAGCACTCAGGTAAACGTTCTAGCGCCGTTTCGCGATTACGTCCCGGGCCCTGAGCCCACGAATAATGATTCGCTGGTGCTGCACGTGGCCTACGGCGCAACATCCGTGATGCTTGAGGGCGACGCCGAAGCTCCAATCGAGCAGGCCATGCTGGCCGAGCCGGGCCTCGAGAGCACGCTGCTGAAGGTGGGGCATCACGGCAGCATCACGTCCACGCGGCCTGAGTTCCTCGCACGCGTTCAGCCGCAGTGGGCGGTGATCAGCTGCGGATTGCGTAATCGGTATGGGCATCCCCGCGAAGAAGTGCTTAAGGAGCTACAGGACGCAGAGGTGCGGACGTTTCGGACCGATATTCAGGGCATCTCGTGCTTCGTGCTCGATGGGAAAACAGCGACAGGGACGGTAGGGTGCGGAGGACCGTGAGATTTGCGCAGGCGATGGACATAGTAAGCAAAATTGCTTATAGTGAGGAAAGCAAGTGAAGAGCACTGAATTCAAACGGTGGCTTGCGGCGCAAGGAGCGACGTTCAAGCCCGGCAAAGGCGGTCACCTCAGAGTGAAACTCAACGGAAGGATTTCCGTTTTGTCAATGCATTCTAAGGACCTGAAAACAGGGACGGTCGAAGGCATCAAAAAGCAACTTGGACTGAAATAGGAGACGGCGAAAATGAGATTCCCTGCTAATTTTTCTCGCGCTAAAGAAGGCGGTTTTGTTGTCACGTTTCCCGATATTCCTGAAGCGATTACGCAAGGAGACGATGAGGCCGAAGCCATGGATGCGGCGCGAGATGCCCTGGAGACCGCGCTTGACTTTTATTTCGAGGCTGGACGACGAGTCCCTTCGCCCTCGCGGCCAAAGCGGAGCCATCGCATGATCGAACTTCCCGCCAGCGTCGCCGCAAAAGTTCTTTTGCTGAATGAAATGATCTCTCAAAAGGTGCGCCCTGCCGCATTGGCACGGCGACTTCGCGTAACGCCGCAAGAAGTGACGCGGCTGATCGATCTGCGACACACCACAAAAATCGACGGGATCGCCGGGGCATTGAAGGCGCTCGGAAAGACGATGGAGATTCGCGCCGTCTGATTCTTTAGCCGGGCAGGCCTGCCGCGGCGTGGATGGCCAGCAGCGTTTCCAGCAGCGGCCTCAGCAGCCTCAGATCAAGTGCGTTCGCGCCGTCGGACTTGGCGTTCGCAGGATCGTCGTGCACTTCGACGAAGAGTCCGTCGATACCGGCAGCAACTGCCGCACGCGCGAGCAAGGGAATGTACTCCGGCTGGCCGCCGCTGATGCCGTTAGCCGCCGAAGGCTGCTGCACAGAATGGGTCGCGTCAAAAACGACAGGCGCGAGCCGGCGCATGATCGCCAGCGAGCGGAAATCGACGACAAGGTTGTTGTAGCCGAAGGTTGAGCCGCGCTCAGTGAGGAAGACCCTCTCGTTGCCCGTGGAGCGGACCTTCTCGACGCCGTGGTTCATGTCCCAGGGAGCAACAAACTGGCCTTTCTTGATGTTGACCGCGCGTCCGGTTTTCCCGGCGGCGATGAGCAGATCGGTCTGGCGGCACAGGAATGCGGGAATCTGGAGAACGTCCGCGGCTTCAGCGACGACTTCGCAGTGTGCCGGCTCGTGAACATCGGTGAGGATGGGAAGGCCGGTGTCTTTTGCAATGCGGCCGAGGATGCGGGTGCCTTCTTTAAGGCCGGGGCCGCGAAAGCTCTTGACGCTGGTGCGATTAGCTTTGTCGTAGCTGGCTTTGAAGATATAGGGAATGCCGAGATCGCCGGCGATGCGTTGGACCGCTTCGGCGACCGACCGGGCGTGAGCTTCGGACTCGATGACGCAGGGACCGGCGATCAAAAAGAGCTTGCCTGAGCCCACCTGCACCGGCCCGATTTCGAACGAACTGCTCACGAGGGAGATTGTACAGGGGGCAGGGATCGGGTATCAGGAGTCATCAACAACTTGTCCCGCGATTACAAGCTGAAAGACCTGGCACGCGTACTCTCCGCGCATCCATGGGATCGGAGAGCACGCGGCAAGGATTCGAAAAGCGAGCCCGTTTACGAGCCCATTTACTCGGTGTGGATACGCGACCACTCCCACAGTGCGCGATCGAGCGTGCGCAATGGCGTGGGAGCAGGAAGCTGGTTGAGCGGCTTGACGACATTGCTCTCTGCAAGGCGCTTGCAGAAGTCGAGATACTCCTCGTAGAAGCGAACGTCGTGCCGCGCGTGGCCAAGAGCTTCGAGGGTGCGGTAGTCCAGCACCGTATAGCGCTCAGGGAAGATCGCGGCCAGGACGGCCGAAGCCACGGCGATATCCACGCCATGCAGTTCAAGCAGTGCCTTCACGGCGGCTTCAGTGGACGACTCCGGCGCGGCAGCAACAGCCAGAACTTGCCGGATCTTTTCATTGCTGTTGCAAATCAAAACCTGCACCGCGCGCTCCGACTTCCAGCGCACAATCGGTTCCAGGTTGGCCAGCGAGTAATCTCCGTTGCGAATGGCTTCCCCGGCCTCGAAGGCAGCCTTTTCAAGCTCGTGCTCCTTCTCGCCGGCGGTTTGCCAGTATTGCTCTGCCAAGTCTTGCAACTCCGCTTCAGCAGGCTGAAGCTGGAAATAGGCGACCATCTTTAATTCCATCCTTTCAATTCTTATGCCCAAAACTTAGACACGATAGGCCCGGCGGGAAATCATTGTCAATAACCCGGAGGGTAGTATTTCTAGGTGAGTACCGGACTGGTCCATGAGACGCTTGCGGACGGGAGACGGGCTCTGCGGAAAGCTGTGGATGAAGCTCTTTTTCATCAAATTTCTTATCAAATGCTGGCTCGTATTAGACGCTTCCGTTGGTAGTAGACGCAACCTTCGATGAATTCGCTTCAATACAGGTTGGATTGGTAAAGAATGTTTCGAGAAAAACGGCCAAGCCGGCGCAGGCCCGATAGGATCATCAGGGGAAAGTGCGGCCTATCTACTGTAAGTAGCTAATACTAAAAAACTTATATTTAATGCCAATTCCTATGGTAAAATGGCATAATGAATGCCATTGTAGAAATCGACCGTGCCGGCCGGATCGTGGTTCCCAAGAAGTTCCGCGATGCGCTGCAACTGAAGCCGGGCACACGGCTCCGGGCAGAGCGGCATGGCGATAGCCTGACCTTAACTGCTGCGGAACCCGAGGCCCAGCTGGTCATCGAAAATGGGACCCCCTTGATTTTCTCCGTCGACCGATCGCAACCGCAAAAGATTACGGTCGAGATGGTCAATGAGTCCATCGCGCAAATGAGGCTGGAGCGCGAGCGTCGCATTCTTGGCCTGGACGCCGGCATCGATCTGGAGGGAGAGTGATCTTTCTCGACACCTCTGTGCTTGTGGCCATCGCGCAGGTCGACCATGTTCATCATGTTCCAAGCCGGGAATTATGGAATGGGTGCCAGGCAGGAGAAACTGCCGTCAGCGCCCACACATTGGCGGAGTTCTACAGTTCGGTCACGTCGATGCCACCAGGGATTCGCGTGTCACGGCGCGATGCGATGTTGGCGCTCGAAACGTTTCTGCGAAGAGTCGCTCCGATCGCTCTCACCTCAGATGAGTACATCGAAACGCTAAAGGGCTGCGCGACCGCGGGCCTCACGGGAGGCACGATTTACGATGCGCTGCATGTCGCCTGCGCACGCAAGATCGACGCCGAGTGGATCTATACATGGAATACTCGGCACTTTCACAGGACCGCGCCGGACTTGGCCGAACGGATTCTGGAACCGTGAGAGATTTGATATTTTGGCGCCACTGACCGTAGAGGGGGCACATGGAGAATCAGAAACGCCCTGGGTTGGTTGGATTTTTGCAGCGTAATCCATAAATCCATGTATATGCTATTATGCATTTATGCGAACCACCGTAGACATCCCCGATGAAGCGTACAGGGCAGTTAAAGTACTGGCCGCCGAGCGCGGCACCACCGTCCGGGAGCTGGTTCTTGAGGGTCTGGAGACGGTGATGCGGGCTATGACGACGGGCCACACGGGATTGGGGTCGCCGGAGGCGAAGCACGCCGAACTCGCGCCGCTGGAGGTCAGTCACGAGACCAACGATGAACTCATCGGATTTCCGTGAACTACTGAGGGCAGCCAATGTGATTAGGTCAATCTCTCCGGTATGCTGGGTTGATTCTCCTCTGAACGGAATTGCCATCGCTTCTATCGATTGACCTTGACGATAGGAGAATAAAAGACGAAAGTGTGTACTATGAGCGAAGAGCTCAGAATTGACGAAATCGGCTACTGGTCGGAAATCAAGCTCGCGATTCTGGACGAGTACGCGAAGCCTTACAACCAAATACTCCACAAGCGTCACTTCAAGACCATGTACGTTGACGGTTTCGCGGGCGCGGGACACCATCGAGCCAAGGGCAGCGACCGGGTCATCGAGGGCAGCCCTCAACGCGCGCTGAAAGTGCAGCCACCATTCGACTATCTCCACTTTGTCGATACTGACAGTGCCCGTGTACATGAACTGGAACGTCTGACAACTGGGTACAAAAACGTTCGTGTGCATCATGGCGACTGCAACACGATTCTCGTGAACGACGTCTTTCCGACTGTTCGCTATGCAAACTATGAGCGGGCCTTGTGCATTTTGGACCCATACGGGTTGCACCTCGACTGGCAGGTCATCAAGGCTGCGGGCGATTCTCAGGCAATTGAGATCTTCCTGAACTTCCCTGTCATGGACATGAATATGAACGTCCTTTGGCACAACTCGGATCGCGTTTCAGATCTCCATCGGGATCGAATGACAAGATTCTGGGGCGACGACTCCTGGGAAAGCGCAGCGTATCAAGCGACGCAGGGTCTATTTGAAGAAATGCAAGAGAAGTCTTCCAATGAAGAAGTCGCGGAAGCTTTCCGGGTCCGATTGAAGGAGGTCGGCGGCTTTAAGTATGTTCCAAAAGCAATGCCGATGCGCAATACCAAGGGAGCCGTGGTCTATTTCCTGTTCTTTGCCGCCCAACAACCAGCCGCCGACAAGATCGTAAAGGATATTTTTGCGAAGTACGCGCACCGTGGGGAGGTCCCAAATGGCTGAACACTCGACGATCGAATGGACTGATGCGACGTGGAATCCAGTACGGGGCTGCACGAAAATCAGCCCCGGCTGCAAGCACTGCTACGCGGAGGTGTTTGCTGAGCGGTTTCGTGGCGTTCCAGGGCATCCATATGAACAAGGATTCGAATTAAGGTTGGTTCCAGAGAAATTGGCCGAACCGCTGCGCTGGCAAACTCCCAAGATGATCTTCGTGAACTCAATGAGCGACCTGTTTCACGACGGCGTGCCGGACGAGTATATCGAAGCGGTGGCAAATGTGATGGTAAAGGCTAACTGGCACACCTACCAAGTGCTCACAAAGCGCTCGGCCCGTATGGCGAGTCTCTTGAAAGGAAGGCTGCGATTTGCTGCGAACTCACCGCACATCTGGTGGGGAGTCAGCGTAGAGAACAAGCAGCACGGCCTTCCGCGAGTTCGTGACTTGCAGGAATCGCCTGCCTCTGTAAGGTTCTTATCAATTGAGCCGTTGCTTGAAGAGCTAGGGCGATTGCGCCTAAAAGGTATTCATTGGGTAATTGTTGGCGGAGAAAGCGGTCCCGGCGCTCGACCGCTAAAGAAAGAGTGGGTGACCTCGATTCGCGACCAGTGTGCCGACGTGGACGTACCGTTTTTCTTTAAGCAGTGGGGCGGCGTCCGTAAGAAACGCGCGGGACGGGCGCTTGATGGGCGGACCTACGACGGCTTCCCCTCGCGGTTAAGTAATCCCGTTACTCCAGTTGCAGTCGCTTTGGCTTGGGCTCGAGAGATTCGCCAGACTTACGATGCGTCTCAATCGGAGCTTTTGCCTGTCCTGGCTTAATGGGGCTTGCCATAGCGTCTGCGCCTCTCATCGCGACGATGAGCGCTCCTGATTCGCTTAGGGCGCCATGAATCCCGGGATTCTCCGCTGCTCTACTGCACCACCTGGCTCGCCACCGACTCAATCTGCGCCCGCTGCAAACGCTGCCTGTAGCTGGCCACGATGAACTCGTGGAAGAGAGGGTGCGGCTCGAGGGGCTTCGATTTGAACTCGGGGTGGAACTGGCACCCCAGGAAGTAGGGATGGCCGGGGAGCTCGACGATCTCGACGTAGGTCTGGTCGGGCGTACTCCCAGAGATTCTTAGCCCGGCGCCAGTGAGCAGCGCCTCGTATTCGCGGTTGAACTCATAGCGGTGCCGATGCCGCTCGCTGATCTCCTTCTGGCCGCCGTAGGCGCGGCTGGCGAGCGAGTCTTCCTGTAAAACGCAGGTCCACGCGCCCAGGCGCATCGTCCCGCCCATCTCCTCTACTCCCAAAAGTTCGCGCAGCTTGTAGATGATGCGGTGCTCCGTGGCCGGATCAAATTCCGAAGAATTTGCGTCTTTCAACCCGCACACGTTGCGCGCAAATTCGATGCATGCAGTTTGCATGCCCAAACAAATCCCGAAGTAGGGCACATTCTTTTCGCGCGCATAGCGGATGGCGTTCAACATGCCGTCAATGCCGCGCTTGCCGAATCCGCCCGGAACAAGAATGCCGTCGAAGCTTTCCAATTGCGATTCGTAGCTGCGATCGTCAGGGCCAGACGACTCCAGCCCCTCGGCTTCGATCCAATGAATCTTCAGCTTCAAATTCTCCGCAATCGCTCCGTGCGTCAGCGCTTCCTTGAGCGACTTGTAGCTGTCTTCGTACTCCACATACTTGCCGACGATGGCGATGTTCACCTCGTCCTTGGGGTGGTAGCAGCGGTCAACAAGTTCCCGCCAAAGTGTGATGTCCGCGTCGGGCGCATCCTTGTGCAGATATTTGAGAACGAGAGTATCGACGCCTTCTTCGGCAAAACCCAGTGGCACTTCGTAAATAAAGGGCACGGTCTTTGCGCCGATCACGGCTTTTTCTTCCACGTTGCAGAAGGCTGCAATCTTTTGCTTGATGTCGCGGCTGAGCGCGCGGTCGGAGCGGCAAAGAAGAATGTCGGCCTGAATGCCGATCGAGAGCAGCTCCTTAACCGAGTGCTGCGTGGGCTTGGTTTTAAGCTCCTGCGCCGCGGCAATCCACGGGACCAGCGTGACGTGGACAAAAACCGTGTTTTCGCGCCCCAGTTCCTGGCGCATCTGGCGGATAGCTTCAAGGAACGGCAGCGATTCAATGTCGCCAACGGTGCCGCCGATTTCAACGATCGTCACGTCCGCGCCGTTTGACGCCACCTTGCGCATCGCGTTCTTGATTTCGTTAGTGACGTGCGGAATGACCTGAACGGTTTTGCCCAGGTAGTCGCCGCGTCGCTCCTTCAAAATAATTTGCTCGTAGATGCGGCCGGTGGTGTAGTTGTTGTCGCGCGACAGGGGCGCGTGGGTAAAGCGCTCGTAGTGTCCGAGGTCGAGATCGGTCTCAGCGCCGTCGTCGGTCACAAAGACCTCGCCGTGTTGGAAGGGCGACATGGTGCCGGGATCGACGTTCAGGTACGGGTCGAACTTCATCAGGTTGACGCGAAGGCCGCGGCTCTCAAGCAGGCATCCGATCGACGCTGCTGCAAGTCCTTTGCCTAAACTGGACACAACTCCACCCGTCACAAAGACGTACTTTGCCGACATCGCTGCAACCTCGTCACTAAGTTTTTGGGATTGGCCGTACCTGGTGGGCACATTCAAGTATGGCAGAGATTCGGGTCGCGGCGAAAGAGGAAAATTTGGCCGAATTAGGGTTGAATGGGATCGCGTCCCGCTTAACGATACTGGAATGAGCGCGTCCTGACCGATTGCTGGCAATGGGTCGATTTGAAGGGTGCCCGCTTTAGCCTGAAGGGTACGGGCTTTAGCCTGAAGGGTACGGGCTTTAGCCTGAAGGGTACGGGCTTTAGCCCGTACATACACCAAACACATAAGGAAGTGGGCTTTAGCCCCTGATGGAGGGCCTTGGTTTTAACTTGCCGGCCACCGAATGCCGGAGGCAGGCCCTACCGGTTTACGATGCTTTCGTGGACTGAACGAGGCCGAGGCCGCGATGACCAGCAAGATTGAAGTGGTGAAGACCGACATTACGACACTGCAAGTCGACGCGATTGTGAACGCGGCCAATGAATCACTTCTCGGCGGAGGCGGCGTAGATGGTGCGATTCACCACGTGGCCGGTCCGGAACTGCTGGCCGAGTGCCGCGCGCTCGGCGGCTGCCCGACCGGTGAAGCAAAGCTGACAAAGGGCTACAAGCTGCGGGCCAAATTCGTGATTCACACCGTGGGTCCGGTGTGGTCGGGCGGCGACCGAGGCGAAGCTGACCTGCTCAAGAGCTGCTACCAATCGGTTTTCAAGATTGCGCGGGAGAACGGCATCCGGTCGCTTGCGTTTCCGGCCATCAGCTGCGGCGTCTATCGATTTCCTATCGATCGGGCCGTGAAGATCGCCGTGAGCGAGACGGTGGCGGAACTCGTCTCGAGCGACGCGATCCAAAAGGTGATCTTCGCCTGCTTCGGCGACGAGATCTTCCGGGCGTGCCAAAAAGCCGTGGACGCGATTTCGTAGTTATCAGGAACAAACAAAACGGGCAGGCTATCGCGGCCTGCCCGTTCCAAGTTTCCACCATCAAATTTCCAGATCAAAAGTTGAACGTAACCTTCGCCGTTAGCGCGCGCGGCGTCACGTAGTGCGTGCCGCTGAAAGTGGAGAGGAAGTTGTAGAGCGCGTATTTATTGGCGATGTTGATGGCCGTGAGGTCGACGTCGGTCTTGAAGTGCTCCTTGTTGAAGAGGTTGTTCTTGCCGATCGAAACGTCAAAAAGACTGCGCGGTGAAACGCGCGGAGGATTGTGGTCGTTGTCGCCGGTGTTAAGAGTGGGCACCTTGAGCAGGCTCGAGGTGAGCTGGTTGGCTTGGCACTCATAGTAGGATGCTCCCGCTGCGTCGGTTACAAGCGCCCCAATTTGGTGGGTTGGCGTTGCCTTATCTCCGCCGCAAGCCAGTCCCGATTGAAACTCTTCATCCGCGGTTAAAGGAAGGTAGACATTCTCCCCGGTCACAGGGTTTGGCGTAAACGGAATGTTGTTGTCCACCAACAGCACGGCAGGCAGGCCGTTCAAAACGGCAGGCGAACCGTCGGGACTAAATGAGCTGTTGGGGCAAGAGCCATTTGAGTCGGTCACGTTGTAGCAGGGCGTCGAACCTGCCACCAGTCCGCTATCGAAGCGCCAGTTAAAGCCGGTCCACAAGCCATTCGCCCAATGGCCATCGTTAGAAACCGTGTATTGAACGTGCGTGGTCTGGTTGAATTTCTCGTCGTGGTCGATGCGGAAGGGAGAGCCCACGGCGACCCCGCTGGTGGCTCCGGCGCCGGCCACCTGCGGCGGAAAGAAACGAGCGGCCACCGATGACATGACAGAGTAGGCGCTGAAGTTGTGGTAGCTGGGGACTTCCACGTGCAGCGCATAGCCGGGAATCTTGGAGTTGTGCCAGTCAATCGGAAACGTGATGGGTGTGTTTCCGAGCACGCTGAAATCGAATGCATTATGCGTGTACTTCCAGATGTACTCGCCGCTGAAGACCACATTTTTGCCAATGGCCTGCTGCAGGCCTGCGTGGAACTCATTGCGGAAGCCAGGCCTCATCACCGGAGAAACTCCGGGAGAGCAGTTGAGAAGCGGAGAAAGAACGGCGTTCGAGCAGCCTTCGCTCGAGAGCACCAGGTTCTCGTTGAATGGTGTTTCCAGGGTACGCGCGTAGGAGATGCTGCCCACGGTACCGGTTGGCTTAATGTTGTATGCAACGCCCAGCCGCGGCTCGGTCTGGTTGGCATCGGTGAGGCCGTTGTAGACGTCCTCGCGGAGACCCAGGTTGAAGTCCCAGTGACCGGCCTTGATCTCGTCCTCAATATACAGCGCCAACTCTTTTACGTCCGTATGACCAAAGTAGTTATCGAGAGTGCCGCCCCGGGTCAGGTCATAGGGCGCGAGAACGGAGAGATAGTTGGCATTGGCGAGTGATGTGACCCCATCGCAGTCGGAGGGGCTGGCATATCCCGGCAAGGGGTTGCCGTTCACGTCGGTGCATGGCGAGTTGTACAGATTGTCGACCACGCCGAGGTTGTCGTTTTCGCGCAGGAAAGTCTGTTCGTATTGCGCGCCGGCTTTGATGTTGTTCACTCCCTTCACGTAGGAGTAGTCTGCGTGGACGCCGGCATTCGTCAGTGTGCGGTACTGCGAGATGGATGAGGTCTGCAGGTTCGACGGGCCCAGATCGGCGAGCGGGTTGGCGCTGGGATAGTAATCGTAGCCATCCCGGCGAACAAACGCACCCACGTTAAAGACGGAATCGTTGCTGATGATGCGCGTGTACGTAGGCGAGATGTTGTAGGTGCCGATCTTGGAGCGCTGGTCGGCGCTGCCAACAGTGCCGAACATGGGAGAGGCGCTCGCTCCAGAGCCGTTGACCACGTCCTGAACATTGAGGTTGTCGTAGTCGTTCGGAGTCTGAAACCAGGAGCGGCTGTAGTTCAGATCCAGGTGAACGGAATCAGCCTGCGTGAAGCTGTAGTCGACGCGATCGAAAATGTTCTCCTCGTTCCCTTTGTCGTGGATGACCGTGAACTCGGGTGCGTCGAGAAATCGGCCGGTGTTCAGGCCGTCTGCCTCAATGAAGTTGCCCCAGCTCGCGCCGCCGTAGGACAAATCCACACCGCCTTCGGCCGAGCCGAAGCTGCCATACGAACCGTAGACGCTTCCCGTCGGCTTGGTGACGCCTTGGCCGGAGCGCGTGGTGGCCACGATCACGAGGCTCGTCTTGTCACCATATTCCGCGGGCGGGGCGCCGCTGATCACTTCGATCGATTGAATGGAATTCGAGGGAAGTTGGTTGGAAAAGACCTTGCTTTGCTGGTCGGTGATGGCCTGTCCGTCAACCGAGAAAGAATTGGAAGCGTGGTCGCCGAGGCCATGAAAAAGACCGTTGGAGTCTGCCGAAACTCCGGGGGTAGTCTGCGTCACGAGCGCGCTCAGGCCTGATGATTGGCTTTCAAGCGGCACCTTCGTGAACATGTCTCGATCGACGTCGGTGTGAAAGGTTGAATCGTCCTCGATGAGGTCGCTGCCGGATTGAACCGTCACGGTTTGGCTGGCGCCCTCGATTTGCAGAACGGGATTCACAGTGATTCCCACCGACGAGCGAATCTCGGCAGGCTGGCTCAGCGAGGCAAAGCCCTTGGCTGAGACATCGACCGTGTACGGATTGAAGGGGACATTCGTAAAAGTGAACTCGCCGCTTGCGTCGGTGGTCGCGGTTCTTTGAAAGCCGCTGACGCCGTTGACCAGCTTGACCGTGGCGCCGGGAATGACCGCGCCGGAAGGATCCGTGACAGTCCCGTGGACCGTACCGGCACTGCCGCTCTGCGCGGACGCGGAGAGCGCCGCAAAGGCCAAAGCTATAAGGGGAAGAAGGCGCGTCATCGCGCCGCGGTGAAACGTCATGGCATAATCTCCTGAAAAATGGCTGAAGGATGGGAAATGATCTCCGCGGGCAAATCGCCGCGCGGTCCTCAGTGCATTAGAGGGGAGCATCGGTCCGCTTCAGGATCAGAATGTACAGATGCTGCCGCGCATCGCCCGATGAGTAAAAGCAATGGGGTCGATGCGAGGGCCTGATATGAAAACGGAAAGATGCTCTAGCAGGACGTGGGAGGCGGCCGGATGAAAAGGCGAATCTGCCGCTGGCGTGCAACTACGGTCGGCTCGGCCGGGGCAATGGATGCTCCCAATTGCACGATGATGATGACAGCCGCGGCAGCCGCAGTCGGAACCACCGTGTGCATCACGATGCAGAGCTGGCAGTGATCCGCGTCGGTATCGTTTGAGTGGAGGTGCGTAGCCTGAGCTACGGCCAGCATCGCCAGCAGGAGCAGACACACCACAGCCACGGCCGGCATAATGCCAGACGACAGGCGCCGGTAGGCGCCGCCCTTGCCGCGGAAGAGTGTCTTAAGACCTGTCAATCGAGGGAACCTTCCAGTTCCATTCTACAGAAGGCATTCATCAGATTGGACGCTCTGGGCCTGGTGCGGTTGCACTGAAGTTACGATTTGGGCCGGCTTATCGGGAAAACGCCGATGCCCCATGAGCGTCTAAACTAGGTTGCCATGGTTTGTTTTCTGCTAGTTCGGCGGGTATTAGGCGTGCCGGCGCTTTCGCTGGCCATTCTCCTTGTCGCGCCGGCAGCCGTTTTTGCGCAAGACGCCCCGCAGAGCGTAACCATCAAGGTGGCTCCGAATGCGCCCAGCGAGCAAAGCTCGAAGCCCCTGCCTCTGAAGCCCGCGGTCCCGGGCACGGGAAGAAATCTGCGGCTGATCCTAAAAGACGGCTCCTATCAACTGGTGCGCGATTACCAGGTCGCAGGCGACCGCGTCCGCTATCTCTCGCAGGAGCGCGGCGAGTGGGAAGAACTTCCCACCGACCTGGTCGACTGGGATGCAACCAACAAGTGGGCCAAAGATCACGCCGAGCTGGCCGACGAGAATGCGTCGCCGGCAATGAAAGAAGCCGCGGACATCGACGCCGAAGAAACCGAGGTGCGCAAAGACGAGCAGGCACGCAGGCCGCAAGTGGCCCCAGGGGTAGAACTCCCTGACGAAGACGGCGTGTTTGTGCTGGACACGTTTCATGGCACTCCCGAACTGGTTGAGCTGAAGGCGACCGACTTGTCGCTGAACACAAAGAATCGCAAGGGAATTGCGGTGCTGAATCCACTGGCCACGCAAAAGGCGAGCCTCGAGCTGGAAGGCGCGAATGCCCGCGTGCACCTGCACGTGAACGATCCAGCCATTTATCTATCGCTGGGTGTCGATGATCAAACAGAGCCGGCGCTCACGCATCCCATGACGGTAAATACCGGCGGCGCGCAGGCCGTGAACGGCGGAAAGCACGGCGCGCACTCGCCGCAGTCGGGTTTCGTGATCGTCCGCGTGGACGAGCGGCAGCAAGTGCGCATCGTGGGCGCCATCCACATGAGCCCGACGGGGACGGTGACGCAGGACGAAGACACCATCCCCACAAAGTCGGAAGTGCTGCCAGGCAAGCATTGGCTCAAGATCGAGCCGGCCCAAACGCTGACCATCGGCGAATACGCGCTGGTCGAGATCATCTCTCCATCGGACATCAGCGAATCGGTGTGGGATTTTCGCGTGGACCCAAGGCTCGGCGATAATCCCGGCTCGATCGGCCCGATCCTGAACACAGGCAGCAGGTAGCAGCCGGTGGCCAGTTAGGAATAGCCAATAGGGATCTACTCGCCGCTTGTCATCCCGAGCAGCCTGCCGCAGCAGGTGACGAGGGATCCGCGGTTGCTTTTCAGAAATCCATCCGATCAAGTGCCCTGCGTTAATCGGCAGGTTCCACGTCGTGCCATTCGCGGCTGAGGTCGGTCCAGGTCGGCTTGACGGATTCGATGAGCGCGATCTTTTTTGAGCGTCGCCAAGTTAACACTGTCAATGAACGCTGTCTGGCGCAAAGCGCAAGCTCGCTTCAGCGGGACGACGACTTTCGTCAACGAGTGAATAGCAACGAGCTGCCCTTTAGCTCATAGCCTGACCCTCCAGATATTAGGCCGAACCGTGCCTCAAAGGCTCTGCGGTTTCCTCCTCGGTCATTTCCTGCTCAGCCACGCACACTTGATTCCGTCCACCTTTTTTCGCCGAATAGAGCGCCCTGTCCGCGGCGGAAATCAGAGCTTCGCGGGTGCAGCTCCATTCCCCTGTTGCCGTTGCCACACCCACGCTCACCGTCAGGTACGGAGCCACCGGCGATGAGGGATGCGGGATTCTGAGATCGGCGATTGCCTGCCTCACTGACTCCGCAACGCGCGCCGCATCGGCGGACTTCGTCAGCGGAAGAATCATGGCGAACTCCTCGCCGCCGCAGCGTGCGGCCAGATCCAGTTTGCGCCTGCACAGCCTGGATAGCTCGCCGCTCAGTGCAACCAGGCATTCATCGCCTTTCAGGTGGCCTTCTGTATCATTCAGGGCTTTGAAGTGATCGGCATCGATAATCAAAAGCGAAGTGACTGAATTCATTCTCTGCACGCGGGAGCATTCCCACCCCAGAGCCTGGTCAAACACTCGCTTGTTTGCCAGTCCGGTCAACGGATCGGTTGACGACAGCACCGACAGGTTGTCATTGGCGCTCTGCAGATCCGCGGTTTTCTTCGCAACCTCTTGCCTTAGCTCGCTCTCCTGTCTAATTGCCAATAGAAAGCGAACGATCAACGCTCCCGCAGCCGCGGATAAAACGCCCAACAGGCACAAGGCAAAAAACCACCACGTCAAATACCATGGAGTCGAAATCCCGAATGCAAACTCCGCGCTGTGCCCGCTCCATATCCCGTCGCGGTCCCGTGCATCGACCTCCAGCCGGTATTCTCCTGGCGCCAGATTGGCAAATTGAAGCTCCCTTTGAGTCGTCTCCGTCCAGTTTGAAGTGGCGCCAACCAGCCTGTAGCGGAAGATTACTTCGTTCCCGTTCAATGCATTCAGAACGGAATACCTTGCGATCAGAGAATTTGCGTGGTTGCCAATGGATGGATTAGCGAGGCCGGACACATCTGTCTGTCCGTTCAATAGTTTAGTGAAAACAACCGTGGGCGGAATATCCGCAGCTTGACGCCGCAGTTGCCTGAAGCGCGCAAGCCCGCCGCTTGTTCCAATCCAGACAGTCCCGTCTGTCTCCTCGGCAAATGCGTTCAGGTTGCAGTCATTCCAAACCAGGCCGTCGTTCATGTCAAAGTGGCTCCAGTGGGTGCCATCCCAGATATCGACGCCGCGCTCGGTGCCCGCCCACAACCGCCCCAAATGGTCAAAGTCAAGAAAGTAAATGATTCCGTCGCTTCCGCTTCTCTGAACGCCCCGCTCGATGGCCACGCCTCCGGCTCGCGGCCGCACACGATCGATGCCGCCTCCATAGCTGTAGCCGACCCAAATCACTCCATCCGGCCCCGCACCCAGCGAGAGTACCTCCGTGTTGCTCAATCCGTCCGCGCGAGTCAGGTTCTTCCACTTGCCTGCCCCCAACTCATACAGACCACCCTCTCCTCCGGCCCAAATCGTGCCGTCGGCGCCCTCGGTAACCGCCCACATCCGCGTCGAGGGCAGTTCCACGATGCGAGTAAAGCTCCTATACGGGGCCGTCGCCACAAAGAGGCCTGCTTCGGTGGCGGCCCAAAGCCGCTGGCTGCGATCGAAGTGCAGCCTGTACACCGCCCGATCGGTAAATCCCTGCCTCTCGCCAAACCACTCGGCCCTCCCGGTTCGCGCATCGATTCGCGCCAGGCCTCGGTCGTCGGTCCCCATCCAGATGTCCCCGTTGGGCGACTTGCTCAGGCTATGCACCTCAAAACCAGTCAATCCCGGGACACTCTTAAACGACATGCCGAACGTGCGCGGTTCGCCGCGAAACAAGCCCACTTGCGTGCCCACCAGGATCGAGCCATCGTCCTGAGGAAGGATCTTGAAGACAACGTCGCTCTTCAGCCCGCTTTCGGCTGAGTAGCTTTCCCACTCCCTGTACCCCAACCACTGCGCCAATCCGCGGCCGCCCAATCCAATCCAGAGGGAGTGTTGCCGGTCTTCAAAAACGGATTCGACCGTTCCGCGGAGCCCCGCTGTCCGGTCGACCATCTGCCATCCCTTCTTGTCGCCAATCAACAAACCCTCGGGAGTGGTAAGCAGAATCCGGCCATCGTCATCGACGGCGGGAACTCCGCCGATATTCTCAGGTGAAAAGGGAAGCTTTGGCCTCTCGAACCTGGTCCCTTTCGCGGGCCATTCAAACACGCCCGCACCACGCGCCAGCACCCACAGATTTCCTTCGCCGTCTTTCTGGATGACCTGCAGCTCCCGCCCAGGCAGTCCGCTTTCCTGTCCGAAAACCTGAGTTCCATGGGAGTCCATGCGGCAAAGTTGGCCTCCGCAGCCATACCACACCGCGTCGTCATCCACCAGAATCCCGTAGGTGCCCGGCCCCGATGTTCCAGCCGCCTGGTGAAACTTCCGCATCCCATATCCAGCTCGCCCCGGCTGCGCATACAGTTCCACTAGCCCGGCGTCGGTGCCAAGGTAGGTGTGGCCTTTGCCGTCCGATTCAATGCCCTCACTCCAGGAGACGGTGTTGAAATCCCCGGGCACCTTCTCAAAGTGGTTGCCGGAAAGGCGATACAGCCCAACATCCCCACCAGTTAGAAGGGCCCCATCGGGCGCCTCGCCAAACGCCATGCCAGAATTCGACGGAATCCCCTGGGCCCCTGCAAAGCCTTCAAAGCGATCTCCGTCGTATCGGAAAATGCCGTCCTCGGTGCTCACCCAAATGAAGCCGGAGCGGTCCTGGTAGATTTTGAGGATCGCGAGATTGTTCAGCCCTTCCGCCGTTCCAAGGCTGCGGAAACTGTATTCCTGGGCGCACAGCGCTTCACCTGCCGGCACCAGCAGAGTAAAAACGAGCGGAATTCCTCGAAGCAGCGTTAAGCAGGGAAATCGAAACATCCAGCGGGACCCATTAGACAATAATCATCTCGCCTGAAAACCAGCTTCAGACGGATCACGGACAATTCAAAAGGTTCTCTTGATAGATGATCATAATGCCATTTCATGCTCGATGGGGCGTATCCGGCGCCTGATGGTCCTTGATTCAGGTTACTTCTGTGGTAACAGGCAAAGCGCCGGCGTCCACGGCGGGCATAGCGCGCACTCCCAGCAGCCGGGTCTTGTGATCGTGCGCGTGGACGAGCGACGGCAAGTGCGGATTGTCGGCACGGTTTACGTGAGCCCCGCGCGGACGGTCACGGGAGACGAGGACACCATCCCCGCCGGGGTGGGAGTGCTGCCGGGCAAGCACTGGCTCAAAATCGAAATGGCGCGGACCCTGACCATCGGCGAGTAGGTGCTGGTTGAGATCATTTCTCGATCGGATTTCAGCTAATCCGTCTGGGATTTTCGCGTGGACCCGAGGCGGGCGACAATCCCGGCGCCATCGGCAAGATTCTGAACACAGGCTGCAGCCAGAAAGCTGGCCGGCTCATTGTCCCTTGCGAAGCTGCTCTATGGCGGCGTCGACGGCCTGTATATTTTCGGGTGAGTCTTCGACCTCGCCAGCCTTGACGGACGAGATTTTGGTAAGCATGGCCAAACGTCCGAGTGGTCGTGTCAAATCGAGCATCCGGGAGGCGGTTTCTCCATTTTTGCGCTCAGGTTACTGGCCAGCCCGGCAAGGTCTCACGCGCTTGTCATCCCGAGGAGCCCGCCGCAGCAGGCGACGAGGGATCTGCGGTTGTTCTTCAGGAGTCAAACCGGCGTTCGAGATGACAACAGTTTTTTTAGCGCTCCGTCTTTCAAATCGGCCTTCCCAATGCATTGTCATCCTGAGCGGAGCGCAGCGCAGCGAAGGATCTGCGGTTGCCTCTGGGAATTTAACCCGCCGACACTTCCGAATTGGCGGCAACCCAATCGGGGCTCGAAATGATGACCGAACTTGAGAAATCAAATCCCCGCATGTCGCCGCTTCCGCTGGCTGCTCACCGCGAAGTGCGCAAGCAGGATCGAACACACTGCCGCTGTGAGGATCGCATCCACGGCGCGTGGACCCAAGACTCGGAGACAACTCCGGGGCAATCCTGAACTCGGGAAACAGTTAGCACTATTCCCAGGGCTCGGACTAACGAAAAACCCAGCTGATTCAGAACGCTCTTCACCAGCAAGAAATTGTCAGTTTATCCAGGTAAGTTGTCGACGAACCTCTGGCGCCATACCCGTCGATTTGGAAGTTGGTGAGAAGCACCGGCGCCCAACCTAAGGCAAAGGCCGACGGTACCGAGACGTTCAAATCCTGCTCCACTCCATCGAACCAGACTGACTGGTAGGTGGCTGAGCCATCTTGATCGCGGGAGTAGGTGATCTGCACGTGATGCCATGTGTTGGTGCTCCAGCTCCGCGGATTGCACGGCGCTGCTGAGTTCAACCACACGTCCGACCAGGCAGAGGGGGTTCCCTCGTTCGCCGTATAGTCCCACGTCCCGCTGTAGCCGTCGCACTGGAATCCGAAGATCATTGTCTGCCCATTGGCCATCACCTGGTCAACATCAAATTCAAGGTTGGCGATAGCGCTTGACGGCCGAGCCACATAAATCCAGCCGTCGTAAAGAAAGTTAGTAACCTCAGTGTTGTCTCCGAACACCGCCGAGTTGAGTTCGCCGCCGTAGTTTGAGAATTCCATGGAAAACTGGCGTGCCGAGCCGCTTAGCGAAGGCGAGCCTACGATCTTCGTTGTCCCGCTTGATGTGCTGTTGGAGATTGAAATATCGCTCGCGCCCTGCCAGGTATTGAGGGCTTGAACCCCCTTGAAGACCAGGGCGTCAGGGGGCACGAGGCTTGCGGGATCAGGGACCACGATGATGGCGACTGAGGTTTCGCAAACTGCGCCGCCCCGGCCCAACGACTTTACGTTCACGGTATGCGCACCGGTGATGGACGCTACAAGGGTGTCAATTGAGGATCCACGGATGGTGGTCCAGTTATCGCTGTTGTCGATGGCATAGCCCACAGAGGTGATGAATTGCGACGAGCACTCGGAAGCGGATGCGACAAGATGGAATGGCGAAACGACCTCGGCCCCGGTGTTCGGGCTGGTGATGGTTACGTTGGCGAAAGCGGGGACTGCGCAGACGAGCGGGGCCAAGAGAAGCAACGCGAAGCTCTTCATTGGTATCTCCCAATTGGGGACTGATGTCTCGGGGGAGGCGCATTCGGCTTGCAAGATCACACTTGCCGGAACCACTTGGAGACACCCGCACAACTGGTGCTGCCAGAGCTTCTCGCTGCTATCGATCTACTCGATCTGCAAATCTCGCGACGATGGTTGAGCGTATGTCAGATTTTGGCGAACTGTCAAATGGCAACACCGTCTGCCCGACTGGCCGAATGAAATCTGATGAGGAACAGCCGCATGTTTACTGAACTATGACTTCCGAGTAGGCAACCATACAGGAAGGAATTCAATTTTGGAGTCTGACGTCCACGCTAGTATCTGGGCGAATCTCGCTGTCCGGGTACGCGCAGGTCAGATGCAAGGTCTTCGCGTCTGGGCCAAGGCTAATCTGAGGGACGATGCGGTGGGACGCGATGCCATCCGGGTCCATACACCCCAACGGGACCGATTCGCTCTGAATACGCCTCTGGACAAAGGGGAACCGAGGCGGATTCTTGTAGATCTCGTATCTGTAAATCGTATCGGCTCCAATAATGCTTTGACCGGCTGTTATGCGATAGGACAAGACCGGGGAAAGTCTTCCTGACATTAACGGGGAGAGTGACGCAGTTCCAGCCGGATCAAAAATGCCGCCGCTCGTAAAGAAGAGGCCGACAAATAGGGTCAGTGCTGCGACGAGTCCGGGAATTCCTGCCAGCCCAAATACGCGACCTTCCCGCCAGACGAGGATTTCTTCCACGAAACAAGCTCCGAGAGACAAACCCAGGATCAAGACTGGCCCAAATGAGAGGGAAATTGAATATTCGGTCAGGCACTGGATGGGCAACATGGCTATCAGGAACAGAAGAAGCAAGACTACGGAGACTCTCTTCCTGAGCTGGTGTGTTCTCGCCTTCCGCAGGTACACCCACATTCCGCCGAGAACGTAGACAACGGTGAGCCCCAGCCAAGCGACTAGAAGGATCATTGATAGCGAGTGTAAACCCCGACGCGGGGTCGAGCGAGAGGAGACGGGGTACAAGATGGGCACTGGCAAATGTTCGTTCCGGACGTATCACCGGCCACCCGGAAGTAGCTCCCGAATGAGTTTCCGCCGCCGGCTCACCGCGAAGTGCCCCAGCAGAATCGAACACACCGCCGCAGTAATAATCGCATCCACGGCGGGCATGGCGCGCGGGCCCCAGTGCGCATAGCCGCGGCCGTCGAGATACGTCATGTAGGCCACCGGAACGTTTCCAATGGAGTTGATGATGGCGTAGCGGGAGCTGCCGCTTTTGCCTGAGCCGCCGAGGAACTCGAGCGAAACACCCGTGAAAAGCGCGTAGCCGGCCCCGATGGTGAAAAGAAAAAGCACCGTGCCGGTGAAGTAGACCGCGGGCCGCAGCGGGCCGATGGCAAAAATAGCCAGCGTAGCGGCATTGACCAGGCCGGCCAACAGAAACGCTACCGACGAGCGCACGCGAACGGGAATGAACGACGCGGCCAGCGCTCCCGCCGAGGTAAGCAGCGCGCCGGCCACGCCGTTGATCCACGCCACTTGATGGCCGGTGACGTGATAATCGCGGGCCAGTTGCGGGAGCAGGCCAATCATGGCGCCGCTGCAGCACGGGCAGCCCACGAGAAGCGTGTACGGAATGGCTTCCCATCGCAGAAAGGTGGACTTGAATTCATTCCAGATGCGCACCGTCGTCTGGTGCGCTCCATGCTCTCGGATCATCGACTGTGCAGGCGCGCCGAAGGCGGCAAGCGAAGGCGCCACGATCATGGCGGCGATAATCCAGCCCAGCGTGCTGAGCGACAGCCGGCCGGAGTATGTGACGAGAACAAAAACAGCGACAGCGCCAAAGGCCAGCGAGCCAGTTTGGTAAAAGCTGCCGGCACGCCTGCGGCTCAGCTCACTCGACAGCGTGCCCATGATGCCGCCGCAGGCAGCGGTGACGAAGACGCCGAAGCAGGCGCTCAAAAACAGGAGGGCCACCGCCAACGGGGTCGCGAGGCTGGATTGATGGAAGGCGGCGACCAACGCGATGGCGGCAGCCGCCGCCGCAAGCAGAAGCCAGGTCCGGCGGCGCATCCAAAAATCGGTGAGCGGCCCCCAGAGAAAATAGATGGCGTGAGGCAGCGAAAGCAGCGCGGCAATGCTGGCTGCGCGCCCCGGGGTGACGCCTTGGTCGCGCAACAGATACGTGAGCGCGCCGGTAACCAGGCCGACCGCAATGACCGCCTCGGGCGTGATGAGGAAAGCGAAAAGCCATGGGCGATCGCGCGGCGTCGCCGGGGATTGTGCCTCGACCTCCGACCGAGCCGCTGGTGGCATGTGAATTAGCCTAGCATCCGGTAGAGGTTGCTCCGGATCAGTCGGGCCTCCCTGATTCGTATTCGTGGATTGCGCTACTTTCGGCGTTTCCTCGATTCTGCCGCGTCAGCAGATTGGCGACCCTGTGCGCTCAGTTCAGTTGCGATGAGCTTGCGAAGCCAGGCATGCGCAGTGTCGTTGTCTCTCTGGCGATGCCACACCATCCGCAGGACGAAGCTGAAGCTCTGCAAGCAGGCAAGCTGTTGGATCTCAAACTTCTGCACGAGGCAACGCAAGCGAGCCCCAGGCGTCCGGATTATGGCATGGGTTTCTACGTTCTGCCGGATGGGGGATACGGTCACGGCGGTGGCGCGCCCGGGATCAATGGCGAGCTGCACATTTTGCCCCACGACGGTTATGTGCTTGTGGCTCTCGCCAACCGGGACCCGCGAATGGCCTCCAATATGGTCGATTTCATCACCTCGGTTCTGCCCGCCCGCAACGTCGACTCAGATAACCCCGCTTTATAGGCTTCAGGAAATCCGAAGGCGCGCTCCAAACTATTCTTAAAACATGCCTTAGCCGCCAATGGGATTCAAAATCGGGTTCGGTTCCAGATTGGCACCCAACAAGAGCCTCCCACCAATGCGGGATACCAAGACAACTAAAGCTTGGGCTAAGCTCAGACGATTACCTCGGGAGAGCCATGAACACGCCGGTGCAGGACTACTACGAGTTTCTTCAAATCAGCCCCAATGCGGATGCTGAGACGATCCACCGTGTCTACCGCTTCCTGGCGGCGCGGCTGCATCCCGATAACAACGAAACCGGCCACGAAGAGAATTTTCGCCTGCTGAAGGCGGCCTATGACGTTCTGGCCGATCCCCGGCGGCGCGCAGAGTACGATGCGGCCCGCGCCAAAGCCACGGCGCCCCCTGAGCCGCTCGCCACGACCATCGATTTCATGGACGTGATGGAGGGCGAGTTGAACCGGCGGCTGGCTGTGCTGGCGGTTCTTTACTACAGACGGCGCACCAACCCAACCTACCCTGAAGTCCCTCTCGCGGAAATTGAAGAGCGGATGGGTTTCCCGCGCGACTACCTGGACTTTACGTTGTGGTATCTGCAAAGAAAGGGCTACGTCACCAAGGCGGACAACGCGCAGTACACGCTTTCAGTGGATGGCGTGGACTTTGTAGAGACGCAACGCTCGAACATTCCCACCCTGCACAAGCTGCTCACCAGCGGTTCGGGATCGTCGGTCGAAGATCTTGCGCGCGCGCCCCGCCGAGAGGCGCCCCCGCCCGAGCCTGTTGCTGCCCCCCCAAAACACGCGTATGTGAGGCCCGAACCCAGGCCAGACGGAAGATACCAGCCCCTGCGCGCTTCCGGGCCGATTGTTTTGCCCGCCTCAATGAGCAAGCTGGAAGACCGCCGGCGCCTGAACCGGCCGGACCGCCGCGTGGGCAAACCGGACCTGCGCGACAAGAAAGTGGAGCGGCGCTTTCACTTTACCGATCGGCGAGAGGAAACGCTGGTCCAGCCCGCGCCCCCAGGAACGCCCCTACTCGCGAGCGGCGATTCCTAAGGCCTTCATCTTGCGGTAAAGGTGGCTGCGCTCCAGGCCCAGCAACTCGGCCGCATGGCTGATGTTGTTGTGCGCCTCTTCAATCTTCTTCAAAATATATTCGCGCTCATACGCGTCGCGCGCCTGCTGCAGGCTTGAGAACTCTTCCGTCGCGCGCGAGCCCGCCCGGTGCGTAAGCGGCGGCAGATGCTTGCGCTCGATGCGCAGCGCGCGCGGATTCAGAATCAGAACCCGCTCGATAACATTCTTGAGCTCGCGCACATTGCCGGGCCAGTGATATTGCCCCAGGGCCTCCAGAGCTTCGTCGCCGATCTCCACGCGCGGCCGCCCGTACTGGCGGCCAAACTCCAGTAGGAACTCGCGCGCCAATAGAGGAATATCCTGCTTGCGTTCGCGCAGCGGCGGCACAAAAAACGGCACCACATTCAGGCGATAGAAAAGGTCTTCGCGAAAGTTGCCTTTGGCAATCTCTTCTTCAAGGTCCTTGTTGGTTGAAGCAATCACGCGCACATCCACGCGCAGCGGTTGCGTTCCCCCTACCGGCGTGAACATCTGATCGTCGAGCGCGCTCAGAACCTTGGCTTGCGTCTTGAGGCTCATGTCGCCCACTTCGTCCAGGTAGAGCGTTCCGCCGTCGGCGCGTTCCAGGGTTCCGCGCTGCTCCTGCGGGCCGCCGTGCTGCGCGCCATGACGATAACCGAAGAGCTCCGCTTCAATGTGCGCTTCAGGAATGGCCGCGCAGTTCAGCTCGATAAAGACGGCGTCGCGGCGCAGGCTTTCGGCGTGGATGGAGCGCGCGATGAGCTCTTTACCGGTGCCCGACTCGCCATAGATCAGCACGCGTCCGTTGGTGGGGGCCATCAGCTTGATCTGCTGGCGCAGCGCCTTGAGCGGCACGCTTTCACCGGTCAAAACAGCGGCAGCGCTGAATTGCCGCTTGAATTCCTCGTTCTGCGTGCGCAGGCGCCTGGCGTCGACTGCATTTTTCAGGACAATTAACGTTCGCTCCAGCGAGAGCGGCTTCTCAAGAAAGTCGTAAGCGCCAAGCTTGGTGGCTTTCACGGCTGCTTCAATGGTGCCGTGGCCGCTGATGATCACAACTTCAGGCCGCATCTCCGGCGCCAAGTCGCGAATCTCGGGCAACAATTCGAGACCGTCGCGGCCGGGGAGCCAGATGTCGAGCAGAACCACGTCGTAGGGCGTGTCGCGCAGCAGCACCATCGCTTCGTCGGCGTTGGCAGCGCCGGCAACGCCGTAACCTTCCTCGCGCAGAATCTCCTCGAGCGAACTGCGTATCTCCGCTTCGTCGTCGACTACCAGGATGTGATTCATGATGTGATGCCCTTCACTGTTTCCGCATCTTCCGCGCCAGGCGTGTGCGACGCCACCGCCTCAACCAGAGGAAGGCGCAACACAAACCGCGCGCCCTTGGGAGCATTTGCTTCCGCGCTGATGGTTCCTCCGTGCTCCTGAGCAATTTTGGCGGCGATAGAAAGACCCAGGCCCGTGCCGCGGCGCTTGGTGGAGTAGTAGGGCAGAAACAGCCGCTCGCGGATTTCGTCGCTGAGTCCAGACCCGGTGTCGGAGACCGTGATTTCAGCGGCCGCGCCGTCCTCGCTCAGCGCGGTGCGCAGGCCCAGAACACGCAGCAGGCTGCCCTGCATGGCTTCGGCGGCGTTATCAATCAGGTTGGCCAGAGCGCGGCGGATGGCCTCAGGGTCGGCAAGCACGGGAGGCAAATCGGGATAGAGATTGCGCTGCACCGTGATGCCTTCCAGCCGCCCGCCGAAGAGCGCAATAGCTTCCTCGACAATCTGATTCACATTGCAGGGCCGGGGCTGCGGCGCGGGAAATTGCGCCAGCGCGGAAAACTGGTCGACCAGCGTGCGCAGCGTAGCCACGCAGCCCAGAATCACTTCGCTGCACTTGCGAATGATGTTGGGCGAATCGGGATGGCCGCGATCGAGATGCCGTGCAATACGATCGGCGCTGAGTGCAATGGGAGTGAGCGGGTTCTTGATCTCGTGAGCCACCTGTTGGGCCACTTCTTTCCACGCCAGCTGCCGCTGCGCCCGCAGAAAGTCCGTGGTGTCTTCCACCACCAGCACCGATCCGGTCTTGCCGCGGCCAAGATTGAGCCGTGCGCTGGTGATCGCCAGATGCAGAGTGCGCCCCTGGGCATGAAACTCCAGCTCCGTTGAGGCTGCGCCCATGCGGCTCGCGCGGCGAATCAGCGTGGCCAGCTCCTCGGCGCAGTCGGCAGGCAGCAGCGATGCGATGCTCTCGCCGGCCAGCGGCGCGTCCAGCCTCAGTCCCATGAGCGCCGCGAATGCGCGGTTGGCCTGCAGCACCACGCCGGCCCCGTCGAGCGTAACCACCCCTGAGGGAATAGTCTCGACGATCGTCTCCAGCTCGCGCCTGCGCTCCTCGACGGCGATGTTGGCCGCGGTCAGTTGCGCCTGGGCCGTCTGAGCCACCTGCCGGCTGGTCTCCAGGTCCGATGCCATGTGATTGAACGAACGCACCAGGTCGCCCATTTCTCCCGTGGCAACGTCGGTCACGCGTTGCTCGTACCTCCCGGCGGCGATCGCATCCATGGCATCGGCCAGGGCCTCCACCGGCTGTGTGATCTGCTTTGAGAGGAAAACCGCGAGCCAGACGCTCGAGAAAAAAACGAAAACCGTGACCAGAAGCAACGTCAGGGACAAGGTGGCGCGAATGGCTCTGCGCGAGCGGAAGAGCTGCCAATACTCGTCGGCGCCGGAGCGAATGCGCGCCGTGGTTGCGTTCAGCCCCCGGGGCATGGGCAGCACAGCAACTACGATCTTGCCCGAAGCAGCGGCGGACATGCCGACTGCGTATTCCTGGCCGGCGACATCGACCACCGGATTGTCGGTTCGCTGTGCCGCCGAGAGAATGGCCGCCGAAAGCGGCCCGAGAAGCGGAGTTTCCCTCCATTCAGACTCGGGCGTGGACGCGCGCAGCGAGGCGCGGCTCAACTCGGACGGAGCCTGAAAGCTCGCGAACATCCGCTTGTTGCTGCTGTAGGCGAGGAGAAACCCGCCCTGCAAAGAAAGGCGCCGTGAACTCATGATCTGCTGCAAAGCCTGGGGAGTTCCATCCACCGCTCCGCTTTCAACCACTGACGCCGCTTCGCTGCGCGCATTGCTGGCCACATACTCCACCAGTTCCTGCACCACTTTGGTCGAGTCGTCGCGCAACTGCGAAGCATCCGGCGAGAACCAGCGCTCCAGCGAGCGATTGAGCAGCAGATAGCTGAAGACGGCCATGAGGGCCGCGGGCATGAAGGTGATGATGACCGCGCCGATGACCATCCGCGAACGCAGGCGCGCGCCCACACCGTTGCTTCCCTGCCCTACGTATACCTTGAGGACGGTGCGAAAAAGCAGGACCAGCAGCAGAAGCAGCAGCAGAAAGAGCAGCAGTTCCAGGGCCATGAGGACCATGGTCTGCGCGTAGTTTGCCGGGTTAAGAAAATCGACTTTGGAGGTGTTGAACCAATTCAGCGTTCCCAGCAGAACGAAGACGAGGACCGTTCCGCCAGTGAGCAGAGCGATCGACCTGCGCCGCGGATCGGCGAAGAAACGCATGCGGCGATTATAGAAGCAATGGAGAATGCGCAGCAGCGAATTAGGAGATGGTGCCTCAGTTTGAAATCAGACTCTTACAAATCCCTCGGTCCGGCCGTCTCTATCTAAAGTGTGCTCGTAAACGTGGAATCCTTCGGGATAGTCCTTGAATCCGGGCTGGTCTTTCAGCCGGGCGACTGCGAGTTTTGCATTTTGCTCTGTCCTGTATGCGCCGATGAAAGGTTCCGTATCTTCTCCAGTGTCCCTTGCTTGTTCAAACCACAGCAGCCACACAGTATCGTCCATCTCATCCCCGCTCTCGCCTAGACAGCGCCTCAATCTCCTCATAAGACCATGCGGGATCAGAGATGCCAGCGGCCATTGCCGGAGTGATGCTAAACGTTTTGCGAATCCGAGCAAAGTTGTAGTCGATAAAGCGTAGCGCCACAGCCAATCGGGAGCATCTCTCGCGCCGTAGGCGCAAAGGATATTAGCCCCGCGCTTCACTCGGGTCCCCAACGACAGGTCTTCCTCGTTGGGGTGGTTGAGCGTGGGGAACGCGATGGGATGTTAGGTCCGTGAGTCCCGTAGGGACGCTGCCGTTTTGAGGGGTCGCGGCTTCAGAGTTTGCCGAAGACCCGATCGTCAGGAAGCTTTGTATCAGGGCACGGCTTTGCTGCCTTGTATCAGGGCATGAGTTTACTCATGCCGCAAACTTCGCAAAATGATCGAGGGCTTCAGCCCCTGAGGAAATCTTTTCAAACTCACCCGATAATGGAATCGGAGCCCAGCCCAACGCCCTTTTTGTTTGGCGCCGCCGCGAGATTCCATCGAATTTCTGTTCTCTGTTCTCTGTTCTCTGTTCTCTGTTCTCTGTTCTCTGTTCTCTGTTCTCTGTTCTCTGTTCTCTGTTCTCTGTTCTCTGTTCTCTGTTCTCTGTTCTCTGTTCTCTGTTCTCTGTTCTCTGCTTTTAGATCTGCGAGCAATCCAGCGGGCTCAGGATCAGGTTCGTGATGTTCGTGACGATCGCATCGAAAGCGTAGCGCGGGTTCGAAGACAGTTTCTTCCAAGCTGGATCGTTGCGGAACACGTCCCACTTGTCGTCGAGCTCCGCCAGATCGGTAAAGCTCACCATGTAAGTCAGGTTCGGCATCCGCGATCCAATGAGCGTGTCGCCGAAGAACACGGGATGAAAGCCCGCGTTCAGGAAAATCTCGAATTCGCCGGAATGGAACATCTCCACTTTGCGGACGTGCTCTCCGTCGCTGGAGCTCTCATACGTGCGCAGTTGAAAAATGCGCTTGGCCTTGGTGGCAGCGGCAGCGGGCGGCGTAACTCTGGGCCAGCCTGCAAAGGCGGCGAGAAGTGAAGTCTCCACCCGCTGAAAAGCAGGCGCAACAGAAGTGGCGTTCCAGAAGGGGTCAGCGGCCTTCAGGAATTCCGCGTCCTCTGCCAGGTGCAGATCGAGCTCCGCAAGCGCCTCGACCGACGAGCCGGGAATCAGCAGGTAATATGCGGGCGTTTCCGGTCCGATATCGAGCTTAAATGCGCCCACCGGCCCCAGCCCCATGCGGGCCAACGCCGGAATCAACGCCCCGGAGAAGTAGTTCTCCATGACTTTGAGCTGCGGCCCGCTGACCAGGTTGTATCGGCGCAGCTGGTAATACTCGCGGCGCGGACCCGTGGAAGCTTCGGGAGCGGACGCCGAGGGCGACGAGACCTGACCAACCGCTTCGCCGGCTGCAGCAAGGGTTGATGCGGCAATGGTTGCGGCAATAAATCGGCGTCGTTTCACGGGCTCTCCGAGAGCAATTGTACCCGCCGGAAGGAGCAGGAGCCTTCAGGCGATCGGAGGGAGCAGGAGCCTTCAGGCTCCTGAATCAGCGCCTCATCCCATCTGGCCTTCAGGCCCGGGGCGCGAGTGCCGCAACTATCTCGGCGTACCCGTGTTTTTTAAATTCAGGAAGCCCCGCGGAGCTTCAACGGTTTTTCGGCACTCCCGCCGAAACCTGTGCCGCCGTTCCCAAAAGGACGGCGGCGTTTTTTGCTCACGCGATTTCGGCTACGGCAGTTCCCGCAGCTTAAGATCCTTGAACGTGATCGGGTAGCCCTCGGATTCCAGGCCGACGTAGCCCTTGTCGAGGCCGATTTTGGTCGTATTCACAACTTTGCCGTTTACGGCCAGTGTGCACGTGTCGCCCACGCAGCGGATGTCGTACACGTTCCATTCTCCGGCCGGCTTCACGCGGTTTTCCTTCATGTCTTTTTTCAAGTCGAACCACGTCAGCTTCCCGTCGATCGGAGTTTGGCCAAAGATGTATCCGCCATCGAGCTGCGTTTGAGCCTGGTGCCAGATGGAACCATCCAGATTGTTACGGAAGAAGACGCCGCTGTTGTATTTGGGGTTGGGCGTGGTGACCGGCGTAAAGCGCCACTTCACGTGGAAGGTAAAATTCGTGAACTCGTGGTTAAAGCGCAGCCACTCGTGGCCGCCGTTGCCGTCACAGACGATTTGGCGCTTGGCGGAATCGATGTGCCACTGCGCGATCTGGCTCACGGGGTGATCGGGCGGAATGGCCACGCGCGTCCATGCGTCCTGCTCATTCGCCGGAAAGAAGTTGATAGTTTGGGCCGCGGCGGGCAGGGCAAACAGCAGCGCGAGGCACAGCGCGCCGTGGAGCAGGGCGATGCGGGAGCCGCTGAAGTAACCGATTACTTTTTCGGCCCGACGTTCCGATCGGCAAGCATTTCGAGTAGTCATTGATTTTTCTCCCAGGGGTCTGGTTCCCGGAGGAAACCATCATCGTGCGATAAGGAACATGACCCAACTGAACACGATCACCGAGCCGACAAACAGCGCGAAACAATAAGCGCCGTAGCGGAACATGCGTTTCGGGGTATCGCGCATCGTGATGCCGAAGACAGTCGATGCGAAGAGCGCAAAGAGGAAGACCGCAGTGAAGTGGGAAGGATGCATTACGAAGACTTCCTCCCCGTACGCAGGTTGTGCGCGTCAACCGCGGCGATGACGTTAAGCAGGCCGGCGACGACGATGAATTTGCTGCCGTAGTCGGCTACCGTGGTCTGCACAGGCGTTCCGCCCCAGCCCGCCGCGCGGCCCAGGAAGTAGAGCAAACCATTGCCAATGTCGCCCGCCACGCCGAGCATGTCCAGAATGTCCTGCGCACTGGTGTAAAGCCTGCCCTGCATGGCCAGCCCAAGCGCGAACATCGAAATGATGGAGACCGCGAGCAGTGCGCCGCGGATCGGCTTGCGTACCAGAAAATGTCCTGCGCCGGGCACGAGCCATCCCGCTATGAGCGGAAGGTATACGAATCCTTGGCTTGAGGTTTTTGCCGCGGCAGGCTTGCCCGCCGGGGTGGGCTTGTTTGGGGTGGTGGCCATTTCTCTATCGACTATACAAGAGCAGGGGGTGAGTCTTCGGCGATGAACGCAGGTTCGCTGTCAAGCGAGAGGCGCTGCCGATTCGCCGCAAATCATTGAAAACACCGCGCAAAAATCGCAGCCCAAGTTTGCCGATTATTTCGCGCAAATCTCTACACTTGTCTTAGTGAGCCAGACCTCTGAATTCGAGATTTGCCGACGCTGGCTGGGCAGAATGAAGCGAAGAGTGATTTTCCTGCCTCGGAAATGGTGCAAATGCAACTTAACTCTTTTAAAATCAACATATTTTGACCAAAACCGTCGACAAATTTTGTCGATTTTTGTCTATCTTGTTGGCCGAAACGGACCGAATTGGCGCGATTTCTCGAGTTATGGGCCCCGCGGCTAGATCTGCACCAGTTCCTGCTGAATCCGGCCGGTGACCCAGGCTTTGCCGGGCCTCGTAATCATGTTGATCTCGCTGCGCACGCCGAACTCCGGCAGGTAAATGCCGGGCTCGACGGAAAAGCATGTGCGCGGCAGGATCAGGCGCACATCGTGCGTTTCGAGATTGTCCAGGTGCGCGCCCGAACCATGAATCTCATGCGCGATGTTGTGGCCGGTGCGGTGCACGAAGAAATCTCCAAAGCCGGCTTCGCGAATCACTGCGCGAGCCGCATCGTCGGCTTCGAAGCCGGCAATCGGCCGATTCGCCGCGAACGCCTTTTCAACCGTTTCGATCGCGGCGTCGCGCGCGCGCCGGACGGTGTCAAAAACGAGCTGTTCTTTTTTCGTCGGCTCGCGGCCGACGACTCCAGTCCACGTAACGTCGTAGAACACGCTGGTCGGCTTATCGAGACGCCCCCAGATATCGATCAGCAGAAAGTCGCCCTCGCGAATCGGCGATGCGTGCTCGGCGGTCGGTTCGTAGTGCTGGTCTGAAGTGTTGGCGTTGACGCTAACGTCGGGTCCGTTTTCCCAGACCAGCGCTTCACGTCGCATGGCTTCGCGCAGCCACGCGACCAGATCGAACTCGGTAAAGCGGTCGACGCCTCCGGAAGGGGGACGCAGGTTGCGCGCGATCTCGGCCCAGGCGCCGACGAGAATCAGATCGATGGCGCGCTGCGCGGCGGAGTGGCTCGCAATCTGATCCTCGGTCAGGACCGCTTCAAACTGGCTGACCAGATCGGCCGAAGTTACGATCTCTTTGCCCAGGCCGCGCAGAAACTCGACCGTGCCGGCATCGACCATGGAGACGTACATGATGTCGTTGTTCGGCGAGTATTGCATCGCGATTTTCTTCTGGTTTTGCAGCAGATCCTTGAGCCCCGCGCGCAATTCCTGCCAACTGGAATATTGAGTCTTGGCGCCGGGTAGCGAATCGAGGCGCGCTTGTTCAATGCGATGCACAAGCTTGCGCGGCTCGCCCGTCGCGGGAATGAAGTAGTACCAGCGGCGCGTGATGTGAGCGTTGGGGTCAAGCGAGAGAATGCGCGCGGCTATCGGATCGCGATGGTGGTGATCGTAAAAGAGCCAGCCGTCAAGCGCGGATTCGCGGAGAGCTGTTTGAATAGCGTCGAGATTCATCACGGCAACATCATACGCGCAGAAGCAACGGGGCTAGCGAAGGGAGCGTCGTTAGCGGAGTTGGCGGTGGTCTGGGTGCCCCACCCTCGGCGCGTCTCTGTTTTCGCGCCTGGGGTGGGAGCCCCGCTGACTTAGGCGGTGGCGCGGCGTTTCCCGTCCAGCAGCTTGCCCTGCAACTTGATCGACACATGGACCAGAGTGAGCGCGGCTGGCGTCACACCGGGAATGCGGCTGGCCTGGCCGATCGTCATGGGCCGAATGCGCTCGAGCGTCTCGCGCATCTCGCGCGAGAGGCCGCTGATGGTTCCGTATTCGATCCAGTCGGGAATGGAAACCGACTCGGCGGCCTTCAGCCGCTCGATGGACTTCTTCTGCTGCTCCAGGTAACCGGCAAATTTGATTACGGTTTCGACGGCACGTGCTTCGTTCCGCATCATCGATCGCTCAATACGCGCATCCGCATCGTCATCCTGAGCGGAGGTCCGCGCGGCGACCGGAGTCGAAAGCCTGCCCTGAGCGGAGATCGCTGGAGCGATCGGAGTCGAACGGGGACCTGCATTTGACGCGGCCGCAAAACCCGCAAGCAGCGGTTCGCGAGCTAGCTCGTCGCGCAGCGCTGCAAGAACCGGCTCGATCGTCACCTCAGGACGCTTCAGCAGTTGCGCCCACGTAATACCGGCGGTTGCAGGCAATGAATCGAAGCCTGCGCGCTGCAGCTTTTCAGGATCGACTTTGCCAGAAGTGAGCATGCGATCGAGAGCGGCCATGCGTGCTTGCTTCTGCTCGTACTCGGCCCACGCTTCATCGTTGATGAGGCCAAGCTTTCGCCCATACGGAGTGAGACGGCGATCGGCGTTGTCGATGCGCAGATGCAGGCGGAACTCTGCGCGCGAAGTGAACATGCGGTAAGGCTCGTTCGTGCCTTTCGAAATCAAGTCGTCGATGAGGATTCCCGTGTAACCCTCGGTCCGGTCCATGGTGAACGCCGGTTGGCCCTTGAGCCACAGCGCGGCGTTGATGCCGGCCATGATGCCCTGGCAGGCAGCTTCCTCATATCCACTGGTCCCGTTGATCTGGCCCGCGAGATAAAGCCCGGTCATGCACTTCACGCGAAGTGTGCGGTCGAGCTCGGTGGCGTCAACGGAGTCGTATTCGATCGCGTAACCGGGGCGAAGCAGCTCTGCCTGATCGAGGCCGGGGATGGAATGAACCATCTGCCACTGCACTTCCATGGGCAGCGAGGTAGACATGCCATTGATGTAGACCTCGTGCGTGTTGAGGCCTTCGGGCTCCAGGAAGAACTGGTGCTGCGTCTTGTCAGGGAATTTGACGATCTTGTCTTCGATCGACGGGCAGTAGCGCGGCCCGATTCCCTGGATGCGGCCGGAGTACATGGCCGAGCGATGCACATTCTCGCGGATAAGGCGCAGCGTCTCCGGCGTCGTGAAGGCAATGTGACAGGACACCTGCGGCTGCACGATCTTCTTCGTCCGGAAGCTGAATGGAGTTGGGTCGGTGTCGCCGGGCTGCTCTTCAAACATCTCCCAGCGAATCGTCCGGCCATCGAGGCGCGGAGGCGTCCCGGTCTTGAGGCGGCAAGTTCTCAGGCCTAAAGCGCGAAGCGCTTCGCCAAGCAAAACACTGGCGGGCTCGCCCGAGCGTCCGGCGGGATAGCGCTCTTCTCCGCAGTGGATAAGGCCATTGAGGAAGGTTCCGGTGGTGATGATGGTGGCGCCTGCGAGAAGATTTCGGCCGTCACGAAGCTTGAGTCCGAGAACGCGGCGATGCGGGCGAACGGGGCGTGAGACTTCACCGAACTCATCCTCCGCCCCCTCGTTCCCTTGGTCCCTTGTTCCCTGCTCCTCTGTTCCCTGCTCCTCGATCACCAGGTCGACGACCTCGGCCTGGCGAATGTGGAGGCCGGGCTGAGACTCGAGGACTTCGCGCATCTTCACGCGGTAGAGCTGCTTGTCGCACTGGGCTCGCGGGCTCCAGACGGCGGGGCCGCGCGAGGCATTGAGCAGGCGGAACTGAATGCCGACAGCATCGGCAACTTCGCCCATAATGCCGCCGAGTGCGTCGACCTCGCGGACAAGGTGGCCCTTGGCGACGCCGCCGATGGCGGGGTTGCAGCTCATTTGCGCGATGAGGTCGAGGTTCATGGTGATGAGCGCGGTCTTAAGGCCCATGCGCGCACCAGCCATGGCGGCCTCGCAGCCGGCGTGACCTGCGCCCACGACCACGACATCGTATTGTTCGGTGAAAGCCATCCGATTCTATTGTACGAACTTGAGGCCTGCAGAGGCCGAGTTACCCCTGGGCTGGGGATGGCCAGAGCCTCCCAGCATTCGGCAGTTACTCCGACAGCAGTGCTTTCAGCATGTCAAGCTTTTGTATTACTTCGCGGGGAATGCTGTTGGGATCGACAAGTTTCACTAGCCGGTGCAGCTCCCCTTTGCGCAAAAGCATCGGCCGCTGCATTACGTCACCTAATCTCCTAAAGAACTCCTCAGCAAACGTGCTGAGTTTGATCCGCTCTGTCTTTGTCTCCCAAATCAAGCGCCCCGCATCTGCTGGGGAATTCTTCCAGGTGTTGAAGTCCACAGCGTCCCCACCAAAGATGAACTCCAGCACCAATCCATCTAGGACTTCCTGAATCTGCGTTTGCGCTAAATTGTCGAAGAGGCCGCCCCCTTCATAGTGGCTCATCGCGAACCTTGAAAGCAGTTCAGGGGTAATAAAGTAGTTCTCGGCCTCGTATCTGCGCCAATAGGATATGTTTAGCCCTCCCTCATTCGATTCTCGCAATTCTCTACCGTCGTTATCTAAAATTGCCAGCCCACGCAAGCTCGGCAGCAGCGAACGCAGGTTAAAGAAGTGGATCTTTGGCATCACGCCATAGCCCATACCCACTCTTTCCAATTCGCTTTCGAGCGTGATTTCTGGATAGCTGTTTTGCGCATAATAGGAGTTAAGGCGCTCGTCCCATATCTCAACGACCGGATGCTCCAACCGCTCAGCGAGGGCGCGAAGCATATCCAAGTCCGTGCTCCCCTCGACATAAAAGACGTATCCCCTATCTCGGGCCCTGATGTAGTTATCTGCGCCGAACATCATCAAGCTCTTCTGGACGGTCGCTCTGTCCGATACGCTTTCAACCTTCCCATCTAGTATCAAAGTAAGATTCCGCGCGACCGCCTCTGACAGAATGACCTCTGAGTGTGTGACCATGACGACTTGAGAGTCATTTTCAGCAGCGATATCTCGCAGCAAAACATATATCTCTTTCTGCCTGAGCACCTCCAGATGGGCGTCGGGTTCGTCGATCAGAAGAACGCTTTTCTTATGTCCGTAAAGGTAAGCGAAAATCAAAAGCACCTGTTGAAATCCGCGACCCGACGTGGCCAACTCGAGCGATTCTTTCGGCGCCCGCGTCGGCGCGTAATATAGCTCTATTCCTCCTTGAGCATTTTCTGTCGGACTTTGGAGGTCCACTTGAAATAGTTTGCGCATTAGCCTCTGAATCGTTGACCACTCTTCTTTGTCGACCTTATAGCAGAGGTTTCTGAGAACCTCGGCAGTCTTCCCTTGGCCCATCAGTGTACCGATGAATCTATCCTGGTAAACCGGTTCAAGCGTTCCAAGGCCCGACATCGGATAAAGAAGTTCCACTTTGATATCCGCAACGTAACTCATGAAGGCCTTCTTTTCATCCTCCGAACTGGACCCGAAACTTAGACCGTCTTCGACCCTGCAGTAAACAACGTCATCTCCGTCGTTGTAGAAGCTCATCGCCAGCGGGATTATTTGTTCCTTGAATTCCACACCGACGGCGATAGTCAGGTAAACGGGACGGTTCGATCCCTTTCTCACCCGTGCATTCGACCAAAAATAGCGGGTCGTCTGGACTGGAACCGAAACGATCTCCAGACGATTGATGGGAACTCCTCTTCGCTCTCTTGCTTTCGATCCCGCGCGCACGCTATACCATGTCTTCACGCCTTGGGACCAAAGCGCCAACGCTTGGATTGCGCTGGTCTTCCCGCAATTGTTTGGTCCGATGATTACGGCAGGATGGTCTAACTCGATTCTCTGCTTTTCGCCAAAGCATTTGAAGTTCTCGATCTCGACGTAGTGGAGTAATCTCACAAGCGCTCTCCCGTTTGATACCACTTTAACCCAGCCCGTGCATGGAAAATCAATAAGATAACGTGCATCTCGGCGCGGTCGACCTGCTTTTCAAACTCCGCTCGCGGCCAGCAGGCGGCTAGATCAAGCGAGGGTGCCGGGCCGAGGCGCGAGGAATTCAATAGACGACGGCGTAAGCGCGACCGTCGAGACTGGGTGGATCAGAATTCGACGAGGATGGGAGATTGGAGTGAACACAGACGCGAACCGGCACGCCGGGAGTCAGGTCGTTAACGTCAATATCGGCGATGAGCATGGGGGGTCGCCCTCCGAACAGATGACGACGGCCGCTCTGGCGAACTACCCGGAAGGGAATGGTTCGGTCCCATTGGGTCACTTCCAGGGTGAGGGGCATCCGGCCGCCAGCCGAGCCGCCTCGCTGAGGCCGGCTTGCGGATGCGCCGGCCCGCACGATGATGCGCAGAACGCCCTGGATGGGCGGATTGAGGCTCGCCTCGATCGTGCCCGACTCGCCGATGTGGAACGCGGTGTCGAGGGGCTCGATGGAAAGGGCCTTTGAGTGGGCGGCAGAAGCCATGGCTGGGCCGCTGGCCAGCAATCCGAGCAACAGGATCCGCCTGGCTGAGGCACTCATTAAGCTGCCTGCAACTCAAGAATGATGGCCGCGCCACGCGGCTGCAGATTCACGGCAGAGGCGCGCCCGTTCTGGTCGCGCAAAATGGTGGCGCACATGCTGAGCCCCATTCCGGCCGTCTCGCCGCAGGCGCGAGCGGGAACAAAAGGATCGAATGCACGCTCTGGGTCAAGGAAGCCGGCGCCGGAGTGAGTAACCGAAATATGCACGAGGCTTCCCTCGCGCGCCGCTTCAAGGCGAATAGATCTGGATACTTTCGGTGCCGAAGAAGGGCCTTCGCGGTCCACCGCGCCAATGGCGTATTGCAGGCAATGGAGCAGGGCCTGGCGCAACTGCTGCGCGCCACAAAGGATGCGCGGCATCCCCGGCGCGACATTGACCTGAAACTCGATGGAGCGCTGCAGGAATTCGGAACGATAGAGTTGCTCCATATCGGCCAGCAGCTCGGTAACGGAGATGGCGGCGGGCTGGTCAGCGCGACCATGCGAAACGCGAGAGAGGCTCTGGAGCGTGGAGCGGATGCTGCGCGCTTCGTTGACGATAGCCTCGATGGCTTTGCGATCGTGTGTTTCGAGCGAAGGCGATTCCTGAAGCAGCGAGCCATAGCCGAGGATGACGGTGAGCGGGCTGTTCAACTGCTGCGTGACGTTGCCGGATAGCTGCCCGAGGCCGGCAAACCGTTCAGAATCGATGAGTTTTTCAAAGAGCATGGTTTGACTGCGCGTGGCCTGAAGACGGGCAACAAGCATCTCGATGGGGAGCAGGTCGTCCAGGCGGGGAATATTTGCGGATTCAGTACCAGCTTCACGGTCAGGGCGCATGCCGCCGAGCAACAAGGCGCCATCAACGCCGGAGCCTCCGACCATGGGAATGGCCAGGACCGAGGTGAAGCGCAGCCGCGCGAGATCGTCACCGGGAATGAGCCAGGGCGTGAGATCGAGACGGACCGCTCTGCTGTGCGCCACAGCAACCGGGGACGACCCCGGGACGAGGAAACCTTCAACGGCAATTCGGCTTGCCAGTTGACCGAGCGGCCGGGCAGTGGCGATCTCCAGGCCCGCGCAGCCGGCAAGCTGATAGCGCCCGCCGCACTCAAGCAACAATGCCGCCTGCGCGAAGCGGCTGTTTCTCACAACAGTGTCACAGACATCGGTGGCCTGGCGGTCAAAGTCCTCAACCCGGCGGCGAGTAAGCATGAGGTTGGCGTAAGCCTCAAGCTGTCGGCGGGCGCAGCGTTCGCGCTCTTGTGCCGCTTTATTGCTCGTCAACTCGTTCTCCAGTGCGAACACGATCATGCCCACAGCGGCGATCACCTTCCCCATGACCATGATGCGGATAAGGGTGAGAGAGAGTGGCACATGGACACCGGCCAGCGGTAGAACATGAACCAAAGGCAACGACCAAGCGAGGAAACCGAGGACACTGAGAAAGACTCCCGGGGAAAATCGGCGCGAGACGAAAACAAGTAGAACGGCGGTCAACTGCAAGTTGGCGCAATCGACAAAGGTGAGCCCCGCTCCGGCACCTTGCAGGCAACAGACCCAGATGGCGAACGTGCCCAGGACGGCGCAGAATGAAACTCCCAGCCACGGGGGCACAGAACCCTTCGTCATTCCCCAGAAGACGCCGACGCAAAAGCTCATGCCCACCAAGGCCGGAAAGATGAGAAAGGCCACACCGGCGGGCTGGACGCCGCCGAGCACTCCGTAGAGAAGGATGGGGTAGAGGACGAGAGGCGCGACGTACGGGACGACAAAAAGAACCTGCATGCGTCCAATGCGGAACCGAAGCGGCGAAAGCGAGCCAAGAAACATGGCGGCGCTAAGCTGAATGAACATCTGTCCTGAAGCCACCAGCCAGGGAGAACCTGCCCCGGGGTAGCCATGCATGGTGTAGAGAAGAACCATAGCAACCATGGAGAAGAGGAAACCCAGGAACCAGAGGAGGGAGCGGGCATCGCGGAAGCGTAAATAGAGATAGCCAAACGCCGGCAGCAGGAGCGCCGTCAGCACGAGAGCCGGAAGGTGATAGTAATCGGGCATGGAGGCCGCGAATATCCTTCCCCAATCAACGGAATACGGATCCGTCAAAACCTGCGGATCCGGCCCCGAGCATTCCTTTTGAAAACCATGGGCCGCGAGGCGGCACATCTGCACGTCGCGCCGTAACAGGGCGGTCCGTGGATAGTATCGCGGCCTTCCCAATGGCTGGAACATCCGTCTAAAGTTGCAGAGGGATGCGAGTATTGAGGTGCGGATTCCCCGGCCCGACGCGCCTGCGCGTGCAACACCCAGGAGGCAAGCTCCAGTGAACCTTCGAAACCTGATTGTGGCGATCACGTTCGCCGGCTGCACCCTGATGGCTGGGGCGCAGGATAAGGCATCGTTCACACCGATGCCGCTCGACTCAGGCTTCGGCCGCATGGATCTCTCGGACCCGCCGGTCCCGCCTGAGCAGATCATCAAAGGCTTTTCGGCGAAGGAAACGGAGTTTCAGGAGGCGCTCAGCCACTATACGTATCGGCGCACCGCCAGCGTCGACGAAATCGACGACGACAACAAGGTGAGCGGGGAGTGGTACGAAGTCGACGACGTGATCTTCGACCAGACCGGCAGGCGCACCGAGAGAGTGGACTTTGCTCCCCCCAACACGCTGAAGGAGATCATGATGTCGCCTACCGATCTCCAGGATCTGCAGCACGGCTATTCGTTTGTGCTGACCACCGCGGACCTTCCCGCGTATGACATCCAATATGTGGGGCAACAGCAGGTGGATGAGGTGAAATGCTACGTCTTCAACGTGAGCCCGAAAACAATCGAGAAGAACAAACGGTATTTCGATGGGCGAGTATGGGTAGATACGGACGACCTGCAAATTGTGGTGACTGACGGCCACATGGTGCCCGACGACACGCGCAAGAACTCCGCGGACCTGCATGCGCCGTTTATCACGTGGCGGCAGCAGGTCGACGGCCACTACTGGTTCCCTGTTTATTCAAAGGGCGAGGGGATTCTGCACTTCCCCGGCGGCTATGGATCTATGGCCCAGGATGTGCACATCCGCGAGTTGATCAAATTTACTGACTACAAGCGGTTCGGGTCATCGAGCAAGGTGTTTTACAACGGGCAAGAGGTCACCAAAGACGGGAGCCAGCCGAATCCCGCGCCAAATACAGCACCAGATAATTCCACGCCAAATACCCCGCCTGAGAGCGGCAAATAGGCGGGCCACAGCACTCCGCGCGGCGTTGGCAAAATGTATGCCACAGCGGGAAGTTGAAAGATCCCGATGGCGACGGACGCGGTGGCCGGATGATCTACTACATGCGTGACGGGAAGCTTGAAAACGGGCGCCCGTTCAAGGTAGAGATGCGCCGCCGCCTCAAAAAAACTGCCGTGCAATTTCTTTGCGTCCTGGCCCTGGCAGTGTGCTGGCTGCCGCTGCGGGGCGGCGCGCAGTCAACGGCGCCAGCTCAAAAGCAGGAAGGCCCCCCTACAGCCGCAACGCCAGGCGGCGTGGGCGCAGGCCAGGCCGCGAGTCAAGATTCAACCGCAGACGACGCAAGCGGCGACGCCGGAACGATTTTCCCGCATACCTTGACGGGGCGGTACTGGATCTCCGGGCAGGCGAACATCATTCTGCAGGGATATGGAGCGTTCAAAGCCGCGTACAGCGGGCCGAACAGCCTGACCAACTGGGCGCAGAGCGCGTCGACACACTTGCTGACGCTCTACACCGGCTATGAGCTTTCACAATCAACCGAAGTCTTTGCCGACATCGAGGACGCGACGGGCAACGGCGTTGGAAACGAAGACGGATTGGGTGGATACGTCAATCTGGACGTGGTGCGTATTCGGCAAAACGTTCCGGGGGCTCAAGCTCCGTACGTGGCGCAGGCGATGATTCGCGAGATCATTCCGCTGACGAGCGAACGCGTGGCTGCCGATCGCGACGAGCTGGACCTGGCGACCTCGCTGCCCGCGCGCCGCATCGAAGTGCGCCTGGGAAAGATGGACCTGACGGACTTCTTCGACGTGAACACGTATGGATCGGACAGCAATCTGCAGTTCCTCAACTGGAGTGTGGACGACAATGGCGCTTACGACGTGGCCGCAAACGCGCGCGGTTACACCGAGGCAGTGGTCATGGAGTATGACGATCGCTCGCACTCGGCGCGTTTCGCTGAAGCCCTGATGCCGAAAGTTCCGTTTGGATCGTTCCTGGATGCTGACCTTGCACGATCGCGCGCGGAAAATCTGGAACTGGAAGCGCGGGGCAAGCATATTCTTCATCGCGACGGCGTGGTGAGAGTTTTGGGTTACTTGAACCATGCCAACATGGGAAGCTACCGCCAGGCCAACGCCGAGTTTCTTGACGGCCAGACACCGACGGCAGACATTGCCGCAACCCGGCGTGAGGGGCGGCATCGTTACGGGTTTGGCCTGAACATGGAGCAGGAGATCACGAATGACATCGGGGTCTTCGGGCGCCTGGGCTGGAGCGATGGCCATAACGAGGCCTTTTGCTACACCGAGGATGACCGGACGTTGCAATTCGGCGCGCTTGTCAAAGGCAGCTCATGGCGGCGCAGCAGCGATCGCGCGGGAGTTGCGTTTGTGGCAAATGGGATCCTGCCCGAGCATCAACAGTATCTTGCCCTGGGCGGAGTGGGCATCATGCTGGGCGACGGCAGCCTGACCTACGGCAGCGAAAGGATCGTTGAGACCTTTTATACGGCTCACCTTTGGCGCGGCTTCTCCATGTCCTACGATTTTCAGCACGTCACCAATCCCGGGTATAACCAGGCGCGCGGACCAGTATCGGTTTCCGCGGTCCGGTTCCACACAGACTTTTGATAGAAACAGGGAACAAGGGAACAAGAAGAACGAGTCAGCGGACTTACCGCTGCGTGTTTGCCGCGCTGCCCGCGCCCATCAGTACGATTGATCGTTGCGCAAAGGGCGAGTAAACCAGAAGCGCTGTACAGGCAAGAGCCACGCCGAAGTTGATGTGATGCATTAGAAGAAACGGCGACAGCGACCAAAGCTCATCGAAGACGAGCAGAAACGGCCAGAGCGTAAGGAATTTCGCGCGGAATCCAGGCGCGTGGAACAGTGCAGCGCAAAGGACGAAGGTGCGGGCGGGAATGAGAATGGCGGCCGTGATGAAAAGGACGCGGAAGGCCACCGTGGCTCCGGGCAGTGGCGCGAGGAGGCCTTCGATCTCGGCGAGATTGGCAAGCGCGCCGATATAGAAACCCAAATACATAAGTTGAAAGAGGACGAAGAGGGTTTGCACCACCGGAAAAGATGTTTTGGGAAGGTCCTCCGGAGTGGAAAGAATCCGCGTGCGAGGCTTCGGCTCAAGTTCGACAGATAGCGCTGCTGGACCAACGGGCGCTCGAGACTGCGATTCGGTGAGCGCGGGCGGAAGATGATCGCCGGAATCGATTTGTTCGACGGGAGCAAGGAAACGATAACCGCGGCGGGCGAGAGTCTCAACGAACCGCGGACTACCGGCCGTATCGCCAAGCGCCTCGCGAATGCGATTGACCGCGGAATTAACGCCGTGCTCGAAGTCAACAAAGGTGCCTTCTGGCCATAGCACGCGGGAGATCTCATCGCGCGTAACCAGCTGGCCAGGCCGCTCGAGGAGCATAAGGAGAACCTGGAATGGCTGGGCGTTCAGCTTGACGCGCATTCCCTGCCTGCGCAACTCACCCGTGGCGGCGTCCGCTTCAAAGACTCCAAAGCGATAGCGCTGTGCCGGCCGATGGTCGCTCTTCAAGTCTGCCATGTCTTTTGATCAGTCTAGTCGATCGAGAGCTGAGCCGAAGGCCGGCGGACACAGAGGACATTTTGCCGGAAGTTGAACGACTGGAAGCAATTGCGCCGTGAGAATTATTAATCCGCTGGGTGATGCGGCGTGCATTGCCCGTTCCTCATCGAAGGGGTAAGGTGCAAAAGATGACGCGAGTTTATTTCTTCCGATTCATCGCTGCGGGAGCATTCATACTCTCTTCGGCGTTTCAGTTCTCGGTGGCCGAAGAGCCGACTCCGGGTGCGGTTGCTGCATTCAATGACTACGTTGGTCAGGTGGAGACGCGACTGGCCGGAGAACATAAGTCAACCGAGGACTTTCTGGCTCCCGTGGATCGGGCGCGCGCCAAGAACGGCGATGTGGTGATTGAGCATTTGACACCCGAGAATACCAAGGAGTTGCCGGGAGCTCTGATGCAGGACTGGCGCGGGACGGCATTTGTTCCTGGAGCGAAGGGCGAGGACTTCGAGCGAGTGATGCGGAACTTTGCGGTCTTTCCGCGAATCTACACGCCGGAGGTGCTGAGAGCCACCGTGCGGACATTGGGACCGAATCACTATCTTGTAGCGATGCGCGTGCGGCAAAAGCACGTTATCACCGTGGTGATGGATACGACCTACGACACCACGTTTGGACGACTTGACGCGCAGCACGGATACAGCTTGTCGCGGAGCACCGAAGTCACCGAGATTGATGCGGCGGGCACGGCGACGGAACGCGCATTGAGTGCGAGCGAACAGCACGGCTATCTGTGGCGATTGAATAACTATTGGAGTTACGAAGAGCGAGATGGGGGTTTGTACATCCAGGTCGAGTCGGTGTCGTTGAGCCGTTCTGCTCCGAAGGGGCTGGGGTGGGTGATCGGGCCATTTATCGAGAGCGTGCCGCGGGAGTCGCTCGAATTCACGCTCCGAGCGACACGGGATGCGCTGAAGAAGTAGTGGCGAGAACGTCGGGATGAATCGAGGGGAAAGGAAAGCCTAAATGAGCACACAGATACTTCCAGCGAAGCATGAAGCGGCTTTTGAAAATGCGCGGCGAGTAAATCATGCGATTACGGCGCGGGTGGAGAAGCGCGCCTTGCAGTGGATGGCCGAGCGCGCGCCACGCTGGGTGAGCTCGGACCAGCTCACAGTCCTGGGCCTGAGCGCACAGATTGGGGCGGGCGTTTGCTACGCGCTTTCGCGCTATGACCTACGGATCCTGCTGCCGGCGATTGCGTGCCTGGCGCTGAACTGGCTTGGCGACAGCCTGGATGGGACGCTGGCACGCGTGCGCCGGCAGGAACGGCCGCGATACGGATTCTATGTGGACCATATCGTGGACGTTCTGGGTTCGGTGGCGCTGATGTGCGGTCTTGGCTGCAGCGGGTTGCTGCACTGGGCGACGGCAATGGCCATGCTGATCGCGTTTCTGGTGCTTTCAAGCGAGAGCTACCTGGCCACGTACACGCTGAAGTGCTTTGAGCTTTCGCAGGGAATCTTTGGCCCGACAGAGATTCGGATTCTGCTGGCGGCCGGCAGCCTGGCTGCGATGCGCAGCCCGTATTCGACAGTGTTCGGGCACAAGATACTTCTCTTCGATCTGGGCGGAGTGATCGCGACGCTCGGAATGGCCGGTATGGCGCTTGCAGTGACGGTCCGGCACACAGCGCAACTCTACCGCCAGGAGCCGCTGCGATGAATGCATTGATTCGCTGGTGCAAGTTCAACATAGTGGGAGCCATGGGGATGGCGGTGCAGCTCGGATCGCTGGCTCTTCTGAATCGATTGATCGAGGGCCACTACCTTGTAGCTACAGCCGCAGCTTTGGAGCTGGCACTCGTGCACAACTTCGTGTGGCACCTGCACTACACATGGCGAGACCGTCGCGATCAGAGCGCGCTGGCTGGCCAGTTTGTGCGCTTTCACCTTTCGAACGGGTTGATTTCAATGGCGGGAAACCTGGCCCTGATGCCGGTCCTGGTGCACGGCGCGCGTATTCCGGTGGTGGCAGCGAATGCGATCGCAATCCTGTGTTGCTCGATCTTCAATTTCTGCCTGGGAAACAACTGGGCATTCGCGGCACGGGTGGAGGCTCGACAAGGTTAATGCGCGCAGTCATCGCGCCGATGAAGAGATCGAAGGGGTGTATTCGGGGATTCGGCGGATGCCGCGATGGAAGCAAATGCGATATTCTGCTTCGTCCTGAGGAATCCCGTCGTGACGAGCTCGATGTCGGATCATGCGACGTACAAGAATCCCGCGGTCCTGTCGCACCACGCGATGCGCAGGATGGTCGGCATCATCGCGCTGCTGCTGCCGTTCGTTCTCGCCGGCGGAGCGATCCTGCTCTCGCTCCTCGGACCAAGCCATGCGCTGCCCCACCCCCTGCTGCAGCGCTCGATCAGCGACTATCGCTGGACGTCGATGCGGGATTGCCAGGTGGGGGGCCTATGCGCGATCGCGGCGTTCCTGATGTGCTCCCGGGGATATGACTGGGTCGACGAGATCACCGGATATCTCGCCGGATTTCTCACGCTGGGTGTCGCACTATGCCCTTCGGTGAATCCGCGGGATTATGTGCACACACCGCTGCAGTTGGAGTTGAATACCGTTCACACCGTTTTCGCGGCGCAGCTCTTTCTCGTCCTGGCATACTTCTGCCTGGTACTGTTCCGCAAGACGGCTCCGGGGAAAACCCTCACAAAGCGAAAAAGACACAGAAATGCCGTTTACGCCGCCTGCGGCACGATCATTCTTACCTGCGATGTCGTGATGGTCAGCCTGAATCTGGAAGGCGCGGAGCGACTCCTCAGGCCCATCAATCCGTTGCTGACATGCGAGTCTCTGGCGCTGATCGCCTTTGGCGTCGCCTGGCTCACCAAGGGCAACGGCATCTTGAGAGACAGGCCGCACAATCACGTGCAGCCTGCCTGACGGCGTAGACAACCCACAAAAGTCCGATTCTCAGTGGCCCTTACCCGTATGGGTTTGATCCGTAGAAGCGGGTCCGGGAAGTTGAATTTGGCGGCGAAGCGGCACGCGAGCATCCCGTGCGAAATACCAGCGCGCCGCGATCGAGAAGGAGTTCACCACCAGATTTTGGCTGCTCTCCTGGGCTTTGTAGTAGAAGCCGGAATAGGTGGGGGCGAAGGTGAGGTTGCCTTTGGAAGGAAGAACCAGCGCCACGCTTAAGGGAATGGCGTACTCCGTTTGCGTAGGCAATTCCGCTGAAAGCGGACGGCCAAAGAAGTAATCGCCCGAACTGTCGGTGACCAGGTTGATTTGCGTCGCTGGATTCTTGCCGAAGAGATGGTTCTGGAAATGGAGAGTCCAGTAGTACCCGGGGGTAAAGAGTGTTTCCACGGCGGGCGTGCCGACGACTGTGGTGGTGCTGTTGATGGTGAGCGGCTTCGCAGGCGTGCCAGCAGCGGCGGAGCTAAAGCACGTTTGCAGCGTGATCTTGGAACTGACGGGGCAGTTTTTTTGCACTGGCGGACCGGTCGTGGGGACGGTCTGCAGAGTGATCGAAGACAAGTTGCCGTTTTGCGTGCTGAACTCCATGCCCGTCTCAAAATAGCTACCGTTCATGAAGAAGGATTTGGGGCGGTTAGACCCAAACTCTTCCCTGAAGCCGGCACGTTCGTTCCAACCCGAGACACGCGGGAGCTGGACTGTGAGCTCGCCAGAAGGGACTTGTCCAGCAGTGAATGGGAAGAACAGGTACGGGGTGTCGATGTTCACAGAGTATTGGAGCGGCGTGAGGACCAACAGACTGCGCGGAGTAGACCATACTCTGGGCGCGCCTCCCGCCTTGCTCCTGGCGTTAAGCCGAATCTGCAGGAAGGCACTTTCAGTGAGATTGTTCTGCACATAGGCCGCGTTGATGGGCTTGCCGGTAAGATTGCCGATGACCGCGCGGTCGTAGCCGAAATTGGTTTGTTCACCGATGGATATGGGCGTAAGAATTTTGGCATCGCCGGGCCGGAAGAAAGTTCCCGTAATTCGGTTAGCTAGTTCCAAGTCCAATTCCTGCGAGGCCGGTGCATAGGCACGAGGGTCGGAGACCCCTTGGAAATAGCCGCCAACAAATGCGTTTCCGCCCACCGGCGCCCGCGAATTGAAGCTGGCGATCACCTTTCCAAAATCGATCTGCCAGAGCGGCATTTGCTGAAAGAACTCATTGTTGGAGGTGATCGCCTTTTCGGCGGTCCCCGTGGGCGGGACGAGCGGCACGACGTTTGCTGTCGTGGTGGCGCTGGTGCTCGCACTTGGGCTGGGGCCCGATAGGTGCAGAGATGCCAGGACGTTGTGCGACAGCGGACCGGTAATATATTGGTCCGATTTTTGGTGATTGACATTCGGAAGGCTTTCGAGCGTACCGTAGACAGTCTTGTCCTGGGCCAACTGATCGCTCGTCACAAGCCAGTAGTAGTAGTCGTCCTGGATGGGCGTTCCGCCCACGCAGTAGGTGGTTTGCCCAGGAGAAGCGCCCATGCACGATGGATCGACAGGAATCCACAGAGGCTCGTTTTCCTGGTTAATTTCGGTGATGTTGGTGAGGGCAGACTGCACGATGCCGTAGGAGATGAGCCACTCCTGCGAGATGCCCGTATCAGCCAATTGAGACTGCTGGGCCATCACGTTTTCTGACTCCTCGAGCAGACTTTTCAGGCTCTTGCCGTTGACGGCAACATACTCCAGGTAGTCGCCCTTCCAGAAGATGCGGTCGAGGGCGACGCGCACCTCGCAGAGCTCGTGATGCTCGGTCTCGTTATCGCACGCGCTGTAGTCCTGGTACCCCGATCCCATGGCGTCCAGTTCTACGTCGCGGCTCTGCAGCAGGACCACGTCCGCGTTGGGGTGCGCCGCTTTCTCCAGGTCGCTGAGGAGCTGAAATTCCGCCTTGTTTGCCTGGTCTCGCGAATTAATCAGCGGCGGTTTCTGAGCGTTTTGCAATTGCGCCATCAATTGATTAAGCAGGTCAATGGTTGTGGGATTGGCGCCCTGGCCTGGTTCATCCAGCTTAAAGGTGCTATCGGGATCGTTGGTCAGGGAGAAGCTTTGAACCGCCGCGGGGGGAGCAGGGAATTCAGCGGGGGAGTCAATGGTGAGGCGCGAGACCCTGCCGGGGTAGGCGCCTGTCTGAGAGTTGTAGCTGGGAATCGGCGCCACGACCGGAGCGGAATACGGGTCAGTGGCCGACAACTGATAATTCAGCGAGACGTGGAGGGTGCCGAATCCGGATTCGGCCTCGCTGATGACGACATCAACATGGTAATGCTGACCGTCAAGCCGCAGCAGCGAAGAGACGCGTTCCGAAAGAACCTCGGCTTCTGTGTGAGGCATTTGGGCCATCACGACGATCTTGTCGAACGGGCGCTGGTTCTGTTCGGCGGCCAGGAGCTCAGCGCCGCGCACAATGGCCTCGGTGATGGGAACCGGATCGACGGCAACAGCGGAGCCTTCTCCAGTCGTAGAGTGGTCACCGCAGGCGCCGAAGACATTCACAGCGTCCTTTCCGGGGCCGGGGCACAAACGAAGATTGGTTTGCGATACCGCCTTCATGGTGCTCTGGCCCGTGACGCCGACAACGAGGATATTGCTGCCATCGACCACATGAGCAACCGTGTAGCCGATGTTCTTTTGTTCCGTCGCGATGGTCCGAAGCAGGCCGTTCTCTGCGGCAACGCGCGCATCGCCCGAGAGGACAAAGCATTGACCAATACTCCCGGCCGGCGGTTGCGAACAATCGCCAAGAATTTTCTGCAGCTGATCCTTGGTGGCGTCTGCGGGGACACTGGGATCGGCAACCTTGTTGAGATTGCCCAGAACGGTTACCAACGAGGCCCTGTACGTGTTGAAATCATCGCGATCCGCGGAGTTGAGCGGGTACTCCTGCGTATTCGCCAGATCCAGTTTGTTGAGCACGCTCAGGGCTTGCCCCAGGACCTTTTGATTTAACAAACCCGTCCCAGGCAGATCGAAGGCTCCCTGTGCGCCACTCTTGTATCTTCCGGATGCGTCGTTTTCGGACGGGTCAAGCGAGCGCAGGCGCGAGCCCCACGCCGACTGGAAGATCTTAATCTCATCGCGGGCGAGCTCATCGAGAACGGATTGCCGTCCAGCAGCCTTATTGGCGCTGTCGGAGGCCAACTGCTGAATAGCCTGGACTGCGGAGCTGCTGCCCGAGGACTGCCGGCTCAAACGATCGAGGCGAGTGAGCCAGTCGAGAGGCTCAGGCTCCAGCTGATCGCCATCACCCACGCAATGGAACGCATTCGGGTCGAGGGGATTCTGGCTGAAGAGCAAGGGGCAGCGATTGCCTTTCAGATTGATGAGCAGGTTGGCGCCCAGAAGGTGCGTTGCGTGATCGTTGTTTTCAATGGCTGGGGCCTGGTTCAGGTCCAGGGCGGCATCCGACAGAAGCAGTGCCGATACGCGAAGCCACTGCGCGGTATACATAAAGTCCTGGCTCCCGGGCACTACGGCGCGAAATCCGGCATGCATCAGGAAGTTGAGCACGTTATCGCAATTGGCTCTCGGAGCGACGCGACCATCATCTTTATATAGGCTCTCGGGGCGGGTCTCCCTGGTGTTTGGGTCTACGGTTTGAGGCAGCTTGCAGCCCCCCTGAGAGGGGTCTGCGGTATTGAGGTTTTCAAGCTGAACCGACGCGCCAAACTCCGGACCGAAGTTGTCGCCCAGGCCTAGCAGCAAACGGCTTGGATCCTTCTTGCGAAAGGCGAGAAAGCTGCTTACCGGAGCCAGATGCTTCTGGTCCGGTTCGTTGAATTCCATTCTGTAATAGCCGTAGAGGCTGCCGGTATAGTCGATCTGGGTCGACGTCGTCTGTCCCTGGAGAGCGCATGGAGGCAGTAGCGAAAGTGCGCTGACAACGAATAGCGGGGAAAGGCAACGGACGAACGACAGGGGTATACGCATAGCGCCCTCCTGAGAATCGCGCGGGGAAACAGGCCCTAAGGTTAAGGGGTTCCGCACGTGTTGTAACTGTCTTCAGCTTCGACGAAAAGTGGGGTTTTCGGGGGAAAATCCACTCGGCGTCGATCGCTTATGGACAAAGTAACCGCGGAACCGCTGGTGTGCCTTCATGATCTAGGAACGGGCGAGGCTCGTCAATGGATTTCCGAAACGCTAACGCCAATCAGGGCTGGATCATCTCGTCCTGCTTGTAGCCCACAGGATCGGGCCCTGAAACTCACAGTCTGAAAGGCGCTTAGGCGTCAAGCGATATGAGGCTGCGGAGCGACCAGCCGTTGGCGCGCTGAATCAGGAGAGCGCGGTCGGGGGGCTGGTCCTGCGGCTTGCGCAGCCAGAACTCGCGGGGCTCGTCAGCCGAGAAAAGCCAGAGACTGAATGAAGGCAACGACAGTGCGTGCGCGGCGATGCGCACTGCTTCGGGCTCGTCGAGATCGACAATGAGCGTGCAATGTTCAGAAGCCGAGGCGGCACGCAACTGTTCGAGCTCCGCTGAGGCGCTCGTCAGCCACTTGCCATAAAGGCGCACCGGGCGCACAGAATGCAGCTCGATTCCGAGACCCGCGATGATCGCGGGCAACCGGGCGGCTTCTCTTCTTTCTGAATTCTTCTGATCGTCGCTGAGTTCGTCCCAATCAGCTATGCTCTGGCGCTGCGCTGAGCCAAAGCGCCGCTCGATAAGGCTGCGCTCGATGGTGTAGCGGCGGCGCTCGAGTTTTGCGAGCAATTCAATTTGTTCCTCGCTCAGTTTCAGGATGGCGGGAGAAGGCACGTCCTGCTCCAGGTGCAAACCGGCAAGCTCCATCAGCAAGGGCGTGTGATCTGCCCGCCAGCGATTTGACATCTTCATAAACTCAGGAAGATCGCGCCAGGGTACATTGGCCTGCGGATTAATCGTGTCCTGAGAGCGTTGCCGGTAGTCCTCGTGAAGTGCCTGCGCGAATGCATCCAGGCGGGACGCGAGAAGCACATCGGCGCTCAGCGTTTCCTCCAGGGTTCCGAACACCTGCAGGCGATCGCCGAAGGCGGAAATATCTTCAATGGTGCGCACCACCTCGCCCAGCCGGCGATAGTGCTCGAGTCGCGCGTAGACGGGGACATGAACATGTCCGTTGCGGTCGAGCAAGGAGCGCATTTCAAGGGCGGCGCACAAGCTCATTTCGTCTTCGCCCAGCGCGAGCGCAATGCCGAGCAAAGGCCCGGCCGACTCAAGCGCGGGTTCGACGATGCGCGAAAGGTCGGCAGATCCGGGCGCAACGCTTGCGGCGACGAACTCGATCGTGGCCATCTCTTCCGCCGAGGGATTGGTAATGAGGAATTTCTCTCTGGCCGCATCCGCCGCCTGATCGAAAACGATGATCTTGAGTTTCTTGCCCAATGCGACCGGCGAAGAACGAATGAGTTGAAGCGCAATCTCGTGGCCATAGGCTCCGAAGCCGATCAGGACGAAGGTGCTCGCTTCGAACTCGGGACCGGGCGGCAGATGAAGGCGCTTGATGAGCATGCGCGCCGCGGCATTGAAAGAATTGAAGAGGCGCAGATCAACGTGCGCCGAGCCGAGAGACCGTTTATCGCTGGCGATGAGGCGCTTGTGCATCCAATCATTGCGCAGCTCGGCTAGCACTTGAATTGCGCCCGCTTTCCGGAGCGGGGGTTGAGAATGGATCGCGTTGATCTGAAGCGCGATGTCCATGTTCTCGCTATCGGATCCCGTGCAAACGATGGCTGTTTGCGCGCGGCGGATTCCAGCGGCAAGCAGCACGTGAGGGCTCTTTGCATCGCCCTGAAGCACGGGAACTCCAGCCTTCTCGCAGGTTGCAGCATTGGGTGAATCACCCTGCAGATCGATCGCGACAATGAAATGATGCGCAGCGCGAAGATTTTGAACGATCTGCATGCCCACGTCGCCAATGCCGCAGATGATGGAATGGTTTGATTTGCGGCGCGCCATCGCGGTACGAAGGTTCTTTCTAACCCCGGTGACGAAAAGTTGCAAGGCGGAGAAGAGTGCAATGCCGGGCACTGCGATCTGCGCCACAATCAATTGCCATGGATCCTTGCCGGGTTGAAACAGGTCATAGAGCCTGAGAAGTCCGATGGAGGAGATGAGGCACCGCACGGCCTCAAGGACCGTGAGCGGGTTGGCCGGGTGCCATGGCCCCCCGGCAGTGTAACCGCTGCCGACTCTCGCGTATCCCCAGAAGCCGAGCCCGACCGCACAGACAGCGAAGCTAATGAGGAAAATTTTCTCGAAGCGCTTTTCCATTTCCGTCCCTGCAACCAGCGGCAACGATCAGCCGGGAAGATTCAACGTGCGATAGCGGAAAACGAAGCTCCAATCCATGGTTTCAGCAATCATAACGCTTGCCAGTTTTTCGGCGGTCTGGCGCAGCGCCGCGAAAGTCTCATGGGGCGAAGCGAGCGCCTTGTCCAGCCCCGCCGACCGAATCGCCTCGAGTTCGCGCGCCATGGCCAGCGAGCGGTCGGCGCTGCGCGAAAACTCGCCGTGATTGGCGATGCCGTAGAACGCTGCACCGAAGGCGGGCGGCACGGTTGCCAGCAAAAGCAGCCAGGGCGATTCGCCGAAGATCACATGCCAGACGCAGGCTAGCCCCGTTCCGATGAACAAAGCCGTGCCGATGAGGTGGAGGCGATGGCTTAACTTGTGCATCGTCTCGAAGTTGCTTTCGTGGTACTTTACCTGGCCCTCGAGGATGTCGGCGATCAGTTTGGCGGCAGAGGCGACGTAGGCCTGGTTGATAACGGCGTTTACCAGACCGAGGTCGCGCGCGATGTTGCGAAACATGCCGTCAACCCATGAACGGTCGAGACCGGATCGGAAGTGAGCGGGGGGCGGTGGTGCGGCCAGCGCACAGCCGAGCAGGGCCATGTAACAGTATTGGCGCAAGAGCTCGGCCAGTTGACGCAGGTTGAGCCAGCGCTCATGCCAGCGTCTCCGGCGGCCGTGCCAGGTAATGGCGAGAATGATGAGGATCAAAGAAAATTCGATAAGCGCGGGAATTCTGCCCGAGTCGATGCCATTTCGTCCGCAGACGTAATCCGCCATGGGAACCAGAACGGTGAAGGCCGCCATAAGGCTGGTCGCAAGCGAGCTCGAGCGAAGAACTCCGGCATAGTAAGTTGAGAGTCCATCGGCCCAGCCATAGTGAGGGCAAAGCCGGTCGAGCAGATAGTGGCGCGCGTCTTCGGGCAGGCCGGGGGAGTTGACAATCATCTTCTCCCATTCAACGCGCGACGACTTTTCGAAATTCGGAACGCGCCACGATCCAATGCGAATACGGCCGCGGGCGACAAGATCGCGAAAGATACGGAAGATGCGACCCGAATCGAAGTTCGGCTGCTTCTCGGCGAAATACGCGTGACTGAAGTTGAAACCGTTCTCGCTATCTCCGGGATCAGAAAAGCGCGCGTCGAAGATCGACTTCAGCTCATCCAGCGCGCAGGTTTGGCGCTTGCCCGCCTTATCGGATCGGAGAACGCAGGGGTCTTTCGGCTCGGACGCATTGAGCCAGACGACCGGCGTATGCCGCGCCAATGCTTCTTCCACAATCTGCGTGGTGCCGCCCCTGCCCGCTGCCGGCTCGCCATCCCAGATGGCGATCAGCAAATCTGACTGCTCCACGACCATGCGCCCGATGCGTTCGTAAGACTCATCCTGTCTGGCTCGCGAACCCTCAATCTGAAAAACCGCAGAGGCCTTCGCGAGAAGGTTGTGAAACTCGTCGCGGGAGGCGGCGTCTTCAAAGTCGTGGCAATACTCGTCTGCGAGGAATGGGAGAGGGCATTGCAGATCAGCGCCGAGGGCGAGACCAGCGTGGGCGACAATGCGGTCGGCGCCTTCAGCAAGCGGAGAGAGAATGCGTAGAAGCGGGTCCTGGGGCGAATGAAGGAGAGGATCGCGTGCGTTCGAGGCTAAAACGGCAATGGCTTTGAGAACTTGCTCGCATTGTCCGGGCAGGCTGGCGGCAACTTGGGGGGAGAGCCTGTTGGGGCGATGGCCCGTTACGCCGATTTGAACCACCAGGCGGGGCCGCGGCGGCGAACTTGATTCTTGAGATGCCATGGCGCGGTGATGGACGAGGCTCCCTGAAGCTGGGTTGAGCATATCACGGCGTCAAACACGAGACAGACTGGGGTTTATGCGCGGGGAAGATCGCGTAAAGGCAAGGCCGCGCCGCTGCCACGCACCGATGCGACTCAGGGAAGACGCAAGGGCGCGGGCGCGCGACTGACTAGCGGGGTTCAACCGTGGCGGATGAACGAACCATTGTGCAGCTCGGCCATTGCCTGGCGTAGCTCCTCTTGCGTGTTCATGACGATGGGCCCGTACCACGCGACCGGCTCCTCGAGTGGTTTGCCAGAGACGAGCAGAAAGCGAATTCCCTCGGGACCGGCCTGGACGAAGATCTCATCTCCACGGTCGAAGAGGACGAGCGAATGGTTGTTCGCGTCGTAAACCGCTTCGGCATTGGGGTCGGCAGCGGACTCCGTGAGAACGGCCTTCGGCGCGGACGCGTCGCGGAAAGTTCCCGCGCCCGCGAAGACATAGGCGAAGGCGTTGCGCGTCGTCTCGACCTTGATCCGCTTGCGCTTGAACGGCGGAACGGAGATGTCGACGTAACGTGGATCTGCGGCTACGCCTTCGACAGGACCGTTCTTGCCCCAAAACTCGCCACAGATGATGCGCGCTTTGGTTCCGTCGTCTTCAGTGACCTCGGGAATGGCGCTGGAAGGGATGTCCTGGTAGCGCGGGTCGGTCATCTTGAGCGACGCGGGCAGGTTGGCCCACAACTGAAAGCCGTGCATGCGTCCGCGCTCGTCGCCCTTGGGCATCTCCTGGTGGAGAATGCCGCTGCCGGCCGTCATCCATTGCACGTCTCCAGCAGTCATGCGGCCTTTATTGCCGAGTGAGTCACCATGCGCGACTTCGCCCGCAAGGACGTAGGTGATTGTCTCGATGCCGCGGTGCGGGTGCCAGGGAAAACCGGCCAGGTAGTCGGCGGGATTCTCGTTGCGGAAGTCGTCCAGCAGGAGGAACGGATCGAACTCGGCGGTTTTGCCGAATCCGAAGGCGCGCTGGAGCTTGACGCCTGCTCCCTCAATGGTGGGCTTGGTTTGATAGATCTCTTTAACGGCTCTCAGTGACATGTGGAACCTCCCGGGGTGGAATTGGGCGCAACTGTTTGGGCCGCCCAATTCCGCGGCGGCCCAACTGGAGGAAGCTGCTCGTCATCCACTTTTAACGTACTTCTATTCGATGCTCGGGGGAGATATTCGTTGCAACAGGGAAGCTCTGAACTGGTCGAGGCCAGTTGACGATTACGCGGCCTTGATGAGTTCTACGTCGAGAGTGATGGACACGTCCTCGCCGACCAAAACGCCGCCGGCTTCGAGGGTCGAGTTCCAGGAGAGCCCGAAATCCTTGCGGTTGATCTTCGCAGTCGCGGTAAGGCCAATGCGCGTGTTGCCCCAGGGATCCTTTGCGGGTTCGCTGACTTCCTCGACATTCAAAACGACCGGCTTGGTGACGCCGTGGATGGTCAGATCGCCGGTAACAGCGAAGCCATCACCCTTCTTCTCGATGTGTGTGGATTTGAAGGTCATGGCGGGGAATTTTTCGGCATCGAAGAAGTCCGGGCTCTTGAGATGGCCGTCGCGCTTCTCGTCCTGCGTGTTGACGGTGCTGACGTCGATGGAGACTTCAAGGCTGGATTCAGTGTGGTCGGCATCGACGCGATTCAATACGCCGGTAATTCCGCCGAATTTGCCTCGGACGTTGGAGATCATCATGTGCTTGACCTTGAACTCGGCCGATGAGTGTGCCGGGTCGATGTTCCAGGTGGATGTGGCAGGGGTAGAGGTCATATTGGATTGCTCCTTTCTGTTGGTTGGATGCGGGAGGCGGATATTCGTTGCAACAAGTATTTGGCTAGAGCCATGCGCGGGTCGATCGGAAGGAAAGCCTTATGCTTGGTAACAGACTTCCGTGACCGACTTTGCACAATCCGTGAAGCAGCAGGCTGACATCGTTAAGGTGATCGAGAGCTACATCCGGCTGCGCAAAGCTGGCGCGCAACGGTTCACGGGGCTGTGCCCGTTCCACAAGGAGAAATCCCCCTCATTCAGCGTGCACGCGGGGCAGCAGTTCTTCTATTGCTTTGGCTGCCGGGCGACGGGCGACGTATTCAGCTTCGTGGGCAAGATTGAAAACGTGGGCTTCCCGGAAGCCGTGCGGATTGTGGCCCAGAAATGCGGGATTCCCCTGCCGAAGCGGGAGTTTTCATCGCCGGAAGAGGCGGCGGGGGCGCGGCTGCGAACCAAGCTGCTGGAACTGCACGAAACAGCGGCAGCCTGGTTTGAAGAGCAATTGCGCGGGCCGGGCGGAGCGCTGGCGCGGGAATATCTGGCTGGCCGCGGGCTGACGGATGAGGGAATAAGGAAATTCCGGGTTGGGTATGCGCCTGACAGCTTTAACGCACTGCGCGACCGGCTAAGCGGAATGGCGGACCAGGAGGCGCTGCGCGCAAGCGGGCTGTTCAGTTCAAAGGAACAGGGGGACGGAAGCCAGGGACCGATCTACGACAGATTCCGGAAGCGGGTGATCTTTCCAATTTGTAACGAGGGCGGCCGGGTGATCGCTTTTACCGCGCGCACCCTGGAGACGGGCGAGAAAGCGGGAGCGAAGTACATCAACTCGCCGGAGACGCAGCTCTACTCGAAAGGCCAGGTGCTCTTCAATCTAGACAAGGCGAAGCCGGCGATTCGCGCAATGGAGTTTGCCCTGCTGGTAGAGGGCCAGATGGATTGCATCAGCGTTTTTCTTGCGGGAATCCAGAACGTGATTGCGACCAGCGGGACGGCCTTTACCGAGCAGCAGATCGCGATCCTGAAGCGCCATACGTCGAACGTGATCGTGAACTTCGATCCTGATACGGCCGGCGCGAATGCAGCCGAGAAGTCGATCTCGCTGCTGACCGAGGAGGGGTTTTCGATCAAGATTGTGACTCTTGAGGGGGGACTCGATCCGGACCGGTACATAAGGGAGCGGGGCGTGGAGGCCTATAAGGAAGCGCTGCGCGAGTCGCGGCGCCAGGCCGATTACCTGATCGAGCGTGCACGGACGCTCTTTCCGGGAGCGAGCGCGGAGCAGAAGGTGAAGGCAATGAACTTTCTACTGCCGTACATCCGGCGGATGCCGGAGCCGCTGGCGAGAGAGCAGTTCGCCGCCGACGCGTCGCAGAAGCTGGGGATTGGATCGGCGGTGCTGCGCGAGGAGGTGCGACTGGCCGCGCTACGGCGGCGGGATCGGGTTGAGGAACGGGCTGCAAAGTTAAACGAGGTAGAGAAAGTAATTCTGCGGGCACTGGCTGTGACCGATCCCCAGGGCGCGGAGGCGCGGCTGTTGGCGGCAGAAGCGTTGACGAATAATGCGGCCTGGTTTGAGCACCTTGGCGCATTCGGAGCGATGCATGCGTTGGCGGGCCGGGCTGCGAAAGACCCCATGGATGCTGTCGAGGATCCGGGCCAGAAAGCGCTACTGGCAGAGGCGTTGCTTGGCGAGATTGGTCCCCCGACGGCCAATGAGGTGGAAAGTGCGGTACAGGAGGTTCAGGAGCGTGCGCTCGAAGGCCGGCTGCGTGATCTCCGGGGTCAGATTGCCGAGGCCGAGCGCAATGGCGACGTTGACGGGCTGGCGCTTTTGACCCAGAGGAAGCTGGAACTGGACCGCGCACTGCGGCGCTTGCATGGCCAAAAAGGGCGAGAGCAGTAAGAGTCTTGGCCGTGGGCCGGATAGGCTTTCATGCCGTCAAATCCTGCGTCGAAAGGGCTCTTTCGAGCGTCTAACTAGTGAGTAAGTGATCGGGACTGAGTGGCTGGAAGCGGGGCAACGAACGAATTTTGGCCGGGTACCAGGCCGAATTTTCCGCTGAGTTTTAGCTGGCGGGTGCAAGTGCAGTTGTGGTAATCTATTGATCTCAGTGAGGATGCGCGCCCCTTTGCCCCACACATGAGCTCCGGCTCGCGGGCGACCCAGGCGAAACCTGAAGCGCGGCCATCCTGTTCCGGGAAAATAATCACCGCGTGTTGCGCGGCTTGCGGGTGTGTATGCAAGCGAGGATTCCCCGTGGGGAGTCTTCATTTCCGTGCCTGAAATCGGGGCGCAGTGCTGATTTGCGATGGGCTCGGGATGGTACGCGGGCAATGTGGATTGACGCGGTCGATTTTGACGACGCGGGGCCAGGAATGAAATCGGGTGAGACGCTCTATGCGAGCGGTTCTTGCCGAAGAGAGCAGGCATATTTTGGCAATTGAAGACAAGTTTGAAGAGGACGTGCATGGTCTGATCGAGACCGGCAAGGAGAAGGGCTATCTCACCTACGGCGAAGTGAACGACGCGCTGCCGGATGAGATTGGTTCTCCCGACGATCTGGACGATCTGATCACGACGATTGGAACGCAGGGCATTGACCTGCTCGACACTCCGAAATTCCCCGGCGACAAGGACTTTGAGCTGGAGGAAGGCGAAGACGTCGAGCTGGATCTGACTCCGGGAACGCTGGAGAAAACGAACGACCCGGTGCGCATGTATCTGCGCGAGATGGGAACTGTGCCGCTGCTGACGCGCGAGGGCGAGGTGGAGATCGCCAAGCGCATCGAGCGTGGCCAGAACCGCGTGCTCAAGGCGATTTCGCGTTCGCCGATCGTGATCCGCGAAGTGGCAGCGCTGGGTGAGGACCTGAAGCGCGGCGTGCGCAACGTGAAAGAAGTGGTGATCTTCGACGAGGAGGAGCTCACCGAAGAAGTGGTGCAGACCCGCGTGAAGGCGACAGTAGCGAAGACGGACACGCTGGTGAAGCACCAGAAGAAAGTCGCGCAGATTGAAGAGAAACAGGCGGCGATCTCGCCGGCCAACAAGGCGAAGGTGAAAGAGGCGCGGCGGCTGCGCTGGGCGGTTGGCCGCGAGAAAGTGTTCATTTCGCGCATCGTGCGCGAGCTGAAGTACACGGCACTGGAGCGCAAGCGCCTTCTGGACAAGGTCAACAAGACCGTGGACACCATGCGCACGCTGGAGCGCCAGATTCGCTCTCTGGAGCAGAAGTACGAAGCTTCAAAAAGCGAGGACATGAGGAAGGAGTACCGGCGCCAGCAGAAGAACTGCCGGACAGACCTGGAAAAGATCGAAGGCGACGCCGGCGTGTCCATTGTGGAGCTAAAGCGCACGCAGCGCGAGATGATCCAGGGCGACATGGACGCCGAGCAGGCAAAGCGCGAACTGATCGAGGCGAACCTTCGGCTGGTTGTGTCGATCGCCAAAAAGTACACCAACCGCGGATTGCAGTTCCTTGATCTGATTCAGGAAGGCAACATCGGCCTGATGAAGGCGGTGGACAAGTTCGAATACCGTCGCGGCTACAAGTTCTCGACGTATGCGACTTGGTGGATCCGGCAGGCGATCACGAGGGCCATTGCGGATCAGGCGAGGACGATCCGTATTCCGGTGCACATGATCGAGACGATCAACAAACTGATTCGCACCAGCCGGCAATTAGTGCAGGAGCTGGGCCGCGAACCTTCGAGCGAGGAGATTGCGCGGCGCATGGACATTCCGGTGGCCAAGGTGCGCAAGGTGCTGAAGATCGCGCAGGAGCCTATCTCGCTGGAGACGCCGATCGGCGAAGAGGAAGACTCGCACCTGGGCGACTTTATCGAAGATCGCCAGGCGGTTTCGCCATCTGAAGCGGTGATTGGCGTGAACCTGAAGGAGTACACCTCGCAGGTGCTGCGCACACTGACGCCGCGCGAAGAGCGGGTGATCAAGATGCGCTTCGGACTTGAGGACGGCAGCGAGCACACGCTGGAAGAGGTTGGCCAGAGCTTCCAGGTGACGCGCGAGCGCATCCGGCAGATTGAAGCGAAGGCGCTGCGCAAGCTGCGGCATCCAAGCCGTAGCCGCAAGTTGAAGGCGTTTGTTGAAGGCGTGAAGGAAATGTAACCAACTCCACCCCAGGAAACCAAGATCATTTCCTGGGGACCCCGGTCTGCGGTGGGGCAGCCGCGCTTCGCGCATTTCTCAATTAGAGCCGAAACATGAAAAAGGGCCGCAGCCAGTGGTAGGGGCTGCGGCCTTTTTGCGTGTGCGACTTAGAAACCGTAGTTCTTCTTTCGCAAGGCGTTCTTGTAGGCGTCGCGTGCCTTTTTGGCCGTCAGCTCCGCATCATGAAGCTTGAAGCCGGCGTCATCCCACTTTTCCATCTGAACCATGGAGTGGTCCGCTGTCGCGAGCGATTCCTCGGCGCGGATCGCATCTACCCAGCGATCCACCGCCTGCCTGTATGAGCTCAGTAACTCGTCAAAATCCAGATTGTCCATGACTGTGAAGTTAGAGATGCTCCCAAGGAGCGTCAATCCTGGACGCCGGCTTTTCATAGAACTTTCACGGACACGGCCCAGGGGCCGTTTACTGGGCGGTGCGCTTGTTCTGCGGTTACTCGCTGACGTGAGCGAGAAGAAAGTCCGCCATGATGTGACTTGCCTCGATCGACTCAGGCAACTGCGCGTTGTACCAGAAGGCGTGAGGCAGCGCATCGAAGACCACGAGACGCGCGTCGACTCCAGCGCGAAGGAATGCACGGTGCAGGTTCACCGTACCGCTCAGCAGGGCGTCGCGCTCCGCGGTGACGAAGAGCGTAGGCGGCATGCCGTGCAGGTCAGCATAGATCGGCGAAAGCACCGGATCTCTCGGATCGGTGTTGCCTATGTAATAGGGATCGTGCGGGCCGGGCGCCGGTGGATCGAGATGTCCATCGAATCCACGAAGAGTGAAAATTGCGGTTGAATCTCCGGGGCGCGCAAAGTCCCCGATCCCACTGAAGATGCCGAGAGCAGCCGGCATGGGCAGGCCCAGCTGCTTCACCTTCACGGCCACTTCACCGGTCATGATGGCTCCGGCCGAGGTTCCATAGATGACAATGTGCGATGGCTTGTATGTCTTCAACAGCTCTTTGTAGACGGCGACTGCGTCGTCGACGCCCGCGGGAAAGGGATTCTCCGGCGCAAGGCGGTAGAGCACGGCCACAACCTTGACCTGGGCATAGCTCGCGATGGGGATGGATTCGCTGTAGGAGCCAGAATCGGAATTGAAGCTGCCGCCATGCAGGTTGATGAAGACCATGTCGCGATGATCGGTCGGGATCTCGGGCGGGGTGACGATGCGGACGGGCACACCGGCGATCTTGTCGTCGACGATCTGATTGGGACAGAGTTTGGTCCACGCTATGCGCGCCAGCGCGGTATACGCGTCTGTACGCGCTCGGCGGTCGGCTAGAGATTCCGGCGGCGCTTGATCCGGCGCTGCTTGCGCTACCCACTGTTGCGCTTCGGGACTGATGGTGGCCGGTACCGGGATTACGCGCGTGATGTGAGCTGTTCCCTGCGCGTCGATGTAGCTCGTGTCGCTATTAGGCGCCTGCGACGCCGTGGTCGGAACGGGTTGCTGTGCGGCCAGGGAGGCAGTTAAGAACAGACCAATGACGGCCGCTGAACGAATTGCGGAACCCATGGGAGTAGCTCCTTCGGGGAGATTCAATCAACAGATACGGATTCTGTCACGACGGGGCGAAGAACGTCCACTGACGCGACAAAGGAGCGCGGTCTGCGCTCCCCTGTCGTGGAAGTTGATTTGCGCTTCGTATTAATGCGGTAAGACAAGCAGGTCGGCCGCCAGCAGTTTCTCAGTGAGTCTGTCCAGGGCCAAAGGAACCCGATAACCAATTGTCCTGATGCCCAGGCCAAGCATCATCGCGGTTTCTTCCTGCGTGTAGTCCTGAAGCACGACCCGGCTTAGCAGTTCCCGATCGAGGACGTTGAGCTGGCTCAGGCAGTTTTCGATGTCGAGTACGAAGATGACCGCGTCTTCGAATGTTCGAATCGGCCGGCTTGAGGCCCAACCGCGCCCAACCGGATCGCCCAGAATGGAAGGCGCCCTGCCTACCTGCGTTGAGGCGTACAGATACCGCCGCAACAAGCTCTCTGTGTGTCTCCTGTAGAACGCCAGGTTGGCCGCAGGCTTGTGGCCGTGCTTCTCAAGCCCCAATTGCTGCCGTGCGGCGGATTGTCGTTTCGATCTCCTTTGCTCGATCTGCCAGGCTGCGTCAGCAGTACTGGGCTCCCATTCCATTGGCAATTGGAAGGCTGCGCTCATTGCACACCTCCTGTTGCCTCAGCCACCGCCCAAACTCTGGAAAGTTGCCGCTGCCGCGGACGTCCACGCGGCTTGCGACTTTCCGGCGATGGAAACTCTTTCAGTTTGGATTCACACTCCCTGCAGTAAGTGCTCACTTGAGCCTGGGCCCGAAACCAAAGGCAACCACAGCTTTCGCAAATCTTCAATTGCACGCGCATTTCCATGACCGATTCTCCGCATATCTTTTAACTCCCGACGGAATTTTGCGATGCATGTTGTTCCCCGGGGTGTAGAGAACCAGGCCGAACAACTCAGGTTTCTTGTGTCCTGATGGGGGATTGCCGCCTGTGCTCTCTTGTTTTCTGTCATGACCATTGGCGCGCAGATCCTGGAATCCTCTCGACTGGCCTATCCGCAGCGCCTCCACGTGGCGCGCCGCAGTGTGGGAACGGAGATGCCGGCTTCATTGAATTCCTCCGGCAGTGTTCAATCGCACCCGCAAACGGCAGGCTTGCGCATTTGCCTAAGCTGATGGCGACAAAGCATTTCCCAAAAGATTCCCACAAGGCAGTGTTTGATTTAGTAAACCGAATCTACGGTTATGCTTCCTTTGCGTCAATACGTGTCTACGACTTTCCGGTCATTGCCTTCTAAATCGATGGCGACACGCTCAGAATTAAGACAGATCAGCCCATCCAGCTTTTCAAAGAGCAATGACATGGTGTTTTGTCTCATTGCTGGCGGCGAATTATTCACAGATGAACTTTACACAAATTCACGAGCGCCTTCGCCTGGAACTGCTGCGCAGAATACAGCGGGGGACCGTCAGCGTCTCGTTGTTAGGCCGCCAAACCGGATTTGGACAGGCCCATCTATCTAATTTTCTGCACAGCAGGCGACAACTCTCTCTGGCGGCTATGGACCGCATTCTGACAGCGCAGCATCTCACGGTCGCCGATCTGCTGCCCTCCACTCAGCAGCCGGAACCTGAACTCACGGGCCGTGGAGTCTGCGCAATCCCGGTTGTCTCTCACTCCGTTGCGCTCTTCGAGCCGGTGATCCGGCCGACCGCTATTCAATCGCTGTTGTACATTCCGGCGGTTGCGCTCGAATCGGTCCACGCGCGCGTATCGGGTGGCCGCCGCGCATGGGAGCGGTTCGTCGCGGTCCGCGTGGCCGCTGTCGATGCCCCGCCGATGGACCCGCTGCTGCTGCCAGAGGCGATTGCGCTCATCGACCGGCACTATAATTCGCTGCTGACATACCGCCCCAATCGAGCGAATCTGTATGCAGTCCGGGAGGGCTCGCACCTGGCGATCCGATACGTGGATTATCTTGCTCGCCGACTTGTGCTGCGTCCTCACAACCTGGACTTTCCCGTGGGGCTGATCGACGTGGATCCTGAAGAGTCTCCCAACGAACTGCTGGTGGGAAGGATTGCGCTGATCTTGAATGAGCTCTAAGAAATGTCTGCGTACACAAAAAGTGCCGGGGCGTGGCGTTCCTACTTCAATTTGCGGAGAATTTTGCGCTCGCAAGATCGCTTTCGGCTTTAGCAATGTCCTCTGGCCGACCGAGATCGCGCCAGTAGAATTCATCGGCGCGGAAGGCGAGAATCGCTTCACCTTGAGCGGCGAGGCGCAGATAGGCGGGAATGATGGAAAAGGCACCGTCTTCGGACAATTCGGCGAAGATGCGCGGCGAAAGAACGTGAATCCCAGAGAAGGCTAACGGCCGAGAATGCTGTGCGGGGACGGCCCACTCGATTTCCGCATCGTTGCCGGCGCGACGGCCGCAGAGCTGGCCATGCTCGTTGAAGAACAACGGCCGCGAAGTATCTCTCTGCTGAACGGCAAGCGTGGCCAGGGCCTTGTGCTCCGTATGAAAGCGCACCACGCGGGCGAGATCGATGTTGCTGAGAACATCGACATTGTGGACGAGAAAAGGCTCGTCTTTGTGCCCGCCGTCTTCGAGGAAAAACCATGAGGCCTTCTTCAAGCCGCCGCCGGTATCGAGTAACTCGTTTTCGCGGGAGATTTCAATACGCATGCCAAAGTTTCGGTTGGCCTGAAGGTAATCGACGATGCTGTCGGCGAAATGATGGACATTGACAATCACTTCGTTGACGCCAAAGGAACGCAGGCGCAGAAAAGTGATCTCGAGCAACGTGCGGCCGGCGAGGGTGACTAATGCCTTGGGGCGGTCGTCCGTGAGCGGACGCAAGCGCGTTCCAAGGCCGGCGGCAAGAACCATGGCCTTCATTTAAGCGGCCTCTCCGGCCAAGCCCATCTTCTCAAGCTCGATGTGCTTGAGGACAACCTCAACGCCGGCTTTGCCGCGCGAGTGTTTGGCCAAATGCTCCGCCAGATAGACCGAGCGGTGCTGACCGCCGGTGCAGCCGAAGGAAACCATGAGGCTGGTGAAGCCACGTTGGCTATAGGTGGCTACGCTTGAATCAACCAGCGCGACGGCATGAGAAAGAAACTCGTGGACGCTCTGATGCCGGTCAAGATACTCGATCACCGACGCATCCCGGCCGGTGAGGGAGCGGAACTGCTCTTCGCGGCCTGGATTGGGAAGGCTGCGGGCATCAAAGACGAATCCGCCGCCGTTGCCTGATTCATCGAGTGGCATGGAGTGGTGGAATGAAAAGCTGAAGATGTGGACCGTGAGACCCTTGGCCGGCGCGGCGTTGTGCTGCAGCTTGTCACTGGACGACGCTCGCTCAAGCGCATTGAGAAGTTCAGGCAGGGCGATCGGCAGCTTGACGTTTTCCGCGAGCCAGCGCAGGTTCTTCATTGCGTAAGGAACGCTTTGCAGAAAATGCGCTTTGCGTTCATAAAATCCGCGGAAACCGTATGCGCCCAATGCTTGCAGGATGCGGACATAAACGAACGCGTAGTAGTGCTCCATGAATGCGTCGCGCTTGAGATCGATGAAACCCGCGAGCGAGTCAAGATAGTGGTCGAGCAGTTTCTGGCGTAGTTCAGGCGGCAGATCGGCCTTTCCATCGTAAAGAAGCGACGCGATGTCGTATTGCAGTGCTCCCTTGCGGCCACCCTGATAATCGAGAAACCAGGGCTGGCCATCGCGCAGCATGATATTCCGCGACTGAAAATCGCGATAAAGGAAATAGTCGTGATCGGCGCCGAGCAGAAATTTAGTCAGGCGCGTGAAGTCGAGTTCAAGAGCCTGCTCGTTGAAGGGGATGCCGGCAAGGCGAAGGAAGTAGTACTTGAAGTAATTCAGATCCCAGGCAATGGACTGGCGATCGAAACTGGCTCGGGGATAGCAGACTTTGTAGTTCAGGTCTCTTCCGGCTTCGACTTGAAAGCTCGGCAAAATCGAAACGACTTTGCGGTAAGCATCGACCACAGGCGGTGCGATGGTATCGCCGGAACGGTTGGCGCCGAGGAATTCAAAGAGCGTTGTGTCGCCCAGGTCTTCTTCTATATATGCGCCCTGACTCAGGTCCTCCGCATAGATCTGCGGGACGGGCAAACCGTGACGTCGAAAATGGCGGGAGAACTCGAGAAAGGCAACATTTTCTTCGCGAACGGAATAGACGATACCGATGGCAGATTGCCCGGCGCCGGAAAGGCGGACGATAACGCGGCCGGAGCCGCCGAGCTGGCCCTGGAGCGGCTGAACGCGCTCGGGCGGCGAGTGAAAGTGCTGCTCGAATAGGCGTTTGAGAGCTTCCATGAAGGTCGACAGAATTGCTTACGGTGCTTCGACAAAGATAGCGATGCGGTGAAGCGGATGCAAGGCGTGATGTTGCGCGAAGGGACTTATTCCGACTGGTGACCCATATCCACGCCGTCAAAGCGCGTAAAGGCTGAGTTCCAGTGCATCTGGACGATGCCGGTGGGGCCGTTGCGCTGCTTGGCGATGATAATTTCCGCCTTGGATTTGTCGGCATCGGCCATGTTTTCATCGCGGTTGTAGTAGGCTTCGCGATGAATGAAGGCGACGACGTCGGCGTCCTGCTCAATCGAGCCCGATTCACGCAGATCGCTCAACATGGGTCGCTTGTCGTCGCGCTTTTCATTGCTGCGCGATAGCTGCGAGAGCGCGATGACGGGGACCTGGAGTTCTTTGGCCATCGCTTTAAGGCCGCGCGAAATGGCTGAGACCTCCTGCACGCGGTTTTCGAAGCCTTTGCGGCTTGCGCCCGGTAATGTGGCAGACATGAGCTGAAGATAGTCGATCATGACCAGGTCGAGCCCGCCTGCGTTCTGCTTGAGGCGGCGCGCTTTGGCACGCATTTCAGAAACGGTGGAACCGGCGGAGTCATCAATGAAGATGCGCGCGTCCACCAACTGGCTCAGGGCGGACTGCAGCTTCTCCTGCTCGACGCGTCCGAAAAATCCTTTCTGGATTTTTTGCTGATCCACGCTGGCCTGAGACGCCAACATGCGGCGAAGGAGGGATTCGCGGCTCATTTCCATGCTGAAGATGGCCACGACGGAACCGTAGCGGAGGGCGGCGTTCTCCGCGATGTTGATGGCCAGCGCCGTCTTGCCCATGGAGGGTCGCGCGGCGATGATAATGAGCTCACCTTTTTGCAGTCCGCTGGTCATGCGATCGAAGTCAGTAAAGCCGGTGGCCAGGCCGCTGACTTCCCTGCTTTGCTTGTAGAGGTTGTCGATGGAGCCGAAGGAGTCGCGGATGATGACGTCAATGGGCTGGAGGCCCTGATTGAGACTGTCCTGGCTTACCTGGAGCAGTTGCGATTCGGTCTCGTCCAGGACGCCAATGGCATCCTGGCTCTGGTCGGCGGCCTTGGCGATGGCAGCCGAGCAGATGCCCATGAGACGGCGCAACATGCCCTTGTCTTTGACGATGCGGACGTAATCTTCAATGACGGGGCGGCGCGGCAAACCCTCAGTGAGCGACGCCAGGTAGGACACGCCGCCAACGGACTCGACTTCTTTGTAGCGAGCCAGCTCGTTGGAAAGCGTAACGATATCGACCGTGCGCCCGGTGTCAATCAACTCGGTCATGCGCAGGAAGATACGGCGATGGGAGTCGAGCGAAAAGTCGTCGGATTTGAGGAATTCGGCGGCCTCGGCATGGGCGGTATTATCGAGCAAAATCGCGCCCAGGATGGTCTTTTCCGCGTCAAGGTTCGCGGGAAGGCCGGCTTCGAGGGTGAGGTCGGGGATGGTGGCCATAGGAAAGAGTGTAGGCCAGAATCGGACGACCGTGAGGCTGTGCGAATCCGGCGCGTAACTGGAAAATTAGGAAATCCAATGGAAGGCGCCGCGGCCGCGCGGGATGGCTCACCTGGATAGGTTTTTGGCAGGATCGCATACACAGCCGAATCATTCGGGTGTGCTCAGCCGGCGGCGTTCATGCGCGCAAAGATGGTGTCGAAATTGCCGTTCTCGGCGGCAAAGCGAAGGGTCTTCACATTCTCTACGCAGATTTCCGGCGGAGTCGGCTCGGTTTTGAGGATCTCCAGGGCCTCGGCGATGAATTTATCGAGAGGCACGGCGCGTGGGTCGCTGGCGCCGTCCATCAAGTGCGTGGCAACGTAAGGCGGAATCAACTCAATGACTTCGACACTCGTGTTGCGGAGCTGCGCGCGAAGCGAAAGCGAATACGAGTGCAGGGCCGCCTTTGTGGCGCAGTAGGTGGGCGTGCGCGCCATGGGGAGAAACGCCAGGCCTGACGAGACGTTGATAATGGCGGCGCGCGGCTGCTTTTGGAGATGCGGCAACATTGCCGCAGTCAAGCGGATGGGGCCGAGCAGATTGGTAGCGACGGTGGCTTCCGCATCAGCCAGGTCGGGCTGCTGCTCGAGAAGATTTTCACGGCGCATGATACCGGCATTGTTAATGAGCATGTTGAGCGCGGGGAATTCAGAAATGGCCCGTGCGGCAAAGGTACGAATCGACGCAGGATCGCGCATGTCAACCGTAAGCGACTTCATACCGGGATTAGCGGCAGTGGTTTCGTCGAGGACGTGGCGCCGGCGGCCGGCGATGACGACCTGATTGCCAAGCACGTGAAGGGATTCAGCCAGGCCGCGGCCAATGCCGGAGCCGCCGCCAGTGATGAGGATGGTGTTGCCGCCTGGGTTCATAAGCGAAGACGCCTCTGACTGGGATGATAGCCGGGCCGCGTGATTTGAGTGTGACGACGGCCACAGGCTGCGAGAGGGCCAAAGTGGACCAGTGCGGGCGAGCGGTTACCACCTTGGGACCGATTGGCTCGGGAACGCTCCAAATCCCTCGCCACCCAATTGGCCCATAAGGATAATTGGTCATCGACTACGAAGGAACGCCTGTTAGCGGGCCGGTTTGCTTTCGACTTGGACGACTGATTCCCTGGTGCGCAACGCCGATAGGAGCCAAAGGAGGATGCCGCCATGGCAACTCAACCACTGAAAGTCCAGGACCTGTTCGCAGCATCGTCTTCACCAATCGAGCCACAAACGCAACCTGCCAGTTATGCTCGCCCATTCGGGGACGACCCAACGATCGCGAGCAGGGGACCTCGCACCGAGGCAGAGCGACTTCGCCAGGAAGTTGTCGACCTTCATCTTTTGGGAAAGGGAGTCGGTTGGGCAATCGGAATAGAAGGGGTAACGGCACTTTGCTTGTATGCCCTCTGGTTTGTGGGGCATCTCCGGCTGTAAGTCAGACCAAGCCATCACGGAGCCGCAGAGAACCTGACCGCACGCGCATTTGGCATAATCGGGATGCCGGAAGGAATCAGGCGCCGTAAAGTTTTCGTGCAGCAGGCCATTGCATCCCAAGAAGTCCAGATACATATTTCGTGTGATTCTGAAGCAGGCAAACTGCATTTCCATCTGCAAATCTGAGATGATAAGTAGATGTGCCCATGGGCACTTTGAACAGATAGGACCCACCGCCCAAGTGAAACCCGCAATGCGCCGCGTGGCGCTGATTTACAACCCGGCTTCAGGACAGTACTCGTCGCGGAGACAAGCAGCTGTTGGCGAGATCAGGGCCGTGCTTCGTGAAGCGGGTGTCGAGTCAGAGGCCTTCGAAACGGGCGCGCCGGGAAGCGCCACAACCCTTGCAAGAGAGGCGGTTCGAGACGGCTACGATGCGGTGCTGGCTTGCGGCGGCGACGGCACAGTTCATGAGGCCTTGCAGAGTCTTGTGGGCACCGATGTGGCACTGGGAGTGGTTCCACTGGGCACAGCCAACGCGCTGGCTGCGGATCTGGGTTTGATTGCATCGCCGGCCAAAGTGGCGCGTATCTTGCTCGATGCTGTTCCGGCGCGGGTTTCGGTGGGGCGAATTCACTATGCGGGCGCTGACGGGAATCCGGGTTCACGGTACTTCATCGTGGCGGCGGGCGTCGGCGCGGATGCATTGCTGATGTCGCGGCTCGACTCGCGGCTCAAGCGACGCCTGGGATATGTTCTCTATCTGATCGAGGCATTTCGGATCTGGGCTACTTCATCGTTCCCGCTCTTCGAGGCGGAGTTGCCGACGAACGGAAATGGCAGCGGGCGCGTGGTGGAAGTTTCTCAGTTGCTGGCCGTGCGAGTGCGCTCTTTTGGGGGCGTGTTACGTACACTCGCTCCCGGTGCGAGTTTGCGGAATGGAAGCCTGAGCATGCTGGCGTTCAAGACGCAAAGCCGGTTGCAGTACATGTCGTTCCTGCTCGCGGTGATCGCCGGGCGGCACACGTTCAACCGCTCCATCGAGCTGATGGATTCGCCGTCGATTGAATGCCGGTCGTGCAACGGCTCGGCCGAGAAACACTTTGTCGAAGCGGATGGCGAGGTTCTGGGCTGCCTGCCGGTGCGGCTGGAAGTGGTGCCCCACTCGCTCACGCTGCTGATCCCGCCGGGCGTGCAGCCGTGACGAGAATTCAGCCGGCTCCTTATTCCTCGTAGAGATAGCCTTTGGCTGTCTCCTGAAAGCTCCGCAGATCGTTCGCCTTCCAACCGTCATTGCGATGCAGCTCGCGGGCCAGAATCTCCGCGACAGCGGGCGCGGCTTCGATGGCGGCACCCGCATCGAGAAAGAGCGCGCGCGTGCGCCGGGCGAGCACGTCTTCGACCGTTCGCGCCATTTCGGAGCGAGCTGCCCAAACGACTTCGCGCAGCCGAAAGGGCAAGCGAGGGTGCAGCAAGGCGTCGAGATTTGCATGCTGGGGACTTGAGTTTTGGGTGGAAAGAGCACGAAGTGCCGGCAGGTCAGAACCATAGACACATTCCCACGCGGAGTTCGCGGTGGTGGCGTCAGGGGTCCAGCCGTGCAGCTTCAATTCGAGAGTGGGAGAAGGACGTTTGGGGAGCGCGGCAACCTGTGCGGCGCGATCAATTGTGTCTTGACCCATTCGGCGGTAGGTTGTCCATTTTCCTCCCGTAACGGTTATCAGGCCGGAGGCGGAAACCATGATGGTGTGATCGCGCGAGAGCTTTGAGGTCCTGACGCCGCTCTTGCGCACCAGCGGACGCAATCCCGACCATACGCTGAGAATTTCTCCAGGACGCGGCGCGCGGCCCAGATAACGAGCGATGTGGGAACGAAGGAATTGCTTTTCTTCAGGAAGAGCTCGCGGCTCGGGTGAAGTGCTTCCAACCGGCACGTCAGTCGTTCCGACAAGCAATGCGCCCAGCCATGGAATTGCGAACAGCACGCGCCCGTCTTCGGTTTTTGGAATCATGAGGGCAGTATTTCCAGGAAGGAAGGTGCGCGGCAGGACGAAGTGCGACCCCTGGCTGACGGCGAGGAACGAATCGCGCTGACCGCCGTTGAGCGCGAGCGTTTCCTCGGCGTGAACGCCGCAGGCATTGATCACCGCCTTGGCTTGCAGGTCGAAGACAGCACCGTCTTCGCGGTCATGGACCTGGATACCGACGATTTTGCCGCCACGCTCAATGAGCCCGGTGGCTTCAACGTAATTGATGGCGGTTCCACCAAGATCCTGGAGGGTTCTGACCAGAGCTATCGCGTACCGAGCGTCGTCAAACTGGCCGTCGTGATAGAGGATGCCCCCACGAAGATGGTCTGGCTTCACTCCGGGCAGCTTTTCCAGCGTGCTTTCACGCGAGAGCAGTTCCGACCGGCCCAGCGACAACTTCCCCGAAAGCCGTTCATAAACTTTGAGGCCAACACCGTAGTAAGGAAGCGAAAGATAGCTGTACGCGGGAACGACAAAGGATAAGTCGTGGACCAGATGCGGTGCGTTGCGTACCATGTGGCCGCGCTCGCGCAAAGCGTCAAGGACGAGCGTCAAGTTCATTTGCTCCAGATAGCGCACGCCGCCGTGGACGAGCTTGGTGCTGCGGCTGGAAGTCTCCTTGGCGAAATCGGCGCGTTCCACGAGCAAAGTACGGTAGCCGCGAGCGGCAGCTTCTACCGCGGCGCCGAGGCCGGTAGCCCCGCCGCCAATCACCAATACGTCCCACGGCGGAGCAGTAGCACCCAATTGGCTGAGGATTTCGTGTCTCGCGAGCACGCCTGTGCCTTCCTTTCATTAGGGGCGGATGACGGAAGAAATAGCACGGTCGGAGGCGCGGCACGAATGGACACAAAAAGAATTGCGTCGCTGGCCGGCACGCCTTCGATCAAGGTAAATGGATGTTATTTCCGCCCAGACTCTGGTCTCTAAGTGGGCGCTAACCGCGAGCCGAATCGCCGCGATTTCTTGCGCAACAGCGCGGCACAAATGTTGCAAGCGTGTTGCTGCTTCCAGTCTAGCAGTGTGGTGTTCGGCTTTAATGCACAGTCAGCCCGAGCGCCGCACCAAGGTAATTTGAAAAACGAGCGCGATGCGCCAGGCACTTGGAAGTGACTGGCGCACGCAGGTGTTCGGCGCTAGTAAATGATCTTCAAGGCGAACTGCAAAATGCGTGGCTCGAAGGTTGACGTGATTTGACCGCCGCCGCTGGGAACGCCGCCGGTGATCTGCGCGAGCGACGGTGTGGCGCCCGTGCTGAGAGTCGTGCCTGAAGTGATGGTGCCCTGGGAGCCGCTGATGTTGCCGGGCAGGTAGAGGTTGGTGTGGTTAAACACGTTGTAGGCCTCGGCGCGGAACTCGACCTTTAAGCTCTCGATTGGCGTGTTGAAGCGCTTGTTGAGATCGAGGTCGGTTTCATTGAACGGCGGGGTGCGGCCGGGGTTTCGCGAGGCGTTGCCGAACGGGCTGAGATAGTTTTTGGCGGCATCCTGCACAGGCGGGATCACGAAGGCACTGAGGTTGATGTAATTTACGTACCCTGTATTCGCCGAGCGGTTCGATTTACCCTGCGTGATTTTTTGCCCTGGCACCTGGTCTGGCCGGTATTCATTGGCTCCGCGATAGGTTGCGGAGATTTGCTGCGAAACCTGTTGAGTTGCATTGGGAGTGTAGCCCAGGTTGAATGGCGTTCCGGCCTGAGTGGTGTTGATGGCGCTGACCTGCCAGCCGCCGATCACGGCATCGAGGACGCCGTTGGCGTTTGACGCAAGGGAACGGCCATGCCCGAACGGAAGATCGTAAACCAGAGTCGTTACGTTGGCGACGGGCAGGTTGTAATCGGACTGCGCGTAGTCCGCCTTGAGATTCAGACCATTTTGCGGAGATGGCGTATTGCCTTCAAGGGAAGCTGACGCGTTGTCGAGTGAGTGCTCCCAAGTGAAAGAGTTCAACAGGGTGAGACCGTGAACAAAGCGCTGCTCGTAACGGGCCTGCAGCGAGTTGTAGTTGGACCAGAACTCGTTGAGCGCTTCGGTGATGTCGCTGGGCCAATTCGGATAGTATCTCTGGACATTGCTCGTACCGAGTGTCGAGAGAACTCTCTGGTTCGCATTGACAAAGCCCTGCAAATGGAGGCCATGGTTGCCGACGTAGGCGATGTCAACGAGAGTGTTCTTCGTCAACTGACGCTGCACGCTGAGGAAATAGTTTTCGACATAGCTGTCAGGCGTGTTCCTGGGAACCCATGTGATGTTGTCGGTAGCCGGATTGAAGGTTGTCACAAGGCCCGAAGGGAATCCCTGATCGGCAGTGGCGTAGCAACTGGGAGTCGTGGATCCGACCGCGATGATCTGGGCTGGAAGCGGAGTGCTGCAGACATTGGTAGGGTTGGGAGAAATCTGGGTAACGGCGGCGAACTGGGCCTGCGGAGCATTGATGCCCGTAATATCGCCCGAGCCCGCACGCGTGTAGTGAACGTATCCGGTGCCGAAGCCGCCGCGGATGACTGTCTCGGGCGTAAGGGAGAAAGCGAAACCGACGCGCGGCATGAAGTCGTGCAGTTGCGGATTCATGAGTGTCTTGCCGTACGTGCCGCTGCCAGTGACCGGCATAATGCCGTTGCCCGCCACGGCGCCGGGTGAGATGGTGTCCACTACCTGATTTACGGGATCGAAGTTGGAAATGTAGTTTTTCCACTCCGAGTAAGGCGAGCCGTATTCCCAGCGCAAGCCGATGTTGAGCGTCAGTTTGGGAGTGACCTTCCAGTCGTCCTGTGCGTAAGCACTGTCGAGGCGCTGGCGCAGGTGCACTACGAAATAGTTAGCCAATTGATAGCTGCTGGTGAGACCGAACAAAAAGTCAGCCCAGTAATCGTCAGCAACCTTAGTGCCTGTGCAGGCGGGGCCAGTGACCGTTGTCCCGGACGGGCAAGTGCTGTAACCACCGCCGTAAGTCCAGGAACCGTAAAGGGGATTGTTATCGTTGACGGCCATCCAGATGTGCTCGTACTCATAACCAAACTTGAGCGAGTGCTTGCCCCTGATCCACGTGAAGTTCCCTTTCGGATCAAGCAGCGCCGGATCTTGCCATTGAGGGTTGGTGCTCTGGCGCCCGAAGGTGGTGAAGTTAGTGATGGACACCTGAGGCAATCCGCCGGCGATGCCGGCCGGCACATCTTGCAGGCCGGGAATGGTGAAGACATTCTGACCGATCGACAGGGTGAATTTGCCTGCCTTGGTGCGAGAAAGGCCAAGGCGCAGATCGAGCACTTTGTTGGCCCCGAACAGATGCGTATAGCCGAGAGCAGCCTGCTGATCGAGGATGCGGATTTTGCCGTTTGCCGTGCTGTCGAGCGGCAGCGGAATTACAGGATAGTTGACGCCGTCCTCTTTGCGGTCGCTGATGCGGAGGAACCAGGAAGAATTCGCATTCTGCTGGTAGTCAAGACGAAGATCGCCTTTATCTGAGTTGTCGGTAAACGGAACTTCCTTGGCGTAGTCATCCGAGTAGAGGCCCGTGGTGCTGACGCCTGAGACGGGCAACGTGGTGCTGAACGGTTGGTAGTAGCTGATGATCTTTTGCGAAAGCGGATTGATGGCGCCGGACGGGATCGCAGTGCCGGCTGGATAAACTATGCCGGTAATTGGATTCTTGACCGGGACAACAAGGATGCCGTTGATCTCGTTCTGCGTCGGCAAGGTGTAGACATAAAGCGGGCGCAGCGTCTGGCGGAAACCCTCGTAATCGAGGAAGAAAAAGAAATGGTTCTTAAGAATCGGTCCGCCGAAGTTCATGCCGAACTGGTTGCGGTTGAACGTAGGCTTCTGGAAAGGGACGGCGAGTCCAGTGCTGCCGACGAGCGTGGGCTTGAAAAAGCCTGCCGCGTTGAGGTCGGTGTTCCGAACGAAATCATAGAGCAGTGCGTGGAAGCTATTACCTCCACTGGCCGATGCCACGTTGATGGTGGCGCCTGAGGAACGGCCGTACTCGGCGTTCTCGTTGTTGGTGACTACGTTGAGCTGAGCGACGGAATCGGGCGGAATAGCAATAATCTGGTTATCAAAGCCCTGATTGCTTTCGCCGTAGGCATTGTTGTCCATGCCGTCAAGCAGATAGTTGTTAAACATGCTGCGTTGACCGTTGACGTTGTAGGCGCCCTCGCGGACAAGGCTTGAAATGGAACTGGTGGTCGCTGCTGTCGGCGCCTGGCGCGAGCCGGTAACAACCGCAAGAAAGTCAGAGAAATTTCGGCTGACGAGCGGCAAGGCTTCGGTCTGGTATCCGGAGACGGTCTGGTCGCGTTCGCTGCTCTCGGTATCGACCTGGAGGGAGACGTCGCTGACCTCGACTGTGGTGGCCGTCTGGCCTACTTTAAGAGTCAAGTCGATGTGTTGCCGCACGCCAACGGAGACCAGAACATCGTTTGCAACCGCAGTGCTGAAGCCAGGGTGCACGCACGTCACTTTATAGGTTCCGGTATGCAGGTTTGGGATTTCATATTCGCCCGAACTGCCAGAAACGCCGGTATTGGAGACACCAGTGGCTACGTTGACCGCACTCACAGTTGCACCGGGTATCACTGCGCCCGTCGAATCCTGGATAACGCCAACGATGCTTCCAGTATCGTATTGCGCGAAAGCGGCGCGGGACGGAAGCATCAGTAGAAGCGCGATTGCAAGAAGAAGCCAAGGGGAACGACGAATTTCACATTTCGCCGCGCGGACGGTTCTGGCTCGTTGGCCAACAGATCGGTTTAAAGAATTCATATTGCCTCGCAATGTTTCTGTTCCAAAAGCGGTTAAGTGAATTCCCTGTTCGCCAGGGCTATCGACTAATCGCAGTCACAATCATTGGAAAAACAGATTGTATTTTTGAACTGGATGAAAAAGCCAGATTCCTTTGACACACGTGTGTAAAAAGAGAGAAAGAAGCCCATGCAGCCCGCAATTGCGAACTTATAACTAGAAAGACCCGTGCCTCGAGCAAGCGCTTTGAGTCAATGAGTTCAAGACGATTCAAAGCCATCCTTGGCCACTTCCATTAACATTCGAGGAATAGAGCGTTAAAAGTCTGCCAAAGACAAAAAATCCACCCCAAACACAAGCACCTCCAGCGGCCCACGCGATGAGCCAGTCGTTTCAGGGAAGCTGTATTTGGCGGTGGATTTCTCTAAGTCTTTTTCCGCGAGAGGAAGCTAACAAAGGCGCAACAAGCGTGTCAAGAACAATTTGAGGCAGGCGTGAGGCTGCTGTCCGCCTCGATTCGGGGCTTTTGATTCAGCCAATGAGGCTTGCCGCGGCGGTCCAGGGTCGTTTCTGACTTTCGGCAACGCCACGATATGTGACGCTCCCAAGCCAGGTATTCAGCCCCTCAGCCAATCCTGGGTCTTGCCGGAGCGCTTCATTCGCACCCAGGTTGGCCAAGCGCAGCAGATAAGGGAAGGTAGAGTTTGTGAGCGCCAGCGTGGAGGTATGCGGCACCGCGCCCGGCATGTTGGTGACACAGTAGTGCACTACACCATCGACGACAAAACTGGGATTGGAGTGCGAAGTGGGCCGCGCCGTTTCCACACAGCCTCCCTGGTCGATCGCCACATCGACAATGACAGCTCCCTTTTTCATCTGGGCGACCATGGCGCGCGTAACCAGCCTGGGAGCCGTGGCTCCGGGAATCAGCACACCGCCAATGACGAGATCGGCCTCGCGAGTGGCCTGGGCGATGTTGTAGCTGTTTGAGGCGAGAGTGTAGAGGCGACCGCCGAAGACGTCGTCAAGCTCGCGCAGCCGGTTCAGGTTCACGTCAATGAGGGTGACTTTGGCGCCGAAGCCGAGCGCGACGCGGGCCGCGTTGGTGCCGACGATGCCCCCGCCGAGGATGGTGACGTGCGCAGGAGGAACGCCAGGAACGCCGCCGAGCAGGATGCCGCGGCCGCCGCGTTCTTTTTCAAGGTAGCTGGCGCCAACCTGCACGCTCATGCGGCCTGCGACTTCGCTCATGGGCGTGAGCAGAGGCAATGTCCCCTGCCGGTCGCGGACCGTTTCATAGGCGATGCCGATGACCTTTGATTCGAGAAGCTTGTTTGTGAGCGAGGGGAGGGGCGCCAGATGCAGATAGGTGAAGAGAACCAGCCCTTCGCGGAAGAAGACATACTCCTGCTCGATCGGCTCCTTGACCTTGACGACCATGTCCGACTTGCCCCAGACAAAGCCTGCCTCGCCGGTGATCTCGGCGCCGGCGTTCTGATATTCCGCATCGGGAAAGCCTGACTGCGCGCCAGCCTGCGTCTCGACGAGCACAGTATGGCCGGATTCGGTGAGCGCCTTGGCGCCCCACGGCGTTACGCCGACACGGGCTTCGTTATCCTTGATCTCTTTGGGAACGCCGACGATCATGGCTCGCTCCTTCCCCGGTTCGATGCTACGCCCTGGACTCAGGAAGCCCGCTGGAAAGCTACGTCATCTGCTCGCGTCCATGGCGCCACAGATCGATGTCGCCATCCTGCGCGTGACGGTCGATTTCCTTGAGCTCCGCAGGGGTGAATTTGAGCTTCTTCAGTGAGTCGAGCGAGTCATCGAGCTGCTCCACGTTGCGCGCGCCGATCAGAGCCGAAGTGACGCGGCTGTCACGCAGAACCCAGGCGATTGCCATTTGCGCGAGCGTCTGGCCGCGGCCGCGGGCAATTTCGTTGAGCGCGCGGACTCGCTTGAGATTTTTCTCGTTCAAGAATTCTTTCAGTAGCGAGGAGCCTTCACTCGTAGCGCGAGAATCTTTCGGGACGCCTTTAAGGTATTTGCTCGTGAGCAATCCCTGGGCAAGCGGCGAGAAAGCAATGCAGCCCGCGCCCACTTCTTCGAGCGCATCGAGAAGACCTTTCTCGACCCAGCGGTTCAGCATGGAGTAAGAGGGTTGGTGAATGAGCAGAGGCACGCCCATCTGCTTGAGGATCTTCGCGGCCTGGCGCGTGCGCTCAGGACTGTAGGACGATATGCCGACATAAAGCGCCTTGCCCTGTTGTACGGCGGAAACGAGCGCGCCCATCGTCTCTTCGAGCGGGCAGTTTTTCCAGGGGCGATGCGCGTAGAAGATGTCGACGTAGTCGAGGCCCATGCGCTTGAGACTGTCGTCGAGCGAGGCGAGCAAGTATTTTCGCGACGCGCCGATGCCATAAGGGCCGGGCCACATGTCGTAGCCGGCCTTGGAGGAGATGATGAGCTCGTTGCGCAGGCCGCTCGCGTGCTTGCGCACGCCAAAGTCCTTGCGCAGAATGGTGCCGAAGTTTTCTTCAGCCGAGCCGTAGGGAGGGCCGTAGTTGTTGGCAAGGTCGAAGTGGGTGACGCCGCGATCGAAGGCGCGACGGACCATGGCGCGGCCAGTTTCAAAGACGTCGGCGCCTCCGAAGTTCTGCCACAGACCAAGGGTGATGGCGGGCAGGACGAGGCCGGAGTTGCCGCAGCGGCGGAAGGTTGCGACGTCGTAACGAGTGGGTGCGGGTACGTAGGCGGTTTCCATAGAAATCCTTCTTATTGCTTTATTCTCTTCGCCCAATATCCAGGGCGGCGCTTGGCGTGGGCAACTGCGATGATCTGGATGTCTTGCAGACGTTCGCGGAAGACCTCAGAAAAAGGATAGCGCTTGAGGATTACGCGGCGGGTTCCATGCAGGTAGGGAGGGCAAACGAGCGGGTGGAGTTGCAGGATTCGATAGGCGTCACGAAGTTCTTCATCTAAACCGAATGCGGCAACTGGACCCTTGATCCAATAATACTCAAACGCTGAATCAGCTTCTGCTTCAGCCTGCGGATGAAACGAATAGGGTTTCATCCCCGCTTGGCGGCTTGCTTTCGCCTTACCTTGAGCCGGGCATCCATGCGGGCAAGAACCTCGTCGCCTGGAATCATCTTGACCGCGCCGGAGTCAATCTCGTCGAGGCGGCGCTTGATCTCATCGCCCCATGCGGATTCCAGATCGGCAGCGACTCGCTCATCCTTGATCAGGAGAAATTCCGCGAGCCACTCCTGTTCGTCTGGCGGCAGCTGCCGGGCTTGTTCGAGGAGCTCTTGCGCCTTGGGGCTCATGGGGAAATTGTAGCGCGAAATCTTTTCAGCTACCATTCGCGCATGAGCCAGCAGGGCGCTAAACCGGATCCGCGACAGACGATCAAGATTATCGACGAGTTGGTCAAGCGGGGCTTCAACGATGCTCAGTTTAGGCAGCTCCATCATTTGGGCGACTCTTTGTCAGGTTTCCGCCGATACTGCACCAAAGTTCAGAGCTTTCAATCCGGGAGCAGGAATTGTGATCTTCATAATCGATTGCAGGAGATTCTCGAATCCTACTAAGCAGCCTCGGGCCTTGACATCTCACTCCGCATTATCGATTTGCGCACGCGGCGGGTTGTCAGAGTCATCGATAGAGGCGGCCGCCGAAAGGCAACTGCAGGTCCTTCGACTTCGGTCGCCGCGGCGACCTCCGCTCAGGATGACAGCTTTATGGGAGTAGCGAAGGCTTACTCGGCGTTGTCGATCTGCGCGCGCTGGAGCTTGTCGGAGTAATCCACATAGACGGCTTTCCATGTGGTGAAGAAGTCGAGAGCGCCGAGGCCCTCGCGGTGGCCGTTGCCGGTGTGCTTGACGCCGCCAAAGGGCAGGTGCACCTCAGCGCCGATGGTGGGGGCGTTGATGTAAGTGATGCCGGATTCTAAATCGCGAATCGCTGCGAAGGCGCGGTTCACGTCGCGGGTGTAAAGCGAGGTTGAAAGGCCGTAGTCGATGGAGTTGGCGATCTCGACGGCCTCTTCGAACGTCGAGAATTCCATCAGGCTGACTACGGGGCCGAAGACTTCTTCGCGCGCGATGCGCATAGTTGGTTTGACGCCCGCGAGGATGGTGGGCTCGAAGAATGTGCCGTGGGCGTAAGCGCCCGAAGTGAGCGCGTGTCCGCCGCAAAGGAGTTGCGCGCCTTCGTCTTGAGAAATCCTTACGTACTTCTCCGAGGTTTCGATCTGGTTGGCGTTGACTTGCGGTCCGACTTCGACGGACTCATCGAGTCCGTTACCGACTTTTAGCTTTTTGGCGCGGGCTACGAACTTCTCAGTGAATTCGGCCGCAATTCCCTTCTGGAGCAAGATGCGGCTGGTGGCTGTGCAGCGCTGGCCGGTGGTGCCGAATGCGCCCCAGAGCGCGCCATCGAGGGCGAGGTCGAGGTTGGCGTCGTCGAGAACGATCTGGGCATTCTTACCGCCCATTTCAAGCGAGACCTGCTTGAAGGTAGCGGCCGCGCGCTGGGCGACGAGCGATCCGACGGCGCTGGAACCCGTGAAGCTGATGGCGCGGACATCGGGATGCTCGACCAGCGCTGCGCCGGCGGTGGAACCGGTGCCGCAGACGATGTTGACCACGCCAGGCGGGAGTCCGGCGTCGATGAGCGCCTGAACGAGGTTGTAGGTAGAAAGCGGAGTGTCGGTGGCGGGTTTGATGACGCAGGTGTTGCCGGCAACGAGCGCGGGAAAGAGCTTCCAACTGGGGATGGCCATGGGAAAGTTCCACGGCGTAATGAGGCCGACGACGCCGATGGGCATGCGGATGGACATGGCGAACTTGTTCTGGAGCTCGGAGGGCGTGGTAATTCCGAAGAGGCGCCGGCCCTCGCCAGCCACGTAAAAAGCCTCGTCGATGGCTTCCTGCACGTCGCCGCGCGTCTCGGCCAGGACCTTGCCCATTTCGCGGGTCATGTCGCGCGCGTGTTTTTCCTTGTTTTGGACGAGGATCGTGCCGGCACGGACTAAAACCTCAGCCCGCTTGGGCGCGGGGACCAGCCGCCAGGTGGCGAAAGCCTTCTTTGCGGCGGCTACTGCGAGCGCCACGTCTTCCGCGTGAGAGGAAGGAAACGCGCCAATCACGTCGGAATGGTCGGCCGGATTGAGGTTGAGCATGGTTTTGCCGGTCGCCGCGGCGACCCATTGGCCGCCGATCAGGTTTTGGTAGGAGGGATAGGTCATAAGGCAGTTCTCAGTTCTCAGTTCGTAGTTCACAGTTGGGAGCCGGGAGCGGCCGGAAGGAAGCCCTGGCGTCCCCAGCCCTATCCTCGACCGTAACTGAATCCGCAAAACAGCGTACGCCGTGGGAGCGGGTTCGGGCCAGTGGGGGGGAAGTTCTGAGGCGCGCGACCGGCTGCCGGTTACTAAGGCGGCACGCCTGACGCCGCTTGCCTCCTTTGTGCTATGAAGCATTCGCAACGGCCCAGGGCAAGTAGCCGTACAATAGGCCATGAGGCACATCCAAAATTCAGCTTTTTGAGGTCGATCCAGTTTCTCCATGTCATTGAACGGATATCACTCTCGTTCTTCACGGTCCCATGGCTTCCGCTCGCTCTTCAGCATGTTTTCGAGCGATCTGGCCATCGATTTAGGTACCGCCAATACGCTTGTGTACGCGGCCGGCAAAGGCATTGTCGTCAATGAGCCGTCGATTGTAGCCATCAACAAGACGACCGGTGAAGTAGAAGCCGTGGGCAAAGAAGCCAAGGACATGCTGGGGCGTACGCCCGGCAACATCGTGGCCATCAAGCCCATGAAGGACGGCGTGATCGCCGACTTCAAGATCACCGAGAAGATGCTCAACTACTTCATCCAGAAGGCACACAACCGCAAGATGCTGGTGCACCCGCGCATCGTGATCGGTGTGCCGTCAGAGATTACGCAAGTTGAAAAGCGCGCCGTGGAGGACTCAGCGTATCGGGCCAAGGCGAGCGAAGTGTACCTGGTAGAGCAGGCGATGGTGGCGGCGATTGGCGCCGGACTGCCTATCACCGAGCCCTCGGGCAACATGGTGGTGGATATTGGCGGCGGAACGACCGACATCGCGGTGATTTCGCTGAGCGGCATTGTTTACTCACGCTCGGTGCGCATGGCCGGCAATCAGATGGACGAGGCCATCATCAACTACCTGAAGCGGAAATATAACCTTTTGATCGGCGAGCGTACCGCGGAACAAATCAAGATTGACATCGGTTCCGCGTATCCCCTGGATAAGCCGCTGACCATGGAGATCAAGGGGCGCAACCTGATCGAGGGAGTGCCGAAGACGATTTCGGTCGACGATAGCGAGATTCGCGAGGCGCTGGGCGAGTGCATTGCCGTGATCGTGAATGCGATTCGCGTAGCACTGGAGCGCACGCCACCCGAGCTATCAGCCGACATCAGCGATCGCGGAATCGTGCTGACCGGCGGCGGAGCTCTCATCAAGAATCTTGACAAGCGGATTCGCGAGGAGACCGGACTTCCCGTATCGGTGGCCGACGATCCGCTGGCCTCAGTTGTTTTGGGCACGGGCAAAATGCTCTCGGACTTCCGGCTGCTGCGCAAAATCAAGATCGACTGAAAACAGAGATCAGGGGTCAGAGATCAGAGATCAGTTCTTGACCCCCAAAGATCCGCAGTAATATGCGGTTTGTTTACAGCCCGATTTGGAAATTAAGCCGAAAAGGTGCTTTCTTACGGCTGATCTCTGACCCCTGATCTCTCATCTCTGGCCTTTATGGAATCGCTCTTCTCCCGCTACCGGAACCTTGTGGTGCTGCTGGCATTGCTGATGCTGCAGCTCGTGGGGCTCGCGGTGCAAGTGCGCCGGACCGCAAGCGGCACAAGCGCCCTGGAGGACACCGACCCAAGCAGCGTGCGGCTCATCCGTCTTTGGGCGAATGCCGTGGTTTCTCCGCCGGAGCGATTGATTCACTCAAGCACGTTGGGGACGTCGCACCTGTGGTCGAACTACATCGATCTGGTCCACGTCCGCCAGCAAAACCAAAATTTGGAAAATACTGTCGACCGGCTAAGGCTCGAGCAGGCCGCATTGCTGGAGGACGCGCGCCAGGGCCAGCGGTTGCAGGCCATGCTCGGCTTCCAGCAGCACTACATCTATTCGACGGTGGCCGCGCAGGTGTATGGCTCGAGCGGCAGCGACCACTCGCACGTTTTCTATATTGACAAGGGCTCGCACGATGGTTTGAAACCGGATATGGCGGTGATTACGGCCGAAGGCATTGTGGGGAAAGTGCGCGACGTGTTTCCGCATACCGCCCAGGTGCTGGCCGTGAATGACACTACAAGCGGAGCGGGCGTGATTCTGGAAACGACACGCATCCGGGGAGTCCTTCGCGGCGATGCAATCGGGCAACTTGAAGTGGTGGGTGTGACTGCCGACGAGCGCATTCAGCCGGGCGAACATGTTTTGACAGCCGGAGGCGATCTGATCTTTCCGCGCGGGCTGCCGGTGGGCATGGTGAAGAAAGTGGTTCGCGACCCGGACCGCGACGGCCTGGTGGACATTATCCTTACATCGGCCGCGCCTCTCGATCGCCTTGACGAAGTGCTGGTGATTACCTCGACTGAGCCGCGCTTCCCGCCCCAGGATGACAAAGACCTTGAGGCCAGCGCGGCAGAACAAACCGCTGTGCCCCCGGCACTCAAGGATCAGGTGAAGGCATCGGAGATCATGGCGGAGAAGCTGCCGGGACTGATCGACCCCAACCTGCCTCCGGATCAACAGCCATTGAACGACACCAGCAACCCCACCATAGCGCCTCGGCCTCCGCAACCGTTGCATCCCGACCAGTACTCAGATAGCACCCATGACGATTCCGGCGCGACGCCAGAGCCGAACTCGACGCCCAAAGTGAATCGTCCCTCCGATGCTCCCGCTGGCCCAAGCGGCGGGGCTACGCCGTCATCGAAGCAAAAACCGCAGTCGACACCGCAGAGGAATCCATAGCCATGTCTGTGCTTGGCGCCGAATTCCGGCGCGATATGGAGATCCGCCGGTATCCGCTCCTGGTTTATACGCTGGTTCCGCTCGGTGCACTGGTGCTGCAGGCATGGCTGCCGCGTATCGTCGGCCGCTACGACTGGTTCGATCTTCCGCTTGTAGTTACTGTTTACTTTGCCCTTGGCCGCCGCAGTCCGTTGCAAGGCACGGTAATGGGCGCGGTGATGGGACTGTTCCAGGACGCGCTATCGCACAACGCCATCGGCATCAACGGAATCGCCAAGACGGTGGTTGGCTTTCTGGCCGGCTCCGTGGGAATTCGCATCGATGTCGATAACCACATCATCCGGGTCCTGCTCACCTTCGCGCTATCGCTGCTCTCCAGCGCACTTTATCTTTTCGTGGCTCGCTTTCTGCTGGGCCTGGCGGCGGATTGGAACGGGTTGATGGAGTTGCTCCGCGGCGCAGGGAATGCGGTGATTGCGCTGTTGCTGTTTCCATTGCTCGACCGTCTGCGAGTCAGGGACTGAAAGACAGGGAACGAGGGAACAAGGGAGCAAGGAATAGGGAATAGGGAATAGAGGATAGAAAACAGGAAGCGCGATCGGGAGTCAAAAAGCAAGAATTCAATTCGCTGTATTCTGAAGAGTAGGACAATGGCCTTAAGCATCAACCGCGGCGAGAAGCTCTCCACTATCAAACTGACATTTGTGCAGTACGGCATTTTATTGATGATGCTCGGCCTGGCGGCGGGCTTGTGGCGGCTGCAGGTGCTGAACGTGGAAAGCTACCGCGTCCTGGCGGAACAGAATCGCATTCGCAAGGAGCCGATTCTGGCCCCGCGCGGCAAACTCTTCGACCGCGAGAACCGGCTCGTGGTTGACAACTACCCGTCCGTCACTTGCTTCCTGGTGCGTGAGCAAAACCGCAATGTGGACGCCGATCTGCCGTTGATCGCCCGAGGGCTGGACCTCGATCTGGAACAGTTGCGTGCCACGCTGCGGCGCTTCCGTACGCAGCCCGGCTATCAGCCAATTCCCATCAAGCTGGACGTGACTGCCGATGAGCAGGCGTTTATTGCGGCGCATCGTAACGAGCTGCCCGAGCTTGAAACCATCGATGAGGAGCGCCGTCTGTATCCACGCGACGGTTTTGCCGCGCACTTGATCGGCTACGTGGGCGAGGTGAGCGAAGACGATTTGAACAATCCGCGCTTTGCCTACTATGAGCCGGGCGACGTTGTGGGCAAGGCGGGCGTGGAAGAAACGTACGATCAGTTGTTGCGCGGGCAGGACGGCTCGCGGGAGGTGGTCGTCGACAGCCGTGGACGCGAGGTAGGTTATTTCGGCATTGAGCACGCCGTACCCGGCCAGGACCTGAAGCTCACGATTGACAACGATCTGCAGCGGGCAGCCGAGTTGGCGCTGGGCAACCGCAATGGCGCTATCGTTGCCATGGACCCGCGGAACGGCGAGATTCTGGCGATGGTGTCACGGCCCAGCTTCGACCCGAACGAATTTGCCGTCAAGATCGACCGTACTGACTGGAACAAGCTCATCACCGATCCTGACCATCCGCTGCTAAACAAGTCCATCCAGGCGCAGCTTGCGCCCGGCTCGACGTTCAAGATCCTGATGTCGGTTGCGGGGCTACAGGAAGGGATTGCGCAGAACATGCATATCGTCTGCAACGGCGGGTGGGGACCTTATGGCTACTATCACCATTGCGACGAGCACCACGGCGCGGTGGATATCTACAACGCGATTCCATACTCATGCGACACGTTTTATTACATGCTCGGCGATAAGCTGGGGATCGACCGAATCGTAAAGTACGCAACGGAGTTCGGCTACGGGCAAAAAACCGGGATCGATCTGCCGGGAGAACAGGCTGGGTTGATGCCTTCGCCGGATTGGCTGATCAAGAACTTCCATCATCGCTGGTATCCCGACGAGACTTTGGATGTGTCCATTGGGCAGGGCGCGGTTGAGGCGACTCCGATTCAACTAGCGCGCATCATCGGCGGCATCGCATCGGGAGGCCATCTGGTTCGCCCGCATGTCGTTTTTCCTAACCAGCTTCCGGCAGACTTTTACAAATCGCTCCAGGATAGTTTCCCAGGAACGGGCGATGCGTATATTCCGATCGATCCGGCGAACTGGGAGATTATCACCAACGGCATGTATGAGGTGACCCAGCCCGGCCTTTACCATACGGCCGGCGCGGATGGCCTGCCGGGCATCGACTTTGGCGGCAAAACCGGGACCGCGCAACAGATGAGTCACGAAGCGCTGGAGAAAACGAACAAAGGGCGGGCTACGTTTCCTAACGTGTGGTTCGTGGGCGTCACGCCTCGGCGGAATCCCGAGTTAGTGGTGGCGGTACTTTGGCAGGATGGCGAATTCAGTTATTACCCGGCGCGCATCGGGGCAAGGGTTGTGGAGGCTTACGTGAATAAGAAGCGCCGCCTAGCCGGTAATCTGCCGCCTGAGAAAGCCGCGGCGCCGACGGATGTGGGTGCGGTGTGGACGACCCCGGATTCTGGGCCGGGCTACAAACCGGGCGCAAAGGGTGCGATGGCTGGGCGGATCCATAGCGGGCATTTCTTTGTCGATGGGAATGGCATCGTGGCGGAGAATCAAGTTCCCGCGCGATCGATTCCCAGAGAAGGGAAAAACTCGGTTGCACCGGAGGCGAGCGAGTCCACTGCGCGGCTCTCGTTCAACGCCAGCGCAAGACCTGCCGAGTTGGTAGCAGCACTGCCCGAACGCAGACCGGGGTTGAAGAGCGCGTCAAATAAGACAGCTGCAGCGAGTGGAAATCGGTGAGATACCCCTCAGGGGCTAAAGCCCCCGTCCTTTACGCAGGCTCGGTGGCACGACTCAAATCGTGCCCTGACACTTCGTGCCCTACACCTGACACTGCATGCCCCAGGCCTGGCGCTTCGTACCTAGCGCCTGACACTTCGCGCCCTACACCTGGCACTGCATGCCCCAGGCCTGACGCTGCATGCCCCACAGATCATCTTTCGGTACGCGGCAATATCTTTCCCAGCGCTGGAATTCAGGGAGGGCTCTAGCCGCGATGCCGATGCGCCGCATTCTGAGTTTCCGCGACTTCGATTGGGCATTGCTGGGCCTCGTGCTTCTACTTTGCAGCCTGTCGGTGCTGGAGGTTCATTCCGCGACGGTGCATACGAAGTTTGCCAGCTTCGGATCAAAACAGATCCTGTTCATTGCCGCAGGCCTTGTGGGCATGTTTGTGCTGGCCAAGATCGACTATCACCGCCTGATTGACTTGTCGCCGTGGCTCTACGGCATTTTTGTGGTCTCGCTGGTCGCCGTAAAGGCGGTTGGCCACAAGGCTCTCGGCGCGCGGCGATGGATCGCGGTCGGGCCCATCCAGTTTCAACCTTCCGAATGGGTCAAGCTGGTGCTGATCCTCGCCGTGGCACGCTACATCGCCAACATTGGCGGCCGCAACCTCACGTGGAAGGAAATCTTCAAAGCCTTTGGCATGGTGGGAGTTCCGATGATCCTGGTGCTCATCCAACCGGACCTGGGCACGACGCTCACATATGCGCCCATCCTGGTGGCCGGGCTGTTCCTGGGCGGGATTAACTTGCGGCAGAGTTTGATCTTAATTACGGTGGGCGCTGTTCTGGTGGGCGGAGTCTGGACAAGCGGAAAGATTCTGAAGCCTTACCAGAAGGCGCGGCTCACGAGCTTCATCAATCCGGGTAACGATCCCCATGGGTCGGGCTACCAGGTGCTGCAATCGGAGATTGCCGTTGGATCGGGCGGCGTGTGGGGGAAGGGCCTGGAGAAAGGGACTCAGACGCAGGGTTATTTCCTGCCGATTCCCTATACGGACTTTATCTTTGCCGCATTCAGCGAGGAGCATGGCTTTGTGGGAGCGTTTTTTGTCCTGCTGCTATACTTTCTTATATTGATGCGTTTGATTCAAAACGCTCAAACAGCCGCCGACCTGCCCGGTTCCCTGATTATTATGGGAATAGTGGCTGTGTTGACCTTTCAGATCGCGGTCAACGTTGGCATGGTCATCGGGCTGATGCCCGTCACCGGAATCCCTTTACCTTTAATGAGTTACGGTGGATCTTCGGTGTTGTTTACGTTCCTGTCGCTGGGCGTGGCGATGAATGTCCGCATGCGCAGGTTCGTTAATTGACGCATCTCGATCCTTTTGATCGGGGTGTCGTCTCAAAGTTTGGCTCTTGAAAGGCCGAAAACGATCGGGCGATTGTTTCAGGCGCAAGAGAGGTATTTTGAAAAGCACTTCGCCGGCATGGTCCCGATGGATCGCGCTCGGCAGGATTGGGTTTATGAGTACGCAGAGACGGGAAGCACCCATGCGGCTCGCTCATCGCAAGGATCGCACAGTACGTTGGGGAATCGGATTCCTCTGTTTGCTGGCGCGAGAACTCTTTGCGGGAGCCGTGGGTCAAACGGCCCCACTGGAGATTTCGGCCCTTGAATTTCCAGTGGCGACGGCCACAAACTCTCTGTCATCGGACGACCAAAACCAGCAGCCCGTTCGGCTTGTTCTTACCAACATCCGCATTGGTTCGCCGCCCTCAAGAAGGGTCTCGAGAGTGAGACCGCCGCGGGGGCATTTCTCCGGTTATCCGCCTATCCATTCCTCCGCCGATCGTGCGCGTCCCATCCGACCTTGCCGCGTGTACCGACAGCCATAGGCTGCCGGACGGAAAGGTACGATGGCAAAGGAAATTTGCATTTCAAGCACGCCGCATGAAACGCGGCTTGCGATTCTTGAAGACGATCAACTCGCGGAAATCTACTACGAACGCGAAAACGAGTACACCCTCGCGGGTTCCATATACAACGGACGCGTGACACGCGTATTACCGGGCATGCAGTCGGCATTTGTCGATCTGGGGCTTGAGCGCGACGCGTTTCTCTACGTAACCGACTTCATCGAGCTCGAAGACCAGGAAGAGACCGACGAGCTGGAGAAAGCTGCGGCCAGCGGAGCCGGACAGGCGCCTCGCGAGGTGAAGCACCCGCATGGGATCGACAGCAACGGGGCCACCGAGGTTCAAGGGGGCAGAGGCGGCCGCCAGGAAGAGCGGGGTCCGCGTCGAGACCAAAACAGGAACGAGCCAAGACAAGAGCATCGGCCGGCAGAAGAAACCCGGACGCCGGCAATGGAATCATCGCGTGCGGGGACTGCGGGCGCTCAGGAGCAAACAGGGGCCGCGCAGGAAACGGACGAGGCAGGGTCACGCCGCTTCCGTGGCCGGCGCCGCCGGCGTGGAGGCCGCGAGCAGGGTGGCCAGCCTGCAAATCGAAGCGAATTCGAGCCGGTTTCAAATCGTGGCGCGGAGCCGGCGAATACCGCGGAACAGTTTCCTGCGATTCAAGCTTTTGAAGAGGCGCCGGCACCGCGTGGGCAACATGCGCCAGCGGCCTTTGTCCTGCCCGGCGAGTCGCTTTCGAAGTACGGCAGCACACCCGGCACAGAAAGCTCGAAATCGACGCCGGAGCCAGCGGCGCCGCCACGCCCGGCCAGCACATTCAAGCCGTCTACGTTGATTGAGGCACCCCTGGCGTGGGACGGCAGCGGGCTGTTGCCGGGCGAGTCACTCTCACTGCGCCGCCGTGGGGCCGAAGCTCCCGTTGAAGCTGCACAAGAAACGCAAGAGAACCTGGCCGACGAACCCCTGGAGGAATCTCGACAGGAAGAGATTCTGGAAGAGACAGAATCGCCGGTGGCGGAGCTTCGTGAAAGTGAGTTGCGAGATCCAGAGGAAGCTCCTTTTGAATTCGAAGAGGAAGAACTCGCTTCGAATGCTCTGGAAACGCTCACCGAAGATGAGCTTCCCGCACATGATGGCAGCGATGATGCTGAATCAGCGCAGGGCACGCCGGGCGAGAATTCGGCGGAGCCCGAAGAGGATGCGGACGCTTCCCATCGCATTGATCCGTCATCTCCCACAGGATTCAAGCTTTTTGGTTTCGGCAAAAAGAAGAAGGAGAGCGATGCTTCTTCTGAAAGCAAAACGGCGGTAACCAGTGCCCCGGCCTCGAATTACGCACCCGGCAACGGCGTAGTTGAAGAAGAAGTCATCGAAGGCGAAGAGCTTGAGTCTGCGCCTCATGGGCGCCGGCACAAGCCGGAAGTGCACGACACCGACGATTACGAAGAGGAGACGATTCCCAGCCACCTGCGCACCGGGGACCTGGGCGAAATGCTGCAGGAAGCGCATCTCGATCATCGGATCCAGAAGAACTTTGACGAAGGCGGCGTGGAGGAAGACGAAGTCGAAGGAGAAGCGGGCTCAGGAACACAGCCGGTGCCCGGCCGCGGAAGCCGTGATCGGGGAGGCCGCGGGCAGCGTGGCCGTGGAGCGCCGAGCAATCGGCGTGGGCCATCGCGGCGCTCGGCACAGACTTCGGACCTGCCGATCATCTCCGACTTGCTGAAGTCCGGCCAGGAAATCCTGGTGCAGATTGCCAAGGAACCGATTGCCAAGAAGGGCGCGCGCATCACCAGCCACATCGCGCTGCCTGGCCGATTCCTGGTCTTCATGCCGACCGTAACTCACGTGGGAGTGAGCCGTAAAATCGACTCCGACGAAGAGCGTCATCGCCTCAAGCGGATCCTGACCAACGAGCGTGGCGAGGCTCCCGGCGGCTTCATTGTGCGGACCGCCGCTGAAGGCGCTTCAGAAGAAGAGCTGCGCGCCGACCTGCGCTTCCTGATGAATCTCTGGAACGATATCAAGCAGCGCTCGGAATCTTCAAAGTCGCCGGCGCTCATCTACCACGATCTATCGCTCATCGAGCGCATTCTGCGCGACCAGGTGAGCTCGAACTTTGCCAACATCTGGGTGGACACGGAATCGGATTACGAGCGCATCGTGCGCTTCCTCAACCGCTTCTCGCCCTCGCTGGTGCGGCGCGTGAAGCTTTACACCAAGGAGACGCCGCTCTTCGAGCACTTCGGCATTCAGGAAGAGATTTCAAAGGCGCTGCGCTCGAAGGTGTGGCTGAAGTCAGGCGGATCGATTGTGATCAACCAGACAGAAGCGCTGGTCGCCATCGACATCAATACCGGAAAGTATGTGGGCAAGTCGGCGCGGCTTGAAGATACGATTCTGAAAACCAACCTGGACGCGGTGCCGGAGATCGTGCGCCAGATCCGGCTGCGCGATCTCGGCGGCATCATCGTCATCGACTTCATCGACATGGACGAGCGCAGGAACCGATTCAAAGTGATGGCCGCGCTCGAAGAAGCGTTGAAGAGCGATCGCGCTCCGACCAAGGTGCTGCAGTTTAACGACTTTGGGCTGGTTGCGATCACGCGCAAGCGCGTGAAGCAGTCATTGGAGCGTACGTTGAGCGTTCCCTGCCCCACATGCCAGGCGACCGGCATGGTGAAGAGCTCAGCCACGGTGTGCAACGAGATTTACATTGAAATGCGCAAGATGCGGAAGCACTTTGAAAATGCCGACGTCATGCTGCGCGTGCATCCCGAGACGGTGAAGGTTCTGAAGGCGAACAACAATCGCTGGCTGACGGACTTAGAGGAATTGGTTGGCAAGAACGTGCTGGTCAAGAGCGATCCGACTCTGCACCCGGAGCAGTTCGACATACAGGGATAGAGTCGGCAAGTCAGGGAGTTAGCGAGTCAGCTAAAGGCCGGAGCGGTTGCTTCGGCCTTTACTCCTGATGAAGAACAACGGTGGGGTGCGGCTGCGGGGTTTGTTGAGCATATGGCGCATGGCAAACCTCGGCGTTTTGCCTGTCTCACACAAAGGGAATCCGGGCCCTACATAAAGCAACCTCTGAGTTGTTTTGGTGTCTAATTTCAATGACAGGTGAATCCCTCCCCGGAAGTTGCACAAAATTCGTCATTTGAGGTGGTTTCTATGTCCTCCCCCTGTTTGAACTCGCCGATCCGGCGCGCAGGTCTGATGGTCATTGCGAGCTTGTTCGTGGCCGGTTTTGCCGTTGCGCAGTCTTCAACTTCGCCCGCCCAGTCCCCCGCCCCAACCATCGATCAATTCGCGCAAAGCCCATTTAGCGCGGCGGGCTACTCGTCAAGCCAGGCGGGATTGAGCGCATCGGGATTGCAGGTGGCGGAGTTCTCGTTGCCCGGTAATCCAGCTTCGAGCGGCGCGGCGGCGTTTGGTGGTGGGGCCAGCGGCGGACAATACGGCCAAGGCGGTGAGTCTGGCGGTGGTCACCATAAGATGTTTCACAGCCTGGCATATGAGGCGGGCGGCGGATTCAACGGCCCGGTCGGCAACGACACGCCCTACATCACATGGGGCGGCAACTTCACCGTCGGCGCCGGGTTCCGTTTCTCCAAAGTGTTTTCAACGCTGCTGGAGTATCAGTTCATCGGCGACAAGCTGCCGGGCGCATTCATTTCGGCGGTCGGCACCCAGGCGGGGAATGCCCATTTCAACTCGATTACCGGCTCTCCGGTCATCGATCTCACGCCCAAGTGGAATAACGGCGCCTATCTCGTTGGCGGTTTCGGCTACTACCACAAGTCGACAAACTTCAGCGATTACGTGTGCTGCGACCTTTATGGATACAGCGAGCCGGAGAATGTTCTCTCGGTTACTTCCAATCAATGGGGAGGCAACATCGGCCTGGGCCTCTATCACAAGTTGGGCGGCGATATGTACGGGCCCGATACTGCCGGCCATTCAGAGCTTTTTGCAGAAGCCCGCTACCTGTATGTACACACCCCTCCGATCTCTCAGAACAACGGCCTCGGGACGACAGAGCTGATTCCGGTGACGGTAGGCGTGCGCTTCTAAACCGCTCCTGAGTTTTCCTGGACCTTTCCGGAACTGTGCAAGGGGACTCTTTCTGGATGAAGGAGCCCCTTGAGCGCAACTGCGTCGGGAAACAGCGACTCAGGAGGCGGCGTCGCGCGGCCGTCAAACGTCGCACTCAGATCACGTGGATCAGCAAAAGCCCTGCGAAGAGCATCACCGCGCAGGTTACGCCATGAACTGAAAACGCCGTGGCCTTTCTGCCGCCAGACACCAGAATGTTTGCCATGTCGCCAAAAGGGATAAGGCAGAAAACCAGCAAAACGATGCCAACTGTGCGGCTCCCGGTCGTCAGCATCAGGATCAACACTGCCAACCCACACGCGATATCCCGAATTCCTTTGAGCCGCAACCACGCTGCAGTGTCAGCATCTGCTGCAGGCGCCCTAAGGCCAAATCCTCCTGAGATCCGTCGCGGAGATACAACATAGAAGCATCCGATCACGATGATTCCGGCAGAGACCAGAACGGCCAGCGAAAGCGGAAGAACGTTGTGCATAGACAGCCCCTTCTAAAGAAATAAGGTTCAGGATTGCGCTCCTGGATCTCAGACGCGCGTTGCGCCTATACTGACTCAGAAAGCTGTACTGACAAATATGTCAGCGCGCAGAAAGGAGCAAGATGCCGGTATCGAAGAAGGAAATGTCCGCCTGCCCCATTGATGCCATGTTGTCCGTGATCGACGGGCGTTGGAAAGGAACGATTCTCTGGCGGCTTTCCGAGGGTCCCTTGCGCACCGGTGAATTGCGCCGCAGCATTCCCGAAATCACCGAGAGAATGCTCATTCGGCATCTCCACGACCTCGTTCGCGACGGCATCCTCATCCGGCATCAGGAGAACGCCGTGCCTCCGCGCGTGCGCTATTCCATCTCAAAGTATGGATGGACGCTGGTGCCAGTGCTCGAAACCATCTGCGCCTGGGGCCGTGTTCACCTTCAGCGTCGGCATCGCGCCCGCTGAATCCCGGGTCTGGTTGAATGCGGCGGTTTCCTGATGATGACAAGTGCGTTGCACCCGTTCTCAGTGCAGTTTGAGGGGTGAATTGGGCTGGTTCTCAAACAAAATCGACCAAATTTGTCGACGATTTTCAGAGATTTGTGTTGATTCTACAATAGTTAGGTGCACTTTGCACCATTTTTAGAGCATAAAAATCACTCGTCTGCTGAATTCCGCCCTTGCCGGGAGCATTCGTGAACGGCGACGGCTCTTGCGCCGCCGCTTGGGAGGCACGGTATCGGGCTCGGAGCGCGCCGGGCAGAGAGTCGTGACACGTTGGCAAGGGGCCGGCGGCGGGCTGGCGATGCTGTTTGATCATGGTTCCAGTGTGCGCCTTGTGGGCATAATAACCGGCAAACTTGGGGAAAAAGAGACTAGAGGACAGAGATCAGAGAATGAAGGAGTTACGGGCGGTGGGCGGATTTATTTTGGGCGAAAGGGGTTGACAGGCGGAAGGAGGGTTGCGGAGCCAGCGGTGCTGGCGGGGCTAAAAAGGGACCAGAGAAGCCGAACGCAAAGGGGCGGGGGCTCCGACCGATTCGGTTGGGAACGTTCCGTCCGTCCCCGGGTTTCCGTCCCCGGGTTTCCGTTCCCGGGTTTCGTCCCCGGGTTTCGTGGCCGTGGTCAGGAAATCCGCGCCTGAGGGTGCCTGCTCGCGTTTCCTATTTCGCCAGATAAGGCAGCACATCGGTGTGGTGCCCGACCATCTTCCACTCCCCGCCTTCTTTACGGAAGATGTTTGTGGCTCGGAGCCTCAGCTGCTGGACCTTGCCGTCAGCGTTGGTGTTCTCGCCTTGCTCGTAGTCATTTACAACCGCGAGATTTTGCCCCACGATCACATGGACTTCGACGGGCTCGACCTTGCCGCCGAGTTTCTGGGCCGCCTGGGCCTCCCAATCCTTGAGCACCGCGCTCCAACCGGCGTCAAACGCTCCGGAGGGGCCCATGTAAGTGACATCGTCAGCGTGCGACCACACCGCCTCGATGGGGCCGGCGTCTCCCTTGAACATCGCGTTGATCGCCGCATAGAACCTGGCGTTCGCGGCCAGAACCGCGGCGTTGCCGGCGACGGGCGCCTGCGCCGAAGCGCTCGTTGTGACCAGCCCGAAAGCCATCGCCATTGCCAATGCAGCGCGACGCAAGCGCGCCATTCTGAGTTGCCGAGCCACGATCCTCATGTGAATCTCCCTCGTTGGATTGGATTTTCGCTCTCGGTCGGAAGTGTCGCCCTGTGTATCTGATCGAAAGGGAAGCCGCGAGAACCATATCACTTCGCAAACATCTCGCGCGATCCCCCAAAAGCCGCGTCGATTTGCTGGTCCTGATTTTGCGAAGTCGAGGAACGCCGGGTGCCGGGTGCCCGACCGTCGCGACGTTCTTGTTTTTTGTCGCTCGGGTGGGTTTATTCCACCCACAATTCTGGGTGCCCAACTTCGGGTGCCCCACCCTCGGCGCGTCTTTGTTTTTGCGCCTAGGGTGGGAGGGATTCACGCCTGCGGTGGGACAGGCCCCGTCGGCGCCTGATAGTGCTCGGGGAGCCTCAAGCCCGCCCGTTTCCCCGCAGTCCACGTCGACTCGATCTGGACGACCCCCGACTCCCCGGTCAGGTAATGTCGAAAGCTCGACGCTCTCCACTCGTCTGGCTGCGCGACGAGGCTGCGGGTTACGGGGTTGCGATGAATGTAGCGCAGCTTCTCAGTTCGTTTCGCGCTTGAGCGCACATTGAAATCGTAATAACGAATTTGCCAGAACGGTCTCTGCAGGGACTGTTTGGAAACGGAAGTCTTGAGCGCCTGAATGGCGAGAGAGAGAGTGCCACGCTTTGGCTCGGATACGAACAGATGCACATGCTCCGGCATGACAACATAACCAAAAACATGAAAGACATATCGCCTTCGCACCTGCTCCAGAGATCTCTCGAAGAGGTCGCGAGACGGCTCACTGCCGAGGTAAGGGAGCCGGTGGTAGCAACTGAAGGTGATGAAATGGAAATCACCTCCCAGTTGATAACGCTTAAGTTGTGAAGGCACGTTACGTGGAGTGTAACGGGGGTCGGAGTAGAAAGACAGAAGGAAGACACGATCCCTTCCCACCCTAGGCGCAAATACAAAGACGCGCCGAGGGTGGGGCACCCCGGCCGTTCGATACGCGAGTGAAAGAGGCAACGGCAAAAAAGCGGCGGTGATAAGGGAGCCGATGCTGCCTTTCAACTTCGTCCGCAGGTTGCAAAGCGCGCGACCTGCTGCGCTCAGGATGACTGCATTTGTTATTTTGCAACTGCGGGATCATTCGGCTGCGAAGGCCGCTGGGATTGCCTCGACCCTTAGCCGGTTTTTAGGCTGCCGCGCTCTGTATCCGCTCGCCAAGCTGGTTGATCACGCGATACGCGGATAGCGCCGCGCCTTCCTGCCAGCCGACGAGGTGGCTGGTATGGTCGCCGGCGAAGTAGACCCTCCGATCCGGCGTTTGCAGCGTGTTGAGCGTTTTGTCGTCGTTCCAATCAAGGCCGATCCATGAGCCGAGATTGTGCGGGATGTGTCCCCAACTTACGTAGACCGGTTTCGAGAGGTCTTTGCCGTGGCCGGGATGCAGCAGCTCGATCGACCGTCGCGAAGCATCGAGCTTGGCCTGCATGGAAGGCAGCGAGGCGAAGGCGTACCCATTCGCCGTTGCTACACGCAGCGAAAGGTCGGTCTTCTTGAGCAAGTCTGGCAGCGCGCCGAGCGAGGGCGGCTCCTCAATGGAGTAGCCGCCGATGACGACGCCTTTCTCTGAAAAGAATCGCGCGCTCGGATACCAGACCAGATCGATGGGCTGCTGCAAGTAGGAGATGCCTCCGAAGATGTTCGTCTCTCTCTCCCAGAAGCGCGGCGCCTCCCACGCGATTTTGTATGCGGAGTCGTACCGGACCTTGTCGAGAAGGTCGCGAATGGGCGCGCTGAAGTCGGCGTCGAGCGTGCCCGCGATGGTGAGCGGCATGGCGCAGATGCAGTAGTCGGCCTCAATGGTTTGCGGCGCGCCGGAGACCTCGCTGTACGTGACGGTGACGCCGGAGTCCGACTGACGAATGCGGCTGACCGTTGCGCCGTAGCGAATGACGGAGTCGAGGCGCGACGCGAAGGCGTAGGGAATGCGGTCCATGCCGCCGATGGGCTGGAACATGGTGGGCTGCCATTCAAAAACTTCTTCCACGAGCATGTCCTGCCACAGATCGGCGTCGAGCAATTCATTCATCGCAAGTGGCGGGTTGATGACCGGCGCTTGCTCGGTGGCGCCGGGCGGAATTTTGTAGCCGGCGCGATCGGTGCCGCGAAAGAGCAGA
>CAVXMJ010000002.1:0-109001 GCA_963762905.1 uncultured Acidobacteriaceae bacterium | reverse complement strand
ACAGCGCGACTGTGAACAGGAACGCAAACCACGCGCCCACTTTGGGCGAATCGGAAAGCGCCCAAGCAATGGCCGCCAGACCCGCAATTACCGCCGCCGCAATGCTGAGTTGCAGGCGGCGCGCCCACCAACGTCCAAACCAACCTGCAATCCCTGATGGCCCGTCCTCCACCAGCCTGCGCAGCACCAGAACCGGTCGCACCGCGCGCACGTCGAGCAGCGGCGGCAGGCAGAAAAGCAGAGTTGTGAGCAGGCCTGTTCCCAATCCCGCCAGCGCAGACTGCCAGGGAAACTGGAGAATCACGTGCACGGGAAGCAACTGGCCGAAAGCTGCAGGCAAAGCGGCCATCACTGCCACTCCCGCGGTCACGCCCATCAACCCGCCGGCAAGACCAAGGCCCAGCGTCTGCAAAAGAAAAATCCGCAGCAAATCCGAGGAATCCGCGCCAATCGCCTTCAGAATGGCCAGCATGTCCATGCGCTGTTCCAGATGCGCGTGCATGGCCATGGCCACGCCGATGGCTCCCAAAGTCATCGCCACCAGGCAAATCAGGCTCAGAATCGAAGTCGCATTGTCCAGGCCGCGCGTGAGCGCCGGGTTCCCTTCGCGGTAGTCCATCACCTGCGCATCGGGCAGCGCCGCTTCCAGTTGCTTGCGAATCGCAGCGGTCTCTGCGTCCACGGTGACGCCCTTCGGCGGCGTGTCAGGCAGCTTCACAAGCAAACGCCGGCTCGCGCGGCTGCCCGGCGCCAGCAATCCCGTCTCGGCCAGCGCCGCCTCTGAAATCATGACCCGCGGTCCCAGACCCATGCCGGCCGTGATGCGATCGGGCTCCTGCTTCAATACAGCGGTGATGCGAAAGTCTCGGCCGCCGAGGCGCAGTGTGTCGCCGACGTGCGCATTCAAACGAACCAGAAACTCGTCCGCGACGACCGCCGAATCGCCCGCCAAAGCTCGCCGCAGCGGCATCGCCGGCTCCAGCTCCGCCGTTCCATAAAACGGATACTCAGCAGGATCCACGGCTTTGAGCGAAACCAGCAGAGGCACGGAGTTCGTCGACACCGACGCCATCGAAACCGTTTCCGCGACCCACGTGGATCGGATCGTCCCGCCGCTTTGTGCTTCAATCGCCGCAATCTTGCTGATCTCATCGGGAGACGGCGCGCGAAAAAGTCGCGCACTCAGATCGCCCGCCAGCAGCGAGCGCGCCTCAGAGTTGAGCGTTTGGCGAAAACTATCGCTGAGCCCGCGCACGCCCACCAGCGCAGCTACTCCAACGGCCACGGACAACACAACAAATCCGAATTTGCCGGGAGCAGACTTCAGATCGCGCCAGCCGATCGCGCCAGCGCGCCTCCAGCTCAATGCGCGATTAGCCATTGATTTTCTCGCCTGGATTGTTCCCTTGTTCTTGCGCGATCGACGCCCCCGGACCCGGCAGGGTGTCTTCAACGATCAGGCCATCCTTGAGCACAATCTTGCGGTCGGCGCGGCTGGCAACTTCAGGGTCGTGCGTCACCAGCACCAACGTCGTTCCTGCCTTGCGATTGCGGTCCAGCAGCAGATCCAGCACCAGCTTGCCGTTCGTTGAATCAAGATTTCCTGTCGGCTCGTCGGCCATCACAATGGGCGGCTCAACCACAAACGCCCGCGCCAGCGCCACACGCTGCTGCTCGCCACCGGAAAGCTGCACCGGATAATGATCCACGCGCTCCTTCAGGCCCACCTCGTCCAGCAGCCGCCGCGCCCTCTCCACCCCGTTGCCCTCAAGGTTGAGCTCGTAAGGGAGCAACACATTTTCAAGAGCGGTCAGCGTTTGGATCAACTGGTAGGACTGAAAAACAAAGCCGATTTTGCGTCCGCGCACTGCCGCCAACTCCGTCTCCGCCAGATTGTGGATCGGCACGCCGTCCAGCCAGATCTCGCCCTCGCTCGGCGAATCCAGACCCGCCAGCAGCCCCAGCAGCGTGCTTTTGCCGCTTCCGCTCGCGCCCACAATGGCCACAAACTGCCCGGCAGGAATGTCAATCGATATGCCCTGCAAAATCTCCACGCGCCGCGCGCCATTCTGGATCCATTTCTTCGCGCCTTTAACTTGAATCAACTCATCCTCCGTCACTCGAAGTGTACATGCCCGGTCATCGCCGCCCCGGCGCGTCGCACTCTCACGCCTCCGCACTTGTCACGCGCGCACGGCTACACTTGATACGTGGACGTACGGAGAATCGTTCTCGTCGCATTTTGTTTCATGCTGCTGCCCCCGGCCTGGCCGCTCTCTGCCGCCGGCCAGCCCAATCCCAACCGGCCAATTCTTGTCTGCTTCGGTGACAGCATTACCGCCGGACTGGGCCTTGAGCAAGACCAGGCCTATCCCACCTCCTTCAGAAGCTGCTCGACGCGCGGGGCTACGCGTACAAAGTCGTCAACCAGGGCACGAGCGGCGCCACTACAAAGGATGCGCTCGCAACTCTACCCGATGTGTTGCGCCTTCACCCCGCCATCGTGATTGTCGAGTTTGGCGGCAACGACGGCCTCCGCGGCCTGCCTGTCGCCCAGACGCGCGCGAACCTCGACCAGGTTCTCACCGCGCTTGAGCGTGCGCATGTAAAGATCCTGCTTGCCGGAATCACGCTGCCGCCCGATTACGGACCCGACTACATCCGCTCGTTCGATCAGATCTTTCGCGACCTCGCGGCCATGCACCACGTTGCCCTGGTGCCCATGCTCTATAAAGATCTGGTCAATGTCCCCGGAACCATCCAAGGCGATGGCATCCATCCCACCGCCAAGGGCTCGGCTATCATCGCCGGAACACTCTTTCCAGTACTCAAGCCACTTCTGCGCAAGTCACCTTAGTGCCCAACGGGTAAATCCTGGTATACCAATGACCGGTCATCCTGAGCGAGGTCGCCGCGGCGACCGAGTCGAAGGACCTGCATTTGCGATTTCGCCCCCGCAAAAGGCTCCAGTTCGGCACACCGCTCGCGCCCAAAAACAAAAGAGCCGGGATCGCTCCCGGCTCCTGCTGTTCCATCGATCTTATCGCGCGCTCTTACTTCGCCTTCGCCGTCGCCAGCGTCTTCAACCGCGCATTCAAGCGGCTCTTGTAGCGGGAAACTTCAATGCAGAACGCCCTTCTGCACGCTCTTGTCGAGTGCCGAAACCGTTGCCCGTTACTGCGCCTGTGCTTCTTTCGCGTTGCCCTTGGCCAGAGCCTCTCGCAACTAGCGCAGGCTTGAGCGCACGCGGCTGCGGTTGGCGCGGTTCACTTCAGTGCGGGTTACGGTCTGGCGGGCGCGCTTCAGCGCCGATACGTGGTTTGCCATAGCTGTGCTTCCATCTCCAAAGCCTGAATTCGAGGGGTGGTACTGACTTCAGGAAAATACATACGTGTAATACTATCACAATTTTTTGGAGCGGGAAACAGTGTTCGCATGCAGAACGCCCTTCTGCACGCTCTTGTCCAGTGCCGAAACCGTAGCCCGATACTGCGCCTGTGCTTCCTTCGCGTTGCCCTTGGCCAGAGCCTCGCGCAACGAGCGCAGGCTTGAGCGCACGCGGCTGCGGTTGGCGCGATTCACTTCAGTGCGGGTTACGGTCTGGCGGGCGCGCTTCAGCGCCGATACGTGGTTTGCCATAGCTGTGCTTCCATCTCCAAAGCCTGAATTCGAGGGGTGGTCCTGACTTCAGGAAAAGTGCTGCGGGGTAGTGGCCACATCCAGCCTGACTCAAGCCGGATCCCTCGCAAACTCTTAGTCTACGGGATTTTCCGGGGTGGGTCAAACGTCCGCAGCGTGCCCGTTTGAAGGGCACGGGCTTCCCGCTTAAAGGGCGTGGGCCGGTAGGCCGGGGATTTATCCCCGGCATCCGGGCAGCATAATGATCGTGTGCTTTAGCCCCTGGGGGAAAGCCTGCCAAACCGTCCCGGTATCGGAGTCTTCACATTGCACAGCGAGCGCAAACTTAGCACTACGGTGCGGTTTTCGCAGCAACATGCCCGTTTGACCCCCTTTCTTCAGCCCGGTATACTCGAATTTGCGTTACACCGGTTCCTGAGTTGCTGCATCCCGAAGCGATTGCACTCAAGTGGATCTTTCGTCAAGAAAGAGCCACCTTGCACAACTTCTGAAAAGGCTACATCAACTCAGGAACCGGTCTTAAGCGGGAGTAGCTCAGTGGTAGAGCATCGCCTTGCCAAGGCGAGGGTCGCGAGTTCAAGTCTCGTCTCCCGCTCCATTCCTTGGTTCCCCGGCATCAATAAGCCGGTCAGACAGTGGAGTGGAACGATCCGCAACCCGTGAGGCAGGCAGCCCAAGGCGCGGTACCCAAGTGGTAAGGGAGAGGTCTGCAAAACCTTTATGCGCCGGTTCGATCCCGGCCCGCGCCTCCAACTTCTTCTCCTGCGGCTCAAGCCAAACCCGATCTATTCTTGTCCCTCCTGTAAAAAGCCTGATGGTGTAGGTTTGCGCTCAAGCCCGGTCACAGGCACAAGCATCCTTCCCGCAGACCGCTCACTGCTCGCCGCCTCCGTCACCACGCTGCGGTTGATATAGTCCGTTCATGCTCGACATCTTTGTTCAAAGCACTCCAAAGCCACCGAGCCATAGCCTGACTTCGACGTTCCTCCATCTCGGAGCACTCGGACTCTTCTTCGTCGCCATCATCGATAGCTCTCCACTGCCAACCTTTGGCGGGCCCGACATTTTGACGGCAATTCTCGCTGCCCAGCAGCGCAATCCCTGGTACGAATATGCGGCCTGTGCCACGGCGGGTTCGGTGCTCGGAGCCTGGCTCACATTCCGTATCGCCCGGAAAGCCGGCGAAGCCTATCTGCAAAGCAAGTTTGGAAGTCGAAAAGTCGATTCCCTGCTCCGTCTGTTCAAGAAATGGGGCACCGGCGCTCTCGTCGCCTCAACCGCCATTCCGTTTCCATTTCCGACGAGCTTGTTCTTCGCCTCCGCCGGCGCTTCGAAATATCCCGCCGGAAAGTTTCTCGCGGTAGTGGCCGTCAGCCGGGGCGCGCGTTACTCGTTCATCGCCATCATCGCCGATCACTATGGCCGCCATTTTGTCCGTGTTCTGCGCCATCCCATCCAATATTGGGGATGGTTTCTCGCGTTTGCGGCCGTCATCCTCATCGTCATCATGGCTGGAATCCTGGTGAATCGGCGGCTCGCGGCTGCAACCGCAGCTTGAAGCCGGATACGCATCGCGGCCTGAATGAGCGAGAATTATCCTATGGCCGAAATCGAAATCAACGACATGCACCAGCAGTTTGGCAGCGACAACTACGCGGGAATCTGCCCTGAAGCATGGCAAGCCATGGAGGCCGCCAATCGCGGCCACGCCACCTCCTACGGCGACGATCCCTGGACCGCCAAAGCGGCCGACGCTTTCCGCAAGCTTTTTGAGACCGAGTGCGAAGTCTACTTCGTCTTCAACGGCACTGCCGCCAACTCGCTCGCTCTCGCCTCGCTCTGCCAGTCCTACCACAGTGTCATCTGCTCCGATCAGTCGCATATAGAAACCGACGAGTGCGGCGCGCCGGAGTTCTTTTCAAACGGCTCCAAATTACTGGTCGCGTCCAGCCCTGAAGGCAAGCTCACGCCGCACGCCATTCACGAGTTGGCCACCAAGCGCAGTGACATTCACTATCCCAAGCCGCGTGTCGTGTCGGTCACTCAATCCACTGAAACAGGCCGCGTCTACACGCTCGCCGAGTTGCGCGCAATCTCAGAGGAATGCCGCAAGCACGGCCTCTCGCTGCACATGGATGGCGCGCGCTTCGCCAACGCCTGCGCCAGCCTCGGCTGTTCGCCGGCAGAGATGAGCTGGAAGAGCGGCGTGGACGTGCTCTGCTTTGGCGGAGCGAAAAACGGCATGGCCATGGGCGAAGCCGTGCTCTTCTTCGATCGCGCCATGGCCACCGACTTCGACTATCGCTGCAAGCAGGCCGGGCAATTGGCATCCAAGATGCGGTTTCTTTCGGCGCCGTGGGTCGGAATGCTTGAGAGTGGCGCGTGGCTGCGCAACGCCGAGCACGCCAACCGCTGCGCGCGCCAGTTCGCGGAGCAGATTGCCGGAATTCCCGGCGTGCGCCTCGCGCAGCCCGTCGAAGCGAATGCGGTCTTTCTTCTGGCTTCGGAAGAAATCCTCGACAGGCTGAGGAAGCGCGGCTGGAGCTTCTACACCTTCATCGGCGGCGCGGCCCGCTTCATGTTCGCCTGGGACAGCCAACCCGCCCGCATCGCAGCGCTCAGCAGCGACCTGCGCCAGTGCGCGACCGCATAGCGCTCCCCCATCGCCCCTGTAGCGCTGGCTTCCGGCCGGCTGTACTGGCGGCGTCCTCGCCGCCAGCGTCCGCCCCGCAATCAGAGGGAGCAGGAGCCTTCAGGCTCCGAAAGCCGACGGGCACCCGCCAAAGGTCTCCTTCTCGCAGTGCGAAATGCATCTCGCGCTAGGTCCCGCCCGAGCGAATAACTTCCGGTTTGACCGTGATTCGAGCACGACCCATAAGCAGGGTTGAAAAGCGAGGCCATAGACCGATTTAAGCCCAACCACGCTCTGCGTCCCGTTGGGAGCGCTGCGAAATCTTTGTGCTGGCCGACCCCTCGGCTAGTTTTTCGGTATAGCCGCTTCCGCACGCCGCGCGCTGCCCCAAAGGACGCCACGTATCGACTGCTCCATGGGGCGCTTATACGTTGCAAGCGCCCATGCGCGAGCGGCCTCTTCCAGCTTCACGTTCCCGCAATTCTGCATATAGTGAGCCATGTCATCGTTCCCGTTGAACCTGTTGAGCGCTTCAATCATGGCGCCCTCCGAGCCAGGTTCCCCCCAGTCAATGTAGAAGCGATAGGCCCCGGCGAGGGCCGCTGTATCACGTCGGCTGAGCGCGGACAGCAAAGCTTCTCGGGCACGAGGATCTTTGATCTCCTCCAGGGCTCTGGCGGCATTGAATCTTGCACGTGCATCCGGTTCAACGAGAACATCGGCCAGGGGTGTGATGGCCCTGGAGCCGGCCTGAGCCAATGCCATGGCCGCCGGCTCTGAGTTCGCTCCTTGATGGGCGTCTTTCATGGCGGCGATCAACGCAGGAATCGCTCTCGGGTCGTCTGAGCCGGCAACGAAATCCGCGGCAACCGGGTAAACAACTAGGTCATAGGATTTGAGGGCTGCGAGCATGGAGTCTAAAGCCCTGGGGCTTTTGGTTTGAGCCAGAGCCTGATAGGCAGACCATCGAATGCTCTGTTCAGGGTCGCTCGCAAGGGGAATCAATGCTTCGACCCCAGGCGATCCCATCTTGGCCAATGCCTTGCCGCAGTCCGAAACAAGAGGGCTATGCGGTCTACTCTTCATCGCCTCGATGATCGGCTCGATTGCCTGGGGATCGCCTTCTTCGCCAAGCGCAAAAATCGCGGCAGATTGAATGTAATTGCCTATCGGCAAAGATTGAATGCGCTCGTCCTTCAAGATGGCGATCAAGTGAGTTACTACACGCTGGTCCTTGAACTGCCCCAGCGCATCTCCGGCGGCGGTATCAAGACTCGGATTGGCGCTCACTATCGCCGCAAGGAGCGGCTCAATTGCACGGGGGTCCTTGATGCGCCCCAGCGACTCTGCGGCGTCTGGCCCAACGAACTCGTTCGGGCTCTCGAGAGCCGCGATCAAGGGCTCAACGGCACGCGGGTCGCGGAGGCTCCCAAGAGAATCGGCCGCCAATCTCTCGACTTCTGAGTCGGGATCTTTCAGTGCCGCGATGAGTGGTTCGACAGCTCGCCGGTCATCGCTATGCCCCAGTTTCTCAACAGCGTCTTTCCGAACTCTCGCGTCCTTATCTTCGAGGGCTGCTAGAAGCACCTCGACGAGGCTCGGATACTTTAGCTTTTCCAGGGTCCACAGGGCGCCGAGCCGGACATCGGGATCTGCATCGTTCAGTGATCGGATAGCCGTCTTGATAGGATCGGAATCACTGAGGACGTGGAGCGAATAGGTTGCCGCTTTGCGTACGTCGGGATTCGGGTCGCTGCTTGCGACTTTCAGTCCCTCGATCACGGACGGTGAATGGTAATCACGCAAACGACCCGCTGCCCACTGCCGAACGCTTGCATTGGGATTTTTCAACGCGGTAAGAAGAAAACTGACGTTGGGAACACTGATTTGATTCAATGCAACGGCGGCAAAACCCTGGAGGTCAACGTTCTCGTTGCTCAAAGCCAAAAGGGGGCCCACGGCACGTGCGTCATTGAGCTCTCCCAACGCATCCGCCGCCGCAGCCTGAACCATCTCGTCGGTGTCCTTGAGAAGCCCGATCAGCGGCTCGACCGCTCTGGTATCCCTGAGCTCACCCAGAGCCATGGCGGCAGATGCCCGGACGCTGGGGGACTGATCTTTCAATGCATCCACTAATGGACTGAAGCCACGCGGATCTTTGAATTTACCCAGCGATTGGGCAGCGTTGTCTCGTATAGCGGGGTCTGGACTCGTCATACAGGCGAGCTCTTCAGCAACGTAGTCTGTTTGTCCCAAGCTTGGTACGGGTCCTGAAAGATAAAAGCAAATTGCCATTTCCACGCAGAGTATCCAGCGGGCTCGCTTCCAGAGATGGACTTTCAGTGATCCCATTCGAGCTCCCCCGAGGACCCGCGGAGCGCCGGACTTGGTGCGGCGTCCAGCAGCCGCGCAAGCTCGCTGGTTCAAGGTCTTAACCCCTTTGAGAATCCAGTCCACTATATCGCTAGATTTTGAGTCGCAGATGAGGTCGGTCCGAGTTCCGATCGTATCGTCGCCAACCCGGAAGCTACCCAAATCCGAATCTGTCCTGACAAACCGGTCAGCATCCCGAGATTTTCCTCCGCCCGAACCGTCAATCGCTGCCAACAAGCCAAAGCGCTCATTGGTCGCGAAATGCCGGCGCCTTCCCCCGACCCCGGCGGTTCACGTCTTCCGATTCCCTGTTCCCCTGTTCTCTTGTTCCCTCGGTCTCTTTCTGTGTCAAGCCCCCGCACCCAAAAATCGCTTGATCGAGAGAACCTTAAGTCCTTTTTCCCTACGCACCTAGGTCCCTTGTTCCCTGTTTTTCAAAGTTTGCCGATCATTATCCCCTTCCGGCGCACAATGGTATCATGATCGCCAAACCGTTCACGTCCACCGCCCACCGTCAACCCTCCACCGCTAACTCTTTTAAAAGGCTAAGGTTGCGCATAACTCTTTTCTAATCAGCCACTTCTAGAGAGTAACTATTCAGTAAAATCGTTTGTTTTCATGCACTTAGAGGATTTTGCCGGGGGGGAGGGCCACACAGGTGAGGCAACCCCGGCTACAATCGACGACGGCTCGCGGCTAACGACCGGGAGTTGGAGGATCTTACCCCTCCACCGTCTCCCACTGGCCCGTTCTTCCCGACCGGAAAACCGCCTCGATCACCGCCATGTTGCCGATCGAGTCTTCCAGCGGCACGGGAACCTCGGTGTTGTCGCGCACGGCCCGCGCAAACGCGTCGCCCTGAAGCGTGTACTGATCCGACGTCGGGAAGGTCTCCATCTTGATGCCGCTGAAGGTCAGGTCGCCAGTCGAGTCGATGAAGAGCCGCGTGGGTCGGTCGCTGGGCGTGTTGAACGGAATCTCAAGCTCAATGCGGCCGCGCGAGCCGAGAAGCTGAACCTTCTGGCAGGGAATCTGCTGCGTGCTGCAAGTGAAGATGGCGTGTCCGGCGCCAAAATCCATCAGCCCCGAAGTCAGCCGGTCGGTGCCCGTTTGCGCGTCGCGATCGACGAGTGCAACAACCCGGCTGGGCTGCCGGCCAAAAGCGAATCGCGCAGCCTGAATGCAATAGCAGCCGATGTCGTAAAGCGCGCCGCCGCCGGTTTCCACCTGGTTCCGGATGTTGGCGGGATCGATGTTGAAGAAGCTGAAAATGCCGGCCACCGCGCGCAATTCGCCAATGCGGCCCTCGTCGAGAAGCTGGCGCACGCGCAGCCACTGCGGCGCGCTGCGGATCATGAACGCTTCCGAGATCTTGACGCCTGTGCGGGCGCGAACGTCGAGCAGCGTCTTGGCCTCGGCAACGGTCATGCTCAGCGGCTTCTCGCAGAGCACGTGCTTGCCGGCTTCAGCGGCCTTCGTGGTCCACGGAACATGGAGCTGATTGGGCAGTGGATTGTAAATGGCGTCGATGTCGGGATCGTCGATCAGATCCTCGTAAGATCCGTAGGCCTTGGGAATACCAAGTTTGTTGGCCGTCCCCCGGGCCCTGTCAAAATCACGCGACGCAATGGCGGTGACCGTGGTCAGCGATCCCTGCTGCATGGCAGGGATCACCTTCTTCACTCCAATGTTTGCGGTGCTGAGCACGCCGAAACGAAGCTTGGTCGACATAACCGCATGATAACGCCGCGCGGTGAGTTCGAAGATTAAGCGAGTTTGACAGCCATGGCGATCGCCTCGGCGGCGTCGCCAGCGACACGAACCAAAGCCCGATTCTTCGCTTCAATGAAACCGGCCTCCACAGCAGTGTCGAGAAACGCCAGCAAGCCGTTCCAATAATCCAGCGTATTGATAAGGATGCACGGTTTGGCGTGCAGTCCGATTTGTGCCCAGGTAATCGCCTCAAGCAATTCGTCGAGCGTGCCGAAGCCGCCCGGCAGTGCGAGGATCGCGTCAGAGAGCTCATGAATGCGGGCCTTGCGCTCGTGCATTGTAGAAACCAGTTCAAGCGAAGTGAGACCGTTGTGCGCAATCTCGCGCCCGCTGAGCGCCTCGGGTAGCACGCCGATCACTTCGCCGCCTGCGGCCAGCGCCGCATCGGCCACCGCGCCCATCAAGCCGCGGCAGGCTCCGCCGTAAACCAGTCCGATGCCGGCTTTGGCGATTGCGGTACCGAGAGCCGTGGCCACGGCGCGAAAAGCTGGATTATTGCCGAAAGCCGATCCACAGAAAACTGCGACGCGGCGCAGAGGCTTGCTTGTGCTTGTCATCACACTTTAAGAATAACGGGCGAGGGGCGTTTACTTTCGCACAGTGGCGCAGACGGCATCGAATTGCACCGGCTGAGGGTCCGGAAAATATCGGCGCTGAAAGAACAGAGACACGTTGACCAGTGCAATCATCACAGGCACCTCGACCAAAGGACCGATGACAGCGGCAAAGGCGGCTCCCGAATTGATGCCGAAGACCGACACCGCGACAGCGATTGCGAGTTCGAAGTTGTTGGAAGCGGCCGTGAAAGAAAGCGTCGTTGTTTTGGAGTAATCTGCGCCAAGCTTGCGGCCCATGTAGAACGAGACCAGGAACATGACGACGAAATAAACCAGAAGCGGCGCGGCAATCCGGAGAACGTCAAGCGGGAGCCGAACGATATAGGCCCCTTTGAGGGAGAACATGACGACGATGGTGAAAAGCAGGGCCACGAGAGTGATCGGGCCGACGCGCGGAACAAAGTTGCGATCGTACCAATCGCGGCCCTTGGCGCGGACAAGCACAGTGCGCGTCAGGAATCCGGCGAGACAGGGTATGCCCAGGTAGATGAAGACGCTCTCGGAAATTTGACCGATGGAGACATGGACCACCGCCCCTTGCAGCCCCAGCTTCGCGGGCAGAACGGTGATGAAGATCCACGCGTAAAGCGAGTAGAAGAAAACCTGAAAAAGAGAGTTGAAAGCCACCAGCCCGGCCGCGTATTCGGTGTCGCCCTTGGCCAGCTCGTTCCACACGATCACCATCGCGATGCATCGCGCCAAACCGATCATAATAAGGCCGGCCATGTACTCCGGGTATCCGCGCAGAAACACGACGGCCAGAATGAACATGAGTATCGGCCCGATCACCCAATTTTGGATGAGCGATAGACCAAGCACTTTCTTATTGCGAAAGACTTCGCCGAGCTCCTCGTAGCGCACCTTGGTGAAGGGCGGGTACATCATCACGATGAGGCCGACAGCGATCGGAATGGACGTCGTGCCGATGCTGAAGCGGTTGAGAAACGGAACCACACCGGGGACGAGCCACCCGAGCGCAACGCCGGCAACCATGGCCCCGAAGATCCACGCGGTGAGATAGCGATCGAGAAATGAGAGCCGGCCGGTTACGCTCATGAGCAAACCTCCAAGTAAGAATCAGTGTGTTGCCGTGCGGTGCGCACCGGTCAGGATTGGCCGATTTTGTCGATTTCTTTCTGGATGGCGAGCAGATCGAGCGACCCGACCGGCAATGAAAGGAACAAGCTGATCCGCCGATCGAGAATGGAAAAGGCGTCGCGGAAGGCGCGCTCAATTTGTTGGGGTGTGCCCTTCACCGCGGCCGGATCGGGGATCCCCCAATGCGCGGTCATGGGCTGGCCGGGCCAATACGGACACTGCTCTTTTGCGGCGTTGTCGCAAACGGTGAAAACGAAGTCCATCTGCGGCGCGGCAGGCAATGAAAACTCATCCCATGATTTGCTGTACAAGCCCGTGATGGGAATGTGCGCGAGGTCAAGCTGCCTCAGCGCCTCGGCCCGGACCGTTCCGGAGGGATGGCTGCCGGCACTGTAAGCGGTGAAGACGCCTTTGCCCTTGCGGTTCAAGATGGCCTCAGCCAGAATCGAACGGGCGGAGTTCCCTGTGCACAGAAAGAGCACGTTGTAGTGTTTCGACATGGCTTAGCTCCTAGTCCGCGGCGCCGCGGCAGCCGGGCGCGCAACACGTTGATTGAGGCTTGACGGCGCGAATGAAAGCGCTGAGGAATTTGCCATCGACCGCGGGAGCGATTACATCCACATCGACGCCCGCTTCGGTGAGAAAATGGCGGGCATCCTCGACGTTGTAAATGCGCGTTGGCTCGAAAGAAACATCGGCAAATCCGGCAGCCACGAGCCGTGCGCAATAATCCTGCTCTTCAAGCGCGCCCGCCATGCAGCCGACCCAGAGCAACACGCTCTGGCGAACGGCGTCCGGCACGGCACCACGCACCACGACGTCGGAGACAGCGAAGCGGCCACCGGGCTTAAGTACTCGAAACGCCTCGCGTAACACGCGGTCCTTGTCGGCTGAGAGATTGATGACGCAGTTCGAGATGATTACGTCGACTGAGTTGTCGGCGAGAGGAATGTTTTCAATCTCGCCCTTGAGAAACTCGACATTCTCGACGCCCGCCTTGCGTTGATTTTCACGCGCCAGCGCTAGCATGTCGTCGGTCATGTCGAGGCCGTATACCTTGCCCCCGGGAGCCACGCGGCGCGCAGAGAGCAACACGTCGATTCCGCCGCCAGAGCCAAGGTCGAGCACAACCTCACCAGGCTTGAGCTCAATGAGCGCTGTAGGGTTGCCGCAGCCGAGCGAAGCCAACACTGCCTTCTCAGGAATAAGGCCCTTTTCACTGTCGCTGTAGAGATTGGTCGTGATCGGGTCGCAGCAGCGAAGGCCGGGATCGCAACAGGCTTGCAGCCTTCCCGATTCCGTCACGGCACGCGCCGCGCCTCCATACTTTTGTTTCACTTGTTCTTTCACTTCCGCCGCAGCTGCCATTTGAATTCTCCTTCGTATACGCCTAAGCAAATATATGATTGAACATCATATTTGTCAAGGCGTATATTCAAAGAGATGGGACTCCGCTCAAAATCCTTTGACCTGCCTCGCCTGTTTGCAGCCCTTGCAGACCGCACCCGTTTGCGCTTGCTGAACCTGATGAACGGTCGCGAGGTTTGCGTCTGCTATTTCGTTGAGATTTTGAAGCAAAGCCAGCCGAAGGTGTCGCGGCACCTGGCGTACCTGCGCAGGGCGGGAATTGTGCGCGCGCGACGCGAAGGCAAGTGGATGCACTACAGCATCGAGCGCCCAGCCGACCCGGCGGCAGCCGCAATTCTGAATACAACGCTCGCGTCCTTCGGCGCCGACCGGGAGATGCAGGCTGATCGCGCGCAGCTGGACCACGCCTGCTGCCGGCCGGAACGATTCGTGACCCTGGTCGGAGCGCCAGTTCCCGCACATCTCACAACTGACGCTGCTTGAAACATGAACAACGGCGTGCGGCGGACACAATCTAGCTAACCGCGGGCGAGTTCCCTCTGATTGGCTCTTTCCAGACGCGGACCTTCTGTGTAATGCTTGCTTGCATGGGAAACAAAGACAGGGGTAAGAAAGAAGTTAAGAAGGCTCCCAAGCCGAAGCCGAAACCAGAACCGGGACGCAAGCGCGAAATCTTTGCGCCGCCGCCACCGCCGAAATAGCCGAGGCCCAGAGGTTCGACTCTTGCCGGGTTCATGATCCGGGTTGCGAATTGGTGTCTGCGGCAGGGTCGATTCTCTTTCCAACAGCCTGTGCTGAGCGCATCGGCACGGTCCCTAAGTCGACCTCACCAAACAAGAAGGCCATCCCATTGGGATGGCCTCTTTGTTTGCGTGAAAGCTTCCGGCGCCGCTCAAGGCTGGGCGCCGACTCCGGGATTACCGTCGGCCCGCGCCTGCGCCTTTTCCGCCAGGACCTTGTGTACGTTATTTTCAAGAGCCTGGGCTTCGGGCATGTAGGTAAGCGCCTTCTGCACCATCGGATCCCAGTCAGCGATCACTCGAAGGCCGCTGAGCTGGCCGAATTGAATAGTAAAAATGTCCCTCTTGATCTGCGCCTTTAGCCAATCGGAGACTCCGTTGATATCCGCTTCGGTCCAGTCGACATCCTGGCTGGTGAGATATTTCTTGAAGTCGCTGAGAACGGCATCGTCAACCTGGAAGTTTTTGTCCACGGGATGGGTCGCCACATATACCGGCGCAAAGTGGAAGAAAACGTCTTTGTAGACCAGTTCGTCCTGGAAGCGGTTGGTGGTGGGCGGCTCGATTTTTTCGTCGGGCGTTATTCCGCCGCCGCCGTACACCGTGCGGCCGGAGTCAGTGAGTTTAACCTCGCGGCTTGACGAATCGGGACTGGGCCCGGAGCCAGCGTGGTTGTAGTAGTCGTACAGCGAGACTCCCGCATAATTGCGCTGGATGAGCCGGCCGGACGGCGTGTAGTAGTGATAGGTGGTTAGAGCAAGACCGGAGTCTTCGCTGAGGTTATAGACCGTCTGTACCAGGCCTTTGCCAAAGGTGGTTTCGCCCACGATGAGGGCGCGATCGTGATCCTGCAATGCGCCAGACACGATCTCCGCGGCGGATGCGGTGTCGCGGTTCACCAGTACAACGATGGGGAATGTCTTGCCGTCATTGCCATGCGTAGCAGTGTAGTTCTGATCGGAGTAGGCGCGGCCGCGCTGCGAAACAATGGTCTGGCCTTTGGTGAGCAGGTGATCGCAAACATCGACCGCCTGGCTCAACAGGCCGCCCGGATTCTCGCGCAGATCGAGAACCAGACCCTTCAGGTCGCCGAAGCCATTGACCGCGTCTTCCATCTCCTGTCCCGTGGTCTCCTGGAACTGGGTGAGGTGGATGTAGCCAATGCCGGGACGGATCTCGAATTTCAGGTCAATGGAGGGATGCGGGATTTCGTCGCGAACGAGGTCGAAAACCAGCGGCTTGGTCTGGCCATAGCGAACCATCGTGACCTGGACGTGCGTGCCCTTTGGCCCTTTGAGCGCTTTGGCTACCTGGTCAGAAGTCCAGCCGTCAGTCGACTTGCCGTCAACGGCAAAAACTTGATCGCCGGGATGAATTCCAGCCCGGAACGAGGGTGTGTCCTCATAAGGAGTGACAACGTAGACTTTGGTCTTGCCGTTATTGTCATTCTGCTGCTGGATGACCATCCCCACGCCGTAGTAGTGGCCGGTCTGGTCTTCGCGCAGACGTGCATAAGCTTTGGGATCGTAGAAATGCGAGTGCGGGTCAAGGACCTGCAACATACCTGGGATCGCGCCGTCATAAATGACGTCGTCCGCTTTGTCCGGGGTGATGGGCTCGGCGTAGTTCTGCTCTACCACCGCGTACACGTCAGTGAATTGCTTCAGGCTGTCGCGAAGCTGGCTCTCATCTTGCGAAGATTGCGCGCCGACGCGGCGCTCGAGAACGGTGCCGGCCACCGCGCAGACAGTGAAGAAAACAACAATGGCGAAGAATGCGCGGCGGGCGCGTGGAGTCATGGGCAAACCGAACCTCCAGACGACGCGTGCGGCAAGCGCCTTGGAGCGAAATCTCCATCCCCTGCGAGCGAATCCGGTCGTTGCAGGATATCCGCCCGATAAAAATTGACCTTGCCCGGTACTGGCAAGGCCAGGGAAATAAAAGAGCCGCTCGCACTGAGGCCGCGAGGCCGTCTTCGGCTAAAGTATAGCACTCAATCATTTGACGCGCCCGCGGCCGCGCGGGTAGCGGGGTTACCGCGGTACCAGCGGGAATTGGCGCAGTTTCCGCCGTGAGCGGCAAGTGCATTCTGTCCTCCGCTTTCCGTTTTCGCTCTCCCGGGATTTACAATGACGTCTATGTATCAGGCGGCAGAAAAGCAGGCGCCAGCCACCCGGCCGGACGTCGAATCTATGAATTTGAAACTTTTTCGAGCAGTTGCGATGGTCGCGTTTGGATCGTTGCTGGTGGTGTGGCCCACTCTGGCACTGAGCCAGGTCAACGAACCGGAAAGCCCCTACGGCGGGTCGGTGGTCGAGGACATTATCGCCCGCGTCAACGACGAAATTATTACCAAGTCGGACTATGACCGCGCGGAAGCCGAGCTGGACCAGGAAGGACAGCAGCACAACGCAACGATGCAGGAGATGGCGACGCAGCGGAAGGAATTGCTGCGCAACCTGATCGACCAGCAACTTTGGCTCTCGAAGGGCAAGGAACTGAATATCACCGGCGAGACAGAACTGGTGAAGCGCCTGGACGAAATCCGCAAGCAGTACAACCTGGATTCAATTGAGGACCTGGAGAAGGCGGCCAAGGATCAGGGCGTTTCCTTTGAGGACTTCAAGGCCAACATTCGCAATCAGATCATCACCCAGGAAGTAATGCGGCAGGAAGTCGGCGAGCATATCCAGATGACGCCCGGAGAAGTGGAGCGTTTTTACGAAGAACATAAACAGGACTACGCACAGCCGGAAAGCGAGCGGTTGAGCGAGATTCTGCTTTCGACGGGGCCGGATGGCTCCAGCGATCCGGCGAAAGTTGCGGCGGCCAAGGCGAAGGCCGACGACCTTGAAGCTCGGCTCCACTCCGGCGGTGACTTTGCGCAGTTGGCAAAGAGCTTTAGCGACGGAACGACAGCGGCTTCGGGCGGCGACCTGGGCGAGTACAAGAAGGGCCAGCTCGGTAAGGTGCTTGAAGACAAGACATTCGATCTGCAAACGGGCCAATACACAGACCCGATTCTGACGCGGCAGGGATACATCATTCTGAAGGTTGTGCAGCACACGCCGGGCGGACCACGGCCATTCAAGGACGTGGAGCCAGACGTGGAACAGGCGTATTACATGAGCCTGATGGATCCGTCGATTCACGATTACCTTAGCAAGATGCGCGATCAGGCCAACATATGGATCAAGCCGGGCTACACCGACACTGGCGCGACCTATGCGGAGTTGCACCCCAGCATCAGCTTCAGCGCATATACGCCGCCGGCTCCGAAGAAAAAAGCCAAGGTGGAACGGACACGTTTCCGCGAAAGCACCCACAGTTTTCGCGATAAGTCAGGTTCGGGGGCGCCGCCGGCGGACTCTGCCAACCAGGCTCAGACCAGCGCACCACCGGCAACACCTGTAGCTACAAAGAAAAGGAAGAAGGTCAGCAAGAAGGAAGAAGCATCCACCGAGAAACCCGGCAAGAAGGAAAAAATCCGCTACGGTCAGGCGCCGCGTGAGACGCTTCCTTCCGCGACGGTCAACTCGGCTACCGAGAATGCGGGGGCGCTACCCGAGACCGCTTCGAACACGGAACAAGAGCCGGCCAATCCGCTGGAGCCAACGGCCTCTACGCAGAAGACTCGCTTCAGCGCGCGAGCCCGCGAGCCAAAGACACCGAAGCCGCAAACCAAAGGTGGAGAGGCCAGCGCAACCGGGCCCACTCCGCCAAGTGCTGCGGAGGTTGCCGACCAGCAAACGCAGTCGGCCCCGTTGGCGTCGGGCGACTCCTCCACGAAGAAGAAGAAAAAGACGTCAACGGCGACAGGCGACAAGACTCGTCTGGCCAATAAGAAGAAGAGCGAGGAACAGTCCCAGCCAAAGCCTGTGCCGCAGCCAACGCCTATTGCTCCAGTGGCGGGCGCCCCGGCTCCCTCGGACCATCCGGAGGCGCCGCAACCGCAGCAGCAGAACCAGCAATAGCGCTTAAGTCCAGCTCTTCAGTTCATGGGGCCCGGGGACTCACACCCGGGCCCACATTGTTGTTTGCGCGAAGAATGCTGCTTGTTTCGAGCGGCGACTTTGGCAGAGCCGGAGATTTGCGTTAATCTTCTCGGCAGAATGAAAGACATCTATATCGACGATCTGATGGGCTTTGACGAGGGCAAGGGCTTCGACACCTTCTTCCTCGTGCTGGCTAAGCAGCAACGAACCACAAAGCAGAACAAACCTTATTTGAGCCTCACGCTTGGCGACAAGAAGGGACAGATTGAGGGGCGCGTCTGGGAGCTTGGCGATCCGCGCATCGCCAAGGATTTTGATCGTGGCGACATGGTTAAGGTGCGCGGCAGCGTTTCGCGCTACGACGATCGCGCGCAGGTGAAAGTGGATCAACTGCGCAAGGCGCTAGAGGGCGAGGCGGACAAGATGGATATGCTGCCCGCTACCACATGCGACGTAGCTGCGCTGTGGTCGGCACTTCTAGCCGTGGTCGCAAGTGTAACGAATCCTGATTTGAAGCGCCTGCTCCAAGCCCTGGTCGACGATCCGGCGATTGCAGAGGCCTATCGCGTGGCGCCTGCCGCACGGGGGTTGCATCACGCATGGCTGGGCGGCTTGCTCGAGCATGTGGTCAGCCTGCTCGGTCTTGCCGACCGCGTCGCCTCGCACTATCCCATGCTCGATCGCGACCTGCTCGTCACCGGAGTAATTCTGCACGACATCGGGAAGATTCGCGAGCTGAGCTGGGACACCGGATTCGACTACACCGTCGAAGGCGTGCTGCTCGGGCACATCCAGATGGGCGTGGATCTGGCGGAGAAGACTATTGCGGGGCTGGCCGGATTCCCTGACCGCCTGCGCACTCTCGTGTTGCACATGATTCTGTCGCATCATGGCAAGCTCGAGTTCGGCTCGCCCAAGCTGCCTATGATTCCGGAGGCGCTTGTGCTTAACTTCGTCGACGATCTGGACGCGAAGATGCAGGCCATGGCCAGCGAATTCGAACGATCGGCGCGCGAAGGCCGGGCGCCGGATGAGCTAACGGGCAAAGTGTGGGCGCTTGATCAGCGGCAACTGCTGAACACCAAGGCGTGGCTTGAAGGAAAAGATGAATAGAAGGTTAATGCGCGCTCTGCAAAGGCCGTGCTAGAATTCCCTCCGATTCAACGTGCCTTTCGGAACACACTCTGTATTCCGTGGTCCGGTTGTGTCTCGATTGATTCCCTTCCGCTGCTCAAGGAGAAAGTTCATGCCCGACACGATTGTCCCTGACAGATCAGGAAATCCTGCACCCCTCGGCCTGATGGGCTTCGGAATGACCACGGTCCTGCTCAATCTTCACAACGTGGGATTCATTGCGCTGGATACGATGATCCTTTCCATGGGGATTTTCTACGGCGGCCTTGCGCAAGTCATCGCCGGCATCATGGAATGGAAAAAGGGCAACACATTTGCCTCGACAGCCTTCATCAGCTACGGGATGTTCTGGCTGTCGCTGGTAGCGCTGATCGCTTTGCCACACGCGGGGCTTGGCCTCGCCGGCCCCTCCGGGTATTCGATTCCCGCCTACCTCGCAGCATGGGGCGTTTTCACGCTCGTTTTGTTCATTGGAACTCTGCGCCTGAATCGCGCATTGCAAGTCGTTTTCGCGACTCTGACCGTCTTATTCTTTATGCTGGCTGCGGGCGATGCGTTCGGCAACGCCGCCATCAGCAAGGCTGCAGGCTGGGTTGGGCTGCTCTGCGGAGCGTCCGCTATCTATACCGGCCTGGCGCAGGTATTGAATGAGGTCAATGGCAAAACGGTTTGGCCGCTCGGGCCAGTGGCGCGCGGATAGCTTCGCGTCGCGTCCCGCCGAGGAATAGCTCCCTCCACGAAGCCCTTGATCCGCTGCCTTGCTCAATTCACGCTACGAACCAATCCCACTGCTCTTTCGTGAGCGGGACAACCGACAGTCGTCCAATCAGCAGCAGAGGCGACCGCGCGAAGAGTTTTTCCGCTTTAATCTGTGCGAGGGTTTTCGGGTGCTTGAGGCGTTTGCCGGCCTTGACGCGCACAATGGGGACTTTGGGATCGGTCGCGTCGACGCTGACGACGGTGCCCGCACCGACTGCGGTGCGTTCGTCGCCGGTGTGGTAGAAAATCCACTTTGTTCCCGGCCTCATTTCGCGCAGGTTCTTGACGGCAGCCGGCGCGGTCACGCCATCCCACACCGTCTCGCCATTGCACAGGAAATCGTCAAAGGAGTAAACGCCGGGCTCGGACTTGAAGAGGAAGTAAGGCATAGATAGTTCGCAGTTCATAGTTCGCAATTTTCCCGGCCAGAAGTCGTATGGTGCAGAGCGGTGAACCTCAGCCTAGCACCTTTTCCCTCGGTCCCTTGGTCCCTCGTTCCCTGTCTTCCTATTCCCTGCCCTTCTTGCGGATTTCGATGCTGAGCCGCTTGATCTTCTGGTTTAGCGTCGAGAGCGGAATGCGGAATTGCTCGGCGGCATCGGTCTGGTTCCAGTTACACCGTTCGAGCTTCTCGATGATGATGCGGCGCTCGATGACTTCGAGGATGTCAAAGAGCGAGGAGTTGGGGTTGTGCTCGAGCAGCGCGTCCTGAAAGCTGCGGCCGGTAATGTGTCCGGGTAGCAGTTCGGCGCCGATAAGCGGCCCCGACGAGAGCACGACGCCGCGCTCGATGGCGTTTTCAAGCTCGCGCACATTCCCCGGCCAGTCGTAATCCATGAGTGCGCGCATGGCGTCAGCTGAGAGCTTGCGCGGGCCGAAGTTATTTTCGGTGGCATAGAGGTCGAGGAAGTGCTGGGCGAGAAGCGGAATGTCCTCGCGACGGGCGCGCAACGGCGGCAGGTCAACGGTGATCACGTTGAGGCGATAGAAAAGATCTTCCCGGAAGTGGCCATCGCGCACTGCCTGGCGCAGATCCACGTTGGTGGCGGCGAGAATCCGTACATCCACCTGGATCTCCTGAATGCCGCCTAGGTGCATAAAGCGCTTGTCCTGCAGCACGCGCAGAATTTTCGATTGGGTATCGAGGCCCATGGTGGCGATTTCGTCGAGAAACAGCGTGCCTCCGTTGGCAACTTCGAAGAGGCCCTTCTTCGAGGCAACAGCAGAAGTAAACGCACCCTTGACGTGCCCGAAGAGCGTGGACTCAAGCAGCTCCGAGGGCATGGCGCCGGTATTGATGGGGACGAATGGCTTGTCCTTCCGGGGCGAGTTGGCATGAATCGCCTTGGCGATAATCTCCTTGCCGGTCCCGCTTTCGCCCTGAATCAGAACCGTGGAGCGGCTGGGAGCAACCTGCGCCACCAGATCGAAGACGCGAAGCATGGAATCGCTTTTGCCCACAATATTGGCGAAGTTGTAGCGCTGCTTCAAGGTGCGCTTGAGCTGGAGATTCTCTTCCTCGGCGCGGTGGCGTGCAACCGCCGAACGAATGTCGGCGAGCAGCTTTTCATTGTCCCAGGGCTTCTGGACGAAATTCTCCGCACCGGCGCGAATGGCCTCGACAACGTTGTCCACGGTGCCATACGCGGTAATCATGATGACGGGCACATCGGGCTGGCGCTCTTTCAATTGCGGCAGGAGCTCGAGGCCGCTCTGGCCGGGCAAAGCTAGGTCGAGCAGGACGAGGTCGAAGCTCGACTGGTCCAGCATGCGCAGGCCTTCCTCGCCGTTGGCCGCGGTCTTCACCGCGTAATTCTCAAGCGAGAGCAACACCTCAAGCGATTCCTGGATTCCAGCCTCGTCGTCGACAACCAGGATCGAAGCAATAGGAGAGCTGCTTTCGAAGGCGGGCACGGAGACAGTCGCGTTCATGGGCGGTGCGTCCTCAGTGGTGGGCTCAAGCATGGACAGAATTCCTTAAGAGGGGAAACTCGAGATGAAATGTTGTGCCGGAGCCGACCGCGCTTTCGACATGAATTTTGCCGGCATGCTCCTGAATGATGCCGTAGGAAACCGAGAGGCCAAGGCCAGTGCCGCGACGGTCGCCGGGCATGTTCTTGGTGGTGAAAAACGGATCGTAAATGCGCTTCAAATTCTCGGGGGCAATGCCGGAGCCGGAGTCGGAGATCACGGCTTCGACGTGGCCGTTGACCAGCGTGGCGATCGTCAGGCGGCCGCCGCCGGGCATCGCATCCTTGGCATTCAGAAGCAGATTGAGAAAGACCTGCTGCAGTTTTCCGGGATTACCGTGGATCGGCGGCAGCTCGTCGGCCAAATTGAGGTCGATGAGAATCTGGGCCGTTTTGAACTGGTGCTCGAGAAGCGAAAGCGTGTCGCGAACCACCTGATTAAGGTCGGTCGGGCGAAACTCGGTCGTTGAGGTACGGGAAAAATTGAGCAGCCCGTTGGCGATTTCAGCCGCGCGGAAACTCTGCTGGGTGATCTTGTCGAGCACCGGTCCGAGGCGCGCGTCGCCGCGCAGTTGCTTGGCCAGCATCTGCGCGTAGGAGGAGATCACAGCGAGGGGCGTATTAATCTCGTGAGCAACTCCGGCTGCGAGCAGCCCGATGGAGCTGAGCTTGTCGGCCTGGGCGAGTTGCGTTTCAAGCGTGACACGCTCGGTAATGTCGTCAACCAGAATGATGCGGCCCACGGGAACAAAATCGCGAGAGAGCAGCGGTGCAATAGCAATGTTGGCGGTACGCAATTCGCCGGCGCGCGTGGTAAGCCGGAATTTGTAGAGGTGGTGCACTCCCTGGTCGTTGCGGAACCCCTCAAGCGCCTCGATGAACTCCAAAGGAAAGACGGAACGAAGTTCCTGGCCGAGCGCCTCGGCGCGGCTGAAAGCGTACATGGCCTCCATCTGCGCGTTCCAGCTTTCGATGCGATCGTTGAGGTCGATCGCGAAGATGCCGACATTGATGGATTCGACGATGTTCTCGTTAAATTCCTTGAGCCGCTCAAACTCGACGATCTTCTCCTCCAGCCGCGCATAGAGGCTTGCGTTCTGGATGGCGATGCCGATGTAGCCGGCCAGGGATTCAAGAAGCTCGACATCTTCGCTCGAAAGAAAATCGCCGCCCAGCGTGCGGCCAAGGCCAATGACGGCAATTGTGCGGCTGGCAGCCTCGCCGTTTTCCAGTTGCACAGGGGCCACGCGGCAAGGCAGGTAGTAGTTGAGGTCGAGCAAGGCGGCTGCCCGTTGCTGGTCGGGCGGCAGATGAAGGGCCGCCTGAGCGTTTTCGAAAAAGATATGCGAGTGATCCTTGGTGCGATCGAAATCCAGAAAGCCGAGCGAGAGATTGCCTTGCCCCGCGCTCACATCGACCGGTAACCCGTGGGAAGCTGCCAAACGCAAACGGCCGCTTTCGTCGGCGAGAAAAATGGCGACGCGAGCAACCAGAAGGGTGCGCGGCAATTGCTCGACGATGGAGTCAAGCAGCGTCTGAAGGTCGGTTTGAGAGCCGAGGCCGCGGCCAAACTCAACAAGCGCCCTGCGATAGTCGTAGCGATGCCGGTCGAAGGCGCGGTCGACCCAACTCTGAATGCGACGCTTGAGCGGATCGAAGACCGCGGCCGTCACCAGAATGGCGACGATCAGAGCCCACTCCCGCATGGTCTCCGGCAGGCGCTGGTGCACGATCTCCGCGATAAGCGCAATGATCCCGAAGTATCCGCCGAGAATCAGAGCCGTGGCCAGCGTGTAGGCCACGCCGCGCTTGAAGATCAGGTCGGTGTCCATCAAGCGGTAGCGGACGATGGCCCATGCGAACGTGAGAGGCAAAAATACCAGCGACAGTCCCGCCAGATTCGTCAAGAGTTGCGGCGGATTCAGGTGAAGAAGATAAGGGATGGCATAGAAAAACGTGAACGGAAGAACCGCCAGCAGCGTGCCACGCGTGACCCACTTCAACTGTTGCCGCAGCAGAGGCGTGGTGGCGCGGCTGTAGCTGCGCAAAAAGAGCAGCGCGGCGCACACGTAGAAAAGCGCGTCATACGCGGTGGCGATCTGGTCCAGCCGGTCGAGCAGCAGCTTGGTTGCCTCGCGCGTTCCGATGGACCACACCCACAAACCGAGCATTCCGGCGCCCGGCGCGTATACCAGGGGCAGCAGCCAGCGCCGGCGGAGATTCTTGAAGCGTTCTTCAGGGAAGCTGAGCGCAAAGTGCAGGAAGAGTGCCGGCTGCAGCGCCTCGGCCACCACATTCGTCCAGAAGACCGCCCAATCCAGCGTGTCGAATTTCCCGGTATATTTCAGCGCGTAAAACGCGAATGAAACGAGACAGAAAAGGTAAAAATGCGTGGCGCGCGGCGCACCCCAGCGGCGGAAGAGCACGTAGAAGCCGATAATGAGGTAGATGAGGCCGATCACGCGCAGGCCGAACTCGAGGCTGTGATCCATCGGGTCGGGAATGACTTTGATCGGCGCTTCGAGCGGTATGCCGTCGCGCGTAATGGTGTAGTAGACCTGTCCGTACGGCCCGGTGGCGTACAGGGCGCGCTCCAGAGTGGCCACCCGTGTAACCGGCCTTACATCGGCCGTGGGCGATTCGCTGACCCCCGTCAGCAGGTCTCCCACCTGGATCCCGGCACGCTGTCCCGGCTTGTCGGGGAGGACCTTTTCGGCTTGCAGACCGCCCGGAGCCTCGCCCCACCAGACTCCGTCATCCGGCTGCGGATATTGTCTCTGCTCAAGGACATTCAGCACGGCCAACACGAACAGCGCAGCTGTGGCCAAGGCCAGCAGCGTAGCCTGCACGCGGTTAAGGAGGCTAGTCTCCATGAGCGGGGTTTTCCTACATCGATTGCTTTACAGCACGTCGGTTGCCACGCGTTGGGGGTGCGGCATTACGCCGGAGGTGTCGAGCCAATTATCTGAGAACAATCGTGATATGGACTTTGCAACGTCAACAAATGTCAACTCAAAGTGAAGTAAATCACAACGCCGGTGCAAAAAACAAGAGCCCGCATCCGCAGAACCAAATGCGTCTATGGAAAATAGTAGATAATCGAGACGCCGACAGTCTTTCGTCAACTGGGCTAAAACACAGGAGTTCCGTGGATCGCGAGTGTGTCAAGCTGACCACACCCCCGACTCTGGGCGTCAGGCGGTAGCGCAAAGCGGCTTGTCTTCAATTCGAGGCCAACCCAGATCAGCGCTGGCCGTAGGTCGCCTTCGAACCGTGCTTGCGAAGATAGTGGTACTCCGAAACGTGGGCAGGAATACCCGCCTCTGGCGCTCCCAGCAGCACGCTGCGGAAAGCCAGCCGAGCAATGTACTCGAGAACGTCCGCATGCTCGACGGCCTCGGCGGGGTCCTTGCCCCAAGTGAACGGGGCGTGGCCAGCCACGAGCACCCCTGGGATGGCTACGGGATCGAGATCTCCGGATCGGAAGCAGCGCACAATGACCGCTCCGGTGTTCCGGACGTATCCTGACGCGACCTCCTCAGCGGAGAGTGGCTGAGTCACGGGAACGGGGCCATGAAAATAGTCGGCATGTGTGGTGCCGAGGCATGGGATCGGGCGGTTCGCCTGGGCCCACGCCGTTGCAAATTCGGAGTGCGTATGAACAATGCCTCCGATTTGCGGAAACTCGCGGTAGAGCAGCGTGTGCGTATCGAGATCGCTCGAAGGACGCAGCGAGCCTTCGACGATCTTGCCATCGAGATCTGTGACGACCAAATCTGCCGGCGTCAAGGCCGCGTAATCGACTCCGCTTGGTTTGATCACTACGAGGGGCTTGGGCCCGGATCGGTCGACCCCGCTGGCGTTCCCGAAGGTGTGGGGCGCAAGGCCGCGACGGGCGATCTCCTGATTGGCGCGAAGGACTTGTTGGCGAAGCGATTCGAGCAGCATGACGGTCTGGAATTAGAGTAAATCCTCCCGCTCGGCTCAAGGCCGTTTTAAGCGGCTATCCCCGCAACCAATAGGGCTTGGGCACAACCGCAGCCAGCTCCGCGAACTCAGCGTCGGTCAGCCGGAAGGCAGCCGCGCTGACGTTCTCTTCAAGATGTTTCACAGAGCTGGTGCCGGGAATCGGCAAAATGACTGGCGAACGGCGCAGCAGCCACGCCAGCGAGACGACGGCCGTTGAAACGCTCCGCGAGGCTGCAATCCGTTCCACCACTTCGTTAGCCTTGCGCGCTTGCGCCATCGGCCCCCAGGGCAGAAACGCAATGTTGTTGGCCTCACAATAATCCACCACGAAATCCCACTCGCGATCCGAGAAGCTGTAGCGGTTCTGAACGCTGACGATGGGAACAATTCTCTGCGCGCGCTTGATGTGCTCGAGCGTGACATTCGAGAGAGCGACGTGGCGAATCTTTCCTTGTTCTTTAAGCTCCGCGAGGGTTTCCATCGAGGCGTCAAAGGAGACAGCGGGATCCGGAACGTGCAACTGGTAGACGTCGATGCGGTCCAGGCGCAGGCGCTTCAGGCTGCCTTCGATAGCCTGCCGGAGGTGCGCCGGGCTGGCGTCGTGCTGCCAAACGCCGGGACCATAGCGCGTCCATCCGGCTTTGGTCGCGATGACGAGTCCGGCGGGATACGGAAAGAGTGCGCGCGCGATCAGCTCTTCAGAGACATCGGGGCCGTAGGAGTCCGCTGTGTCAATGAAGTTCACGCCGAGTTCGACCACGCGGCGCAGCGTGGCGAGCGCTGCATCGACATCGGCCGGCATACCCCAGATGCCCTGGCCGGTGATGCGCATGGCGCCGTAACCCATGCGATTCACAGTCAAGTCTCCGCCAAGGGCAATCGTTCCAGCCTGGGCAGCAGGTAAAGATGAGTCAGAGACGGGCATTTTTCACACTCCCACTGATTTCGATGCTCTACGCCGAGCGGGGATTCGGCAGCGCCGATCCTTCGTGCCCGAAGCGACGCGGCCTTCGCTTGAGAATGACGCGTTCAGCTCGCCGATCTTAAACCGTCACTTCCCATCCGGGCTCATAGGTGCGAGCCCAGTATTTCATGGCCTCGGGATCGTCGAGAATGTGCGCGGTTTCGCTGTCGACCCGCAAAAGCCTGTCGACAAACCATGCGATGTTCGAGAGCAGCAGCATTGTCACGGTGACATTTGCAACCGTGACCGGCGAGTTCAGTTTTTGCTGGCCGCGAACGGCCGCAATGAAGTTTGCAAAATGAGCATCGGTCATGGTGTCGGCGCTGAGCAGGTCGCCGGTTGAGCTTTCGTGCCCGGTGCGGTACGAATCGGTCTGCTTGCCTTTCCAGTCGAACACGTCGTAGCCTGCGCGATCGATCACGACCGAGCCCTTGGTGCCCATGATGACCGAACCGCGATCGCGATCGTAGAGTCGCATGCCCTGGCAGGAACGGCCCTCCCACGAAATAAGTTTGCCGGGATACTCGAAGTTGGTGATGGTCGTGTCCGGAAACTGCCAGTCGTCTTTGTACTGGTAGCGTCCGCCGCTGGCGGTTACCGCATGGGGAATCTCGGCCTGCAAGGCCCATCGGCAAATGTCAACCTCGTGCGTGCCGTTATTGAGCGTTTCGCCGGTGCCGTAACGGCGCAGCCAGTGCCAGTTGTATGGCTGAATGTTGTCTTTGTATTCGCTGCGCGGTGCAGGGCCCTGCCACAAATCCCAATTGAGCGTGGAAGGCACCGGCGCGGGCTTGCCGATGCCCATTGACCCGCGCGTATTGGCATACCAGGACTTGGCCATGTACGCGTCTCCGATCAGCCCGTCGTGAATCTTCTGGATCATGCGGATGGTGTAGTCGGAGGACCGCTGCTGATCGCCCACCTGTACGAGCTTTCCATATTTCTTCTGCGCGGCGACCAGCAACTCTCCCTCGCGCGGATTCTGGCTGGACGGCTTCTCGACGTAAACGTGCTTGCCGGCCTTCAGGCCCAGCACCGCCATCGGAGTATGCCAGTGGTCGGGAGTGGCAATCGTGATGGCGTCGACTTCTTTCGCTTCCAAAGCATGCCGGAAGTCGGTCTCCGCTTTGGGCGCATATCCGAGCTTTTGCTCCGCCGCGGCCGCAAATTTGCCAAGGATGCCGGAATCCACGTCACAGATATAAGCCACGCGAGCTGTCTTGCTGTTGGCGGCCAACCCAGCGAGATGCGCGTAACCGCGGCCGTTCAGGCCGTTGATCGCAATGTTCAACCGATCGTTGGCGCCGAGAATCTGCGCATAGCTCTTCGCCGTGGATGCGAAGGCCGAGGCTGCCGCCCCCGCTGCTAATCCGTTGACAAATTCTCGACGTGAAATCATCTGTTTCTCCAATCGGTGTGGTTCACAATTCCCGGCAGCAGGGCGCGTTCTCTTGCAACAGCGTTTACTGCGAGAGGCTCGCTCCGCCGCAGAGAATTATATCGTCGCGGGAAGGGCGCGTTGCCGCACGGTAACAAGAGCAAGTGCCGCGCGGCTGTGAATCGGTGCCAAACTGCGGGGCAACGCGCCTGAGCCATTGATAAGAACAAAGCGCTTGTGGGGTCTGCGGGGGTCACGCGGCCTTTCCTTCTCCCGGGCATTTCGGCACTTAGGGGCGAAAATGGACGTAGGGGTTGTAAACTTGCGCCGCGTGGTGACGTCTACCAAATCGATGGCAGCCGGGACAGCCGTTAAGCCGATGACCGCCGACGCCGCGGAGGAAATCGCCGCGCGCGAGTTTGCGACGATCGTCGAAAGCCACCGGCCGCAAATCTTCCGCTTTCTGCTGGCATCCCTCAGGGACGTGGATCTGGCGGAAACGCTGACGCAAGAGTGTTTCCTGAAGGCCCACCGGAACTGGAAGCACTTTCGCGGCGATTCGAGCGCCATGACCTGGCTGATGCGCATTGCCATCAATTTGCAGAAGGACCACTGGCGCAACCGGCGATTGCAGTTCTGGCGGCATACGCAGGCCAATGCCGTGAGCGTAGACGAGGCAAGCGACTGGCTGCCGAACGGTGAACGAAGCGCGGAGCATCAGATATTGGCGCGGGAGCAGGTAGCGCACGTTTGGAAGGCTGTAGAAGGCTTGAGCCCCCGGCAGCGGACGGTGTTCCTGCTGCGCTATGTGGAAGAGCAGGAGTTGAGCGAGATTGCGCGGGCAACTGGATTGAGCGAAGGCACGGTAAAAGCACATTTGTCGCGGGCGCTTGGCAGAGTGCGCGCGGAGTTGAGAGGAAAACAATGAGCGGCAGAAACCAATGGGCGGGAGAAATTGACGATCCGATCGTGGCGGGCGCGTTGAAGCACTTCAAGGCCAGCGTGGATGCCTGGAGTGAGGCCGCCTACAGCCGGCCGCGGGCTGCGGAAAGGACAGCGCAGCGTACATGGCGCCTGGCGGCAGGCTGGGCCTTGGGATGCCTTCTGGCCGCGGGAAGTCTTTCAGGCACATGGTACGAACGCCATGTGCGGCAAGAGTCGGCGCGAATTGCGGCTATAAAAGCAGCGGAGCAAAAAGGCGCGCTCGAGCGCAAGGCCGCCGAGCAACCCGTCGCCGTCACGACCAAAAGCAAGCAGCAGCCAACCGCGGTTAAAAGCCCAGCGAGCGAAAATGAGGATTTGTTAGCAACGGTAGACAGTGATGTATCGCGGCAGGTTCCAGCGGCCATGGAGCCACTGGCGCAAATGATGGAAAGCAACGGGACGAACTGAAGAAACTGTTAAACAAAAAAGAGAAATCAAACGAGAAGGCGAGAAAAGGTCCCTTGGACTCAAGGGAGGGGAAATCGATGAAGATTTTGAAAGCTGTGCGACTGGTTTTGGCGGTAGCGGGAGTGGTGATGGCAACGGGCTTGGCATGTGCGCAAGGGCCTGACGGGCCAGGCATGGGACCTGGTTTCGGGCAGCATCGGCCGCCAATGGAACGCTCGTTCGGATTCGCAAACGGGCGATTCTGGAACAACCCGGACGTCGTGAAGCAATTAAACCTGACGGACGATCAGCGCAAGGCGATGGATGGAATTCTGCAGGATCATCGCATGAAATTGATTGACATGCAGGCCACATTGCAGAAGGCGGAGTTGGAAATGGGTCCGCTGATGAAGGCCGACGCTCCGGACCGCGCGGCCATCGAAGCGCAAATCGATAGAGTCGTGAGTGCGCGCGCGGATCTTGAAAAGGCAAACGCGCATTTTCTTCTGGACATTCGGATGCAGTTGAAACCGGACCAGTGGAAACAGCTCCAGACCATGCACCAGAATCGAATGCACGACGGAATGGGCGAACGTGGACCGGGCCAGTGGGGACGCGACGGGCGTGGGCCCGGTATGGGCGGACCGGGCAACCAGTTCCACGGGCCAGACGGGCAGTTCCACCGGCCGCAGGCGCCGCCACCGCCGGATGGTGCTCCTGAAGCAGCGCCGCCTCCGCCTCCTGCACCCGGCTCGGGGCAGCAGCAATAGCAGTGCAGCGCCGCGATTTCCGCGCCGCTTGCTAGGCAGCAATCGGAACCTCGAACGGAGCGAGGTAGAAACACGAGTGCTTCAAATTACAGGTAAATAGAGTTGACAGAAAATCGGGAGGCGGCAGGGCTCGTTCCCTGCCGCCCTTTTTGCGCGTGGCGAAAGATGGACCTCGCTGCGGCGGCCTGGGGGAATCGCGGTCGACGCCCGGGAGCTGGCCGCGCGGATTCGGTACCATCAGGATGGAAGGAACGTTTGTGCCCAATCTTGCCGCGGCTGATTCGCTGATCTTGTTGATCTACGCCTTCTTTATGCTGGCCGCAGGATTCTCGCTCAAGCCGGCAATGACGGGAAGCCGGGCGTTCATGCAGGCCGGGCGGTCTTTACCCGCCTGGCTATGCGGCATGGCAATGCTTGGCGCAGGCCTCGGCTCCCAGGAAGTTCTGGGCATGGGCGCGGCCGGAGCTAGATACGGGCTGGCCAGCGTCGGATTCTTCGCGCTAGGCTCGATTCCTGCGATGCTCTTCGCGGGCCTATACCTCATGCCCGTCTTCTACGGCCCCAATTCAGGCTCTGCTTCGAGCGCACAGACAATTCGCTCGATTCCGGAATATCTTGGCCTCCGCTTCGACCAAAAGACGCGCGTGCTGAATGCATTTCTTTTTGTAGCGATGTCTTTATTCAGCGCGGGGATCGCACTCTATGCCATGGCGCGCGTCTTTGTGGCGCTCCATGTTTTCGATCGAGTCGCCGGCACATTGAACTTGCCGCCTACCGGAGTTCTGCTCCTCGCTATGGGGTTTCCTGCGGCTTTGGTGCTGGCCTATGTTCTGCTCGGTGGGCTCGGCGCAGCGATGTACAACCTGGCGATGCAATTTTGCCTTGTTCTCGCCGGGTTGCTGCCGGTCGTCCTGATGGGATTGAAGAGGATCGGCGGCTGGAGCGGATTGAAGGCAGCGGCTGCGGCGGCCTCTTTGCACAGCCTGTCTCAAGGGTCGACCGCCGGAACTCACGTGGGCGCGCACTCCATGGGCGCCGGCGCAATTGCGCTCATACTCGGCACGGGCCTTTTGCTGGGAGGCGGGACATGGTGCACGGACTTCAGGCTATTGCAAACGGCGATGGCGGCGAAGAATGTTGAGTCGGCACGAAGAAGTCCGATCATCGCCGCCGCGGTACGCGTGTTTGTGCCCTTCATCGTGGTCGTTCCGGGACTGATTGCCGCGACGTTGCCTACTCCGCACACGACAATCGTGATTCACAACGACAATGGGGTCATTTATCACGAGATCACAGTTGTGCCGCCGGTAGCGGAAGCGGGCAGCGGCCTGGTACCGGCAAAAGCCGGCGCGGATGGAAAGCCAATCATGTCCAACGGCCACGCGGAACTCGACTACGCGATGGCCACGCCGAACGTCCTCATTGCGTTGCTGCCCACCGGCCTGCTGGGGCTGGGAGTAGCCGCCCTTTTGGCCTGCCTGATGGGCGGCGTGGCTGCCGGCATCACGTCGTTCAGCACGGTCTTCACGTGCGACATCTTCCAAGTGCTGCTGGCCAGAAACGCCACTGACAAGCGGCTGCTCGCCGTGGCCCGATGGGCAGCAGTGAGCGGCGTGCTCCTTGCCTTCGGCGCGGGATGCGCTGCAATTCGCTTTGAAAGCTTGCTTGACGCAATGCTGCTGGTCTTCGCCGTCGTGAGCGCTCCGCTGTTTGCGGTGTTGTTGCTGGCAGTTTTCTTGAAGCGCGCGACCGGGCACGGCGCGTTTGCAGGATTAATTGCTGGAGCAGCGGCAGCTCTTATGTATCACGGGGCCGCGTTGCCGCAAGGCGAACAGCCTGGCATCCGCGGCGGCTGGATTGCCGCGCTGTTTCATCCCGCAAGCGAAATGGTGCTCGGCCTGGAAACGGCGCTGCTGGCGTTCCTTGTGAGCCTTCTGGCGACCGTGACCGTAAGCGCGTTGACAAAACCGCGAGCGGAAGAGGAACTCAAAGGGCTCGTGCACTCATTGGTGACGCGGCCATCGACGAGTGCAAAGTGGTGGAAGCGTCCTGAGGCAATGGCCGCGGCGATCCTGCTGGTCGCCATCGCCGTGAACCTGATCTTCATTTGAGCAGGAAGGAAAATCATGTTCTACGATCCGCGTATCTCGATGGGGATGTTGTTCACCTTGATCGGAACCATCCTCACGGCCTTCGGCCTGTCTACGCGCTCCAACATGGACGTGTATGCAAAAAGCATGGGGATCGACGCCAATCTGTGGTGGGGATTAGTGCTGCTGGTATTTGGAATCGCCGTTCTCACGCTGGGCCGGCGCGGTCAGGCGAAGCTGGAGAATGACAAGAAATAGCGATCAGCGCCCGCCGGACGGTTCCCAGCCTACTTACTCGCCCCTCGCGCTGAACCGCATGGTCCGATAGTCGAAGGTGTAGCTGCTCAGTTGATCGAGTCCGTCAATACCGATCACCCCATATACGCTATCGCGCGCGAGTGAGCCAAGAGGCTGCGTGAGAACCGGAATGTAATGAAGGTCAACTGTTTTAGCGCCGACCGCCAATGGCACATCTTCAGCGACATACGCTGACCTCGCTCCGGAATCCAGGCCGGGAAACGAGAATGGCTCCATCTTTTGGCCGTTGAACTGGGCGGCGTGTTCGTCGAACCAGCGCGACGTCAGGTATGTCTGCTGGCCACCCGCATCAATTGCGAACATCCTGTCATCGCTTTCATCGCCATCGCCTTGGCTGCCGGCTGAAGCTTCTTGCAGGTTTGAACCGGCGCTGGAATGCTGCGACCGGCCAATAGCGACGATGATTTCGTCGCCATCGAGATAGAAACGGGCGCCGCTGGTGAGACGCTCCTGGTCGGATTTCGGATCGATCTCCTTCGCCGGATCTACCTCGATGGCGTTGTCAGAAACCGTGATTCTTCCCATCGCGGCGAGCGCAGAATACCCGAGGACGCCTTCAACCTGATAGCCGGAATGCGGAAAGGAATAGTCCGCATCTTCAAATACAAAGGCGGTCACATTATGCAACGTGAGCCGGCCGCCGATTGTGAAGCGCGGAATCACGGTGGAGTGAACTTCGATTGGGCGTCCGGTAAGAGTCTGGATTGTGGCGGATTTCTGCGAGACCTCGAGACCGATATTTCGCGCAATCGACCGCGAAATCAGATTGAATGGCGCGGTCGGGTCGAGCATCCAGCTGTGGGACCGCGCGTCAATAAAAACCGGCACATCGATGAGGCCCAGAGGATCGTTGCTGACCTGAAGCCTGAAGGAATCGCAAGGGTCGATCGTAATGGGCGGATTGTCCCTGACCAGTGGCAGCATTTTGAGCGGCATTTCAATTTCGTCCTGCTCGCCGGAGCTCAAGTTCGCGCGAAGTCGATCGTCGAGCGTCTGGTAGGCCTGAGCAGCTTTGGCCCAGTCGCCAAGGCGCAGGTAATCTTCGGCGAGCGTGATGCGCAAAAGTTTTTCGCGGGCTGTGTCGCCACTCGCACTCACTTTCTCCACAAGCGGATCAAGAAGCTGCACCGACTGTTCCAGCTGGTTCGATCGGTTGGCAAGAATACCGCGATAGAACTGCGCCTTTTCCGGGGGTAACTGATCGAGCTGTGCCTGGACACGAAGGTACTGGTGATCGGCGAGAAGATTCTCGAAGCGTGCATCGGTATCAAGGCCGCTACTGGTTCCGGTGTGGAGCTGCGCGCGCGCTCCCGGTTGCTGCGGAGTAGACGGAGATTCGGTTTCCGGAGCGGAAGTTGCAGGTGCGTTTTGTTGATTCTGCTGCGGCGGCTGTTGCCCTGCGTTTTGCTGTGCCACGAGAGAAGAGAACGGCGCGACGAGCGCCAACGCGAATGCGAGCATCGCTGGACGCGGAATCGCACCAAATGGGAGCTGGGCCGGCCGCCGCCTGCCATTTGCCGCGAATCCATTCATGTCGTCCATCGTCAATTCGACGTTAACAGATCGACAATGACGCAGCGAAGATCTTCATCTTGAGACAGTCCTTACGCGATGGCAGCTAGACTTGAGTTGAGCGATGAAGCGCAAGACAATTGCCCATTACGAGATTCTGCGGCGTCTTGGCGCCGGAGGCAGCGGCGTGGTGTACGCAGCCAATGACACTCTGCTGCAGCGTCCCGTCGTGCTCAAAATGCTCCACACCGGCCTGCTCACAGCCGAGCAGATGCGTTCGACGGTGCTGCGCGAGGCGCGCCTGGCTTCGGCCATCGAGCATCCCAACGTCTGCGCGATCTACGAGGTCGGCGAGAGCGGCGACGAAGCATATATCGCCATGCAATTTGTGCCCGGCCAGCCGCTCGACGAATTGATCGCCCGTGGCCCGGCGACTCTGCAGCTTTTGCTCTCGGTAGGAATTCAGATTGCCGACGGGCTGCAAGCGGCACACGCACTCGGCATCTTCCATCGCGATCTGAAACCCCAGAACGTGATGCTCACCGATGGCGGACTGGTGAAGATTCTGGATTTCGGTCTCGCCCGGCGCATCGCTCCCGAAGATGCGCGTTCCGACGCTGCAAGGCCTGCGCTGGCCCAAGACAAGCCAGTGCCATCCACCTACACGGCTCGCGGGGGAACCATCCGCTACATGGCGCCGGAGCAGTTTGTCACCGGACATTCGAGCGTGCAATCGGATGTTTGGGCGCTGGGCGTGATTCTCTATGAGCTGGCCAGTGGCCGCCACCCGTTCGCCCGTGCCGATGCCGAAGATTTCCAGGCCATTCGCGCCATTCAGTTTCTGGGGCCAGACGACTTGAGCTTGATCGTCCCGGATATCTCTGTGGAACTCAAGAGTGTGATTGCCGCCTGTCTGGAAAAGAATCCCGGCGCGCGCGCGGCATCAGCGGCCGAGGTTCGCGAAGGTCTCAAGACGATCATGAAGGCCCTCCGCATCGACACTGGCATCCTTCCTGGCGATGCGGCCGCCAACCTGCCTGCAACCGGCCCCGAGGCGGAGAAACGCACCACCGGTTTGCTTTCCATGTTGGCCGAGCGATTTCGCGAGTCGGCAGGCGAGCAAAAAACGCAGAATTCGCTGGTTGTGCTGCCCTTCGCGAATCTAGGCGCAACCGAAGCGGCGCCGCTGTACGGATATGCGCTCGCTGATGCGATTGCCGCGCGGCTGGCGCGAATCCCATCGCTGGTCGTCCGGCCTTCGAGCGCGCTGATGCCTCTGGCCGGCGCGCAACCCTGGGTGCAGATGGATCCGCTGGCTGTGGGCCAAAAGCTGCTGGTGAAGTTTGTGCTCGCCGGGAACTTCGTTCGCTCCGAGAGCGGTTTCGACCTGAACTGGCAACTGCTCGACGTTGCTTCGCAGAGTGTACGCACCGGCGGCTCCATTCGCGTCGCGTCTCTTGACCTGATCGCGGTACAGTCGGAGATTTCAAATGAAGTGTTCGCCACGCTGCAGGGAATGGGGGCCTCGGAAGGAATCGAATCTTCGCGCACTGGGCAAAGTGCGGATGCAGGTCGCGCTTCGGCGCGCGGCCCTGCCCGCGAAGGTTCGCTGCGCGGACTGGTCAGCGAAAGATATCTGCAGGCTCGGGCGCTTTTGAGCTCGTTTATGGTGCGCACGGGTTCTCTCACCGATCTCGACCGCGCTCATCAGTTGTTTACGCGCGTCACTGAATCCGACCCGGGATTCGCTGCTGGTTGGAGCGGCCTGGGCATCGCCGAGCTGCAATACGCACGCCATGGCTTCGGCGGCCAGATTCATGTCATGCGGGCGCGGCGCGCTTTCGATGAAGCGCTGAAGCTCGATCCCGCGTCGACCGAGACCAATCTCTACCGCATTTATATGTTGCTTTCGCGCGGCGAGAAAGAGTCGGCCCGGCACGGCATTGCCAACCTGCTCGCCGGCGCCGCGAATGACTGGAACGTTCACATGGTGGCTGGCCTGGCGTTGCGTGGCGACGGGATGTACGACGAGGCATTGGCCGAATTCAGCCGTGCGCTTAAACTCAATCCTGCGAACGCGGCCATTCTCTATAACCATCGCGCCCGCGTATACCAATACCAGAATCAAATCGAGCTGGCCGGCGACGAGTTGGAGAAGGGATTGGCGCTGGAGCCCCGCCATCCGCTGCTTCGCACCTCGTCGGGCTATCAGGAAATGCGGCTGGGAAATCTCGAAAAGGCCATCGAGATTCTCGAGGGCGTGATCGCCGACGACTCCTCGCTGCGCATTGCCGTGCCTACGCTGGCCATCTGTTATGTGCAGGCGAATGCGCGAGAGCGCGGCGTTGCGTTGCTCAGGGACGACACGCTGGCTGCTGCCGAGGCCGACAGCGAAATGGCTTACCGGCTCGCCACCTACTTTGCCGTCGACGGTGACTCAAGCGAAGCTCTCCATTGGCTGCGCCGCGCCATTTATCTCGGCAATGAAAACTATCCCTGGTTCCAGAAGAATCCTGCGTGGAACAACCTTCGCACCAACGCGGACTTCGAGCGGATTCTTGAGGACCTGAAGAAAAGTTTCCGCAAAAATCAAAAGACGTGGAAGCGATTGCTCGAAGAAGTTCCGGCCGGGGAATGAAAACCTAGCGAGAAATCATGATGCGCTCGTACTCCTGGTATTCCGGCTCCCACACATAGCCGCGAATTCTTTCAGCGAATTCGGCTTCGTCGCAGGCGTCGGCGACTCCCTCAGCAATCGCTTGCCGCCCCACAGCCGCGGCGACCGCCGCGCTCGTTTTACGAGAGTCCGCAATGGGCGGCAACAGCGGCGCACTCTTGTCTACGCGCGCGGGCGACAGCGAAGCCAGCGCTTTAGCCGCCGCCATAATCATGCCGTCGGTGACGCGCCGAGCGCGACTGACGAGGATTCCAAGCGAGAGACCGGGAAAGATATAGGAGTTGTTGACCTGCGCAACGTGGACGAGTTTGCCATTGACTTCGACCGGAGCAAACGGACTGCCCGTGCCGACGATGGCGCGGCCATCCGTCCACCGCAACAGATCGGCAGGCGCGGCTTCACTTTGTGAGGTGGGATTCGACAGCGGAAAGATGACTGGGTGCGGCGTATGGCGCGCCATCTCGCGCACAATCTCCTCAGTGAACGCGCCAGGCTGCGCGCTCACGCCGGCCAGCACCGTGATGCCTGCGTTTCGCGCGACATCGAGTAATGAGATGACGCCGGTGTTTGATGTTGACAGCTTCCATCCGGCAATGTCCTCGCGTTTGCGCACGAACGGTTGCTGGGCGGGACGAATTCCCTCGCCCCCCTCGACGAGCAACCCGAGGTGGTTGAACGCGTAAATGCGCCGTCGCGCCTGTTCGTCGCTCAGGCCTTCTTCTTTCATTGCGGTAATCAATAGATCGAGAATTCCGGCGCCCGCCGATCCCGTGCCGAACATCGCGATCGTATGTTCCCGCAGCGGAATGCCGGTTGCGTTTACCGCCGCGAGCAGCGTGGCTGTCGTCACGGCCGCGGTCCCCTGAATGTCGTCGTTGAAGGTACACAGCCGATCACGGTAGCGCTCCAGCAGGCGCGCCGCATTCACGCCGGCAAAATCCTCCCACTGCAAAAGAACGTGCGGCCACCGGCGTTCGACGGCAGACACAAAGGCTTCGATAAAATCGTCATACTCCTGTCCGCGAACGCGCTTGTGCTCCCAACCGATGTAAATGGGGTCGTTGAGCCGCGCCTCGTTGTCGGTGCCCACATCGAGCAGCACCGGCAGGCAATGCTCCGGCGGAATGCCGCCCAACGCCGTATACAGCGCCATTTTCCCGATGGGAATCCCCATGCCGCCGGCGCCTTGATCGCCGAGTCCGAGAATGCGCTCCCCGTCGCTGACCACAATGCAGCGTATGGGATCGAAGTGGGAACTCGAAAAAATCTGTTCCATACGGCCCTTGTTGGGGTAGCTGAGGAACAGACCGCGCGGCTTGCGCCAGATCTCGGAAAAGCGCTGGCAGCCCTCGCCCACGTCCGGCGTGTAGACAATCGGCAGCAGCTCCTCGATGTTGTTAGCAATGAGCGAATAGAACAGCGTCTCATTGTTGTCCTGCAGGTCACGCATGTAGCTGTACTTGTCAAACACGGTAGGGTGGCTGTCGAGCACTCGTTTGCGGCGCGCGCGCTGGTTCTCGAGGGTCCCGATGTGCGGTGGCAGCAGGCCGTGCAGAGCGAACGTGTCGCGTTCTGCTTCAGTGAAAGCCGTTCCCTTGTTGAGGCGCGGGCTCATAAGCAGATTGAAACCGGTAAGGTGAGTACGGATCACGGGTTGGCGCGTTGCGGTCGATCCTGACGCGTTCGATTCAGTGCTCAAGACGGGATTCTCCATGTTCCCAGAATTGCGTGCCAATAAACGATGAGCCCCTAAGAAAACTCCAGCAGGACAATCTCCGGCCGCGTGCCGACTCGCATCGGAGGACCCCAGGTTCCGGCGCCGGTAGACGTGTAGACCTGGAGCGATCCAAAGTTGTGCAGTCCGCTTGTGAAGCGGCCGTAGACGCGGCGCGTGATCCAGGTAAAAGGCAAAAATTGTCCACCGTGCGTGTGGCCGGAGAGTTGCAGGCTGAAACCTGCCTGTTCCACGATCGGCAGACGCGCCGGAGCATGATTGAACAAAATCGCCGGATGAATTCCGCCGGATTCGGGATCCTCCGCGTGCATGCCGCTGAGCGCAGCCTTCATGTGCAGCGGCGACGACGAGTCGTGATAGAAAACTCCTGCGATCCGGAGGCCATCGACCGCAACTTCCTCGTTTGCCAGAACGCGGATGCCCGCCCGCCGAATGGCCTCGATGTATGGCTTCGGCGAAGTGAATTCCTCGTGATTGCCGGTGGAAAAGAAAACGCCGAGCGCCGGCTTGAGCGCGTGAAACGGCGTTAGCAATTGATCAAGATTGCCTTTTGTGCCGTCAAAAAGATCGCCGGGGATGAAGACCGCATCGGGCTGAAGTTGCGAGGCCGCCGCGACGACACGCCGGCAAAAACGTACGCCGTTGATGGCTCCCAGATGCAGATCGCTCATCAGAACGGCTTTGCGCCCGCGCCACGATGCCGGAAGATTAGAAATCCTTATCGGTACGCGGCGGATGCGGATGATGCGGGCGTTGATGAGGCCGTAGATTCCGGTGAGAGCCGCGATCAAGTAGATGGCGCCCGCCAGCGGCGCCCGCAAAGCGTCGGGATTCACGGCCAGATGTGAAAACTTAATTGCCAGCCACGCCAGCCGAAGGACGATTGAGCCCCAGAAAAAGAAATTCGCGAATCCGAGCCAGACAGCCGCAGCCCAGTAGATGGCCCGGACGACGGGATTCGAATAGCGGAAGGAAAGCAGCGAGGCAACAACGAAGCTGAAGGCCAGGATGAGCATCGCGATGCGCAGATCGGCGGCCGCAGCGGGAGCCAGACCTGGATTGAAAGCGATGAAGGTGGAGTAAACGAACCAATGCCCGAGAACAAGGATGGTCTGGATAACGAGGATGGCAACAATAGGCCAGGCTTTCAAATCCGGATCTCCCTCTAATCAATGATTGCATGAGCCTCGGGAGAGATTTCCCGAACAACAGGACTGAGGCCTCGTGAAACAATCTTTTCATGACCGGTAGCGGCGACACAGCGCTTGGGATTTACGTCTCCATCCCCTTTTGCCGGTCGAAGTGTACCTATTGCAATTTCGCCTCGGGCGTCTACCCGGCCGCGGATCATGAGCGCTATGTCAACCGGCTCATCGAAGATCTTTCACGAGCACCCGTCTGGTCCAAAAGTATGGGCACGGAGTGCCCGCGGCGCGTGGACACGATCTATCTCGGCGGCGGAACGCCCAGTCTCTTGGCTCCCGATCTGCTGCTGCGCCTCTTCAATTCGATTCGAGCGCAATTCGATCTCGACACCAACGCGGAGATCACCATGGAATGCGCGCCTGGCCAAATAGCCGACTCAACGTTGCAAGCGATGGTGGCCGCAGGCGTAAACCGCGTGAGCCTTGGCGTGCAGTCCTTTGTTGACTCCGAAGCGCATGGAAGCGGTCGTCTGCACGGCCGCGCAATCGTCGAATCCGATTTGCAGCGGCTGCGTGCGGCGGGAATCGCGAACCTGAATGTGGATCTGATTGCAGGCTTGGCCGGACAGACGTTCGCCTCATGGGAAGAGTCTCTGGTCGCGCTCATCGACTCCGGCGTGCCCCATGCCAGTGTGTACATGCTTGAAGTCGATGAGGATTCGAGGCTGGGGCGCGAAATGCTTAACGGTGGCGTTCGCTATCGAGCCGGTTTGGTTCCGAGTGACGATGCAATCACTCGCATGTATGAGCGCGCCATCAAGCGGCTTGAAGAAGCAGGCCTGCGCCAATACGAAATCTCGAACTTCGCCCAGCCCGGATTCGAATCGAAGCACAACATGCGCTACTGGCAACGCAGACCATATCTGGGAGTCGGTCTGGATGCGTCCTCAATGTTGCATGAAGCGAGCCTCGTATCAGGGCACGAGTTCAGTCGTGCCGCAATCGGCGCCCAATCACCGGGGGCTTTAGCCCCTGCCGGCCGTTTTGTGCTTCGCTCCACGACCACCGACGATCTGAAAGCGTATCTCGCAGGCCCTGCAACGCCCGAGATCACGCGCCTCTCGCCCGCGCAGCAATTCGAGGAAGCATGGTTTCTCGGGCTCCGCATGAACGAAGGAGTTGGCCTCGCCGCGCTTACGCAGGAATTCGGTATCGAGAAGGTCTCAGCGGCAATGGATACAGTCGAGCGCCTCGTCGCCGATGGCCTGTTGATCGCCGACGCCGCGCGCGTACGGCTCACATCGCGCGGCCGGCTGCTTTCCAATGACGTATTCCAGGAGTTCCTGGAATTGGAAGTCGCTATGACAACGTAGACCGAGCCCCGGATTTTCCCACCCGGACAAAGACCCCCGCTACCACGCCAACAATTCGTCGTCCGAACTCGCGGAAAGAAATTTTACCGGCGAAGGCGCGGGGTCCTGCGGGCATCCGAAACATTGGATGGACTCCGGCCCGGCGGCCTTTGCCCACTCCAGCGCCTTCTCAGCTTCGCGCAGAACCACTACCGGCGATCGGCCTCGGCTGTTGGCAATGCCAAAGCACGCGGAAAGCCGAATGGCCTCGCCCGCAATGCGAAAGGGCACGGAGAAAACTTCTACGCGAAGACGCTCGACCAGGATCATCGCGCTCGCCAGGCTGCACGCCGGCAGCGCAATCAAAAACTCGTCCATCCCCGGCCGCCCCAGCAAATCGTAGCTGCGCAACAGCGCACCGGTCCGGCTCGCCACCTGGCACAGCAGCTCATCGCTCGCGTCCACGCCCAGGCGCGAGTTCCAATGGCCAAACTCGTCAATATCAAAAAGCACCAGGCACAAGGAGCTGTTCATGCGCTGCGCCCGGTCGGTCTCCCTGAACAGCATAGAGAGCATGGTCTCGCGATTGTAGACACCCGTGAGCCGGTCGAACTGAGCATTGCGAATGGCGGCCTCGCGCAGAGTCTCAAGTTCCAGCGCCAGACGCTGGTGACGCAGCAACAAGTCGATCCGAAGCTGCCAGTAGGCGTTTTCAGCCCCGCGCAGGATCAGGTCGTCGATCACGCCATCGGCGAGACGGTCGATCCATTCCTGCGTCACACTGTCTGCGATCAGCACAATGGGTGCGCGCGAGCCTTCGCCCATGGCCCTCGCCGCGGCCAGCAACTGGCCAATCGGCATATCGGGCAGGCTCGCATCCAACACCAGCAGCGCAGGCGGATTCCCGGCGGCAAGGAACGCGAGCGCCGCCTCTGCCGAGAGAACCACTTCGACGCGCGCTCCGGCCGACCGGAGGAGTGGTTCCACCGCGCCAAGAAGAGCCGGATCGGGCGATGCAAGCAGAAGTGCAGGAGATTCGTGCGAGGTCATCCGGGCAATGCTCCTGTTTAGAAGCATCGGCAGAGATTAGAAAATATTTAGAAACGAGGCGAGGTTTGTTGGACCCCAACAATGACTTTTGGGCGGACTCAGCGCCCCACCGGTACTGTGTCCGCCCGGGACAGACACGCAATCCTTTTGCGGAAACATCGACGACGCCGATCGGGAATTCGCGCTAATCCACGAAGTCCACTTGCGGAGCGATCGGGATGATGCCACGCTCGTGCCCCATCGCGAGCAGCTTGCGGATTGCTTCGCGGCCGTCGGCGCCGTAGTCGAGCGTGCGCTCGTTCACATACATGCTCACAAACTGGCTGGCCATTGTGGTGTCCAGGTCGCGTGCGAACTGCATCGCATACTCCAGGGCCGGCTCCCGGTGGTCCAGGGCATATCGAATCGAGTCGCGTAGCGCTTTGGAGAGGACTTTGTGCGCCTTGGCGCCCAGCGAACGGCGAATGGCGTTGCCACCCAGCGGGAGCACCAGACCAGTGGTTTCGCGCCACCAGGCTCCCAGGTCAATCACCCTGAAAAGACCGCTCGTGGAATAGGTGAGCTGGCCCTCGTGAATGATGAGCCCTGCCTCATATTTGCCCGCCAGAATGTCGGGAATAATGCGGTCGAATGGAACCGTAACCGTCTTGATCTCTGGATTCAGAATCTTGAGGGCAAGATAGGCCGTCGTCAACACGCCGGGAACTGCGACTTGAATGCGGCCCAGGTCGTTGACATCCAGCACGCGATTCGAGACCACCATGGGCCCGTAGCCCTCGCCCACGCTGCCGCCGCAGCCCATCAGAGCGTAATTCTCCTGCAGATACGGATAGGCATGAAAACTGACCGCCGTTATATCGTAAAAAGCTTCTTCGCGCGCGCGGCGATTGAGAGTCTCAATGTCGCTGAGCGTGTGGTTAAAGCGGTAGCCGGGCACGCGGATCTTCTGCGTCGCCAGGGCATAAAACATAAACGCATCGTCGGAATCGGGGCTATGTGCGATGGAAATATCGGTAAGGGCCTTCGCATTTGCGAGTTCGGGTGTCTTGGTGCTCACGTCTGGGGAGTTCCTTTCGGCAACAAATCACTTTTCGTTCTTCAATCTTGCGGCAGTGCTTAGTGTATGACCACACGTTGAGCCTGACTGTTCTTGGCGAAACCGCCGGTCAACTCGTCTCATTACAAAATTATCAGGGTTTCAGTTGGAGGTCTGGCTCATCGGCTCGCTCAACACCCGCTGGAGGTCTGTTCCCCGGCTTCGCTCGATGCCGCCAGATATGACGCGCAGCCCCCGCAGCCGCAATCAGCAGCGCCCCAAGGGAAACGAGAAAAACGATCAAGAGCCAGCGCATGAGGACAAACCCCAACAAGGATACCAGAGGGGCGGTTTGCGCCTATGACGTCCGTTTACACTTTGGTACTCTGCGGCGAACCCACATTCGCTCGCAGCCATCGAATGTAGGAATGGCTCCCGGCCTCGATCTCAAGCACCAGAAACTCAGGCGTTTGATAACTGTGCAACTCACGGAGCCGTTCCTCGAGAGCACGCAACTGGTCAACGCCAGTCTTAAGCAGAAGCACCATCTCAGCCGACGATTCAATCTTTCCCTCCCAGCGATAGATCGATTGAACCGGCGGAAGAAGTGTGGCGCAGGCAGCCAGGCGTTCCTCTACGAGCGTCCGGCCCAGACGGTCGGCTTCTTCAGGGTTAGCCGCCGTGGTCATCACGATGCGGGCGGTCGAAGTAGCTTCGATCATGGGCACTCCTGATTGAATTCGATCCTGACCCCACTTTACGCCGGACCGTGCATTTCGCGGCAGCCGTCCACTCGAAAGCGGCGCTCGTAATTTCAATCTCGAAGAAACCTTGCCGAAGCGGAACGCGGGAACGCCCCGGCTCCGCCCGGCGTGGCAACACAGATTCGCGAGGAACTCTAGCGGACCAGATCCGCGACGACTGCGATCTCCTGCCTCCGCGTGGTGCCCGGAAGATCCAGCGCCCCAAGAACCACCGGCTTGCCTTCTGGCAATACCGAGGATTCATCGAACGTGGTCTGCCGAACGACCGGATCCTGCGCCGAGCCAACGGACTTATCTTCCCCAAGGCTCGATTGCTCGATCTTCGTATGCAGGCTGAGCGCATCCGGCGACCCGTTAACTTGTGCATTAATATTCAGTCCGATGTCCTGGTATTGCACTTGTGTGCCCGCCGGTTGGCCTTCGAATGTCCCGGTCACAATCGGCACGCGGCTGCCCTGCTTGAATGTCGTTTTTTCTCCCAGACCGGCGAGTAGAGTGAATTGTTGCAATCCCACCCGTTTGCCCCCGTCGAAATCGGTCAGGGTGTAGGTCAGCCGATAGATTTTCTTCGGCCGGTCAAGATCTGCGATCAGCTTTTGCGCCGTCGTGAGTTCTTCGGCCGTGCCCTTCACCGTGATGGCGTTTTGCGTCTGAATGCCATAGATTCTCGCCCTTGGCAATACATTGCGCAGATCGGTTTGAATGTCGTTCAGGTCGTTCTGGCTGGAGGCATTCTTCAGAAAAATCGTGAGCACGTTCTGTTGCTCCTCCGCTGCGGCGGGCGTGGCTTGGCTGGGTTGAGCTTCTTCCGGTTTGCTTTGCGCGCTCGCGCCGGGCGGAATGACTGCCAAAGCCATTGCCACAGCGGCCATAACAGCGGCCAGCGCCAACCTTTGTCGGCGGCCCGTGAATCTTTTCCGGTGCATAGTCTCCTCCTCACGGCTGTTCCGAAGAACAACGCGGTCTATTTCCCAATTCTTGCCGGGACATCTTCTAAGCACACTGACGCCATCCCGGAGATTCCGCTCGATAATTCTCCCGGTGGTATTCAGTGATCCAACCGTCTTACGCCGATCAACAAGACCCTCGTCCCCGATAATTCGGACCGCATGTCCCGATCGTTGAGTCGACACCTGGTTAAAAATTGTCCCGCTCCTTGCCGATCCGGGCCCGGTGTTGCAGTATGAACTTTGCGGCTCAGAGCTGCCGCGCATGGAGAACGAGATGAGCACTTCGATCAAATTTGGCACCTCGGGATGGCGAGCCATTGTGGCCGACGAGTTTACAGTCGCCAATATCCGGCTGGCGGTTGCGGGAATCGCCGCTTACGTCAAAACCCTCCCCGCCCCGCATCGCGTGCTCGTCGGCCGCGATCCCCGTTTCCTCGGCGAAAGCTTCGTGGCCGAAGCGGCGCGCGTACTCGCCGGCGCAGGCGTCACGCCCATTGTGATTCCCGATGCCGCTCCCACTCCGGCCATCGCCTACGCCGTGCGTACGCTGATGACTTCCGGCTCCATCAACTTCACCGCGTCGCACAATCCGCCGGAGTACAACGGCATCAAGTACTCCACTCCCGATGGCGCGCCGGCCCTGCCTGAAGCCACCAGGCAGATTGAAGCCGCTATCGATAAGCTCGCGAGCAGCGGAGGCGGGGGCATTCCCAGCCCCATTTCCGAAAACTTCGGGACCTCAGACGTCAAGCCGGCCTTTCTAAACCGGCTCGCTGAGCTCGTGGACCTGAAAGCCATCGCCAAGTCGGGCATCAAGGTCGTCTACGATCCGTTCTGGGGCGCTGGACGCGGCTATCCTTGCCATCTGCTCCGTCAGGCCGGCGTCACCGTTGAAACCGTCCACGACTACCGCGACGTGCTCTTCGGGGGCCACGCTCCAGAGCCCTCCGACGAACTGCTCGGCGCCGCAAAGAAAAAGATGAAAGAGATCGGTGCGGCGCTGGCCATCGCTACCGACGGCGACGCGGACCGCTTTGGCATCGTCGACGGTGACGGCACGTTCATCCAGCCCAACTACGTCATCGCGCTGCTCTTCGATTACCTTGTCGAAACACGCGGCTGGAAAAATGGCGTGGCCAAAAGCGTCGCCACAACCAACCTGATCAATGCGCTGGCCGAATATTACAAAGTTCCGCTCTACGAAACACCGGTGGGCTTCAAGTACATTGGCGCGCTCATCGACCAGGACAAGATCGCCATCGGCGGCGAAGAATCTGCCGGGCTCACCATCCGCGGCCACGTTCCAGAGAAAGACGGCGTCATTGCCGGCCTGCTTGTGGCGGAGATGGTAGCCACCCGCGGCACCAGCCTCGGCGTACAATTACGGGCCCTTTTTGCCAAGGTTGGTTCCTATTTCCCGGTTCGAGAGAACTTCCACTTGACCGCGGAGCAGAAAGCCGCGTTCACTGAGAAGTTGAAGGCCGATCCGAAGGAGTTGGACGGCCGCAAAGTCGTCTTCGTTGTCAGGACCGACGGGCTCAAGCTGATTCTGGACGATGGCTCTTGGGTTTGCTACCGCCTTTCAGGCACAGAACCGGTGGTTCGCGCCTACACTGAAGCGCGCAACGAGCGGGACACCAAGGCTCTGCGGTCTGCGGCCGAGAAGTTTGTGCTGAATTAGAACCGGGCTTCAAAGCGGATTGGGATTCGATGCCGGAAGAGATTGTGCAAGGGAAGACGAAAACAGCCGCTGTCAGGCGCGTGTCATTGCGCGCGTGGGCGGTTGAATCGACAGAGCGTTTTTGGCGTCCGGCAGGCACCGTCGTCGCGATCGTGCTTGCGCTGCTGGTCACAGGTCACGTAGTTTACGGCAACCACGGCTTGTCAATTTGGCAGCAAAAACGCGCCGAAGACCGCGCCTTGCAGCAGGAGATCAAGGATCTGCAGCAGGAAAACGCGCAGATGCGCCAGCGCGTCGATCATCTGACTTCGGATCCCGAGGCCATTGAGCGCGAAGCGCGTGAAAAGCTCCACTACGCCAAGCCCGGCGAAGTCATCGTCAATCTGCCCGATCCGTCGCAGGCGCAGCACGCGCCGGGCAAGTAAGGTTCTCGCTTCAGGCTCTTGTTTCCCAGCGGTCCCTTCCTCGCCATTGGGGATTTTTTTCAACTCCTTGGGGGCGAATTATGCCAGAAAGTAGCACTCAGTCACCGGTTAGCGGCGTCATACCAATTGACCAGGTTCTTGGCGACGGTGCGGAAGATACCCAGCTTCTGCGGGAAATGGCTTACAAAGCCAATCACTACATTTCAAGATTCACGTGGTGCCGATCGATTCGAGAAGCCTACTTCGGCGACGGCTATGGAAAAATCGTCGCCATCTTCCTCTTCCGCATCGAGCCCTCCCGGCCCGAAGTGGATGAATGGTTATGGGTGGTGGTGGGCGATCTGCCCTCGGCTTATCTTGTCATTGACGCGTGCAAGACTCCCTCGCAGGCGCTTGAACGATACATCGACGCGATTTCGGAGTGGGTTGAGCTGGCAAAAAAGGGGCGCTCGTCAGAGGACGTAATTCCCGTGAACGCGCCCGCGACGCCGGAGTCCGCCCGCATGCTGGAAAGCAGGCTCGCAGTTCTGAGCGAGAAGATCGTCCCTGCCTTTCGGCTGAATGAGGTTGTGCGCGCATAATTCCTCTTCCCTCTTCTCTCAGAAGTCGATGTGCGCCCGCGCCGTTGACACATATACCGGGCCTCGATCAGTGTTGTAGCCCGGATGCGCGATTTCGGTCCCCCCGATCATTCCATACAGTCCGCGCCAGATGTGGGCGTTGTAATACCACTCCATAATGTCCTCTCGCCCATAAAGCAGGTTACCGTCGCCCAGCAGGAAACCCAACCCGCCGTAGTGGAGATAATTCTGATGGTCGCGCTTGATGGCATTCGAAACAAACGCCACGCCCACCTTGTCGTTCGATCGCCGCCAGCTTTGGCCGTTGTAATCGCCGCCAAATTCAATAGTCTGCCCCACCTCGGTGTATGCGAACGATTCGTTCCGGTCATCGTTCCAGCCAAAGCGCCCAAACAGCCGCAGGCTGTCAGTCACTTCCTGTTCCGTATTCAGCCCGAAACCATATTTCACCGCGCCATAGCGTTCGGTCTTGATGATGTCGGGTTTCGAAACCTGGCCATCCAAGTACTGGTCCACCGACTCGCGGTAGTCACCCATGTGTGCGTGATTCACGTAGCTAAGCACGCGCACCGCACCCCCCCGCTTCGGATTGAGCCATGCAGCGAAGAGCCCTTTGCGCAGTTCGAACTCCCAATTCTGCCCACTGGCGCGTCTGAAGTCCCAATCGAGGTCGGTGCCGTTCGCGACCGTTGGCATCGCCGCGATCCCGTAGCGCGCCGACCAAACCTTGTCGTCGTACTCCAGAATTCCGGCAAACGTATAGCCGCGCGTATCGGCCGCGTAATCCCAGGCCCCGTTGTTGACGATGGTCCAATTCGCAAATTGCAAATGGCTGTCGGAGCCGACCGAGTTGACGTCGAAGGTGTCGGGAAGTGTCATCTTCCCAATACGAATCTCAAACCGGCGCGCCGGTACTTTCGCCGCCAGCGCCAGCGCATCCCGGTCCTGGTCACTCATCTCGCCGGTCAAACCGATAATCTGGTGAATCTCGCCGCGAGCAAGATACGGCCCGATACCCAGGCTGGGGTCGCGAACAACGTCAACATTCGTTTCGCCCGCCAGCCCCAGAGCCTGCGAAATCCCGCGCCCGCCGGCATTCTCAAAGTCGACGATCAGATCCGTATTGAACCGGCTGTTCGGCCACAGTTGATACCCGAGGTAAAGCGTCCCTACTTCCGACGCCTTGGTCTCAAAATCGTCGATGAGACTGTTTGGGCCCTCGTAGGGTGAGTGAAAATGTCCATGCATCTGGAAGATGCTGTTGGCTTGACCCGAAACCCAGTAGCGAGTTGAGTCAGGGTGCGGAAACATTGTGAGCGTTTCCGCGCCTGGCTGCGCCACCGGGCCTGGCACGGATGGCAACTCATCCGGAGCCTGCGCCGCGACCAAAGCGGCGGCGAATACAAGGGCGCAAGCCAGAACGCGGAACGAAGTCACGAGCGATTTGGAGATTCGCAAACGCATAAAATAGGAAAATGTTTTACCATACCCCCACTGGGTATATACTATACCCCGGATAGGTATAAGTTGAGCGAAGGAGAATTTCCATGGCTCTGCACGAACGGGAACAAATGAAGCTGCTGCAACGCATTCGAAGGCTGCGCGGACAGTTGGACGCGGTTGAACGGCTCGTCAAAGCGGATGACGATTGCGGCGGCCAGCTGATGCTGCTCGCGGCCGTCCGCGGCGGGATCAACAGCCTCATGGGTGAGGTGCTCGAAACTCATATCCGCTTTCACCTCGTCGCCGGCGCCAAAGAACAAATTGCGCCTGAACTGGCCGAGGATCTGATCGATCTCGTACATGCCTATCTCAAGTAGTTTCATCCGTTTGCCAGCAAGTCTCAGCCTGGACGGCGCCGGTCGGTCCTCACCGCGCTCGGGTTATCGTACTGGCCCGATCACCCTTGAAGTGTGAACACCGCTTGAATCCGGTGCCATGCGGCGCGCGGCAACGCCCAATAATCCCGCACGATCGTTTCATTGGTAGGCGCTCCACCTCTGCCCCGCATCCAACGCAATGAGACGCGCGGAGGATGGCACGGGGGAGTGACGCATGAACGGATTGGCGGGTAAGGTCGCAATTGTCACCGGGGCAGGATCGGGAATCGGCCAGGGTATTGCGAAGCGACTCGGCAGCGAAGGCGCAAAAGTCATCGTGGACTATGTCGGCGACCCGGCCGGCGCCAAGGACACGCTGAGCGCCATCGAACAGTCAGGCGGTCAAGGCGAGATCGTTCGTGCGGACGTAACCAGCGTCGGCGATGACCGCTGTCTGGTGGATGAAGCCTGGAAGCGCTTCGGCGCGGCGGACATCCTGGTGAACAACGCCGGGATGGAGCACAAGTCCGACTTTTGGGACACTCCGGAAGCCGATTACGACAAAGTGATGGCGGTAAACCTGCGCGGGCCGTTTTTTCTTACCCAGGCATTCGTCCAAAGGCTCCGCAGCGCCAAGCGCCCCGGCCGCATTGTCAACATCAGCTCGGTGCACGAGGATATGGCCTTCCCTGGTTTTGCAACCTACTGTTGCAGTAAGGGAGGATTGCGCATGTTGATGCGCGACCTGGCTGTCGAACTGGGACCGCTGGGAATTACGGTCAACAACGTCGCCCCCGGCGCTGTCGCCACGCCGATCAACACGGCACTGCTCAACGACAAGCCCAAGCTTGAGGCATTACTGGCTAATATTCCGCTGGGCCGCCTGGGCAGCCCGGAAGATGTCGCCGGCCTTGTCGCATTCCTCGTATCGGACGACGCCGCCTACATAACCGGCTCAACCTTTGTCATCGATGGCGGGTTGATGCGCAGCTATCACGAGCAATAAAGACAGACGATGCCTTCAAAAATTGAAAACTATGCCCTCATCGGTGACCTGCGAAACCGCTGCTCTGGTTGATAAAAACGGTTCCATCGACTGGCTCTGCTGGCCCGATTTCTCCTCCCCGGCCTGCTTTGCCGCGCTGCTCGGCACCGAAGAAAACGGCTATTGGAAAATCGCTCCCGCAGAAGGTGGATCGATCACCTCGCGCCGTTATCGCGATCACACTCCGATTCTGGAAACCACGTTTGAGCAGCCCGACGGAGCTGTCCGCCTGGTTGACTTCATGCCGCCGCGCGGCAACCATTCCGACGTGGTGCGTATTGTCGAGGGCGTCTGCGGCAGCGTCAAGTTGCGTATGGAATTGGTCCTGCGGTTCGATTACGGCCGCACCGTGCCGTGGGTCACCGGTACTCGCGATGGTGTTCGCGCCGTCGCCGGCCCGGCTCTTGCCATCCTGCATGCCTCAGTGCCCGTTCACGGCGAGAACCTCAAGACCGTCGCGGATTTCACCGTGCGCAAAGGCCAACGAGTCTGGTTCACACTCACCTATGGCGCGTCCTACGAGTCCGATCCCAAACAAATCGACTCCCAGCGCGCGCTCAACGATTCCCTGCGCATCTGGCGTGGATGGAGCAAACGCCTCAAATACAAGGGCAAGTATCGCGATGCCGTCGAACGCTCGCTGATTACCCTCAAAGCCATGACTTTCAAGCCCACAGGAGGCATCGTCGCCGCAGTCACTACATCTCTGCCCGAGTCCATTGGCGGCGTGCGCAATTGGGACTATCGCTATTGCTGGCTGCGCGACACCACCTTCACCTTGCTTGCGCTCATGAATGCCGGATACTTCGATGAAGCCATAGCATGGCAGGACTGGCTGTTGCGAGCCCTCGCCGGTAGCCCTGACCAGGTGCAAATCATGTATGGTCTCAGGGGCGAGCGCAGTCTTGTGGAGTCAAAGGTCGACTGGCTACCGGGATATGAAAACTCGCGCCCCGTCCGCATCGGCAACGCCGCCTCCCAACAGGTCCAACTCGATATTTACGGCGAGATGCTCGATTCCTTTTTCCACGCCCAGCAGAGCATGCGCCACCATTCCGAAGACGACTTTCGCGTCCTGGTTCTATTGCTGGAACACCTCGAGACCATCTGGAGAGATCCCGATCACGGAATTTGGGAAATGCGCGGAAAGCCTCAGCACTTCACTTACTCCAAGATGATGGCCTGGGTTGCCTTCGACCGCGCGGTGTTACTGGCCGAGAAACTCAAATACGATGCTCCCGTGGAAAAGTGGAAGGCGCTCCGCGATGAGATTCATCGCGAGATTTGCGCTAAAGCTTTTGACCGCAAGAAGAATAGTTTTACGCAGACCTACGGCTCCGGCCAGCTCGATGCCGCTTTGCTACTCATGCCGGCGGTCGGCTTCCTGCCCGGCCGCGACCCGCGCGTCAAAGGAACAGTGAAGGCCATCGAGCGGGAACTGATGCCCAATGGTCTTGTCGAACGCTACAACACCAACAAGGTCGATGACGGCCTGCCGCCCGGCGAAGGCGTATTTCTCGCCTGCAGCTTCTGGATGGTGAGCGCACGATGCGCTGTGGGCCGCAAACGCGATGCGCGGGCGCTGTTTGAGAAGCTTCTCCGCCTGCGCAACGACCTTGGCCTGCTTTCAGAGGAGTACGATGTCGACCGCCGGCGCATGGTGGGAAACTTTCCCCAGGCCTTTTCTCATATCGCCCTGGTCAATGCCGCATTCTTCCTGGAAACAGGCAAGCGGCTACGCAGGCGCGCGGAAAGGGACCACTCCCACAGCCAAATGGCCTCGCCCAAGCGGTCAATTACCGAGCGAAACGACGGCTGATCGCCGCGGCTGGTAGAATGAAAGAGTGCCGCGCTGTGCGGCGCACCGACTGATTTTCACTCCCCGCCGTTGCGCAACCCGCGTAGTCGGCACACACGCAAAGGACAAACGTACTTGTGAGCCAGACGATACGCAATATCGCCATCATCGCCCACGTTGACCACGGCAAGACGACGCTGGTGGACGGCATGCTGCGCCAGGCCGGAACCTTCCGCGCCAATGAGCAGGTTGCCGAGCGCGTGATGGATTCAAACGAGTTGGAGCGCGAGCGCGGCATTACGATTCTCGCCAAAAACACAGCCATCAACTTCGGCCTCGGAAAAATCAACATTGTCGACACCCCGGGCCACGCCGATTTTGGCGGCGAGGTTGAGCGGGCGCTCAAAATGGTTGACGGCGTGATGCTGCTGGTCGATGCGGCCGAAGGTCCGCTGCCGCAGACGCGCTATGTGCTCTCGAAAGCGCTTGAAGCCAAGCTGCCGCCCATCGTGGTCATCAACAAGATCGACCGCCCTGACGCGCGCCCGCAGGAAGTCTTGAACGAGATTTACGATTTGTTCATCGACCTCGACGCTGACGAATCGCAATTGGACTTTCCCGTCTTGTACGCAATCGCCAAAGACGGTACCGCGACGACCGATCCAGCAAAGCCTGGCGTGGATTTGCAGCCGCTGTTCGAAGCCATCGTCAACACGATTCCCGAAGCCACGGGCGATCCCGTTGGTGCATTGCAAATCCTGGTTGCCAACCTCGATTACTCCGATTACCTCGGACGCATCGCCATCTGTCGCGTCTTTCAGGGCACGCTTCACGCCGGCGACGAAGTCAACATCTCCCGCCGCGACGGCTCGCTCTACAAAACGCGCATCACCAAGCTGTTCACGTTTTCCGGCCTCAAGCGCATCGAAACCCAGGAAACCGCGACGGGCGACATTGTGGCCGTGGCCGGCGTTGAAGGCATCACCATCGGCGAGACAATCACAAGCGTCGAGAATCCTTCGCCCCTGCCGCTCATCGTCATCGACGAGCCGACAATCGCAATCCAGTTCAGCGTCAACACCTCTCCGTTCGCCGGGCGCGAAGGGCAATACGTCACCAGCCGTAACCTGCGTGAGCGCCTCGAAAAAGAGCTGCTCACCAACGTTTCGATTCGCGTGGAAGAAACCGGATCGCCCGACAGCTTCAAGGTGCTGGGTCGCGGCGAGCTGCAGCTTGCCATCCTGATCGAGATGATGCGGCGCGAGGGTTACGAGTTGATGGCCGGTCGCCCGGAGATCGTCACCAAGGTCGTCGATGGCGTGCGCATGGAGCCAGTCGAGCACCTCACCATCGACGTGCCCGAGCAATTCACCGGCACCGTCATCGAAAAACTCGGCCCGCGCAAGGGCGAGATGACCAAGATGCACAATCACGGCTCGGGGCGTGTGCGCCTCGAGTTCCGCGTCCCCAGCCGAGGCCTCATCGGCCTGCGTTCTGAAATGCTGACGGAAACGCGCGGAACTATCGTGATGAACACGCTCTTCGATGGCTACATTCCCTACCAGGGCGAAATTCCGCAGCGGCCAACGGGCGCCCTCATCTCTGACCGCCAGGGGCCGACGACAACTTACGCACTCAACGGCTTGCAGGAACGCGGAATTCTCTTCGTTGGCGCGGGCGTGGAAGTTTACGAGGGCATGATCGTCGGCGAGCACTCACGCGACAACGATCTCGACGTAAACGTAGTCCGCGAAAAGAAGATGACCAACATGCGCGCGTCCACTGCCGATGACGCCATCCGCCTTGTGCCCTATAAGACGCTCAACCTCGAGCAGGCCATCGAGTTTATCGCCGACGATGAGTTCGTCGAGGTCACGCCCAAGTCGCTGCGTCTGCGCAAGAAAGTCCTCCAGCAGAACAAGCGCCCCAAGCGCTGGGAAAAGGCCGAGCAGGCCGCGTCAGTCTAACTTACGTCTGTCACCAGGTGTGTCCGGCGCGGCATCGTCTTGGAATTGTCTTCCTGGGCGAGGCCGCCGCAGCGGCCGAGTCGAGGACCTGCATTTGATTCTTGGGTTGTCATCCTCAGCGGCCCGACCCGCATGCTCTTTGATTCGTCATCCTGAGCGGACATCGCGCAGCGATCAAAGTCGAAGGATCCGCGGTTGTTTTTGGGGTTGTCATCCCGAGCCGGTGCAGTTGATTCACATAGAATTGTCATCCTGAGCCGGGGCAGTTGATTCACATAGAATTGTCATCCTGAGCGGAGTCCGCCGCGGCGGACGAAGTCGAAGGATCTGCAGTTGTTTTTCTGCCGGTGTCAGGGCGCGATCTTGCGGCTTGCAGGAGAAATTCACTCGCCAGGAAGCTTCGTGTCAGGGCCCGATCTTGCGGCTTGCAGGAGAAATTCACTCGCCAGGAAGCTTCGTGTCAGGGCACGACTTCAGTCGTGCCGCAACGACGCTAGAAAAAGCAAGGGGCTTTAGCCCCTGAGTTTGAGCCCCGATGCAGAAATCATTGCAAACCGACCGCCTCCTCCTTCGCCGCTGGCGCGACTCCGATCGCCTTCCGTTTCAAGCTATGAACGCCAACCCACGCGTGATGGAATTCTTTCCTTCTCTTCTGTCACTCGAAGAATCCGATGCGCTCATCGACCGCGCCCAGTCCCACTTCGATCGCCACGGTTATGGACCGTTCGCCGTCGAGCTGCTTGAGGATCATTCCTTCATCGGCTTCATTGGGCTGTCCATCCCGAACTTCGACGGGCCCTTCATGCCCGCGGTTGAAGTTGGATGGAGACTCGCGTTTGATTCGTGGGGGCGGGGATTAGCCACCGAAGGCGCACGCGCCGTGGTCCGCTACGGATTTGAGGAGTTGGGTCTTGACAGCCTCGTCTCGTTCACGGTTCCAGCGAACATCCGCTCTCGTCGCGTTATGGAAACAATCGGAATGACCCATGATCCTCGCGACGACTTCGATCATCCGCGCATGCCGGAGGGCCATCCGCTCCGTCGCCACGTCCTCTACCGGCTCTCCAACAAGACGATCTTGTCCTGAGTGACCTGAGCCTAATCAACTTGGAAGTGTCATCCTGAGCGAGCGGAGCAAGTCGAAGGATCTGCGGTTGTTCTTATCCGTTTCGCGCGACAGGTCCTTTGCTACAATTGCCAAGAATTATGGGCGGGTTGGTAATCGACATCGTGGTTGCGTGCGCCGTACGCTGGGCCATTATCCTTTGGCGGGGCGCGATCAGCCATTCCTGGCCGACTGTATCTGGCATGGTCGTTCGCTCTCACCTTGAGAAACCTGGCTTCGGCTGCATGTACGCAGCGATCGAGTACAAATACAAAGCAAATGGGGAGCGATATCAAGGCGTCTTCAATAAGCCCTATGCCTACGCTGACAATTATTCCGAGGCCTACGTGCGCCATCACCCTGCCGGCAGCGAATTGAAGGTTCGCGTCGGTCCGAAAAATCCGGCCCGGTCCTTCGCGATCCTCGACTAGAGCCTGCCCTTCGCCTCCAACACCCGCGCCAGTGCTTCCTCCGCCGTCGCTCCCGTTGCCGACAAATGGCCCATCTTCCGTCCTGCGCGCGGCGTGTGCTTCTCATAGAGATGCAACCGCACGCCGGGAATCGCAAGCGCCGCTGCGAAGTTCGGCTCGCCCTTCAGCCACACATCGCCAAGCAGGTTCACAATCGCTGCAGGAGAAATGAGCGATGTGTCGCCCAGCGGCAAATTGCAAACCGCCCTCACAAGCTGCTCGAACTGGCTCGTCACGCACCCACGCTCACTTTGGTGGTAACTGTTGTGCGGCCGCGGCGCAAGCTCGTTGATGAAGAGCTCGCCTTTCCGAGTGATGAAAATCTCCGCGCACAGCAACCCCTCGATCCCCAGTTTCTCCACGAGTTCAGCAGCCAGCTTTTCTGCCCGCGCTTCGAGTTCCGCCGGCTCACCCGCAGGCAAAACGCTCCACGCCAGAATTTGATTCTCGTGGTGGTTGCGCGCAGCCGGATACACGCGAACCTCGCCCGAAGGGCTCCGCGCAGCCATCACGCTGATCTCGCACTCCAGATCGAGCGCCTGCTCCGCGACGCAGGGCCGCTCGCCTAATTCCCGCCACACTTCTCCGAGACTGGAACCCGAAGAAGTGCCGATCCGCGCCTGGCCGCGGCCATCGTAGCCGCCGTATCCAATCTTTAGATACACGCTTCCGCCGAGCGCAGCGACCGCCTCGTGCAACTCCGCTTCGCTGCGGACCACGCGAAACGGCCCCACGGGAAATCCATTCTCTGCCAGCCACACTTTTTGCAGTGTCTTGTCTTGAATAATCCTCACCGGCTCCGCGCCGGGCCGCAACGGCGCAATGCGCGCCACCTCGCGCAACGCGTCCACGCCGATTTGCTCGATCTCCAGTGTCACCGCGTCCGCGCCTGTTGCCAGCCGCCGCGCCGCATCCACGTCGCTCCAGCGGCCTACAATCGTCTCGTCAGCAACAAAACTAGCCGGGCACTTTGCTTCAGGATCCATCACGCGCACGCGATAGCCCATAGTGCGCGCGGCCATTGCCGTCATGCGTCCCAATTGTCCGCCGCCGAGTATCGCCACTAACCCGCCAGGCGGAATCTTCTCTGATTTTGAACCGGAGTCGGAGCTCACCCAGGCTGCTCCTCGCCGAGCTTCTGGTCAAGCACTTCCTGGGTGCGTGCTGAACGCCACGCGGCGAGCCGCTCGTAGAGAGCGGCATCCGTTCCAGCCAGAATCTCCGCGGCCAGCAGCGCGGCATTAGCCGCGCCAGCCTTGCCAATCGCGAGAGTCCCCACCGGCACGCCCTTCGGCATCTGCACGATCGAAAGGAGCGAATCGAGCCCATTCAACTGCGTGGCAGGAACGGGGACTCCGAGCACCGGGACGAGCGTTTTAGCGGCCAGCATCCCAGGCAAGTGCGCCGCGCCACCGGCGCCTGCGATAACTACGCGCAGTCCACGCTCGCGCGCCGTCTCAGCGTACTTGAAAAGCCAATCCGGCGTGCGATGCGCGCTCACGATCCGCTCTTCGTGTGGAATCTGAAGTGCGCGCAGAATCTCCACAGCCGCCGAGAGCACTTCGTAGTCGCTCTTGCTGCCCATCACCACGCCCACCAGCGCCTGCTCCGTCTTCTGCCCGCTCATGAATTCATTATATGAATCGACACTGGGTAAGGATCAACATCTTCAGGTTCGCCCCTGATGATAGCGCCCTCAACGCCGCAAGGTGCGCTGAAGGCGCGGTCCGCCCACCACGCAGGCGTTAGTGCCTGTGCCAGGCTTCCACGGCAACTTCAAGGACAGCAAATACCACGCTCATCGCCGCAAGAAATCCTTTCGCGCGCTGCCAGTTCTGCTCGTGCCGATCCATGCGCCGCTCCAGTTCCACCAACCTGCCGCCACTCCCATCGCCCAACAGGCCGGTCATCTGCGATTTCAGCACACTCAGATCGCTTAGCACCTGGGCCTCGAATTCATTCATCATGCGCATCTCTTATCTCTGATCTCCGCCCGCTACTCACTGCCCGCTGCTCAACGGCAGATTGATGAATAATGCCGTTGAAAACTCCGAGTAATTCGCAGGCGTCGAACCGTCATACATCCGGATGTAGAACCGGTCGCTAGCTGAAACGCGCGAGAAGGTTAAATTCTGCTGCGAGCCCCGCAAGACCAACGTCGGATCCTCGCCCGGCATAAAAGCAAAATCCCGCAGCCGGATCTCGAATCCGCCGCCGCTCGGAGCAGTCACGCCGGTGTTCACCGTCACTGTGCTACCGTTCAGTGCGCTTACAGTCAACCACTCAAGATTCGCCAGCGCCATAGGAGCGATCGCCGCAGGTAACCACGTGTTTGCCGGAACCGTTGTGCTGGTCTTAATGGCCAGGTCATCGGCCCAGTCATTGGCAAACGCAATCTCGTACTCCACTGAGTCGGGATAACTGGCGCTGTAAGTTACCTTCACTGTGCGCACCACAACTTGCGCGTTCAGGTTCGTCGAGGGCGCATTCAGAAGCAAAGCGTCGCCGGGCCAAACATCCGAGGCAAAGCTCGTTCGGTTTCCTTTGTACGTTCCACTCCAAAGCGCGCTTACGCTGGCCGCCGCCTGCTCCATCACTTGGGCCGCGCAGCGGCAATCCGCGGAGCATCGCGCCGGTGGACGCGTAACCGAGCCGATCCACGCGGCCACTGCCGGCGATCCCGCTTGTGCCAATGCCTGCTGGCTGGCGGAGTTGACCGCGCGCCCTACCGCCCTGCCAACCATGCGGTAACTCACCGCAATGTGTTCGCCCGCAACTGGTACGCATCCGGTGTAGAACGTCAGCTTGCCCGTGCGCCCGAGGGAACACTCCGCTGATTCAGCCGCTGTCCCGATCCTCCGCGTATACGCGCCGCCATTCGGCGGAGTACTTACTATCCATCCCGACCCCAGGTTATTAAGATTCACTGCACGCATGGTTCCGGTCAAATTGATGCTGCTGGCAGGAACCACAAAACACGCGCCGGGTAAGTGGGTGACTCCACCGTCATACACCGTAACTGGAGTTGCTCCGACGCCGTCGATAAACTCTTGGATCTCCATCTGGATCTTTCCCGGAGCGATGGGCCCTCCACCGCCGGCAGAGATCAGCCCCGAATCTCCAGAGGAGTAATAGACAGCCCCCATCCGGTTACATTCCGGGCAATGCACACGCACGCGAAGCGTGTATTGGTTGGCCGGATTCAGCGTAAACGGCATTCCCGCTGGCGTTCCCTGCACAATCGGCTGCAGACTCACCGCCCCGGATCCTTGTTGCGCCGTGGCCTGTAGTCCCGCGACGCAATCAGACGCTGTAAAAAGCGTGGAAAAAAATCCCGCCAGGATACCCGCGCTGCCGGGAGCAAGCGTCAAACCCACAGCCTCAAGCAGGAGCGTTCCACCCATCTCGATAGGGTCGAGCCATTCAAGCAGCGTTTCACCATCAATCCCGTTGCCGCCATTCATCGTCAGGCCGCCGGGGCCGATCGTCAAATAACCGGAACCGCCTGCATCGCCCCACACGGTCTCATTGATCTGCGGCTCATTGAAGAGTTCGCTGATGATTGTGGATTCTGAAGCCGCGCAAAAGTACGGGTCGGCAGACAGATCGAATGCGGTCGTCGCCCCGTCACCAAGAAAATACTCGGTCACCAGCGCCACCGGCTCGTTCTCGCCGCAGACGGTCACATCGTTTGCCAGCGCGCGCTTTACACTGGCCGTCAAAGCCAGGCTTTCCAAAGCCAGGCTGCCGTCGCTTTCGTTCAGCGGATGAACGGTGGACTGCACCGAAACAAGCGTAACTGCGCCATTCAGCGCGCGATATCCCGCTCGCGCCATGCTCGCCGCTTGCCCTGCGCTCTTGCTCCAGTTTGAGCCCGGCTCCGGCGTAAATCCTCCCACCGGAGTGCTCACCGATGTCGTCCGAGCTGCAAGAGACGCCGACCCGGTATGAGCCACAAGAGAAGCCAGCAACGTGCCCGCATTGGCTTCGGCCATGCCGGCACTGGGTGGCATCAGCACCTGGTCAAGCAAAATTTCATCGCTCACTGCCTGGATCGCCAATCGGTAGCGCGGACCTTCGAGGCCCATTCCCGCGTACTCCGGAAGAGGACTTACAGCGATGTAACCCGTAAAGTAAGTTGTCCCGTCATCGCCTGTTACTGCGAGAGATTGAAAACGTGCTGGTGTCGCCAGTCCTCCGCCTGAAGGTAAGCTTATGCATAACTCGCAGACAGACGGTTCGTTAAGCTTGCGCTCGATCGTCAATGGACGCACGCCATCCAATGCGGACGTGTAATCCTGTCCCTGAATTGTGATCTTCATCGCATCTCTCTGTCTGTATTCGGATTCTTCGTCGCGCTTTAGATCAGCGAGTTGGCCGCCGGCAAAAAGCTCCGGTAACAAGCTACTCGCTCTCCATCTAATGGGTCCGTGACCGGCAGCGCTCGAAACTGTCCCTTGAGCAGAACGCGCGAGTGTCCGCCCTGATTCTTTTGGTTGAGTGGTGCAATGGATTCCTCAGCGCCCGTCATCGTCTGGAGTCGGGGATAGTGGAAGAAGATTCTTTCTCCCTGGCTGCCTTCCATCGCAAAGAGTGCGGACCACTCCTGGTAAAAGCTCCCACCCTCTCGATCCACAAATCCGCTGACCGCCTGAACCTTGGCGCCCGCTGCGGGCGCACCCCCCGGCAAGGCCTCGGCCATAACCAGTCCAGTTGCACTCACCTGCGACACCAATGCGACGTTGAACGTGACTCGCCGCACATAGTCCGCGTCCGAGAGCGCCTGGCGCACGTACGCGCCCGCCACCGGCCATCCCACATAGCCAGTCTGGCCGGTGTAATCCACGTCGACGGCGACGATCACGCCGGGCGTGAACTTAGCCGCGTCTGCTGCCGCCAGTATGATCGATGTGCTCGTCGAACCGGGTTGAGGCGTGACCGCTGGCACGGCCTGAGCTCCGCCCGCAGCAGGCGTCGCGCCATTCGCGGGCGCCAGAATATTCATGTGTTGCGAGCCCGTCGCAAGCGCCATCGTCAGTTTCGTCCAGCTTAGGAACTCAAAACTTACCTCAGCTTCCAGGGTCTCGCGCACTTGCTCCAGCGCGGCTGCGGGAATCCCCGTCATCAAGGGGGTTGATTTACTCGCTGTCTTGCGCGCGAAATTCTGTACCCATCCCAGGCTCAGCCATGGTGCCGGCGGAGCATCGAAACTGAACCGGCCCTGTTCTGATGGATCAAAGAGAACCGGCGTCTGCGCCGCGCGGTTCACTGGCGCAAAGAAAGCCCGCACTCTTCGCGCCACGGGCGCCGGAGCCGAAAACCATGTCGCGGTCATTTACTCCCCCTGCTCCTGATAGCTGTAAATCAAAACTGTTGCGGTACGGCTCAGCCGGTCGCGCTGGGTCACAACCGGCGAAAACACCGGCTCATCCCAGAAGACCTGCGTCAACATTGACGACGGTGGCGTGGTCGCGTAATTCAGCTTCGGCGTGTAGAAGGGCCGAATCATGGCCATCAGCTCCTCGTCCATCGCGCTCAACGCTCGCCCGCGATCCAGCCCGCCGAAGCTCTGGGTACCGCAGCTCTGGTAGACGATTTCGCAGGCCTCGCCCGCCATCGTCGATGCCAGGTCCATGTCGACGGCCAGGCCCAGCCAGCGCAGCACGAACACATCGTTGGGAAACTGGCTGAAGGGAGCTTCCGCCTCCTCCACCAGGATCCCCGGACGTACCGTACCGCGCAGCAGGATCGTCCGCTCTGGGTTGACCGTCGTCAGCCGCGTGCGCAGTGCCATATAAAACGAATCTTTCGCATTTTGCATAAGAAGACAGGGATCAGGGAACAGGGATCAGGGACAGAACCATCCTTCCCCGATCACTCTTCCCCGCTTCCCAACTCGCCTTTCCGGATCAACTTCACCGTTGACCAAATGCAGCGCGCAAAAAACGCAGGCCCGGTCGTTGATCGTGATCCTCGTTCCCTGTTCCCTGTTCCCTATTCCCTATTCCCTGCTCTTACACCGCTTGCTGTCGCGCCTCGCGCAAAAGCAGCCGATAGAGATACACCTGGCCGAACGCTTCGTTGGAAGCGATCGACTCAATCAAATAGTCCTGGCCGCCCACGGTAACCGCCAACGTCATGGCGAAGAGCGACTGTGCCGACGGCAAATCGAGCGTGTTCACCTGCTGCTCCACGCTCGTCGCCGACACCAGCAGCTCCCACTTAGACTCGCCGCCTTCCTGCCAGGACGGCCGAAGTTTGCGCATCAAAGCCGGGCTCACCGGCACGTCGGCGAATGTGGTTGCCACCAGCCCCAGCTCTGACGAGCTCGTGTCCGTGTTCGTTCCTGTCACGCGCAGAAGGGCCGTCGTCCCTGCCGCCCCGCGTAGCAGCGCGTCGGCTATCATCTGCGGCGCTCCTCTCGGATTCCGCGGCGCCGTATCGCTCATCGCTCACCCCAGCCTGTTCGCAACGTACGGATTCAGCCACGCCTGAACCGTCTCGTCGATCAGCGAACTTGAAAAATACTTCATCTGCATGGTGTCGATCCTGCTCATGCTTGTGTTCAGCGATGGCGTCGCCTGCGCGTTGCGCACAATCTGCGCGCACGCCGACTTCACGTCGTCGCCGATGGCCGTCAAACCCGCCGTGTACGTGGCCTGCACTTCGTTGAACGGCAGTCCCAGCACATTCCAAGGCAGCGTCAGCTCCCCTGTGTTCGGGTCAAAGTCCACCAGCGTGGGATCGATCGTCGTCCATTGCCCCGGCAGCGCAAATGCCCATGCGATCTCGATAAGCGGCTCCGGCGGAATCTCCCCCCGCCTTGGCCGCGCATACCGTCCCTCCAGGCCCACGATCGGCGTGGTCGCTGGCGCCAGTGACGCAAGCGGCAGATAACTCAGCCTCACGGTCTGCGCCCCAGCGGTCACGCGCAGACGTTCCGTGTACTGAATCACGTTCAGGTTCGGCCGCCTGCAGTAGCTGTTGATCAGCGCCGTCGCCGCCGTGATCCAGTCCGCGGTCGTTCCTGCCGGCAAGCCGTAATTCGGGTAATCCGCTGGCTCCAGATATGCCATCGCGTTTCCTTCCTCAGAAAGGTTCCAGGGATCCGGGAACAAGGATCAGAGGCGGGGCGGTCCGGCGCATTTTCGTGCACGGGCGCGTCCACCTGTTCCCTGATCCCTGTTCTTTAATCCCTGTCGTTTTTACCGATCCACCAGCACCTGGTAGTGCGCAAAGTTCGCGCCCTTCACCACCGGAGCGCCGAACTTGACCGCGACATACTGGTAGGTCAGCGAGCTCGGCAGTCCAAGCTGGAAGACCCGCGGCGTGGGATCGCCCAGCCAGTGGTACTCAATCAGGTCCTCGGTCACGATGTAGGCCGGAAGCACGGCGTTGCCGCTCCCCGGCGTCCCCGTGTAAGGCAAGCTCCAATCCGGAATCAATGGCAAGTCGCCGGCCTGCGTCGAAAGCATCTTGACCGTGAAGCCCGCTGAAATCTGCGTAGTGTTCAGCACCACGTTGTACTCCGTCTTCATCTCCTGGTCGATCAGGTCCACCAGCACCGGGTTGGCATAGATCGCGGTCGGCCGCACATGATAGCCGTTGTTGGCCACCATCTGCGCCACCGTGGTCTTCATGGTGTCCACGATCTTCATCGACGTAGTCACCGTCACCGAGTTTCCGCCCGCCGCGATCTGCCCCGCGCAACCCATGTACTGCGTCGTCGTCGGCGCGCTCAGGCTCGTGTCGTTGCCGTTCCACAGCGCCACGTCGTGCGCCACCATCACGCCGCTCACCGTATCTACAAGATCTTTGGCCTGCAGATAGGCAAACTGCTTCTGCTGGTCGCCCAGCTCGATGTCGAACAGGTTGTAGTTGATCTGCGCTACGATCGCCTTCAGGGGCACGCTTAGCTCGATCCGAGTCGGGTTCACCACCGTGGGATTGATGCTGCGCGGATTCACAAAGCCCGCTGTGCCCGGGTTCGGTATCGCCGTCTCTTCGAAGAAGCGCGACGGGTGCCCGGTCGCGGGAACCTGCTTGATGCGCTGCCCGAAGGCGCTCGATCGCCGGCAAATGTCGAAGATCTCCGTCTGGTACAGCGGAACTTCAACTGCGCCCGGCCCGATGTAGTCTGCTGCTGCGTGAATGTCTGCAAAGGTTGCGTTCATAGATTTTCTCCACCCCCTCCATGGGGCCGTAGTTCTTGGTTCGTAGTTCGTGATTCGTGGTTCGTGCACCGTGTCCCGTGGTCAGCCGCCTCCAATGCACGGTCCACGATTCACGATTCACGGCTTCTACGCGATGGCTCCCGCCCGCAGCAGTTGCGTCTTCACCGCGATGCGCTGCTCCAGGCTCAGTCCGGATAGCGCCGCATCAAGAGCGTGCACGTCCACCGGGCCCTCGCCGATGCCATGCTTGGCCAGCATCTCGGCAGTGGCGGCGGGCATGGTGCGGCGTAGCGGGTTCAGCACATTCTGCGCCGACCCTGCCTTCACCTCGGCCAGCTCCCGCTCCGCCGCGGCCAGCTTCTCAGCCAACTCGGTTTCGCGCCGGCTCTGTTCAACTGTCGCCGTGATCCTCTCCACCTCGCCGGAGAGCGTGGTCGCCGCGGCGACACGGTCTTCCAGCAGGCTCAACGCCTTTTCAAGCGCGGCGGCCGCAGCCTCCAGCCGCTCCACCATGTTTCTTTCTCCGCTTCTCTCTTCTCGATCCATGTCCGTCCTTTCCTGTTTCTCGGGATTACGCTCCAACATTCGTTCTCATCTCCCACAAAAAAGGCTCCGTTCCCGGAGCCTCTCTGTTGCCTTTCAACTGAAGAACTTCACTAACTTCCTAACTCCGCCGTTCCTCGCTAACTCGCTAACTTGCTAACCTGCTAACCTGCTAACTCGCTGACTTGCTCCCTTGCTCCCTGTCTTTTCAGCTCGCCATCCTGAAGCTTGTCGCCCGGTAAGCCGCCTTGTCCCGCAGCAGAATCGCCGCTCCTGTAAAGGTCACCCGGGTCAGCTTCCATATCTCGGCCCGCATATCCTCCACGCGAGCATCTGCGAGCTCATAACTCATGCCCAGCTTCTCCGGGGCGTGCGCTTCAATGGCCCGCGTGACCTCGGGAAAATCGCGCGCGTAAAGATACCCTCGCACCACGAGTCGCGGCCCGACGACGTCGGCCTCGGTCAGCAGGCCGATCTTGCGCCGCGCATCGTGGCCGTCCCATCCCGGCCTGTAGTCCACGGCCATGCCCAGCAACGAAGGCAGTGCCTTCTCCGCCGCCTCGCGCGTCAGCATCACGCGATGTCCGCGCGCCCCGGCCGGCGCTTTGTCGCTGGCCGCGTTCACCAACGTCAATACGCCCTCAAACGGCACCCGGTTGGGATGCTTGTCCACATGAGGAATCTTCACCGCCATCGCTTCCATTCGCATCGTCTCGCTCCGCAAAATCCTTGGTCTCTAAGCCGCCGTCCCTGTTCCCTGTTCCTTGTTCCCTGTTCCCTGCTTCTCAGCCAGCGGCGCCAGTCCCCGCATCGCCCGCACCTCGTCGATCGTCAGCACGCCGGCCTGCAGCAATTGCACCTGCACCTGCAACTCGGTCTGCTCGTCGCGCGCGCTCAGCTCGTTAAATGCAAACTCGAATTCCCTCCAGCCGATGCACTTCGCGAAGAGGTCGCGCGTAATGTGCCCAGCCAGCAGCATGGCCAGCGGCGAGATCGCTCCCCGGAACGCTTCATCGGCCATCTCCGAGGCCGTCGACTGGTTCACGTCCGCCTCCAGGCCCAGCATCAGCGGCGGCAGGCCGAACGCATTAGCAACCATGCGAATCAGAAACTCCTGCCATTGCAGCCGCAGATCCGCGTCCGTGCCTTGCGCAAAGCGCAGCACCTCCGGCTTTTGTTCCGTCGAAATCAGCGGCACGCGCCCCGTGCCCTCGATCTCGTCCTGCCACCACCGAATCAGTCGGTCGTGCTGCGCGGGCGTCGCTTCGTTCAGCCACAGCGCATACTGCGCCACCGAGTTCGCCGCAAGTTTTCCCGCGAACCGGTGCGCGCTCAGGAACTGGTTCACCGTCTCGAACGCTACCTCCAGCGGCCCCAGCCCGAAGGGCGTAAAGCTCCGCGGATTGGTCCGGATATACATCAGTTGCCGGTCAAGCAGTTCCACCGCACTCGACTCCAGTTGTCCCGGCACGGCCTGCGCATAGCGCGGCGTCTCTTCACCGCCGTCCCACTTGGCGTTGATGCGGATCGATGCGCCATCCACCGGCCACAGCATCGCCGGCCGCTCCGCATCGCCGGTCGGCTCCATCTCGATGGCCCCGAAGCCCCCGGTCAGCGCGTCTTCGATCACCTGCTCCATCAAGGTGCGAAAACTGTCCGCCGGATTCGGCTCCTCCAGCGTGCGCCGCAACGCGCGCAGCTTGCGCCCCGCAAAGGCCACATCTTCCGGCATCGCGCCGCGCCGCACACGAACCTGCCAGTCCATCGCCGCAATCCGATCCTTGATTACGTTGATCGCCCGCCGCACCACCGGCGTCTCCGCGAACCGTCGCAGGTTCATCGGCGTGGGCTTGGGCAGGTGCTTGCCCGGAAACTGCGCCGGGCTCAGAATCGCCGGCAGGGCCAGAGTCTTGCGCGCCGCCTCGGCCTCGGCTTCGAGCCCCACTGCCCGTGCCTCCTTGCCTGGCCGTGCCTGCATGTCTTGACGCGCCTGCCGCCACATCTCCCGTATTTGCTCGCCTACCTTCACCAGGCACCTTCCTTTTTGAGCGGTTTCACAAGGTCTTTACCCAAATCCGCCACTGCCGGGTGGCTTTTTCATCAAGAAAAAGCCGCCTTGTGCGGCGGCGGAAGCGGCACATAATTTGTGGAACCGCTCGAAAAAACAAAAGGCATGGCCATCGGCCATGCCTTCATTCACTCGTCAATCTCTCGTTGATCAGCCTTCAGCTCTGGGCTCGTCTAGCCTCAATCGCTCCCGGCCGCGCCTCTTGAACTCTTGAATTCCATCAACACGATTCATCGTATCAAGAAGCTCAATAATGATCGGCAAACTTCAAGAAAATATTTTCAAAATTCTTTTTGGGGCCGAACCATTCAACCATCTCACACAAAACAAAAGCTCTGGCCCACGGAACGCGCTTCTTGAAATTCACTTTGCTGGCCCGCTCTTCTTGTCGCCAACCTTGACAAGAATCACCGATGCGCGAAAAAAGCGCTGCCCGTCCAGTTTCGAAAACGCAGCGTGGAGTTTGAACGCCAAGCCGGCGAGCACTCCCTGCTCTCGGCTCCCTGTTCTCTGCTACACGCGCAGCTCGCGCCGCGCCGTCTCCGCCACGCGGTCCATATCCGACGTCGTCAGCACGCGGATCCGATGCTCCTCCATCGTCTCCACCCCAAAGCGATAGAGCTCCAGCCTCTCCGGCTCTTCGTCGGTCGCTCCCACTCGCGCCGCGGGCTCAATCACCGCAGTCAACTCCAGCTCGGCCTTCTCTACGCGTTCCACGCCGGCGCGCAGGGCGGCCGCTGAAAACGCCAGCACCTTGGCCATCTCCAGCCCTGGGTCGAAACTCACCGCATGAAACATGCGCACGATCCCGTTGGGCCGGTATCCCACATCGATGCGCAGCGGATCGCCCGGCCGCGTGTACTCCGACGCGGCGATTCGCTTTCTCAGCAAATCCCACACCCCGGCATGTTCGAACTCCGAGCGCATGCGCGAATGGATCGCAGCACGGCCGCTCAGTCTCGTCGCACGTTCCCGTGCCGGAGCCTCCACGTAAAGCCGCATCAGCTCTTCCATTCCGGCGGGCAGGCTTTCGGCCAGGTAAGCCTTGGGCTCGGTCATCTGCACGTTCAGCGAGAGCGACTCCTCCAGAAGCCGCATCAACCGCCCTCCCGGCTCCGCTTCCAATCGCCGCCGCAGTTCACCTTCCATGCTCTCAAGCAGCGCCGTGTCGGCATCCGGATCGAGACAGCGCACACGGCGCCAGTCGCGCGTGAAGCGCACCTCAATCTTCCCCGGCCCCGCAGCTCCCGGCTCCGCTTTCCCCGGACCGGCCTTCAGGGGCCCGTCCTTCCCCGTCCCGGCCATTCCGGATTCGTCCGTCGCAGCAGCCTCGCGCAGGATCACGCCGATATGCACGCACTCATTCCGCACCGCATCCGGCACATACCGGAGCAGCCGGAACTCGCACGCACGCCGCTGGTTTCCAATCGCCATACTCTTCAGTTCACAGTTCGTAGTTCATAGTTCGTCGTTCACAGTTCGCAGTTCGTCGTTCGTCGTTCGTAGTTCATAGTTCGTCGTTCACAGTTCGCAGTTCGTAGTTCATAGTTCGTCGTTCACAGTTCGCAGTTCGTGGCGCGTGGTTCGTGAACCGTGCACCGTGGCCGTGATCGGTGGCCGGCGATAAGAGTCCGATGCCGATCGCCAACGTTCTCTGTTCTCTGTTCCCTGTTCCCTGTTCTCTGTTCCCTGTTCTCTGTTCCCTGTTCCCTGTCTTCCTCAATTCACCCTCATCGTAGACCCCCATCTTCCCCCTTTCCAAGCGTTATCCTCCCTCTCCCCCACCATTTCTCCCCATTTCGGAAACGGTCTCCGATCCGAGTTCCCAAACGCCTCCACCAGTTCCCGGATCCGGCTCTGCCGCTTGAGCAGTTTCTCCACCAGCGTCTCCAACTCCGCCTGGTCGCCGCCATACCATTCGGGAGGAACGATATTGGCCATCTCCCAGATCGTCTCCGCCGGCATGGTCTCGAGTCGCGTCAGCCACGGTTCAAACGATTCCCATCCTCGAATCTCCTGGTACACGTCGTTGCGATAGTAGACGCCCCGTAGCGGAGCATCTTCGAAGCGCCACTCTCCCGCATGAAAGCAGTATCCGAAATCGATGAAGACCGCCCTGTATCTCCGCTCCCGCTGTTTTCGAGCGAAGACTGCCTGTCGCCCGTTGGCATTGCCCGTCCACTTATCCAGCGCCAGGATGCCGGCAAATTCGCCCAGGTTCTTGAGCTCTGCCATCTGCTCCTCAGGCAGAAAATCCATCACCTGGCCCGGCATCGTGCCTCCCGCGAAACGCGACCCGAATTGAAGCCCCGCCTGGCAGCGCTCCTGTGTCTGCCCCAGGTCGATCTCCAGCTCCGGCGTGTTTTCGATCAGCCAGCTTGACACCTCCACCAGCTCGGTCTCGGGCACTGTCAGTCCCGCCGCCGCCGCCAGTCGCGACGCCATCAGCTCGTTGGCCAGCACGCGCCTGTGCTGTGGGTTGTTCTGGAATTTGACCACGTACACATGGCCGTCCGCGCCCAGCATCAACTGGCCCTGCGCGCCGCCCCGCATGCGCCGGATCTGCTGCACCGCCAGAACCGCCACCCTTTGCCCCCGTTGTCTTCGGATTCTTTCTCGAATTCTAATGCAGTGCTCGTTGTTCAGTGTGTTCAGTTGTCAGGTTTCGGTTTTTAACTTTGAACCACCTTGCGGAGGTCGGCCGTTCACTTCTTCACCCGTTTACTCTTTCACTTCTCCACTTCTTCACTGTCCACTGTCCACCGTCCCCATCCGCTTGGCTTTTTCCTCGCCGTCCAGCACGCGAAACACTCCCTCGGCCAGCGCCCGCAGCTCATCTTCTCCGGGATACACCGCCACCGGCGCGATCCAGTCCATGTACCTGCGCAGCTTCTCCACCATCCGCTCGGAGTGCGCCATGCCGCCCGTCACCAGAACCGCCTCCACCTGGCCTTCAAGAACCGCTGCCATCGCGCCCGTCTCTTTTCCAATTTGGTAAACCATGGCTTCAACCACCGTTGCGGCCTGCGCGTCCCCGCCATCCATTCGTCTCTCCACTTCCCTCAGGTCGCGCGTGCCCAGGTAGGCGAAAAGCCCTCCATCGCCGAAGACCTGCCGATCAAGCTCAGCCTCCGTCATTTTCCCGCTAAAGCACAGCTTGATCAGTTCCCGTACCGGCAGCGAACCGGTGCGATCCGGGCCGAACGGGCCTTCTTCAATCGAGTTGCTGTCTATCATGCGCCCGCCGCGATGCGCCGACACCGTAATCCCGCTGCCCATGTGCACCACGATCAGCCGCATCTCCTCATAGCGCCGCCCCTGCCCGCGCGCATAGCGCCGCGCCACGGCCTTGGTGTTCAGCGCATGGCCGATAAACGACCTCCGAATCAGCGGCGAGCCCGAAAGCCGCGCGCAATCCTGCCACTCATCCACCGTCACCGGATCCACAATGTACGCTTCCACTCCGGCCGCCTGCGCAAAGCCCAACGCCAGCACCGCGCCCAGGTTCGACGCATGCTCGCCGCGCCGCGCCTGCCTCAGCTCCTCCACCATCGCATCGTCGACGAGATACGTCCCGCATTCCATCGGCGGCAGCAGCCCTCCGCGTCCGGCCACCGCCGCCCAGCACTCCGTGCCTTTCCCTTTTGGAGTAAATCCAGCTTCAACCAGCGCCGCCTCAATCTTTGCCGAGCGGTATTCCAGCCGGTCCAGCATCGGCCTCCCGCGGAACCGCCCGATCTCGTCGTCCCCATGCTGAATATTGCGCGACCACTCCTCGCCTGCGCGCGTAAAGATGCCAAGCTTCGTCGACGTCGTTCCGGGATTCAGAACCAGGACTCTTTCGTTCTCGCCGCTCACGCTTCGCCCTCCTGTCGATCCCAGGCGTCATAGAGTGTACCGCGCCCTCCGGTTCGCGCGCTGTGCCCTTCGCGCGTCCCCTTAAACCATTCAATCCAATCGCCTTCGCCGCCAGATTGAAATGATTTTCGCGTATTCGGACTCATTCCGTGCTACACTGACTGTAATCGTAGAATTCGATTTGAAGTTCTTGCCTGTTCCGGTTACCGCCTACACGCAACACTCCACATTGTATTCAGCGGTAATTCAGGTTTTTGAGGAGCAACACAATGGAACAAGGCACAGTGAAGTGGTTTAACGACGCAAAAGGTTTTGGTTTTTTGAGCCGTGAAAACGGCGAGGACGTCTTCGTCCATCACACCGCCATCAAGTCCACCGGTTTTCGGTCCCTCCAGGAGGGCCAGCGCGTCCAGTTCGACGTGACCAAGGGCCCCAAGGGTTGGCAGGCTGAGAACGTTCAGGTCCTCTAAGACAGGCGCCTGAAACGGTCCGAAACAAAGGGCCGGGTTCGGAAACAGAATCAAGTTCGGAACAACCAACAAGTTCGGAACCAATAAAAAGAGGGACGGCGAAACTGCCGTCCCTCTTTTGCATTTGGCCGGAATTCGATTCTCTTCCGCCCGCCAACTGTGAACCACGAACTGTGAACTCTGAACTGTCTCTACGCCGCCGGAATCAGCTTCTCCGCAGCCTTCGGATGCAGTCCTCCCTCGGGGAGCTCATGGTCCCCCAGGTAGAGCAGGACATTGTTGATGGAATCCTCGAAACGGGAGCCCGATTTGTGCGTGACTCTTACGCCCTTTGAGACCAGGCGGCAGACTTCAAAGCGATTCATTCCTCGCGCCAGTGCGCGGTGTACCTGATCGGAACGCATGATGAACTCCTGCGAACAAGGTGCAAACCCCGTGATTATTGCGTGGAGGTGCGAAGCTCGTCAGTAGCGATCGGTCAGCCGGAGCCGAGCAGGCCAGAACCGTCTCATCCATGCCTCTCCTGCATGATGAGCACCTGTGGGACCCAACAACGAGGCGGGTTCCATGAATCCACCATGTCGGCAACGTTGGTTGGTGAGACCGGTCCCAGGCACTGTATGCCGGTCTGTTTTCATTGTACGCTGCAATCGCTGTTGCGGCGCGCATTCGCCCAGAATGCGGCGCATTGCGCGCGCCGCGCTTTCTCCTGCGCCTGCGCACCTGCTAACATAAATCTCTTGAAAGCTCGCACTGCGGGCTCCCTCAAGCATTCGATGGAAAGAGGTTACAGTGGCCGACACCACAAAGATCAAAGACAAAACGGAACGCAAGAAAATCAAGCGCGCAGCCCGCAAAAAAGCTGCCCCCAAGGCCAAGCGAACCACCCCTCGCGGCTCGCTCAAGAAGAAGGTCAAAAAGATGGTCCGCGGCCAGTCGAAGCGCTAAAGGGCTCGGGTACCGTGATTCGTGAGTCGTGAACCTGCCTTCCCGTGGATCAACCCGGCGGCACACGACTCACGGTCCACGATTCACGGTCCACGATTCACGATCCACGAATCACGACCTTCCGTTGGAGGCCCTGCACTGCCCAGCCAGTTCTTCGCCCGCAACCAGCTGTTCGCCCGTAAATCGATCGACAAGCTCATCAGCGACTCGACGGAGCCCGAGCACGCGCTGAAGAAGACTCTTGGCCCATGGTCGCTCACCGCGCTCGGCATCGGCGCCGTCATCGGCTCGGGCATCTTCACCGTCATCGGCACCGCCATCTCCGGCGAGCAGCTTCCCAACGCCACCATCACCGATACGCCGCTCATTCACTTCGTCATCACGCACACCGCGCTCGCCGGCCGTCCCGGCGCCGGTCCCGCCATCGCGCTCTCCATGATTCTGGTGGCCTTCGTCTGCGCGCTCACCGGCCTCTGCTACGCCGAGCTGGCCTCCATGATTCCCATCGCCGGCTCCGCCTACACCTACACCTACGCCACCCTCGGCGAGCTCATCGCCTGGATCATTGGCTGGGATCTCATCCTCGAATACGCCGGTTCCAACATGAGCGTCAGCGTCGGCTTCGCCGCCCACATCGTCGACCTGCTCGATTGGTTCGGCCTCCATCCCAGCGCCCGATGGATCTCGCCCGCCTATCTTCCTGACGGCCTCCAGGATCTCGCCGGCAACAATATCTACAACCCAGGCTGGCACTTCGGCTTCAACATCCCCGCCTTCCTCATCGTCATGTTCATCACCGTCATTCTGGTGCGCGGCATCCGCGAGTCCGCTTCCACCAACAACATGATGGTCGGCTTCAAACTCATTGCCATCCTCATCTTTGTCTTCTCCGTCATCAGCTTCATCCATCCCTCCAACTGGCATCCCTTCATGCCCAACGGCTGGTCAGGCGTCCTCACCGGCGGCTCCATCATCTTCTTCACCTACATCGGCTTCGATTCCGTCTCCACCGCCGCCGAAGAATGCCGCAATCCCCAGCGCGATCTTCCCATCGGCATCATCTCCACGCTCGTCGTCTGCACTGTCCTCTATGTCGCCGTCGCCGTCTGTTTAACGGGACTGGTCCCCTGGCAATCCATGGTCGGAGACGCCGCGCCCGTCGTCAACGCCCTCAAGAAACTTTCCATTCTGCCCGGCGGGCATCCCCTCTATTGGATCCGCCTTATCGTCCTGCTCGGCGCGCTCATGGGCATGATCTCGTCGATCCTCGTCTACCAGATTGGCCAGTCGCGTGTCTGGTTCTCCATGTCCCGCGACGGCCTGTTGCCCAAAGTCTTCTCCAACGTACATCCGCTCTTCCGCACGCCCGCCTTCTCCACCTGGGTTGCCGGCATCGTCGTCGCCATTCCCTCCGGCCTATTCGACATCGGCACTCTCGCCGACCTTTCCAACATCGGCACCCTCTTCGCCTTCGTCCTCGTCTCCATCGGCGTCATCGTCCTGCGTTATCGCGACCCTCACCGCCGCCGCGGTTTCGTTGTTCCTTTCGGCCCCATCATCCCCGGTCTCAGCGTCATCTTCTGCTTCCTGCTCATGGCCGGGCTGCCCATCATCACCTGGTATCGATTCCTCATCTGGCTCGTCATCGGCCTGTTCATTTATTTCTTCTATAGCCGCCACCGCTCCGAGTTCGCATCGAAGAACCAGAACCAAACGTTGTCATCCTGAGCGACCGGAGCGTAGCGAAGGGAGTCGAAGGACCTGCATTTAAAATTCTGATCGATGGAGCATTCGTCCCGCCTCCGAACCTTGAAACGGTACCCACGTCGCTAACTTGCTGACTCGCTGATCCGCTAACTCGCTGCTCCTCCATGAAGACCTGGCACAAAGCCGCCCTCATCACGCTCATCTCCTTCGCCGTCGGCGGCATCTATCTCCTCTCTGTCTTCGAGCACCGCCGCAATCCCGGCGTCCTTCCCGAAACCGCCCCAGAGCAAAACCTCACCCCCGACGATGTCGCCGTTGTGCGCATGAAATTCATGACCTCCTTCGACGACGCCCTCAAATTGCAAGGAACGAGCGTGTGGATGAAGAACGGCTACACCATGCCCTATTTCCCCTACAAATTCGGCCATGTCGACTTCACCAAAGACGAGGGAAAAATTCCCTCAGCCCAGCAGCTCGACATCAAGAAGGTGATCAAGGCCGTGCCGCCCGCCGACACCGACGACGGAATCTCCCACGGTACCCGGCAAGCCTTCGCCATCTTCTCCCTGCCGCACAGCCCCGACCTCTACGCCACAGTCATTGGCGCCATCGACGGCAGCCAGGAAGAGTATTTCTGCGACGTCCTTTTCTATTACGACGACCCGCATACCATCTACGACAACTGGCCAAAAAACATCTGGGCCGCAGTCGACGCGCACCAGGTCATCCCGGGAATGAACGAGCTGCAGACGCGCATGTCAATCGGTCAGGATCAACACGTCGACAGCGCTGACGAAGGCACCCGCACCATCACCTACAATCAAGCCGGCAAAAAGTGGACCATCACCTTCGTCGACAACAAAGCCACCAAAATCCAAGCTCAATAATGTATAAGTCATCCTGAGCGAGGCCGCCGCAGCGGCCGAGTCGAAGGACCTGCATCTGCTCTTCGCCGGGTGCCCCCGATCCCTCGCTTTTGGGGACCGGGGTGCGACCCTAACCCACCACAAAAAGGGGTGCCCCATCCTAAAATCTCGACGCGCAGCGGCGAGTTTTAGGGTGGGATACCACAACCGTCCGCTGCTCTCGCATCGCCGTCCCGCTAAACTATAACTTGTGACGGAAATCCAGGATTTCATTCGCCGCCTGCCCAAGGCCGAGTTGCATCTGCATCTCGAAGGCACCATTGCGCCCGCCACTCTGGTCGAGCTCAGTGCCCGTCACGACGCCGTACCCCTCACGCCACACGAAGCCGAGGTGCTCTACTGTTTTTCTGATTTCACCGAATTCATTGAGTCCTTCAAAGCCGTCACCCGCCGCCTTCGCGATCCCGAAGACTACGAAATCGTCGCCTGGCACATGATGGAGCAACTCGCCGCGCAGGGCGTTGTCCACGCCGAGGTCTTCATCTCCGTCGGCGTCATCTATATGTGGCGCAACTTCGATCCGCGATGCTTCGAGCCCATCTTTGCCGGCCTCGAGCGCTCTCGGGAACGCGCCGCGCGCGAACTTGGGCTCTCCCTCTATTGGATCTTTGACGCGGTCCGCCACTTCACCGTCGAGGAAGCCGATCGTGTCTTCCGCAAAGCCGCCGAATTGCGCCAATACTACCCCTCCATCGTCGGCATCGGTCTTGGCGGAGACGAACGTCGCTCCGGCTCCGAGCCGTTCCGCCATCTCTACGCCCGAGCCCAATCCGCCGGCCTGCGCCTCACCAACCACGCCGGTGAAACCACCGGCCCCGAGGCCATCTGGGAGGCGCTCGCCATCGGATCCGAGCGTATCGGCCACGCCCTCTCTGCCATTCAAGATGAGAATCTCCTCCAAGAGTTAAAAGCGCGGAGCGCGAGGACAGCACTGGAGCTCAATCCCACTTCCAATGTCCGCACCGGGGTCTGCCCGTCCTTCGCCGCCCACCCCCTCCGCCGCTACTTCGATCGCGGCCTCCTGGTCACGCTCAACTCCGACGATCCCGCCTTCTTCGCCTCCGACCTCGCCAACGAGTTCCTCCTTGCCCATACCCAGCAGGGATTTACCCGCGACGAACTCCGCCAGTTGGCCGCCAATTCCTTCCGCGCCAGTTTCCTTCCCGAAACAGAAAAAGCCTCTTGGCTGGACCAAATTAACACTTTCGCGTGAGGTACTTTCGTGTTTTCCGCACCGCTCTTCACCTCAGCCTAACGCCACCTGCGCTATCATGTGAGCGTGGGAGGCTTGAGTTCGATGTCCGCCGATCCTGAAACTGAATTGCTTGTTCCAGACTCCTCCGAACCGGAAAAATCCGGATCCACTGCCTTGCGTGTCATTACCTGGTTCTCTGTAGGTATCGCCGTTGCTGCCGTGGGCGTCTATGTCGGCGCCGAGCTGCGCAACCGCTACCGCTTCAAGAAGCGCACGCCCTATGACTTCTATTCCAACGCCGGCTCGCAACAGGCCAGCGAATTTGGCGTCGGCGTCTAGAACCGGTTGCATAAATCCCGGTTTGAAAGGGCACGGCTTTAGCCGTGCCATTAAGAACAACATAAATATCGGGCTTTAGCCCCTGAGAGACGTTCTTTCGCCGGCACAAATACTTTTATACAACCAGCATCCAGCGCCTTAAATCATCGCCCTCGCTCAACATGCCGCCCTCGGGCGGCATGTTTGCGTTTGCGGCGATCTCATTTCAGCGTCACGTCTCTTAATTCGCATTGAAAATGAAGATGTCATCCTGAGCGGAGTCCGCCGTGGCGGACGAAGGGAAGGACCTGCATTCGCCTTTCGCAACCTTCACCCGCCACAAAATGGGGTGCCCCATCCAAGCTCCGCTTGGGTGGGATAGCGCGAACCCGACCCACTCGCGTCATCCATGTCATCCTGAGCGGAGTCCGCCGTGGCGGACGAAGGGAAGGACCTGCATTTCGGCCGCATAATTGTGCGACGAATGAACGCGTAGGCGTTCTTGTAGCGCCGGCGTCCTCGCCGGGGTCCCCAACGACAGGTCCACGTCGTTGGGGTGGCTCGCCGGCTGTAGTGCGGGCGTCCTCGCCCGCACTAGCTTTCCGCTCCTGAGGAGCGGTCGAGAATAGCCCAGCGTCAAGTCCGCACCAGCGGACGCGAACCCTGGGAAAGCTTGCCCGCAACCACTTCCGTCCCGTAGGCCCACCGAGTTCGACGCAAGATTTCAGAGAGCGCAAAAGTAGTACAGCGTCTCCCTAAATCTCGCATGCGCCCCGCCCTGGTCCCGCAGCTTCTGCTTTTCTAATCCCTGATCCCTATTCCCTGCTCTTATCACTTCGTCCCGATCAGCCGGATCCTCGCCGTGAACGCCCGTCCCTGCAATTCGCTGAACGTTCCAAACTCCGGCGAATCCACAACATTATTCACCACCGCCGGATCTCCGCTGCCCGTCGCATTCTGCATCACGCCGCGCAGCCCCCAGTACTGTCCGCGGAAGTGAAACTTCCATTCCAGCCCCGGGCTGAAGTTTACGAAATCAGGAAAGCGTTGCCCTCCCGCCGCGCCCACCACTTCCTGCGCCGCATTCACCGCCGTGTACGGAAACCCCGTATGCTCGTCGAGCAGGTAAACAAAATCCCAGCGCTTCCTAAGCCATCCAAACGGCACCGGCAACCATCCCCATGAAATCACGCGGCTCGGTACGTCCCATGGCAGCGGCCCACTTTGTTGCGCGCCCAGCGGCGATGGCGTAGGCCGGTAATCCAGCACCGCATTCGTGTGCGCCGACGAATGCGTGTACGACACATACACCGTGTAATCGTTCTTGAAATATTTCCGCGCTTCGAACTCCTCTGAGCTGTAGCGATCTTCCCGCCCATTGGTTAGCAGATAATCTCCGGCCAGCGCAGCCGGCCCGCCCAGCGTTGCCCCGCTCGGACTCGCAAACGTAAACACATCCGTCGTCCGCTTCTCCATAAAGTTCGCGCCCGCATCAATCGACCACGGCAGCTTTCGCTCCACAGCCACACTCCAGTTCAACGCCCGCGGCGCGTTCAGCAGGCCATCGCTCGCGGTAAACTCCGTCTCCTCCGCAGGCCCCGTCGGCGTCACTCCATCTGCCTCGTAATACGTGTCGTAACGAACGCCCGCATATGTCTGCGCCAGATCGTAGAGATAGGTGTGCTCGTAATAAAGCCCAATCCCCGCCGAGATCTTCGTCATATTCTTGTCTCCCGGCGGTGCATATACGAGAGCCAGCCGCGGCGCCACCAGCGGCTTCCGCACAATTTCATCCCAATCGAATCGCAGCCCCGGCTCCACAAGCCACCCTTTCGCGGGCTGCCAGCGGTCTTGCACATACGCGCCGATCTCCCCGTTGTGCATCGTGAACGCGGGCGCCGGCGCAAAAACGCTCTGCCGCTCCAGCGTTCCATCCTCGCGCAGGTAACTCACCGGCGTCCTCATCTGCCTTTGGTCATAGGCAATGTGGTCCAAATCCAGCCCGGCCTTCACATCGTGCCGCCCCATCCACTGCCGCGGTGGCAAATACAACGTCGCGGTTCCCTCCAGCCGTTGCGATCGCCCGCTCAGATTTTCGAAATAGCTTCCCTCCGTCTGCTCAGGAGTGTATTCGTACGGCGCGTTCCCATGCGGCTCGTATCCGTCGCGAATGCTCACGAATCCCGCACCCAAATCGAGCAGCGCCCCATGACCAAAGCTCTGCTGGTCGCGCACGTAAGGGAACCACGCAATCGTGTTGCGCTTCACAGTGCTTTGCTGCGGCACCAGCGACGAAATCCCGTCATACGGCGAATGATAGTTGTTGTAGAGCAGTCCGCCGGTCAGGATGTTCGCTTGGTTTGCGTTCACCTGCACCTTCGCCAGGTTGCTCCCTCGCACCAGCTCATCGGTATTGGCGTTGGCCGGCAGCTCGGAAATGTAGATGTTGTCCCACTCTGTTTCCACGCCGTCGTACCACCACGCATGGTCGCGCTTCAGCGGCCCGCTGAATGTAAACCGCGGAACGAACTTGTCAAAATGGAGTCCATTCAACTCGCGGAACGATGGAATGAAATCCGTCGCATTGAAGCGGAACTTGTTGTCGCCCATTCCCGTGTAAAACGCAATCACCCCGCCCGTCGCCCGTCCAAACTCCACCGGATACCGCGTCGTCTCCGCGTCGATCGTTCGCACCGCGTCCGTGCTCACCCGCAGGCTCAGCGAACCGCCCTCCGGCGCACGGATGTCGAATCCATCCATCGTGTCCAGCGTCTCCCACGTCTCCGAGCCGGCCGCGTGCACCTGTCCCGTCTCATCCTGCACCACGCCAGGATTAAAGGGCAGCAAATTGCGAATGTCGCGCGAAGTTGGATACGGAATGTTCACGATCTCCGGAGTATTCATCGCGCTCTGGTCTGAGACCTGTTGTGTATCGATGCCCGGCATTGACGCCGTCACATCCACCTGCTGCCGCACAATCTGCTCGTGCGCAATCACCACTCTCACGCTGCTTAGGCTCGCATCAACGCCGCTCTCATCCGCCCTGTAGAATCCAGCCTTCTCTACGGTGATTCGGTACGGCTCGCCTTGCCTCAAGATGGTTCCGCAGTTTCCCGCGTAATCGGTCCAAAGCTTTGCTGGCTCAGCACCGGGCTCCGTAATCGTCACCTGGGCGCCTTCCACCGCCTGGCCATTCTCGTCGACCACCGTCACCGTCACGTTCGCGTCGGCCGTCTTTGTTTGGCCACAGGCAATCGCCGCACAGACCAGAAGCAACAGCGCAGCCGTAGCCCATCCGGCATCCATCGATCGCAGTCTCAAGATAAGCCTGAAACCGTGCAAAACGCCCCCACATCGCCGCCAGTATACGGCTAGGCGCCTGTGCATCACACTAGGCGATCAATCCGCCTCATTTCGAGTAAATTTAACTCATGCCGAACGAGCCTACGGTTTCCGTCGTGATTCCCGTCTATCGTGCCGAGCAAACCCTGGTTGATCTGTACCGCCAGCTTTCCGAAGCCATGTCGAAGCTGACGTCGGGTTTTGAAATCATCTTTGTCGAAGATGGAGGCGGCGATGGTTCCTGGCCGATTATCGAAGAACTGGCTCGCGCGGATCCCCGAGTGCGCGGCATCCGAATGAGCCGGAACTATGGGCAGCACAATGCGATCCTTTGCGGCATCCGGGCGGCAAAACACGACATTATCCTTACAATGGATGACGATTTGCAGCATCCGGTCAGCGAAATCGCACCAATGCTCGCGGCGCTGACGCCTGAATACGACGTCGTGTATGGTGCGCCGCAAGAGGAACAGCATGGTCTCCTGCGCGATCTCGCTTCGCGCCTGACAAAGATCGCGCTCGCCGGCACCATGGGCGCCAAGACCGCCCGCAACGCAAGCGCTTTTCGCGTTTTCCGTACGCGCCTGCGAGAGGGCTTCAACGAATATCGCAGTCCCACTGTGTCGATCGACGTGCTCCTGACCTGGACCACCACGCGTTTTACCGCCATCAAGGTTCGCCATGCACCGCGCGCCAGGGGCGTATCGGGGTACACTCCAGGAAAACTCATCCGGCACGCGGTCAACCTGATGACGGGCTTCAGTACGCTTCCGCTCCAGATCGCCAGCGTGGTTGGCTTTGTATTTGTTCTGTTCGGCCTTTCGATCCTGGCATACGTGCTGGCCAACTATCTCATCCGCGGCGCCTCAGTGCCAGGATTCACTTTCCTGGCTTCAATGATTTCTATCTTCTCGGGAGCCCAACTCTTTGCCCTCGGTATTTTCGGCGAATACCTTGCCCGCATGCATTTCCGCAGCATGGACCGCCCGCCCTACTTGATCGGCGAGATAGCCGCTTTGTCCCAGTCGGACACAATCGTCACAGAATCTGTTTCGCATCCCGTTCGACAGAATCAAGATGTTTAAGTGTATCGAGGACTTGCGGAGTGGATATTTTCCGTCCGCACCCGAAAAGCTCTGGTTCTTGCGGAAAGGTTAGTGCGGTGAAGTACCACATCCCATTCAATAAGCCATGCATCGTCGGCTCCGAACTTATCTACGTAGGCCAAGCCGTTGCAGGCGGCCATGCCAGCGGCGACGGCCCCTTCACCAGGCGTGCGCAGAAGCTGCTCGAGGAACGCTTCGGCGCGCGGCGCATTCTGCTCACCACTTCTTGCACTGCAGCGCTGGAGATGGCCGCGCTGCTATGCGGCTTCGGCCCGGGCGACGAGGTAATTCTTCCATCCTTTACCTTCGTTTCTACCGCCAATGCGGTGGTGCTGCGGGGTGCCACTCCGGTGTTCGTGGATATCCGGTCGGACACCTTGAATATCGACGAACGGCTGATCGAAGCCGCGATTACGCCGCGCACGCGGGCGATTTTCCCAATCCATTATGCCGGTATCGGCTCCGAGATGGACAAGATTATGGCCATCGCCCGGCGTCATAACTTGCTGGTCGTCGAGGACGCGGCGCAGGGTGTCTTTGCCAAATACAAGGACCAGTGGCTCGGAACCATCGCCCAAATGGGCTGCTACAGCTTTCATGAGACTAAGAACTTCTCCTGCGGAGAAGGCGGAGCCTTGGTCATCAACGACCCCGAACTGGAGAAACGCGCTGAGATCCTGCGCGAGAAGGGAACCAACCGCAGCCAGTTCCTGCGTGGGCAGGTGGACAAATACACTTGGGTCGATATCGGCTCGTCGTACGTGCTATCCGACATGTTGGCCGCCTTTCTGCTTGGCCAGCTCGAAAACATGCAGAAGATCACCGCCCGGCGCGAAGAAATCTTCAAACTTTATGGCACCTTGCTGGCCCCCCTTGTCGAGAGCGGCCAGATACGCACCCCTTTCACGCCTCAACACTGTACCGCGAATTACCATATGTTCTATTTACTTGTAGCGAACCTTGCGGAACGAACAGCTCTCATCGAGCATCTGCGGCAAGCCGGCATCCTTGCGGTCTTTCATTATGTGCCGCTCCATTCTTCGCCCTTCGCCAAATCTCTCGGGGTACCGCAGGGGGATCTGCCAGTAACGGACGATACGAGCAGCAGGCTGCTCCGGTTGCCGATGTACTACGATCTGAGCGATCGGGATGTAACGGAAGTTGTAGAAGCTCTGTTCGGTTTTTACGAGAGCCGGATGACGGCAATCTGAGAAGCGACAGTGTGCGAGCTTCCTCTCCTTGCCGAGAATGCACGCTACTCCAGATCTCCTCGCTTTCGCGTCCATTGAAATGGCGGTGGCAATGAGCGGACCGCTTTGCGTGCCGCCTGTTCTGCGGCATCTCCGCAGTTACCCCCGGTTGACTTAAGAGGCTCACCCCATTGTAGTTCGCCTAAGGATATGCTAAGAAGGGACCATGATAGACAACGGCGGATACCCTCCGAACTTAGGCTTGCGGTAGTGGATCGGAATCGTTGAAGGGAGCCGCTTGAAGATTGTCGATGCGGTTTGGGAAAAACGCAACCTGGGTTTAACCTGCGCCGAGATAACACTAGAATCGAAAGATAGCGAAGTCGATATCGGAAGCGCTCTGACCGGACTCAGTGCTCAATACCTTGTGGTGCGGGTACCAGCCGGTCGCGTCGACTTGACGTTCTGTCTTTCGAGAATGGGCTGTATTTTCATCGAAACGATCATTCATGTCACTCGCAGAACCGACGGCTTGGAGCTATCAGGTGTACAAAAACGACTCGCCGAAGCCGTGACTTATGCCCCAATGCAGGAGAGTGATATCCAGAACTTGTGGAGTGAAATTCGAAAGGGCATGTACGATTCGGACCGCATTTCACTCGACCCGTATTTCGCGAAAAGCCAGGCAGGGGAGCGCTATATCGGCTGGATCCAAGATGAAATCGCGCGCGGCGCGGACGTTTACAAGTTGATGTTCAAGAACCAGTCGATTGGTTATTTCACAATGAAAGATCTAGGCGATGGAACCTACTGGCCATTTTTGGCGGGAATGTACGAGAGCTACAGGAATTCCGGGCTGGGATTCAATATCGTTTACCAGTCGGTGTGTGAAGTCGCCGCTCGCGGTGGAAAACTTGTGTCTACGTACATTTCAACAAACAACGACCGGGCAATTCGCCTTCATGTCAATATGGCCTTTCGTTTCGAGGAAGTCACATATGTTTTCATCAAACACAATGACGAGCGCGCTTAAAATTTCCGACGCGGGGTTGCCTGCGTGCTTCTGAGTGGCAAAAACGCAATCGTTACTGGCGCGAATCGAGGCATCGGACGAGCGATCGTGGAACAATTCGCGCAGAACGGCGCCAACATCTGGGCACATGCGAGAAGAGAGACTCCGGAGTTTCTGGCTGACATGGCGGCCATCGCCGGCCGCTGCGGTGTCGAGATCGAACCTATCTGTTTCGATTTGACCGATCGACTTTCGATGAAGACCTGCGCAAAGCAAATTGCGTCCTCGACTCGACCGGTCGATGCGCTCGTCAACAACGCTGGAGTGGCGCATGGTGGGTTGTTCCAGATGACTTCAATTGAGACAATCCGGGAAATATTTGAAATTAATCTCTTTTCCACGCTGGAATTGAGCCAGTTGATTGTACGTCTTATGCAGAGGAGGAGGTGCGGTAGCATCATCAATATTGCGTCCCTCGCAGGTCTGGAGCTGAAGTCGGGTAACGTTGCATACGGCGTATCAAAGGCCGCTCTGATAGCGGCGACCAAGACGATGGCTGCCGAACTTGGCGGTTTGGGGATCCGCGTGAACGCGATTGCGCCCGGACTGACGGACACGGACATGGCCGCACTGATGGAGCCCCAAGCCCGTCGGAACATGATCGATGGGTCTTCCATGGGGCGAATGGCACGACCAAAGGAGATTGCGGATGTCGCCGTGTTTCTCGCGTCGGATATGGCTTCGTTTATGACGGGGCAAGTCCTGTGCGTGGACGGGGGAGCGATTTGAACGAACAAAGGTTCGAGACGACTCTGGAATCGGTTCACGAGAAGTGCCTGGGAGCAGTCAGGAAGATGCGTCGCCACGCCCTGGAAATGTCTATGGCGGCCGGCCCGACCGGCGCTCATCTAGGTGGCGGCCTGTCGATCATGGAAATCATTGCGGCGCTGTATTTTGGGACCCTGCGGTATGACGTCCAAAACCCGCGATGGGAACTGAGAGACCGCTTTATTCTCAGTAAGGGGCATGGCGCCTTAGCGTATTACGCCGCACTTAGCCTCGCCGGGTTTATCGATGAAGAGGAGCTCGCAACATTTAAGGGCAACAACAGCAACCTGAGCGGCCACCCGCACATGGACTTAGATAAAGGTATTGAGTTTTCCAGTGGCAGCCTGGGCCAAGGGCTCTCCCTTGGCGTCGGAAGCGCATTGGCACTCCGCATGCGCGCAAACGACACTTCGCGGGTGTTCGTCTTGGTTGGCGATGGGGAGATCAACGAAGGCTCGATCTGGGAAGCAGCCATGTCAGCCGCGCATTTCAAGTTGTCGCGTCTGACTGTGATTGTGGACAAAAACGGGCTTCAGTACGACGGCAGCACGCAGGTTGTCATGGATATGGGAGATCTGACGGTCAAGTGGGAAAGTTTCGGATGGATGACCCGGAGCCTCGACGGTCATGACGTTGCGGCGTTGCTGGATGCATTGCAGATGCCCCACGACAAGCCGCTGGCGGTCATCGCTCATACCGTCAAAGGTAAAGGCATCTCCTTCATGGAAAACAACCGGCTCTGGCACCATAAACGGCTAACTCAGGCGCATTTTGAGCAAGCTATGTCTGAACTCACAATCGCCGAGCAGGGGGATCTGCAATGATCGCTTACACCTCTGCAAGCATCCGCAGTTGGTCGATGCTCGGCTCCAACGGCGCCTTCGGTGTCGCCGCCATGGAATTGCCCGAACTCGACAACAAAATCGCAATCCTGACGGCGGATGAGCTGTACTTTGCCGGACTTGAGAGATTCTGTGCAAAGTTCCCCGACCGTTTCTACAATCTTGGGATTGCGGAACAGAACCTCGTCGGGGTTGCCGCAGGCATGTCTAAGGAAGGCCTAAACGTTTTTGCTACGACATACGCTAGCTTCGCGTCGACGCGCAGCTGCGATCAGGTCCGCGTGAACATGGGATATATGCAGCTCGGCGTGAAACTCGTTGGGCTCACGGCGGGACTCTCTGTCGGGATACTGGGGGCTACGCACTGGAGCATCGAGGACGTCGCGATTATGCGTGCCATTCCCAACATCACCATCGTCTCTCCGGCGGATTGTACAGAGACAGTCAAAGCCACGCTGGCCTTATCGCGTCATGAAGGCCCGGCTTATCTTCGCCTGACGGGCGGACAACCGAACGTTCCTGTTTACAAAGCTGACTATGAATTCAAAATAGGCAAAGCGATTCGGCTCTGCAGCGGAGAGGATATAGCATTTATCGCTGCGGGTGCCATGGTTCATGCTGCGCTGGAAGCAGCCAACATCCTGTCCGAGCATGGAGTCTCTTGCACGGTTGTTAACATGCACACAATTAAGCCGCTGGACGAGGCTGCCCTCGCCGAACTGCTCTCCGTGAAGTTGCTGGTAACCATCGAGGAGCATAGCGTCAAAGGCGGGCTCGGCGGAGCAGTCGCCGAATCCTTAGCAGCTGTAAGAGTGAAACCGCCACAACTGATTATTGGCGTGCCCGACGAGTACAGGAATGCCGGCGACTATCCGCATCTCCTCCAGCAGTTTGGGTTGACCGCGCCACAAATCGCTCAAGCGTCGCTGCAGAAATACCAGGAGGTCAAGTAGCGTGACGAACCTGGAGAAATATGAGAACGCCTTTGTCGAGTATTTTAATGTCGACCGATCGGCGCTCCCCACACTCACCTATCAATCGATTCCCGTCTGGGACTCAGTAGGTCATATGGGGCTGATGGCCCTGTTGGAAGAGACTTTCGGAATCATGCTCGACACCGAAGATGTCATCGATTTTAGCTCTTTCGAGAAAGGCAAAACGATCTTGAGGAAGTACCATGTGGAACTTTAGCTGCTCTCCTTTTCGGCACGCGGCGACATGCGACAGCGGCGGGCGCCATTCCTCTCGGTCGGTTCGGCGAGCCGGTCGATGGGCCTGAGGTAATCGCTTTCCTTGCCTCCCCACAGGCCGCCTATGTAAACGGCAGATTCTTGGCATTGACGGCGGAATGACAATATGGTGATTTTCAACCTGGACCGCCATGGCGCGCAGCCCGCCCTGATCGATGACGCGGCTGGTGAATGGCTTACTTACAGCCAGCTCTCCCAACGCGTCTGTGAGGCTGCTGAAATCATCCAGGCTCTCGGCGAGAAACCTCTGGTCTTTCTTTTTGCGGAAAACAACATCGAGGCAGCGACCCTGTATCTTGCGGCCTTGCAGGCCAACGCTGCCATAGCTCTGTTTCCCGCGGGCCTTGCGGCTGAACGCATTGCCCATTTGCTGGCGATTTATCGACCCCTGGCCGTGTTTGGTGCTGGAGTTCCAGATGGTTATGAAGCCTGGGATAAACTGCCGCGGCCCGGCGCGGTGCTGCGGAGCCGGTTTCATGCTGATCTGCACCCAAACCTTGCCCTCCTGTTGTCGACCTCGGGCAGTACTGGAAGCTCCAAGCTGGTGCGACTCAGCCGATCCGCCGTCGAGGCAAATGCCGCGTCGATTATTCAATCCTTGTCGATCAGCTCCAAACAGCGTGCGGGTCTGAATTTGCCCGTGTCTTATTCCTATGGTCTGTCGGTCTTAAACAGTCATCTGCTCGCGGGCGCTTCCGTGCTCCTCTCTTGCCAGGGAGTGCTCAGCCGCGCTTGGTGGAGCCGTTTGGCAGAGCATGGCGTCTCTTCGATGCCTGGCGTGCCAATGGTCTACGAAATGCTCGCAAAGCTTGATTTCGAGTCGCTCGCCCCGTCCACACTGCTCACGTTGACGCAGGCAGGAGGCGCGCTAAGCCTGCCGCTGCTTCGGCGGTTTCATGAGATCATGGCTGCACGCAACGGGAAGCTGTTTGTCATGTATGGCCAAACCGAAGCCACGGCGCGAATATCGGTTCTGGATCACGCCGACCTGACTGCTCGGCCCGGCTCGGTTGGGCGCGCAATACCCGGTGGCAACATCTCGATCCGAACTGTCGACGCCATGGCGCCGTCCGGCGAGATCGTCTATCGGGGCCCCAATGTCATGCTGGGCTATGCCGAAACAATCGAAGACTTGGCCCTCGGCGACCAGTTGCACGGCTCCTTGGCGACGGGCGATCTGGGCATTATCGACACAGAAGGCTTTCTAACTATCACCGGGCGGCTCAAGCGCATCGTCAAGATTGCCGGCCTGCGTGTCAACCTTGACGAGATTGAAGCCGAGGCACGCCGCATCTGCCCGGCTGCCGCGGTGGAACGATCAAATGGTCTCGTTATATTTGCCGAGGCAGCGTCCGAGGCAGACGTTGCAGAGTTGCGCCGCAAACTGCAAGAGTCGATGCTGGTGCCGCCCACCCTGGTGAAGGTGCGGAAAATCGCCAAATTGCCGACCATGCCCAACGGTAAGATCGATCTTCAGACATTGAAGGACCACCTATGAGCAAGCTGCTCGACCCGCCGATTGATGGTCTCACTCAGCGCGAAAAAGAGAGGGCGCTGCTCGCTCAGCTGGCACAATTAACTCGCCATCATCGGGCCGCCTGTCCCATGTACGCCCGAATCCTCGACGCCTTGGGAACGCGCGATGAATTCGATTCAATTGAGGACATCCCGTTCTTGCCCGTCAGCCTGTTCAAGACGCACAGGTTGTTAAGTATCCCCGAAGAAGAAGTTTTCAAGGTACTCACCAGCAGCGGCACCACCGGGCAAGCAGTCAGCCGCGTTTTCCTTGATAAGGAAACGGCGAATCTCCAGACCCGCGCCCTGGTCCAGATCATGTCGAAGATGCTCGGTCCTGCAAGGCTGCCGATGATCCTCGTCGACACCGCTTCGGTCTTGGGTGATCGCAATGTGTTCAGCGCGCGCGCCGCGGGGATTAAGGGGATGATGACCTTTGGACGGGATCACTTCTTCGCCCTCTCTGAGGATATGAGTCTCGACGTTGATGGGCTGAAGAAATTTCTTGCTGCTCATGAAGGGCGGCCCGTCCTGCTGTTCGGGTTCACGTTCATGGTGTGGAGACATTTCGCTCCAGCGGTCCAGGCGGCCGGTCTGCGGCTGAACGAGGCAACACTGGTCCATTCTGGTGGCTGGAAAAAACTAACCGATGAAGCAGTGGACAACCTGACCTTCAAGCGCCGGATAAGCGAGATGACTGGTATCGGCGTAATCCGGGATTTCTACGGTATGGCCGAACAGGTTGGGAGCGTTTTTGTTGAGGGTGGCGATGACTTGCTGCATCCACCTGCCTTTGCCGACATCATAATTCGCGATCCCGTCTCCCTCGCTCCTCTCCCTCCAGGACAGGTGGGTGTGGCCCAGGTCATCAGCGTGCTGCCGCGCTCTTATCCCGGTCATTCGTTGCTCACTGAAGACCGGGCTGTCGTTCACTCGGTTGACGGCGCCGGCACGGCGTTTCGCGGCAAGGCTTTCTCGGTGCTTGGAAGAGTCCCGAACAGTGAATTGCGTGGTTGCAGCGATACCTACGCCACCGGGAGGGGGCTATGATCGAGCGGTTAAGCGATGCCGCGGATGCCGGCGCCCTTGCACAACGCGTGGCTGCCGCGCCTTCACCAACCCCGTTCTCAGAGGAATTGCAGGCATTTACCAGCGAGTTGTCGTCCGTCATCCTCAATGATCGGCGCTCAAGACCCTTGCCAGAGGTCGTTGCCCTGGGCTATTGGCTGCGCCCTGCCTCGATGCGGGCACTTGCTGATCGCTTCGCCGGCTTGAACTCAAGCAACGCGGTGCGAGTCCCGGTCGGGCTGGCTCTACACATACCTCCGGCCAATGTCGATCCTATCTTTGTTTACTCTTGGATCCTGTCTCTTCTGTGTGGCAACTCCAATATCGTCAGAACACCATCCCGCCGAGGCAGGGTCGCCGAATTGCTCATGACACAGATTGATCAGGTACTGCCGCATTACCCCCGGCTCGCCTCCACCACCGCTTTCGTTGAATTCGGTCACGAAGATTCAATCACGGAGGCGCTGTCGGCTCAGGCGGGCTTGCGGGTGATCTGGGGTGGCGACGAGACGGTTCGCCACATCCGGGCGCTGCAGTTGCCGGCACGCGCCAAGGAGGTAGTATTTGGCGATCGTTATTCGTTTGCGGTGATCGCGGCGTCTTCTTTCCTGGCCTTGGACGACGACGCGGCGAGCGGGTTGATGGACCGATTTTATCTTGACGTTTTCCTGTTCAATCAGATGGCGTGCTCTTCGGTTCGCTTGCTGGCCTGGTGCGGCACCTCCGAGGAGACCCATAGGGCGGCCGGGCGTGCGATTCCAATGTTGCGGCAGGCGATCGAACGGCGGCAGTTTTCGCTGGAAGCAGCTGACGCACTTGCGAAATATGGGGCATGTCTGCGCCTGGCTCTGGAGCTGCCCGTTGCGGGCATCGACTGGGGCGGAGGGAGCTTGGCCGTGGTCGATCTTAAGGAAGGCGAACCCCTAACTTGGCCGACGGAGCCGTTAGTGGGAGGGGGGCTTCTGCTGCAAGCCCACGTCGCAGAATTGGCTTTGTTGACGCCATTGATCGACTCGCGCACCCAGACCCTTACCCAATTCGGATTTGAGGTCGAACAACTGGCTCACTTCGTGCGGATGCTCAATGGAAGAGGCGTCGACCGTATCGTTCCGCTGGGATCGGCGATGAATTTCGCGCCCATTTGGGATGGATACGATTTGCTGTGCGAGTTCACCCGTTTGGTAACAATCGGCTAAGCTCAGCTTTTCGGTCAGCGTGAGTTTTGCGCCGGCAGACTCCAGCCTCTTATGATCCCGCGGCGGGTCATCGTTGCGGAGAGTGGATGCACGGCGATCGTTTCAAGTGATGCGCGCAGAATGATAGGAGTTTAATTGACCCCGTCAACTCGCCCAAGGAGCGCCCTATAGTTCCCGATTTCGACCTCGCATCCCTGGCACCAGCCCTCGAACAGCGCGAACCCGGACTTTGGTTCGCCCGGCAAAAGCCGGGGCCGATATCCTACCCGCCGCACGGCAATGCCGCGTGCCTGGCGGTTGAGGATCGCTCATTCTGGTTCAGGCATCGCAATCGCGTGATTTTGGAGTTTGCAGGCCGTTTCCATCGCCGCGGGATGTTTCTGGATGTTGGTGGCGGCAATGGCTATGTTGCGAAGGCTCTCATTACCGCTGGCATTGACTGCGTCCTGGTCGAGCCCGGCGTCAATGGCGCTATGGCCGCCCGAGCGCGCGCGGTTGATCCCGTAATCTGTGCGCGGCTGGAGGACGTGAACTTGCCCGCGGGGTGCGTGGCTTCTGTTGGGCTTTTCGACGTGTTGGAACATATCGAAGATGAAACTGCCGCGCTGAAGCTCATCCATTCAATTCTGGAACCATCGGGGCGCCTTTTTCTCACGGTGCCAGCCTATCAATTCCTCCATTCCGCCGAAGACGACATAGCGGGTCATTTTCGCCGCTACACAATCCCTCGCCTGCGCCGTGTCCTGGCCAAAAGCAAATTCCGCATCGAATTTTCGTCCTACATCTTTGCACCACTTCCTCCATTAATCTTGCTTACGAGAACGATTCCGTCACGCCTTGGCATGCGTAACGCGGGGAAACCTGAGGCCGCCTGCTCCGAACACGCCCCCGGCGGCCCGGCGGCCTGGCTGATGGACCGCATGCTCGACCTGGAATTGCTGCGCCTGCACGCCGGAAAGCGCATCCCGTTTGGAGGAAGCTGCTTTTGCGTTGCCGTCAAGGAGTAAGTGAGCGTCGGCGCCTTGAGCTGGGGCTTCGTTTAACCAGGCGCAGGCAGGAGACAATAGGCAGATGACTCAGAATCTTCGCAGCGTTTTGGCCATTCCGGCCGCCTACAGGATGTGGGGAAAAATGATCGGCGGATCGGCCGTCGCAAAAACTCTGGTGAACGAATATATTCAGCCAAGGGTTGGCGCCCGAATTCTTGAAATCGGGTGCGGGCCCGGCATCATCATGGGCTACCTGCCGGCGTGCGATTATTTGGGTTTCGATCTAAGCCCCGAGTATATCGAGCAGGCCAAGAAGCGTTATCCAAAAGCACGGTTCGTCTGCGAGCGCGTGAGTCAGTTCTCGATCGCCGAAGAGCAGAGGTTCGATCTGGTGCTGGCGCTCGGGATCGTGCACCATCTGGACGACGCAGAGGCCCGACAACTGTTTCAACTCGCATACGATGCACTAAAACCTGGCGGCAAGCTGGTAACTTTCGACGGCGTTTGGACGGACGACCAGTCTGCCGGGGCGCGGTGGCTGTTGGCGAGAGACCGGGGAGAATACGTAAGGAGCGAACGGGAGTATGCGAAAATCGCTTCTCAGCTGTTCAGCGATATCAAACCGAGCGTCCGCCACGATCTTTTGCGTATCCCGTACAGCCACCTTATTCTGGAATGCGTCCGATGAACACGCAAGTCACGATCGACCGGCCTGAAGCGAAGACTGTTTCAGCAGTCGCTGTACTGGCCTGCGCGTGGCCGGCATTGCTGCTGGCCACCGTTAGCCTGCTTCCATTTCTGAACAAGCCCTTTCTTAATGATGACCCGTGGTTTCTCACCACGGCGCGGCAGATCGCCAAGCACCCTATGCACCCGCTCGACTTCAGCATTTGCTATGACCAAAGCACTGGTTGCCTGAATGTTTCTCAATGGACCTCTGGAAGCGCCCTGATGGGTCAAGTCGGGCAAGGCTACGTGCTGGCGCCGACAATGCTGGGCGGCGGGCACGAGTGGATGGCGCACTTAACGGAGCTGATGCTGGCGTGGGTTGCGGTGATGGCGATGACTTCGCTGGTGCTGCGACTCGGCTGGAACCGGAAGTACGCGATGGTCGGCGCCCTGCTGCTGGTGGCCATAGCTCCTTTTCTGCCCATGGCCAGCACCGCAATGCCCGACATGCTTGGGACCGCGCTCACCCTTGTGGCCATGGAAAGGCTGGCCGCATGGAAGGCCGAGCAGAAATGGAGCCAGGGTGCAGTCGCTGCGATCGCACTCGGCGTTGCGGGCTTTGCGCGTTTACACCTTGTACTCTTTCTGCCCCTCGCGGCACTGTTTCTGTTTGACACCGCCCAGCCCAGGGAGCTCTTCGCGCAGTTCCGGAGGAGGATCTGGCTGTGGGCGCCGGTTTTGGCTGGCGCCGCTTTGCTGTTGGCAACTGTCGCTGCGACCAGCGAGCACACCATGGCTAACCATTTGAATAACTCCCTGACCGGTATCAAAAATATCGGCCGCAATCTGCGCACTTATATGGTCTACCTCGCTTTTCCATTTCCACTGGGCGCTTGCTGGCTGGCGAACCGTCTGAGCACACGGCGCTGGCGTGCCTTGGTTATCCTGGGTGTGGCAGCTGGCACAATCTGGGCCCTGCATCCGGATCATGAGCTTTTCACATTTCTGGCGCTTAGCGCGCTTGGCATGGTTCTTGACCTTCTATACGATGCGTTGGACAGGGCCGACCACAACGATCTCTTCCTCTTGCTCTGGCTTCTGGTCCCTCTTCCAATCGTCTATTACGCTCTGTTTTCGTCGAAGTACACCTTACCCTGTATGCCCGCCGTCATCCTGCTGTGTTTCCGGTTGACGGAAGGTTTTTCCATCCGATTTAACCGAGTGGCAGCCACCGCGGTCATCATCGCCAGCACGATGTATTCAGTTCTGATTCTTCGCTCTGACAACGAGTTTGCCAGGTTCGGCCGCGACGCGATGTACGCTTTGATCCAGCCGCATGTCATGGCTGGCGAACGGGTGTGGTATGGCCCCGAGGCTTGTTCCTATTGGTATGCGCCGCTGGCTGGCGCAACGCAGGCCCTACCCGATGGCCCTCAACCAAAGCCCGGAGACTTCCTGGTGCTCGATCGGCTGGAGGGAGGGTATCCAAATTGGGTACATATCTCGCATCGGACGCTGGTGGAGACGATCACGCACAAATATCGGTTCGGAAGAACCATGGGTGCCGGAATTGGCCTCTATAACAATGCGTCTGGTTTCTGGATGTGGGGATTTGGGGTCGACGAGAATGACCGCTTTGAACTCTGGAGAATCGATTAGAGCCGGCTAGCCCGTCCAGAACCGCCCAATGATGGCCTTCATCGCTTCTTGGCGACTCCTCCGTCGGTATCCGTGTAATACTGCTGCGTAACTTTTCTACCTGAGACGCCAAAACGCGGCGCGCGGCGAATGCCCCACTTGTGCGCTACAAAGCTCGCCGTCGTCGCCAGCACGCCCAGTCCATATTTCACGCTGCGTTTGAAATTGATTGACGACGCCTCGGGAAAATACTTCGTCGGGCACGATATCTCGCCGATGCGAAACCCAAACATCACCGCCTGCGCAATCATCTGGTTGTCGAACACAAAATCGTCCGAGTTCTCGAGCAGCGGCAGCGTTTCCAGCAGTTCCCGCGAGAACGCCCTGAACCCGGTGTGATACTCCGAAAGCTTTACCCCCAAAAACAAATTTTGAAAAGCGGTCAGCAGGCGATTGGCCACGTACTTGTAAAACGGCATTCCGCCCTTCAGCGCCCCGGCGCCCAGAATCCGCGACCCCAGCACCATGTCGTACACGCCGCTCGCGATCATTCCCGCCATCGCCGGAACCAGCGTCGGCGTGTACTGGTAATCGGGATGCAGCATCACCACAATGTCTGCCCCCGCCGCCAGCGCCTCCCGGTAGCAAGTCTGCTGGTTGCGCCCGTAGCCGTAGTTTGCATCGTGCACAAACGTCGTCACGCCCAGCTCGCGTGCCAGCTCCGCCGTCTTGTCCTTGCTTGAGTCATCAACCAGAATCTTCATGTCCACCACGTCAGAAAGCTCGCGCACGGTCTGCTCCAGCGTCCTTTCGGCGTTGTACGCTGGCATCACCACCGCGATCCGCTTTCCGTTGATCATTTACACTTTCCCTTCTACTTCGCTTCCGTTACCGGGTAAGGCGAGATTCTCGCCGGAATCGCATCCGGTTCCACCAGCCACACGCGCCGGCCCCGGTAGTTTCGGGTCAACTCTAAATTATCCGCAGCGTCCATCTCTCTCGCCCATACGACTTTGGAACCATCGATGTCAGCGCTGTTATAAACCCATTCATTCAGCGGATTGTGATCCGTTCCGTATCGGACAATCGCCAGTTGTCCTCCTGGAAGGTGCTCCAATTGTGCCTCCATATCCGCGCGTTCCGTTCCAAAATGCTCCGGCCCGTACCATGTGAAGAGCCAGTCGCTGGGCGGCCACTCCTGCGGAGCCATGTGGAGGGGCTTCGCAAAAAGCCGCACCCCCGCCAGAAGAACACATAACGCAACTACGAACCGCACCATTGCCAGTCCCACAGGTCTGCCTTCCGGTTTCCACACCCGCAAGTGACGCATGGCTTGCAATCCAATTGCGTAGAAGGCCGCTGTAAACGGCGCCACGTAGTGCGGCAGCACAAAGATCTCAATGATGAGCCCCCCCGCCAGAACCAGAACGCACACAACCAGAAGTCGAATCCGGCGATCCACGAAGACTCGTCGAGCCATGATCAGCGGAACCAGCAGGGCAATACCGGAGTAGAACAGCAGCGTGAACACCACTTTTCCCAGTGTGTATGGCACAAACCCACTGGGCGAGTGGATGAGACGATAGAATCCCATCTCCTCCTTCTCATAGAAGTTTCTCATCGCGGCGTGGCGGTAGGCCGGCTCCGGTCGCGGATGCTGCCAGATATAGTAAGGGACTGTTGCATATTGAGCCCTGTTCACCGTATACGGCAGCGTCAACGGACTCCCGAAGGCTTTGTAGTCGTAGTAGCCTAGCCACGTCACAGCAGCAATAACCAGCACCAGCAGCGCCGCCGCTAGGGGTGCCACCGCAGCGGGCTTCGGCCGGTTCTTGCCCTTCCACATCCAGTGGACAAGGGCGAATCCGACCGGTATGCAAAGCAGGACCCCCTCGTATGGCCGCGAAAGAACGAGAACCGCCATGCCTGCCCCAATCAGCAGGGCATAGCGTAACCGCGCCGTTCGGATCAGGCGTGGAAGCCCGCCGAGAATGAGCGCCCCACCAAGCGCCGCCAGCGAACCGGCGGCATGATAAGTGTTCGTCCAGTAGCTGAAGACGCCGAGCCGGATCACTGCTATTAGACCGCCCAGCAGGGCCCAGTTCGCCGGCAGCCATGCTTGCAGCATCCAGCACAACGCTGCGCACATCAATGCACTCGCCAGCAATTGGCCCATCCACGCATTTCCCAGAATGACCCTGCCGGCGGCAAGCAACAGGCCCTGGCCTGGGAAATACATCGACTGATAGGTCGGTTGCATGGTGATGTGGATGCTCTCAAAATGCGTCCACATCGCGGGTGTCGGATTCGTCAGCCGGCCATGGGCAAACGTATCCGCCGCAAGCAGCGTGCTGAAATCGTCTGGATCAAAGGGAATCGGAATCGGGAAGAGGGGAAGGATAACCAGGCGGATGACTATTACGCTTAGGCCCGTACAGCCAACCGCCAGGCCTTTGCGATGTGCTAGCCAAGTACAGATCTTCTCTATTCGGGCAAACTGTCGATCACCCAGACGCGGCCAGGCGAATGATACCAGGCATGCGATCAGAGTCGCGCCGAACTCGATCGCCGTAATCGAGATGGTGCGGTATGGCTCAGGAGATACGTTCATTCCCAACGATTACCTCGCTCCAACTCGTATCGCGGTCCAACCCTTGCTCCCTCTCGTCCCACTCGCAATCATTTTGACTCCTGCATCGGATACGGCGCGATTCGCGCCGGCATCGCATCTGGCTCCACCAGCCACACCGTGCGATTTCCAAAGTACTGAATCAGCTCTTGATTATCGACAGTGCCCATGTCCCATGCCCACACAACTTTGGAGCCATCGATATCGGCGCTGTTGTACACCCATTCGTCGGAGATATGGTGATTGCCCCAGTAGCGGACGATTGCCAGTTGCCCGCCCGGCAGTTGGTTCAGCCGCGATTCAATCTCAGCCCGCTCGGTGCCAAAATGTCCGGGGCCATACCAAGCGAGGTTCCAACTCCCGGCGGGAAACTCAGGAGGTCCCAAGTGAAGAGGCTCGGCAATGACTCGGATACCTGTCATCACGAGGCAAGCAACCAACGTGAATCGCACCAGCGCAAGACCCACAGGGCTTCTTCCCGACTTCCAAACGTGAAGGTGGCGCATCATTTGCAACCCGATCGCATAAAGGGCTGCGGTAAAAGCGGCCAGATAATACGGAACGAGATAGACTTCGATCAATAATCCGCCCGCCAGAATCAGCACGCACACAACCAGGAAGCGGATACGCCGATCCAGGAAAACACGCCGAATCATGAGCAGCGGTGGCAGAAGACAGAAACCCGTGTAGAACGGAACATTGAACATGATCTTTGCCGCTGTCCACGGCAGAAAGCCCCTCAGGGAATGGATCACTTCGTACAGCGAGAGGTCGCCTTCGTAAAGAGTACGCATTGCAGCGTGACGGTAGACAATCCCCAGCCGCGGATGCTGCCAAATGTAATAGGGCGCCATCGAGTATGTCTGCCGATTGATCGTATAAGGAAGCGTCAGCGGGTTTCCGAATGCCCGGTAATCGTAGAACCCCAACCACGACACCGCTGCAATAACCAGGAGCAGTGGAGCGACAGAGCGTAGTGCCAGAACTCCAAGCGGTGGTCTGTTCTTCCCTTTGGCGATCCAGCGGCCGAGGGCGACAGCTACGGGCAAGCACAAAAGAACCCCCTCATAGGGCCGCGTCAAAACAAGTATTGCGACTCCGACGCCCATTAACAAGCCGTATCGGAACCGTCCCGCCTTCATCAGCCGCGGCAAGCTGCCCAGCACCAGCGCTCCGCCAAGCGCGCTCGGCAGGGCCGCGGTATGGTAAGTGTTGATCCAAACTGAAAACAGCCCTAGCCGCAATACCGCAATCACTCCGCCCAGAAGCGCCCATCTGCGCGGCAGCCATCCTTGTAGCATCCACACCAGCGCCGCGCACATCAGTCCATCCATTGCAAGCAGCGCGAACCAAGGCCGCCCGAAGAAGAACTGCGCAACCGCGAGAAGCAGCCCCTGGCCCGGAAAGTACATCGATTGATACGTCGGCTGCATGGTGATGTGGACGCTCTCAAAATGAGTCCACATCGCAGGCGTCGGATTCGTCAGGCGTCCGTGCGCGAACGTGTCGCTGGCCAGCAGGAAGCTGAAATCGTCGGGCACAATCGGCAATGGGACGGGAAACAGGGGAAGCAGAGCTGCGCGCAGCACGATCACGCTTGCGCCCACTCCGGCTACCGCCCAACTCTTGTGCTGCGCAATCCGCGTAAACTTCCGCTCAATTCCCTCAAAAAATCTGTTTCCGAGCCGCGGCCACACCAAGGCTAACATCACCGCCGCCATGGTCAGGACGAACTCCGTCCCAAGCAGGAATTGACTCGGCCTTACCTCGGAAGGAAGCACCATGGCGGAATGAATCCTCTCAGGAGCATCTAAGCGTGGGTATGCACCATTGCTGGCATAAACGTCTGCGACGGCTCGCCCTTTGCGGCGTAAATGGTTCGTTCTTCTTTTTCAAATTCACCCTGTGCCTCTGGCCCCTACAGTTCCGCTCATCGATTCGCTCAAGTCGGCCGACCCTCGACTTGCCACGTGCGCTCCGTCCGCCTTCAGGGTTGTCCACAAATAAAAAATACCCATCGCCAGCAACGCAATCGACTCCGGCCGGATCAACACGACAGACAGCAACTGCCCTCCGAACCCCGCTCGGCTCACGTGCAGCGAGTCGGCAATCATCTTGAAAACCGCCAGCGGAAAATCTCCCGCAAACAGCACTGCTGCCCCAGTGATCCACAACGCGACCGTTCCCTGCCCGCTACGCCTGGCCCAAAGCATGCAGCACGGTGGAATCGCCAGCATCACCAGTTTCGCGTCCCACGGCCGGTGGTACGTAATCAACAACGTGAAAGCTGCGGCGGTGGCCAGCGCCAGCCAGGCCTTGGAAATCGAAGCCCGCGTCCGCAGCGTCCAAATCGACCACACCAGCAAGAATGACCCGCAGATCAGATAAGTGGCCGCGTTATAAAAGCCCGGGGCGTCGCGGAAGATGCTGATTGCCGCCTGCAGATCGACAACCGTATAAACGGAACGGCCTGAGAACGAATTCGGCCCAGGGTCGTTCATTCCCCCGCGCCCCGAGATCGTCGCCAGATTGGAACTCCAATCGTGCATCCAGTGCGGCGCGATATGCGACACCCACAGCACCGCCGCCAGGCCGATAACAGCCGTGATCGCGACGCTCTGAAGCGCCCGCTTGCGATACGCCCCGCCGGCCAGTAGGAAATACAGCCAGACCAGTCCCGCGTCATGGGGTTTGACTGCAAGGCTCACCGCCAGGCAGAAAACTCCCGCCCACGCAAAACGACCTTCAAGAAAACACCACACCGCGATTCCGCAGAGCCCAACTACGATCCCCGCCGTATTCCCAGCGGCGAAAATCGACGCGCAATTGACCGCAAGAATGCAGGCCAGGAATGTTGAAACCTGCGGCGCGTGCTTCGCCCCGGCCCTCCACATCAGCAGGATGGCAAGAATGAACGCGCAGCCCGTCACAAGCATCCAGAGAACGTGCGCCGGCCCCCATGAAAGCATCGCGAAGGGCGCAACGATCACGAACGCGGTGGGCACATTCACATAGAGCGTGATCGCTTGCAGATTAAACGGCGTGTCCGCCGGGCGCTGGCCGTCCTCCGACAGATACTCGTGTTCGAGCTCGCTTACGTTGTATGGATTATGCTCGTGAATAAGGCAGCGGGTACCCGCGTACACGGCCCTGAAATCGATCCAGGCGTTCCCGCCACGCCCAATCGAGATACCCCACAGAACCGAAATCGCGACCGACAGAAGCACCCAGATCAAGCCATCGCGGTGCCATTTCCCCATGCTCGGCCTCTCGCCTCATTCTAGCGGCCCATTCGCCGCTCTTTCCGCACCAAAAAGCGCGGGAGAGTCAGGCTCGGCAATGGAGGCAATTCGCCGGCCCGTCTCTCCTGTTAAACTTGCTGAATTGTCAGTGTCTGTATTGCAAGAGCCCTCGCGCCCTTGTTTCGGTCACGATGCCCTTCCCCATCCCTAGGCGAGCGACCCGCTGATATTGCTGAAGATGATGTTCACGGCCCCCGCCATTCTGCCGATTCCGGATATACACACCAGCGCAATCAGCGTAACCAGCAGCCCGTATTCGACCAGATCCTGGCCATCCTCACTCTTTTGGAGCGCCTGGAGCTTCAGGGACAGCTTCAACAATCCTCTGTTCATCGCTGGGTCCTCCAAGTCGGTAATCTCCGGTTCAATCGGCCCGCGTATTCCCTCTCTTGGCGCGATTCCGCGTGCCTGTCTCGAATGTGGGGATGTGAAATGAAGCTAAAGGACGAATCAGATGGATGTTCTTTCGCTTGTCTTGCTATCTTTAAGAACTTTATCTTTGTGGGAGGAGTGCGCTTCGGCTCACCGCCGGGAACGTAACCCTCCCACAAAGATTTTGAGGCCCCTGGATCGATCAGACACTCGCCAACTATGCCAGCGAGTTGCTGATGTTGCTGAACACCGAGTTCACAGCTGTCGCCACGTTGCTGACGCCCGCGAGGCAAACCAGAGCAATCAGTGCAACCAACAGCGCGTACTCAACTAGGTCCTGACCTTCTTCGCCGTTCTTCAGGCCCTGGAATTTCACGTACAGGTTCAGAAGCAAGTTTCGCATTTTTATTCTCCTAGGCGATCTTCCGGCCTGTGCCGGGGAAGCGTGCCGATAAGATCCCTCTTCTGGACTGACGGTCAAGGCCTTCAGTCGTGCCCCTTGCCCGACAGCCTGCTGCTCCTCTGTGAGCCGTTGACCTTAACGCGGAAAGGCGCATTCGGCGAGTCGCCGTTTGCGCCCTCCCGCGATAGGTGCTGAGGTTCTGGAAAAAGTCGTGCTTGTCAACTACGCCAATGAGTTGCTGATGTTGCTGAACACGCTGTTGACAGCCGTAGCAACCTTGCTGACGCCGCCAATGCACACAAGAGCAATCAGGGCGACCAGAAGGGCATACTCGACCAGATCCTGACCTTCCTCGCGGGTCATCAGGGTCTGTAATCTCACGTACAGTGAAAGAAGAAGATTGTTCATTTGTTTTTCTCTCCGAGAGTTCAATTTTCCCAGCCTCAGCCGGGCGCACTCTAACTAGCATCTGGCGTGCCATTCTCGGAGTCTTAGATATTCTTTTAGAATCAATACGTTACAGATTTCTATTTTTGGGAAATGGCGCCAGAACGTAAACACCTGTTTGCAGCCGCCATTGTGCAGGCTAAACGCGTATACATTACGAAAGTTAGAATGAAAGTTTTTTCCCGCCGTTTTCGCCTGTCGGCGCCCTGATCAGCGACCGCAATGCAACGCTCAATTCGGGTATCGGTTCGCTCAGCCCCACCCGCTTGCATCATCTGCGCGGGTTGACTCGACGCATGGGGATAATTCCTTTGATTGAATATCCCTTCCAATCGACTTCCATCGCGGAATATAAGACAATGGGCCCCATGGTCAGCAAGCTGGATCATGCTCCAGCGCATTGCGACGGCGAACTCGCTGAGCTTGCGATTGCCACCGTCGCCGGCTTGGCGCTGGCCGTCACCATCCTATACATCTTTGCCGTTCCCCTCGCCGGAAAGTTGTCTGCCAGTCGCGACTTCCTTTCCTACTGGGCCACCGGCCTTCAGCTCGTTCACCACCACAATCCCTATGACCGCGATGCCATCTGGTCCATCGAGCACGCCGCCGGCCTCGACCCGCGCACCGTCCTCATCATGCGCAACCCGCCCTGGGCGCTTCCCATCGCCTATCCCCTCGGTCTGTTAGGCCTGCGCTCTGCCGGAATCCTCTGGACCCTCCTGCTCCTCGCCTGCCTGCTCGTCTCCATCCGCATCCTCCATGAGCTCCATGGCTCACCACCCACGCGCATCCATTGGCTCGGTTTCGCCTTCACCCCGGCCATCATCTGCATCACCATGGGCCAGACTGCTCTCCTGGCCCTCCTCGGTCTGGTCCTGTTTCTCCGCTTCTATCGCTGTCACCCCTTCAACGCCGGGGCCGCGCTCTGGCTTTGCGCCCTCAAGCCGCATCTCTTGCTGCCGTTCGCCACAGTGCTCGCCGTCTGGATCGTCCTCACCCGCGCCTGGAAGCTCCTCGCCGGCTTCGCCGCCGCGCTCGCCTTCACCAGCGCGCTCGCCACCTTCATTGACCCATCAGCCTGGTCCGACTACGCGCGCCTCATGCGCTCGCCTTCCGTCGAAAACCAGTTCATTCCCTGCCTCGCCGGAGCACTCCGCCACTGGCTCCGTCCGCACGCAGTCTGGTTGCAATACCTCCCCGTCGCCCTCGCCTGTCTATGGGCTCTCGCCTACTTCTGGCGCCGCCGCGCTCATTGGGACTGGCTCTCCAACTCCAGCCCACTCATCCTCGTCTCGCTTCTCGCCGCGCCCTACCTCTGGTTTTACGACCAGTGCCTCGCCATACCCGCGCTGCTCAGTGGCGCCTACGCCACTCGCTCAAGCAAAGTCCTCGCTGCTCTTGCTCTCCTCATCCTCGCCAACGACATTGAGCTTTGCGCCTTCAAAATCACCTCAACTCTCTTCCTCTGGACCCTCCCCGCCTGGTTCATCTGGTACCTCATCGCAACCGCCACCGCCCACGAAAAATTCCCCGTTCCACCCGCCTGACCGCCCACCGTTTTACGGCGTCATCCCGATCCGGCACGAAAGCGGGTGCCACAAGCACGAAGCGGGTGCCACCGGTCCCTCGCATTTGGGGACCGGGGTGCGATCTCAACCCACCACAGACAGGGGCGCCCCATCCTAGAATCTCGACGCGTAGCGGCGAGTCTTAGAGTGGGATCGCACAACACCGTTCACCGTCTTGGTTCGCACTCACCACCGGTCCCACCGCTTCCCCCACAAACCCCATACACCCCGCACCTATAATTGCGATGATTGCCACCAGAAAGCAGCCGTTCCATTTGATGGGTACGGACTTCATAAGGCCGCAGAGAGATGAGTGCGGGGGAGCACGAAGTGTCAGGGCACGACTTTAGTCGTGCCGGTAAGTGCCGCAAACGATCGCGGGCTTTAGCCCCTGAGGGAAACTAACCCCACTAAGAAAGGTCGCGTCATCCTTGCCCAGCCAGCGCGATTTCACAACGCTCTTCATCGCCATTGCCTGCGCGCTAGGCGTCGTCTTTACCACTCTCTTTCTCAGCATCATGTCTTTCAATCCGGCCATCGTCGCTCGCCGTGACTTCATCGTCTACTGGGCCACGGGTCATCAGCTCGTCCAGCACGGCAATCCGTATGACCCCGTCGCCATCAGCCGCATCGAGCGCGATGCCGGCTTCCGCGGCCCCAGCGCCTTCTACATGCGCAACACTCCATGGGCCCTCCCGCTCGCCTACCCGCTCGGTTACTTCTCGCCCACCGCCTCCGCTCTTCCCTGGTCGCTCTTCATGCTCGCCCTCCTCGTCGCGTCGGTCCGCATTCTCTGGACCCTCTTCGGTCACGTCGGCACTCATCTCGACTGGCTCGGCTACTGTTTTCCTCCCGCGCTCTTCTGCGTCATCCTCGGCCAGACCTCCATCCTTGTCCTCTGCGGCCTCGCTCTCTTTCTCCGCCTCCACAAATCGCACCCCTTCGCTGCCGGAGCCGCGCTTTGGCTCTGCACCCTCAAGCCGCATCTGTTTCTTCCTTTCGCCCTCGTCCTGCTCGTCTGGATCGTCGTCTCCCGCGCTTACCGCATCCTCTTGGGAGCCATCACTGCATTCGCGCTCGGCGCCATCATCACCTCGCTCATCGACCCGGCGGCCTGGAGCCAGTACGCGTATTACATGCGCACCTCCGTCATCACCCGCGAATTCACACCGTGCCTCGGCGACCTGCTGCGCGACCGCATCAACCCCTCGGCCGAGTGGATCGCCTTCATCCCCGCCGCACTCGGTTGCGTCTGGGCCCTGGCTTACTTCTGGCCGCGCCGCCATGCATGGGACTGGCTCGAGCACGGCAGCCCGCTCCTCCTCGTCTCTCTTCTAGTCGCCCCCTTCGGATGGATCTTCGATCAGACCCTCGCTCTTCCCGCAGTCCTCTACGCCGTCGCGCGGAATGCTTCGCAAACCATGCTCTCTCTGCTCGCGCTCATTTATGTCCTCATCGAGATTCAGATCATCTCGCCCTACGGCCTGCACTCGGCACTCTATATCTGGGTCGCGCCCGCGTGGCTCGTCTGGTATTTGTTCGCACATGCATCCAAGCGCGAAGCTCGCGCTCTGAAAGCTGCAGCTTCGGAATCCGCTCGTTAAGCGTTCCCATTGGAGAGAAACATGCGCCTGATCGGCATTCTGCTAACCCCGTCCATGCTGGACGTGCTGACACTCTTCCTGTCCTTGATTTGGATGCTTCGCGATCAAAAAGATAAGACCCGGCCCTTCCTTGTCTTCGCGCTCGTCATCAACCTTGTCTACGGGTTCGTTTTCACGATCTTCATGGGAGAGGAGGGCAGTCTGCTCCCCTGGAAATACGACCATATCCTCTGGCACATCGAGCAGTCCTTTGGTCTTCAGGCCGCGTCGATTGCTCTGCCATTTCAGGGCATCTGGCGCACTCCCCTCTCCATCCTCTACAGCGTCATGATTCCCATGATGATCCTCTGGCTCTTCATTACGAGACACACCAAACTTACTGGAACCCTGGTGCTGGCTTACACCGCCGAACTGGTCGGGGGACCGCTCCTCTACATCATCATGCCCGCGTGCGGACCTTTTTACGCCTTTGGCGCATCGTGGATGCATCCGCCTCCATTTGCCGCGGATCGGATTCGACTCATCGGAATTCCGAACGCATTTCCCTCGCTGCACGTTGCTACAGCCTTTGTGCTGTTGCTTCTGGCGCCGGGCAAACTCTGGAAAGCCGTCGGCCTCGCGTTTCTCGCTCTCACGTGTCTCGCTACGCTCGTCACCGGCGAGCACTACGTCATCGATCTCATCCCCGGCCTTGCCTTTGGAGCCTTCGCCGCCGCCGTCGGATCGAAAGATATCAAGCAGGCCTCCCTCTTTCTCTCTACTGTTCTCGCCTGGTCGCTCGGTGCGCGCTTCGCCTCCTCCATCCTGATCGCCCACCCATTGGTCACGCGTTCCTTCGCGGCCCTCACCATCGCACTCGCCATCTACGCCCTGCGGACCCAATGGCGCGCCCAAACCCCGCCCGCGCTAGAGCCCGAGCCCGCTCCTGCCCCCTGAAACCCACCGCTGCTCTCAGCTCACCGTGCCGTCATCCCGAGCGGAACGCAAAGAACTGAGCCTCCCTGAACACTGTCATCCTGAGGTCGCCGCGGCGACCGAAGGATCCGCGGTTGCCTTTTTTGGATCTTCACCCAGCACAAAGAATGGGTGCCCCATCCCAGCTTCGCCAGGGTGGGATAGCTACGACCTCAACCCGCCGCATTCCACTCAGCACAAACATGGGTGCCCCACCCTCGCGACGCTTTTGTTTTTGTCGCTAGGGTGGGATAGCAAGAACCACCTCACCCAGTGCTGTCATCCTGAGGTCGCCGCGGCGACCGAAGGATCCGCGGTTGCCTTTTTTGGATCTTGACCCAGCACAAAGAATGGGTGCCCCACCCTCGCGACGCTTTTGTTTTTGTCGCTAGGGTGGGATACCACGAACGCCAACTTCGCGACGTCATCCTGAGGTCGCCGCGGCGACCGAAGGATCCGCGGTTGCCTTTTTTGGGATCTTCACCCAGGACAAAGAATGGGTGCCCCACCCAAGCTTCGCTTGGGTGGGATAGCTACGACCTCAACCCGCCGCATTCCACTCAGCACAAACATGGGTGCCCCACCCTCGCGACGCTTTTGTTTTTGTCGCTAGGGTGGGATACCACGAACGCCAACTTCGCGACGTCATCCTGAGGTCGCCGCGGCGACCGAAGGATCCGCGGTTGCTTTTTTGGATCTTGACCCAGCACAAAGAATGGGTGCCCCATCCAAGCTTCGCTTGGGTGGGATAGCAAGAACCTGATTTCCGGGGCTTTGTATCCGGGCATGAGTTCACTCGTGCCGCCAACGTCGCGACAACTATGTCTCGGCTTTTGCCGCTGGCGATGCGGACCCCTCCGAAATGCCCCCTCGATAACCTGTGCGATTTCACAGAGTTTTGCAATCGACATGCACACCCGCATCGAGATGCCCCAAAATCTCTAGTCGCGCCCTCTCTGTTTTCGTGAGCGCACATCGATTGGTTGCGTCATACAGGTCTTTCCAGGCGGGCCGTTCCGCGAGGTCACTGGCATTCGCCGCCCCGCATCCAAGTCTGCTGGAGGGAAGATAATGGCAAATCTAAGCCAAACCGATAAGCACGATCCCTACGTCCACACTGGGCAGCCCAATCCGGAACAAACCGGCTCGGATCAGACGAAACAGCAGTCTGGGCAGCAATTCCCGCCGAATAAGGAAGGTCAAAACAAGGATGTGCAGCCGGGGCAGCAGTTCCCGCCCAAGAAGGACGTTCAGAACAAGGATGTTCAGAACCGGGATCAGCAAGACCGGCAGAAGACCGGAACGCGATAGGCACAACTTATATATAGATCCACTTCCGTTGGCGGCGGCGCAATCAGCGTCGCCGCCATTTTTTCGCGGCTGGCAGATGTGCGGCGTCAATGAGTTCTTCCACTGAATTGGGGTGCCCCAGGGGCGGGGTCCCCACGGATAGGTCCTCGTCTGTGGGGTGAAGTTCCCTCGCATTTCGGGACCTGGGATAGCACGAACCCAAACTCATGAGCTCTGTGTCAGGGCACGACTGGCAGGTCGGGGATTCATCCCCGACTGCCGCAAATCCGCCACAAGAATCCCGAAAACAAAGGACTGCCCCGCGAGCCAGCCCGCTGGGCCGATGAGAGTTCAAAAAAGGCCGCCGCAAAACACAGCAACAATACGCGACGCCCCAAACCCGACCCCACTTCCGGCAATCGCGGTAAAAATTCCATCCGGCAAGCCGACATCCCGTTGCCTATTCGGGTCGGTGAGCGCATTGGCGATTTGGCATTATTCCAGAAATGCTCCTGTATCAAGGCGCGCTTTCTGGTACCGATCCTAGACTTCTCCCATGCGCTCCAAACCTGCTCGCTGCTGGTCTGACTTCCCCTCCCTCTGATGGAAGATGCCAACCAATCGGCAAGCCCGCCGGGGGGCCAGATGGAACCCGAGCTTACTCTGCGGCCGCTGTCAGAATCCTCTCCACCTTGGCGTCAAGTTCTCGCGCTACCTTGAGAGCATCGCTGTTTCCATACGGCGCGAGGTACGAGGCCATCCTGTCATACGAGATGCGGACGCTGTCGGCGCGCTCCTCAACGAGAATAGTTACCGGAGCATATGAACCTGCGTCCACAACATGCTTCACCATCTCCTTCATGATCAGTGGATTTCCTGCAATGATGCGCAGAATTCTCGGCTTTGTTGTTCCATTCTCTTTTTGGAGAACCGCACCGAGGTCGAGACGCATGAACTCCATGAGGCCGTTCGGCTCCGTGACCGGGTTGACGACTCTTTGCATTTCGGCTTCATTCCACGCGGCTGAAAAGCTCTTGTTAAACGCAGCCATATCCGGATGACCGATCTGTGCGTCGATTCGGGCAACCACCGCGTCAAACGGCTTGGTTGTAACGATACTCACCCGTTGAACCTGAACCTCTTGAATGTTCATCTGCGTCACCTCCTCTTCTGTTGCAGGTCTGGCCTTCCGAAACCACGCCTAATTCTTGGCCGCAGGCTCGGGCGGCACAGGCAGGATTATTTCCGAGGCTACCTTCCAGTCCTTCCCAACCAATATCCAGTTGATGATCATCAGAAATGGTTTGGGGGTTCCGTCCTGGCCTGCATAAGAAACCGTGATGTTCATCGGTACATAGGACTCCGCAAGGTCTGGGGTCAGGCCGACAACTTTGAGCTTTGAAAAGTCGGGCTGAAGTATGGCTGGGCCGGCTGCGGCAATGTCGTGCAGCTTCTGATCGATCGCCTCGTTGCCCCAGACACCTGCCCAGTTGCCCTCAGACGGAATCGCACTCTTCGCCACCAGAAGCGCTGAAGGCGATTGCCAGAACATCTCATGCAGGGCTTTGAGATCGTGTTTGTTGGCCAGTTCCATGAGCTTGCCAAACTGCGAACGGACCGTATCCAACGTTGGAGCATCAAGCGGATCTCGATCAGTAGCAGGCATGGCTGCTACTGATCCTGGAGCAGCAGTTGCCAGCGCAAGAGCGACGGCCAAAACCATTCGAGGCATCTTCATGGAATCTCCTTGGCCTAGATTCAAAACTACTTGGTAGTCGAGGCCGCCTGTGTTTTCGCAGCCTTCGCGCCTCCCCAGAGAGAGCCCGGATTGACGCGATCGGGGTAGATCTCCAGCATGGCGTCATAAAGTTCGCGGACAGTGGTGGTGGCTTCATTGAGGCGATTGAAATCGCGAAGATACTGCCTGGTTTCCGCGATGATGCGAGGGGCGTCCTCATTTTCCGGGATCTTGTGCCCGGCAATGACTGCTCGAGGGTTGAGCGATTCGAGTCGATCGAGCGTAGCGATCCATTCGCCCCGGCTCTCCGTATTGGTCTCCGCGAGGTAGGGATGAATTCCGTTGTAGACGGCGTCTCCACCAACGAGCAGGCCAATCGACGGAACGTACAGGCACGTCGATTGCTCCGTGTCCGTCCTCCCCGTGTTCACCGCAACAAGCTTGTGTCCCTCCAACTCCATCTCATTGTCTGGAAGAGGATCGGCAATCGGGAGATGCTCCGGGATTTGACCGGGGAAAAGCTTACGCCAGAAGCCCTCCAGCCACGTTGGGGACACTTGTTCGCGCATGCCCGCGACGACTTCCGGGGTTGCAACAGCCTTTGCCTCCGGGAACTGCTCCAGTAGCGTGCCAACGCCGAACACATGATCGCCATGACCATGGGTCAGGTAGATCGCGGTAAGGTTCTTGCCGCTCGCGATGACCCAGTCCAGCAAGGTCTTCGATTGGTCGATGGTCAGAAACGTATCCACTAGGACAGCATCACGCTCTCCGTAGATGAGCGTCGCGGAGTTCGATACCCACAACAAATCCTCTTTGCCCGGGGGAAGATCACGGCTGAGGCCTGGGCGCTTGCTGGTCAACACATCCCATTTAAGGTCTCCTTCACTTCTATTCATGTTCACTCCTTAGGGGAAAGGTTCGAAAGGTCGGTTTTGCATCTCTGAGAACATCAGAATAATACAAGATGACCGGTCATATTATATTAAAGAATGACAAAACATGGCTTTCAGGTCTACTTCGGCGAAAATAGAGTTGGAGCCACAGAATGGATTCTCGTAAGCCCGCAAAGCGGGGACCCAAGCCGAAACTAAATACTCGGGAAAAACTTATCCAATCGGGGATCCTGGCAATCCATACAGGTGGATATGGTGGAACCAGCATTCAGAGTATCGTCGAGATGGCTGACATACCAAAGGGATCCTTTTACAATTTCTTTCCGAGCAAAGAGGCCTTCGCCGCAGAAGTGATCGAGGCCTATTCCATTCGTGGCCAGGGAAGGCTGCGCAGCTTTCTTCTCAATCAGGATGTCGCGCCGCGAGCTCGATTGGAGGCGTATTTCGACGACAGGATCGAGGCATTCAGGTTGGCGCAGTACGTCCGTGGATGTTTGATGGGCAATTTCAGCGCGGAAGCTGCGGACCAGAGCGCGCTGATACGCAAGGGCCTTACGAAGCATTTTGGCGTCTGGTGCAGTCTCCTTGAGGCTTGTATTGCGGAAGCACAGAAACAAGGTGAGATCGGCAATCAATTCGCAGCATCCTTGCTGGCAAAGTTCGTCATGAATAGCTGGGAAGGTGCTCTATTGCGCATGCGCGCCGAGAAAAGCGATGCTCCGCTGCTGGACTTCAAGGAGATTGTTTTCAAGGGGCTTCTTGAGCGATCCATTTCGTAAAGTCGCGAGCTCCCCCAGGTGAATTTCACGATACGTACCGCCAGGTTGACCACCGTCCCACAATCTACCTCCGCCTGATCTTCGATTGAAGATATC
>CAVXMJ010000001.1:0-192991 GCA_963762905.1 uncultured Acidobacteriaceae bacterium | reverse complement strand
CAGGCCAAAGCGCTCACCGCCGCCGGTTACCCACGGATCGCAGGATCGGTCTGGAAAACGCCATCACGTCCCACCGCTTGAGCTGTCAAGCCTCCCCTCGCTCTCCAAACTCCTCAACCTATTGAAAACATTCCTCAAAAGACTTTCCCCAAGTTTGCCGATCATTTCCACCCTTTGGCGCATACTCGTTCCATGATCAACGAGCGAAGCTCGGCAAGCCTCACGGCAGGGATCGCTCCTTCCGCGCGCAGCCTTCAGCCAAAATCTCGCGCGACAGACCGCAGATCAGGCGGGAAAAAACTAGGCAAACTGGCGTAAGAGACAGGGAGGAGTGATTTTTATGTCCCCGGAAGTATATTTTGCCATTTAACTCGTTTATAATCAACAAATCGACATCAAAACCGTGGACAAAATTTGTCGATTTTATGCACCGAAGCGCCCCAAATCGGCCCAAAATCGATCCGGCGGCCCGAAAACGCGACGCCCCGACTGAGACCTGATCTGTGCATGCCAACTTGCTGACTCGCTAACTCGCTGACTCGCTGACCCGCAGCACTTCCGCTTCCGCAATCTCCAGCATGTCTCCTGGTTCGCTTTGCGTCCTCAGAATGGTTCCGGCGGGCAGCTCCAGAATGCTGTGCGCCGACAAGCACGCCGACAAGCGCCATGGCCCGACTGCATTGCGCGTCTTCTTGATTTTTTTTTCGCGGTCCAGGTAGACAAGGTCGATGGGGAATCGCATGAAGAACGTGTGCACCGATTCGCACGGCACAATCCACAATCCTTCGCCGGCTGCAAGCCCGTCTCTGCCCAGCAGCCCTTTTCTGCGTTTTGCTCCCGTGTGTGCGGCCTCAAGCCGCGTCGCCAGCACCGTTCCGCGCGTCACGTTCGTCACCAGCAGCGGTCCCTGCGGCCCCGCCTGCGCGGGCGGCGATACAAACTCCATCACGCCCCTGGCGAATCTCTCAAACGGATTCATCCGCTTGCCCCTGGACGCATGCGCGTTTCGCCGCGTTTATTGCGATGGCGTTGCTGCGCCGCCGGTATAGCCGCCGCTTCCACCGCCCGGGTTAAGCTGTCCTCCAGTCGAACCGAAACCGCCCGTCGCGCTCTCGATCACCAGCGGCTTCTCCGGCTTCATGCTTTGGATCAGCGTCTCCACCGGCAACGATGCTGGTGCAGGCGGCATCGTGTTCGCCGGCGTCTTCGCATCCGCCTGGTGCATCGGGATGTTCGAGTTCGGCGGGAGGAACGGTACCGGATAATGCAGCGCCGGCACTGGATCGCCCACCGCCGTCGGCGACACAATCTCCGGCGTCACAATCACGATCAACTCAGTGTCGTTCTTGGTCTTCTGCTCCGATTGAAACAGCTTCCCGATGATCGGAATGTCCCCAATGAATGGAATCTTGTCGAATGTGTCGCTCGTGCCCTTGTCCATCAGGCCGCCGATCATGAAGCTCTCGCCATCGGCCAGTTCCACTTCCGTATTCACCTTGCGCGACGTAATTCCCGGCACCTCGAACCCAGAGATATTTACCTGGTTCGAGTAGTCCAGCGCGCTCACTTCCGGCGCCACTTGCAACCGGATCGTTCCCCGCGGCGTGATCGTCGGTATAAAGTTCAGCCGGATGCCGTACTCCTTGAATTCAATGGTCACCGTCGTCAGGCCGCCGCTTGAGCCTTGCGCCACAGGATACGGATATTCTCCGCCCGCAAGGAAGCTGGCTTCCTTGCCGTCAGTCGCCAACAGGTTCGGCTCCGCCAGTACCTGCACAATGCCCTTGTTCTCCAGCGCCGAAATATCCGCGCCCACGCCCAGGCCGGGGAAGAAAGCGAGCAGGTTGAACTCATTCGAAAACGCTGCCGTCCCGCCGGCACCTGACACTCCGCTGGTACTTGAGCCTGAGCCGCTGCCTCCAATCGATGGCGGCGAGAACTGCGTGGTGGTCACGCCACCCACGGCATTGCCCAGTCCAAGGTTGAAAAGGTTGATGCCCAGCTGCCGCGCCCGGTTGCGGTCCACGCTGGCAAAACGCACCTTGAGCAGAATCTGCGGATCGGACTTCGGCACGTCCACATCCAGCAGGTTAATTACTTTCCCTGCCGACGACGCAATCTGCACCGCGCGCGATGAACTCACCAGGTCGTTGACCGTGCCACGCAGGAAAATGCTGTTGTTGCTGTAGCTCACTCGGATCGTCTGGCCCGGCAGCTCAGACCTCAGCTCTCGCCGCACAGCATCCAGGCTGTCCCCCGATACTGTCGATGGCGGTCTCACCGTCACATTGAAGAATTGCCGTCCGCCATGAATGTCCCAGATGATCAGGCTCGTTTCCCCCGGCGTTTTCCCGTCCACCATGATCTCTGTCGGGCTGATCGCGCTGGCTTCCGCAATATCTCCAAGTCCAATCGCAACCCGCTGGATTGGCTGTGCGCAATCGACAAGAACGGATTTTCCCACCGTCACTGAGAGCTCGTTCGTCGAGTCCTCATAGGTGGATTCTGCTGCCTGCGGCTGCGCTGCCGTCGCCGCTTGAGCCGGGGCGCTATGCGCCCTCTTGGCCTGTCCGGCAAACAATGCCAAGGCCAGCGCGCTCCAAGATACGATGGTGAACCCTGCCTTCGCTCTCAATGCTGTCCCTCAGGTGAACCAAACTTCTCGTCCGTTGTGTGATTGCCGTTGATGATGGTCATTGAATACGGTTTCGTCTCCGGCTTGCGGGGACCTCTGGCTGTCTTCTGTGCCGGCGCCGGAGTCTGGTTGCCGAAGAGATTGCTCATGGCCGTTTCCGGAACCTTCGTCGTCTGCGTGTCCAGCGGATTCCGCAGCACAAGTTGAATCTTCAGCGAATTCGCCGCCAGGCTCAGTAGCTGGGCCTGTTCAGGTGTAACCAGCAGATTCACTACCTGCACTTGCTGCGGTTTGCCTTCGGCATCTCTCTGGATATCGGTGCCCGCCGAGAGAACCTGTATATCCTGCAAAATCGTCTCTGTCACCACGCCTTCGTTGCCGCCACCCGGCGGGTTGCCTGAAACCAGTACATCCACGCGCATGCCCGGAATAACGAATCCGGCTACACCCACCACTTCGTCCACTCTTACCGCGCATGCCCGCATACCCTGTGGAATCGTCGGCGCCAATCCGCCTCCCGAGCCGAGACCCGCCAGCTGGCTGTCTAGAATCGGCTCCCCTTGGGAGATCTGCGTAATCACGCCCCGGCCGATCGCATCTTCCTGCTTCAGAATCGCGCCCTTCGGTGGGGTCCCGCCTAATGTCATCGTCGTCAGGTCAGCCGTCGTCAACACCGCACCCAACGGAATATCCTTCGCCGCCGCAATCACCTGCGTCGTCGACACGGGCTTTGACGCTGCCATCCCCTTGCTCACAAGGCGATACACCACCCAGCAGCATGCGCCGGCAATTACCGCTGCGACTAGGAAGATCGTCATGAGTCTTCGATTCATTGCTGCTCCGATGGAGCCGGCTCTCGCCAACTCCGCCTTTCATTCCTTGCGCTCCTGCTGCTTCTGGCAAGGATGCCTTGAACTTCTTCTAGGCCGCCGCGTCCGGAATTCAAGAACCCTTTGTCGTCGATCCTTGCGCCGCCCCGCACTATGACAATGGTTTCCACTTTCGATTCCCAGTTCCGAAAATGCCGCGCACTACACACTCACTCCATTCATACTGATCGAGTTCGGGTCGGAGTGCGGTTTCAGTGTAGTCCTTGAATGCTTCAAAAAACGCATGAGAATCTCTCAGATCTTTCGATGAGGTACCAAAAGTGCTATGGGGGAAAACGCCTCTAATGAGAGATGCTGAATTAGGCAATCATGTGCTCCCGGAACGGATCCATCCGGCTCGCGCCGCACTTGTTTTCATAGGCCGTTCCTCGCTAAGTTTAACGTGATTTTACTCGGCAATCTGAGGTCGCGCTTGCATCTTCCGTGTTATATCCGCGTCAGATTTCCTGTGCCAAAGTGGGATGGTCCCCATATAAAATCTTCCCTGCGCGCGGTCCGAAAGTCATCTCTCGTCCACAGAATCTCAAGGGGGGGCACAATCCTCTGATGGCGCCTGCGTATTCGATTTCGCTCTTCAATGAGCGCTCCGATCCCGGCCCGCGGCCCACATCCATTGCGGCCTCTGCCCTTCTCCACGTCTTCGCATTGAGCGTGATCTTGTTCGGCATTGCCTACAAGCCTCCGTATGCCAGGGTTTCAACCGACCACTATCGCGTGCGTGAGCTTGATCTGGATACGCCCGACGAGCAGGCGCGGTTTTATCCGCACCACATACCCAATCCTGCGTCGAATCCCGGCGTCCACGCCCCTGCTTCCCAGGGCAAGCCGTCGCTGAGCGTCCCCGCGTTGCGCGAGGTTGCGCAAGCTCCGATCGGGCCGCAGACACTCATCCAGCCCGACGTAGAAAAGCCCATTACGCTCCCTGTGCCGATTCCTGTTCCGCAAGTGGCCATCTGGTCGCCCAGCAAAGTCACGGTCAAGAAGGTGACTCCGCCAATGCCGCAGAAGCCCACTTCTTCCGACGTCCAGCCTTCTGTCGAGCGTCCCAATGAAGAACTCACTCTGGCCGACGTTAACGTCGCGTCCAGTTTTCATCCCATCTCCAAGCCCATCGTCACAGCAAGCACAACTTCGCCAATCAGGGTGCAAACCCAGCAGCCAGTCCAATTGCCGCCGGCGATGTCTTCCAAGTCGCTCACGCGGCCAACGCCGGCCGCCATCCTGTCGTTATCCAATCTGCGCATGAAAGAAGGAACCGCGACGCTTCCCCCCGTGAATGAAAGTGTGGTGGTGGTGCGCGGGCCGGGGGTTCTCGGCGCCCAGGGAAAAGAGGCGTCGAACGGTAATCCCAACTCACCCGATAAACCGGGGCAGGGAGGAACAAGTCCGGGCCCGGCGGGCAATCCGAACAAACAAGGCGCCGGCCCAGGCCAGGGTCTGGCGTTCAAAATTTCAGGACCTGGATTGGCGCCCCCGAACAACGGTCATGAAGCGCCTGAACCGGAATCAGGAAACGGGACAGACAATCTCGATGACGCTCAGCCTTCAACGACAGCCCTAACCGAGCCGAGGGACGGTCACTTCAGCTCTATCATCATTGGAAACTCAATTCAGGATCGGTACCCCGAAACATCTGGCGTGTGGAACGGCAGAATGGCCTACACCGTTTACCTGCATGTGGGCTTGTCGCGGAGTTGGGTCATGCAATATTCGCTTCCGCGCGCCGCGGATGGCGCTCCGGGTGCCACCGCTGCGACGCTTGAAGCTCCCTGGCCCTACAACATCGTGCGTCCCAATCTTGATCCTGGATCAATTGACGCCGACGCGCTCATGATCCACGGATTTGTGAATCAATCGGGCCATTTCGAAACGCTTTCCATCGTTTTCCCGCAGGCCTTTCCTCAGGCTCAATTCGTCCTCGCGGCGCTCGAGAAATGGCAGTTCCGCCCCGCCATGCAGCAAGGGCAGTCTGCCAAAGTTGAAGTGCTTTTGATTATTCCCGAGCAGCTTGAATAGTCTTCCCCAAACCGTGAGCCGCGATTCCCCACCGCTTCGCATCCCCTATTAAGGCCGGGTTCCCAACTCGCTGTAGGTCGTGCCTGCTGAAATCGGTGTCGCCACGGGTACCGCTGCGCCTACAAACTCCGACAGAGGGCCGACGCTGTCATCGCTCGTCACCCACACGTTGCCGGATCCATCGACCGCGATGCCGTACGGGGAGAACATCAACACGTTTACATATCCATTGGCGCCTGAAATCGCGGTTCCGTTCGAACTGATTTCACTGATGCTGTCGCTGTCGCCGCCGTTGTTTGCGGCCCATACATTGCCTGCGCCGTCGATCGCGATGCCATAGGGATTGTTCAGCCCGCCGCCGCTGTACCCGCCCTTGCCGGTGATAGGCGTCCCTGTTGAAGTGAATTCGCTAAGGCTTCCCGGGCCCCCGCGGTTTGTCGCCCACACGTTGCCCGACCCATCGATGGCCACGCTATAGGGCGAGTTCAGCCCCCCTCCGGTAAAAAGAGTTACCGTCGGGGGCTGGCCTGGCAGGCTGCTTGGCACTGCTTCCACAAGTCCGCCCGTACTGGCAATATAATTTTCCGTCCATACGTCGCCGTTAACATCGGCAGCAATGCCCGCCGGCCCGGCCAGAACGTCGCCGCCATATCCGCTGCTGCCTGAGAGGGCTAACCCGCCCGATGTGTTGGATTCGAATTCGCTCAGGGTATTGCCGCCGAAATTCGCCGCCCACGCATTGCCCACGCTGTCGATGGCGATTCCATACGGTTCATTCAGTCCGCCGCCGGTGAATCCGGGAGGGCCGGAGATCTTTTGTCCCGTTGAATTGAACTCGCTGATGTCGTTTCCGTTGTAATTTGCGACCCATGCGTTGCCGTATGTATCAATCGCAACGCTGGTAGGATTGTCCAGCCCGGCGGCGGAGTACGGCGAGTTCGTCTTGGGGATTCCATTCGAATTAAACTCGCTTAAGCCGCTGGAACCGAAGTTCGGCACCCAGACGTTGCCCCCGGCGTCAATGGCCACACCCTCCGGGGCAAATCCGGTTCCGTCCAGTCCGCCTCCTGTGAACGTGATCGCGATCGTGAAGTCATTTGGCGGGTATACCAGCGTCGGCTGGAACGGTAGATCCGTAGGCAGCAGCCCAAGGAGTGTCGTCACGTTTGCTGCGGGATGATGCGCGATATTGATCGCCGCCGTCGCGGTTTCCTGCGGCGCCGTATTTCCGTTCATCGCGTTGGCAAAAAGCGTGGTGCATGGCGTTGACGACGGCCCTGCGGAGTTGACGCATGCCCCCAGAATGTCCGCGAGTGTGTCAATCATGCCTTGGGGCACCACTCCGTTCAAGTTGGGCGTCGTCGCCAGTGCTACGCCTCTGCCCAGCGATTCCAGATTCGTCACCGTTGCGAATGCATTGGGCACGTCTGTCGCTGTCGCAAGTGAAGAGCTCGAACTCGACACGTGCGTGGAATCCGTCGCAAAGCCGGAGATCGCGTACGCCGTGGCAATGGTCGAAATCTCGTTGATAACAACATAGGGTTCCGACACGAGCGTGCCGCAGGTACCAAGACCTGCCATCAAGCCAATGGCCGAATTCGCCCCATCCCCCAATCCCGGATCGCCGCCCGACGCGTACAGGTAGACCTGCGAACCTGCGCTGGGGCAGGTGAAATCGCCATTGATGTTGAAGGTCCCGAGGGCTTGCGTCGGGTAATAGTAGTTGTGGTTGCTATCCTCGACCGTGCCGCCACCGCTTTGCAGCAGAGAAACAGCCGCGTTCCCATAGCCGGTCGTGTTCGCCGCATAGAGGTAGACATGCGCCCCGACAATCGGCGTTTGCCCGCCATGCACCATGCCATGCAGCGCAGCTCCCGGAACGGAGCTGCCCGCGGTCTGAGTTGGTGATGTTCCTGGCACTCCGGAGCAGCCGGAAACCAAGAGAACACACGATGCCAGTACAATCGTCCAGGAAATACGCACGGGGGGAACTCCCTTCGTTCGATCGAGACGCGTCGTTACCCGGTTTTCTCAGACGTTGTTACCGGATTCTGTGCCAGAAGTCAAGCCCACATTCTATGTAGTACCGTTCGGAATCAACCGGGGCGAACTCATATTATCCACGATCGCGCGGAAGATCGCCGTCAATTTCGTAAGGTTCTGGTTACTCGGGGCCGTCGCCTGGCAGCCATCGCCGTCATCGGAGTAGAAATTCACAGCCGACGAAGCCATCGCCGCTAGTGCCCGGCAGGGCTGATCGCCCGGTCCCCAAGTTCCCCCATTAACTCCCAGCGAGGTGCTGTAGGTCTTGTCGGAGAGGCAGCCTCCAGACGTCGGTGAGCCGTAACCAATCGTGTACACCGTCGTCCCGGCATTTGCCGCGGCCTGTGCCGCCAGCACCGCCTGGCCGCACTCACCCAGTGCCGATGGGTAAGCATAGGACTGGTAACCCGTCGGGTTGCTGGTCTTTGTTCCCGTTCCGTTCAGCGTTCCCTCCGACGCTACAAGTTCGCTTTTTGAGTTGCATGCGCCGGCTGTTGTGTTGGCGTTCGATGCGCACGCCGTCGCGTCGCCGTCGGTCAGGAGGATGATGGCGTTTTGCGACCCCGGATTGGCCGCCTGCTGCGTCAGCAGCGCCGTCTGCGCCGCGTAAATCACCTGCGCATAATATGTCGCCTCACCGCCCGGCGCCTGGATCCCGCTGCAGTTGCTTTGCCCTGAGTCTCCGGCCGCAATCACGATCGGCGCAGCCTGGTTCAGGGTCGTCGCGGAGTCGCTTGTTTTGTAATTGTTCGCGAAGTTGGTCACCTCGTAGGTATCCGCCGATGGCAGCGTCGTATTTGAGGGTGGATCGGGAAACGTATAGGCCACGATCGTCGGGTTGCTGGTCGGGCAGCCCGTATCTTTATAAGCCGTCGTACCCGTCACTGCCGGGAACACAAACAGGCTCACGCTATCAACGTAGGTCGTGCTCGTCGTGCAGTTCTGGCCCAGCCCACAGGGATACAGATCGTTCAGCAACGCCTGAACGCCAAGCAGTGCACAAGTGATTTGCGTTCCAGTGCATTGGACGCCGTTATCTGAGTCGTTCATCGAAGAGGTAGTGTCCACAATCACTGCGATGTTCCAGGGCGCATTCTGGCCGCCCGCCATCGCCGCCTTTGCCGTGTACGACATTTTCATCTGCTTCATCCCGACCAATCCCCCAAACCAAAGGGGAACCGTCGCGGACTGTGTCACGGACATGGCGTTGTAGCCCCCGCTGCCGCCCGTGGACGTCTGGCATGGCACGTTCAGCGAATTCGATACGGTGCTCAGGCAGAGGAAACTCGGCGTGGCCACATCGTTCGTCAACATCGCGGTCGCGTTTAATTCCCCCGATTGCGAGCTGTATTGGGTCACGTTGGTTGTTGCCAGCGTCGTGTTGGGCATCGCTTCCGCACCGGCCATCACCGCGGCATTCGTCGACGCCACCAGTTTCTGATACGCGTAATACACATGCCCCGACTCAATCGACGCTGCCGCCAGTGCCATCATTGTGGACGCTGTAATCACCACGGCCACGATCGCCTGGCCTCTTTGATTCTTCAGGAACCTGCTTAAGAACGGAACTCTGGACCGTTTCATGTGCAAATTCCTCCTTTCATGCAGCCTCGTCGCCGAATTCTTCGGCGCTCGGTTGCTCGATGGGTTGAACTTGAGGTTTGTGGAACGTGGATTCGGCCCGCTCACCCGCAACACCATCTGCGGCGTCACGGAGAACTTGAGCGCTCTCAAACTCCTGCCACGGAACTACAATGCGCGCCGCGGCTGTGTGCCGGCGCACGGTTCTGTCTGCTTGGCCCGTCGCTCCTTCGGCCATCTTTTGCTTTTGAACTTGGAGGAGTTGCAACGCGCTGGTCAGCGCGCTCTTATCCGAGAAACAATTCTCGGATCGCGCAGTAAGCGTGAAGAGGTCAGCGGATTTGTCCCACTGCGATGCCATCTTGCGCACTCGCGGGCACTCCTGCGACCTCTTGGGGAAGGGGCTACTGCAGCCATCATCCTGCCTTGGATGGTTACCTGCTATTGCACTTTCGTGCTACTGGATTGTTACGTTGGTCACGGATGGTCAGCAAACAGCGGCAAAGGGCCTCAAGCAGAAGAAAGGGGTACGGGAATCTGCCCGTACCCCTCGAGATTTCCATTCCTTTACGCTTCAGTTCTCCTTACGTCGTTCCAGAGGGGATCAGCCGCGGCGAGCCCATGTTGTTCACAATCGCGCGGAAGATCGCCGTCAGCTTCGTCAGGTTCTGGTTGCTCGGAGCCGTCGCCTCGCAGCCATCGCCGTCATCGGAGTAGAAGTTTGTCGCCGCCGACGCCATCGCCGCAATCGCCTGGCAGGGCTGTTTGCCCGGTCCCCAGCTGCCGCCTTGGGTCGAAGCGGTTGTGCTATATGTCTCGTCGGACAGGCAGCCGCCCGACGTCTCGGCGCCATAGCCGATCGTGTACACCGTCGTCCCGGCATTTGCCGCGGCCTGTGCCGCCAGCACCGCCTGGCCGCACTCACCCAGTGCCGATGGATAGGTATACGACTCATAGCCCGTGGGGTTGCTGGTCTTCGTTCCCGTTCCGTTCAGCGTTCCCTCCGACGCTACAAGCTCGCTTTTTGTGTTGCATGCGCCAGCCGTTGTATTGGCGTTCGATGCGCACGCCGTCGCGTCGCCATCCGTCAGGAGAATGATGGCGTTTTGCGATCCCGGATTAGCCGCCTGCTGCGTCAGCAGCGCCGACTGCGCCGCGTAAATCACCTGCGCGTAATAGGTCGCCTCACCGCCCGGTGCCTGGATCCCGCTGCAGTTGCTTTGCCCTGAGTCTCCGGCCGCAATCACGATCGGCGCAGCCTGGTTCAGGGTCGTCGCGGAGTCGCTTGTTTTGTAATTGTTCGCGAAGCTGGTCACCTCGTAGGTGTCTGCCGATGGCAGCGTCGTATTTGATGGTGGATCGGGAAACGTGTAGGCCACGATCGTCGGGTCGCTGGTCGGGCAGCCCGTATCTTTATAAGCCGTCGTACCCGTCACCGCCGGAAACACGAACAGGCTCACGCTATCAACGTAGTTCGTGCTCGTCGTGCAATTCTGGCCCAGACCGCAGGGATACAGATCGTTCAGCAGCGCCTGAACGCCAAGCAGCGCACAGGTGATTTGCGTTCCAGTGCATTGGACGCCGTTATCTGTGTCGTTCATTGATGCGGTAGTGTCCACAATTACGGCAATGTTCCACGGACTGCTTTGCCCGCCCGCCATCGCCGCCTCAGCCGTGTACGACATATGGATTTGCTTCATCCCAACCAATCCGCCAAACCACAGGGGAACCGTCGCGGTCTGCGTTACCGCCAGTCCGTTGTACCCCCCGCTGCCACCCGTGGATGTCTGGCACGGCACGTTGAGAGAATTTGACACGGTGCTCAGGCACTTGAAAGTCGGTGTGGCCGTATCGGCCGTCAACATCGCGTTCGCGTTCAGTTGACCCGTTTGCGAGCTGTATTTGGTCACGTAGGTCGTCGCCGTGGTCGTGTTCGGCATCCCTGCCGCGCCGGCCAGCACCGCGGCATTCGTTGACGCCACGAGTTTCTGGTACGCGTAATACACATGCCCCGACTCAATCGAAGCCGCGGCGAGCGCCATCATTGTGGACGCTGTGATCACCACGGCCACCAATACCTGGCCCTGTTGATTCTTCAGGAACCGGCGCTTAAACGAATTTCCGAACCGTCTCATGCTCATGGTTCAATTCCCTTCTCTCGAACAGTTACCGCATTCAATGTCAGCGCTAACCCGTCCAACACGCTGGCTTGCGGCACTGGGAGCCACCATTTCGCAGCCCAAGCCTCGAACACCGCGGATCAGTTCGTCTCCCTTCCCCAAATCCTTCGTACAGGAAATCGAACTTCCGCTGGTTAAACTCTCAAGGGCAAAGCTGCGTCGCTGGGGAAGTGATGCACTTTGTTTCCGTGTGAATTGCGCGTTCGTCCCGGGAGTGTGTCACCGTGTGATCTTGTCGACTCCACGGCGGCCTTCCCAAAGACTGGGGATCACATGTAATGATCTTGGTTCAGGGGTAATCGGAAAATTGCACTTTCGTGCTATAGGGTGGTGACCAGTGTACTCAAAGAAGGTGGGCTTGTAAGTCAAACAAACGATTGAATGAAAAGGCGGTTGTTTAGCTACGGGCCAATCCTGGCCCCGCCGTTTGATTCCATTCTACTTGCGGCTTTCACAAAAAAGGGTACGAGCTTATCGCCCGTACCCTTCAAAAGATTCCTGACCCGCCCCTTCAATTCCCTTGCGAAGATGCGTTACGTCGTCCCGTTGGGAATCATTCGCGGCGTACTCAGCCCGTTCACGATCGCCTGGAAAATCTGTGCCAGGCTTGTGAAGTTCGCGTTGGTAGGGGAAAGTGCCGGGCACCCGCCCGAATTGTCGGAATAAAAGTGGTTTACGTCTGAAGCCATGGCGGCAATCGCGTTGCAGGGCGTCCTGGAATAAGTGCCGCCTGGCCACGCCTCTGCGCCATCCGTGGAACCAGAAGTTGTGGTGTACGTTGCGTCAGTTGTGCACCCCGAAGTCTCCGACCCGAAACCGATCGTATAAACCTGGGTTCCCTTCGATGTAGCCTTTTGCGCCGCCTCCACAGCCTGCCCGCACTCGCCCAGAGCCGACGGATAGGTGGGAGATTGGTAGCCCGCAGGTTGAATCGTCACTTGCTTTGAGTTAATAGTGACGGTTGCGACAGTCCCATTGAGGGGCTGCCCTGTGTAAGTGCCGACGCAAGGGGTAGTGCTGCTGATAGTGCCGTTCTTGGCCGAATCGTATGCCGTCGTAATCGACGGGCAATTCTCCGCAACGATCTGGCTCTCGCCGCCGTTGCAGGTGGCATTTCCGCCCGCCGCGGTATTGGCCTGTGCGTTACATGAGGTTGCATCGCCATCGCTCAGGATGATCATGATGTTTTTTGAGGTAGGATTCGAACTCTGCTGCAGTACGAGCTGCGCCTGCGCGGCGTAAATGACCTGCGCATAATAGGTTCCCTGCCCACCCGGCGCCGAAAGGCCCGTGCAACCTGAACCGCTGGCGCCGACTGACTCAGCCAGAGCTGACGAGAGCGCGAGGCCCGAAGTATCGCTCGTCTTATAGTCGTAGCTGAAGGGAATGATCTCGTACTCGCCCGCATCCGTTCCAGTTGTCTCCATGGCGAGATTCGCGGACCCCGTCACATCGACAAAGTTATACGGCACGCTGCTGCCTCCGGTACCGCAATATCGCGGCTTATAGTTTGGCGGCGTGGCTGAGCTGTAAGGGTCGGCGGGAAACACGAATAACGCTACGTCGTCCACGTAGGGTGTGCTCGAGGTGCAGGTTGTGCTCAGTGCACACGGGTCCATGTTCTCCAGCATGACCTCGAGTCCCGCAACCGCACAGGAAATCTGAGAAGTCGTGCAATCCTTATCACCCTTGATGACGCTGGTCATCGAAGACGTGGTGTCCATGATGATGGCCAGATTATAGGGAATGTCCGATCCGCCCTTCATCGACGCGCTTGCAGTCGCTGCCATGGTCATTGACGGCATGCCGACCAGTCCTCCGAACCACAGGTTCACCTTCGCCGTCTGCTTCACTGTGATCGCGTTATAACCCGTGGAGCCTCCAGGCGGAGTCTGGCATTCCACATAGAATGGCGACTTCGACATGGTGCTCGAACAAAAAAGAGTCTGCGTTGAAATCTGGTCATTCGACAGCATGCCGCTGGCGTTTAATCCCCCCGGCGATACGGAGCTGAATTGCTTCACCGCCGCCGTCACTTCCGCTGTGTAGGCCCCGAGCGAGGCGGTATTGTCGAGCGCGTCAGACATGGCTTGCGCTCCGGCCAGCGTGGCCTCGTTCGTGGACTGCACCAGTTGGCGGTAGGCGTAATAAACATGGGCCACTTCCACCGTGCTCACGGCCATTGTCAGAACTGCCGAAGCGCAGATCACGACCATCACGACGGACTGGCCGTGCTCACCTTTGATAAGCCTTCGTATTTGTCGCGCGAGAACCTTGATCATTCGAGGTTTTCCTCCGTTCACATCTGGATGGCTGACTGGCTCGTCGCCAGAACTCCCGCCGTGCCGGTACCTGGGTGAAAGAATGGCATTGCTGGAATCCCGAGCCACGAATACGTATAGCTCACCGTTAGAGTCACAGGGTAGTTTGGACCCAGCGATATCGAGCCGAGTGGGCAAGAAAATGAAGTCCCGCTTCCCGAGTACGCGTGCGCGGTATCGCCGGTGTCCGTGACCGTGAGCTTGTAAGTGAAGTTCGCCGCCTTCCAGGTGGGAAGCGACCCCGTCATTGTGGTTTCAGCATAAGCGCACGGGTCATCCCCCGGATACAAGCCGACGTCGCTTCCGACCGCCATCGCGGTGGCAGAGGTTGCGTTCCCAAGTTGCTGCAGGTTATACATGCCGAGCGTCAAACTAGCCGCCAGGTATATGAGCCCAAACAGCATCGGCAGCGTCAACGCGAATTCGACCAGAGCCGAACCTTCCTCGCCGCGCTGGCCAAACAGATTACCGATCCTTCGTAGGACATTTTCAGTCGTCATCGTTCCACCTCATGGCTAAGCCGGCTTTCCCATCGCATTTCAACCGAGCCCGCCCAGGGAATTCCTTGGCGCCTTTGAACGCCCATTACCCTTCCAACTTCAGTTGCGCCAGGAAGAGATCGAACTCCTCCCTGGTAGCCGCATCCAGTATCGCGGTCTTCCCGCTGCGCAAATCCTTTCCGTCGACGAGAATAAACTGCAACCCCACGCCGTCCGGACCCCAACGCACAGCTCGCGATTGCACAGCAATTGAACGCTCCGCAAACTCCTCGCCGTGGTCGGTCTTCTGCAACGTCATCAGAACCAGAGTTCCCGGATACCACCGCTCCTCCGTTACCAGATACAGCCCTGACGAACTGATATCTCGCACTCCATGCGCCACCGGTGCCGCGCCGTTCCAGTAATACGCAGCCAGACCTGGTTCTTTCACGCGCGGCGCCTTGCGTGGATCCGGCGACCACCAGCGTTCAAACCACGTCCGTAGTTGGCCCTTTGACTTCGCGACTGTGGGCGTCAAGTCCATACTGTGCGCTTGTTGGGCTTCGGGCTTGCCGTGTCCGTTGCGGTCTTCCAGCTCAAGCAGTCCCGGACCTCCGCTCCATAAGGGCTTTTCGCGCAGGAGCACAGCCCCTGCAATCTCCGGCCTTGGCCCGGTTTCATCGTGCTTGTTGGTCAACTTCTCCAATTGCCGCTCCATTTCTTCGGCCACACACAGCACTAACTGATCGCCCGACTGCGTCTGCGAAGAGTAAATCGAGTGTGCCGGCAACGCCAGCACGCTCTCCGGCCTCGGGCTCGAAGAGCTTACCTGAAAGGTCGGAAACGACTCCGCCATTTCGATCACCCGGCAATCTTCGTCCAGGTAGATCAGATCCAGCGGCGCCGGCATCGCTGTCGCAGTGATGCCCCGGAACGGCTTCATCCATAAGCCCTCGCCCGACTTCAGCGGTTTCTCCAGCATCATCTCCGCGACGTGTTCCGAATGAAGGTCGCCGGCCGACACCTTTAAACCCAGGAAACATTCCCGCGTCTGGTTGTAGGCACAATACGTCTGCGGTTCCATCTTCGACCCAGTCCCCGGCGGCAGCGCCGCGGTCCCCTCACTCCCCGGCGTTCCTTTTACCGGTTCGGCTCGTTCCATCAATTCCATCTGCGGCTCTGCCTTTCTCTTCGCCTGCAGTCCAGCCTGCGAAGGGAACACTTCACCCGTTCCCCCTGCCTGGGCCGTCTACTGAGGCATCCACCGCCTGCGCGGCATGCCAACCCGGCAACGGAAGGTTCGTACTCCAGCCGTGGCTTGAGCTTCTGTTTCTTCACGCCACGGCCTCTTGCCAACCGGATCCTACTTCACCCGAGTCCGGCGGCGCTGAATCAAGACAATCAGAATAACGACCGCCAATGCCGCGGCAACAACCCTGATAATCATTTCATTGCTCATCGAAAATTCCCCTTCCTGCCTCAATTATTTGGTCAGTGACTTGAACGAATCAGCCATCATGATCGCGGCTGGTCCCAGTGTAACCAGAAATAGCGCAGGAAAAATAAAAAACACCAGCGGAAACACTAGCTTGACTGAGGTTTTCGCCGCCATCTCCTCGACCAATTGCACACGCTGCACGCGCAGCGTGTCCGAGTGGACGCGAAGCATCTTGGCAATACTTGTTCCAAACTGTTCTGTCTGCACCAGCATCGAGACCAGGTTGCGCAGACTCTCAACGCCCGTGCGATCCGACATATTCTTCCAGGCCTCTGAGCGGGCACGTCCGGCGCGCTGTTCCAGCACCACCACGGTCAACTCATCGCAAATCTCCGGCTGCGATGACCTCAACTCTTCGGCGCTTCGCGCCGTCGCCTGGTCCAGGCTCAGCCCAGCCTCCATGCAGATCACCAGAAGGTCAAGAACATCAGGCAAGCCGCGCGTGAGCTTTTTTTGCCGTTTTTCGATGCGCTTGCCCAGCCAGAAGTCCGGCGCCAGAAACCCTCCGCCCAGCGCGATCAAGTACACAAAGAACGGGCTCAGGTCCGCTAATCCGCTCACCGCGGCGATTGCCGCCAGCACCAGCGGCAACAGTACCTTGCTTCCGTAGAAAACTTTGATCGCGTTCTCGCCGCGGAATCCCGCCCGCTGCAACCGCACCTTGATGACCGAAACTTCCTTTTCGCTCTTCGGCATCAGGTTCTCGAACTTCTTCACAACGTTGCCGATCGACGAGCCCGTGTTCTGAAAGGTCTCGACCAGCGTCTTCTGCTGCTGCCGTCGCGGGTTGATCACCTGGCTGATGCGGTCCAGCGCCGCCTCGCGATAGAACATGAGCACACCAATGCTCCCGATCAGCGCGAAGACAGCTACAAACGCCAGAATTGCATAAATCATGACTCTTCCTCACACGTCGATATCGACGATTCTCCAAATCACAAATCCGCCAACTGCGATCAGCCCCGCTGCTGCCCACATCAACTCGATGCCGATGTCGCGATGCCATAAAATGCTGATCATTCCCGGGTCGACAATGTAAATGCCAATGCCCAGCACCACCGGAAGCAACGTTAGAATCAATCCTGTAAAACGCCCCTGCGCCGTATGCACCATGATCTGGCGCTTGAGCCGGAAACGCTCCCGGATCACGTACGAGGTTTTATCCAACACCTCGGCCAGGTTGCCTCCGCTCTCCTTCTGAATCATGATCGCAGTGGTCACGATTTTAAGATCCTGCACCGGAATCCGCGCGATCATGTTTAGCAAGGCCTCTTTCATCTCCAGGCCGTAGTTCTGTTCCTCGAAACAGATTTTGAACTCGCTGTTCACCGGCGGCGCGCACTCGCGCGCTACCAGCGCCATCGCCGCCAGCAAGCTATGCCCGGCACGTAGACCGCTGACCATCAGGTCCAGCGCCTCGGGCAGATGCTTTTCGAATGCGCTGAATCGCCTTTGGCGCTTGAACAGAACAAAGGCAAACGGCAGCACACCCAGCACTCCGCCCGCCACGAACGCCAATAAGGTGCTGTTGGTCGTCTCCAGAAGCGCGTAGGTCGGAAGGATAAAGCCGGCCGCGCACAACAGCATCAACCGCCCTGCGCTCCAATCCAGGTCAGCCTGGCTCAGGATCTTGCGCAAATAGGGCGTCAGTTCAAACTTCAGCAGCTTCTGGTTCAGCCACGGAATGCTGCTGATGAGTTCGTTCTTGCGCACATTCAGCTTTTGCGGCAGCAAATCCCGCCGGTCGACCTTGATGGCAGAGTCCAGCGTGGCCAAAGCCTGCTTGGCGCTGCTGGAGGGCCCCATCGCCGCCAGCGGCAGGGCAATCAGCGCGAACACGCCAATAAAAACCAAACCAATGATCAATCCCATCTAGGTTCCCTCCTTTCTCTCAGTTAACCGCTGTTTCGCGCTCGAACAGGCTGGGCGGCAGAATGATGCCCGACACCCGCAGCCTTTCCAGAAAGCGGGGACGAATCCGCGTAGGCTTGAAGACTCCAATCACGCGGCCGTCCTGGCCGATGCCTTTCCTCTCAAACGTGAAGATCTCCTGCATGCTGATCACGTTCTCTTCCATTCCCGTAATCTCGGAGATGTTGGTGATCTTGCGCGTCCCGTCGCTCATGCGGGTGGCCTGCACCACGATCGAGATCGCCGACGCCATCTGCTGACGCACCGATTTTTCCGGCAGGTTCATATTGGTCATCGCCACCATCGACTCCATTCTCGACAGCGCGTCGCGCGGAGTGTTGGCGTGGATCGTGGTCATCGAGCCTTCGTGGCCGGTATTCATGGCCTGAAGCATGTCGAACGCTTCCTCGCCGCGCACCTCGCCGATGATGATGCGGTCGGGCCGCATACGGAGGGCGTTGATCAGCAGTTGCCTCTGCCGGATCGCTCCCTGTCCTTCAATGTTTGGCGGCCGCGTCTCCAGGCGCACGATGTTCTCTTGCGCCAATCTCAATTCGGCGGCGTCCTCGATCGTTACCAGCCGCTCGTTGTTCGGAATGTACTGCGAAAGGATATTCATGAACGTCGTCTTGCCGGCGCCCGTGCCACCCGAAACAAGGAGACTGATGCGCGCCCGCACCGCCGACGATAATACTTCCATCATCTCCGCCGAAATACTCTTCAACTGCACCAGTTGGTTGGCAGCCAGGGGGCCGGTTCCAAAGCGCCGGATCGACATCGATGGCCCATCCAGCGCCAGCGGCGGAATAATCGCGTTGACGCGCGATCCGTCGGGCAGGCGGGCATCCACCATGGGCGATGATTCATCCACTCTGCGGCCGACGCGCGAAACAATGCGGTCGATGATCTGCATCAGGTGCCGGTCGTCGCGAAACGTCGTATCCACCCTTTGCAGCAGTCCGCCCTTTTCCACGAATACGTGGTCCTTGTCATTCACCAGGATGTCGGAGATCTTCGGATCTCTCAGCAGCGGCTCCAACGGCCCCAGCCCGAACACCTCATCCAGCAGCTCGGCGTGGATCTTCTCCTGCTCGTCGAAGTTCAGCGGTACGCGCTGGTCCGACATGATCTCTTTCACCAGGCCCGAGACCGCTTGGCGCGCTTGGCTCGAGTTCACCCGCGACAGCTTCTCCAGATCCAGTTTCGAGATCAGCGTACGATGAATCTCCGCTTTGTACGATTCCAAGTTCAGTATTTCCACGTTTTACCTTCGCTCCAGTTGGAGAATTCCGATCTTTGAAACGTTATCCGAATAGGTTGATGAAGCCCTTCTTCTTTTTGACCGAGGTTTCGCTCTTCCCCGTCACCGCACTGACCATCTGTCTAATCTGCCGCGAGATGGCTGAATCGGAAAGTACCAGCGGCTTGGCGCTGATTTGCATGTTCCGCACCGACTCATAGTCATTGGGAATCTTCCACTGCGCCGCCCGGGTCAGAGCCTTGGTGATGTGCTCCTCAGACACGCCCAGAACGCGCGACTCAAATCGGTTGATCACAACCTCGAGCTTCGGCTGCGGCGCGGAAAAGAACTGCGTGATCAGCCGGTTGGAGTTGCGTAGCTCGGGAATGCTCGCCTGCGTGACCAGATAGACCGTTGTCGCTTCCCGGTACGCAGTCGTTGCCATCAGTTCCAGCCTCGATCCAAGATCCACGATTACGTTGTCGAACTCGCGACGCGCCACCTGCAGAAGCCGGTTGATGCCTTCACTGTCGACTTGGAATTGAATGAACCGTCCCGGCGCCGCCAGCACCCACAGGCCGGAGCTGTGCTTCACCAGAAGCTGCTCTAGGAACTTCCCGTCCAGCCGATCCACTTGCTGCAAAGCGTCGATGGCTGAAAACTCCGCCGCGATTCCAAGATTCAATGCAGCATCGCCCAGCGGCAGATCGAGATCGATCAGCAGGGTTCTCTCCCCAGACTCCTTGGCCATCGCTACGGCGAAATTGCAGGCCAGCATGGTCGTTCCGGCGCCACCCTTCGAGCCCATGAACGCCAGTAGCTTGCCCGTTGTCTTCTTTGCCGGCCGCGTCGTCGGTCGCCGCGCGGCGGCTCGCACCAGCGCATCGGCCACCACGTCCGGCGAAAATGGGAGCGTCAAGAACTCGCGGGCTCCTGCGCGCATGCAGCGCACCAGCAACTCCGGGTCTGAGTTCTCCGAATACACCATCACCGTCGCCACGCCGTTGGCGCAGATACTCTCGACCAGTTCCAGCGCAAGCTCCGCGTCCCCGTCGAGATCGATGATGATGACATCTTGGTCCTCTTCCAGCGTCGACGGAAGGTCGCCCGTTCCCAATGAATAACTGGAAAACTCGCTGACGTAGGCGCCCGTGCACCCACTCATGGCTTGCATCGCCTCCATCCGGCTTCCGTCGCTGGGACTGATTACCGCGATCGAGAGATCCTCTACGCCGATAGGCTCGGGAAACTGGCTGGCGGAGTATGGGGAAGAATTCGTGACCACGTCGCTTTCACTCCTTGCTGTGCAATGCGTACGCAGATTGGGTGGCACAGACTCCCAATCCGCCGGAAGTTCATATTTGTCGTGCTTCGAGCTCGACACTGCGTTACTCCGTTTTTAACGTGCGAAAAACGAAATCAATGTCCCAATCGCGATCGCCGGCGCATACGGCATCTTGCGCCGCAGCGGATTGCTCAACACCGCTTCTCCGCGGTCCTGCGCGCTGAAAACCAAATCACCGGTTTGTTGAAATAACTCCTTCAGGAATCCGCCCCATGCGGCTATCGCCAGGGCCATCACTCCGCCCACAACGCCGGTCATCACCAGCGCCAAAATCAATTGGTATGGGCCGATCCAGGCTCCAATTGCTGCGCACAACTTCACGTCGCCGGCGCCCATTCCGCCCATCCAGAAAAGAAACCCGTAAACCAGCAGCCCGAGACCAGCTCCGCTCAAACTCTGTTCCGCGCCGTGCCAGCCGTGCAACAAAACGGAAACTACGACACCGCATCCAAAAAAAGGAAACACAAGCCAGTTCGGAATTCGGCGGCTGCGAAGATCTGTGAAAGTTGCCACGGCGAGAACCACTACCGTTGGCCACCATGCGAACGAATGCATTACGCCTGCTCCTTGCCCGAAGACATCCCGAACCACCCTCCCTCAGAGCAATTTCTGCGCCAAACTTGAAATACCATGAAGCCCTGCCGATTCATATAGATGGGCTCAAATTACAGGGTGGGGTGTACACAATGGTTTACACCCACCCTCCCCCTTGGATTGAGCGGTATACACTCCTTTGCCGCTTCTCCACAACCTCCGCCACCCATGTAACCCATTGCTAAATCAGAGGATTGCAACCTCGGTTACAGAGGTACGCCCAGCTTCCCTGATCCAATTCATTCCCCCAAGGCACCCACACAAGAGAGATGGCGACCTCGTCTTGATTCGATATGAGCCGGAGAGTTCCGACTGGCGAGTTCGAGCATTACTACAAAAGCAGCAAAATGTGACTTTAGAGATGGGGACTTAATGGGGAAATGACTCACTTCAAGGTTGACGCCTTGTGGAAATTCAGAAAGAATGACGAATACCCTTTTGTTCTCGCTTACGTAGTGGTCTTGCCCCCCTCAAGACCCAGGCATCACAACCGGTTCCCCCAATAGAACAAAGAATAGGCCGCGCAGCTCGTAAATCTCAAGGAATTCGCGGTTTTTGCCCGGAAAATAAGTGGAAAAAGGCAAAACCGGATTGAAACGCGCCTTATAGGCACGTGCTCCCCTTCTTAGTTTCAAAAACGGATGGGGTAGCCCCTCTGTTTTGTGGTTTGTTGCTCTTTCAGCCCGACGGGTCTAGGTCCCCCCTTGTCGCTCGTTTTGGGCTGTAATCGTTACCAAGGTTTTAGCTTCCTAGCACAAAAGAGGAATGTTCCCCCCCACAACGATTGCCGATGATGAACTCACATCGCCCTAGCTTCTTTAAACGAGTCGCGATTACGGCGAGAGGGAAGATCGCCCGCCAATGACCAGAATTGGACTGTACTCGGAAGACCGTTCACTGCACCCTCTTCTTTCTTCTGCCCTTGGTAAGGACTTCGAGGTCCTGCTCCTGCCGGATGGAGATGGAACGGATGCCCTCGCGTCCTCAGCCGCCTGCGACGTCATGATCCTCGACCTCTACTCCTCGCAGGAGACACTTCAAGCCCGCCTGGACTTCGCCAGGTGCATGATCGACTCCAGCATCCCTGCCATCCTCATGGCCGAAGACAGCCTGCGTTCCACCGCCTTCGAACTCGTTCGTTCCGGGGCCTTTGGCTACTGTCGGCGCCCACCGTCGATTCGCGACCTCAAAACCATGCTGGTCCGGGCCTGCGAAACCTCATCGCTGAAGCAGCAGTTGCACAACGTGCAGCAGCGAATCGAGGAGCCCGGTAATTGCGATCGCATTATCGGATCGAGCCCCGGCATGCAGCGCGTCTATCAATTGGTGCGGAGTGTTACCAATCTCAACGCCGCGGTTCTGGTCACTGGCGACAGCGGAACCGGCAAGGAGCTCATCGCCCGCGCCATTCACAATCTCGGCAGCCGAGCCAACAAGCCCTTTGTGGCTGTCTCCTGTGGCGCCATCCCCGAAACCTTGATTGAGGCCGAACTTTTCGGCCATGAAAAAGGCGCCTTCACCGGCACCGTCGGCTCTCGCGAGGGCTACTTCGAGCAGGCCGCGGACGGCACGCTCTTCCTCGATGAAATTGGCGATCTAAGTGTATTTACGCAGGTCAAGCTCCTCCGCGTTCTGCAGCAGATGGAGTTCAGCCGCCTCGGCTCGAACAAGCTCATCCCCTTGCGCGCGCGGCTCATCTTCGCGACTCACCAGGATCTCGAAAAGCTGGTGGCTGAAGGCAAATTCCGCCAAGATCTCTTTTATCGCATTAACGTGATGCGCATCGATTCGCCTCCACTTCAGGAACGGCCGGAGGACATTCCCCTCATCGCTGGCCACTTCCTGCGTCATTACGCGAACGTGTTCCAAAAACCAATGGACTCAATCGAGCCGCCGGCTATGGAGATGCTCCAGAGCTACTCGTGGCCCGGAAACGTCCGCGAACTTGAAAATGTTATGCAGCGTGCCATCATCCTGGCGCCGGGCCGCGCCGTTCGCACCGAGGACCTGAACCTCAAGAATCACGAAACGGACGAGGATGCCGCTGCCTTCGATCAGATCGTCGACATCGCCGATTACCAGCCATCCGGCTCTTTCGAGCGTCAGCTCCGAGACTACAAAATCAGGCTTGCTGTCGCCGCCGTTCGTGAGAACAATGGAAACAAGACCCTGGCTGCGCGCAGCCTCTCCATCTCTCGAGCCTATCTCCACCGCCTCCTACGGCTCGCCGAAAACGAGAGTCTCCCTGCGTCTGATCCTCTCTTCACCGACCAGAAATTGCGCCAATCCGTCACCGCTTAGCGATCCGATTCCGTTGGGAAAACTTCAAGACGGCGCGTAGCATGCGTTTCCCTCGCAGGCATTCATTTCCCATGGCTTTGAATCACGCGAAATAATCGACTTGCCGCGCGGGCGCCTCTTCCGGACTCACGCTGGCACCCACTGTCTCTCCCTCAAGCGCGAGATCGTCCTCTTCGTTCTCCTCCGCGCCCGCGGCTTTTCTCCGGCTCTGCTGCTCCTCGTCGTCACCCGGCCTCGACGAAGGTTCGATGTCAAAGATTGCAGGCGCGCGCATCTCAGCCTGTGGCGGCCTGACTGCAGGCAATGCGCGAATTCCCGGAATGGGGGCAATTTCCATGTTCACATCCCGACTTCTGTCGCTCAATATCGGCAAGGAGGGGAAGGTCTTTAATGTTTTTGCCTCATTTCTGCCCAGTTTTCGGACACACAACGTCTCATCAGCGACCGCTCACGCGGCCTGATTGGCTTGGCCTCCGTTCGATTTCACTCGTGCAGATCCTCCGTCTTCATCACGCGTTCCGGATGGTACGATTAGTTCCATCCGCTCGGGAGGTTACTATCCATGAACGAAAACTCTGCGTCCGCAACGCTCACTAGTGAACAGATTTCCGGCATCACGCGCCAGAACAACTACGGCACTTGGCGCTTTCAGAAAACCTGGAAGCCGCTGTACATCGCTGACGCAGAAGGTTGCTGGTTCACTGACGGCGCGGGAAAGCGATACCTCGACTTCAGCTCGCAGCTCATGTGCGTCAACCTCGGTCACAAAAATCCCAGGGTGATTGAGGCCATCGCCGAACAGGCCCGCGAGCTCTGTTACGTCGCGCCGGGATACGCCACTGCGGCGCGCGCCCGCCTGAGTTCAAAGCTCCTCGAAGTTCTTCCGGAAGGAATAGAAAAGTTCTTCTTCACTACCAGCGGCACTGAAGCCAATGAAGCGGCTTTCAAAATCGCTCGGATGTATACCGGCAAGAACAAGATCATCTCGCGCTATCGTTCGTATCACGGCTCAACCGCTGGATCGATCGCCGCAACCGGAGATCCACGCCGCTGGGCTATGGAACCGGCCGGAAAGATCGCTGACGTTGTCTTCGCGCCAGAGGTGAATTGTTACGACTGCCCCATCAAACACGTTTACCCCACCTGCAACATCGCCTGTGCCGACTACATCGAGCACATGATCCGCAACGAGAGCGATGTAGCCGCAATCATCTTCGAGCCGGTCGTCGGCACCAACGGCGTTCTCGTTCCGCCGCCCGAGTACTTTCCTCGCCTGCGCGAAATCTGTGATCGCCACGGCGTGCTCATGATCGCCGACGAAGTCATGGCCGGCTGGGGCCGCACTGGCAAGTGGTTCTCCGTTGATAATTGGAACCTCCGGCCCGACATTCTCGTCACCGCGAAGGGCATCACCTCAGCCTATGTTCCTCTCGGACTCTGCGCCACCACGACTAAAATCGCTGACTACTTTGAGGACCACTACTTCTCGCATGGGCATACCTACGAGGCGCACCCACTCACCCTCGGCCCTGCCGTCGCTACCATCGAGGAGATGCAGCGCCTAAAGCTTGTCGAGCGCGCGGCGGAATTAGAGCCGTACGTTCGCGAAAAGCTGCTCCGAATCAAGGAAAAACATCCTTCCGTCGGCGACGTGCGCGGCCTCGGCCTGTTCTTTGCCGTAGAGATTGTGAAGAATCGCAAAACCAGGCAGCTCTTCAACACCATGCGCGACAAGGTCGAAGGCAAGCCGCTCGTCGTCGATCAAATCGCCGCCAAGATGATGGCGCAGGGTGTGTCAATTCAAGCTTGGGTCAGCCACTTCGTCATCGCTCCGCCGCTCATCGTCACTAAAGAAGAGCTCGACCTCGGCATCGCCGCACTCGACGAACACCTCGCCATCGCCGACGCTCTCGTCGAAGCCTAGAGTTCGGGCGAACTACGAACTGCGAACTAGGAACTTCGAACTGAAAGCGGGTGCCCATCCAAGCTTCGCTTGGGTGGGGTGGCATGACCTCTGGGAACTGTGAACTAAGAACTGTGAACTGCTTTACGCCACTTCCTCAGCGCTCACCACTCCCGCCGGCGCCGCCAGCTTCATCATCGCCACATAGGATGCGCCCGCTGTAAAGAACCCCACGAACCACGCGTAATCGTAGAGAAAGTGCAGCGGCTTCACGAACACGCCGATCACTGCGATTCCCACTCCGAGCCCCAGCGCAATAAGCGCCCGCGGATTCACTCCTTTGGTGTAGTGGTAAATACCATCTCGATGATAGAGCGAGTTCACATCCAGCTCTGTTTTGCGAATAAAGAAGTAATCGCACACCATGATCCCGGCCACCGGACCCAGCAGTCCCGAATAGCCGACGAGCCAACCAAAGATATAGGCGTCCGGCGTGGCTAGCAGCTTCCACGGGCACATCGCGAGTCCGAGAAAGCCGGTAATCAACCCTCCTGTCCTGAAGCTGATCATCCGCGGATACAGATTTGAAAAGTCGTTCGATGGCGATACCACATTGGCCCCGATATTCACGTTCAATGTCGCCACCAGCACCGCGATGAGCGCCACAAACGCGACTACCGGCTGGTGAAACATTCCGATCAGTTGCACCGGGTCCCAGATCGGTCTGCCAAACAGCACCACCGAAGCCGACGTCACCGCGATTCCAAGAAACGTGTACAGCACCATCGCCACCGGCAGCCCGAAAGCCTGTCCCCACGACTGCGCACTTTGTGATTTGGAGTAGCGCGTGAAATCGGGAATGTTCAAGGCAAGCGTCGCCCAATAGCCCACCATCGCCGTCAACGACGGGAAGAATACAGCTAGAAACTCGCTCCTTGAGTGGAACGTGCTTGGAGTCGACAGCATGGCGCCAAAGCTGCCTGCCTTCATCCGCACCCATACCAGTAGCGCCACCGCCATCACAAACATGAACGGCGCGCCAAATGCCTGCAGGCGTCGGATCGAGTCCACGCCTCGCCACACGACCACCATGTTCAGCAGCCAAAAACCCAGAAAGCAGGCCCACAAAATGCCGCTGTTTCCCGCCGTGCTCGGCCAGATCACAATCAGCATCGCGTCAATCGCGCTGCCGCCGATCCACGCTTGAATGCCGAACCATCCGCAGGCCACCACCGCGCGCAGCAGCGCCGCCAGATTCGCGCCCCGCACGCCAAACGACGCGCGCAGAAAAACCGGAAATGGAATCCCGTATTTCGCGCCCGCATGCGCATTCAGCAGCATGGGAACCAGCACAATCAGGTTTCCAAGCAGCACCGTCCCAATTGCCTGCTTCCAATCCATCCCCTTGGCGATCAGTCCCGATGCCAACCGGTAGGTCGTGATCTCCATGCACATCGAAAACCACAGCGCCGTGTAGTTGTAGAAACCCCATGTGCGCTGCGCCGAAGTCGTCGGCGTCAGGTCCCGATTCGATAAAGATGGATCGACGCTGCTCACGGGACCTCCTCCCTGGAGTCGGGAAAGTATTTATATAAGGTAAGGCACTTGGGTGCCCGCGCCCGGGTTTTCGGACCTGCGATGGCAAGGCCCCCAAACCTCGCATGAACAGGCGGGCTTGCTAACTCGCTGACTTGCCGGCTCGCGGTTTCACTTCCAGGCCCCGCCCCGCGCCTCGCGCCGCAGATACTTCCCACGCCCCGGCTTTCCAATAAACTTCCCGCCGCTAACAATCAACTCGCCGCGCGAATAAACGTCCCGCGCATTCCCCCGCACCCTGAATCCCTCAAACATTGAGTAATCCACGCGCATGTGGTGCGTCTTGGCGCTGATCGTGTAATCCTCCTTGGGATCCCACATCACCAGGTCCGCATCGCTCCCCGCGGCCAGCACGCCCTTCTTCGGATACATCCCGAAGATCCGCGCCGGCGCCGTCGAAACCAGCTCAACGAATCTGTTAATCGAAAAATTCCCCTGCCCCACGCCGTGATGATGCAGTAGTTGCAGCCGGTTCTCAATCCCGGGGCCGCCGTTGGGAATCTTCGTGAAATCGTCTTTGCCCAGCGCCTTCTGGTCTTCGAAACAGAACGGGCAATGATCGGTCGACACGACCTGCAAATTGTCTTTCCTCAATCCCTCCCACAGCTTCGGTTGGTTTCTCTTTTCGCGCAGCGGTGGCGTGAACACGTACTTCGCGCCCTCCCAGCCCTTGCCCTCCATGTTGTCTTCAATCGAGAGCAGCAGATACTGTGGACACGTTTCGGCGAACGCCGGCAGTCCGCGGTCGCGCGCCTCGCGTACCTGGTTCAGCGCATCTTCGCTCGAAAGATGCACGATGTAAATTGGCACGCCGGCAATCTCCGCCATTGCAATCGCGCGATGCACCGCCTCGGCCTCGGCCTTTGTCGGCCTCGTCAATGCGTGATAAATCGGTGCAGTCTTGCCATCGGCCAGCGCCTGCTGCACGATCACATCGATCACTGACCCGTTTTCGGCGTGCATGCAGATCAGCGCGCCATTCTTTGCCGTCTGCTTCAGCGCCTTGAAGATCGTCGCATCGTCCACCATCAGCACGTTGGGATAGGCCATGAACAGCTTGAAGCTGGCCACGCCCTCGCGCACCATGTCGTCCATGTCTTCCAGGCCCGCATCCCCAAGGTCCGTGACGATCATGTGCAGCCCGTAGTCAATGCACGCCTTGCCCTCGGCCTTCTTCCACCATGTATCGAGCGCCGTTCGCATCTTTGTGCCCTTCGCCTGGATAGCAAAGTCCACAATCGTCGTCGTTCCGCCAATAGCAGCAGCCCTCGTTCCTGTCTCAAAATCGTCTGCCGACTTTGACCCTCCAAATGGCATGTCAAGGTGCGTATGCGCATCAATCCCACCCGGCAGCACAAGCAGCCCAGTCGCATCCACCACTTTGTCCGCCGCGCTCGCCGGAATCCCCGTGCGCACTTCCTTGATTACCGCGCCATCGATCAGCAAATCCGCCTTCACGCTGGCATCGGCATTCACAATCGTTCCGTTTTGAATCAAAGTCGTTGACACGATCCTTCGTCCTCGCTCTTCAGTCTCTGGCTTGCCGGCTCGCTACTCTGCTCCGCACGCCGCTCCCCGCGTCCGTTCGTCCCACGTCTCCGGCTTCAACCCTGTGTCAACCTGCACCATCGTGATGCATCCATCTACCGGGCAAACCAGCGAACACAGATTGCAGCCCACGCATTCCGTCTCGTCCACTCGCGGAATCCTCTCGAGCGGTGTTGGGTACGGCCCCTGCGCGAACGCTGCCGCGCGCTCCCTGCGCGTTACCGGCGTCTCCGCAATCGCAGCCAAACTCTTCGCTTGCTCCATTGCCGGAGTCCGATGCACTTCCACATGCCCGTCCACCGGCCCGGTCACGCGGTCGAGATGAATGCACTGGTGCGCTCCGTCCCAGCACGAAATATGGCAAAGATCGCACCCAATGCATTTCTGTTCATCGATGCGCGCCACGATTTTGTAGTTCAGGTTCAGATTCTTCCATTCCGTCACGCGATTCAGCGACAGCCCGCGAAAATCCTCAAGCGTCTTGAAGCCCTTCTCCAGCATCCAGTTGTCGAGGCCCTCGGCCATGTCCTCGACAATCCGGTAGCCATAGTGCATCACCGCCGTGCACACCTGCACCGTGCCGCATCCCAGCAGCAGAAACTCCGCTGCATCGCGCCATGTCCCAATCCCGCCTATTCCCGAAAGCGGCAGCGCCGACTCCGGATCAGCCAGGATCTGTTGCACCATATTCAACGCAATCGGTTTCACCGCCGGCCCGCAATAACCGCCGTGCGAGCTCTTTCCATCGACATTCGGCCGCGGCACAAACGTGTCCAGATCGATCCCGGTAATCGAATTGATCGTGTTGATCGCCGACAATCCATCGGCTCCGCCGCGCTTGGCCGCGCGCGCCACCATGCGAATATCGCTGATATTCGGCGTCAGCTTCACCAGCACCGGCGTCCGTGCCTTCTCTTTCACCCACGCGGTAATCATCTCCGCATACTCCGGCACCTGCCCCACCGCCGAGCCCATTCCACGCTCGCTCATCCCGTGCGGGCAGCCGAAATTCAATTCCAGTCCATCTGCTCCCGAATCCTCTGTGCGCGTCACGATCTCATGCCAAGCTTCGCGTGTCGACGCGACCATCAGCGACGCAATCACCACGTTCTTCGGATAGCGTTTCTTCACCTCCGCCATCTCGCGCAGATTCTGTTCCACCGTTCTGTCGCTGATCAGCTCAATGTTGTTGAACCCCACGATCCGCTGCCCGTTCCAGTCCGTCGCCGAGTAACGAGAGCTCACATTCGTGATCGGCTCGCCGATCGTCTTCCACACGGCCCCGCCCCACCCCGCGTCGAAAGCGCGCATGATCATCTCGCCCGTATTCGTTGGCGGCGCCGACGCCAGCCAGAACGGATTAGGCGAATTGATGCCGCCTGCAAAATCTCGTACGCCGATATCAGGCATGGGTCACCTCCGCGCTCTTCAGCATCGCGGTTGCGGCGCGTTTCCCCCCCGCCACCGCATCCACCACTTCGCGGCCGCCGTTCACGCAATCTCCGCCTGCAAAGTACTTAGGATTCCCTGTTCGCCCCGTCACGCGGTCCGCCACGATTCTTCCGTCGCGCACCTCAATGCCGCGCAGCTCTTGCAAAAGCTGTGTCAGCGGCGACTGCCCGATCGCCGGCACCACCAGGTCGCACGCAATCTCTGCCTGGGATTCCGGAACGCGCTCAAGCTTCCCATTCTGCTGCCGCACCTGAACCGTATCAAGCAGCAACCGCCCATGCGCTTCTTCGCGAATCGCCACCGGCAACCGATTCCACAGGAACTGTACGCCCTCCTGCTTGGCGTGCTCGTATTCAAACTCAAACGCCGACATCTCGCTCTCACCCCGCCGGTACAACATATATACGGTGGAAGCTCCCAGCCGCCGCGCCGCATTTGCCGCATCAATCGCTGTATTCCCTGCTCCAACCACCACTACTGTTCCGTGCATCTCGCGCAGATGTCCCGTCTTGTAAGCAGCGATAAGCTCCAATGCATTCATCACCTTGTCAGCGTTTTCGCCTGGGATGTTGAGCCGTTGCATCGCACCGAGTCCCAGCCCAAGAAAGATGAAATCGAACTCCGCTTCCAGCGCCTCAAGCGCCGCCGCCGAATCCACATCCACTCCGCATCGGAACTCAACGCCCAACTGCCGGATCATCTCCACTTCGCGCACGCTATCGGCAGCGCGCAGCTTGTACTCCGCCACTCCATAGGTATTCAATCCGCCCGGCAAATCGCGCCGGTCGATCACCGTCGCTCGCGCGCTCTGGCGGCATAGCTCCGCGGCGCATGCCAGCGACGCCGGCCCACCCCCAATGCAGGCCACGCGCAACTTGTGCGTTCCCGGCGTAGCCGTCGGCACGCTCTCGCCGGACGCCCAAAATGCATCCATTGCGTGCCGCTGTAAACGTCCAATCTGTATCGGCTTCTCGTTCTGCCGGTTCAGGACGCATGCGCCCTCGCATAGGACGTCCACGGGGCACACCCGCGCACAGCTCGCTCCTAGAATGTTCGCGTCCAGAATCCGCATCGCCGATCCGCGCAGATTCCCCGACGCGATGCGCTTGATGAATCCCGGCACATCGATGTGCGTGGGACACGCCGCCGTGCACGGCGCGTCAAAGCAATTCAGGCAGCGGTCCGCCTCGATCACCGCGGCCTGTGCAGCCAGCGGCGGCTTCAGCTCGCCAAACCGCGCTCGCAGTTGCTCATCGTCTGGTAGTGCTGCGGTGCTCATGAGACCTCATGAATGCTGGGACACGATTTGACTCACGTCCAAGCTCGCGTTCGGAAACCCCAGTGCTTTGGCCCAAGAAAAATCGCGTTACGACGCCACCAGCGGCCCGTACAAGTCCGGCCTGCGGTCGCGATAGAACTGCCACGTCCGCCGCACTTCCGTAATCTCGTCCAGATTCAGGTCGGCGGTCAGCACCTCATCCTTGTCGCGCGCCGCTTCCGCAAAAATCTTTCCTCGCGGATTGCAGAAGTAACTGGTCCCGTAAAACTCCCCGATATTCCAGGGCGCCTCGGTTCCCACGCGATTGATGGCCGCGATGAAATACCCGTTCGCCGCCGCGTGTGCCGGTTGCTCCAGCTTCCACAGGTACTCGCTTAAGCCCGCAACAGTCGCCGATGGATTGAACACAATCTCCGCCCCATTCAATCCCAGGCATCGCGCGCCTTCAGGAAAGTGCCGATCGTAACAGATATAAATACCGATTTTAGCGAATCCCAGATCGAAGACCGGATATCCCAGATTCCCCGGCCGGAAATAAAACTTCTCCCAGAATCCTGGCGCTACGTGCGGAATATGCGTCTTGCGATATTTGCCCAGGTAGGCCCCGTCGCTCGCGATCATCGCTGCGGTGTTATAGAACACGCCCTCCTGCTCCACCTCATAAACAGGTACAACGAGCGCGATGTGCAGCTCCTTGGCCAGCGCTCGCATCAGGTTTATCGTTGGCCCGTCGGGAACCGCCTCCGTCATCTCATACCATTTGGTCTCCTGCTCCGCGCAAAAATACGGCCCGTTGAAGATTTCCTGCAGGCACACGATTTGCGCTCCCTGCTTCGCCGCCTCGCGAATCAATCCCACATGCTTCTCTATCATTGCCTTCTTTTGTGCCGGCAGTGGTTCTGTCGCAGGCACTGCATTCGACGCCTGGATAATGGAACATCGAACAACTCGGGCCATGGTCGGCCACCTCCAACGGAAAAGTGTGTGAGTCTTAGAAATTAGCGCAAATGGGCTCTTTCGGCAATAGCCCTTGCAACGATTCGGGTCAAGCCGCCACTGCTTAGCCCTTTCACTTCTTCACCGATCCGCTAGGTGGTCACTTATTCTCTCGGTCCCTTGGTCCCTGTCTCATTCGTTTGACTTCGCTCCCGTGCAATCCAATAATCAAAACAGATGAACATCTATGAGGAGATCGTGAAGCTGCAACGACAGGGCCATCGCGGCGCCGTGGCCACCATTGTGAACTCGCGCGGTTCCATCCCCTCCTTTCAAAGCGCAAAGATGTTGATCCGCGATGACGGCTCCATCGCCGGTACCATTGGTGGTGGCTGCGTCGAAGCCGAGGTCTGGCAGGCGGCCCGCGAGGTCATCGCCCAGGAAAAGCCCCGCACACTAGCCTTCGATCTCAATCAGGATCCCAAGTACGACACCGGCCTGGTCTGCGGGGGTACGCTTGAAATCTTTATCGAGCCCGTGCTCCCCGTCCCGCTGCTCTATATATTCGGTGCCGGCCATGTCGCCGTCGAGCTCTTCAAGACCGCTCGCAATGCGGGCTTCGACTGCATCGTCACCGACGACCGCGAAGCCTACGCCAATGCCGAGCGCTTCCCCAACGCCCTCCAGGTGATTGCCAAAGACTTCGACGAAGCGCTGAAGGATCTCGCGCCCGTTGAGTCCTCTTACATCGTCATCGCCACGCGCGGTCACCGCGACGACATGCGCGTTCTGCGCTGGGCCGTGCAAACGCCCGCTCGGTACGTCGGCATGGTCGGTTCCAAACGCAAAGCCATCACGGTCTTTCGCGAGCTCACGCGCGAGGGCCTCAACCCAGAGTTGTTCGATCGCGTCCATTCGCCCGTCGGGCTCGACATTGGCGCCATTACGCCTGAAGAAATCGCCGTCTCCATCGTCGCCGAGCTCGTTGCCGTGCGCCGCCATGCGGAACGAGCCGTGCCCCACATGAGCTGGTTCCAAAACACCAGGCACGGCGCAGTTCCCGAACCGACAGAGCCGGGCGAGTCCCTCTCTGTTCCCGCGAAAAAGTAGTCCCGGTCCCTTCGCGCTGCCATGTTTTCGTCCTGTTATCTTTATTCTTTATGACTGGCGCCCCCAATCTCTGCGGCCTGATCCTCGCGGCTGGCGAGTCTTCGCGCATGGGGTCGGACAAGGCGCTGCTTCCCTGGCCTCCGCCCCCACCGGGCACAACCTCGCCGCCTGTTCCCACGCTCCTCTCGGCAGCCATCCTCGCTTTCGAGCCCCTCACGCGTCTGGTCGTCGTTGTAGCGGGCAACAACGCTCAGGCAGTAGGAATTACTGCCGCCGCGTGCGGAGCGCACATGGTCCGCAATCCTCATCCTGAGCTTGGTCAGTTCAGCTCCTTACAGGTCGGTTTGCGCGAGGCCCTGTCGCGCGGCTGCGATTCCGCGATGATCACTCCCGTCGATTGTCCCCCGCTGAGCGCCGTCTCGCTCGAGCGTCTATGCGGTTCTTTTCAACGCGCGCATGCCCAAGACATTTGGGCCGTCGCCCCTGAGAACGACGGCAAGCACGGGCACCCGCTCTTGGTCACCGATGAAATGATCGCGCGGTTCCTTGATGCGCCCGTCACCGGCAATGCCAGGGAGATTCTGCACACTCACGCGCAGCGCGTCGCCTACGTCTCCGTCCCTGACTCTCTGGAAAAGGCCGGCCTCAACACGCCCGAAGACTACGAGGCACTCACAACGAAAACCCCGCAGTCTGAACGCTAGGGCTTGTCAGTAAGCTTCCCGAGCACTGCCGCCAGCGTGTCCATCGCCAGGTGACTTGCGTGCGATGACGCTGTGGGCAGCCCGCCTACTGCGCGCACCAGCTCGTCCCTGCTCAGCTTCCTCGCCTCGTCCACGGTCTTCCCGATCACAAGCTCAGTCAACGCCGATCCGCATGCCATCGCGGCGACGCAACCCTTTGCGCGAAAGCGAATTTCCGCGATCCGCCCTTCGGCAATTTTCACTGCCAACTCCAGAACATCGCCGCAGGCCGGATTCTCGATACGCGCGGACGCATCCGCATCGACCACTGTCCCTGCGTTGCGCGGGTGCTCAAAATGATCGAGAACTTGCGAGGAATACATGCGTCTTGTCTTTTGGATCAGCGAGCGCCGGAAGTTTCGCTCGCCTGTGCGTTGGCATGCGTCTGCCGGGCGTGCAGGATCTCCGTCAGCAAAAAGAGATCCGCAAGCAGCGCGCGCAGATGGATCGACGCATTCAGATTGTCAACCAGCTGTGACCCGATCACCGGCTGCACCAGGACGAGATCTACTGCCACAACCGCGCGCTCCGCATCGAGCTTCAGCACTTCGAAAAACGCCTCGTACTTTTCCTTGGGCTCAAGCCGCTTTTGCTCCGACAGGTCCCGGCAACTTTTCTTCAGCCCGCGCATTGCCGTCGCGGCCTGCTCAAGGTGTTCACGAAGCAGCCGCCCGGCGTCGTTCCCGTCGTCGCTTGCCAAACCCCGTGCCGCATAGGAAAGCGTGAACTCGTAGCACGCCTCAATCGTCTCGCACTGCCGTTCAATCTCAGTCGCCATCGCTTGCGGCATAGCCCTCTTTCGTTTTCGCGCCCGGCGTTCCCTTTACAGCCCATCGCCCAGTGTCGTGCTCTTCCAGGTAGAAATCCCGGCTCATCCAGCCAAAAATCATCGACTTCGTAATCGGCAGCTTCTCCGGCCGGATTCCCATATAAACGTGCACCATCACCAGCGCGATGAGCCCCACCCCGGCAAGGCCGTGCAGCACATACATCAGGCCCCACGTCATGTCGCTGAAGAGATACGGATTCCGTATGAAGATGCCCGTCTGCACACGCTTCATCATGAACAGTCCGGTGACAATCACAGCAAGTCCGGCCAGCATGATCACGCCGTGGTACAGCTTGTTTTCGAGTGGATACTTTGCGAATTTTCTGGGTGGCGGCGCCGGCTTGCCGAAGAACCGCAGCACACGGTTCATCGAGTCGCGCAGATCGGTCTTGTCCGGCCAGATCGACCAGAAATCCAGAAAGAACGACGCATGAATAATGTGATACAGAATCGAAACCGTCAGCACGCATCCCGCGATCCAGTGGTACAAAACCCAGTTGAATTGGATTCCAACCTTGGGCAGGAACGCTGTAAACAGCAGCGTGAACATCGACGCGGCCATGATCCAGTGAAACAGCCTCGCTGACAGCGAGTGCCTTGGCACGCGTTCCGGAATTCCCACTGTGCTCGCTTCTGCCGCCCGCTCCGAAAATCGCTTTGGAGGCTTCACGACTATCAGGTAGAGCGAATGCACGATCATAAAGAACAATCCGGCGATGACGGCGACCCACATCAGCCCCCAGGCGATATGCGTCGGAACCGATTGTCCCCACGGACTCGTCGCCCACTGGATAAGCCTCATGCCGCCTCCTGATTCTCGGGGCCCGCTTGAACGCCGCTTATCGCGCGCTTCACCAGGTTCCTCATCAGCGGAATCTTGTAGACGTTAAATTGCAGCGGGACAGCGCCTTTCACCGCAAGCTCTCCAGCCATTTTTCCCGTGTCCGCGTTCGCGGGCTTGCCGCGCACTGCGTCTTCCACCGCCTTCAATCGCATCGGTTTCGGAGCCACGGCGTTCACCGCAATCCTGATGTCGCTGATCGTTCCGCCAGACAACCTCATCGCCGACGCCACATTCATCAACGGAAAATCCCACACGTTGCGGTCGCGTACCTTTTCGAAATAGAACTTCGCGCCCGCCCACGTCGCCGGAATGCGAATCGCCGTCAGAAGATCGTCTGGCCGAAGAATGTTCAGCCGCGTGATGTCCAGCTCAGGGCCGACAAAATAATCCTCCGCATCCACGGTCCGCTCGCCCTTCGATGTTTGGATCACAAATTTCGCGTCCAGCACGATCAATGCCGGCGCCGAGTCCGAGGGGTGCACCGCAACGCACCGATCCGCGCCAAAAATCGCATGCTCCCGATTGCGCCCCACCGGCGTGTCCGCGTAACAAATGTTTCCACCGGCGCGGTAGCATGGCCACCCGCCGCGGTAATACCAGCACCGCGCATCTTGTGACACGTTACCGCCCAGGGTGCCTTGATTGCGAATCTGCGGTGATGCTACTAACTCCACGGCCTGCGCCAGCACACCATAATCCTTCTGAATCGCCGGATGATTCCCGATTTCCGTCAGTGTCGTCATGGCGCCGATCTCCAAGCCATCGCTCGTCGCGCGAATCCCCTTCAGCTCTTCAATCCCACTTAAATCCACCAACACCTTCGGCTTCTTGATCCGGTCCTTCAGCCAGTCAAAGCTGTCCAACCCGCCGGCCATCACCCACGCATCTTCGCCGTGCTGCTCCAGCAGCTTCTGCGCTTCTGCGGCAGCGCTCGGCTGCAGCAGGTCGAAAGCCGGCATCACATCTCGAATAACCGCCATAACTCTCTCCGTTTCACATCTCGCGTCAGATGTGGGCCAGCAAAGGATTCTGCATGGGACGCCCAGCTTCGTAGGACGTCAAAATCGTATCTGCGTTCACCGGCGCGCGCTGGAAGATGTTGTCCCCGAGCGCGTCTGAAAGCGCGTTCAGGATTGCCGCGCAGCCTCCGCCCACGGGTGGCTCCCCGCAACCGCGAGCGCCCACCGGCGTCTCTGGATCGGGAATATTCAGCGCCGCCCATTGCATGTTCACTGGAACATCCAAAATCGTCGGCGGCCTGTTCTGATAAAAGCGTTGGGCCACTGAGATGCCATATTGCGGATCGATCACCCACTTCTGCCCGATGGCGTGTCCAATGCCCAGCGTCGACCGGCCCAGAACTTGCCCGCCCAGCGCAGCAGGATGAAGCACGGTACCCACGTCCGCGTACGCCAGGTAGTCGACGATCTCGTACTTGCCCGTCTCCACGTCCGCTTCTACCTCGGCAAAGCACGCAAGATAGGAATACGAATCTCCATCGTGCGGAAACTTGTCTTTCGCTGATGCCACAAGTCCCTGCCCCGCCAACGCCGCCACAGATTGCTTGGTCGCTTTGTTCACATCGGGATTCACATCGTGGCCATCGTAGATTCCGCCCAGCTTGATGGCCTGTTGCGCGGCTTCAGCAAAGCTCAACCCGGCGCCGCCGCCCTTGCGCGTCACGCGCAGGTTGGCCACTTCATACTCTTCCGGCTGGCCGCCCAGTTTCTTCGCCGCCACCTCCTTGAGCCGCTGCACACATTCAAGCCCCACCGCGTGCCCCGCCCGGGTCATCGCGTGAACCGTCTGGCTGCCGCCCGAGTCGCAGGTGTAAGGGAGATGCTTCGACGTATCGCCCCAGACAATGTCGCAGGCATCCCAGGGCACGTTGAGCGCCTCGGCCGCTGCGCGATGCACGTCGATCACGGCCTCGGTCCCCAGGTTCCCAATGCCCGATTGAATCTGCACGCGCCCTTGCGGAGTGATCACGATCAGTCCGTCGAATCCCGTGCTGCCGCCGTGAAAGACCGTCAACGCCACGCCCACGCCGCGCACTTTCGTGCCAACCTGCTTCGGCTGGCGCGCCACGCGCTCACTCCATTTGAACTGCTTTGCGCCCTCATCCAGCGCCTGCTTCTGGAAGCAGCTTGTTACGTGCGCGCGCTTGCCCTCCTTGTTCGGAGGTCCGTATTCCGCCTTGCCTTCAGGACAATTCACGCGCCGCAGTGCAACCTGGTCCACGCCCAGTTGCCGCGCCGCCTTGGCCAGGATGGGCTCCATGACCGCGATGGCCTGCATACCACCCGGCGCGCTTTGTGCGCTGCGCGGCGGTGTATTGGTCGCCACCGTCACATTGCGCCACCGCATGGCCGGCACCTGATACTGCAACGAAGCGATGCTTCCGCACGAGCCCCCGTCTCCATTCGATCCGTAGGACCCTGCATCGCTCACCAGGAACATATCAACCGCGGTAATGCGGCCGTCCTTGGCAAAACCCACCTTCGTCCGCGCCCGAATCCCCGGCCGTGCCCTTCCAATAAAATGCTCCTCCTCGCGGCTCACGCGCATCATCACAGGTGCATTGAGTTTTCTTGAGAGCAGCGCGGGAATTACCAGGGTCAACGCGCCAGTGATCTTGCTGCCAAACCCACCGCCCGTATATTCGCTGATGAAGACAATCTTGTCCTCATCCATGTGCATCCAGCGCGCGATCGCGGCAACCGTCTGGAAGGTGCTCTGCGTGCCCGTATAAAGGAAGAGCTTGCCATTCTGCCAATAAGCCATCGTCGTCCGCGGTTCCAGGCACTGGTGGCTCACATCCGGAGTCATGAAGGTCTCGTCCAGCACGAGCGCGGCGTTTTTGAATCCCGCGTCCACGTCGCCATAAGACCATTCATCGGGCGCGTGGCCCATGGGCAGCCGGCCCTCTTTTTCTGCTGCAAAATCCTCATCGGTCCACTTGAGCACCGTGAGTTGTTCCGGCCCGCGGCCCCCGGCCGGCCTCACCCAAACATTGCCGTCCTCACGCGCATTCGAGCTGCCCGGGCGCAGGCTCTCCAGCGGATCGGTCGCGAAGGGCAGCGGCTCCATCTCGATCTCGATCTTCTCAATCGCCTCCGCGCATGTCAGCTCGTCCACGGCCGCCACCGCCAGAATCGGTTCGCCCTGGTACATGGGCTCATCCGCCAGTGCCAGCTCGCCCCATTTGTCCGCCTTGATCATGGTTCCGTTGTCGTTCATATACGCTGCGTGGCCCGGAACATCCGAAGGCGTAAGAATCGCCTTCACCCCCGGCATCGCCAGCGCTTTCTCCGCGCGGATGCTCTTCACGCGCGCGTGCGGCATCGGGCTCAGCACCAGCCTGCAAAACAACATTCCCTCGGCGCGAAAATCCTCCGCATACTTCGACTTCCCCGTCACCTTCGCCACCAGGTCGTTGGTCGAGTAATCCTTGCCGATCAGCTTGTATCCCATGCCATAGGGCCGCGGCTTCTCTTGCTCGGCCTTCATCGCACTCTCTTGCGCGTTATCAGCCATGGCTCAGGCCCTCCTCTGCTTTGCCGGCACGCCATCGCGCATGTACTCGGCCCCGCGCATCATCGAGTCCAGAATTTTGGTGTAGTCCTGGCACCTGCAGAGGTTGCCGCTCACTCCGTGCGCCAACTCAGCGCGCGTCGGTGCGGGGTGCGTCTTCAGGAACCCGACTGCCGACATGATGAACCCCGACATGCAGAACGCGCACTGGAATCCCTGCTCATCCACCACCGCTTGCTGCACCGGATGCAGCGTTCCGTCGGCCGCCGCCAGTCCCTCAATCGTCGTTACGCTTTTGCCGCGCACGGTATTGGTTAGCACCGAGCAGCTGTAGTGCGGCACATCATCGATCAGCACCGTGCACGCGCCGCACTCCGCCCGGTCGCAGCCCAGCTTCGTCCCCGTCAGTCCCAGCTTGTAGCGCAGCGTCCAGGCAAGGGTCTCCTGCTTCATCACTTCCACGCGCCGCATCTTCCCGTTCACGTTCAGCGTAATCAGCCGTTCGCCCGCGCTGCGCATGCGCCCGCCTGGCGATAAGATCTTGTAGCTCGCCGCGCCCACCATCGCACCGCCGGCAATCACGCCCAGAATGAACCGGCGCCTTGTGATCTGGTGTTCCTTGCTTTCGCCCGTCCTTGGGTCTTCCATCTCCGGCATGGCAATTTCTCCAGCTTCGGCACCGTTGTGGGAAGTCATCTTCGGCCTTGCGGATTTCGCGCGTCTGCGGCTCAGGAAGCGCATCGCCGCATTTCTTAGATAGTTCCGCGGCGCTTGCAGATATCTTAGTCCCACTCCTGCGCCCCCGGCAAAAGGCCTGTCCCTAATCCAAATACGCGCACGATTCCCGCCAGCGCCTTCGCTCATGCCCTCTGCTTTCTGGACTAAACTGAATCTGCTATGGCAATCGCAGGCGTCTCTCCCGCTATCCAGCCGCGTTCGCCCCAAGGCGTTTTTGCGAACGAGCCGTTTACTGACTTCACCAATCCTGAAAATGCGCGCTCCATGCGCCGCGCGCTCGACCGCGTGGCCTCGCACCTCGGCGTGGAATACAGCCTGATCATTGGCGGCAAGCGTCTCAAAACAAACGAAAGAATCCGCTCCATCAATCCCGCGCGACCGGCACAGATCGTCGGCATTCACCAGAAGGCCGGAGCTGCGCAGGTTGAGCCCGCCATGTCCGCCGCCCTCCACGCCTATGAATCATGGAGCCGGACCGCAATTGAACAGCGCGTCTCTTTGCTCCTTGGCGCCGCCGACATCATCCGCGAGCGCAAGGTCGAATTCATGGCCTGGCTCACCTACGAGGTCGGCAAGAACTGGGCTGAAGCCGACGCCGACGTGGGCGAAACCATCGACTTCCTCGAGTTCTACGCACGCGAAGCGCTCCGCTTGGCCGTCGCCACCACGCCCATTCAGTATCCCGGGGAGCGCAACGAGCTACTCTACATCCCGCTCGGCGTGGGTGCAGTCATTTCGCCCTGGAACTTCCCCTTCGCCATCATGGCCGGCATGACCGCCGCCGCCATCGTCGCCGGCAATACCGTCATTCTCAAGCCATCGAGCGATTCACCCACCATCTCCGCCCGCTTTGTTGAAGTTCTCGAGCAGGCCGGCCTTCCCGATGGCGTCGTCAACTTCTGCCCCGGCTCCGGCGCTTCCTTCGGCAATGCCATCGTCGAGCACCCGAAAACCCGATTCGTCGCATTCACCGGATCCAAATCCGTCGGCCTCGAAATTCACGAGCGCGCCGCGCACTCGCGACCCGGCCAGATCTGGATCAAGCGCACCATCCTTGAGATGGGCGGCAAAGACTCAATCCTCGTCTGCGCCGATGCCGACTTCGACGCTGCCGTTGATGGAGTGGTCGCTTCAGCCTTCGGCTTCAGCGGGCAAAAGTGTTCCGCCTGTTCCCGCGCCATCATTGAAGCACCCCTCTACGATGCCTTTGTCGAGCGCCTGCGCGAGCGCGTCGCCACGCTCACCCTGGGCGATCCTGCGGCCAATCCCAACATGGGTCCGGTCATCAATCAGGCCGCGCTAGACTCCATGTTGAAATTCATCGAGGTCGGCAAGAAAGAAGGCAGGCTAATTGCGGGCGGAAATGCTCCAGCCACGACTGACGCCGGATACTTCCTTGAGCCAACCGTCTTTGCCGACATCGCTCCCGACGCAGCCCTTGCCCAGGAAGAAATCTTCGGCCCGGTGCTGGCCGTCATCAAGGTCGCCAACTTCGAAGAGGGCTTGCGCGTCGCCAACAATACCGAATACGGCCTCACGGGCTCCATCTATTCCTCCGATCGCGAGCTTCTCAATCGCGCACGCCGTGACTTTCACGTCGGCAATCTCTACTTCAACCGCAAGTGCACCGGCGCCATGGTCGGCGCGCATCCCTTCGGCGGCTTCAATATGAGCGGCACCGACTCCAAGGCCGGCGGCCCCGATTACCTCTACCTCTTCACCCAGGCCAAGAGCGTCGCTGAAAAGCTCTAGCTTCCATTCAACGTCGCAACAGCCGGCGTCTGCGCCGCATCAAATGTTCCGGAGATCCGATGACAGCGTGGGAATTCACAGCAGTGGTCTGGGGTCTCTCTTTCCTGGCCGGATTCCTTGGCGCGCTCACCGGCCTCGGCGGTGGCGTGGTCGTTGTCCCCGCGCTCACCCTTGCGCTCGGCGTCAACATCAAATACGCCATCGGCGCTTCGCTGGTCTCCGTGATTGCCACCTCATCGGGCGCGGCCGCAGCTTACGTTCGCGAGGGCTTTTCCAACATCCGCATCGGCATGTTTCTTGAGATCGCCACAACCATCGGCGCGATTCTCGGCGCGATTCTCGCCGGCCACATCGGCACCCATGCTCTCGCCATCATCTTCGGGCTGGTCCTGATCCAGGCCGCCTACCACTCTTTCAGAGGAACGCCGGAGGGCGATCGCCCCATCGAATCCGACTCGCTTGGCCGGCGCCTGCGGATGGGCAGTTCTTATCCCGTCGACGGCAAGGCGCAGGGATACGGTGTGCGCAATGTCCCGGCGGGCTTCGGCCTCATGTTCGGTGCCGGCGCGCTTTCCGGCCTCCTCGGTATCGGTTCCGGCGCCGTCAAAGTCATCGCCATGGATCGCGTCATGCGCATCCCCTTCAAAGTCTCCACCACCACCAGCAATTTCATGATCGGCGTGACCGCTGCCGCCAGTGCCGGAATCTATCTCAGCCGCGGATTTATCGACCCCCGTGTAGCCATGCCCGTCATGCTCGGCGTTCTTGCCGGCGCATTGCTCGGCGCAAAGGCTCTCGTTCACGCTCGTGTGCGCACGCTGCGCGCCGTCTTCGCCTTTGTGGTTCTGGCTCTCGCCATCGAGATGATCGTCAATGGCATCTTGGGGAAGGTATAGCTCGAATGAATGATCGCCGCCTCGAGACCATCATCGGCCGCCTTCTGCAAATCGGCGTTCTTCTCGCCGCTGCAACGGTCTTTGCGGGAGGTGTCTTCTATCTCAGCCAAAGCCCCTACGGACACGTCGACTATCGCAGTTTCGTTCCCAGCGGCCCCCGTCTCACTTCGTTCGCCGGAATCGTCCGCTCCGCGGCACACTTTGAAAGCTTGGGGCTCATTCAATTTGGCCTGCTAATCCTCATCGCCACGCCCGTTGCGCGTGTCGCCATGGCAGTCGTCGGCTTCGCTCTCGAACGCGATCGCCTATACACCGTCGTCAGTCTCATCGTTCTGGTCATTCTTGCTTTCAGCTTGATTCACGCCACCTGACGCACGAAAGCCCGCGGCCGTCCCACATCCTGGCTGCGGTCACCCTTCACAGATTTTGAGTTGAATTTATTTCGCTTCGCGGATCGGGACTATAACGCAACGGCGCCGGAAGCGGACTGGCTTGCTGCTTGGTTTGCCGCCTGAGTCTCGGCTTCCAGTTTGCTTCCCACTTCGGCCGCAGCCTTGGCCAGCACCCGGTGATGAATCGTGAACAGTGCCAGTTCCAGCCGATCGCCTACACCGGTCTTGTCGTAAATCGAGCGCAGATAATTCTTGATCACCTGCTCCGTCGTCTTCAGCCGGATGGCGATCTCGCGATTCTTGCAGCCCTGAACGATCAGCGCCACAATTCGCATCTCTTTCGGCGTGAGCCGATCGCGCACGCGGGCTCCCACCAGGTCCTCTTCAACCGCCTCTGGAGGCGCAGCCTGCGTCGGCAGCCATGAGTCTCCAGCCGCAACGCGGCGCACGCATTCCACCAACGCCGGCCCTGTCACGCTGCGGAAGACCACTCCGCGAAAACCCTGTTGCATATACGAGGCCGCATTCTCAGTGTTCTCGGCGATCACAATGCCGCGGCTGCTTGTCGTTTCAAGCAACATGCCCAGCCGAGTGAAATCCGGTTGCAACGATGCGGCAAACAAAACAATGGAGTTGGGAAACGTGGTAATCGCATGGTACATGCGTTCAAGATCGGTACATTGCGCGATGATGCGCAAGTCCTCGTCCATAGCCAGGACTTTGGCGGTGCCGGCTCGGAAGATCGCCTGCGAATCAGCCAATATGATCTTGTTCATTGCGTTTCCTGTTTACCCCCTCCCTCTCGGGAGAAACTCCGCCCACATTCGTCCTATCGGCGCCATTACCAGAGTCTTGGCAATGTCTCTGATTGCTACAATCCAAGCCCTCGTCGGCCCGTTTCGCAACACCGGCCTACTTAAATCGCTGGTCCCGCGAAGATGGGCACCTGCCCGGCTACGTTTGAGATTACAGCCTTCAGGTCAAAATAGGGTATCAAAAACCCTTCATCGGGGCCGGGGAGACCATTAACTAGATTGGGACCGCCGCAGCCGGCCTCATCAACAGGATTGCACTCGTCCAGGGCAAGTGCCGGTCTCGTCAACAGGCCGGGGCCCAGTCTTCTCCGTCGGGGAAGCCCGCTTGATGATGAGACCGGTTTCAGGCTCTACACTCTTTTTATGGCAAGGCCCATCCTCCTGGCGGTAGACGACGATACGAGCGTGCTGGAAGCCGTGGTCCAGGACCTCCGCCGTGAATTTGGGGCGACCTATCGCATCATGCGCGCAGCCAGCGGGCCCGCCGCGCTCGACACGCTTGCCCAGCTCAAAACCCGTGATGAGCCCGTCGCTTTGATCATCAGTGACCAGCGCATGCCCGGAATGAGCGGCGTCGAGATGCTCGAGAGCGCCCGCGCCATCTATCCCGACGCGCGCCGCGTCCTTCTTACCGCCTATGCAGACACCGAAGCCGCCATCCGTGCCATCAACTCTGCCCGCATCCACTACTACCTCAACAAGCCCTGGGATCCGCCCGAGGAAAAGCTCTACCCCGTCCTAACCGACCTCCTCGAAGACTGGCAGGCCGGCTTCCAGCCGCCCTTCGAGGGGCTCCGCGTCCTTGGACACCGCTGGTCGCTCAACGACCACCGCCTTCGCGACTTCCTCTCCCGCAATCACGTTCCCTATCGTTGGATCGATGTTTCCGTCGGCGATGAAGCGATCAAGCTCCTCAAGGACCGTGAGCTCGATCCCGAAAAGCTTCCCGTGGTTCTCCTGGCAGACGGCACCGTCCTCGTCGATCCCGAACTCGAGATCCTCGCCGGCCGCGTCGGCCTCCGCGTCCAGGCCGCCCAGGATTTCTATGACATCGTCGTCGTCGGCGCAGGCCCCGCCGGTCTCGCCGCCGCCGTCTACGGGGCCAGTGAAGGCCTTCGTACTGTCGTTATTGAGCCTGAAGCACCCGGCGGACAGGCTGGCACCAGTTCCCGCATCGAGAACTATCTTGGCTTTCCTTCCGGTGTTACCGGCGCCGACCTGGGCCGTCGTGCCTTCGCTCAGGCCTCTCGGTTCGGCGCCGAATTTGTCACGCAGCGCGCCACTGGCATGCGCATCGATGGCCAATACCGCTTCATCCAACTAGCTGACGGTCGCGAGGTATCCAGCCATTGCGTGCTCCTTTCCCCCGGCGTCCAGTATCGCAAGCTCTCGATTCCAGGCGCCGACCGCCTCACCGGCCGGGGCATCTACTACGGTGCCGCGCTCGTCGAGGCGCTGGCCTGTAAGGACGAGGATGTCTTTATCGTCGGCGGCGCCAATTCCGCCGGCCAGGCCGCCCTTCACTTTGCAAAATATGCCACTAAAGTAACTATGCTGGTACGCGGAGCGGGGCTTTCCGCCACCATGTCGAAATACTTGATCGATGAGATTGCTCGCACATCCAATATTGTGGTGGAGGCGCACACGCAAATCCTCGAGGCTATTGGCGACGAACATCTCGCCGCCCTCAGGCTGCGGGGTCCTTCAGGAGAAGTCGAGGTCCCCGCATCCTCGCTGTTTGTCTTTATCGGCGCTGCACCCGTAACGACGTGGCTACCGGCGTGCATCATGCGTGATGAGAAAGGGTTTATCCTGGCGGGTCCGGATTTGCGGAATGACGGTAAACTACCTCAGGTCTGGAACGAAAAGCGTGACCCGTTCCTGCTCGAGAGCAGTGTCCCTGGCGTCTTTGTCGCGGGTGACGTCCGCTCCGGCTCCGTGAAGCGAGTCGCCTCCGCGGTAGGCGAGGGCTCCATCGCAGTGCAGTTTATGCATCAGTATCTGGCAGGGTTTTAGGGCTGGCTGATAGATCGTGGATTGAGTGCAATGAGCAAGATGAGCGAAGACATACAGCCGATCCGCATCGAAGCGATCCATCTTAAGGATCTCGCCGACGCTCTCCGCCAAACGCGCATCTTCGCTTCCACGCCTTTCGACGCCATTGCCGGTGTCGACCAAGTTGAGCACGTCACCGTCAAGGCCGGTTCGGTGCTCGTCGAGCCCAACGAGCCGTGGCTCTATTACTGGCTGGTGCTCCAGGGCGAAACCTACGCCAAGCGCCCTGAAGCCGATGGAACCTTAACTCTTGTCGGAATTGCACACGCTGGTGAAGGCTTCGGTGAGGTGCCACTGCTCACTGGGCGTGGCAAGTCGCCGTTCCGTGTCCTCGCATCGCAGGACTCTGTCCTCCTCCGCTTTACCGAACAGGATTTTTGGTCGCTCCTCGCGTGTTGCCCCTCCGTTCGCTCCGTCGTTCTCGCTGACAGTGCTGTGCGTCTTCAGGCCTATCAGGTTGAAGCGCTGCACCGCGAAAAGCTCGTTTCCCTCGGCACTCTTGCCGCAGGCCTCATGCACGAGCTCAACAATCCCGGCGCCGCCGCCAAACGCGCCGCTACGCAGCTCCGCGAAAATCTCCTCCGTCTGCAGCAGCTCAGCCTGCGTAACAGCGGCAAGGCCAAGACGCCTGCTCAGCTCCAGTGCATGAGAGACCTCCTCGAGCACGCTCTCCGCGGCTGCAACCTTCCTGCGATGAGCAGCATCGAGCAGGCCGACGCGGAAGAAGCCATGAGCCAGTGGCTCGCCGACGCAAAAGTCGAGAACGCCTTCACCATCGGCCCAACGCTCGTCTCAATGGGAATCGACCACGAGGAAATCGCCTGCGCCCAGGATCACTTCGATCCTGCCTCGTTCTCCGACGCTCTCAACTGGTTCGGCGCTCTCGTCTCCAGCGTCTCGCTTGTCTGCGCCATCGAAGAAAGCATCTCGCGCATCTCCGAGCTGGTCATGGCGGTAAAGAAGTTCGCCTACGACGAGCGCACTCCCGACAAGGATCTCGACGTCCACGATAGCCTGCAGAGCACCCTCACCATCCTTGGCCACAAATTGCGCCTTAAGCAGATTCAAGTCGAAAAACGCTTCGCCGCATCGCCCTCCACGATTCGCACGCGCGGCTCCGCGCTGAGTCAGGTTTGGACCAACCTCATCGACAACGCCGTCGATGCTTCTCCCGACGGAGCAAAGCTCGAAATCACCACCTGGTCCGAGCCCGATTGGCTCGTCGTCTCGATCGGCGATCACGGCTCTGGCATCCCAACCGAGGTTCTTCCCCACATCTTCGAGCCGTTCTTCACCACCAAGCCCGAGGGCTCCGGTACCGGTCTCGGCCTCGAAATCGTTCACCGCATCGTCACCCAAAAATTTTCCGGGCAGCTTGAAGTCCAATCCCAGCCCGGCGACACTCGCTTCATCATTCGCCTGCCAGTCAAAACGACGTCCGCTTGATATCCGCCCCGCATGCTTGATCCGGAGGCGCGGGCGCCATACTACAACATCTCTCCTGCGCACAATTAAAGGGCCGCACCTCTCGGCGCAGCCTCTTCGTCTGTGAACTGTGAACTACGAACTGTTCTATTGATTCACCCCACTCGCCAGGAATCCTCCGTCCACGACCAGAATCTGCCCAGTCACAAATGAAGCACTGTCGGATGCCAGATAAACGACGGCGCCTACCAATTCCTCGGTTTTGCCAAACCGCCCCATCGGCGTCCGCATCAGCAACTCCTGCCCGCGCGGCGTCGAGTCCAGCAACTGCGCATTCAAATCCGTCCGAAACACCCCAGGTGCCACTGCATTTACCGTCACGCCCTTCTTTGACCACTCAACGGCCAGTGACCTTGTCAGCGATGCCACTCCCGCCTTGCTCGCCGCGTACGCCGCCACTTCGCTCAGCGCCACAAAACTGTTCAGCGACGCAATGTTAACGATGCGCCCATAGCCGCGATCCAGCATATGCCTGCCGAATACCTGGCAAGCCCTCAACGTCCCCGTCAAATTCGTGTTCAGGATGTTCGTCCACTCGGCTTCGGGCAAATCGAGAGTGGGCGTCCGCTTGATCATGCCCGCGCAATTCACCAGGATATCCACTTTGCTGAAGCGCTCCAGCACCGCCGCCAGCAGCGTCTCCAGAGTGCTCCGATCGCCTACGTCCGAAGCCATGCGCAGCGTTTGCCGCCCGCGCGCTTCAATCTCTTTGGCCGTGTCGTCCACCTGCTCCTTGCGGCGCGCCGTGGCTATGACGTTGGCGCCTGCTTCCGCCAAACCGAGGCTCAGCGCCCTGCCGATCCCGGAGGTCCCTCCGGTCACAACCGCAACCTTGCCTTCAAGGCTGAAAAGCGAATCTTTCATGAGATCTCCGAGGGAATTTACTTTGGGAACGGCGCGGCCCGAGCCGGCGCAGGAATCAGGAACTGCTTCCTAAGAATACCGGTGCAATGTGCCTTGTGTAGAGATTTTCCGTCACGTTCTTGGCGATTACTGACTCGTTCGCTTCCACCAACGCCAGGTAGCGCTTTCCCATCTTCGCTGCCACTTTATAGCCCACGTGAAGTAACTGCCGCACGCTACTGTTGTACTTGGGCGACTCCTCCACGTGCCGCAAGGCTGAAGTGTATTGCTCTGAGGTCCATCCTTGAACCTCGTCGGCCGAAGGCAGCTTCTCGGGATCGATATCGATGACCGTCGCATACGGCGCGCACAGTTCCTCGCGATGCGCCAGTGCTTCGGCGTAGACTTCCTTGGCCAGCGCCAATCCTTCGCCGCCTGCCTCGGCTAGCCCGATCAACTCCTCAAGCCATGTGGTTCCCGCCGTCTTCAGGTGCACGCCCACGTTGTGGCGCTTCATAATCGCGTGAATCGCCGGATAAATCGAAAACTTGTCGCTGCCCGAGTGCACGCTCAGCTTCAGATTCGCCGACAGCCCATATTGCTTCACCGCGGACGCAATTGCCGCCACGTCCAGCGCCATCTCCTGCTCGAACTGCGCCACGTTGCCTGCGTAATCCACGCCTTTGTTGAACCGCCCGCTGAACTTTGGCGCAATCGTCTGCACCGGAATGCCTTCGTCGGCGATCGCAGCCAGAATAATCAGCAACTCTACAGGACTTTGCGCGCGATCGGTCTCGTCCATCGAAACTTCGGAGATGAAGTTCCCAGCGCCGCGAGCGTTAACCACTCGGCGATAAACAACTCCAGCCTGCTTCACCGCGGCCAGAAACTTCTCCGCCGTTGCTCTCAAAATCGCTGGCGTAATCTCAAACACCTGATCGGCCCCGGCCAGTTCAATGCTCCCCTGCAACTCTGGATGCCGCTTCACAAAGCTCTCGATGTCCGCTGTTTGCGCAGGCTTCCCAATGAGATCCGCCACGTCGAAAGTGAAAAAATCGCACGGCGCAAGAAATCGGTCCACCGTCTCGGCCGTAATGTGGTCCGCGTCGCAAAAGTAGGGCAGCTTCCATCCCAGTGTCTTCACCGCCGCATCCGCTGCCTGCCGAACAGACGCCGGCCCGGAGCCGATGATCGTGTGCTCGCGATTCGATTTGTTCCACACTGGAACCACTTCAATTCCGTGATCGAGAGCCCTCACGCACGCCTGCAATTGCGCCTTTGCCTGATGCGCAAATCGATCACCTGTGCCAATTGAGTATTTGTTCAGCGTGAATCCTTCGGTCCCCATATTTGCCCCGTTTGTAAGTTTCTTTATCTTTCTTTAGCTGCGCCTTGCCAGATCTCTAATCCGCATGAGTTTGAGCCAGGGCCGGCGCGCTCGAACTCTCAAATCGTCTGTGATTTGCCCACAATCCCAGCCCTGGATTCGCTACGAAGAAAATCCTCTCGCCACCCACTTCGTTCCAGCCGTGGCGCAGCTTTTCCTGGTCATACCGCGAGTTCATCGCCTGCAAGTCGCCATATTCAAATCCCACGCCTTCAACTTCATTGTGGCTCAATTCTCCAGGACACCAGCGAATGGTGAATCGCCCCTCCGACGAAGCGTGAATCAGGTGAGCTGCCGCGCTCAGGTCCGCAGCAAGATCGGCGTTTTCTTCCACTGCCTTCAGCGTGGTTGGCGTTCCGCGATAGCCATACTTCCGAATCAGCGCGTCGATTCCTTTATCCTCGCCGAATTCCTTCACGCCCGGCGCCAGAATAATCAGCTCTGCCCCGTCGGCAAGGGCCATGCGCGTCCGGTACACCGCTTTGTTGCCGATCCACGTGCTGTGGAACTCCTTCGGGTCCAGGTACACAACCGCTTTCATGATCGGCTCGTCGAGCATCTCGAAGTTCACCTTCAGGCTTAGCTCCGCCGCTTTCAGGAAGCATTCCAGGTCATCGCCAATGAACAACCCACGCACCGCCAGCCGGCCGTTCTTTCCGCGCCCGACCACTGTCTGCACGTAGACAATAGGTAAGTGCCGTAGAAACTTTTCGCACGCACGGTTCAGCACATTGCGCACGGGGTTCTCGGCCCTCCCCATGATCCGCTCCATTCCATACACCGCGCCCAGGTAGTGGCTGCGGTTGATTCCCTCGCGTCCCCCTGCGCCAATCAGGATGTTCTTGGAGTGGTTCGCCATCCCAATCACTTCATGCGGCACCACCTGCCCGATGGAAAGAATCAGATCGAACCCGCCCTGCGAGATCAGCTTGTTCACCTGAGCCGGCCACGTGTAATTCAGTTTGCCTTCCGATTGTTCCCGGATGAACTCCGCCGGTAGCTCGCCCAGGGTTTCAACATCCGTCCGCCAGTTGTGGACGCGAAACAAGTCCAGCGGCATCTTCCCGAACATGTGCGCAATCTGGTCCGGCCGCATCGGTGTGTGCGTTCCGATCGCGGGCAGCACGGCCTTCAGCCCCTTGCCATAGTGCTCCCACGCATATCGCGTCAGGTCGCCAGCCCGCGAATGCTCACGGCTTTGGTCGGGCGGCACGGCCAGTACGCTCGTCCGTTTGCCCAGCTTCGCCAGGCTTTCCACCAGCAGCTCCTTGAGTTCTTTTTCCGAGAGGTCGGTCTCAGTGCTTCCCACGGAACAATAAAGGCTCATACGCCAAACTCCGTCCTCACTTCTCCAACACCGAAGCCGCATCTCGCGGCTGGATGGATCCAACTTCAACCGAAAAGGTGATACAGCACCGAAATGCTTGACGCTAGGAGCTAAAAGCTAGCGGCTCCCTTTACAGCCGGTACGCCTTCTTCACCAGCCCATACGTCAATTCGTGCGCCACTTCGTGCGCTTCATCTTCGTCCAATCGATGTTCCGCCACCAGCCTGCCCAAGAACGCGCAATCCACCCGCCGCGCCACATCGTGCCTCGCCGGAATCGAAAGAAACGCCCGCGTGTCATCGTTGAATCCTACAGTGTTATAAAACCCAGCCGTCTCCGTGGCTTGCTCGCGGAAACGCATCATCCCCTCCGGGCTGTCATGAAACCACCACGGCGGTCCCAGACGCAATGACGGATAGTGACCGGCCAGCGGCGCCAGTTCCCGGCTGTAAGTCGTCTCGTCAAGCGTGAACAAAATGATCGTCAGATTACGTTCGTTGCCAAATCGGTCGAGCAGTGGCCGTAACGCGTCTACGTAGTTCGTTGGTCTGGGAATATCTGCGCCCATGTCGCGACCGTAACGCTCATACACAAAACGGTTATGGTTGCGCACCGATCCAGGATGAATCTGCATCACGAGGCCGTCTTCCACGCTCATCCGCGCCATCTCCGTCAGCATCTGCGCGCGGAAAAGCTCCTGCTCTCCTCGGTCGGCTTTGCCGGAAACCACCTTGCAGAAGAGCGCCGCGGCCGCGGCCTGCGTTAGGTCCGCTGTCTGGGCCGTCGGATGTCCGTGGTCCGTCGACGTGCAACCCAGCGTCTTGAAACGCGCTCGTGCTTTTATCAACGCTTTCAGATAGCCATTCCACGTCGAGCAGTCCTCGCCGTGTATTTCGCCTAGCTTCGCCACCAGCCCAGCAAATCCATCGAACTCCGGATCGACAACCGGGTCGGGACGAAACGCAGGGACAATCCGCGCCTTCCATCCTGAATCGCGAATGGCCTGATGAGCCTTAAGCTCATCCAACGGAGACTCCGTCGTCGACAGCACCTCGATGTTGAACTTTCCGTAGAGCGCCCTCGGCAAAAACTCAGGTGTCCGCAGCTTCTCGTCAATCACGTCGAAAGAATAGTCCGCCGTCTTCTCGCTCAGCCGCTCTTTCAGCCCGAACAACTCCTGAAATGCGTAGTCCATCCACATCCGCGTCGGCGTGCCGCGGAACAGATAGTAGTTTCTTGCGAAAATCCGCCACACCTTGCGCGGATCCTTGATCACCGGCTGTCCAATTCCCAAGTCGTCCAGGGAGGTTCCCTGGCTGTAGAGCATGCGAAACGCGTAGTGGTCGGGTTGTACAAAAAGTGTCGCCGGATCGGGAAACGGCACGTTTTCGGCGAACCACGCGGCCTGCGTGTGTCCGTGGGGACTGATGATCGGAAGCCCGCGTATTTGTTCATAAAGTGAACGGGCTACATCGCGCGCGCTTGCTTCGGCGGGAAACAAACGATCTTCGTGGAGCAACATGGCTTTCATTCTAATCGTCTCGCGCATCGGCTAACTGAGTCACTATCGGATTCAGAGGTCAGACCTCCAGTATATAGATTGAGGCAGTTCCGTGGCCTCATTTCTTTCCCTCGCGGCCTGACGGTGGTTCTCCAACCCCGCGTCTGGATTCAGTGATAATCTCGCTTTGATATTGATTTTGAGGATCTCAAGAGGTTTGCTCAGCTTATGCCAAGGGCAAAAGAAGAAGAGCCAAATACTCACCGTACGATGCAAGTGGTTAACCACATCCGCTCTCTTATTGAGAGCGGTGCTCTGCAGCCCGGCGACAAGATACCCCCGGAGCGTGAGTTCGCCCGTTCCCTCAAAATCAGCCGCGCCAGTCTCCGGACCGGTATCGGCTACATGGCTGCCATGGGCGTCATGAAGGTCCGTCACGGCGTCGGCACCTTTGTCGCCGACGGTCCGCCTCAATTCGGAACTGCCTCTCTCAGCCTCATCGGCGCCCTGCATGGATTTCAGTCCTGGCAAATGTTCGAAGCTCGCATCATCCTTGAAAGCCATTTGGCCGCCCTGGCCGCCGAGCGTGGCAAGCAGGAGCAATTCTCTGCACTCGCCGACGAGGTTGCCGACATGTTTGCCACCATGGACAGTCCTGCCGAATACCTCATCCACGATCTGCTCTTTCACCGCATCGTTTCACAGGCCTCCGGCAACCCAATTCTTGCCGCGATTATCGAGACCATTACTTCGGCGCTCTACGATACGCGTCGTAAGACCGTCGAGCGCTCCACCTACATGCGCGAATCCGCTGAAATGCACCGCGAGATTTATCGTGCCATCCGCACCCGCAATGCGAAGGAAGCGCACAACCTCATGGAGCAACACCTGCGTATGGCGCAAATCGCGCAGGGCATGGAGCGACCGACTGACCGCGTGGGATCGCCCGCCCCCTCAAAAAAGAAGCATTCCCGTTCCGCATCCGCCGCCTGACTTCGCGTCGCACTCTCAACCATTCGATTCCGCATCGAATTGCCCGGGTTCCGCAGCGTCTGCCCACATCAATGGATTCGTTATTCCCTTTTCCGCTTCGCCATCTCGCTCTTGAGGGCGGTCAACGTCGGTACGCGGTCCGACCATTAGTTCTTCGAGGTGCGACCAAAGCCTGGGTTCCTCTGTTCATACAGAATCCTGAAATTCAGCTTCAAATTCTCGAATATTGCGCGAGTTTTCTATTGATAGCGCGGACTCCCAATGTGAAGCTACCCGCTCTTCCAAGCGTGGTCAGGCCTCAAATCCAGATTCTGAATCAGCCTTCTATCTTTCTTCGCGCCGGCGATAATTGGAAATCCGGTCCAACTTCCACAGCAGTAGAATTGAGTTCAAGGAAAAACATGAAGACCGTTCTAATGGCCGACCCTGTGCGCTTCCCGCGCATGAACACCGACGAGCTTCGCGACACATTTCTGCTCGGCGAGCATTGCGAGCCTGGCAAAATCCATCTCAATTATGTTGACCTCGATCGCGCCGTCGTCGGTTTCGCATCTCCACTCGAATCTCCCATCGCCCTGCCCACCGATCCCGACCTGCGCGCGACTTACTTTACTGAGCGCCGCGAGCTGGGAGCGCTCAACATCGGCGGCTCCGGCGCCATCTCCGTCGAGGGCAAGAGTTACGACCTCGAGAATCTCGACGTGCTCTACATCGGCCGTGGCAACAAGCAGGTAACGTTCGCCTCAAAAGATAAGTCGGCGCCCGCTGTTTTCTATCTTTTGAGCTACCCCGCTCACGCCGACTACCCCTCAACGCTTGTCCGCAAGGCAGACGCCACGCCCACCGAACTCGGCAGCGTCGAATCCTGCAATACGCGAACGATTTGCAAATACATTCATCTCCGGGGCGCGCGCAGTTGCCAGCTCGTCATGGGCGTCACGCATCTAGCTCCCGGCAGCAATTGGAACACCATGCCCCCGCACACCCACATGCGCCGCAGCGAAATCTATATGTACTTCAACCTCGCCGCCGATGCGCGCGTAATGCACTTCATGGGGCCGCCCGCCGAATCGCGCCACATCGTCATGGCCGACAAGGGCATCGTCATCTCTCCGGGTTGGTCAATCCATTGCGGCGTGGGCACGCGCGCCTACAGCTTCTGCTGGGGCATGGGCGGCGAAAACCAGGACTACGCCGATATGGATCCCGCTCCCGTCGAATCACTGCGGTAACTTTCGGCCACCGCACATCGAACTCCGGCGCAAAACAAAAGCGGCGATCTCCATTATGGAAATCGCCGCCCGATCTCTGTACTCTCTTCTCGGATCTCTGTTCTCTGTCTTTTACGCGTTATACGTCCCCGACGACACCCTTCCTCCGTGCCCCGTCCAATTCGTGTGGAAGAACTCTCCGCGCGGCTTGTCCACCCGCTCGTATGTGTGCGCTCCGAAAAAGTCTCTCTGCGCTTGCAGCAGGTTCGCCGGCAGCCGTCCCGCGCGATAGCCGTCGAAGAATGCCAGCGCCGTCGAAAATGCCGGCGTCGGCACTCCCAGCTTCACCGCGTGCACCAGCGCCTTGCGCCACGACGCCTGGTAGTTGTTCAGCAGCCGCGAGAAATATTTGTCGAGCAGCAAGTTGTCGAGCTTCTTGTTCTTCCTGAACGCGTCCTTGATCTTGCCCAGAAACTGGCTGCGAATGATGCAGCCGCCGCGCCACATCAGCGCGATGCCGCCCATATTCAGGTTCCAGCCATACTCTTTTGCCGCCGCCCGCAGCAGCATGTACCCCTGCGCGTAGCTGATGATCTTCGAGCAGAACAAGGCTCTGCGCACATCCTCGATGAACTTCGCGCGATCGCCAATTTTCGGCACTGACTTCGGCCCGCGCAGCACCTTCTCCGCTTCGACGCGTTCCTCTTTCAGCGCCGACAGGCAGCGCGAAAACACGCTCTCGCCGATCAGCGTCACGGGCTGGCCCGTATCGAGCGCGCTGATCACCGTCCATTTGCCTGTTCCCTTTTGTCCGGCGGTGTCCAGAATCTTGTCCACCAGCGGCGTCCCATCTTCGTCCTTCTTGGCGAAGATCTGGCTCGAAATCTCGATCAGGTAGCTGTCCAGCTCGCCCTTGTTCCACTCTGCGAACACGTCGTGCAGCTCGTCGGCCGTCAATCCCAGCCCGCGCTTCAGCAGGTCGTAGGCCTCGCAAATCAACTGCATGTCGCCGTACTCGATGCCGTTGTGGACCATCTTCACGTAGTGCCCGGCGCCTTCTTCGCCCACCCAGTCGCAGCACGGAGTCCCGTCTTCCACCTTGGCCGCGATCGCCTGAAAGATCGTTTTCACGTGGGGCCACGCCGCCGGATTCCCGCCCGGCATAATCGACGGTCCGTTGCGCGCGCCCTCTTCGCCGCCTGAAACGCCCGTTCCGATAAAAAGAATTCCCATCGCTGCCAGCGCCTTCGTGCGCCGCGTCGAATCGCTGAACAGCGAGTTTCCGCCGTCAATAATGATGTCGCCAGCCTCCAGGTGCGGCGTGATCTGGTCAATCATCTGGTCCACGGTGTCGCCGGCTTTCACCATCAACATCACCCGGCGTGGCCGTTTAAGCAGGCTTGTCAGCTCCTCCATCGAGTGCGCGCCCACCACATCGGTTCCCTTCGCTTCGTTCGCGACAAAATCGTCCACCTTTGAAACGGTTCTGTTAAACACGGCCACTTTAAATCCATGGTCGTTCATATTCAGGACCAGGTTCTGTCCCATCACTGCGAGCCCAATCAGGCCGATATCACACGTTGCTTCCGCCATACGTTCTCCAAAATCGAAATTCTATCACCGCAAAATTTGTGCCTGGTTACAATTCTATCCGCGTGGTCTGACCTCGGGAATCGCAGTCCGCGTGCCCAGTCCCAGGGAAAAGAGCGGCTAAATCCGATCGCCGCCATTCACTTCCTAATCCGTGAACGGATCGATCATCCGGATCGTCCCATTGGGATTGAAATTCAATTCCGTCATCTTCACCGAGCGTAGATGGCTCTTGTCCGACAACTGCACATCGTGGTAGAACAGCCACCACTTCCGCTTGAATTTCACCACGGAATGATGCGTCGTCCAACCCTGCACCGGCTCGAGAAAATGTCCCTTGAATCGAAACGGCCCGTACGGATTGTCGCCGATGGCATAAGCCAGATAATGCGTGTCGCCGGTCGAATACGTGAAGTAGTACTTCCGGCCCCGCTTGAAGAGCCATGACGCTTCAAAGAATCGTTTGTCGTGATCTCCGCCCAGCACCGGCTTCCCGCCCTCGTCCAGTATCACCACGTCGCGCGCCCCATGCGCGAACTCCTTCATGTCCGCGGTCAACCTTGCAACCTTGGCGCATAGCGCTGGTTTGTCGTCCATGCCTAAATCCGTGTCTGAGCCTTTCGCATTGAACTTGCCGGTCGCCCACCGCTGCAGTTGGCCGCCCCAAATGCCGCCGAAATACATGTACGCCTTCCCATCGTCGTCCACAAACACCGCGGGATCGATGGAGAAGCTACCTTTGATCGGTTTCCGCTCGGCCTTAAAAGGACCCGCCGGCGACTTCGATGTCGCCACCCCGATGCGAAACGCGCCTTTTCGGTCGCGCGCGGGAAAGTAAAGGTAATACCTGCCCTTCTTGAACGCAGCATCGGGCGCCCACATCTGCTTTTCAGCCCACGGCACATCCTCCACCTTGAGCGCCACAGGATGCGCCGTCACCGGGCCGCCTGGCTTGTCCATCAACAACACGATGTAGTCGCGCATCGCATATTGGCTGCCCAGATCATCATCGGGAATTCCTGCATCGATGTCGTGGCTGGGATAGACATAAATCTTGCCTTCAAAAACATGCGCCGAAGGATCGGCGGTATAAATGTGCTTCACCAGCGGCTGCGACAAATATGCCCGTCCATTCGGCGCCCGCCCCGCATTCTGACTTTCCGTCATGCATCCTCCCGTCTCAATCTCTATTCTCTGTTCTCTGTTCTCTGTTCCCTGTTCTCGTTCCCTGCCTCTCTCACTCCACGCTCAAATCCCCATCCGCCTCAACCACCAGCTTATCGCCCACAATCTGGATCGAGAGAATCTTCAGCCGCCCCAGGCTCACCTTGTATCCCGACGTCGCCGTCGACCCGGCCAGCGCCGCGCGCAACAAATCCGCCGCATTCACCTTCATGCTTTTCGGTACCTGGCCCCGCAAAAACGGCGCCAGTACAAAGTTGATCTCCTTCCGGTCCGAAACTTTGTCCAGGCTCGCGTTCTTGAACCCGATCGTCTCTCCCTCAGCCTCCGGCTCCAACGAAACTTCCGCCGGTAGCGTCACTGTCGCCAGGCACACTCCGCCTACTCCCAGCCGCGCCCGTGTCTTTACCCGCACCACGATCCGGTCCTGCTCAAACCTCAGCTGCGGATCCTCAGTCGAAATAAAGCACGTGGACTTGGCATTGCCCTTCAGATAGTACCTTCCATCTGGCCCGCTGAAGAGCTCCTGCTTCAGGGTTCGTTCCAGGGCATCGCGGCTCACCGTCAGCTCCACTCCACGGCTCATCGTCACCCCTCCAAAAAGCACCAAACCTGCTGCAAGCGCGCGCCAAAATGTCCTCATACCAGTATCCTGCCATCCCCTTCCAGTTACTGCCAACGTCAGTCATCACAATTGCCCCCGCCCGTTTGTTGTGGGAATCGGGATCGATTCTCATAAATTGCTGATTCAACAATAATTACGAGCTTTATCCTCCCGAGCTTATCCCCAATGGAAAAGCCCTTTCCTATTGATTTTTCAACGAAAAAGCCGTAGAATGAGAATGTACGTTCCTCGGGTCCTTTCGCATCCCCAGCCACGTCCGAGGGTTGAGCCGAGAAAACACTCCTTTTCAAGGACAAGGACAAATAAATCAATGGCAAAGCGTCGTGGAAATCCAAATTGGGGCAAGCCGGAGCCCATCGGCCCGGTTGTGCCCACTGTTACCTCTTTCGAACAGATTACCAAGGAGTTCAAGCTGCCCCCAGACCAGTACATCCGGTCAACTCGCCTCCGCGAGTGGGCGCGCCGCAACAAGAACTCCAAGTACATCCCAGAGGCCCTTCTCGAGGCCTGGGGATTTGAGATCGAATCCACGTTGTAAGCTTTTGGCCAGTTTCAACAAAAACGCCGCCTTCGGGCGGCGTTTTTGTTGCTCTGCAGTTTTTCCTTCCGCACGATCATGGGCGCCCCAGGTCCCTCGCATTTGGGGACCTGGGATACGACAAACCTCGATCCGCCACTCCCAACTCACCGCGAACCTGGGTGCCCCATCCAAGCTTCGCTTGGGTGGGATACCACGAACTCTCGCAATTGCATTTCCCGCCTTCACCCACCACGAAAACTGCGTGCCCCAGGTCCCTCGCATTCGGGGCCCTGGGAACCGCCCACCCAAGCTCGGCTCGATATCACAAATTGTGATCGCAAATCGGGAGGCAGAGTTTCCAAAGCACCCTGATTGGACAGGAGACAAGGGTCAACCGCCCATCTTTACAGATATTTGTGGGCCTCCAGCAGCCTGAGCCCACTTAGGTCTGCGGCACTGCCATGTCTATCGTCCGCCCATCGCGCCAGATACGAAACGTCTTGGCCGCTCCGCCGCGAACCGTCAGAGCAAAGGACTGAACATCTTCAACTTCTGAATTGTTGATTTCCAGCACTACGTCTCCAACCTGTATTCCCATCCGCTCCGCGAGACTTCCCCTGTTGACACGCCTCACCACGACCCCTTGGCGCTTAGACAATTTGAAAACCTCTACATCGGAGTCTTTCACCGTCTCCACCAAGACCCCAAGCTGAAAACTATTCGGAATCGAATCCGCGGGTCCGGTGGTTCCGAATAGGTCTTTCTCAAACCGCGACTTCACCTTGAAATACTTGTTCTGGTTATCACCGACAACCACGACAAAAAATTCCGCATTCCTATCCTGGGACTGAAGCCATCGAACCTCAGACATCGGAAAGGAGGCGGTAGCAGAGGTGTAGGTCGTGGAACGGAGGGCACTGTTTCCTTCCATGTATCCAACGTCGTTTTGCAATGGTTGAATGGTTTCCGTCCTCTTGCTGTTTGTCAGAACGACTCTGTGCACTGAGGATGCCATTGAAAGTCCGGGGCCTGTTATATAGTCGGCTTGGCTGGGCAATGCCACCACTCGGAGGACAGACTCTCTTGCTTCCGGAGACACGTCTTTGACAGAGAAAGGCAACATCTCGCTTTGCGCGTTAACAGCGAGCTGCTCGACCCATAGCTCGGGCGTGTAAATCGTGATGGTATAGCCTGAAGTTCCACAAGTCTCGCAGGGCATTCCAGAGAGAAGAAACGTTTGTACGTCGTTAAGGGTCAGCCCGATAGCGTGTCGCTTCCCGCGCGTTGCTCGATCGATGGCAGCTGCGATTTGGTCATCTGTCAGGCTGTCAGGGGCGGGAGGAATGGCCTGCCGAGGGGTTGCAGCGCCTGACTCCTTAACCGGCGCAACCGGCGTTGGTTCAGCGGGTGCGCCGGAGGACAAAGCCGCTCCGGGCTCCTCCACGAGCTCAAGGTAGCTAGGCAGCATCGAGGGCATAACAGGCGTCGGCCCCGTGTCAGCCTTTGTCCCATCGGCAAACTGCACAATCAATATTGCGGCGAATCGCATGTTGTCAATTGCGGCTCGCGACTCCGGGGGCAGCGACTGGATCGCGCTAGCGGTTAGAAACGGCATACTGGCAAAGGTGGTCGACGGCTTGACGGCAATGATCGTGACCTCTTGCCCGGCATATTCTTTCGATATTTCTTTGTAAGTTCCGGGCTCGTAGAAGGGTACGCGCTGTGCAATTGCCTTCCGGCCAACCAGCGTTTTCAAATCGGTCACTTGAGATTGAGCTTGGCACGATAACGCAACAGCAAAGAGTGCAACTACGTTCAGAATCTTTCGCATGATCCCTCGGTTGAGATTCAAGCCGGATTTTCCGGTCTCATCTCGCCCGCCGACCAGCATACTCCTGTCTTCCCGCCGCGCCCGTGTTCCGCACCACCCCACATCCAGAAACCACTGGAGGATTGCCAGACATACTGGCAATTGGAAAACTACCCTTCCCTCGCTTCACTCCCCCTGTCTGGCATTCCCTCCCCCAATCGGCGAAAATAAGTCCAGCACATGCCTCAGCCCTCCCGCACTCCCGAGCCGCCCTTCACCGATGTCCCCGGCGCCGTGGCCGATATCCAGGCCGGCCGCATGGTCGTCGTGGTCGACGACGAGGACCGCGAGAACGAAGGCGATCTCACCCTGGCCGCCGAGCACGTCACTCCCGAGGCTATCAACTTCATGGCCCGCTACGGCCGCGGCCTCATCTGCCTCACCCTCACCGAGGAGCGTGCCGACCACCTGCGCCTGCCGCCCATGACGCAACAAAACTCCTCCCGCTTCGGTACCGCCTTCACCGAGTCTATCGAAGCCCGCGAGGGAGTCACCACCGGCATCTCCGCCGCCGACCGCGCCCACACCATCCGCGTCGCCATCGATCCCCACTCCACTTCAACCGACCTCGTCCGTCCTGGCCACATCTTCCCGCTCCGCGCACGCCGCGGCGGGGTCCTCGTCCGCGCCGGCCAAACCGAGGCCTCCGTTGACCTGGCCCGCCTCGCCGGCCTCACCCCCGCCGGCGTCATCTGCGAAATCATGCGCGACGACGGCGCCATGGCCCGCATACCCGACCTCATCCCCTTCTGCCGCGAGCACGGCCTCCGCATCCTCACCGTCGCCGAGCTCATCCGCTACCGCCTCCGCAACGAGCGCACCATCGTCCGCGCCGGCGAGTCCCGCGTTCAAACTCGTTACGGCGAATTCCGCATGATCGCCTACGAGAGCCAGGTCCAGGGCGGCGAAAGCCACATCGCCCTCATCCGCGGCGACCTCTGTCCCGACTGCCACGCCCTCCACGGCGGACCCGCGACCGACAGCAACGGCCTCCTCGAAGCCAGCTCCAAACTTGGGAAAGCAAATTCATCTGGGTCCGGGTTGCCCCCGGTCCCTCGCATTTGGGGACCGGGGAACGCACAACCGTTCGACGAGCCCGAGCCAATGGCCCCGCGCCCCACCTGCCCGCATCCCGTCCTCGTCCGCGTTCACACCCGCTGCACCGCCGGCGACGTCTTCGCCGCCGACTGCCACTGCCGCGAAATCCTCGACCAGTCCATGCGCATCATCGCCGAAGCGGGCTGCGGCGTCATTGTCTATCTCCACAACACCTCGCGCGGCTTCTCGATCGACCACACGACCGCGTCTTTCAATCCGGAGGGGTCTGCCGTTCCCACGGCTTTTTCCCCCGCCGTACACAGCCCCCAAGGTTCCGCAATCCCCACTTCCGGCGGCCAAGAAAAAACCGGCCGCCTCATCCTTCATCAGGAGTTGCGCGCCCGCGAAGGCTCGCAGGACCGCTCCGGACGCATTCTTCGCGCCATCGGCCTCGGCGGCCAAATCCTCTCTGACCTGGGCATTCAGCGCATTCGTCTTCTCTCCAATACCCCCATGCACATCCCCGCACTCGAGGGCTTCGGCCTCGAAATTGTCGAGCAGGTTCCCATCCCCGTCGAAGAATGCTCCCGCGTCCGGTAATGAGCCGCGGCACTCAATTCCTTTTATTTCCAATGACTTTTTGTTCATTTCGGCTGAAAGTGGTCAATATTGACCACATTGGCCCGCTAAATCCCTGTACGATGAGCTATCCGTGTCATGGAAAGGTTTTCTCTACGAGAGAATTCCTGTGCTGCCGTCAACATCGGCAAGCATCCTTTTGAACCATTGTTTCTTGGCGCTCGATCGCAGAGCAATTTTGCCGGTTTCGAACTTCAGTACGGCATCGTTTTACAGAGGATGCCGCTTCCCATCATCGCCCCCGCATTTCGGCAACCCCGCAATCGCTGTGAGGCCAACCGCACCAGCAAGGCGAAAGGTTGGAACGATTGCGCGTTCATCTGGTCAATCCCAGCGATAATTCCTTTGGCACCGCCGTCATCACTCCGCGTTGGCTCTTCGTGCTTGCAGCCGCGACACCCAGTTCCGTGGGCGATCCCGTTCTCGTTGATGAGTCGCTAGAGCAAATTGTGCCCGAGTCCATTCAGCCCGGCGATATCGTCGGAATCAGCGTGCACACCGGCAATGCGCTCCGCGGATACGCTGTCGGTCGCATGGCTCGCAGCCGCGGCGCCTGGGTCGTTTATGGCGGCATTCACGCCACGCTGTTTCCAGAGGAAGCTCTCGAGCGTGGTCACGCCCACGCCGTCGTAAAGGGTGATGGCGATCTTGCCTGGGGCAAAGTCGTCACCGATTGCATCGCAGGCAAGCCCGAAAAAATCTACGATGGCGGCCGCATCGAAGGCGGCGACTTCCTCTCCGCGCGCTGGGACTTGATGGATCCGAAGAAGTATATGTGGGCTTCCGTGCAAACCATTCGCGGCTGCCCCAAGCATTGCTCTTTTTGCAGCGTTTGGCGTACTGATGGCCAAAAACCCCGCCAGAGAAAATTCCAGAACGTCGTCGATGAAATCATTGCGCTCCGCCGTCTCGGTTTTCGCTTCATCGCGCTGGCCGATGACAATTTTTATCCTGTCACCTTCACCGACCTGCGCCTCGCCCGCGAGCAGGGCAACACGGCCAAGCTCGAAGAGCTAACGGCTATTCGCAACGAGCGCCTGCAGTTGATGGAAGAGTTGGCCAAGCTGCCGAAAGACATGGTCTTCTTTACGCAGATGACCATGGAAGCGGGCGAAGACGGAAGCTATCTCGACGCCATGCGCAAGGCCAACATCAAGGGCGCGCTCGTCGGCGTCGAGGCAGTCACTCCTGAGGGGTTGAAAGCCGTCTATAAAGATTGGAACTACTCCGGCGAGGCCCTCGCCAAGCAGCTCCAGACCTTCAAGCAGCACGGCGTGCATGTTCTCGGCTCATTCATCTTCGGCCTGCCCACCGATCGGCCTGCCACCTTCGACGCGACAGTGGAAATGGCGCTCAAGGCCGGCGTAACCTTCGCCCAGTTTGTCATGATGACTCCGTTTCCCGGCACCGTCGACTTCGGGCGTTGGGAAAAAGAGCAGTCCGTCGATCCAATGATGGTGGGCGATGTGCCCATCACGCGCTACTGGATGATTCCCACCGAAGTGCGGCCCAAAATGTTTACACCGCATCCCACCATGAGCTCCGATGAAATTCGCGAGCGCACGCAAAAAGTGTGGGACCGCTTCTACACGTGGGGAGCCATCTGGGAGCGCTCCGCCTGCACTCCGACGCTGCGCGCCCGGCTCGGATTCATCTTCCTCTCCAAGCTCTACCGCCAGATGTATGCAGGCACAGGCATCTCCACCGACAGCGCGCGGCGAAAGAAGTCGAAGCGCTGGGCCAAGTGGACCGCCAAGCAATGCAAGAAGCTCTTCCAGGCTCGCCCCATGCCGGAGCTGGAAGGTCCCAAGTGGGAGATCGGCTTGCCCTCGTTGGGACAAGCCGCATTTGAAGGCGTCGGCGGCAGCGAAATCAAGGGTCCGTTCGCAGTCCTGCCCGACAGCTAGGAGCAGCTTCAGGCTTTTTTTGGCCTTCTTGAGATCGAATCTGCGGGATTGTGTTCGAATTTGCCCGAGGTACGATTTGTCACCCTTCGGTCGCCTCGACAGCTAAAAGATCTGTGGTTCTTTTCCTGGCTCTCAAGCCTGCACGAAAAATGGGTGCCCCATCCAAGCTTCGCTCGGGTGGGATAGCACAAACTCACCTTCTAGGCTCTGTGTCGGGGCACGAACGAGGACGTCAGATGCTCGCAGATTCGGACTCGGAGCTACAAGCTATCGGCTACCGCGCGTACGCAAACGTCCCGCACAACGCCGTCGACTTCGAGATCGTGTCAAACGTGAACACCGGCATGTCGTCTCCCGAGAAAAACGCAACCTCCAGCGTATGCCCCGCAACGTACGTTGCCATCCACTGCGTGTCCTGGTCCCCGCACAACGTGTTCTTTTTCAGAAAGCGCTGCGCCGCCGGAATCCTCAGCCGGTAAAGCATCCCGCTGATCCCTGCATTCACATCCGCGTCGAATACCGCGCTGACCTCCACTGGCTTCAAGGGCCGAATCGGCGCAATCGGATACGTGAAGTAATCAATGGCCAGCTTGTCTTTGCCAATCGCGATATCGCTCGTGATCGCGATCGCGTTCGTGCTCGCCGCCCGCCACGCCCCGCCGTCCTGCGCGTTGGCCCGGACCGCTCCGCCAACGAAAACCGCCAGCAGCATTCCTCCCGCGGCGCAAAGCGTCGTCCACTTCCGCATCCCGATCTCTGATCTCTGCTCTCTGATCTCTCGCTCCCTATGGACCCGTCTTCCTTGGTCCCTGTCCTTCTACCACCCCAGCACGTACGCAAACACCAGCGGCGCCACAATGCTTGCATCACTCTCAATGATAAATTTCGGCGTCTTCTCGCCCAGCTTGCCCCAAGTAATCTTCTCGTTCGGCACCGCGCCAGAGTACGATCCGTAGCTCGTCGTCGAATCCGAAATCTGGCAGAAGTACGCCCAAAGCGGCACATGGTCGCGCTGCAAGTCCTGGTGCAGCATCGGCACCACGCAAATCGGAAAGTCTCCCGCGATCCCGCCACCAATCTGGAAAAATCCCAGCGGCGATTTCTTCGTCGTCTCCGTGTACCACTCCGCAAGCTCCATCATGTACTCGATGCCTGTCCGAACAGTGTGCACCTTCTTCACGTCTCCCGTGATGCAGTGCCCCGCATACATGTTCCCCAGCGTCGCGTCCTCCCAGCCCGGGACGAACATCGGCAGATTCTTTTCGGCGGCCGCCAAGAGCCAGCTGTCCCTCGCTTCGATCTGGTAGCTCTTTTTGAGCACGCCCGACAGCAGAATCTTGTACATGAACTGGTGCGGGAACCACCGCTCTCCGACCTTGTCCGCCTTCACCCACTCCGCCAGCACTTCGTTCTCGATCCGCCGCATCGCCTCCATCTCGGGAATGCACGTATCCGTCACGCGGTTCATATGCCGCGCCAGGAGCGCCGCCTCATCGGCTGGCGTCAGGTCACGGTAGCCGGGCACGCGCTCATAAAAATTGTGCGCCACCAGGTTGAACACGTCCTCTTCCAGGTTCGCTCCCGTACAGCAAATCCCGTGAATCTTGTCCTGCCGGATCATCTCGGCGAGGCTCAGCCCCAACTCCGCCGTGCTCATCGCGCCGGCAATGGTCACAAACATCTTGCCGCCATCCGTCAGCAGCTTGTTGTAGGCCTCGGCCGCATCCACCAGCGCCGCGGCGTTGAAATGACGGTAATGATGCTTGATGAACTCCGTGATGGGCGCCATATCTCTCTTTTTCACTCCAAATTTCCAACCTAACACAATGAAATCAGAGCCCTGTGAATCGCGGGAATCGCGCTCACTTCTTGCCGATTCGCCCGAGAGGCAACGCTATTGCGACGGCTCTCATCTGTTACGTGAGACGTAACTAGGAGGATCGGTAATGACAACCAAATGGCTTGCTCTTTCCACCGTGGCCATCGCAGCCTCGCTCATCATCTCTGCGCCGTCCACCATCCGCGCCGCAACTCCGCAGTTGTCGGTTCAGATTGGGGGCGGGTGGGATCAGCCGCCAGCTGAATTCCACGACATCCAGCGGCAGGGGTTTCATGACGGCATCGACGCCGCGCGCAGGGACTTCTCCAACCACCGCCATGCCGACGCGGACGACCACGAGCAATACCGCCATCCGCACGTGGGTCGCGGAATGCGCGACGACTACCGCGAAGGATTCCGCCGCGGCTACGACGTGGCCATGCATCACTTGAGGGACCACCCTGATGAACACGACCCCCACTGATCGCACCGAGCAGCATCACATCGCTCGTAGCCCATAACCGCTGGTCGAAGCAGTTGCGCACCATCCCCATCCCGTCTCTTTTCACTATCCAACGAAAACTGGGTGCCCCACCCGTGCCACGTCTTTGTTCTTGTGGCTAGGGTGGGATCGCCCAAACCTGCCTCGCCCAGCGTTGTCATCCTGAGCGAAGCGAATGATCTGCGGTCGCTTTTCGTGATCCTTACGCAGCACGAGAAACGGGGTGTCCCATCCTAGCTTTGCCAGGGTGGGATCGCACGAACCTCGATCCGCCTCTTTCAACCCAGCTATGGGCTACAAATACTCGCTGCGTTCGCCACCAGTGCATTCACCTTTGCCATTACCTCAAACGCGTCCGCCACGTACACCACATCCGCCTTCCCGCGCGCCCATCCGCAATTCGCATCGAGCGAAATCGCTCTGCGCTCGCCCACGAACCTCCAGCCCACTACATGGGGCTCTTCGCCGTGGCAACAGGTTGCCAGGCCTTTCGCGTGCCGTGGCGTCGACCCGGTCTGTCCAACTTGGTTGAGATGAGTCAAAAACGGGAGCACGGAGCTGCCATCACCGCCCTGGTCGACTAATGATTTCGAACTTCCCAGCGACGCGCCCGACGCATTCAGAAATTTCAAAATCAACTCGCCCGCCTGCTCCACATGAATCTGACCGTCCGGTTGCTTCTTCGTCCATCCCGCCCCCGCAACAAACAGCAGCTTTGCGTCCGGGCGAATCGTTTGCGCGTCAAGCTTCGGCGCGCGCATTCCCGTCACATTCGTCCGCATCGCCGGCAGCTCCACGGCAATCTGCTCCACCTGCACTGGCCCCGCGCCACCCTCAAAAGCTGCGTTCGTGCCTGCATCCAACAGCAGAAACCACGGCCGCTTCTCCCGGCTCACCACCGCCTCAATCCTTTGCCGGTAGAACCACCGCGCCGCTTCTACACCGTCCGCGCCGGTCATCGCCGTGATGTGCGTGTCGATGGTGCCACCAAGCCGGTGCGCAACCGCAGCCATGGCCCGCGCAAAACGCGAGCTCCCCGGCGCAATCACAATCGTCGCCCGCGCCGCGCGGCACAGCGCCTCACACGCCGCCGCATCGCTCGCAAAACGCGCATGCCCAAACTGCTCGCCTTCGACTGCCAGCACCCGCTTCGCCGCGCCAGCAACTTGCGTCGCCGCACCCGCCGCAGACTGCGCCACAATACCGACAGTCAGCTCCGCGCCCAAGCGCGCCGCCAGCTCCTGGCCGGCAGTCACCGCTTCAAGCGAACCTTTGCTCAATGCCACGCCGCTCTCGTCCGCATGTGTGAGTACGAGAATGGATTCCATCATTCCGCTCCGATCCATTCGACGATCTCCCGCGCAATTTCGTCCCCGCTCATGTTCTTCTCAAGCCGCGTAGTCCGCTGCTGCTTCGGCAGGCTCACCGAAACATATTTCAATCCATTCGCGTCGAGCGCCGCCGTCCTCGCCTTCTGCAGTGCCGGCATAATTGTCCGCATGTTCGCCATGCCAACCTGTGGGTTGTTGCGCGGCTCCGCGAGATTGCCCGTCGCCCAACCTAGCACCGCTGGCGCTCCCGCGCACAAGCTCACCTGGTGCTTCCCGCCCTCCACGCGTTCCAGCACCTCAAACGATCCTGCGTCTGGTCCGTCCTCGCGCACTTCAATCGCGTCCACACCTTGAAACTGATCCCCAATGCCCAGCCGCTCGCCCACAAGTTGCAGCGTCACTCCCGCGCCGCGAGTAGCAGATTCCCACCCGCCAAAGAGCAGCATCCTCTCGCGCTCCAAACCCGGAATCGCGCTGATCGCCTCGGCCAGCGCCGCCGCCGTCGCCTGCGCATCGGGAAATCCTCCGATCGGCCCGTCGATCGGAACCAGCTCGAAGCTCACTTTCTGCGCCACGCTCATCATCACCTGCTGCAACTTGGCCTTCGGCCCGAGGCTCACCAGCCACACCTTGCTGCCCGGATTTTTCCCAGCCAAATTTGCGGCCTCGTAGAGCGCGCTCGCAGCCCACGGGTCGAGCACCGCCGGCAGAACCATCTCATTCTTGATTCCCGGCCCATTCGGCCCCGTCGTTGGTTCCAGCGTCTGCAGCGGATCAGGCACAATCCCCGCGCAAACAACAATGTGGAATGCAGTTGACATTGCTTCCTCTCTTGAACCCCCGCCATTAGCTCCTAGCTATTAGCTGTCTTTCAGTTTTCTGCTGAATGTAATCCGCCGTTGCCCGCCACAAACTCAATACTTCCTCGCTCGCCGTCAGGCGACTGCGCGCAGTTCCAAAGGCACGCGCCGCAGTGTACACACTTTTCGCGCTCGAAGTCAGGCGCGCCATCGGCTCCGAGCGTGATGGCTTGCCCCGAGCACATCGCTACGCACGTTTTCTCCTCGCATGCAATGCATCGCTGCCGGTCGAGAAACACCACGTGATCCGCGAATCCCGGCATCGCCTGCACCTTGCCGCCCAGGAGCAGCGCATCCTGGTGCGTCACGAGCAATCGTCCATCAAACGGGACTTCCGGCCAGCCACGCGCGCTCATCAGCGCATCGTGCAGCGGCCGTCCGTCGGCCATCGCAACTCTTGCCGCTTCCCTCAGCTTCAGGCCGGCCTTGCCATACGCTCCAAACCGTCGAATCTGCTTTGGCGCAGTCGGAATCTTTCCTTTCAGCGCCAACCATCCGCCGGAGAGCCCGGCGAGTGCCATCCCCACCATGCCGCGGACAAACCCCCGATGAAATCCGTTGCGTGCGTATTTTGCCTTCTGCGCGCCGCGCTCTACCCAGCTCGCCCGTCGCCGCGCCTCGTATGTCGCCGCCAGGTTTTCCTGCGTAAAAGGCCGCCCCGCGCGCAACAGATACAGCACCGCTTCGCCCAGTTGTACGCCCGTCGTCCAAGCCTCATCCACGCCCGAGCCCGTCAACATGTTGGTTGACCCGGAGCCCTCGCCAATCCGCGCGAATCCGTCTCCGGTCAGGAACGGCTCACCGTGCTTGCCCGACTCTTCGAGCGACTTCGCTCCCCACGACCGCAGCGTGCCGCCCTGCAAGTGCCGCCAGAGCAGCGGATGCTGGATGTAATGCTGCAAATATCGATACGCCGTGCGTTGCGGATTGCCCATCCATGACGGAACGAAAATCCCCACAGAAACCAGCCGCTCCGGATGAACGTAGAGAAATCCGAAAATCTCCGGCTCGGGAAATCCAAATGTGTGCCACACTGTCCCGGCCTCAAGCTCCGAATCCTCCGCCAGCTCGATCACCATCTTCATGCCCAGCGCCCATTCGCGCCGCGCATTTCCGGCCGGCAGACCAAATCGCTCGTCGAGCTTCTGCCCTACCGCCCCCACCGGTCCGTCTCCCACTACGGTCAGTCGCGCTCGCACATCCATGCCGGGCATGTAGCCGTCCGCCGGAACGCCGCGTTTGTCCACTCCCTGGTCGGCAAGCCGAAGGCCGAGAACGGTTCTCTTCACTTTGCCGTTGTTCCCATCGAAGATCGGGCCGCTCACCGGCGTCCCCGGCCAGATCTGCGCAAGCCCTCCGGCCATTAGCTTCGATCCCACCCACTGATTGAACTGCCCAATGGAGAGAACCAATCCTCCGTGTTTGTGCAGAAATGCCGGCGTCCACGGCAGCTCAAATGCATGGTCCTTCACCCACGAATCTCGTCCAAGACCAAGAAGAGAATCTCCAAAACGTAAAAGCGCGGAGCGCCTCGCCCCGACCGGATCGAGCAAGTAAAAAACGCTCTCCCGCTCCACTGCCGCGGCCATCGGGATCTCCGCGGAATCGAGCTTGGGAAAGATCGCTTTGATGCCATCGCCACGCGTGACCACACCGCTCACGCCCGCAGCCAGATCGTCGGCGCGCTCATAGCACATCACTTGGAGCGGCATTCCCGGCGCCACTTCGCTTTCGAACGCCGGATCGGCAGGGCTCTCGCTCCACGCCTGCGTCAGCGTGGTCAGGAATCCCCCTGTCGCCGGGCCGAACCCGGCGCACGCAATGTCAACCTCCATCGTCTGGCGGTCAACTTCAATCGGCTGGGTCGCCGAGCTCATGCCCCTCCGGTCGCTGGATAATCGAGCGCTTCGGGAATCATCACCTTGCTCACAGTTTCCGCGGCACGATCTTTCGCCAGCCGCGCGCCGGTCAGGCACGTCGTCAGTTTGCTCTGCAGCCGCAGAAACTCGCTTGAACCCGCGCAGCCTGCGCACGGCCCCGCTTTCGCAGGATGACTTCCATCTGCCTTGAGAACATCGACAGCCATCGCCATGATTCCCGGCATCGTCTCTTCCAGCTCTTCGAGTTCCGCCGCGAGGAAGCAACTGCGATGTTCTTCCTCGTCCCACGCTGGATGCCGGTTGTAGCCGAACACCAGTTCGGCGCAAATACGCGAAACTTCTCCTGCCGCCTGCGCCGCCTGAGTGTGGCAAAGGTCGCTAAGGAATTGCACGGTCCCTGCGAGACCCTCCGCGGCCACGGCGTCCGTCGCTCCGCGCGTTTCCAGCTCAATCACGTCGAGAATCTGGCACCGCGATGCCATCAGCCAGCTCAGCGCATCGGCCAGCGCAAAGGTCACTCCCTGCCGCTGCCCGTGATAGAGCTTGCCGCCCGCAGGATCGGTCGCATTCTGCAGATAATGCAGCGTCCACGCCCACAGTGTCATCGCCGAGGCCAGCGTGCATGCTCCAGTCCCCGGACGCGACGACGCAATCCGCCGCATCTCCGTGGTCCACGCCGCAAACTGCGCCAGAAAAACTTCGCTCGTCATCGTCACCGTCAGCTGCCGCCGCTGCACCGCTTCCGGTCCCTCATACGTCGCTTCCAGTTGCGCATCCATCCACTTGTTCGCCAGGAACCCCGGGCAGTCTTCCGTAATTCCGTACCCGCCCATCAGGCTCACTGCCTCGCGCATCATGTTCGCGCCGTGGCCGGTATTCCAAAGCTTCGTCGCCGGGCACAGCACATTGGCTTCGGCATCTTTCAGCACGTACTGCACCAGCGGATCGGCCTCAAGCTCCGCGCGCCTCGCGCTGCCGGCTTTCAGTTTCAGCATTTCGATCGCGCGTTCTTCGCTTTCCTTCAGCGCCTTTATCTCCGCGCGTCCGCCGTTGACGCCGCGTTTCTTCATGATGGCCGTCTTCTGTTTCTCCAGTGGATCGAGCTCATCAAACAGCCGCGCCGCTGCAAATCCCATCGATGCCGCCGCCTCGCCCGCCCCCCACACATCCACCAGCCGGTGCAACGCATCCTCGCGTTGTTGAATCCCCTGTTCGTAGCGCACCGATCCCGGCTTCGCGCCTTCGGCGCCCCTGAACCGCTGCCGCTGGTAGCGAATCACCGGCTCTGCCGCTGACAACAGCTTGGCCGCCGTCATCAACCCCACCGGCACGCGCGTCCGCCGGAAAACCGCGTCGATAATTTCGCCGTGATTGAAGTTCGGCACGACCACGCCGTCCTTCACCGTGTATCCGCCCACAATCCGGCTCGCCGGCACTTTCAAATTGAATACCGGATCGCCGGTCGACGAAAGCTGGTGCACCAGCTTCTTCGTCGGTGTGCCGCGATCGAACAACCCCTCGTCTGTCTCTTCCAGAATCACCACGCAGCTTCCCTTGATACGCGGATCATCGGAGTTCACCGCCGCCGTCACGAAATTCGCAAACGCAATTCCCGTGATGAATCTTCCGCGCTTATCCACCTGCAGCCACGGCTCCTCGCCGTCCTTCCACTCCGCCACGCGAACCTTGCCACTCAGCATCCCCGTATCCACGCCCACATAGGGAATCGGCTCGGTCAGCGCAAACGCGCCTCGCCACGGTTTCCGATCTTCTCCAGCCGCAGGTGGCGCCGCCAGCTTCTTGTAGCGGCTCACTTGTTCCTGCGTGCCGCGCTCGTGAATCGGCGACAACGCCAAAAATCCCGCCAGACTCGCCGTCGCCGCGCCGCCATCTACCCACGCCAGTTCGAACGCCGCCAGCCCCAGTGCCAGGTTCTTCGGCCCAACGATGAATCCGCCTTCCTCCGGCTCCATAAACGCAGCCGTGATTCCCGCGCGATCAAACGCGTCCATCATCCCGGTCTTCGCCGCAGTCCACTCGTGCGTGTTGCGCTCGCCCGAGGCCACCAGCCGCGCCACCGTTCCTCGCGCCACGCCGCGCGACGATGCAACCAGCATCTGCAAGTCAAACCGGTCGCCAAATCGCCATTGAATCTGCCGCACCGCATCTCCGGGAAGCGTCAGCATCGTCTTCGTTCCTGCAATTGCAACTGTGGCCGAAACAGTGCTCATACGGTGGCTCCTTAAGCAGCGGCTCCATTGTCCTCAACTTCGCACATCGCGGCATGTGACCCGTATCACCTCGCCGCCCTCATCACTGTCTGCTGGGTGCTGATAACTGAAAACCAGCGTGTGATCTACATCGCGCCGCTTGTGACACCTATCACTGCCAGCATCACCCTCAAAAGCGCATCTCTGGAGTGTGGCCTCTGCGGCCCGCTTCTTTCCCCAGCCGCAGCGCGCTCGGATGTACGAGACCAGGGAAAGTCTTGGGTCAATCCGCTTTTGCCTGGGGAAAGAAGACGGCAGGATGAATCTGGCCGCACGGAAACACTCACCACCGAATCTTCGCAACGGAATCCTCGCCGCAGTCATCGCCGCCTTCGCTCTCGCGCCCGTCGCTCTTTGCGCGCAGGCTGATTGCCTTGCCTGCCACGGTGATGCCACCGCGACCGACGCCACAGGCCACAGCATCGCCGTCGACGGCCAAAAATTCGGCGCGAGCATTCACGGCAGCCTGCAGTGCACCAATTGCCACGCCGACATCAAGGGATATCCGCACCCCGACAAAATCGCGCCTGTCGACTGCAAGACCTGCCACGCCGATCAGGCAGCTGCGCTCAAGAACAGCGTGCACGCCGACAGCAAAGATCATCCGTGCACCAGTTGCCACGGCAACGCGCACGAAATCTTTCCCAAGACCGACGCGCGCTCGGCAGTCTATCCGCTCAACGTGCCCAAGACTTGCGGCCAGTGCCACAGCAACGGCGGTATGGCGGGCAAACATGGATTGCCGAGTGTGTACCCCAACTACATCGATTCCATTCACGGCTTCGCGCTCAGCAAGGAAGGCTTGCTCGTCGCGGCCAACTGCCAAAGCTGCCACGGCTCGCACAACATTCTCAGCCACACCAACCCGCAGAGCCCCACCTACAAATCCAACATTCCCAAAACCTGCGGCACCTGCCACGCCAAGATTGAAGCCGATTACGAACAGGGTGTACACGGTAAAGCCGTCGCGGGCGGTAATCTCAAGGCCCCAGTCTGCAGCGATTGCCACACTGCCCACGCCATTCTGCAGCCCACTGAAGCCGAGTTCCGCATGCAGTCCACGCCCATCTGCGGCAGTTGCCACAAAGACAAGTTCTCCACCTACCGCGACACCTTCCACTCGCAGTTAGGCTCGCTGGGCGGCTACGTGGAGACGGCCCGCTGCTGGGATTGCCACGGCGCCCACGACGTGCGGCCCGCTTCCGATCCCTCTTCGCCCATCAACCAGGCCAACCTGATCGCTACCTGCGGCCGCTGCCACGCCGGCGCTAACGCGAGCTTCGTCAAGTATCAGCCCCACGCCAACGCGCGCGACCGCAAGCTCAGCCCGGCACTTTACTACATTCGGCTGTTCATGAACCTGCTGCTGGCCGGAGTGCTCATCTTTTTCATGATCCACACCATCTTGTGGGTGATCCGCTCCCGCTATAACCAGGTCAAGAGCAAAGCGGCAAATGGAGGAAAGAATGCCTGACTCTGAGCTCGCTCAACCTCAATCCGCAGCTGCTGCTCCGGCCGCCGCGCCCGCGAACCCGCGCTTCTTCGTGCGCTTCACGCGCCAGCAGCGCTACATGCATGCGGTTTTGTTCACCACATTTCTCGGGCTCGCGGCCACCGGCCTGGTCATGCGCTTCAGCGAAAGCTTCTGGGCGCGCAAGTTTGCCGCGGGCGTCGGCGGATTCGGGGCCATCCTCTTCTTCCATAAGCTCTGCGCCATCGTCCTCACCATCGCTTTCCTCATTCACGTCAAGGAAGTCTTCCAGCGCGGCCTCCTCCACCGTGAAAAAGGAATCTTCTGGGGCGCAACCTCCATGGTCGCCAACTGGAAAGATGTCAAAGACCTCTTCGGCCACATGCGCTGGTTCCTGGGCCTCGGCCCCAAGCCGCAGTTCGAGCGTTACGCCTACTGGGAGAAGTTCGACTACTGGGCGGTGTTTTGGGGAATGATCATTATCGGCTTCTCCGGTTACGCCATGTGGTTCGCGCCGTTCTTCGCGCACTTCCTGCCCGGCTGGGCGCTGAACGCCGTCTTGATCATCCACAGCGAAGAAGGGCTGTTGGCGATTCTGTTTATCTTTGCCATTCACTTTGTCAACACGCACCTGCGTCCCGACAGTTTCCCCATGGACATGGTCATCTTCACCGGCGTAGAGAGCGAAGAAGAGTTCAAGCACAAGCGCCCGCTCGAATATCAGCGCATGCTCTCCGAAGGCAAAGCCGAATCACGCCTCGGCATCGCCCCGCCGCTCTGGCTTCTCAACTTCTCCAAAGCCGTCGGAGCCATCGCCATCTTCATCGGCCTCACGCTTCTGGTGCTCACCTTGACCGCCTATTTTCACTAACCGACGGTTGAAAGCTATGGCGCTCATCGAGCAATAGCCTTGACGCGTGACGCGCTTCGCGCTACAGTGAAGCTGTGATCAAGTCCTTCCGGCATGCCGGCGTGGAAATGTTCTTTCTCACGGGCAGCAAGGCCGGAATTCAACCCGCGCATGCGAAGAAACTTCGCATTCAGCTCGGGGTACTGAATACGGCGAAAGACGCGGCGCGAATGAACGTTCCCGGGTGGGACCTTCATTCCCTCAAGGGCAATCTGGTCGGCCATTGGTCGGTCAAAGTTAATGCAAACTGGCGTTTGACGTTCAAGTTTGAAGGCGAAGACGCTGTCCTCGTCGATTACCAGGACTATCACTAAGAGGAGAGAACCCTATGGCTCGCATGTACAATCCTCCGCATCCCGGTGAGCTGTTGCGCGAGTATCTAAGCGGCGTGCAGGTCGGTGACGCTGCAAAGCGGCTTCGTGTCGCTCGATCCACGCTCTCGCGGCTTCTGAACGGCCGTGCGTCGTTCACGGCGCCGATGGCGCTTCGACTCGCCGATGCGCTTGGAACCGAGCCAGAAGTTTGGCTCGATCTGCAGCAACAGTACGACCTATGGCGCGCTTCCCAGCGTAGGCGTCCCAAAGTCGAGCGGTTCGTCTTCTCCCGTTCCATCCGAAACGTCGCCGCCTAAGTCTCCCGCGAAACACAAACCACCATCCACCAGCGACCTGGCTACCTGTTCCTCGCCTCTTATCACACCCGCTTGTGACAAGAGGCACTGCGCCCCCTCCACCATCGGAATCTCCTTGAGATGTGAACGCTGTCCGCTGGGCCTCCTTTACCCTCGCCACTTCCTTAATCCTTGCCTGCGCCTCCCCAACCTCCGCGCAAAAGCTCAAGGACTCCGACTGCCTAACCTGCCACGCCGACGCCTCCATGACGGATAGCGACGGCCATAGCATCGCCGTCGACGCGTCCAAGTTCAAGCACTCCGTTCACGGCTCATTTTCCTGCGTCGATTGCCACACTGACGTCAAATCCCTCGCGCACGACGCGCCTCCGAAAAAAATCACCTGCGACAACTGCCACGCCGACGAAGGCCAGGGCTACGCGCATAGCATTCACGCCCAGGTCACGGCCGCCGGCAAAATCCCTGCCACCTGCCAGGACTGCCACGGCGATGTCCATGCCATCGTCTCTGGCGACGACCCCAAGTCCACCGTCAATCGCTCCAACATTCCCGCCACCTGCGGTCGCTGCCACGGCCAGAAGTTCCTCATGGAGTCGAATGGCGAAACCGCGCAGCCCTTCGTCTCCTACCAGCAGAGCGTCCATGGCCGCGCCGTCGCCAATGGCTCGCAGAAAGCCGCCGTCTGCACCGATTGCCACGGTGTCCACCAGATTCTTCCTGCCAGCGATCCTAAGTCACCCATCTCAAAAGTCGCCGTCGCATCCACCTGCGGCAAGTGTCACACCGATGTCGCCAACACCTTCACCGCCAGCATTCACGGCCAGGCAATCGCGCGCGGCAATATGCTCGCGCCCACCTGTACTGACTGCCACGGGATCCACTCCATCAAGCGGCACACCGATCCCAATTCGCCCGTCGCCGAACAAAATGTCTCACGCGACATCTGCGCCCGCTGTCACGAGGGCGTTCGCCTCTCGCAGGAGTTCGGCGTCCCCGGCAACCGCGTCACCAGCTACTTTGACAGCTATCATGGCCTCGCCGCCGAGGGCGGTTCCGTCGTCGCCGCCAACTGCTCCAGTTGCCACGGCGTGCACAACATTCTTCCTTCGAGCGATCCGCATTCCACCATCAATCGCGCCAACCTCGACGCGACCTGCGGCCAGTGTCACAAAGGCGTCACGCAAAAATTCACGCGCACGCCGGTCCATCTCCAGTCCGGCGCTCGCTCCACTGACATCGATTCCGTCGCCACGCGCTGGGTGCGTTGGATCTACATTCCCCTCATCCTTCTCGTCATCGGCGCCATGTTCCTGCACAACGCAATCATCTGGCGCGCAAAGGCCGTCGCCCGCCGCCGCCTGATGAACCCGTTCATGACGCGCATGACGGTCAATCAGCGCTGGCAGCACCTTGTCCTGCTCTCAAGCTTTATCGTTCTGGTCATTACCGGCTTCGCGCTTAAGTTCCCTGACACATGGTTCGCCCACACGCTGGGCATGGGCGAGAATCTCCGCGGCATCATCCATCGCGTTGCCGGAGTGATTCTCATCGCCGCCGGCATCTATCACGTCTCTTATCTCGCCGCCGCGCGCGAAGGCCGCCGCCTTCTGCGCGACATCGCGCCTCGCCCCAAAGACGCATTCGACGCCTTGGCCACCATGCGCTACTACCTCGGTCTCAGCGCTGTAAAACCAAAATTCGGCCGATTCAACTACGCGGAAAAAGCTGAGTACTGGGCGCTCGTCTGGGGCACGGCCCTCATGGGCCTCACCGGCATCATGATCTGGGCCAAGGTCTGGGTCGGCGACCTCTTCGCTCGCTGGTGGGTTGACGTCGCCACAGCAGTCCACTTCTACGAGGCAATCCTCGCCACGCTCGCTATTCTCGTCTGGCACTTCTATCAGGTCTTCTTCGATCCCGATGTCTACCCCATGAACTGGGCCTGGTGGGACGGCAAAATGCCAGTCGACCACTATCGCCACGAACATGAGCTTGACACCCAACTCGACTCGGAGCCTCAGAACAAGGGGAAAGAGCAGGGGCCTTCAGGCTCCTGAACCCCTACCAGCCGAATTCCCGGGTCTCAGGCACGGGAGGCTCTCAAGCCATCGGCATTCAGCCCCCCGTCACGTTCATCGGCCCGCAATCGACGCCAGTTCCTCATGCCGGTTCAGACTCGCCTTTTTCTCGAGCTTTGTCACCAGCAATGACACCCCGTCCGACGCCGAGTCAAAACCAGCCTCGTTCAAGAAGTACTGATCCCCGTACCGGTGGAAAATCAGCGTGTGCTCCTTCCCCGAATCGATTGAACCGCGTTGGACATAAGCCGTGGCCCTAACGTTCTTCACCCGATTCTGGATGACCAGGACGTTGGGGTGCATGGAATCGAATCCAACCTCGTAGTTCCCGGCCGGCAGAAAAGTGCCGCTTACGGTGAAGTTGAACGGAACATTGACCTTCAGCACAGGGCTCTGCGCGTTGGCGCTTCGGGCCGTGATCAAGGTTGCGATTGCGAAGAGCGCGATTGCGATGATGCGTTTCATGTGAATCCCTCCAGTGCTGTTCCGCTGCCGGGCATCAAATCGGGAGTCCCTACCCGGCCGCGATATGTATTCACTCTGGCTCAGGGCCGTGTATCTGTCCAATAGATTGATGTGATACATTGAATCTCAATTGGAGATTGATGTATGGAAGTCCGGCAGCTGCAGATCTTTCGCACCCTCGCTGAAGAGTTGAACTTCACGCGTACCGCTGAAAAGGTGCATACCGTGCAGTCCAACGTGACTGCGCAGATCAGGGCGCTCGAAGAAGAGTTGGGCACTCCGCTTTTCGATCGCCTCGGCCGCCGCGTCACCCTCACCGACGCAGGCCGCAATTTCCTGCCCTTCGCGTCGCAGGCCCTCGCGGCCATGGACCAGGGCCAGCGCGCTATCGAGACCGGCGCAGAGCCCAGTGGGCCGCTTCGCATCGGCGCTCCTGAGAGCGTCCTCACCTATCGCTTGCCCCAGGTATTGCACGCCTTCCGCCGGCAGTTTCCCCACGTCCAACTCATCTTCGTCCCTTACATGAGCATGCCGTTCGCGATCGAGCTCGAGGCCGGTAAGCTCGACATGGCTATCACCATGTCGGACTCGACGCCTTCAGCCAACATCAAGGCCGTCCACCTGCGCACCGAGCAGGTTTTCCTGCTGGCCGATCCAAGCCACCCGCTCGCATCCAAGCCTTCGGTAAAGCCCTCCGATCTCGCGGGGCAGAATCTGCTGCTTACTGAATCGGGATGCGCTTACCGGGAGAAACTCGACCGCATTCTCGCCCTGGCCAACATTCGTCCAGGCAACATAACCGAGTTTTCGAGCGTTGAGGCAATCAAGGAGTGTATCTCCCTCGGTATGGGCGTCGGCCTCTTGCCGGCAATCGTCGTTGCCCGCGAACTCCGCCAGCATCATCTCAAAGCGCTCAACTGGACCGGCTCAGCCCTCGACATTGCCACCCGCATCATCTGGCACAAGGACAAATGGATCTCACCAGCCATGTCCGCCTTCATGAAGACGGTCAAAGACAAGCTCGAAGATCCCGAACCCTGATGAACTGTGAGCGTAAGTGCTAGCCAGAGGGATCCCTCGCTGCGGAGCAACGCTTCTCTGTCGGCTTCCGGATTTTCGAACGCGCGGATGACGAAACGCCGCGGGCAGCAGCCGAATGTCATCCAAGAAAAATTCCCCCTTCACGATTCGCGCGAAGGGGGAATGCGTACTAATCAAAGGTTAAGCCAAACGGACCGAAGACAATCGCGGCGCTACCACCTGTTTGGACCGTGGCAAGTGCCGAAGCCCTTGTCACTATAAGCACCAGTCGCATTCGGTGCAGGAAGTGTCGGACCATTGCCTAAACCTGCAGGACCTGGCAGTGCCGACTCGTAATCCCACGCGTAGCCGTTCTGGTTGAGCGTCAGCGCCATCACGCCCCAATAGGAGCCGCTATACGCCTGGAGATTCTGTTCGTTGAAATTTACGTTGCCGGTAGGGTCCTCCATGTTTGTTTCACTTGCGCCGCTCGTGACCGGGGTTATGACGATCGGATCGAGTGTCTCGCCGCCAGACCCGACGGTGAACTGCCGTATGCCATTCCTTGGATCGTAATTTCCGTTGGGGTCAAGCGGGCGATAACGGGCGTAGAGGTGGTCGTGTCCGTTCAGCACAAGGTCGGCTCCGTGGTCGTAGAGCACTTGCCAAAAGGCCTGGGCGGTCACGCCCTCCTCGGTGATTCCGTTCGTAGCGCTGAACGTGGGCTGATGCCAGTACGCGGCTGTGCAAGCGGAATGATTCGCATCGAGGTCCTTCTTCAACCATTCCAGTTCGGAGGCAAACCAGGAGCCCGTGGTCGAACAACCACCCGGCTGCGTCTCGCACTCGATATTGAGCGAGATGATATGCCAGGAGCCGAGATTATAGGAATACCAGCCATCTCCGATGCCGACCGCCCCCCCCGCCGGCAGTGTTTCTCCAACTCCACCCGTCTCCTCAAAGTGCCCCGCCTGTCCATCAGGCCGAGGTATCGGTTGGGGGTTGGGCGTGGTAGCGGCCGGATAGCCGCACCCCGTCATCGATGATGGGCACGGGTCTGCGAGCGTGGTCGTGATTGGTTGCCCTGCTGTGTTGATCTGGTAGCCGTTGAAGTAGGAGAAGTATCCGTAGCCGGCAACGCCGGTCGCGCCATGCTCGTCATAAAACTCGTGGTTGCCGGGCGCCGGCCGCGTGATCATTTTGAAGGCACCATAGGTCAAATCGTACGAGTTCTCGAAGTCTGAATATTGGCCTACCTGGTATTGCAGGTCTCCGAGGATCGCGACCAGGTCAGGCTTCATCGTCTCAATCTGATTCGCAGTGGCCTCCTGGGATTGCCACAGAGAGGTGGCGGTATAGGGCGCCTTGGGGGAGCCGCAGTTTTCGCCCGCCTTCTCACCAGCAGGCTCCGTCTCGCCGGGCTGGCAGGCCACGTCGCCAACCACCGCCAGCACAGGAGAACGTCCCATGGTTGCGTAGGGCCAATTCCCGTCTGGCGCCGGGTAGGCGTAAGGCCACTGATTGCTGTTGGAGTTCTGATTCTGTGCGTTGGCCACAGATGTAAATACCATGACCGAGGTGGCCGCTCCAATAAACACAGCGGCTCGGATCCTTCTCCGGATCGTCTCCATCGAGTTTCTCCTGTTCAGGCTTTTGGGGAACCCTTGCTTCTTGGGGAATGCTTTCTACCGAGATGCGATTTTCGCCCGGCAATATTTCGCGCGCATGACAATTGTGTGAAAAAACCGCAACGTGGCGGACGGCGCTCAGACATAGCGAAACAGCGCCATGAATCCAAAGTCCATGTGCTGCTGGATATGGCAGTGAAACAATGTCAGCCCCGGCTGGTCGGCCACCAGGTCCACCGTGGCGCGTCCAAATGCGGGAACGATCACCGTGTCTTTCTTGACGCCGGCAGCCGGCTTCCCGTTGATTTCGACCAGTTCGAACAGGTGCCTATGGAAATGTAGCGGGTGAGAATCATCGCTGCGGTTGTGGAACACAATCCGGTGGCGGCGTCCCTGGTGGAACACGAATTCCCCTTGATGCGGATATTCTTTGCCGTTCACCAGCCAGTGATTGATTCCATTCAGTCCGCCAGGGATCTTCTCAAAGACCATATCGATCGTATGGTCCGGCGCTGAGTGCGTCGCATTCGTCCCAAAGACGCTGTAGTCCCAGCGCCAGTTCGGAGGCGGAGTCCACAGCTCGCGCTGCTTTTGATTCGCGTACTCCACCACCATGCCCATGCCGGCTTGCCGCGCGGTATCGCGGATCTCCCCCAGAATCCACACCCCAGGATTATTCATTTCCACGATCGCATCCACGCGTTCGCCTGGAGCAATCTCAATCACATCCACCGCCTGTGGCGTGGGCACGGGATTGCCGTCGAGAGCAATCACCTGAAACTTGTGCCCGGGCAAGGCCATGCGGTGAATTTCGGCGGCACTCGCGTTCAGCAAGTGCATTAGCACGCGCTGGCCCGGTTGCACCCGCAGTGGTTCACCGGCCCCGAGCATTTTGTCGTTAATCGAGTAAAGCGGAGCGCTCACTTCCAGTCCGTTCATGCGCAGGTCTGGTTTGCGGGGTTTTTCCGGCATCGGGTCGTCAGGATCCGGCGCCATCGCGTCCTGATCCATCGGCGACAGAAAATACTCCCACTCCCGCAGCGCCAGAAATACCTCCTGGTCGTAACGCCCAGGGTCGTTCGCTCCGTCAATCATGAAAAAACCAAACTGGCCCGTGTAGACGCCTCGATGCAGATCCATCATCGCCGCGGTGTGCGAGTGGTACCATCGTGAACCGGCCGGCTTCGCCACGAATTCAAAGCGCCGCCTGCCGTGCGGAGGCGCCGGCGGCGAGCCTTCCTCCGCCACTCCATCGGACTCCGGCGGAACGAACAGGCCATGCCAATGCACGTACTCTGGAACGTCAGTTTCGTTCGCAACTTCAACGCTGATCCGCTGGCCCTCGCGCACCCGTAGCAGCGGCCCGGGGACCTTATTGTTGTATCCGATTGTGCTGATCGCAACCTGCGGGGCCAGCTCCACCAGCATGGGCGCGATTTGCAAAGTGAAGTCCGCCGCGCGCCCCTTCGGTTCGTGCTCGACCCTCGGCCCCATGCCCGCCATCGGGTCCTGCGTCGGCCCCGGAGCTTGCTCGAGGCCCAGCGGCATCCCAAACGCCGGCCGCAGCTTGCCCACCCCGCTCGCAAGAATTGTGGCCGATCCCAGTCGTACAAAATCCCTTCGCTTCACCGACCCTCATCTCAACTTACGGCTGAAAATAGCTCACATCCAGCGACAGTTTCTGTATCCAACTGCCCGTCTTCAACGATAGGTACAACCACAATAGAGTGCCGGCCGAGCGTTACAGGACGATGAATGCTCCCACGAGGAACAATTGCCCCATCTTTCACCGTTGCCCCGTCCTTTCCGCAGGCTCATCGCTGATAGAGTGGGAGAGCATGAACAGGACATTGCCCCATCCTTTCCGCGGCCTCATCGCGGGAAGGGTGGGAAGGCACGGCTTCTTTTCTTCGTGCTGCCACCCTGAGAGCAGCGAAGGATCCACAACTGGCTTTGCCTCCTATCGGGCTCGCTCGATCACTCCGTTCCAGATGCGGTGTGGCTCCCCGAATCCCGGCGGGGGGAGAGCACGGTCAATCGTGGCGTGCGCGGTAGCGAATCACTGCGCCATCGCAGCCCGACAGCTTCTCGCGGTTGCTCTGGAAACAGCATCGGACGTCACGAGGGCCGCGCGCACATTGGGCAAGCGCGAAGCACATGGTCGAGGGGAAAGGGCTCTCCCCAAAAGGACCGCGCGGCCCGCCTTCTCACTCAAGGGGGTTCACCCCAACGGCGGTCAAGAGGAACGGTCGCCCCTAAACAAGCCATCTCTTTGTTTGATGCCGAACATATCCCGGCCCAAGTCTGCCGATTATTTCCGCAAAATCTCTACACTTGAACTTGTGTGGGAATTCATCCGGAACAATTCGAATCGAGGGCCACGCCGTGGTCAGTACAGGCTCAGCCATCGCCGCCGATCACTCTAGCGCACTAGTTCCGTTGACCCCGATCACCGGGTTTTCTGACAGGAAATGAATGCGAGAAAAAATTGGGATGTTCCACTAAATTTGCGCCATCTCAATGGTTTTGATTCAGCAAGTTTCTCTCGGAAATATGCTCCAAACTGCATCGAATCTATGCCGAGCAACCCCTTTAGAATCAGCATGCGACCTGCGTGCATGCGCTCCTTAACTATCTCATTTCATCACCTTTGGTTCATTTCATTGCTCGCCCACACTTTTGCTCACCGACCCTTCCGCTCACGACTCACGGCCCATGGTTCGCAGTCTGCTGTTTGCTGTTCCCGGTTTGCTGTTCCCGGTTTGCTGTTCCCGGTTTGCTGTTCCCTGTCTGCTTTCTTCCGTCTGCCCGCTGTGAACTGTTTTCTCTCACACCCGCCAGTTGTCAGGCCGCCAGCTCTTGATCCGCTCTTTGATTTGCTTGCGATTCAGGTTCTGCTCCAGCGCCTGCTTCGCCAGCTCCACTACTTCATCGTCGCCCGCAAAACGCAGCCCGATCAGTTGATCTTCGGTCAGCCGGTAGATCTGCGTATGCCATTCCGTCGGCGCCAGTGCTTGCAGCCGCAACCGCTCTTCAAGCCGGATCACGCGGTCCTGCACCTTCAGCGGGTACTGCCGCATCCGGAACAACATAACCAGCCACGCCAGCGACAGAACCACCAGCCACACTGAGTGGAAGCAGAAGTGGTGAACGCAATAGATCACTGCGATGACGATGGTGGCTATCGAAACGACGGTTAGGAAGAAATGATACGGAGGATCGAATTTCGCGTGGTTCTTGAAACTTTGCGGCTCACTCATTTACTGCGCTCGTTCCCTGCAGGTCCTGATTGGCCCTCGTGGCTATTGGCGTAGCGACTACAGCACCCCGAGCCGGTTCACCTGCACTGGCCGAATTCTCTTGGGTCGAGCTTGGCGCTGTCAACGCGGATAAGCTGTCCGGTCCCAAAACTGTCGGGTTCTTGGGAATCAAGTGATAGCGGCCGCGCACCAGATAGTCCACGAACAGTCCGCCCGCGAGATAGGGATTCATCAACGCAATCGGGATCGCATAGATCGTCGTCACAAACGACTCGTCAATGGTCTTCGTGGAGTGGCTTCCATGCCGGTAACCTGGAACCTGCGGAATCATAAAAACCGTTAATTCCGTCCCCGGATTCAGGTGCCCAAATCGCACCAGCTTATACGTGATCTGCTTCGGCGTCGTCATGCCGGCATCGGGAAAGATGCTGCGCCTGAAGGTCCGGGGGAAGTAGTCGTTCAGCATCACCCGCGCGAAATCCGCGCAGTTGCTGAAGAGCAGATTGAAGCGCGTCCGATTCGGCAACGCATTCAGCTTCTTGATCAGGGCTTCGTCCTGCGCCTCCGTCGTCTCAAACCGAAAGGCGTAGATGCGCCGCTCGTAGGCCGCCCCCAGCAGTTGCGTCCAGCCGCCGTGAATCAGGTTTCCCGGAGGCAAATTCGGTCCCAGCTCCTGGAGATGCTTCTCGCGATAGTGGTCGCGCAATTGCACCACTGCGTCATGGTCCACGTGCGTAGGAACGTCGGCGGCATCTTCCACGGAATACAGGTAGGGAATTAAGGGGATGGCCACCCAATCGTACCCATCGATGCCCTGATAGCGCGCAATGACCGCGCCCAGTTCACCGGGTCTGCAGCGCCGCAGCTTCGCCGGCGTCTCTGCGCAGATTCGCTCGAAGTAGATCGCGTTATGCCCGGTTGGATTCAGCGCGCCGAAGAAGCCATACGGCTCCTCCATCAGCAGAGCCGCCTGCGCGTGCACACGCGCGCAGAAGGAACCAGCCGCCACTACAACGAGTAAGAACGCGCACTTCCGAATATTCGAGAGCATCGGTTTTCCTTTGGGGTAAGGTTCCTGGTTCTCTCTCATTCAGTATGCACTAACTTCGGTGAAGGCCCGATAAACAGGCTCCTGCCGAGTCTTGGAATCATTGACAATCCCGGTCGAAAAACAGCGCAGCCAACCGCGCTTCTGCTGCCAACCTGTGCCTGTCAGTTAGATGCTTTTTCCGGCCGATTGTTGCGGTTGGCCCGCAATGTGCGGGCCGACTACAGAACTTCGACTCTCAAGCGCGAGTGGCGCTACTCATGGGGTGGAACAATGATCGTGGTCTCCTGCACTTCAATCAGGCCGGACCCGATTCGCTTCTCCAACTCGGGCAGGACCGCATCCACCTTTTCGCGCGTCTCAATGAACTCGATCTTGACTGGGAGATGGTCAGAGATCTCCAGAATGTGCGCCGAATGCATGCGGTGCTTCGTGCCAAACCCCGCAACGCCCTTGAGCACGGTTGCACCGGCGATTCCGCTCTTGAAGAGAAAGTCCAGAATCGATGTGTACACCGGAACGTGGTGGTGCTTGGCTCCGTCACTCAGGTAGAGAGACACCTTAACTGCCTTGCCCGTCGTTAACATGCGCTCCCCTTCTCCATCGCCTGCCGTGGCCCGCTTCGCTTGCCCCCGCGCCGTTGCACTGCGGACAACGAAGCATTGAAGCACCTTTGCGCGGAACATGCAACTCCGGAATGCCGGTCGCCGATTCTCTAGAGCAGGTCCGCGAGCGCCGTTCCGCACCAAGTCGCGGCAAGGCCCAGGACTAGGCTGCCACCCGCATAGAGCGCCGCCAGCAGAAACGCGCCCGACCGCATTGTCGACAGCGTCTCCCACTCATAGGTCGAAAAGGTGCTGTACGCACCGACGAAGCCAATGGCCACCAGAAACCTCCACGCGGCACTCAAATCGGCCCGTCTGCCAAAGTAGGTTAGAACGAAACCGATGACAACGCATGCCGTGACGTTGATGACCAGAGTACCGTACGGAAACCTGGTTCCCGTGCGGCTGGAAATGGTGGATCCCACCCAGTATCGGGTGATGGAACCGAGTGCGCCGCCCGCAGCAATCAACAGATATTTCTGCAATGCGATTCTCCTTGAACAAGAGTGTGCCGCGGTCAGTGCCGGCGCCCGCAAAAACTGCTGAAATCGCAAATGCGACGCAGCAATCGCGCCATCGGTTCTGCTCACGGTCTATTCAGGGATCGCGCCGGGATATGACTCCGCAACAGGATTCCCTGTCAGGAGTCATCATCTGTCCGGCCAATCGGAAAGGACAGCGGTTAAGGGTGAACTCCTTCACCACTGCTTTCATTTGAACCCGGCACGAGCGTGTCTGTCAACGCGCAATTTCTCGGCCAGACTACTCGCATAATTTTAGGTTGTGCGAGGAATTTGAATCAGCGGTCGTCTCGCTCTGACTTGTCCTTGCGCGATTCAGTCATTGTCACCCGCGTAGAGCGCGCAGCGCCGGCAGCGGCAAGTAGGAAATTCCGCATCTGCGGCGTGAACTCCCTGCGCACCGCTTCTTTCTGCGCAAAACTGACCACCCAATACAATAGGCAGCAAAAATAGCAAGCCGTTGCGATACGTTCGTATTGCTGATACTGCGCTGTGGTCTGCTGATGCGTCTGCAGAACAGCGACCGTAAGACCGACGATAGCATAGAGCCCAAACCCAGTCGCGACTTGAAGCTCACGGTCGCGCCAGCCGATGGAAAGCAGTTGGCTGGCGCCGGCAAGGACAAGAAAAACAAGAATGCGCACGATCCACATGGTTTGCTGAAGTTGCATGAAGATCAGCCCCTCCCGGGTCGTGGAATGTTCCATACCGGGTAGAGCCGCAAATGGCCAGATCGCCGCGCCTATCACCAGTATCAATACACCAAGCAGAACCATGGAGCTGCGGGGCAAAGATGCGCGCACCGGACGCAAGACCGACCAGGCCAGTTCTACTAGAACGCAGAAGATAAGAGCGGAATCGATGATGGCCCGGATGAATTCAATCTGAAAGAAAACGCGGTCATTAAGATGCCCGCTTGCGAAGTAGAGGCCGAGATTACTGACAACATCCCAGACGCAGTAAACGCAGAAAATTGGCAGTGTGCGCCATATATTGCGGAGGAACAGCATGGCGATGACCATTCCGGAGGCCAGCAGACAGGCTATCCAGATCGCGGTGTCGATATGATTGAAAATCATCTGCCTGCCCTCCGCTCCCGCACACTGTGCTTTTCCGCGCGCCCGAGAGATCAAAGGCTTTTCATTCAGTTTACGAGTTTCCTCGCAGCACTGGGGTACGCAAAAAGGCCTTCCTTTTCAAGGAAGGCCCATTTTGATAAACAGAACCTATCTGTTAGTCGCCGTTTTCGTTATGCTGCGTTCGGTGGCGGGAACTTGGTCGGAGTCCATGGCGCCGTCACAGCAACTTGCGGTGGCGGGAACTTGGTCGGAGTCCACGGCGCCGTCACAGCAACTTGCGGTGGCGGGAACTTGGTCGGAGTCCACGGCGCCGTCACAGCAACTTGCGGTGGCGGGAACTTGGTCGGGGTCCATGGCGCCGTCACAGCAACTTGCGGTGGCGGGAACTTGGTCGGGGTCCATGGCGCCGTCACAGCAACTTGCGGAGCCGTCAAAGCAACGTTCGGTGGCGGGAATTTCGTTGGACCCCAGGGCGCTGCGCTCGCAGCACACACCGACCCGAGAAGAAGAACAATTACGCCGAATTTCAGAGCAATCAAGTTACGCGTACTCATCAGAACCTCTCCCGGCGGTATACACAACCGCCTCGGAACTTTGCTTTGTCAGAGTAACGCAAAATGTGTAGGAGCGCTACAACAAAAGTGTCATGGAAGAAAATTTTTGACGGAAGTACTCATTCGAGAGGAGCGCAGGTAACAAGGATTTGGGTACCCCCCATCGAGGTTTCGAGTTGTCTTCGCTTTATAGGCCAGTTTTTCCCGTTTAAGCCCTCGCGCGGCCAAACTCGGCCAAAACCTGCCCCTCACAAAGCATCGCTTTTCATCGTGCACCTCCCAACCACACATCCGAGGGTCCCCGGACGGGCTCCGAAAGTTCGGTTTGAAGGATGACGGGATGCACACGTTACCGCCCTTCCACCGCCGCACCCTAACCCGGTTACTATGCCGAAAACTTTGGTGCCGTGGGCCAAATCAACAAAACTGAGTACATTGGCAGTGAAGGCATTCTCATTTCGGCTCGACTTATGAAATCTCTGAATCCAGAATCGCCGCTGTCATCGAGCGAGCAATCGACAGCTCACGGTCGGCAAGAAGTTCGCTGTGCTGTGCGGTTTCCGCTCTCGCTGCCTGTAGTGCTCTCAGCCGGCGCAAATGAGATGGCGGGCCGCACCCGAAACATCTCCGCGAGCGGTGTACTCCTAGCTCTGGACGAGGATTTGCCGGTTGGACTGGATGTCAGTTTCTCCATGCGGATGCCACGTGCCGTCCTAGGCGCCTCTCAGGATGTTCTAGTCCACTGCAAGGGACGTGTGGTACGCTGCTCCTCAAGCCACAATGAGCACCTCGCTGCAGCCACAATTGATGACTATCGATTCGCGGAGCATTGAGGTTGCGGTTGGATTGACGGCAGCCGACTATGGAAATCCTCGACGATAACCCTGAAGGTGAGAGCCTTGATTCCCCGGTCAAGCCGGGTACCATTCGCGTAATTCTCGCGGATTCCCAGGCTATTTACCGGGTTGGGATTCGGAAGGTCTTTGCTCTCGAAGATGACATCCGAGTCGTCGCACAGGCTGACTCGCTGGAGAATCTCCGCTCGGCAATTGAGCGTTATCCCACTGACATTGTGCTTTTAGAGGGCGGCATGCTGGCCGGCACGGCCAATGCAATCCCTGAAATCCTGCGCCTCGCCCCCGATGTAAAACTGATCGTCCAGGCTGTTGCGGCAGACGAAAACCACACGGTCGAACTCTATCGGCGCGGTGTTCGCGGCATCGTTTCCCGCTCCATTTCGCCGGATCTATTGGTTCGTTGCGTGCGACGTATCGCCGCCGGCGAAACATGGATTGACAACCAGTCTGTCAACTGGGTGATCGATGCCTATCGGGCTCAGGCTGCCGCGCTGGTCAGCCCGCGCAACCAGCCCCGCCTTTCGCCCAAAGAGATGTCGATCATCACCTGCATCACTCAAGGCAAGCGAAACAAGGAAATCGCCTTTCAATTGGGCACCACCGAGCAGGTCATCAAAAATTACCTGCGCAAGATCTACGACAAGCTCGGAGTATCAGACCGGCTTGAGCTTGCTCTCTATTGCTTGCACAATAAAATCATCCAGTCTGACATGGATGAGGTGGCCGTAGCGCAGAAGATTGTCGCCACATAGCGCCGGTCCTTCCTTTCTGTAAGAATCCCAAAATCTCCGGCTTTGCAGCCCTATTCGGTTGGCTCCGCGTCCGTGCACGATTGGCGCGCGCGCTCGAGCCACCGGATCAGCTCCGCTAATTCTCCTCGGCCGATATGCCCCAGCAGGTCGAGCGGGATCTTCTGAATAACCGGATCCATGGCACGCAGCAAACCCAGGCCAGCTTCGGAGATTTGAGTCATTACCACGCGGCGATCCTGGCGGTCGCGATGCTGGCGGATCAGCTTGAGGCCCTTCAGCCTCCGAAGCAATCGCGTAATGTCGGGCTCCGTAGCGATCATGCGTTCCCCGATGGCTGCGCAAGAGAGCCCATCCGGTTGCGCCCCGCGCAGAATTCGCAGCGCGTTGTACTGTGTTGACGTAAGGCCCCAGTCACGGATTTTGTGCTGAAACGCCCGCTGCAGGCAATCCGAAGTGCGCATCACGTTCAGGATCGCCTCTTCTTCCAGGCTCGAAAACGGCACCGTCTGTGCGATCTCGGACTTCAGGCTTGCCATTCGAAACTCTCCCGGACTCCGCTCCGATCCTCCCGGATTGACGAAGCGTAATTACCTACATCCTAAGATGCTTTGCGCAAGATAGTCGTTGCAACAAACATCTACCGGGATTGCATTGTGCAGCCCGGGTGGCCGGCGGGTCTATCTCTCATGCGCCGGATACGGAGACGAATCTGCAAGGAGATCTGCTGTGTGGTTATGCGGTCTGTTATGCTCCCGCCTGTGTCCGCTCTCGGTCCGTTTCGACAGCTAACCCGCTCGCAGCGCCATGTGTTTCTGGCCGCATTTCTCGGCTGGACGCTCGACAGCCTCGACTTCTTTCTGCTCGTCTTCTGCGTCAACGCCATTGCCGGCGAGTTCCGCACAAAGCCGTCGACAGTTTTAGGAGCGGTATTCCTCACCCAGGCCTTTCGCCCCGTCGGCGCACTCCTCTTCGGCATGCTGGCAGACCGCTATGGCCGCCGACCGGTGCTCATGGCAAATATCATTGGCTTCTCCGTGATCGAGTTCGCTTGTGCGTTTGCGCCTTCGCTCAATGTCCTGCTGGTGTTGAGAGCCCTGTTTGGAATTGCCATGGGTGGCGAATGGGGAGTCGGCGCTGCGCTCGTGTTTGAATCCCTTCCCAGGGAAGGCCGAGGCACATTTTCCGGCATCCTCCAGGAAGGTTATGCATTCGGATCGATTCTGGCTTCGGCGGCCTTTGGTCTGCTGTTTGCGGGCTTCCATTGGCATGGAATGTCTGTTCCTGCGATTGGCTGGAGGGGATTGTTCATCCTCGGAGCAACGCCCGCCTTGCTTGCGTTTTATGTTCAAGCTCGCGTTCCCGAATCGGCGGTCTGGCTGGCCGGCGCCCGCAAGCGAAGGTCCCGGGCTGCCATTCATACCGGTCCCGCATGGCCGCCGGAACTCTTCCACTTCATGCCCACGTTTCTTTTTCTCGTCGTCCTCATGACAGCCTTCATGAGCTTCTCCCATGGAACGCAGGACGTTTATCCAACTTTCCTCGCTGTACAGATAAAGCTCCCTCCGCAGACCATCGGCCTCATCGGAGTTCTCTACGGCATTGGCTCCATCGCGGGGGGAATTGTCTTCGGCACGCTCTCAGAAAGATGGGGCCGGAAGAGGGCAATTGTCACTGCCGCACTGCTGGCGATTCCCGTGATCCCTCTCTACGCCTTCGGACATTCAGCCATCACTCTCGGCGTCGGCGCAGTGTTGATGCAATTCATGGTGCAGGGTGCATGGGGAGTGGTTCCGGCTTATCTCACGGAGCTATCTCCCGCTCCGATGCGCGCCACTGCGCCCGGCCTGGCATATCAATTGGGCGGCCTCATCACATCATGGAACGGCAAAGGCCAGGCGCTCGCGGCCGAGCGATGGGGTAGCTATCGCGCCGTGCTCGCCATCACCGTGGTTGTGGTCGCGCTTTCGCTCGCGGCTTTGGCGGCCATCGGACGCGAAGCCCGCGGCCGTGATATGAGCGACGCGTAGTTCTATCGCTGTCATGCCTGTAACGCAACTTCGATCGCCCCTCTCGTTATGGCGCTCCTGCCCGCGGCCCCTAAGCGCTATCCTCGGAATCCACGTGTGTTTCAGCGACCAAAGTAATCCTCTGCCGTTACCAACTTGTTGAAAAGACGTGTGCCTAAGGATGCAGAGGCCGCCTCCCCGAGTCCCACCTTTGCGGCATTGTTCGAAAGGGTTCAAACAGATAGGTTCGATACCACAGACCTCGGCTCGAACGGGCCTCAAAGCCAGCTGCAACGCAACCAAAATGTGCTTCAACAGCGGGCGCGACAAATGCGGCGGCAATTTGCGGTGCGTCGCCAGGCGGGGATGCGGATGCACTCAATTGATCGACATTTGACCGCAGCGTCCACTCTGAAGATCGCGCCTCGCATCGCCATCGCTCATCACACTTGCTGGCAAGGGCAGCGCCCGGGAGTTAAGTTTCAGAACCTTCAACGGGATTCCGATTTAGCAATCGCTGGAGCGGCTCAGTGAGCCAGAGTTTCGCACAATTCGTTCCGGCGAACTCATCCCGGTCGGCTGTAGGCGTTTCCGAAGACTTCGCTGCGGCGCCTCGTTTCAATCCTGCCAACGAGACAACGCGGTCAATCCTCCACCTCGAAATCCGCCACAGCTTACAAGTGCATCGCCGTCTCGCCGCCGGGCTGGCCTTAATCGGACTGGCCCTCGCCCTGATTTACTTGCTCGATTCCTGGTCCATTCGCACGGCTTCTAGTCTGAATAAGTTCCAGCCCGCACGTTCCAGCAGCTTTGAAGAGTCGTCGCTCCATCGAGTCACCGCAATGCGTACTCGGCCTGAACCGTGGCGAATAGAAACAACCACACGATATGAGGGTCTCGATCCCCATGTAGGCCGGTATTTCCAGAGCTCAGTCCCAATTGGAGACGGTCCGGGATTTCCTGGTTTGGCCGCAGCGACTATCCCCCCCTGGTATTCGGCAAATTCCGACGTCATTCGCAATGCCTTGGTGCTCTTTCTCAGCTTCGTGTTTTTGGGTGGCGCGATGGCAGTCGTCGCTCACAGAGCGGACCCTCGGGTCTATATTGCTTGCGACGTCGAGCAGATTCTGGGCTTTCCATTGATGGCACAATTGCCCGACTTCTCCGAGGTCGCCAATGAGATTACCAATGAGTATCTTCTCCGGCTGGCCTCCGGAATCGATCGCGGATTCAGAGACCGCGGCTTCAGGCGTTATGTCTTCACGGGCACCGGCCCTCAGGTTGGCGTCACAACAGCCGCCACTCGCTTGAAGAAGGTACTGGAGACCTTGGGAAGAGCGGCTGTGGTCGCGGATGCCACGGGAGGTTTGAGCCTGGCGGAAAACACGCAAAGCGAAATGGTTCTTGTCGATGCCGCGCCTCTCGCTGACTCGGAAGAAACCGAGCGACTGGTGCAGTCTGCTCACTGCACGATCGTTGTGATCGAGTCCGGTGTAACCACGCGCGCACAGTTGCGCACCGTCGCCAGTATTCTCCAGCGAACGAAAGCCCCGGCAGTTGGGTTCGTTCTCAACCGCGTGCGTTTGGCAGTTGCCGATCCAGAATTTCGCCGTTCCATCAGGGAAATGGGAGGGAGGCTCCGCAAACAAGGCCAGGTCGCGGACTCGCAGATGCTTCAGACGCTCGAGCAGGCGATCGAAATGGGTCGGGCCAGCCTTGACCTTGACCTCCCCATCTCTCCATGTCAGCCAGCCGCAAAACTGCCGGGAAAAATTGCAAAAAACGCTGCGCTGTTCAACGAAATCCTTCAGGCTGACGGCCCGGGCGCCACTCACCACTTTGAGTCTGGAAGGCCGAATGCGGTCAGCGGTCTTCAACTCGTTCCGCGCTCGCATACGAAGTCCGCAAATCAAGCGCGTGAGGAGATTCCAATGCCGCTGGCGGAGATTGCTTCGCAAGTCGATCGACTTCCACCGGAACCAAAGGCTGAGCGCAACCAGGCCCCGCTTCCAGCTGCCAGCGGCCCGAACGGCAACGGCACGACCTCCGAGCTGGCGAATCCAGTGTCGGAAAAAACTGCCCGGGTTGCGCTGCCGCGGCTAAGCGAACTGAGGAGCATGCGTTTTTCGCAGGCGCTCAGAGACCTTGATCGGGCAAAGCACCCCGCATCGTCAAGTGCCGGTCTCGAGATGTTGATGAGCGCAATCGCTCCCTTTGAGCCCATGTTCTCGCGCTCGGAGACTGCGTCCGCCAAGAACGAGGATTCGTCCGATGCCGCGTCCGCCGATTTTGATCTGCCGGCTTCGCTGAGGGCCTTCATCGCGGCTTCCGATTCGGGAGTTTCGCCTGAGGTAAAGGAGGGAGCCGCCGCGAAAAGAGCCATTGGCAATGGAAATCACCTGCATTCGGACTTCAATTCGCCCGAGCCCCAGCCGGACTCGAAAAGCGGGGGACGGCGCGAGGAAGAGGACGAATCGCGGCCCCAGGAGAATGATGCGAGACAAAGACTCAGCGGCCCATTTGAACAGCCGCAGATCTTGCCTTCGCAGCGCGGGCAATACAAGAGAAAGAAGAGTTGATGGCTGCGGAACGCAGTCGACACGAGACAACCCTTGAAGGCCAGTGATTCTTTCGGTAAGACGTGACATCAACCAGTTTTAACGGGATATATTATCAATAGCTTATAGATTAATGGCCCAGCTCTTGCCCAATTTCATCGGGGCAGGGGCTGGGTTTTTATCATCCCACAAGCGTCGCGTTCTGGCGCGGTGCAAGATTTCCCTTCTTGACTTGGCTTCTCGGTTGATCCTGTGCAGGAGGCTCTGGTTTCCCCGCCCAATTCCCTGGAAAACGCACCGGAAAACGCGTCAAAGCCGCTGGACTCTTCCGAGCCGAAGCCGGTGCCGCACATGATGTCGAAGACATGAGAATTGGCGACTAACGAAGATCCGCGCGGTCGCTACTGCGTTTGCGAAAAACGATTCTGAGTTCCCGGCGCCAATGTTCGCTGAGGGCGATGAAATCCCACTCAATCTCAGGCGAAAGATATCGCAGCACCGTTTCGTTCGCAGGATGGATGCGCAAAGCCGGCGCGGCAAGGACCAAGCGCGGAGGAAGCGTCGAAACTTCAACGCCCGCGAAGTAGCCATTGCGCTCGAAGGCCGAAAGCGGAGCGCTCGCCGGTGGATAAGCTTGGCGGTCCGCGTTGAGTGCTCGTACGCGAATCCAGTAGTCGAGGGCCTGCAAGGGTAAATGCAAGTCCTCGCTGGCCTTTAACTCTAAAACAACCAGCCGGCCGTTGTGGTCCAGCGTGAGCAGGTCGAGCATGCCGCGGTCGCCACTGGATAGCGCTGGAACCTGTGTGAAAACATGGTCGCCACGCATCTCTGGCAGAAGCTCGGCAATGCCGGACCGCAGGCGTGACTCGAGCCACCGCTCGGGCGCCATGCGAAAGAGCGGATCGGTATGCGCGCCGTCAGCATGGCGGCTCAAGAAAAGGCGCTCAAAGAGACTGCGGCAAAGCGGTTCATTTTCTTCGCTGAGCAGCGTCTCGTTTGCGCCTGCGCCAAAGGTCACTTCATCCTCTCGCGCAAAAGAATGTGTGGACGCGCCGTGGCATACCCGGGCAAACTCAAGGCCGTGCACGAGGAGTCCGACCTCCGTCGCGGAATGGGCGCGGATCTCAACGCGCTCACGCGCCGCGATGGGAACGAGTGCGAGCAGGCGATCGACGCCGGATTGGCAGCGCTCGAGAGCTGCGGCTTGAGAGAATGCGTGAATCAGGCGCGAATCCAGGTTCCCAGTGTCGCGAAAGTCGACCGCTGCCAATTCCTCGCTGCGTTCGTCGAGCGTGAATAACTGAAAGTCCGCAGCGGCGTGATTGAGCCAGGCCATCCGCTCGGCTGTGGTGCGCCACGCTCCCACGGGAACCACAACCTTCAGGGCGCCGAAGTGGCGGCGCGCATCGCCATGGTTGCGGCAGTAATCGAGCCAGAGAATTCCCAATGTGAGAATGCCCTCGATCGTCGACCCGGTTTCGGCGTCGCCAACACCGATCACCGCATCGGCTGCGGTGCCCTTGAGCAGCCGGCCCCGCGCATAGGCTGGCCCAAAGCTGTGCTCAAGATCCATCGCAGTGCGCATGCCATCAACCTTGGCGCCGATGAAATGGCGAGAGAGCACGCGCTCCAGCAAGCGCATATAGTTCCGGCGCGAGCTGTCGCGGGCGGTGGGTGTACGCCGATCACCCGTAGGCACGAGTTCCAACGTTTGCGGCTTGGCTGCTCCCATTCGGCGCGTCACCAGCCTCAGGCATTGTGCGCGCTCCTTCACTTCCACCACCGTACGCACCAGGTTGCGCTCCTCGTTCCACACTTCCAGCAGGCAACGTCCATGCGACTCGCCAACCGAGTAGCGAGCGGTGCGCATATCGAACGCAGCGCGGCCGTCCTCCAGCAGCGCGGCCGCTGGGTGATCGGCAAGATAAGATTCAATGATCTCGGCCAGCCGCTCGGGCGGCACAGATCCGGCGCCAGAGCCTCCGACGGCGGCCTTTTGCCGATTGGCCCGTTCACCGGCGTTCACGACTGTCTCTACCAGCCCTTGCGGGCGCGAAGGTTGGTAATGTGGGCCGTGTGATGATGCGAGTGCCAGGCGTAGATCGCCAGGTTGGTTCCGAGCGTCACGCGTCCTCGCGCCGGATGACTAAACCCGCGCGCGAAATCCTCCTCCGACATGAATTCGAGGAGCGCCACCATGCGCTGGTGCAAGCCCGTAATCAAGACCAGCGACGGCTCAATGTTCTGGCTCGAATCGGGCAGCCGAGCCCACGCAGCTTCGTCGTAGGGCTTGATCGTGGGCCAATCCTCCGTAAGCGCGAGCTTGAAGCGGACGTAGCTGTTGGCGTGGCTGTCAGCAAAATGATGAACCACCTGACGCAAGGTCCATCCGCCGTCGCGGTACGGCGTGTCGAGCTGAGAGTCGCTCAGCCCCGCAACCGCCGCGCGCAGCCGCTCAGGCAGCAGACGCAGAGTTTCAATATGCTCAGCGCGCACAGCCGGCGTGTTCTCAGCAGGCGCACGAAACTTTCCAATCGGATACCGCGGATCTTCCTCGTCGGCCATGGCAAGAATCTTAAATGGATGGGCCCGGGCTGGAACCGGAGGAAGGAAGAATACGGTGCTGAACCCGGCATTAAAAGCGAGGGCTTCAACCGCGGTGGAAATGGCTAGCTTGCGTGGTGGCTATGAGCTTTTTGGTGGTGGGCGTGGTGTTGCGGTTTGTAGTGCTTCGGGGCGTGATAGCGGTAATCAACATGCTGCCGAGGGGCCTTGTGGTGCTGGCCGACCGCGAAAGCTGGGCTCGCAAATATCATCAAAAAGAGCACCATCAGCAGGAATTTGCCCATGCGCGAATCCTAACACGCACACGATCACCGAGCGCGATATCCAAGTGACCCAAGTACCCAAATAGGAACCGGTGATGATCGCTGTGCCGCACCGAAACGCAACCTATGCGGGATGGTGGTGATGATGGTGATGGTGATGGTGGTGCTGCCCGAATGCCAACGCCGGACTTGCGAACGTCATCAATAACAAAGCTGCCGCAAGAAACTTTTTCATAGGTCGAATCCTAACATGTCTTCAATTGCCCGCCCGGACGCGCTCGTGCAGCGCGTATCCAGAGAGCAACTGGGGGAAGGCGATAAGTCTATTTGAGACGCAATAAGGGTACACTTGGATTACGATGACGCATCCGGAAACTCTCCCAAACTCGAGCCATCGCCTTTACTTTTTTGAGAAATTCGGCCTCACGGAGCAGCTGTTGGAACGCTGTCTCGGCCAGGCTCTCAGCGCCGGCGGCGACTACGCGGACCTTTACTTCGAGTCGGTCACGGCCACATCGCTGGGCGTGGACGAGCAGATTGTGAAGTCCGCCAGCCAGGGCACAAGCGCCGGATGCGGAATCCGTGTGTTGAGCGGCGAGCGCACTGGGTATGCCTACACTGACAATCTCAGCCCGGAGCGCCTGCTGCATGCGGCGCGGACAGCCGCGCTGATCGCCTCAGGCCCGGCGAAACAGCCCGTGCAGGGATTCACTGAAACGCGCGGAGCCGATCTTTATCCCGTGCCATTGGGCGGTTTCGATCTCAACCTGGCCGCGCGCTTGGAGCTGATTCTCCGTGCTGACCGCGCCGCGCGCGCGTTCGATCCGCGCATCGTTCAGGTGCGAGCCGGATACAGCGAGGAGCTGCGCCGGATTCTCATTGCAGCGTCCGACGGTGCATTCGCCAGCGACACCCAGCCCTTGTGCAGGCTGAATGTTTGGGTTATAGCGAAAGACGGTGCGGTCACCACGAAGGGCGCGGCTGGTGGAGGAGGCAGAGCTGGCATCGAGCAATTCACTTACTCCAAGAGCCCTGAAGCCCTGGCGCACGAGGCCGCGCGTGGCGCAACTCTCCAGCTGGGCGCGGTGCCTGCGCCGGCAGGCGAGATGCAGGTTGTGCTCGGTCCCGGCTGGCCCGGAATTCTGCTGCACGAGGCGGTGGGCCACGGACTCGAAGCCGACTTTAATCGCAAGAAAACTTCGGCATTCACAGGGTTGATAGGCCAGTCTGTCGCGAGCCCGAAAGTCACGGTCGTTGACAACGGCAAAATTGCCGGACGGCGAGGCTCGCTCAACGTGGACGACGAGGGAACGGCCACGCAGGAAACGGTCCTGATCGAAGACGGCATCCTCAAAGGCTATCTTTCAGACAAGCTCTCGGCCCGCCTCATGGGTATGGCCAATACCGGTTCCGGCCGTCGTGAAAGCTATCAGTCGATTCCTATGCCGCGCATGACGAACACCTACATGCTGGCCGGCGACGACGCACCAGAAGATATTCTGCGCAGTGTGAAGCGCGGGCTCTATGCGGTCAACTTCGGTGGCGGCCAGGTCGACATCACCAACGGAAAGTTTGTCTTCTCGGCGTCCGAGGCCTACCTTATCGAAGACGGAAAAGTGACCGCTCCAGTGCGCGACGCGACCCTGATCGGCAATGGCCCCGAGGCCCTGAAGTACGTCTCGATGGTAGGGAACGACCTCAAGCTCGACGAAGGCATCGGGACCTGCGGGAAGGATGGGCAGAGCGTGCCCGTCGGCGTCGGCATGCCTACCATCAAGCTGGACAAAATGACTGTCGGTGGCACGGGGCGCTAAATCCCGCGTCCAGGGACGTGCCGCCAGGAAACATCTAGGTGTGCCGGTTGTATTGCGGTGAGCCCGCGATAACCATGCCGCTCTTCTGGTGGCCGTGGATATACCAGCAGCACCAACCCGTCTCATAAGGCACTTTGTCTGCAGGCGCGCGCAAGTCCACATAGGTGATCTCGCCGTAGAGATAGATTTTGGCCTCCCATTGCTCCACGCGGCGCATGTCTTCCGGGGTCTCGCAAATCGTTCTCACATCATCGCGGCTAAACGTCTTCAGTTCCGTCGATTCTCCCGGCAGCAGGATAATCTGGACACGCGGGGGTTTTGGTTCGCCTTGGAAAACCGGGGCGGGTGGCAGGTCAGCCTCATCCCGCGCGATCACGATCGTATCAATGAGTGTGACGATTCGCGTGGGATTGCGGCCTCGATTTGTGGCCACGACCGTAAATTTGTTGTTCGGTCCAGGCTCGGGCTCCGCGCTCACCACCAGCCAGGGCCGTTGGGCCTGCGCCTGGGATTCGGCATACATCAGCGCCGCCTTGGCGCTGTCGGCGGCCGCTTGCGCGGTAACTTCGACATACTTCATCTGCCGCGCAATCTTGCGCAGAGCAGGAATGCAGAGCATCGCTCCCACATAAATGATCAGGACAAGAATCAGGTTGGCTGCCCATGTGATCCGATCCTGCAACGGCCACGGGGAGGGCGCAGGCGCCGGGGTGGCAATGGTGATGTGTGCTGGCGGAGCATCGCACGCGGCCCCCTCGCAGTCGCTGCGTGGGACGGGATTTGCCGTGGGTGGCACCGCTGCCGGCGATGCGGCTGGTACATCCGCGGAAGGCGACGGAGGTTTGCCTGTCTGTGCTGTACTTGCCCGGAGAGAAAACACAAAGCAAAGCAATATGGCCGCTACGCCCAAGTTTTTCAACGCCATGGCGCCAATGTAGCACAGGACATGCACTGTCGCGTCGCCGCGCCGCACAGTGGTAGCCCTCTCGCGAACAGCGCTGGCCGATCTGGATCTAGACGCCGACAGGGAATGGCTTGGGACTGGATTCGTCTGTGTTGACCCCAGTACGCCAGCGCTCGAATCGCCCCTGCAACAAGCTCATCAAGCCGGTGTACCAGTATCCGAAGACAAAGAGGATCAAGAACGGCGCGGTGAAGAAGTTATTGTTTGTAAACGTGTAATAGATGGCCCCAGCGAAGTAGCACCCCATCAACAGCTCGATCCACGGAGCCAGCTTCAGCCGCTTCCGGTATTTCGCGGCCTGAGATTTTTCTCCCTTGCGCGCCACGCGGTACTTTGGCGTGCGCACAAATGCGCTCTTGATGCCAAGCAGAGCTTCAGTCACCGCCTTGGTGTTCGTGATTGTCAGGCCGATGCCAAGCGCCATCAGAAACGGCAAATAATAGAACGTCTTCTTCCAGCTCTTGGGATAGATTTCGCGTTCGCTCATCACGTAAAAGACGGCAATTGAAAAACTGGATGCGGCAAACAGCGGCACGTCGATGAGCAGCATCTGAAACCAGCCCTGGTAGAAACGGCAAATCATGGCCGGAATCAGCAGCGCCGACATGATGACCATCAGCGGATAGCTGAGATTGGCCGTCAGGTGGTAAACGGCCTCAACCTTGTTGCGCCGCGGCGTATTGGAGCGGAAAACCCTCGGCAGAATCTTGATGCTTGTCTGTATCAGCCCCTTGGCCCATCGCGCCTGCTGCGTCTTGAAGGCAGTCATCTCGATAGGCAGTTCCGAAGGGCACTCGACGTCGGGCAGGTATTTGAACTTCCAGCCGGCCATCTGCGAGCGGTAGCTGAGGTCTGTGTCTTCGGTGAGCGTGTCGTGCTGCCAGCCTCCGCCATCAAAAATGGCCTTGCGTCGCCACATGCCCGCCGTACCGTTGAAATTGAAATACTCGCCTGAGCGGGCGCGCGCGCCGTGCTCCAGAACAAAATGGCCGTCAAGCAGAATGGCCTCAATCTGAGTCAGGATGCTGTAATCGCGGTTCAGGTAGGTCCAGCGCGTCTGAACCATCCCAATCTCAGGCTCGCCAAAATGGTGAATCACCTTCATCAGCCAATCGGGAGGCGGAACAAAGTCGGCGTCGAAAATGGCAACGTATTCGCCCTTCGCAACTTTCAGTCCGGCGTCGAGGGCCCCGGCCTTGTAGCCGTGCCGGTTGGTGCGGTGGATATAAACGATGTTGTGCCCCAGCGCGGCGTAGCGATCGACGATTGCGGCGGCCACCTCGCAGGTTTCGTCCGTGGAGTCGTCAAGCACTTGGATCTCGAGCTTTTTGCGCGGGTACTCCATCGCGCACACGGCCTCAATCAATCTGTCGATCACAAACTGCTCGTTGAAGATGGGAAGTTGCACCGTCACGAGCGGCAATTCGTCGAAAGGTCTGGGCGGGTTAGGGTTGTAATTCTTGCGGTATTTGAAGTACTGGTACGCCATCGTGTAGCGGTGGATGCCATACAGCGAGAGCAAAATCATCACCGCGAAGTAGGGCAAGAGCACTGCCGCATCGAAGAAATTCCAGTGGTAGAGCCCCTTGAAGGTCTGGTCGGCGTACTGCATTCTCAGGTAATGGTGCAAGGCGCCTTCCGGGGCGAAGGCCAGATAAGCGGCCGAATGCAGCTGTCCCCCATGCGGGCTCACGATAGCAGACAAAGGGGTAAGATTCGCAAACAAAGGGGCTTCAGCCTCCCGGCTGGGTAAAGGGTTATTGTACGCGAGGCGCGGAAAGGTCGATCATCTCAGCCCGGGCGCCAAGCATGCCCCGCTGGGAGGAGGTGTGCACGAAGCGGTGAGCTGTTTACTTTCCGGTACCCTCCCCTCCCCCCTCCCCCCATCTCCTGGGACTAAGTGATTTTGAATCAGTGGATTAAAGCAAGCGTTGTTCGCTATCTATTTGATATCATAGCCACTTAGCCACAGCGAATAGTCCGCAAAGGAGTTAGCGACTTTTTTCGATGCTCCTCTCGTCATTGTGTGCCACATATTGGAGCCGCTGCATGACATGTGGACCGAGGGTCACGAGTAGTGGACCGGGGTCGTAGTGTGTTCGGCGATCATGGGACCATTGTGCGCCGAAAGGGCATAATCACCGGCAAACTTGGGAGAAAAAAGTTAGGCAGTGAAAGAGTGATTAAGTGAGTTGGAAATCAGAGGTTTAGCGGATCCGGCAGTCGGAGGGACCGAGGTGCAGGGTCTTGACATCGAGCGTGGTTGGCGAGTTCGGAGTTTCCATTTGTTCGCCGGGATCAAAAACGCGGTAATAAAGGTCCAAATCAGGTGGGTGCTTTCAAGCACTTCGGCGACGCCGGCAGCATAAATCGAATACTTTATAAGGGGCTGGTCCACCAGCAAGTCTTTAGTGAAATCTTGCACATGTTTGAATTCGGCGAACGTCCATTTGCCAGGTTTTTCATTCGGGCTGAATCCGCCACCGCTTCGCTGGACATGCTGGGTCACCGCCGCCGGCAGAGCGCGGCCTCGGATCCGCAACGATATAAGGGGACTGGTGGCCAGAGACGGGATTGAACCGCCGACGCCGGCTTTTCCGAGTGCCGCGGGCAATACCACTGAGCTTCGCTCAGCAACGGAGCGCGGCCCTTGCGAGTGATTGGCTGTGGGATGGGAAGAGCGGTGGCCAGAGACGGGATTGAACCGCCGACGCCGGCCTTTCTGAGGGCCGCGGGCAATCCCACTGAGCTTCGCTCAGCAACGGAGCGCGGCCCTTGCGAGTGATTGGCTGTGGGATGGGAAGAGTGGTGGCCACAGACGGGATTGAACCGCCGACGCCGGCCTTTCTGAGGGCCGCGGGCAATACCACTGAGCTTCGCTCAGCAACGGAGCGCGGCCCTTGCGAGTGATTGGCTGTGGGATAGGAAGAGTGGTGGCCAGAGACGGGATTGAACCGCCGACGCCGGCCTTTTCAGGGCCGCGCTCTACCACTGAGCTATCTGGCCTCAGTTGAGTTGTCCGCCGTGGCGGACGCGGAGTTCCTGGCAGCCCCGAAAAGGCAGGCGAAGTCCACGAACAGTTCGCTCAAAACAACCTGACCAGTATACCAAGCCGTAGGTGCAGGGCCAAGCCGCCGATCTGGACTACACTGGAGGGCAATCATGCGGAGTCCTATCGCTTCTCGTCTCCTGCAAATTGTTGCAAGCTTTGCGCTCGTGGCGCTCGCCGGCTGCGGTCACATGCACGGCGGATCGAGATCCAACTTGCAAGGCGTGCCCACCCGGGCCGAGGCGCGCACCGCGCTCATCTATGAAGCCAACCTGCACCAGGGCCCCGAAACTCTCCGCGCCTTTCTCAACGATTTCCCCAAAGGCGCCGATCTCCACGTTCACCTCTCGGGCGCGGTCTATGCCGAGACGTTCATCCGCGACGCTGGCGAAGATGGTTTGTGCGTCGACAAAGCTACCCTGAGCTTTTCCAAGCCGCCATGCCGGGGAAAGGACATGATCCCTGCCAAGGAGCTCTCGGGTAATCTCGCAGCCGCTGACCAGGCTCTTTACGACAAACTCATTGACTCGTTCTCGCTTCGCAGCTTCGTCGCAACACCCGGCTGGAGCGGACATGACCAGTTTTTTGCCACCTTTGGCCGCTTTGACGGCATCAGCAAAACGCACGAAGCCGAGTGGGTCGACGAAGTGGCAACTCGAGCAAGGGAGGAGAACAACCAGTATCTGGAGCTGATGGACACACCTCCGTTCTCCAACGCGAGGAAAATCGCGGGAGAGATCGGCTGGAACGCCAGGCTGGCACAGGCCGATCCCCAGGCGTTCGCTGAGTTTCGCCGGCAACTTCTGGAGCACGGGCTGCGCGACGAAGTCGCAGCCGATCGCAACGAAGTGCTGCAGGCCGAGTCCGGTCGCAAACAAATGGAGCACTGCGGAACTTCGCGAGCTACTCCCGCGTGCCAGCTCGAGATTCGCTACATCTACCAGGTACTCCGCGCCAACGCTCCCGAGCAGGTGTTCGCGCAAGCTCTGCTTGGCTTTGAAACTGTGCAGGCCAGCATGCAAGCGAAGGACGACACCTGGGTGGGCATCAACTTCGTCCAGCCCGAAGATGATCTTGTATCCATGCGCGATTACACGCTGCAGATGAAGATGGTGGGCTACCTGCATTCCCTCTACCCCGGCGTAGCCATCTCGCTGCACGCCGGTGAACTCGCGCCCGGCATGGTCCCGCCGGAGAGCCTGCGTTTCCATATTCGCCAGGCAGTCGAGCTTGGTGATGCGGAGCGCATCGGGCACGGCGTCGACGTGATGTACGAGGACCGCGCCCGCGATCTCCTGTCGGAGATGGCGGCCCGCCACATCATGGTTGAGATCAACCTGAGCTCGAATGAGGGAATCCTCGGCGTCGAAGGCGAGGCCCATCCGTTTCCTGTTTACCGCGCGGCGCATGTCCCGGTGGCGCTGTCGACCGACGATGAAGGCGTGAGCCGCATCGACCTCACCAACGAGTACGTCCGCGCCGCAGGCGACTACGGCCTCACCTACCGCGACCTAAAGCAACTGGCCCGCACCGGAATGGAGCACAACTTCCTGCCCGGCCCAAGTCTGTGGGCGAGACCCGATGATTTTGGCGCGCCAGTGGACGCGTGCAAAGGCGAAATCCTCGGCGGTGACAATCCCTCCGGCAACTGCAAACAATTTCTCGATGGCAGCCAGAAGGCCGCAGCCCAGTGGGAGTTGGAACACCGCTTCACGGTCTTCGAGGCCAAATTCCAGGGCCCTGGATTCGACCACCTGCTGCACGGGCACTGAGTCGCGCGGCTTGCCGCGGCGTTTGAGTCCTCTTCTGTTACCCCTAGAATGTTGCCATGGACAACGAGCGAATTCGCGAGATTTGTTTGGCGCTGCCCCACGCCCGGGAAACCCTGAACTGGGGCCATCACCTCGTCTACTGGGTCGGCGATCGCGACATCGGCGGAAAAATGTTCGCCATGACTGATCTTGATGGCACCGGAATCGGAGTTCTCTGGTTCCATTGCGGCGCCGAGCGCTTTCACGAGCTGCTGGAGCACGACAGGATCATCCCCGCTCCGCACCTGGCTCGAGCGCACTGGGTCGCCGTCGAGCGCTGGGATGTTCTGCGTCCGCGCGAGATTGAAGACGAGCTGAAAAGGGCACACGCACTGATCTACGACAAGCTCCCGCCCAAGACCAAGGCCATTCTCGCCCTTCCTGAGAAAGACCGCGCCAAGGCGATCCGCGACCGGAGAAAGATCCTCGCCGTCCGGACGAAAACCCCGTCCAAGCCTCCAAAACCACCGGCGTCCTCGCGCGCCGCTCGCACCAAAAAGAAGGCCCGGTAATCCATCGGGAACTCACTGGCCCTCGTCTGCGTAACAATGGATGAAGCACTCCGCGCGAACGAGGCGCATCAAGCTATGGCAAAATTCCTTCTTTGGTGCATTCTGCTCGTAATTTGCTGGCCGCTCGCCCTGCTGGCCCTGGTGCTTTACCCCATCGTCTGGTTGCTCTTGTTGCCATTTCGTGTGGTCGGCATCGCCGTGGGCGGCGTCCTTGACCTCGTCAGCGCCATCATCTTCCTGCCGGCACGCCTCCTCAAGGCCGTCTGAAGCAGCGCCCCACCCTTGCATCCCCTTCCGCTATGCTCGAACCTGGGCCTGACGCTTTTTTCCTGGGCTTCACGCGCCTAGAGCTCCCCAACTGCGTCATTGTATGCAGACACTCGAGTTCGGAGGATTCATGCGGAAGTTTTTGCCGGCAGCCTTTGCATCTGCAACTTTGGCGGTGCTGATGCTCGCGGCGCCAACGTTGCTACCTGCCCAGGCAGGCGACCAGGATGCAGCCAAAAACGCCGCCCAGGCCCGCGCGGCCCTAAACGCCATGGTGCAGGCTCTCGGCGGCGAGCTTTGGCTCAACATCAACAACATGGAGCGCGATGGCCACGTCGCTGCGTTTTTTCAAGGCAATCCCGACCCGGGCACGGAAGAGACATTTGAATTTCATCAATGGCCCGACCATGACCGCATTGATGTGAGCAAGCATCGCGACGTCGTGGAGTTTTTTGTGGGACGACGCGGAACGGAGGTTACTTACAGAGGCAAGCACGCACTGGACAAGGACATCGTCGACGACTTCCTGCGCCGCCGCGACCACTCCATTGAGACAGCCGTAAAGTTATGGATGAAAGACCCCGACACCATCTACCTTTACGAAGGTCAGCACATGGTCGAGCGGCACCTCGGCGAGCAGGTCACGCTCATCTCGCCGCAAAATGAGTCCATCACCATCCTCATGGACCTGCAGACGCATCTGCCGCTTGCTCGCACCTTCCAGTGGCGCGACCCCGTCTACCACGACAAGAACACCGACACGGAAGAATACGACGACTACCACACCATTCAGGGCTTCCCCACGCCCTTCACGATCACCCGCCTCAAGAACGGCGATCCTGTCCGCCAGTACTTCGTTGACCGCGTCAAATTCAACGAAAACCTGCCCGCGGATTTCTGGGATCCCGATGCCGTCGCCCGCAAAATCGAGAAGTAGCGGCGGATAGGCCGGCCGATAAACGAGGCATGCATGGGCGGCGCGGATATTTATAATCCGAACGAGCGTTCAACCCACATCCCCACCGCTCTGGAGGAGCCGCCGCATGACCTTGACCATCCAGGAAATCATGGATTTCCTGCCCCATCGTTACCCTTTTCTCCTGATCGACCGCGTGCTCGAGTTCGAGCCGCAAAAGCGCGTCGTGGCCATCAAGAACGTGACCATGAACGAGCCGTTCTTCCAGGGGCACTTCCCCGGCGCACCCATCATGCCGGGTGTCTTGGTGATTGAGGCGATGGCCCAGGCCGGAGCGGTGTTGCTGCTTTCTGAGCTTGAGGACCGCCACTCGAAACTGGCGGTCTTTACCGGCATTGACGGCGCCAAGTTCCGCCGCTCGATCACGCCCGGCGATCAAATCCGCATTGAGGTTAACGTGGTGAGCTTTCGCCCGCGCGCCGGCAAAATGGAAGGCAAGGCCTACATCGATGGCAAGCTGGGATGTGAGGCGACGCTGACCTGCATGATCGTGCCGCGCAGGCAGGAATCGAAAGCCGGAGCGGGTTCGCCAGCCGGAACGGACATGCCAGAACGACCGGCTCCGTCCGAGGCGACTGCGTGAGCATTCATCCCAGTGCGGTGATTGCCGAAGGTGCGCGCGTTCCCAAGTCGTGCACCATCGGCCCCTACTGCACCATCGGGCCCGAAGTCGAACTTGGCGAAGAGTGCACGCTCATCTCGCATGTCGTCATCGACGGCCGCACGCGCATCGGCTCCCGCAACATCTTTTATCCCTTTGGCGCCATCGGGCTCGCCCCGCAGGATTTGAAATACACCGGAGAGCCCACCGCAACCGAGATCGGCGACGGAAACACGATTCGCGAAGGTGTGACGATCAGTCGCGGTACCGCCGGAGGCGGAGGCGTAACGCGTCTCGGCTCCGGCAATCTGCTCATGGCCTACGTGCACATCGGCCACGACAGCCAGGTCGGCAGTCACTGCATCCTGGCCAACAATGCGACGCTTGCGGGCCACGTCGTCATTGAAGACCACGTCACGCTCGGCGCTTTTTGTCCCGTCCACCAGCACTGCATTGTCGGCGCCTACTCCTTCATCGGCGGCGGCACCATCGTTACCCAGGACGTGCTTCCCTTCTCGCTCACCTCGTCGAAGCGCGAAAATCGCGCCTTCGGCATCAACAAAATCGGCCTCGAGCGCCGCGGATTTTCGCCGGAACGGTTGCAGCAATTGCAAAAGGCCTACCGCGTGCTGCTCGCGGCAAAGCTCAACACCACCCAGGCCCTCGAAAAGATGCGCGAGCTTCCGGGCGACGACGTGGCCCTGCTTGTTAGCTTCATCGAGCACAGCGAGCGCGGGGTCATCAAATAAGTGGATAATGAGACTCGCGATCGGTTGCCATACCTGATTGGAGGCCTTTATCGCATCGTCGATGAACTCGAATCGAAGTTCCAAAGAAAATTCACGCCAGATGGACATCTCGTCGGAAGCATTGGAGAAGTCGTAGCTGCTCATCTCTATGATCTCGACCTCGAAGATCATTCCATTGAGGCCGTTGACGCCTGGACAAGAGAAAGCAGAAGTCGATCTGTTCAGGTCAAGCTGACTGCGGGCAACTCGGTCAGCCTTTCTGACAGTGAGAAAAATTCTGACATTTTGATTGTCCTGAGGTTCAAGCGCGGGATCGGTTTCCAGGAGATCTACAACGGAGCCTACCCCGTAGGGCCGCTTAAACTAATTAATGCATCGAAGCGGAAACTCAAAGCGATCTCTTTAAGCCAGCTCAGGAACGAACAAATGAAGACCGACAGATGCCTGGATGATCGTGGCCGAATCCGGGAATTGAACGCCAGGTTTGCCCCGGAGGCGCTATGAAGCTCGGCCTCATTGCCGGCAATGGCCGCTTTCCCTTCTTGCTCCTCGATGCCGCGCGGGCGGAGGGACTCGAAGTTGTGGTCGCGGCCATCAAGGAGGAAACCGACCCCGAAATCGACCATCGCGCCGAGTCCGATGCCGGCATCACCGTGCACTGGCTTTCGCTCGGTGAGCTTTCCAAGCTCATAGAAACCTTTCAGAAGGCCGGAATCACGAAGGCTGTGATGGCTGGCCAGGTAAAGCACAGGCAAATCTTCAGTAGCATCCGGCCCGACTGGCGCCTCGCCAAGCTAATCCTCAACCTGGGCACCCGTTCAACCGACGCTTTGCTGGGCGCGGTGGCCAAGGTGCTGGCCGACGAAGGCATCGAGCTGATCAGCTCCACCGCCTTCCTTGAGCCGCTGCTCGCCGATGAGGGCGTGTTCACCAACCGCGCGCCTGATGAGGAGGAATGCCGCAACATCGAATACGGCCTCGGCGTAGCGCGAGCCCTGGCCGCGTTCGACATTGGCCAGACGGTCGTCGTGGCAGCGCAGGCTTGCGTGGCCGTAGAAGCCATGGAAGGCACGGATGCGACCATCGAACGCGCCGGCTGCCTGATGCTCTCGCTCGATGGGGTCGCGGGAATGACCGAACCAGCGAACGTGGCCAATTCCGCGCCCCGCGGCACCGCAGCGGGACCCGAGGCAACTGTGCCGTCCCTCCTCGCGCGCCGCCTGACCGTCGTCAAAGTCGCCAAGCCCAACCAGGACATGCGCTTCGATGTGCCCGTCATTGGAATTTCGACCGTCGAAGCCATGATTCGCTCCGGCGCAACCTGCCTCTCCATCGAAGCGGGGCGGACCTTGCTCTTCGATCGCGATGCCCTGCTTAAGCGCGCGAATGACGCGGGAATTACAATTGCCGCTGCATGCCGGTGATAAAGTGAAACAGTGGGCAGTGAACGGTTGTCAATGATCGGTGGCCGAACTCCCCTGCCGTTTTGACCATTCGCCCCGATCTCTCGTCCCTTGTCCCGAGTTCCTGTTCCCAACCACCTGGAGGTTCGTGATGAATAAGTTTCTTCTTATTGGAATTGTGGCGGCCGTAGTGCTGTTGGTTGTCGCCGTGCCCTTTGTCACCGCGCACGCCGACGATCAGACGATGCCCGCCGTTGGCCAGACTGCGCCGACTTTTACGCTTCCCTCGCAAACCGGCGAGCCGATCTCGCTCGATAGCTATCGCGGCAAGTGGGTGGTTCTCTACTTCTATCCCAAGGACATGACCACCGGCTGCACCATTGAAGCACACAAGTTTCAGGACGCTCTGCCGCAATTCGACGCCAAAAATGCTGTGATCCTTGGCGTCAGCGTTGACACTGTCGACAGCCATAAGCAGTTCTGCACCAAAGATTCTCTGACCTTCCACCTGCTTGCCGATCCCGACCACAAGGTGGTCAGTGCATATGGCTCACTAGGCGGATTCGCAGGGTTCGTACTCGCCAATCGCAACACGTTCCTGATCGATCCCCATGGCAAGATCGCCCAGGAATGGGTCAAAGTGAATCCCAACAACGCGGCCTCGGACGTGCTGGCTGCCATCCCGTAGCAGGATCGCGCCCCGCCGTCTGATTCGCGTGGCGGCTTCTGGATAGTTCTGAGCGTAAAAAGGCCCGGCAATAAGCCGGGCCTTTTTCTTATCCAAATCACCAATTGGAACAGCGTCGAAAACCAACCCACCCGTCAGACAAAATCCAACCTGGATTTGTCATCCTGAGCGGATTGAAGGATCTGCGGTTGCTTTTCCTTCACCACACCCGCCGAAGCCGCATGCCTTCACCCCAGCATCGGAACAGGCGCTTCCACGCTACTTCTTGCTCTTCTTCTTCGCGGCCTTCTTGGCTTTCTTTGCGGCCTTTTTCGCCGCTTTCTTGCTCGGCGCCTTCTTCTTCGCCACCTTCTTCGCAGCCTTCTTCTTGACTACCTTCTTCGCCGCTTTCTTAGCTGGGGCCTTCTTTTTGGCAGCCTTCTTGGCAACCTTTTTCGCAGCTTTCTTGGCTGGCGCCTTTTTCGCAGCCTTCTTGGCCGGTGCCTTCTTTGCGGGCGCTTTCTTGGCTGCCTTCTTTGCCGCGGGCTTCTTGGGCTTCTTCGGGGCAGCGGGCTTCGCGACAATCGCGATCACCGTCTCTTCGGCGATCACTTCGTCGTCATCCGAGGAGGTAAGAATGCCAGCTGTTTCCAACTCGTCTTCCTCGTCATCAAAGGCCTCGACCTGACCGGAGTCCAGGTCACCCGGCTTCCCAAACGGGTCGCCGTCACTCATCGCGTACATCCTGAACACATCATCCATCCGATTGCCTCCAGCGGATTGCCGCTGCTCAAAGTCTGTTCAATCATTCGCAGAGCAGACGAAACGGTTTTGCTCGCGCAAGCGATTGTAGCCTTAGCTTGCCCTCAAATACAAGAAAAACACAAGCGTGAAATGGAGGTTGCGGCCGTTTTTTATTGCGAAGCCTTGGTCGTGCCGCTCGATTTGTGTGCGCGCCTGTGCACGGATCTCGCCCGCGTCCCCGACCCCGTCTTTGACGCGTGGGACGAGCCCTTCTTGAGCGCCGGACTGCCCGTCCGGCCGGTCTCCCCGCTGGAATTCCGCTTGGCCGTCGAAGCCTCACGGCGCCTGGACGATGGAGCGGCCGCGTGGGTGCCCGATCCACCTTCCGGTCCCGTTCCTGTCCCCCCGGCCGCAGTCCTGCGCCGATGCCTGGAGGAAGTGCTGACAGGCGCTGGTTCGGCCACACGGAGCCTCCGGCCCGCGGCCACACGAATCCCGGTAGGAATGGCATTCCAGCGCCGCAATTGGCTCAGGGACACCCCGAAACGATCCGCAATCGTCACCAGCGTGTCTCCCCTGCGGACCGTGTAAAGCCGGGTGTGGGCCGAGGGCTCGGCGGCTGGTGGAACCGGGACGACGAGGGCCTCGACGCTGGCTACGCTGTCGCCCGCCTCGAGTTGATTGGCCGTGGCAAGCTCGGTGGCCGATACCCGGTACTCTTCCGCAACCGAGGCCAGCGTGTCTCCCGCGACCACCGTGTGGTAGCGCCACGAGTTGCGCCGGGCTTCAGGAATCAGCGACACGCGCTGGTCAAAGAGTGTGGCCGTGCCCGCGGGCAGGTGCAGATCGAACGAACTATCGGGCGGGGTAACCATGCGCAGAAGGCTCGGGTTGAGGGCCTCGATCTCATCGACCGGCGTGCCCACAAGGTCCGAAACCAGCCTCAGGTCGATGGAATAGTTGATGGTCACCGTGTCGGTAAGGATCGGAGGGTCCAGCGTCACATCAGTAAAGCCGTACTGGTCGGGGTGATTTGCAATGATGATCGCAGCAAGAATCTCCGGCACGTAGTTCGCCGTTTCGCGGGGTAGCTCGTTGCGCTTGTAGAGTTCCCAGAAGTCGGCGTAGCCGGTCTTGGCTACCTCGTGCTGGATGTTCCCCGCCCCATGGTCGTAGGCAGCCATTGCCAGGTACCAGTCCCCGAGCTCTCCATAAAGGAATTTGATATAGCGGGCGTAGGCCCGCGTCGACTTTTCGGGATCGAAACGCTCATCCACAAACGCGTCGCGCTTAAGCCCATAGTACGGACCGGGCATGAACTGCCACATGCCGCCAGCCCTCGACTTGCGATCGATGGCCCGCGGTTGAAATCCCGACTCCGCCACGGCAAGGTAGATCAGGTCTTGCGGCACGCCCTCTTCAGCCAGGATGCGCTGGATCATTGCCTTGTAATGGCCGCTGCGCTCAAAAGAATGCAACAGCGTGTTGTGGCCTTTTTGCGTATTGGCGAAGAAGTTGATGTACGTGGCGACATAATCGTTCACCACCAGCGGCAGGTCCGACTTGGTGGTTGCCAGATCGGCCGTGGCCTTGGCCACCAGGTTCGGATCGGATGCGAACGTAATGTCGCTTGCAGCCTCGGAGGGTGTGATCTCTTCCCTGGGCACAAAACCGTTGCCCTGCTTCAGCGCCTCCATCTCGAGGCCGTTCACCTGGTCCACAATCTTGTCGAACTCATCTTGCAACTCTGCATTGCTCTTGATATCGATGCCGCTTGAGAGCATCAGATCGACAGCGCGGTCGAACTCCGTCTTGGCTTCAGCGAGCGCTCCTTTCTGGTAGTCGGCGCTCCCGCGTGAATAGGCCGCCTCGACCTGGGTGATAAGCACCCTCACGCGCTGCTGTTCCTGGGTGGGCGGTGGCGGCGCCGGAGCTGCCTCCCGGGCCGGAGCAACCGCGGGCAATGCCGGCGCGGTGGCTTGCTTGGGCTGTGCGGCCGGCCCTCTTGCAGGATTAGTGGGCGTGCAACCCGTCAAAGTCACGGCCAGCGCAAGGGCTCCCACCATCAGCCGCAACGCCGGCAATCGATTCCAATGCATCTGCACGATAAGCCGCAACGAACCGCGCAACTGTGAGGCCGCAGAGAACACTATGCCGATGATAAGCTATGCCAAGGAGGGCTAAACGCCTCGCGAGCGCCGTAAATCGCGCATAGTACACGCTGAACCAACCCTCTGAAAGCCCTCCCATGGACGCCCGTTTCCTTCGCAACTTCGCCATCATCGCCCACATCGACCACGGCAAGTCGACGCTCAGCGACCGGCTGCTGCAGCTCACCGGCTCGGTGACTGATCGCGAGATGCAGGCCCAGATCCTCGACGATATGGACCTCGAGCGGGAGCGTGGCATCACCATAAAGGCCCATGCTGTGCGCATGATGTACAAGGCGCGCGACGGCAACATTTACCAGCTAAACCTGATTGATACACCGGGCCACGTTGACTTCAGCTATGAGGTCTCGCGATCGCTGTCCTCGTGCGAGGGTGCGCTGCTGGTGGTAGACGCGAGCCAGGGCGTTGAAGCGCAGACCCTCGCCAACGCCTATCTGGCCATCCATCACGGTCTCGAGATCATTCCCGTGATCAATAAGATCGATCTTCCCTCGGCCGACATTCTCCGTACCCAGGAGGACATCGAGCAGGCCGTCGGGATCGACGCTACCGACGCCATCCCGGTGAGTGCCAAGACCGGCCAGGGCGTCGACGAGGTCCTCGAAGCGATCGTCCATCGGCTTCCGCCACCCAAAGGCGATCCCGATGCGCCGCTCCAGGCCCTCATCTTCGACTCATGGTTCGACGCGTATCGCGGTGTCATCGTCCTGGTCCGCGTCATGCAGGGAACCATGCGCAAGGGGCAGCATATCCGGTTCATGTCGAACGGCATCGCGCACGACATTGAGTCCATGGGCGTACTTTGCCCCAAGCCCGTCGAGATTGGCGAGCTGATTGCCGGCGAAGTAGGCTTCTTCGCGGCCACAATCAAGAACGTTGCCGACACCAAGATCGGCGACACCGTCACGGACGATGCGAATCCCGCCGCGCACGCGCTTCCCGGCTTTGAAGACATCAAGCCCATGGTCTTTGCCGGCCTTTATACGGTGGACTCGCACGAGCACACACTGCTGCGCGACGCTCTCGAAAAACTTCGTCTCAACGACTCGTCCTTCTTCTTCGAGCCGGAGAGTTCCGTCGCACTGGGATTTGGCTTTCGCTGCGGCTTCCTGGGATTGCTCCACATGGAGATCATTCAGGAGCGCCTGGAGCGCGAATACGAACTGGACTTGATTACCACCGCACCGGGCGTCCGCTATCACATCACGATGACCGATGGCAGCGAGATCGACGTCGATAACCCCTCGCGCTGGCCCGAGCCGCAGTCGATTGCCGGCATCCGCGAGCCCGTCATTACCGCCAAAATCCTCACCAACGAGGAGTACGTCGGCGGCATCTTTAAGCTCGTCGAGGAGAAGCGCGGCAAGCAGATGAACTTCGAGTACGTGACTCCTACGCGCGTCATGCTCACCTACGAGCTGCCCCTGAACGAAATCGTGCTCGATTTCTACGATCGCCTCAAGTCCATCTCGCGCGGGTACGCGTCGCTCGACTACCAGCTCGCCGGCGAGTGGGAGTCGCCCATGGTCAAGCTCGACATCCTCATCGCCGGTGAACCGGTCGATGCGCTCTCCATCATCGTTCACCAGGATCACGCGTACGAGCGGGGCCGCGCGCTGGTATCAAAGATGCGCGAATTGATTCCGCGCCAGCAGTTTGAAGTCGCTATCCAGGCGGCGATCGGCGCCAAGGTTATCTCCCGCGAAACCGTCAGCCCCCTGCGCAAGAACGTCCTTGCCAAGTGTTATGGCGGCGATATCTCCCGCAAACGCAAGCTGCTCGAAAAGCAAAAAGAGGGCAAGAAGCGCATGAAGCGCATCGGCAAAGTCGACATACCGCAGGAAGCATTCCTGGCCGTTTTGCGAGTCGGCGAAGAGCAGCAGAAATAGCTTCTCCGGTCCTCTCCGGGCTCTCAAACGCCCCAGAATTAGATTCAATTCCAGCGTTCCTATCGAGCAATAAGGCGCGATCACGCAGCCATGTTTGGGCAGGTCCGGCTTCGTGATCGCTGTCGATCGGTAGAAGCTTTACGGGATCAGAACCGCATCGATCACTTGAATGACGCCGTTCGACTGGTACACATTCGGGATCGTGATATGCGCCGTGCCGCCCTTTTCGTCGGTAAGCATGATCGTGCTGCCACGCATGGTCGCCGTAAGCGTTCCACCTTCCACCGTGCTGAGCGTGGCCTTGCCGCCGCCATCCTCGATCATCTTTTTCAGATCTTTGGTCGTGATCCGGCCAGCGACCACATGATAGGTCAGGATCTTCTTCAGCTGATCTAAGTTCTCCGGCTTGAGCAGGGTATCCACGGTTCCCGCGGGAAGCTTGTTGAAGGCTTCGTTGGTAGGAGCGAAGACCGTGAACGGTCCCGAACCCTCCAATGTGTCAACCAGCCCCGCCGCCTTGACCGCGGCAACGAGAGTTGTGTGATCGCTCGAGTTCATCGCATTCTCGACGATGTTCTTGGTGGGATACATCGCTGCTCCGCCGACCATGGGATCTTTCTCAGCGCGGGCGGCTACGGAAGTGCAGATCAGCGCAGTGGCAAACATAAAAGTCATCAGCTTCTTCATGGCAATACTTTCCTTTCGGGAATTCGGTTGATTCGGTTTTGAGGAACTGGATCGGTCCGCTTGGCTCATGCCCGAACCATCCACCTGCGGCTTGCTTTCCGGTAATGGCCGTCAGGTCCTCCTGCCGCATGTACGCCATGGGCCGTCAACATGGATTGGAAGAATATCCCTGGCCAGGGTTCGGATTGGAGGTCCATCAACAAAACCGGTGGCGCGCTTGAGCAGGATCAAACAGGTTTACAAAAGTTGGCATCGAACCTCAGGTGCCGGATGGTATAAGGTCGAAAGAGCGACACTCCAGCGCAACTTCAAGCGGGATTTACAATCCATTGAGACTCTTCACCGCGTACTCGAGACATAGAGGGAGTTTGGCCTTGTGACTGTCCCCATGCCACACGTGCCTGACTCCGCGCTCATCGAGAAAATGATGGCAGGTGATGAGTCCGCGCTTTCGACGCTTTATGACCGCTATTCAGCGATGCTATTCGGCATGCTCACGCGTATTCTTCAGGATCGCCACGCCGCCGAAGAGGTGCTGCAAGATCTTTTCATGCAGCTCTGGCGCAACGCTGGTCAGTTTGACGCGAGCCGCGGATCGCTGCCCGCGTGGCTTCTGGTCATCGCCAGGAACCGTGCGATCTCGCGGTTGCGCGGCGCTCGCAGCCGCGAACTTTTGGAGGAGAACGAAGGTGACTACGCCAATACCTTCGCCTCAGATCAAAATGTTGAAGACGATGCCTCACGCGCCGAGCTGGCGCGGAGGGTAAGCGCCGCGCTCGGAGCGCTTCCGGCTGAGCAGCGCCAGGCACTCGAGCTCGCGTATTTTGATGGAATGACACAAAGTGAGATCGCTGCACGCACCGGGTGCCCGTTGGGCACGGTTAAAACCCGGGTCAGAACCGCCATGCAATCGTTAAGGCAGATACTTGGATGACCGAACCGCACGCCAACCCGGAAGACCTTGACCTCTATGCGCTAGGCGCGCTTGACGGCCAGGAAAAGCAGACGTTCGAGGCGCATCTGCGCACCTGCTCTGCATGCCGGGCCGAGCTTGTCGCCGCCCGCCAGCGCGTGAGCTTACTGGGTTTGGCAGCGCCGCCCTTGGCCCCTTCGCCCTCGGTTAAGACGGCGCTCATGCAGAAGGTGCATGCGGAGCAAGCATCTGCCGGCAAGCAGGCGGCTCCCGTCGAAAAACGAAAAATCCGCTGGGGGTTGCGATTCTCTCTTTCCTTCGCCGCCGCGTCGGTGGTTCTGGCGCTCGCGACCTGGTGGCTCGTGAAGCTGGATCTGGAGCAGCGCCAGCAGATCCGGCAATTGCAGGCCCAGCTCGGCGACTCGCGGAACCAGCTGTCACAGGATGCTACAACCCTGCAAGCTATGGCCGCGGTAACGAGCGCGCCCGATTCCGCCCCGGTCACACTTCTCCAGCAACCCGGCGGACCTCCGGGGCAGGCTCACGTTCTCTATAACGCACGCATGGGGCTAGCCGTCTATTCCGGCCAGATCGCGCCCCCTCCCGCCGACAAAAGCTATCAGTTGTGGCTGGTCCCGTCGTCCGGCGCGCCCATCGATGCCGGCCTGGTCTCTGCCAATCAGCAGAGCGGAGCGGTCGTGGTGCGATTGACGCCAGGGGTTGTCGCCAAGGCGTTTGCCGTGACCATGGAACCTCTCGGCGGCAAGCCACAGCCCACGGGTCCAAAGGTCCTTGTCGGCGCACTGAGCTAGAAGCTCCATTGGACCGAGGTTGCCCGAAACGCGGCTTCACTCCTCGCAAATGGGAACGCATGAATGGGTCGGCAAAGTGCTATCCCGCAAGAGGGATTCATGGCCATCCTTCGCGTCAGCGAGGAACAGCAAAAATGATGCCAAACTTCTGCGTGTCTGTGATTTTTGTCATCGGAAATTCATTGCCCGCTGTGGAAAGCGGGCCAAATGCACAAAACGGCCTTAGGAATCCCGCTCCTGGGCTCGTTGGAAGCCATTCCAGCAAAGTCCCGTTCAGAACCAAAGAGTTACACCTTCTATCAGAACCAGACTTACGCTGGCAAGCAAAGAATCGCAGGCTTTTTCGAAGGGTCTCTGGGAAATATCCACAAATTTTTCCACAATATCGAGGCTCTGCAGGGAAAAGCACAAAGGCCCCGGCAACCGGGGCCTTCGCGCGCGATTAGAGCGGTTCCTTAGTGGGGCGAGGGTCCTGCACTCGGGGAATGCGACGGACCTGTCAAACCCCTCGACTTGGGCGCATCGGACGCCGGCTGCGCTGGCGGCGCCGGTACACCCGATTTCAAGTTGTACGCGTCGATCACCTGCTTGGTAATGTTGGTGCCGCCGCTGGCGAAGAGCACAGGCGATTGCTGCTGCGAAACGTCGAGAACCAGCGTGAACCCCTGCTGCTCGGCATAGGACTGCATCACGTCGTATACCTTTGAAGCCAGCGAAGTGTACAGATCCTGCATATCCTGTTGCCCATCGTTACGCAGGTCTTCGGTCTCGCGGTCCAGCTGCTTCTTCTTGTCTTCAGCGGACTTGCTTCGGTTGGCGCGCTCCACGTCGCTCAGGTTGGCCGCCGGGTCTTGCAGCGACTTGTTCAGGGCGTCGATCTCATCGCTGAGAGATTTGAGGGCGGCTTCTTTGGGCGCGAATTTTTTCTGGAGGTCTGCGAAATCCCGCTGACCTTCGTTCGTTTGGGCCACGGCCATCTGAAAGGCGATGACGGCAATTCTTGCGGGGCCCGCTGGAGCGGCGGCTGGCGCTTGCGTTGCGGCCGGCGCTGCCGGAGTTTGGGCGCCGGCACTCAGGACCAGACCTGAAGCCAGCATAATTACAAATGTTAGCGAACGTTTCATGGGTTTCGAAAACTCCTTCGGAATTCCTGTTCCGCTCCACGGTTAGACGCAACAAAGCGGCTGACTCTTCTGACAAACCTCACGACTTTTCGACGGGGACGCTGCGCCGGTCGGCGCAGGGCTTGAAAAGCACGCAAATGGAAACGTCAGCTGGAACTAGGTCGATTATACAGGGGTAGATGATCCGGCAACAGCCCACCGATCAAGATTCATCAAATCCCGCTGTCTTTGTCCACCGTTCACCATTCACCGCACACCGGTCTCAGTGCGCGGGCACCGGCTGCGGCTGCGGAGCATCCACCGCGCCAGGCTGGTTCGCGCCCGGGCTTTCGGGAGGTGGCGCGGGTATGCCCGACTTCACGTTGTAGGCGTCGATGATGGCCTTGGTGATATCCGTCTGTGGCACGGCATAGAGGACCATGGCGTTCTGCTGGTCGCCCGCATCAAGCACAATCGTGTATCCCTGCTTCTGCGCGTAATCGGTCATCAGAGTGCCCACTTTGACAGCCACACCGTTGATGAGCTGCTGCAGGTCGCCCTGGAAGTCGCTTTGTGCGTCCTGGGTATCGCGGTCTAATTGCTTCTTTTTTTCGTCGATGGTCCGGGCGCGGCTAATGCGCTCCTCTTCACTGAGTTGCGGACCCTGGTCCTGCAACTGTTTGGTCAGGGTGTCGATCTGGTCGGACAGTGTCTTCAATTGCTGGCGCCTGGGGTCATATTTCTTTTGCAGGTCAGCAAAATCGCGCTGGAATTCGTTGGTCTGGCTTACAGCCGCTTGAAAGGCGATGACCGCGACCTTGGCTGGACCTGTGTAGACGGCCGGAACGGGCTTTTGCGCGGCTGGGGCGGAAGTCTGGCCGACGGCTGGAATCAGCGAAGCCGCGGCAATCAAAAGAAAGGACAAAGGCAGACGCTTCATGCGATTGAAAAACTCCTTCGGAGTTCCCGCGTGCCCATCCTGCGGGCGCGGCATCCTCGGACCACCACTGCATTTCCTGGGTCGCCTTGGAGGCTGGGTCCGGCTTGAGACCTGCTTACAAAACCTGCGCACGTAGGCATCGCCGGGAACTAGAGGGGATTATAGGAGCCTGAATTCGGAGCGTCAAACCGGCTCTTCTAGAACGTCGTCGACACTGTCAGCCGGAAGGTTTTGCGGGGCTCGCGGAAGATGTTCTGCGCGCCATAGGCCTCGATGGCTTCCTGATAGGTGTAGTCGCCTGCGCCGCCTGGCGGGAACATGGAACGCGTAATCAACTCTGCCGAGCAGCTCAATTGCTTTTCGCCCAGGTTCACGTCGTTGCAATAGGGCGTCTCATACAGCCGGAGCGGGTTGTAGGCATAGTAGAGGCGGAACGGAGCGTTGATGATCGGCATGATGACCGAAAGCTCGGCACCAAGCGACATGCGCGGAACGAAATTGGTGCCGGCCACGGGGTGAATATCCTGCCGGAAACCAACATCTTTGCCCGGGATGCCGCCCTGGCAAGATCCGCTGTTGTAGACCGGGCAGCCATAGAGCGGAGCAATCAGGCTGGCGAAGCCCTCGGGACTCTGTTTCAACTGACCGCGATTGGTCGCGACATCAATACCGAAGTCGTCAAAGAACGAGAACATGAAAGGCCCGACGACGGGGATGCGGTACTCGACGTTGGTGGTCAGATTGGAATCGCCGCCGATGGAGGCGATGCCATAGACGGGGAGCGGCACCTGGATGCACTGGTTGTCCTGCGGATTGGTCGGGTCGCGGGGCACGCATGTGCCGTCAGGATTGGTGAGCTGGAAGTTGACCCGGGTGGGCACATAGCCGTAGGGTGTGGCGCCACGCACGTCAAAGCCGCGCAATTCCTGCTCGCCGCCGGCATAAAACCGGTTATTGGGAGGAGCTACCTCGCCTCCATATCCCTGAATGTAGCCCAACTGCGCGCGCAGGCCCAGCACGTTGCGCCCGTCCTTCGAAAACTTCAGATAGTGCATGGGGATGAACTGCTTGTATGCCACCACCGGGTTGACATAGCGCACGCTGCCCCAGATGCCAGAAGTCTGTACATATGCCGTGTATTGCTTGCCCTCGCGCGGGCGGAACGGATTGCTCACAGTGTCGTAGGTATAGGTGAGCGAGAGCGAACTGTTGATGATGCCAGCCAGCGGGTTCGACCCCTCAACCCCGGAGCGGAAGGCGATGGTTTGGAAAAAGGTCGACGACGCCGTGCTGAAGGCCGTAATGGTGGACTTGGTCCACGAATAGGTCGCGCCTACGCGCTGGAAGGCATGTTTCCTCAGGGGATAGCTGATTGAGAGATTCATGCCGTCAGACCCTACGTTGTAGTTCTGCGTCAGAGACTTCTCTGCGGCTGAAAGATTGACCGACGCGCCCGTAGTGGCCTCATAGTTCTTCGCCGCGTTGTAGTCCTGTTTGTTGTTGAAGATCTGGAACCCCAGATTCATGGGACGATTGCGGAAGTATGGCTGCGTGAACCCGAACTGGAAGGTACGGCTGATGCTTCCCAGGTTGGCCTGCAGGCTGAGTGTTTCTCCCAATCCCAAAAAGTTGTTGGTCGAATAATTCAGCCCCAGGAAGGCACCTGAGAGCCCGCTGACGCCGCCATTGAGGCCGATGGAGTTCTTGCCCTTCTCTTTCACTTTCAAAAGCAACTCGACCGTGCCGTTATCCGGATCCTGGTGAGCCTCAGAGTCCTGATCTACCTTCAACGGATCGAAGTATTCGAGCTGATTGAGGCGCAGCAGGCTGTACTCCCACAGCTGGGAGTTGTAAACCGAACCTTCATCGAGCAAGAGCTCGCGGCGGATCACTTTATCGCGCGTGATGGTGTTGCCGGTGAACTCGATGCGCGAAACAAAGAACTGCTTGCCCTCGTCGATGTCGATGTTCAGCGAGACAGTTTTCTTCTGGTCGTCGTAGGAGATCTTAGGGATGGCCCCAAAGTTGATGTAGCCCAGGCTGCCATAGGCCTTTTTCAGGTTGTCCAGGCCTTTGCTGATCTCAGTGGCATTGAACCAGTCGCCGTCCTTGATCGGGAAGGTAGCGCGCAGCGCCTTTGGATTATTGATTTCCTTATTGCCCGTAAACGTGATGTTTCCAAGTCGGTAGCGGTCTCCCTCTTCAAGGGTCATCGAGATGTCGATGCGTTTGCCGGTATTCGGCCTGAAGGTGAACCAATTGAGGCCGCCTTCGTCGCGAATCTGAGTCTTCGGCTGTTCCACTGCCGCGTTGGCATAGCCCTTGTCACGATAAGCCTGGCGCACCCGCTCGGTGTCTTCCTCAAGCTTTGAAGAATCGTATGTCTGCGGGAACAGGTCCTCGAAGATGATGGAATATGGAATGCCAATGGGCTTCAGGTTCTTCATCGCGCGCCGCAGGTCCAGCGCACTAATATGCTGATTTCCCACGAAGGTGATCCTGCCCACCTTCACCACTGGGCCTTCCTTGATGTTGAAGGTAACCTGCACCGAGGCCGGCGGAACCGTCTTGACGTCCGTTTTGACCGTCGCGAACTGATGGCCATGCTCGGCGAGCAGTTCCTTGATGACGTTTTCGGCGTGCTTGATCCGTGTGGGATCGTACTGGCTCTCTACCGAAAGACCTACCTTGTCTTTTTTAAAGGCATCCAGGATGTCGGAGTTGGTGACCGAGTTATTTCCCTTGTAGATGATGTCGCGGATCGTAGGCTTCTCGCGGACGAAAACATCGAGGATGATGCCCTTCTCGGAATCCTCGCGCTCGATTCGCAGGTCCTCAAAATACCCCGTGTTCCAGAGAGAGTTGAAGTCGCGCTCGATCGAAATCGGGTCGTACGTGTCGCCCGGGTGGGTGAACATGCGGGCGAGGATGGTTTCCTTGGGAATGCGGCGGTTGCCGATGACGCGAATCTGGTCGATGGTCTCGGGTGTCTGCGCCAGAGCTACGCCGGCGCTTGCGACCAGAGCCACCAAAATGAGGACGCGCGCCACGAGTCCTGAAGCGGACGCGGCGACAGAGAGGAAAGTGTGCTTGATCTTCACCGGGTCTGAGCCCTGCGGCGAGCACAAAAACTCTTTCTTGCCATATTTCGGGTTCACAGGAAGAATTTGCACACCCTCATTCGCTAAAAATCCGGTCCTTCCTCGGAGATTCTGATCGTTCCTTCAGGAAAGATCGATTCTACAGGACCGTGCCCACCCTCCCCAAACTTCCCGGGAGCCCAGACGACAGGTTGTTGTCGCTGGAGTCGAGCCGGAGGTACAAGCCCGGTCGTTGCTGCGAATTTCCTGCCACGCCCGCTGCCGGAGATCGAGCTGAATCCTTTTTCAAAATCCATCTCCCAGTCTACCGGAAGCCATCGGCTAGCCGTACTCTTGGCGGTATTCTGCTTAGACGCGCCTCAACCGGGCCTGTTATTAACTTTCGCGCGCGTAGCGCTGAGGGTGAGAATCGGGCCTGAAGTGAACAACAAATCCTAAACAGGACACCCTGTCTCCGGCGGTTGACTGCAGTCGCCGAATCTTTTTCCGTCCGGCGGACGTCCGATGGAAGCGGGGCCGTGTGCGAGCAACCGGCTTCCCGTGCCGGTTATCACCATCTTCGTTGATCGGCTACCATAGTATGTCTAGTGAAACGCTGGCTGGAGTTACACTTTGGTGCTCTCCAGCACGGTGCCCGAGGAGCTGGCGCGCACCGAGATAGAGTTCAAAACCGGCCCCGTTATGTGGCTGCGGCTGATGGCTGGCCAGTGATTTGCCGGCACGCCACCAGATCGCCGGTCGAGGAGCGAATACCAAGCCTATGATGTGGATTGTCCGGCTTGCGCTGCGGCGGCCATATACCTTCGTCGTCTTCGCGCTGCTGATCTTGATCCTTGGCGTCTACAGCATCGAATCGATGCCTACGGACATTTTTCCCAACATCGATATCCCGGTGATCACCGTGGTGTGGAACTTCACCGGCCTCTCGGCCGATCAGATGGCCAACCGCATCGTGACCAGCTCCGAGCGCGGAATGACCACCACCGTGAACGACATCGATCACATCGAGTCGCAGTCGCTGGTCGGCGTCGGACTCATCAAGATCTTCTTCCATCCCAACGTGAATATCGGCGAGGCCGTGGCCCAGGTCACCGCCATCAGCCAGGTAATGTTGCGCCAACTGCCGCCCGGGACCAACCCGCCATTCATCATCCAGTACAACGCCTCCAGTGTTCCGATCCTCCAGCTGGGCCTCTCCGGACCGGGTCTGGGTGAGCAACAGTTGAATGACCTTGCCACGCAAACCATCCGAGTTCAACTGGCTACCGTGGAGGGCGCGCAAACGCCTTACCCCTACGGTGGCAAGCAGCGCGAGATCGTGGTGAGTCTGGATCTGCAAGCGCTCCAGGCCAAGGGCCTGTCCCCCACCGACGTCGTTAACGCCATTGCGGCCCAAAATGTAATTGCTCCTTCCGGCACTATCAAGCTCGACCGTTTTGAGTACCAGGTGGAGACCAACTCCGCGCCCAGAGTTCTCGATGCCTTGAACAACATGCCCATCAAGACCGTGAACGGGGCTACCGTTTACATCCGAGATGTGGCGCACGTACTTGACGGGAGTCCGCCGCAAACCAACATCGTCCGCGTCGACGGCCGACGCGCAATCATGATGAACATCCTCAAGACAGGATCGACATCGACGCTGGACATCATCAAGAGCGTGCGCGCCATCCTGTCGAATCCGGGCTTCAAAGGGCAGATGCCTCCGCAGTTAAAGATTGCGGCATTGTCCGATCAATCGATCTTTGTGCGCAGCGCGATCAGCGGCGTGGTGCGCGAAGCCATCGTGGCGGCCTGCCTCACCGCCATCATGATCCTGATCTTCCTTGGCAGCTTCCGTTCCACCCTCATCATCGCGGTATCCATTCCTCTATCCATTCTCTGCTCGCTCATCTCTCTCTACGCGCTCCACGAAACCATCAACATCATGACCCTGGGTGGTCTGGCGCTGGCGGTGGGCATTCTGGTGGATGACGCCACTGTAGAGATCGAAAACATCAATCGCAACCTGGAAGCGGGCAAGGAGATCGAGCAGGCCATTTTGGATGGCGCCGCGCAAATTGCAACCCCGGCGCTGGTTTCCACTTTGTCCATCTGCATCGTCTTTGTGCCCATGTTCTTGCTCAGCGGTGTCGCACGCTACCTGTTTGTTCCCCTTGCCGAAGCAGTCGTCTTCGCCATGCTGGCCAGCTATCTGCTCTCGCGCACCGTCGTGCCCACAATGGCACGGTACATGCTCAAGGAACACGACGACGCCGTGAAACAGAAGAAGCAACTGAGCCGCAATCCTTTCGTCAAGTTTCAGTTGGGTTTCGAGGCGCGCTTTGAGGCCTTCCGCAAGGGATACGTGCGGCTGCTCACCTTATGCGTCGATCACGCGGGCCCATTCTTGATCGTCTTTCCACTATTGGCCATCCTTTCGCTGGGTTTGACGCCGTTCCTCGGGCAGGATTTCTTCCCCTCTGTTGACTCCGGCCAGTTCATGATTCACGTGCGCGCGCACACTGGCACGCGCATCGAAGAAACTGCCGCGCTTTGCGATCATATTGAGGCAACAATCCGGCAACAGATTCCTCCCTCTGAAGTCTCAACCATCCTGGACAACATCGGCTTGCCCTACTCCGCGTTGAATCTTTCCTATTCCACGTCGGCGCCCGTAGGTCCGTCCGACGCCGATATCCAGGTGCAGTTGACCAAAAAGCACCATCCCAGCGAGCAATATGTCGAGCGGCTGCGTGAAGTCCTCACCCGCGACTATCCCGGTGTGACCTTTTACTCGGTGCCCGTGGACATCGTGACCCAGATTCTCAATTTCGGGCTATCCTCGCCCATCGATATCCAGATTGTCGGACCCAACCTCTATGGCAATCGCGCACTCGCCGAGCGTATGCTCAACGAGGTGCGGTATGTCCCGGGTGCGGCCGACGTACGCATCCAGCAGCCATTTAACTATCCCAACTTCACCGTGAACGTTGACCGCACGCGCGCCGAGGCAACCGGCTTGACGCAGCAGAATGTAGCGCAAAGCATGCTGGTGGCGCTCAGCGGCAGCTTCCAGACCAGTCCAAACTTCTATCTCGATCCGCGCAATGGGGTTTCGTACAACATTGCCATTCAGGCGCCGCAATACAGGCTTGACACCATGTCGGCGTTTGAAAGCCTGCCCATCACCAGCTCCGCAACCAGCGCCGCCATGACCTCGCCTTCCGGCAGCACCGCAACGGGCGCACCCGGGGCCGCGCCGCTGGGCAGTTTTGCTCCTGCACAGACTGCCGGGGCCACCACGGCCGCACCTGGAGCCCCCAAGCCGGTGCAGGTGCTAAGCAATCTTGCCTCCATCGTCCCTGGCGACGAGCAGGGCACGATCAGCCACTACGATATTCAGCCGGTCATCGACATCTACACCAACGTCGAAGGCACTGACCTGGGCAGCGTGACTCGGGCCATGCAAAAAATTGTCAACGCCCATCAAAAAGATCTGCCGCGGGGATCGCAGTTCATTCTTCGCGGCCAGAGCGAGACGATGTATAAATCGTATTTCGGCCTGTTGAGCGGACTGGCCTTTTCCATCCTGCTGGTTTACCTGCTCATCGTCGTCAATTTCCAGTCCTGGCTTGATCCGTTTCTCATCATCGCGGCGCTCCCCGCCGCGCTGGCTGGAATCGTCTGGTTTCTTTTTCTCACTGGAACACGTCTCAGCGTGCCCGCACTCACAGGCGCCATCATGTGCATGGGCGTGGCCACCGCCAACTCCATCCTCGTAGTCAGTTTCGCGCGCGAACAACTGGAAATCCTGGTCGGCGATGCTCGGAGCGCCGCGCTCAACGCAGGTTTCGTCCGTCTACGCCCGGTGCTGATGACGGCATTAGCCATGATCATCGGCATGGTGCCCATGGCGCTCGGATTGGGTGACGGCGGCGAGCAGAATGCCCCGCTGGGGCGCGCGGTCATTGGCGGTCTGCTGCTGGCCACGGTGGCCACCTTGTTCTTCGTGCCCACGTTCTTCGCTTTCATTCACGGCCGTCTCGAGCACCGGCGCAAGCGCGAGCTCGACGACGAATCCGATGCCGCTCGCTTTGACGAGTTCGACGCCAGACCGGAATAGGTGCTTATGACTCAGGAACCGAATCCACGCTCTCGACCCGACGCGGCTCACCACGACACCGCTCCCGAGGCAACGCCTCTTTCTCCGCGCAAGGCTTTGGTCGGCGTGGGAGTAGTTCTACTCATCCTGATCGTGCTCGCTGCCGCGGGCATCCTTCGCCGGTGGCACTCCGGCACTGTTCTCGCCCAGCGCACCAGCACCCTCGCCCCGCCCACCGTCTCTATTGCTCCGCCAAAAGCCGGCGCGCCCATGGAAACGCTCGTGCTCCCCGGAAACGTAACCGCGTATACTGATTCGCCGATCTACGCCCGAACTGACGGCTACCTCGACCGCTGGTACTACGACATCGGCGCCAAAGTAAAGAAGGGCGCTCTGCTGGCCGTCATCTCCACGCCTGAACTTGATAAGCAAGTGGTCCAGGCCGAATCCGACCTGGCGACGGCTCAGGCCACCGCCAACAACGCGCGCACGCAGGCGGACCGCTACTCCGGTCTGGTCAAATCGAATGCCGTTTCGCAGCAGGACACCGACACTTTTGTGAACCAGGCCGCTGCCACGGCATCCACGGTCAAGTCGGCCCAGGCGAACCTCCAGCGCCTGCTTGAAATGCAGTCGTTCGAGAAAGTCTATGCGCCCTTCGACGGCGTAGTAACCGCGCGCGAGATCGATACCGGCCAACTGATCAGCTCCGGTTCCGGACAAAGCGTCGGCACCGAGCTCTTCCACATGCAGGCGCTCCAGACTCTCCGCGTCTATTCGAACGTGCCGCAGCTCTTCTCGCAAACCATGAAGCGCGGAATGAAAGTCGACCTCACCTTTCCCGAGTATCCTGGCAAGACCTTCGAAGGCACGCTGGTTCGCACTGCCGACGCCATCGATCCCGTGAGCCGGACGCTGCTTGTCGAGATCGATCTGGACAACCGCGCAGGACAGCTCATGCCTGGCTCCCTGGCGCAGGTTCATTTCAAGACCGCGTCTGCCGAGCCAACTTACATCGTGCCTGCATCCGCGCTGATCTTCAGGCGCGAGGGGATGCAGGTGGCAACTGTAACCAGGGACAGCGATGGAACTGTTGCACATCTCATCTCGGTCGTGATCGGCGAGGACGACGGCGCCACGGTCCAGATCGTCAGCGGAATTGGTTCGTCCGACAAAGTCGTCCAGGATCCGCCCGACTCGCTGATCGAGGGAGAAAAGGTGACCGTGGAATCGTCCAATGACGCCGTGTCAGGCGCGGGAGGCCTGTGACCGTGACCGCACGAGCCCACCCGACCCGGACAACGTGGCCGCGCAAAGGAGCCCGCCTTCTTGCTCCCATGCTGCCTCACTCTCTTGCCGAGCCCACCCGCGGCAGGTCCTCGCCGGGATGGCTTGTTCCCTTGTTGTCCTGGTCACTTGTTCCCTGCCTCTTTCTCTCCGGCTGCAAGCCCGTCGGTCCCGACTACAATCGTCCCGCCTACAGCGCCCCGCCGGCCTACAAAGAAACCGGCGCAACCGCCATCGCCGCCCCTCCGCCCAATCCGCAAGGCGGAGCATGGCGGCCCGCGAATCCATCCGACGGAATGTTGAAAGGCAAATGGTGGGAGATCTACCAGGACCCGCAGCTCAATCAGCTCGAAGAGCGCATCGATTCAACCAATGTGCAGCTTCGCCAGGCAGTGGAACTTTACCTTGCCGCGGAAGACCAGGTGCGGGCCGCGCGTGCCAATCTTTATCCCACGCTGTCGGCCGGCCCCTCAATCAGCCGCGATCGCGTTTCGGCCCACCGGCCTCTGGCCGTCCCGGGCGGCGCCACCACCTTCGGCGACTTCGTCATCGCCGGCCAGGCCAGTTGGGAGCCGGACTTCTGGGGCCGCATTCGCCGCACCGTCGAGCAGGCACGCGCAAATGCTCAAGCCAGTGCCGCCGATGAGGCCAACGTGGCCCTCACGCTCCATGCCGAGATGGCCACCGACTATTTTGCCCTTCGCGGGCTCGATTCCCAGATCCAGCTTTTGACCGACACGGTTACAGATCTTGAACATCAGCTCGACCTTACGAAACGGCTCCTCGCCGGCGGTGTGGACACCGACGTGGAAGTCGTGGAGGCACAAACCCAGCTTGAAACCGTCCGCGCACAGCTCATTGACCTGGGTGTGGCGCGCGCGCAATATGAGCACGCCGTCGGCACTCTCGCCAACTTCAATCTTCCCGGCTTCAGCATTCCGCCGTCGCCGCTCGATCTCACGCTGCCCAAGGTGCCCATCGGCGTGCCTTCGCAGTTGCTCGAACGCCGGCCAGACATCGCCGAGGCCGAGCGCCTCGCCGACGCCGCCAACGCGCAGATCGGGATCAACGTCAGCGCGTTTTATCCCACCATCACCCTGGGCGGATCGGGCGGCTTTGAGAGCACGAACCCCGGTACCTGGATTCAGGGTCCCAGCTCGCTGTGGAGTTTAGGCGCGCAAGCTACGGAACTGCTTTTCGACGCGGGCCAGCGCCACGCGCTGACCGACGCCGCCCGCCACAGCTACGAGGCGCAGGCCGACGCGTATCGGAATTCAGTCTTCCTTGCCTTCGAGGACGTCGAAGACCAGCTCTCGGCGCAGCGCATTCTGGAGCAGGAAGCGAGCGTGGAGCAGCGCGCCGTCGACTCTGCGCAGCACTCCTTCGATCTCTCCAACAAACGCTTCAAAGCCGGCGCCACCAGCTATCTTGAGGTGCTGACTGCCGAACAAACACTCTTGCAGAACCATGTGACCGCCATCAATATCGAGAGCCGGCAGTTTGCCGCGAGCGTCAGCCTGGTCCGTGCTCTCGGTGGCGGCTGGGACGCGACGCAACTGCCTTAACGGCAGCGATTTGCTGGCTCAGTGTCAAAAGGCCGTGAATCGGCCATAAACGCACACAACGCCCCCCGTCCCGGAGGCATCCTAGGCATGGAGGTGTACTCAATGAAAAAGCTGCACACCGTTTTAGCCCTGGCGTTCCTTTCCGCAACTCTAATGGGAGGCGTCGCCTTTGCCCAGGACCATCATGACGACCACGCGACCGCCCAGGACCATCACGACAATCATGCTTATGTTGAACACAGGGATTGGCGGAAAGGCGGACGCGTCGATCACGATGACTGGAATCGCGGCGACAGGATTGACTATCACCAATATCACCTGGCCGCACCGCCGCGGGGCTACGAGTGGCGTATGGTTGATGGCTACTATGTGCTCGCCAGGACTTCAGACTTCCAGATCCGCACCGTCATCCGCATACCGTAACCGACTCTCCAACCTCCGAAATGTTGAAGCGTCCCAGGGCCGCCGCCGAAGTCTCAGTGGGCGGCCTTGGCATTTTTGCCTGTAATCCGTGCAGGCCTATTTCACATCTTCTGACAGACTTTTCTGTATGTCCTGAGCGACTTCGTCGATGGAAGTACTCTGGCTGAGCTGTTCGATTTGCTCGCTGTTTTCCATCTCGGATAATCCCACTTTGCTCGCGATTTGCTGGTTCATGCTGATCACCGCTGTCACCTCTTTTTCCGTGAGGAGCAGAATTTGCAGCACCAGATGTTCACGCTCGTCGGCGCGGCGGGCCAGCCGCGATTGCCTCATGAGGATCAGGCTGGCCAGAAGGATAGCCTCCATGGCGACTACGGTTCCGAGCAGCGTAAAAGGCATCGGATCGAAGTGCGAAATGTGCGGCACATGCAACGTGTTTACGAGAATCCAGAAGAAGAAGAGAACGAGATGAGCGGCTACATATCCGAGGTTACCTACGACGGCCGCCGTTAAGTCTCCCAGCCGTTCCGCCGGCGATCTTCGCGCCAGAAACTCCTGCTCATGTTTAGCGATCGTGTCGATATGTTCCTGCACCTGATTCGGAACCCGCATGACTTGTCCTCATAAGAACTCTTGTACTCAAGATTGGATGACTGTATATCACCGGCGCGCTTTGCCGGGTAAGTCGTTGGCTGACGGCTTGACTCGGACGGCTCGGCCGAAGTTTTTTGCCCGCGGACTGTCCGGTCACCGCCTCTGCAAGGCAAAATCTCGCATCTGATTATGAGCGGACCATTTACTACAAGGAGAGGCCCGGCGAATGATTCGGACCCTGCTACCTGGCAAGCCCTATCCTCTTGGCGCTACGCCCAGTTCCAAAGGCACTAATTTCGCCTTGTTTTCTGAAAACGCAACCGCTGTTTCGATCTGCTTTTTCGATGAAACGGGGCAGCAGACGGACTGCATCGCCTTGCGAGAACGCACGGCATTTATCTGGCATGGGTTCGTTCGCAATATCCGAGTTGGTCAGAGGTACGGATACCGCGTGGAAGGGCCTTGGGAACCGGAGAAGGGTTTGCGCTTTAACGCCAAGAAATTGCTCGTCGACCCCTACGCCAAGGCGCTCACGGGAGACGTCGACTGGAAGGCTCCAATCTTCCCCTACGACGTTGCGACGGGTGACGATCTCATTCGCGACGACAAGGATTCGGCAGCCGGCGTCCCAAAATCGGTCGTGGTCGAGCCCAACTTCGATTGGGAGGGCGACAGTCCCCCCGACATTCCTTTAGCGGATTCCGTGATCTACGAAGTGCACGTGCGCGGATTCTCCAAGTTGAACAAAGCCGTGCCGGAGAAACTGCGCGGCACTTACGCTGGCTTGGCGAGTGAACCAAGTATCGAGCACCTTCAAAGACTCGGCATCACCGCGGTTGAACTCCTTCCAGTGCACCACTTCATTGACGAAGGACACCTCGTCGATCGTGGTCTGCGCGATTACTGGGGCTACAACACGCTCGGCTATTTCGCTCCCATGTCGCGCTACAGTTCATCCGGAGATATGGGTGGACAGGTCGTCGAATTCAAGCAAATGGTAAAGACGCTGCATAAGGCCGGCATCGAGGTCATCCTCGATGTGGTCTACAACCATACCTGCGAAGGCAACCGCTTGGGTCCCATGCTTTCCATGAAGGGAATCGACAACACCACCTATTACCGCCAGGTAGAGAACAATCCTCGCTACTACATGGACTACACAGGCACCGGCAACACGCTGAACGTGATGAACCCGCAGGTGCTCAAGCTGGTAATGGATTCGCTACGTTACTGGGTGACGGAGATGCACGTCGACGGTTTCCGCTTCGATTTGGCCAGCACGCTTGCGCGCGAACTGCACGCGGTCTCCAAACTGTCCAGCTTTTTCGACACCATCCACCAGGACCCGACACTCGCCGATGTGAAACTGATCGCCGAACCATGGGATGTCGGCGAAGGCGGCTACCAGGTAGGCAATTTCCCGGTGTTATGGGCAGAGTGGAACGGCAAATACCGCGACACCGTGCGGCGATTCTGGAAAGGTGATGAAGGCCTGCTCTCAGACTTCGCCTACAGGCTTACCGGATCCTCTGATTTGTATGAGATGGACGGCCGCCGGCCCTACGCCTCTATCAACTTCATCACCGCGCATGACGGCTTCACGCTGTGCGATCTTGTCAGTTACAACCAGAAACACAATGAGGCCAACGGCGACAACAACTCCGATGGTGCCGACAACAACGACTCATGGAACATGGGCGCCGAGGGGCCAACCGACGATCCGGCCATCAACACTCTGCGGCAACGTCAGATACACAGCTTTCTCGCTACTCTAATTCTTTCCCAGGGCGTGCCCATGCTCTGTTCCGGCGATGAGCTGGCTCGGTCGCAAGACGGCAACAATAACGCTTACTGCCAGGACAACGAGCTAACCTGGCTTCACTGGAACCTGGACCCGTCGCAGAAGAAGCTCCTCGATTTCACATCGAATCTGATTCATCTGCGCCGCATTCACCCCAATCTCCACCGCCGCAAATTCTTCCAGGACCGCGTCATTCGCGGGTCTGTCGTGCGAGACATCTCCTGGTTCAATGCCGATGCAAACGAGTTTTCGGATGAAGACTGGAACACTCGTTGGTATCGTGCCCTGGCCGTTCTTCTGAACGGCAAAACGCTAGCCATCACCAATGAAGACGGCCTTCCAATCTACGATGAGAGCTTCCTGATCCTGGTGAACGCCTCGGCGGAAGGAGTGGAGTTTACTCTCCCCGCACCACCCTCAGGCACGCCGTGGTTCCTGGTTCTCAATACCGAAGACCTTGACGATCCCTTTCCGAATATCGAGGTCGGCGACAAGGTGATCGTCGGCGGCCGATCTCTGCGGGTGTTCTCCGACGGCATCACTTAGGCGTCTCTGCCTGATCAGGAGGCTGCGTTCATCTCACGAAGCGGCCGCAGCCGAGCGAGCCATGAAGAAATCATTCGTGAGTGTTTGGCGCCAGCAGGATGATCTTCCCGATGCCGCCTTTCTCGCCCAGCGCGTGGGCTTCAGCCGCATCGCGCAACGGCATCCGGCGTCCGATCGGGAGAATGAACTTGCCGTCGCGCACATCGTCGGCGAACTCGCGCACCTTTGATGGATCGGGCTTGGCGCCTACTCGGGTAATCTTCACTGCCGGATTTTGTGCCGACGCACTTTCCGGCAACACTGAAGTGTAGCCTAACGAACCGCCGGGCTTAATCTTCACAATCAGCTTCGTCATGACCTCGCCGCCCACAGTGTCCGCGATTGCATCAACCGGGCTAAAGTTCTCAATCGCCTGATCGTCATCAATCGCCAGCACGTCTGAGACGCCAAGCGAGCGGGCGTCGTCAAGCTCTTTACCGCGAACCCCCGCAATCACACGCGCGCCGATCTTCTTTGCCGTGTGCACTGCCGCGCGCCCTACACTGCCAAGTGCACCCGTGACCAGAACCACCTGTCCCTTTTGCACGTTTGTCGCCAGGCGCACCAGTTGGTCCCCGGTGAGTGAAATCAATGGGATCGCTGCCGCGTCCGTCAGATCCACTCCATCCGGCAGATGGGTCACATCCGAATCGTCCACGGCAACAAGCTCGGCATAGGTTTTGTTGGTAAGTGCAAGAACACGGTCGCCGGGCTTGAAGTGCTTCACATTCGCGCCCACGGCCCGCACGGTGCCGCTCACATCGCGGCCCAGAATTGCCGGAAGCGTCAACGGATAATTTTTTTGCAACCTCCCGGAACGCAGCTTCCAGTCAATTGGATTCACGCTTGCCGCAGCCGCCGCGATCAGCACGGTATTTCCACTGACCTGTGGTTCGGGAACGTTGTCTTCAAATTTCAAGTTTTGCGGACCGCCGTACTCATGGAGCACTACTGCCTTCATTCCGACCTCCTAAATCTCAAGACCTCTTCGACCCCAAAGTAGTCAGATGCAGACGAACCCGATAACGAAGCGCTCAATTGCGCGGGTTTCGTCTCCGCAGGGTTCGGCGGATTTGGCAACCGCTACCTGTGCGAGAATGCTGCGGCTGGCACATCGGCTAACTGAGTCGAGGGGCCTTCCCATAGAAGTCGCGGCGCACCGCTGCTGGCCGTGTTCAGGGCTTCGATGTGAATCACATGCAACCCGGCGCGCAGGCCGATCGAACCGCGATCGTAGCGCAGCGCATTGCCGGGCGTTCCGCAGACCAGCCCAAACGCCGGTCCGGTCTTCGCCACTTCCAATCCATCGATCGTCAAGCGCGCGCCGTCGCGGTCAATCAGATGGAAGGTGTAGCCGCCGTCGGCAGGAATATTGATGAATCCATCCCATGCCGCCGCGTAGCGTAAAAGCGTCCCCGCGCGCACCGAAAGATTCGGTGATTGTCCTGTGAACACTGGCTGCATGCTCGAGAAATCCGGCAGAGCCGCCCACGTCCCCGAATAGATTTTCCAGCTCAATCCCGGCGACACCGAAGCGGCCGCGCTCACCGCATCGTAAGATTGCGCAACAGCCACAATTCCCTGCGCAGCCCAGTCCTGATGACCTGACTTGTCCGTCACGTGCAGCAGCACGCGGAATCTTCCCGCGCCATTTCTTCCATCAAGCTCAGTCCCCAGCGCGTCGGGAAAGCGATGCCGCACGCGGCGCCCGTGCGCCGAACTGCCATCGCCGAAGAGCCACGTGTACTCCGCGCCCGGCGCTTCCTGCGCGGTGAACGTCACGTTCTGTCGCGGCGCAACAATCGGCGGATCCACACTGAAAGCCGCCGCGATCGAAGGCGCCGGCGCATATGCAGGCTGCGCTGCGCCGCCAGAAACCACCAGTGGCATTTGAGCGTCGCTTGTCACGCGCGCCTGGCCGTACTTCACGTTGTCGAAGGTCACATCGCTCACGTCGCCAACTATCGTTGACTCGGCGAGCGGCGGCTGATCGAGCGCCCAAATGTTTCGGAACGTGAATCCGTGCAGGCTGGGCTGCTCCTGCTCCATCTGCGCCAGCGAATACCAGTTGTCGAGGATAAGATTCACGAATGTCACGCCGGAGTGGTCGCCGCTGGCTCCGTTCGCGCCCCAGAAGCCGAGTAGGCCAAACGTCTGCCCGCACGATCCGATGCCCGCGTGCAGAATGTCGGAGTCGCGCAGCGTGAAGTTGTGCAGGTTATAGGTCTTCTGTGGCCATCCCAGCCTCACTACATTGGAGATGCTCGTTGAGAATTCGCTGTTCTCGACCAAAATGTTGTTAACGTCGGCGCCGGGCGCGACCATGGCAGCCTGGGTATAGCCATCCCAATTGCCCAGAGCCGCCAGGTCATCGTCGGAGGCGCGGAAAAAGGAATGATTCACAATGCTGTCGCCGCCGCCCAGCCAATCCATTCCGTCCTGGTTCGCGTTGCCTTGATCGCCGCCGATCACGCGCAGATCGTCAAATCTCAAGCCGAAGGAATCCTTCATCTGGATCGACCACGTCCGCGAGCGGATGATGCAGGTGAGGCCATCGATCTCAATGTTGTGCGCCTGGTCAGCGACAATGCAATGCCAGTCGGGCTTGTGCATCCAGCCCGTGTCGCCGTTTGGATCCTGAGGGCCGTCATAGACGATCGTTCCCCGCCCCAGCACCTTCACATTGCTAACCTGCCATAGGTTCAGGCTGCCGAACACGAACGCGCCCGGCTCAAGATAAATCGTGTCGCCGCTCTTGGGATTCAGGCTCTCGCGATGCACGCCCGCTGGCACAACCGTGACGTTCGGTCCGCTCGGTGGAGGGGGCGGTGGCGATCCGGCAAAGAGAAACAGCATGCGCGCCTGGTTCAGAAAATCGCCGGGCCGCGAGATGGCGAGCTTCGCCGGCCCGGAGATCCGAAAGCGGATGGTTTGCGGCTCTCCGTCCGGGTGCGATGCGCGCAGCCCTAACCGCCATGGCTCGATGTCGACGCCACTGTCCCAGAAATGGGGGTCGGCTGCGGTAATCGAGATATCTGCCGGCCCTGTCGTGTCGAAGCTGACGAATTCGTAGTTCGACGCTGCGTGGGCAACATCGATCCTCTGGTTGTTCACCGTGATCGCGAAGAAGCTGTTGCGCATCTCATCGGGGACGGGCGCGGCCTGCAGCTGCGCAACTGCGCAGCCGGCGCTGGTAAGGACGAGAAGGAAAACGAGCAACGCGCGAGGACCCGGCAACAGGCAAAACCCTCGGAATGGATTCAGGAATCCAGATCACTTTAGCACTTGAGCTTACGGACCGAAGTTCGAGCGACATGCGAGCGCGCCAGTATGTATAATTCGTGACGCGAAGAATATCGCAAGTCGCAAAGATTCCGCGCGAGGTGACCCCCGATGATCTTCTCCCGTCCCGTTCCGTCCTTTGTTTCGCACTTTACCCTTTTGGCCGCGTTGGGTCTCTCTGCTCCGGCTGCGCCTGCACAAACCAAACCCGTCGCCATCAATGCTTCCGTAACCATTGTTGAGAGCGCGCAGGAACCAGGCCCTGTCCATCGCGCGACTGAAGATCTGCGGAATGACTTCGCCAAAGTCTTCGGACAGAGGCCAAAGCTGGTTACGAGTCTGGGCGACACCGGCCCGATCACGATTCTGATTGCGCAAAATCAAAATGCGCCGGCCGAAGCGGCCTGCACCGCGGCCAGCGGCACGGAGGCCTTCGCATTTTCGCTTGCAAGCACCAGCAACAAGCGCGTCGTTTGCCTGACCGGTACGGATATGCGCGGCATCATCTACGCCATATACGAGTTCTCGCAGCATGTCCTTGGCGTTGACCCGATGTATTTGTGGACTGACAAGCAACCCGCGAAGCGCGTGTCCATCCTGCTGCCTGCGAACTTCGCCCGCACCTATCCAAGCCCGGTCTTCAAATACCGCGGCTTCTTCATTAACGACGAAGATCTACTCAGCGGCTGGATTCCGGGGAGCAAGGAGCAGCACACAGGCATCGCGCTCAATGTCTGGGACATGGTCTTCGAAACCACTCTGCGTCTGAAGGGAAACATTGTGGTGCCGGGCACCTGGATATTTCCCGATGACGCGCAGGTGCAGGCCGCAACTGAACGCGGTTTAATCATCAACCAGCACCACGCCATCCCGCTCGGCGTGAACGTGGCGCGATGGCCGGCGAATGTGCCCTACAACTATTCCACGCACCCCGAGATTCTGGAGCGCGCCTGGACCAACGCTGTGAACCTGTACAAGCCCGACCAAGAAATCTTGTGGAGCGTGGGCCTGCGGGGGCTTTCGGATTCAAGCTATGCGTCGCTCGACGAAAGTGTGCGCAACAACGATCCGCTTCTCGGCCAGCGCATCAGCGAGGCCGTCGCCGACCAGATGAAGATTGTGCGTGCTAAATACCCCAACGCGCAGTTCGTCACTGATCTTTGGCAGGAGGGCGCGCGGCTCATGCAGGAAGGCTACCTGAAGATTCCGCCGGAGGTCAGTCTGGTGTGGGCCGACACCGGCTACGGGGACATGCAGGATGGCGGCAAAGTCGCCGCGGGCCAGGGAATGTACTTTCATGTAGCCATGATGAACGGCCAGGCAAATCAACTCTCGGAGATGGTCTCTGTGAGAATCATCCAGTCCGAAATCGGGCGCTACATCAAGGCCGGCGCAACTTCATACTTTCTTGTGAACACCAGCGACATTCGGCCTTATGTGATGACCACGCGCGCCGTGATGAATATGGCCTGGGCCGGTAATCTGTCCGGCTTACCCGCGAGCACCGGTGCAGCGCAGACTGAGTCGAGCAGCGAAAGCGAAGACGCGTATTATCGCCGGTGGATCACGGACGAGTTTGGCCCGCGCTCCGTCGATGCGTTGACCAAGACCTACAAAGACTACTTTGCCGCGCCCTCATTGCGCCCGCCGTTCGGGCCGCCGCGACTCACCTCTGCCGGCAACGCGCCGCCGCCCATGGCCCACAGCGACGTTCCCCTCGTCGAGGGTGATAACCACTATCACTCCGAAGCTCGCCGGCTCATTCTGGATACGTTGAGCCAGCATCAGGTGATTGCGATTCCCAGCCAGTCGCCGAAGTGGACACTTCCGCGCGTGATGCCGGAGCCGGATGCGCAGGTACGCGCATCCCTGATCGATCGGGACATCAAGGACTGCGCCGACGCCCAGCCGCGCTGGGATGCGGTGTGGAAGAATGCGGTTGCCGCGAAAAGCCTGATCGATCCGGCATCCAGCAACTATTACCAGGAAGCGGTCCTGACCATGATCACCATTAATCGTGAGAGCAATCACATGCTGTTTGAGGTCGCCAGCGCCGTGAGAGACGCGAACGCCGGAGACACGGCAAAAGCGCAAAGCGAGACGGCCGAAGCCCTGCGCGCACTCGACGCGATTCAGGCCTCCATGCACGCCGCCGAGTACGGCAAGTGGAAGAACTGGTATCGCGGCGATTGGCTCACGGGCGTCTATCGCACGCACGAACTGCTTCAGGCTTATGCCGACCACCTGAAGGATCCCATGGCCAAGCTGCCCGCGCCAGCATCGTGGAGCGGTTGGGAGGGATACTTCCACATCATGGAGTACGAGGACGACCGTTCAGTGGATGTTCATTGAGGCACACGCGGGGTGATCTCATGAACAAATCGTCATCCGAAAACCACGCCAAATGGCTTGAAACTTACGCGCCGGGCGATTTCCAAATATAATCTTCTAAGGTTCCCCATTCAGCGCGACGCGCATGGTTATTCGCGGCGGACTGCATGTGAACCGCGGACTGGTGCTGCCTTCTACATGAATCAAGAAGAACTGATCCTGGTGACTGGCGCGACGGGCTTTCTGGGCACGCAAGTGGTCCATGAGCTGCTTCAGCGCCAGCCGCACGCCAGGCTTGCGCTGCTCATCCGCCCACGGCAAGGCCAAACGCCTGCGCAACGCGCGGAATCGATCATTCAAGCGGCGGACTCACAGCGCGTGCAGGTTTATGCCGGCGATGTAAGCGAGCCCAACTGCGGATTGGATGATTCAACCCTGCTCACTCTGGCGGCGGAGACCACTCGGGTGATTCACTGCGCGGCAACCGTGCGCTTTGACCACTCGCTGGAGCAGGCCCGGCACATGAATGTAGACGGTACGCGGAAGATGCTGGACTTCGCCGCGTCCATGCCGTCGCTCAAGAGCTTTGCCTACGTCGGCACTGCTTATGTAGCGGGAGAGCGCGAAGGATTGATCCGCGAAGATGAGCTCGACGTGGGCCAGCATTTCCGCAACACCTACGAGCAAACCAAGGCTGAAGCCGAGGCGCTGGTGCGTTCGCGCATGGGCTCACTTCCCTGCGTAATCTTGCGTCCAAGCATTATCGTGGGCGATTCGCAAACCGGCGTCACTTCGAGCTTCAAAATGCTGTACTGGCCGCTGAAGATCTACTCCAGAAGGCTCTGGCGCACTGTGCCGGGGTTCCGCGACGCAGTCCTGGATATTGTGCCCGTCGATTATGTGGCCAAGGCTGTAGCCCAGCTCGCATTCGACGAGAGTGCAGTCGGTGCCACGGTTCACCTATGCGCCGGGCCCAACGCCAGCGCCACCATCGAGCGCGTCGCGAGGCGCGCTGCGGAGTACTTCAAAGTTCGCGAGCCACGGTATGTCGATCCCAAAATCTTCTTTGCCGCTGTCAGGCCGCTGCTTTCTCTCATGCTCTGGGGCAAAAAGCGACGCGTGCTCGTTGACGGCGCCGCCTACCGCGACTACTTCACCATGCGTATGCAGTTCGACACCACAAACGCCGAGCGGCTTCTGGGTCCCGTGGGAATTACACCGCCGCCCGTAATGGACTATCTCGACCGCCTGCTGCACTATTGCGTGGCCAGCGATTGGGGCCGCAAGGAAGTCCCGGCATAATGAGTCTCCGTCGCCAAATTCGGCTCGCTCGCGATCGAAGCATTACCGTCGCCAATCTGGTAGACGAACTGCTTCGGTGCAAGGGCGATTCCGAAGTCTCGGTGAGTGCCACTGGAAACTTCCAGCTTTCCGATCTGCACGCGGCAATCTGCCAGATCGACGGCTTCCTTCGCCGATCCATCGGCCTGCGACCCGCTGAACCGGTTGCGGTCTATTGCACCAACGATCACCACTGCTTCCATTGGTTCCTGGCCATCATCCGCGCAGGCGGGATTGCTGTTCCGTTGAATCCGCAGCTCTCGCTCAGCGAAGTCAAGCGCATCCTTGCAGACAGCGGCACCCGCATTCTTGTCACCGACAAAACAGTCTTTGAGCGCAGCATTCGAGATCGCGGCGAGTTGAATGTTCGCGCCTGGATCCAGGCGGGCCCGGAAGCGGAAACTCTCGACGGATTTGTGCGCGTTCAGGATAGTGGCGCGCCGTTTCCACCGGTCACAATCGATCCGGCGGCCACCGTCGCCGTCTTCCATACTTCCGGCACCACGGGGTTTCCCAAGGGAGCGGCTCTTTCAAGCCGTGCTCTTCTCGGCGCACGTTCGTCCACTGTGTTTGCCGGGCTTTTTCTCGGCCACAAAGATCTTGCACTGGTCGCCTTGCCCTGGTCGCACATCATGGCCGTCAGCATTGCGCTTTACGGATTGATGGCCGGGGTTCGCGGATGCTTTCTCGAGCGTTTTGACGTTGAAAACGCCCTCGAACTGGTCGAGCGATTCGGTGTAAGCGCCTTTGTTGGCGTACCTGCGATGCTTGCCCGAGTGGTGAATAGCAATCCCGATCCACGCAGGCTGGCCAGCCTGCGCGTGTGGCTATCTGCGAGCGACTACCTGCCCTCCGACGTTCGCTTGCGCCTGCGCGAATTTGGAGCCTTGCTCCGGCTCCCAGGCGGCCGGCGGATACCACCCATCATCCTGAATGGTTATGGGATGGTTGAGCTCGGTGGACTAGCCATGATGGGCGTCGAATTCTCGCTCTTCCCCGGCAGCGGCCAACTGTGCTTTCCCGTTCCTCCCTTCCGTGTTCGCATCGCCGATGAAAACGGCCGGCGCGTTCGGGCGGGTACACCAGGCGAGTGTCAGATTCACCGGCGCGGCATTGCACCGCACTATTGGAATGACAACGACAGAAACAACGGCCTGATGACAAATGATGGATGGCTACGCACGGGCGACCTGGCCACGCGGAACCGCTTTGGCATGATCCGCATCGTAGGGCGCATTAAAGACGTCATCAAATCCGGGGGATACTCGGTTTACGTGCGCGAGTTGGAAGAGACGATGCTGGCTCATCCCTCGGTGGCTCGCGCCATTGCCTTCGGCCTGCCCCATAAGGAGAAAGGCGAAGTGCCCGCTGTCGCTGTCGAGTTGCTGCCAGGCTCGCCCGAGGGCGAAACCGATCTTCTGGAGTGGTGCCGGAATCACCTCGCCGCCTACAAAGCGCCTCGGCACATCTGGATTCTCGATCCCGGTGGCTTGCCGCAGAACCACAACGGCAAGTTTCTCCGGCGCGTCCTGCAAGAGCGGTTCTCAGAAAAGATTGCCTGAAGCATTCTCTGCAAGGGTCAGTCGTGGCGAAGCGCGTCGACTGGCGAAAGCTTCCCTGCGCGCCAGGCGGGAACCGCGCCGGCAATCAGCCCTGCGACGAGCGCAATCAGCATCGCCTGCAAAAGCAACGGCCACTCGAGGGTATCGGAGACGAAGGTCGCAGTCTGCGGCAGGCTCGCGAGAATACGCAGAGATCCCCATCCCAGCAAAAGTCCAAAGATGCCCCCGCCGAGGCCGAGAATGGCCGCCTCGAATTCGATGAGGAGCAGGATCTGCGACCGCTTCCAACCCATGGAGCGCAGGGTGCCGATCTCCTGCGTACGCTCGAAAACGCTCATCACCATGGTGTTCGCAATTCCCAGAATTCCGATCACGAGTGCAAGCATGGAAGTTCCCCATGCGGAAGCCTGGGCAAGTTTGACGAATTGATTGTCGCTGGCGCGTTCGGCCGCGGGAATCGCCTTCAGGCCCGGCAGTGCCGCTTCAATCTCAGCTTGCGCGCGCTTGATGTAGTGCTCCCACGGCTCGCCTCGCGGGGCCGGGCGCAGGCGCACGTCAATCGTCGAAACCTTGCCCTGCACGCTGCTCAACTGCTGAAGCTGATCGAGCGGCATGATCACGGCGTCGGCTTCGAGTGCCGAACCGCCGTGGTAGACGCCCGTCACCGTAAACGGCGACCCCTCGATCTCCAGAGTGTCGCCGGGCTTTTTCTTCAGCCCTTGCGCCAGAACATCGCCCAGCATCACCTCCGGTTGGCCGTCACGAAATCGCCTTCCTGAGAGGATCTGTAATGAGTCGAGCTGGTATCCGCTCGCCAGCCAGCCGTACACAAGGGCGTTTTCATCCGAGGTCAGGTCCATCTCGTTGATGATCGCGGGCGCGGCTTGCGCCACAACGGGAATGTCCTTCAGCTTGCCGGTAACGGATTGATCCAGGGAGGTGTTCAGAAATGTGCCGCGAATCACCGCAATGTCGGTGCGGCTGCTGGAGTAAATCTTGATCCATTGCTGCTCGAATGACCGGGAGAAGCCCACCAGGCCGACAAACGCGCCTACAGCCATGCTGATCCCGCCCAGGGTCAGCATGGTCCTGAGCCGTCGGCGCCGCAGATTCTTCCAGACAAATTTCGTAAACGAGAGTGAGGAGGCCATCGAGCCGAAGCAGATCCTGTGGGGCGATGATTAGCAAAGAAAGCAAGCCCGGAGAGCCCGGCAACGTTCACTTGCCCCGTTCCCAAGCATATGAGGTTACACTCCGGCTTGCAATGCGCCGCCTGTAGCTCTTAGATGCCTTCACCCATGGTGACGTATACCCGCATTCTTTCCAGTGCCACGCGGTATGCTGTGCGTTCCGCCTCTTCAGCGGCAAACGGGTCGGGCGGGCAGGGCTCGGCGCCCAGCCGCTCCTCCAATTCCTCCACCCGCGCTGAGAGTGCGATGAGCGCGTCGGAGAGCGGATCCTTGATGTCGTGCGGATCGGTGAGAAGCACCCGCTCGCCATTGCGATAGACGATGTGAGCCGGAACGCCCACCACGGTCGAGTTCGGAGGAACATCGGAGAGAACCACGGAGCCCGCGCCTACTCGTGAGTTTTCACCCACAGTCAGGTTGCCCAGGATATTAGCATTGTTGCCGATGAAAACGCGATCGCAAATCGTCGGATGGCGTTTGCCGTGTTGTTTGCCGGTGCCGCCAAGCGTCACTCCCTGATAAATGGTCACGTCACTGCCTACAATAGCTGTTTCGCCAATTACCACCCCCGTGGCGTGGTCGATAAACAAGCGTTCGCCGATCAAGGCGCCAGGATGAATATCGACGCCGGTATAGAAGCGGCCAATCTGCGAGACCACGCGCGCGAGTAGAAAAAAGTGGTGAACCCAGAACCAGTGCGAGACGCGATAAATCCACACCGCCCAGAGGCCCGGGTAGCAAAGAACGACTTCCAGGCGTGTGCGCGCAGCCGGATCGCGCTCCATAATGGAGCTGATTTCATCGCGCATTCGGAAAAACACGGACATAGAGAACAAGGGAACGAGAGAACAAGTGAACAAGAAACCGACATCAAGCCGACAGGCAGGCTGCGCCCTTGGTCCCTTAATCCCTTGTTCCCTCGTTGCCTGCCTTTCTTACGCCGTCACCGCAATCGGCTCGGCCTGCAGCCCAAGGGCCTGCTGACGCAGCGGCTCAAACAGCACGCTCGACAGATAGCGCTCGCCGAAGCTGGGAAGCACGGCTACGATCAGCTTGCCCGCGTTCTCAGGCCTTGCGGCAACCTTCAACGCCGCAGCAACCGCTGCTCCCGAGCTGATGCCCACAAAGAGGCCTTCCTCGCGAGGCAGGCGGCGCGCCATCTCAATCGACTCATCATTCGTTACCTGAATGACCTCGTCGATGAGCTTCGTGTCTAGAATGCTCGGCACAAATCCGGCGCCGATACCCTGAATCTTATGCGGCCCTGGCTTGCCGCCGGAGAGCACCGGGCTGTCGGTCGGCTCAACGGCAATGGCCTTGAACGACGGCTTCTTCGGCTTGATGTAGTTGGCCACGCCGGTGATGGTGCCACCGGTTCCCACGCCGGAGATGAGAATATCCACCTTGCCGTCGGTGTCCTCCCAGATCTCGGGTCCCGTTGTGGCCTGGTGAATTGCCGGGTTGGCGGGGTTGTCGAATTGTTGCAGAATATAGCCGTTCGGCGTCTTTTCCTTGATCTCGTTGGCCTTGGCGATAGCGCCCTTCATGCCGTTGGGACCCGGCGTAAGCACAATCTCCGCGCCGAAGGCCAACAACGTTACGCGACGCTCAAGGCTCATGGTTTCCGGCATGGTCAGAATGATCCGGTAGCCCTTGACCGCAGCCACAAACGCAAGGGCAATGCCGGTGTTACCGCTGGTGGGTTCAATCAGCACAGTCTTGCCGGGTGCGATCTTGCCCGCCTTCTCGGCCGCGTCGATCATCGCAAACCCAATGCGATCCTTGACGCTCGATACGGGGTTCTGGCTTTCCAGCTTGACGACGACGGTAGCGGGCAATCCCGCTGCCACACGGTTCAGCCGCACCAGGGGGGTGTGGCCAATCAACTCAGTAACATTCGTGGCAATGCGCGCCATGATGATCTCCTTTTTCCGAGGCCTGAGACTCGGATTGCTTGTGAAACGGATTCTAGGGGAACGGTGCAGCTTGTCAGGAGAGAAAATCGCGCGCCATCAAGCGCACTTCGGCATCGGAGCTGGCACCAGGGACGGCGTTAGCGACATCGATGCATATACATAGCCTAGACCCAACGCGCCCGGTATGGCAAGGGCCATGGCTATCAGCGAAGATACCGGCCTGAAGCTTGCCCCGAGCTGATCCTTGATCAATTTGCAGGAAATAGGGGCGCTCTGGCCCAGAACAGGAGCAAGCGACCCTTCATCGATCCTGCAATCGAGCAGATCGTTCGGCGAGGATTTGATCACTCGTCTCCACTTGGACGGTCGACCGCCCCATTGCTTTTTGCCCACGCAACAAAACCGTCGGGCGCATTTCTAACCGCCGCGATATTGGCGCCCTTCAGGCTCTTGATGTGCTGCCACGCGACCTGCTTCAAATCCGTGTTGCTCAGGTCGGAGTCATCGAGAGCGGCTCCCGAAAGATCTGCGTCCTCCAGGCTGGCGCCCGTCAAGTCGCTGTTGCGCAGATCCGTCTGTGCGAATTTCGCGCGATCGAGGTGAGCGTTTCGCAAATTTGCTGCGTTCAAATTCGAAAGCGAGAAGTCGACCGAGGTGAAATTGCTGTTGCGCAGATCGGCCGCGCTGAAATCCGAGCGCATCAGGTTCGCGCCGTGCAGATCGAGCCCCTGAAGAAACGCCGACGAGACATCGACTCCCACCAGCGGCACTTTGTCCGCATTCAGTTCCTGCAACGCTTCGATTCTTCCTCCGCTGCCGCCCTTGCCCTGCGCCGTGTTGATCACCTGCCAAGCCTGGTAATGCCTTTGTTTGACCCGGTCGCCCGACTCGGAAAAGTAAAAGATGACAGCGATAAGGACGGAAAACGTGCCTAAATACTCAAGGACCTCGAGGAATGACCAGTTGCTCAGTAAAAATGCAAACCAGTCCCCAATCCATTCGACAACGATGAAGGGAGTCGCCCACTTCCACTTTGCAGCGATGCTCTCTTTCCTGATCTTCCAAGATTCCGGCCGCACGCGGGGCTGATGCAGGATCATCGCAATTTCCTTTTCTGTCAGCCGGTGTTTCGCAAGCCCGCAGAGATCCCGTTGATCGTCGCCGCGATGGCCCGGTTCACCTCGGGAGTATCTTCGCCGGCGCGCTTCCGGCGCAGCATATCCACCTGGATCAAGTGCATGGGATCGACGTAGGGGTTGCGAAGCTTGATCGAATGCGCAAGCACCTGGTTACTCTGGAGCAGTTCTTTCTGTCGCGTAACCGCGAGTACCGCGCGGACGGTGCGATGGAACTCGGCATCGAACATATCGTAGATGCGCTCGCGCAGTTTCTCGTCCTTCACCAGCTTGGAATAAAGCCGCGCCGTTCCCAGGTCGGCTTTGCCGAGCGCCATTTCGACGTTGCGCAGCAAATCGATGAACAGCGGAAATTCCCTGGCCATCGTCTGCAGCAATTCGAGCGCGCCGGGCCGCGCAAGGAATTGGTCGATCGCGAACCCCACGCCGAACCACGCCGGCACAAGCAGCCGCGATTGCGTCCACCCAAAAACCCAGGGAATGGCGCGCAGATCGGAGAGCTTGGGCGAATCGCTGCGGCGCGCCGGTCGCGATCCGATCTTCGCGTTCTCTAACTCGCCAACCGGCGTGCTCTGCTCGAAATAGGTGATCACGCCGGGGTCTTCGAGTATGTGTTTGCGGTACGTGTCATACGCCAGGCTCGATAGTTCGTCGAACGCGGCTTCCCACTCAGGCTTGAGTATGCCGGTAAAGTGGCCCTCGGGGTCGCGCGCGTTAGGCCGAGCCAGTGCATCGAGCGAAGCGGCAATCATCAGCTCCAGATTGCGCTCGGCCAGAACTTCGTCGGCATATTTGAAGTTGAGAACTTCGCCCTGCTCGGTAATGCGCAGCTGGCCATCGAAAGAATCGAATGGCTGCGCGAAGATGGCACGATGGGTTGGCCCTCCGCCGCGGCCGACCGTGCCGCCGCGGCCATGGAAGATGCGCAACTTCAATCCCGCCTCGCGCGCCACTACATGCAGATCGCGGTGTGCACGGAAAATCTCCCATGTCGAAGTCAACATGCCGCCATCCTTGTTGGAGTCGGAATAGCCGAGCATGATCTCCTGCCAGTTGCCCCACGATTTAAGCAGCCGGCGGTAGTCGGGCCGGCTCCACAGCTCTCGGCAAACCGATGGCGCATTGCGCAAATCCTCAATCGACTCAAAGAGCGGTACGGGCATCAGCCCGGGATCGCGGCCGGGCTCAATTTCCGCTTCAGGGCCCGCGCCCTCCACGGCGACGCCGCCCAGCCGCGCCAGTCGAATCACAGCCAGCACATCTTCGACGGACGATGCCCCGCTGATCACGTATTGGCGAATCGCCTCCGGCGAGCACCCAGCCTTCACCTCAGCCACCACTCGAAACGTTTCCAGCACCTTCGCTGTTTCCTCTGAGAGTCCACCTTGAAGCGACGGCGCAATGGTGTCGCTGATGGCCTCGCGTAACGCTGCAGCGTGAATGCGCGCATGCTGACGGATGTCGAGCGTGTGCAGATGCAGGCCGAATGTCCTCACCTGCAAGACGAGCGGATCGATGAGGGTGCGCGCGATGCGAATGCCTTCATGCTCGGCCAGCGATGCCCGCAGCGTTTCGAGATCGTCAATGAAGTCCTGAACCGAGCAGTAAGCGGGCAGCGCCTGGGTGAGCTTGTCGTGGCCGCGCGCCAGCGTAAACGGGGTCACCGGCAGCCCTCCGCTCGTACTCATCCCTTCGCTTGCCCGCTCCAGCGTGCGCTGGATGCGCGCCTTCAGGCAGATCACGAAGCGGCGATAATATTCAAACTCGTATTGCGAGCCGAAAACCTCTGCCTCCTGCGTATGCACCTGCGCCACGTAGGCGCGCAGGCGCTCCAGCAGCGCTTCGCTCACTTTCCTCTGTTGCGCGCTCGTAGTCAGCAGGTCAATGATCTCGTCGAGCCGTCGCTGATAGTAAAGCAGCAGATGCCCACGCGCTAGTTTGAGGGCCTGCCGCGTTACTTCGGGTGTAACAAATGGATTGCCGTCCCGGTCGCCGCCGATCCAGGAGCCGAACTGCAACACCTGTGGCAGCTCCAACGGCTCAATCTCCAGCTCGTACGCCGATCTCAATGCCGCCGAAATCTCACGATAAAGCTCGGGCAATGTTTCGAAGATGGAGACGTCGTAATAGTCAAGCCCCATCTTCACTTCGTCGTAGACCGTTGGCCGGCGCGATCGGACCTCGTCGGTCTGCCACAGGCCTGTGATTTCGGCCAGCACTAATTCCTCGAGCCGCGCCATATCCTGCGCAGGCAGCGGGATTCGATCAAGCGCCTCAAGGAATTCGCCGATGCGCCGGCGCTTGAACATCACGGTGCGACGCGCAGCCTCAGTGGGATGAGCCGTGAATACCGGCACAATGAGCACGCGTCGCAGCCAGTTCAGCGCCTCCTCCGCGCCGATTCCCACACGGCGCATTTCAGCCAATGTTCCCGCAAGTGACCCACGCTGCCGGCCGGCCTGGCCATTCAGGCGAAGCGCCACGCGGCGACGTTTTCGATGGTTCGTTTCCGCCAGGTTGATAAGTTCGAAGTAGAAGGCAAACGCCCGCGTCAGCACAACGGCGCGCTCCACGGGCAGCGAATGCACCAGCGCCATCGCGGCGGAATCCTGCCGCGCGGCCTCCTCGGTTTTTCCGTGCGCGTCGGCGTCGCGGCGGCGAATAGTGCCCTGCCGCAGCGCCTCAACCTGCGCAAAGAGTTCGTCGCCGGCCTGCTCGCGCAGCACCAAGCCAAGCAGGGTGCCCAGCGAGCGCACGTCGCGGCGCAGCGGAGCCTCCTTCAGATCGCCCGTTTGGGCTTCTAGCTCGGCCAGCCGCTGGGCCCAGCTCTCGGGATTCCACAAAAGAGCCATCGTAATTCGATTATGCACGACGGATACACGCCTGGGTCCGCCAGCAGATTGCGTTTCCTCCAAACTGAGCCCATGGCAGACAATGGTTCCATGCAATTTCCCGGCCGCATCCTTCCCTTTGCCTTTACCTGCCTGGTATCTGTTGCCACCATGCAGCCCGTATATGGTCAAAACACCGGCGCGCCGCCTGCCGCACCGACCGCACCGCGAGCCACGCGGCCGCCGATGCCCACGCGCGATCCGCACACGCCAGGGTATGTCACTGCAACCGGGCTGCCCGACGGCGCTGTTCCCGATCCGAGCCAGAACGGCAACTTCATCATCGGCCCAACCCACACCCCAGGGCCCGAGCTCGCCGATCCGGATCGCCCGCTCGACGGCACGGTTGTCGAATTCACAATGAGTTCCAGCGAGAGCAAGTATTTCCCTGGGATCGCCCGGACCAGCGACTCCCTTGGGACGCCCGATCCGGCGAATCCAGCGCGGCTTCTCGGTGTGCAGACGCATCCCGCGCCCTATATTCGCAAGGTTGCCGTTTATGTGCCGAAGGGTTACATTCCCGGCAGCCAAGCTCCCTTCATCGTGGGCGCCGATGGCCCGGATCTCCGTCTCTTCGCAGCGCTCGACAAACTGATTGCCGAGCATAAGCTGCCGCCGATCGTCGCAGTGTCCATCGGTAACGGAGGAGACGACGCACAAGGCAGCGAGCGCGGCCTCGAATACGACACCATGTCCGGCCGCTACGCGGAATTTGTCGAGCACGAAGTTTTGCCGGCGGTCGAAAGCCAGGCCCATGTGCGGCTCACCCACGATCCCGATGGGCGAGCCACAATGGGCGCGAGCTCCGGCGGCTCCTGCGCACTTATCATGGCGTGGTTCCACCCGGAGTGGTACCACCGAGTGCTGGTCTACTCAGGCACATTTGTCAACCAGCAGTGGCCGTGGAATCCGCGCTCACCTCACGGGGCCTGGGATTTCCACGAGCGGCTCATCCCTGATAGCCGCCGTAAGCCACTGCGGTTGTGGCTGGAAGTAGGCGACCGGGACCTCTTCAATCCCAATGTGATGCGCGACAATATGCACGACTGGGTGCTGGCCAATGAGCGCATGGCCACGGCGCTCGCCGCAAAGCAATATCCGTACCAATTCGTCTTTGCCCGAAATGCCGGCCATGTTGACCACGGCGTGCAGCAACAAACGCTGCCCGAGGCCCTGGAGTACATCTGGCAGGGCTACGAACCCCGATGACCCCAAAAACGTTAAGACTGAGAATAGTCCAGGTCCGGACAATCCGCCTGCAGACCAACTCATGTGCCTTCCAACTGCTCCGTCAATTCTTCCCACTCCGATGTCAGCCCGGCTAACTGCCCGCGAAGCTCTTTAGAGAGCGTTGTTAGGCGCTCAGTTTCGGCAGCCGAGATGTAGATCCCCAACTGCTCTTCGGTGTGTGCAAGGCCGCTCTCGATCCGCGGGATCTCTTCTTCGAGAAAGGCGCACCGGTCCCGCATCTGTTTTTGCTTGATGGGATTCAGCCGGCGAATTTGCTTCTTCGTCTCTGGGTTTTCCGGCCCGTCGTAGCCGCCTTCGATGACGATGGTGTTTGCCGACGCTTGGAAAGGCTGCATTGTTTCCGACCCTTCGCTGCGCGAAGGATGGGGCGACCGCGCGGCATTGCTTAGGAGGCCAGAATCGGGCACAGCCACAGCCAGCACTGACTTCCGCCGCAGATAGTCTTCGTAGTTGCCTTCGTACGCCGTCACTGCCCCGCTCTCAATTTCGATCACGCGCGTGGCCAGCCGATCGATGAAGTAGCGATCGTGCGAGACAAAGACCACCGTGCCGCTATAACTGGCCAGCGCCTCAAGGAGCACGTCCTTCGCGCGCATGTCGAGGTGGTTGGTCGGTTCGTCGAGCAACAGAAAATTTGCCGGCGAAACAAGAATCCGCGCCAGCGCGTAGCGGTTCCGCTCCCCGCCCGAAAGCACGCCCAGCGGCTTGAAAACGTCGTCGCCGGAAAAGAGAAAGCAGCCCAGCAGCGAACGCAGCTGTACCTCCGGCACGCGCACAGCTGAGCGGTTCATGTCGTCGAGCATGCGCGCTTCGGGGTCGAGCACCTTGTACTGATCCTGCGCAAAATATTCGGCGGCAACGTTGTGGCCCAGGCGGATCGATCCCGCGCTTGGCGTTTCTTCGCTGGTTAACAATTTGATCAGCGTGGATTTGCCCGCTCCGTTCACACCCACCAGCGCCACGCGGTCGCCGCGCTCGATCGTAAATCGCGCTGCGCTGAACACATGCTTCTGCCCGTAGCTCTTCCCAAGCCCCTCGGCTTCAGCCACAATACGGCCCGAGGGCGGCGGCTGCGGAAATTTGAAGTGAATGACCGCCTCCTCCTCGGGAACCTCGATGCGCTCGATCTTTTCGAGCTCCTTGATGCGCGACTGCACCTGTTTGGCCTTGGTGGCCTGGTATCTGAACCGATTGATGAAGGCTTCAAGATGCTCGATGCGTTCCTTCTGGTTCCGATAGGAGGCCATGAGCTGTTCGCGCCGCTCGTCCTTCTGCTTGAGATATTTTGTGTAATTCCCGTGATAGATGGTCAGGCGCTTGTTCCAGATCTCAACCGTGCGGTCGATCGTCACGTCGAGAAAATAACGATCGTGCGAGATGAGAATGTAGCCAAAGGGATAGCCCTTGAGGTAGCCCTCTAGCCAATTGCGCGTCTCCAGGTCCAGATGATTGGTGGGCTCGTCCAAAAGCAGAAGATTAGGTTTGGCCAGCAGCAGTTTGGCCAGCGCGATCCGCATCTGCCATCCACCGCTGAATTCATCGGTCTGCCGCGCCCAATCCTCTTTGCCGAATCCGAGTCCCGTGAGCACGCCGCCCACCTGCGCATCGAGTGCGTAGCCGTCGAGTGCGTGAAAGCGGTCCTGCAAGACAGAGTAACGCTCAGCGACGGATTCATATTCGGCGCTTTCGTGGTTCAGCTCTGCCATCTGCCCGGATAGCTGCTCAATCTCGCGCTCCATCTCGTGGAGTTCGTCGAAAACAGTCAGGCATTCCTCAAAAACCGTTCGGCCTGCGAGTTGCAACCCCTCCTGCGGCAGATAGCCAATACTGATTCCGCGCGTCTTTTCAAGCGTGCCGTAGTCCAGCGTTTCCAGACCCGCCAGAACCTTCATCAACGTGGATTTGCCCGTGCCGTTTGCGCCCACCAGCGCGGTCTTCTCGTCGTTCCGGATCAGCCAGTTGGCCTCAAGAAAGAGTGTCCGCGGTCCAAACCGTTTGCCGGAGTGTTGAAGCGTGAGCATGAAACTCCATTTTCGCAGAGCTCATACCTTCGGCGGTTCACTCCCTCCCATTAAGGCGACTATGATCAATGAGCGCGAACGTAGTCGTGTCTGCCCTGAGCCCAAAAGGCGGAACGGTCCGGCCGGCACGACCGGCGGAAATCGCTGCGCGTAAGGGACATTCAACACCGAAACAAACGGAGGAGAGATGACAACAAGTTTCACGCAACGGAGGGAGTTCTTGAAGCAAGCTGGACTGCTTGGGTCTCTGGGGTCGGCGGCGATGATTGCCTGCCTGCCGGAGAGCGCGTTGGCCTTTGGCGGCGGCGCGGCACGCATCATTGAGGACGCGGTCGCTCCCGCGCAAACCGAAGCCGCGCCACAGTACCACATCAAGTTTGCCGTATGCGGCATGAGCCACGACCACATCTACGGCATGATCGGAGCCATTCAGCGCGGCGGCGGCGAGCTGGTGGCCGCGTGGGGCGGCGAGGAAGACAAGCTGGCGAAGTTCCGCACCCGCTATCCCGATGTGAAGATCGTCGCCACGCAGGATGAAATTCTCGACGAACCTTCGGTGCAGCTTGTTCTCACCTCGCAAATCGCCAGTGAGCGCGCGGGAATCGCCGTCCGCGCCATGAAACGCGGGAAAGACGTTCTCTCCGATAAGCCTGGACTGACGACGCTCGAACAACTGGCCGATGTCCGCAAAACCATCGCCGAAACCAGGCGCATCTACGCCATCATGTACAGCGAACTGCTCGAAGTGAAGGCGGCCGTTTACGCGGGCGAGCTCGTGCGGCAGGGCGCGATCGGCAAAGTGATCCAGACCATCAATATCGCCCCGCACCAGATTTCACAGGGAGGCACAGGCGATGCGGGAGGCGCAAATCCGCGGCCTGATTGGTTCTGGAACCCTGACCAATACGGCGGAATTCTCTGCGACATCGGCTCGCACCAGGTGGATCAATTCCTGTTCTACACCGGCTGCACCGAGGCGGAAGTCGTAGAGTCGCAGATCGCCAACGTGCGCCATCCCAACCATCCGCGCTTTCAGGATTTTGGCGACATGGTTCTTCGCGGCAACCGCGGCTTCGGTTATGTGCGCCTTGACTGGTTCACGCCCGACGGCCTGGGAACCTGGGGCGACGGCCGCCTCTTCATTCTCGGTACCAACGGCTACATGGAAGTGCGCAAGTACACCAACGTCAGCGTCAGCCATCAGGGCAACAATCTCTATGTGGTCGACGGCAAGCAGGCGCGCTACATTGACTGCAACGCCATGCCGTTGCCCTTCGGCCCGCAGTTTGTGGCAGACATCGTGAACCGCACGCACACGGCCCAAAACCAGGATGAGGCTCTGCTCGCCGCTGAGCTGGTGCTCAAGGCGCAACTGAATGCGAAGTTCGTGACCATCGAGAGCTGAAACGTGGCGCCGCTCTCGGCCATATGACTCAAAAATCGGGAGATCCTCGGGGCGGAACGCTGAGACCCTCCTCTCACCGCCCCGTGTACTCCTGGAACAGGTCCGGAAACTCCTTGCGCAACGTCTCGATCTTCGGCCTGTCGCAGACCAGGATGTACGGATTGTCGGGATGATGCAGTGCGTAATCCTGGTGGTAAGACTCTGCGTCGTAGAAGCCCTTAAGCGGCACCACCTGCGTAACGATCGGCTTGTGAAACACGGCGGCGGCAGCGAGCTGTGCAATGTACTCCGTGCTGATCCTCCTCTGCTCTTCGCTGGTGTAGAAAATCGCGGAGCGATAGGATGTTCCAACGTCGTTTCCCTGCCGATTCAGCTGCGTCGGATCGTGGACCGAGAAGAAAATCTGCAGGAGCTTCCCGTACGTGATCTTGGAAGGATCGAAGACCACCTTTACCGATTCGGCATGACCGGTCGTTTCTGTTGTCACCTGGTCGTAGGTAGCCGTAGCCACGGAGCCGCCTGCATATCCGGCAGTCGTGGCCTCCACCCCTTTCACTCGCTCGAACACCGCCTGCGTGCCCCAGAAACACCCGCCCGCAAAGACGGCCGTCTCCTTGCCAGGATGCTGCGCCAGAAGGACATCGCCTTTCGCTGCCGGAATCCCGACCCGGGTCTCGGCTCGTGACCAACGGCTCACACCAAACACTGCGAGCCCAACAAAAAGGGCCAACATGAAAAGATAGGGACGAAACATCAAACCTCCAGAACCCCAAACCGCATTCCTTGAGACGCGTCAAGCAGCCTTGTGGTTACAAGCGATGAAGCGGACATCCATGGCTCTCGGTGGGGCGGCCGCACCAACGCGAAAACGATCGTTTTTCGAGTATAAGTGCGGCTTGGGTGTTGCAGCATCCCTCCCGACCAGTACAATTCAAGCGAATCAAAGCTGAAATTGGAGATCCCGAGCAATGAACGCGAAGACCATGACGGTAGCCGGCATCATGAGTGGCACGTCGGCCGATGGGATCGACGTAGCCATTCTCCGGATTACGCCGAACAAGGAGCGACCGGTTTTGACTCTCGTGGCTCATGAGAGCTTTGCGTTCCCCGCTTCCCTTCGGCGTGCGATTCTGCAGGCGATGAATGCAAAGGCCACTTCAACGGCTGAGTTGGCGCGCCTCCACTGGCGTTTGGGACTTGCTTATGCCGAAGCCGTGAGGGCAACCCTCGAACGGCACGCGATCCAAATCGACCTCGTTGGATGTCACGGCCAAACTCTCTATCATCAGCCGCACGCGGAAAAATATGCGGGCCGGCGTTTTGCCTGCACCTGGCAGTTGGGAGAGGCAGCGGCTATTGCAGCGTCCGCTAAAGTTCCAGTTGTTTCAAACTTTCGCCCTGCGGACATGTTGGCCGGAGGCCAGGGAGCGCCGCTGGTTCCGCTGTTGGATTACGTCCTATTTGCCGATACGAAACACGGCAGGGTGCTCCAGAACATCGGCGGGATTGCCAACCTTACTGCGATTCCCGCTGGAGCCAAAGTCGATAAAATCATCGCCTTTGACACGGGCCCTGGAAACATGGTGATCGACGCGCTGGCGCAGAAACTTCTCGGTAGGCGCTTCGATCCCGGCGGCACGTTCGCCGCGCGGGGCAGGCTGCTTCAGCCAGTATTGAGAAAGGCGCTCAGCAACCCCTACTTCACGCGTAAGCCGCCACGCACTGCAGGACGCGAACAGTTTGGGCGCGAATTTGCCGCGCGCTTCCTCGCCGACTGCAAGCGGAAAAGCAAACAGCCTGAAGATGCGATGGCAACGGCGACAGCGCTGACGGCCGAAACGATCGCGCGGAGCTACAAAACTTTCGTTCGCACCGCAATGAGAAGCTCTCAAGTCGACTACATCGTCTCCGGCGGAGGAGCGAGCAACCGGACGCTGATGACCATGCTTGCGGAGAGGCTTGAGCCTTTGGGTTGCAGGCTGGGGTCAAGCGAGGATCTTGGCGTGCCGGTCGAAGCCAAGGAGGCCATGGCTTTTGCGCTGCTGGCTTGGCAAACATGGCACCACTTGCCTGGCAATGTACCAAGGGCCACCGGCGCACATCTGCCCGTCATTCTCGGTCAAGTAACATACGCGTAGTTGATGTGCACGTGGTTCCGACGATTCCAGCGCGAGCGACAAGCGAGCGGCTGGTCGATGCAATCGTGGCGGAGAGGGAGGGATTCGAACCCCCGATACCCTTTCAGGTATGCCGGTTTTCAAGACCGGAGCCATCAACCGCTCGGCCACCTCTCCGCGGTCTGCCGGCCAACTTTGATTGTACTTCGAATTGCTTTGATTCCAGGAATTCCAGGCCGAATTCCCGCCCTGAAATGAAAAAGCGGGAGCACGTGGCTCCCGCTTTCCTCAGCCTTCGATCCTACTGCTTGCCTTCGAGCTCATCGGCCAGTGCGCCCACTCCATAAATCTTGCGCAGGGCCTCGAGCATCCCGGCAGAATGAACCGCAACGCCGCGATTCTTCGTTCCGTCGTAAACGAAGTCTCCCGCCAGCGACTCGATATTTCCGTCAAAGATCAGCCCTACTAGCTCCCCGTCGCGATCCACAACTGGGGAGCCGGAGTTGCCGCCAATGATGTCGTTCGTAGTGACAAAATCGACCGGCTTTGACAAGTCGAGCTTGTCTCGTGCCGCTTCTTCTTTTGGTGTTAGATTCCACGGAGCCTTGTCGCTGAAGCTCGCCGCGCGATCGTACAGCCCATAGAACGTGGTAAAGGGCGGAGCGATCGTTCCGTTGTACGGAAATCCGTCCACCGTGCCATAGCTCAGCCGCAACGTGAATGTCGCGTCGGGGTACGCGTTCTTGCCGTAGACTGCGAAGCGCGCCTTGCCCAGCTTCTCGCCTCCGGCATCGAAAACGCTGGAGACTTTGTCGTGCATGTACACATAATTGGCGCGCCACACCGGGTCTGCTCGGCGCGCGGCCGCAATCATGGGATCATTTGAGGCTGCCACTGCTGCCTCACCTCCATCGAGCAGGCTCTTCCGGAATGCAGGATCGGCGAGTTTGGTCCCATCCACAAGCGTGTCCACCGTCTTATCGATGTCGCCGCCCTGCACGATCGCCTGCAGGTACGCATCATCTGCCCCAAGTTGTTCCTTCGCCAGGTTCAGGGCATTCTTCATGAACATCTTTTCCACCGAAGGATAGACAGGCGCCGGAGACAGCAACTGGTATCGCAAAGAATCCAGCCCCGCCTCGTGGTACTGCGACAGCCGCTCTCCGTCGGGCTTTTTCACTTCGGCAACATACTGCACAATTTCCATGGCGAGCGTGAAAAGCTGGCTGTCGCCGCGACGGAAGAGTTGCTTCTTGAATTCGGGCTTGGCGAGGTCCACGGCCTTCGCGATTTCGTCCCACGCGTCTCCGTATTCCTTTTCCAGCTCTGGATCCGCCTTGACCTTGGCGCGCAGATCGTCTTCCTCGGCCTGCTTCTTGGCGAGAATGGCCTTGTCAGACAGCGCCTCCTGGCGGCCTACATAAACCTTCAGGCTATTCTGCAGAAAGAAAATTGTGCTTTCAACTTTCTCCTTGTTGTCCGCGCTCTGCTTGCCAAATTCCTGGGCAGCGTCAATGCGCCGTTGAAGGTATTCAACAATTGCCGGTCCACGGACTTCGCGCTCCAAGGTCAATTCGGCCACGGTGTCGTCGCGTGATGTCGAGCCCGGATGGCCCGAGACGAAAACAAGATCGCCCGGAGCCGCACCCTTGGGGTTCCACTTCAAATAGTTCGCTGTTTGCAGCGGTTTGCCGTTTTCGTACACCCGGTATAACGCCATGTCCAGGTCGTAGCGCGGATAGGTGAAGTTATCCGGGTCGCCGCCAAAAAATGCGGCCTGCTCCTCAGGCGCGAACACCAGGCGCACATCGGTATACGCCTTGTATTGATACAGCCAATACTCGCCTCCGTTGTAGAGAGTCACCACATCCGAGCGCAAGCCTGTCTTGTCTTTGCTCTCCTTCTCGATCGCGGCAATCTCCGTGTCGCGCGCCTTCAGCGCGGCGGCGTCATCCGCGGCGCCCTTTGCTGCGCCCTGCACCCGCGCCGTCACATCCTGCATGGCTACCAGAACATTGATTTCGAGGTCGGGAGTCTTCATCTCCTGATCGGGCGTCGCGGCATAGAACCCGTCGCGCAGATAGTCGTGTTCCGGCGTTGAGTTCTTCTGCAGTTGGACTCGCGCCACATGGTGGTTCGTCAACAGCAGGCCATTGGGGCTTACGAATGATCCTGAACCTCCGTCGTTGAGCCGCACGCTCGAGAGCCGCAGATGATCGAGCCATTCCTGCGTCGGGTGAAAGTTGTACTTCTCCGCCAGGGCCTTGAGCGGCGGGTTGTCAAACGTCCACATGCCCTCTTCGGCGCAAGCGGGCGCCACCATCGCAAGAAGCAACGCGGGAATGAGTAGTACCGAGCGAAGATCTCGAGCAGTCATAGGGTCCTCTTTGGTTCGCGGGCGCCGTTCGGCGCCGGCGGTTATGGTTGCGGCAACACCAACACCTCAACACCGGAAGCAGCATCCTTCTGGTGAAACACTTGCTCGGTGGCCTTTTGGAAATCTTCCGGCTTTGCGTAGGGTATGTCGGTGAAGGTTTGGGGATTGCGGTCCGTGAGCGGAAACCACGAGCTCTGCACTTGAACCATGATGCGATGACCGCGGCGGAATGTGTGATACAGATCGGGCATGGTGAAGTCGATATCGGTTTCTTTGCCTGGCACAAGCGGCTCCGGCTTCTCCCAGCTCGTACGGAATTTTGCCCGGAACGGTTCACCCCGCACCAACTCCTCGTAGCCCCCCATGTGGATCGGCGCTTCGTCAATCACGCGCTTGTTCGGCACGGAAACGCTGTCCGTGTCTTCGTCAGGATATACATCGATGAGCTTGACATCGAAGTCGGAGTCCGTGCCGGAGCTTGCCACTTTCAGGTGCGGAGAAATGGGTCCGGCGATTGTCACATCTTCGGTCAGCGGGTCGGTTTCGTATGTCAGTACGTCGGGCCGGTAGCCAGCAAAGCGCTGGTCGTCGACCATGTAGCGCTGCGGCACCGTGTCTGTGGTGTAACCCACGAACGGCACCGGATGATTGGGATCGCTCAAATACTCGTCTACGCTGGCGGCCTCAACCGGCGGATCGAAACTGAGCTTGCCGCCCGAGTGAAAGTAAAGCGTCTTCGCCGCCGAATTCTTCGGCGGCCATTCATCGTAGCGGCGCCACACATTGGTTCCAGTCTCAAAAACGATCGCTGCGGGAAGCACTTTGCCTGCGCCCTTCAAATAGTGCTCAAAAAAGGGAAATTGAATGTCGGCGCGGAAGTAAAGTGAGGTTTTCGCGTTGAACTGAACATCGCCCAGATGATCGCCGTCATTGCGCGCCCAGCCTCCGTGCACCCACGGCCCCTCGACCAGCGTAACCGGCGTATCGGGATTGGATTTACGTATCGCGTAGAAAGTCCGGTAAGGCCCCTCGAGATCTTCCGCGTCGTACCATCCTCCCACCACGAGAACCGCGCACTTGATGTCCTTCATGTGCCGCGACAAATCGCGCGACTGCCAGTAGTCGTCATAGGTATCGTGCTTGAATTGGTCGTCCCACATCCACGTCGTGCCGCCCAGGTATCTGTCCAGGTTGGCCACATTTCCGGCCTTAAGAAAAAATTTGTAACTGTCAGGCGTGCCGAAATCGAAAGGCGCTTCCGGCTTGGGCAGCACCGGATTCTGTTGCGGATGGAAGAACGGCGCATAAAACTCGAAGCCCGCCGCAAGCATGAAAGCCCCGCCGTGATAGGAATCATCGCCCAGGAAGAGATCGGTCATGGGCGCCTGCGGGCTGGCCGCAACGATGGCCGGATGCGAGTCGATGATCGATGCCGAGGTATAGAAACCCGGATACGAGATGCCCCATATGCCCACCTTGCCATTATTGTTCGGCACATTCTTCAACAGGAATTCGATCGTGTCGTACGTATCCGATGATTCGTCCACGTCTTGCGGCGATTTCTTTTGGTCGATGTGCGGCCGCATCTCGACGAACGCGCCCTCGCTCATCCAGCGTCCGCGCACGTCCTGGAAGACAAAGATGTAGCCGGACTTTTCAAATTCGTCTGAAGGGCCGAGCTGCGCCGGATAGCGGTCGTCGCCGTACGGTTCCACGTCGTACGGCGTCCTGTTCATCAGGAACGGATATGGGCCAGGATCATCGGGAAAGGCTGAGGTCTTGGGAACATAGACCGCGGTAAACAGCCGCGCGCCATCGCGCATGGGGATGCGGTACTCGTATTTCGTGTAGTGAGCTCGAACATAGTCTTCGCCGGGAGCCTGCTGCGCGGGCTGCTGTGAGCGCAATTCCCGCAGGGCAAAAAGCTGCGCAGCGAGAATACCCAAAACGAAGAGTCGCGGAATGTGCATCGTTACCCGGAACCCCTGATCATCCAGAGTAACGCAGGGGCCGCGGTTTGGTTCCCGGCTGGCGCCGGAACTCTGCAAACCGCCGGGGGCGGTGACAAGCGGAGGAAAAAGAAGGACGAGTGAACGCAGGTCTCGCGTCTTCCTTGTTCGCGGCACACGATCTTGCGGTATGCCCAGACCGATTGACCGCGCTCGCAAGCATTGAATTCAATAAGCGTTCTTCGCTTCCATCTGCCTTCCACAGAATTTCTGCATTTCCTTATGCCATCCTTATGCAATTCGCGTTTCCCCGGTTTAACCTGAGGGAGATCCCTTAATTGGCCGCGGGCGCAATCTCCGCCGGGCTGTCCCACCATTCCCAACTCATGAGGAGAACTATGTCAAAGTACAAATTGGAGTACATCTGGCTCGACGGCAAGAAGCCCATTCCAGAACTGCGCGGCAAAACGCAGATCAAGAGCTTCGATAAGACGCCCACCCTCAGCGACATGCCCCTTTGGGGATTTGACGGCAGCTCGACAATGCAGGCGGAAGGAAGCAAGTCCGACTGCATCCTGAAGCCCGTGGCGCTGTACCCCGATGCCAGCAGGAAAGACGGGTTTATTGTCCTGAGCGAAGTCATGCACCCCGATGGCACGCCGCATTCCACCAATATGCGCGCCACCGCTCCCGACGATCCGGATATCTGGTTTGGATTTGAGCAGGAATATTTCCTCTATAAAGATGGCCGTCCGCTCGGGTTCCCGAAAGAGGGCTTCCCCGGTCCGCAAGGTCCCTACTATTGCGGCGTCGGATACAAATACATGGGCAGCATCGCCCGCCAGATCGTAGACGAGCACTTGGAGCTCTGCCTCGCCGCCGGCATTAACCACGAGGGCATCAATGCTGAAGTGGCAAAGGGCCAGTGGGAGTTCCAGATCTTCGGCAAGGGTTCGCACAAGGCCGCGGATGACGTGTGGGTTGCCCGCTACCTGATGGCGCGCCTTTGCGAGAAGTACGAAGTGGACTTCCAGCTCTATTGCAAACCAATCAAGGGCGACTGGAACGGTTCAGGAATGCACACCAACTTCTCCACCAAGCACCTGCGCGACGTGGGCGGTAAGGAATACCTTGAGGCGCTCATGAAGGCCTTCGAGAACAATATTGCCGCGCACATTGAGGTCTACGGCCCGGATAACCATCTTCGCCTCACCGGCCTTCACGAAACGCAGGCCATCGACAAATTCAGCTACGGCCTCTCTGACCGCGGCGCCTCCGTCCGTCTGCCTGTGAACTTCATTAAGAACGGCTACAAGGGTTACCTTGAAGATCGCCGCCCGAACTCCGAGGCCGATCCTTACCAGATCGTGGCGCGGATTGTGAAGACAATCAACACCGTGCCGGCAAAGTAGTCCGGACTGCGGTTCCAATCGGACCCACGGCCCGCGGAAAGAAGAGACACTCGGCGCAGCCCGCAACGGCTGCGCCGATTTCTTTCATCGACAACTCTCACGCGATTCTGGATTTCTAATGGCTCCTTTATAGCCGGCATGTTAGAAACAAGAGAACAGAACCGGGTTAGGCTGTCCTGGTTCCAGTGAGCTCGCTGGATCACGTCCGCCTGATTCTCCTAACTTAGTTGCTACTGTTCTTAATCCGCTGCCAGGAAAGATGCCAAAGAGAAAATGACCTTAGGCCACCCAGTCGAGTTGGAACCGCTATTCGGAGACTATCCGCTCGACCAGGCCTTCGACGAGATGCGCGCGCCCGGCGGAGAGGTGCGTCCGCAGTATCGCGCGCTGGCCGAAACCCTGGCAGCCCTGCCCGCCGACGAGCTGCGCCGCCGAAAGCAGTCTGTCGATCTTGCTTTCCTCACCCAGGGCATCACCTTCACCGTCTACGGCCGCGAAGAAGGCACCGAGCGCATCTTTCCATATGATTTGCTGCCTCGCTTGATCACCGCCCGGGAATGGGAATGCATCGAGCGCGGACTCACGCAGCGCATCACCGCCCTCAACCTGTTTCTTCGCGACGTCTATTCCGACGCCAAAATCCTCTCCGATCGCATCATCCCGCGCGACCTCGTTTACAGCTGTAAGCACTACCGGCGGCAAATGCGTGGGCTTCAGGTGCCGCGCAACGTCTACATCGCGGTCGTCGGCTCCGATCTGCTCCGCCTCTCGACCGGCGAATTCGTTGTCCTCGAAGACAATCTCCGCGTGCCTTCCGGCGTGAGCTACATGCTCACCAACCGCCGCGTCATGAAGCGCACCTTCCCGCAATTGTTTTCAAGCTACGGCGTTCGCCCCATCGAGCACTACCCGCAGCTTCTTTTGTCCACGCTGCGTTCGCTCGCGCCCGAGGGCCGGCCCGAGCCTAACATCGTGCTTCTCACTCCCGGCGTCTTCAACTCCGCGTACTTCGAGCACACCTACCTCGCTCGCCAAATGGGCATCGATCTTGTCGAAGGCCGCGACCTGGTTACGCACGACAACATCGTCTACATGCGCACCACCGACGGCCTCAAGCGCGTTGACGTCATCTATCGCCGCGTCGACGACGACTTTAGCGATCCACTGGTTTTCCGCTCCGACTCCGCCCTGGGTTGCGCCGGCCTCTTCAATGCCTACCGCGCCGGCAACGTCACCGTGTCCAACGCATTCGGCACGGGCCTCGCCGACGACAAAGCCGTCTACGCCTACGTGCCGAAGATGATTCGCTACTACCTTAACGAAGATCCAATCCTGCCCAACGTCGAAACGTTCCTCCTCAGCGACGAAAAGGAACGCAGACACGTGCTGGCCAATCTCGACAAGCTTGTGGTCAAGGCCGTCGGCGAAAGCGGCGGCTACGGAATGCTTATCGGCCCAAAGTCATCTGCCCGGCAGCGCGAGGAATTTGCGCGCCAAATCGAGGCCAACCCGCGCAACTACATCGCGCAGCCTACGCTCGATTTTTCGCGCGCGCCCTGCCTGGTCGACGACCGGCTCGAGCCGCGCCACGTCGATCTGCGTCCCTACATTCTTTTTGGTGACAAAGTAAACATCGTGCCCGGCGGACTGACGCGCGTGGCACTTGAAAAAGGATCGCTCGTAGTCAACTCTTCGCAGGGCGGCGGAAGCAAGGACACATGGGTTCTGGAATAAGTCTGATTCGGGAACGTCGGTCCGGAGGTGAAAGAAGCACGATGCTATCGCGCGTCGCCGATTGCCTCTACTGGATGAGCCGCTATCTTGAGCGGGCCGAGAATACCTCGCGCTTGCTCGACGTGACCATGGGCCTCATGCTCGATCCCGGTGGCGCCAATGCGGAGCAGCGCTGGCAGAGGATGACCGCTGCCCTCGGCAGGACCAAGGGAATCGAGTGGAACGGCTCCCTGGAGGAGATGGCCCACAAGCTTGTCTTCGATCATCTCGACCCCTCCTCCGTCACCTATTGCATCAACGGCGCGCGCGAAAATGCTCGCCAGGTCCGTGAAGAAATCTCCACTGAGCAATGGCAGCGCCTGAATCGCCTCTTTCATCACATTCACTCGCCCAATGCGCAGGCTCAGTTCCAGTCCAGCGTCAGCGAAATGCTGGCTTCGGTGGTGGATGGCATTTACCTCTTCAAGGGAACCACCGACACCACCATGATTCATGGCCAGGGCTGGCAATTCATTCGCCTGGGTCGCTACCTCGAGCGCGCCTACGCCACGGCGACACTGCTTGAGGTCTTCCAGCCCGACCTGCTCCAGCCCTCCGCCGAAGAACGAACCGGCCCTCTCTATCTCGAACTGGTGGGACTGCTGCGCTGCTGCACATCGTTTGAGGCCTACTGCCAGGTGTACACGGCGGATGTCTCGACCGATCGCATTCTCGAGTTTCTCCTCTTCAACCGTGACTTTCCCCACGCCATTTGCTATTGCGTCGAAGGCGCGCGCCAAGCCATTGAGGCTATTCAGGCCTCTGGTGGACGTCGTGCGCCGGAGGAGTTGATTGCCGGCATCGGCAAACTCCACTCCTTGCTCATCTTCACCACGATTAGCGAGACTCTTGCCGGCGATTCGGGGGCTTTTCTGCATAATATCCGTGCGCAATGCCTGCGCATTCACGAGCTTATTTACCGGTATTATGTGCAATATTCCATCCAGTCCGCATTGGCGGTGTGAATGAACGTTGGGAACCGAAGGCGTTTTTGAAAGGACACGACTTCAGTCGTGCCGAAAAAGCAGCTCAGAAACGCGGGGCCTTAGCCCACGAGGAAATGCCTGAACGATGAACTTCTATGCGATCCGTCATCTGACGCGCTTCCGCTATTCGCAGGCCATCAGCGAGAGCATCATGGAGACGCGCATGCATCCGCGCTCCGACTCCAGCCAGCATTGCCTCACCTTCTCGCTCTCCGTCAGCCCGCGCTGCCGCGTCTTCAGCTATCGCGACCACCTCGGCAACAACGTCCAGCACTTTGACATTCCTGGCGAGCACAATCAACTCGTCATCGTCGCCGAATCGGTCGTCGAGCAGCAGCCTCTGCCCGACGTCCCGCATTTTCTTTCACCCGATGCGTGGGAAGATCTGGACGAGATGGTCGAAGCCGGCGATTATTCTGAAATGCTGCTGCCCAGCACCTTTGCTGCGGAGACGCCGGCGCTAGTCGAGCTCGCGAAAAAAATGGAGGTCGTGCGCCGCGACGATCCGCTACATCTCGTGCTTGAGCTCAACCAGCGCCTCTTCCACTACTTCGATTACGTGCCTCGATCCACGCGCGTCGACTCGCCCATCGACGAGGCCATCCTTAACGGCGCCGGCGTCTGCCAGGATTTTGCCCACACCATGATTGCGCTCCTTCGTCACGTGCGCATTCCCGCGCGCTACGTTTCGGGCTATCTCTACCGCGGCAGCAATGACCACGACCGCTCCACGCCCGACGCCACCCACGCCTGGGTTGAAGCGCTGCTCCCGCACCTCGGCTGGGTCGGCCTCGACCCTACCAACAACCTGATCGCGCAGCATCGCCACATCCGCACCGCCGTCGGCCGCGATTACTCTGACGTTCCGCCAACGCATGGCGTGTTTCGCGGCAAGACATCGAGTGAGCTTTATGTCGCCGTCAAGGTGGAAGCCAGCGAGCAGGCGCCTGCGCTCGACCGCCAGTTGCCCATTCCCGAGGACTGGAGCGTGCTTGTCGAGCGCGCGCAACAGCCGCCCGAACTCCCCGCACCCTTCATCGACATGCAGCAGATGCAGCAGCAACAGCAGCAGTAATCAAATCCTTCTCTGCTCGTCCGCCTACTTGGCCGTCGCAGTTTGCTCCGCTCCCATGGCCGTCAGCCGCATCTGCGCCAGCCGCCACGTCGATGTGGGAACCGCGAGAATCTCCTTCGGCTTTTTCAGCTTGCGATAGTCCGCAACGGCAATATCGCGCTCGCCGTACTGCTCGGCGATGCGGCCGAGCACATACCACACCTCGTCGTTGGGCTCGTCCAGGTTCCAAACATCCATGGCGCGCAACAGCAGATCGTGAGCTTCCTTCGTTTTGCCGGTCTCCGCATAAAGGCATGCCAGGGTGTGCAGAATGTCCGGCGAATCCTTCTGGAGTTGCGTCGCCTTCACCGCCGTCGCCACATCGTCATCCGTCACTTTGCCGGTGAAGAGCGCGTCCCATGCCAGCCCATTCAGCAGCTCCGCATTCTCCTGGCCAAGCGCGAGCTGCTTTTCTCCCCACGCGTGCGCCGCGGCAAAGTCGCCGCGATTGGCCTCGATCTCCATCTTCGCCGCGTAAGCGTCGCTGTCGTTGTCCAGCAGCTTGAGCCTCGCGTCGGCCAGCGCCAACGCATCATCGAAGCGGCTGAGCCCCATCAGCGCTTCAAGGTTGTATTCGAATGCCTGCTTCGATTCCGGCTCGTCCTTCACCAGCGCCGAAGCGACGTCGAGCAACCGCGGATAATTGTCCTGCACCGAGTAGCCCACCGCCAGAGCGAGCTCAATATTTGTGCGCTCGCGATCGCCGGTCGCATTCTTCAGGCCCGCCTCAAGTATTGCAACGCCGTCTGCAACAGTCGGCTTGGTGCCGACCATGATGGCCGCTGCGGCCAGCTTCATCTTGCGCGCATCGGCCGCTTCTCCCTTGATCCAGAAGCGCGGAAACACGGGCCCGCCCAGCGGATCGTCTCCGCCCTCAAGATGCTGGTCCTCCCGCATCCAGTCGAGGAGCGCCTTGGCACCTTTCAAATCGCCCGCGTTCACGCGGTCCACCATCTCCAGCGCAATTGAGTTGGGCTTGTCCATCGTGTCGAGCAGCTTGTACTGCCCGTCTTCCTTCACCACAAAAACCGTCATCGTGGTGCCGCCCAGCAACTCCACTTTCTCGCGGTACCCCGTCGCATCGTCGCCCTCGCCCTTGGGGTCGAGCATCTTCAGCAGGATGTCCTCCGTGACATCAAGCGAGCTCTCTTCGCGGGCCAGTTGGCTGTTCATCTGCTTGCCGGAGCTCAGTTCGTCCTTCAGCTCGTCGGCATCCGTGTCGTTCAACACCTTGATACCGTTTCGGCTGAGCATCGCCGCGAGTTTCTCTTTCGTCATGTCGGCGTCGAACGGAACCAGCGCGAAGCGCTTCACCACGTCTTCGGGCGTATTGGCGAATTTCACATCCTCGTGGTGGATTGCACCGCGCAACATGTTCGCAAGGCCTAGCGTGCGCGCGGCATCGTCGCCCGCCGCGCCCGCCTGAAGAAAGTCCGCCGCCTGCGCGTACTCCCTTGTGTTCATGAGCATCTCGCCTGCGCTGCCGGCGGTGTCTTTGAATGACGCGTCGTCAGTAGACCGCTTGTTGGCCTCAGCCAGCCCCGCCTTGCTGTCTTCAATCATGGCCATGCTTGCCGAAAGCAATTGTTCTGGCTCCGGATTGAGGGTTTGCCCGGCTTTGTACGCTTCTGCATATTCGCCGCCGTAGAACAGCGCGAAAGCCAGGTTGTTGCCGATGCCGAGATCCAGCAGCTTGTCCTCGCCCAGCGCCTCATACTCGGTGATGGCTTCTTTCATGTGCGACTGCCCGCTGTATCGCCGGCCCACCGAATCGTATTCAAGAAGAATGGCCAGGTCGCCCTGCGCTGAGTGGTCGTCTGGATCGAGCTTGATCGCCGCGCGATACGCATCCGCGGCGCCGGCCATGTCGCTGCCCGCGCGCAGATTCCGCCCCACCAGGTCATGTTTGAGAATCTCGGCCAGCGTGCGCTCGGCAACCGCTGACGTAGGATCTAGCTTCACAGCAAGCCGCGCTTCATCGCGTGCCGCCTCACCCATCCCCGCTTCAAGCAGCACATTGGCCACCTGCAAATGGTGCACCGCTGAATTCGGATTTTGCGCGATCAGCGCGCGATAGCTGGCCAGCGCCTCCTTCACCTTGCCGTCGCGCAGCAGTGCTGCCCCCTGCGGCTCAAAGTTGACCATAATCGCCGGCCCGTTGATCAGATCGGCAACTTCGTTGCGCAGCGCCGTTGCTTCAGCCACCGTGTAGCGTCTCTTCTCCGTGTCGAAGACCAGATGCGCGAGTACAACGCCATCCTTGCCGGCAGAAAAACTCTCCTTGAGCACCGCCGGCCCAACCTGGACGGTCGCGTCCTTGGGCAGTTCCTTGGGAATGAACCCGGCCGGCGGGATGAGACGGTAGTTCCACTCCATGTTGTAGGGAGCGTCGAGCCACCAGTCGTCGGTGCGCAGCTTCTTCGGCTTATCGGTTCCCGTGTCCTTCTTCTCGTCGCTGTCGTCCTTTCGCTTCAGTTCGTCGGGCAGCATCTGGAACAGCCGGTCGACGCGAATGGCGACCTGCGCATCTTCGAGATTCGTAAATCCGCGCTTCGCCTTATCGCATGCAAGAGTCAGCTCGAACGAGCTCGACAAATCCGCGGGATCGCTCCGATCCACCTTCGTCAGATCGTCTGAAACATACTCCGCCTGCACATATCCGCGAAGGCCCTCGCGCGTATCGCTGTCGGGCTTGTCAGCGTAGTATCCGCGGTAGCCGGACTCATAGACGCCCGTGGGTTTCGTAATCTCGACCACGCTGGCTGGGCCGTTGTCCGCCAGCGTCACCTCGCGCGTCTCCTTCAGGCCGTTGTCATTTGATGTTGACTCCGGCGTCTTCATGAGCGCTGTCGTCGAGTTGGAGGTGATCAGCGCAAGCCGCCCCTGATCCCCCATGGGAATTTGCCCTAGTTGCGCATAGCGATCAGTGGCATCGATCCAGATGGGGTTCTTCCCCGGCACATAAACAATGGCGTGGTCGAACATGCCCATGCCCGGCAAATCGGCCGGCACATCGATCCGCGATTCAACGCTTAGCAGCGCCACGTTGGCGGGAATCCCTGCGGCGCGCAGCATCACCACGAGAAGCGTGGCCTTGTCTTTGCAGTCGCCATATTTCTTGGATAGAGTCTCCGCCGGATCGTGAGGCACAATCGCTGCTTCGCCAAATTCGATGCCCGTGTATCGCACGTTGCGGTCGAGATAGTCCACGATCGCCGCTTCCTTGTCGGCGACAGTCTTCTTGCCGGCAATCAGGGGCTCAACGACAGCCTTCACCGCCGCGGAACTGGAAAAATCGTCTACGATCTTGCCATACGCGGTCGCCACTTTCTGCCATGACGCGCCGGTAGCGAAGGCGACGATGGGAAAATGCACGACGTCAGGCGGAAGGTACGGCTCGTGTGAATCGATGCCGTCAATCGGCCCCACATCGAAAGTGAGTGTCACGCGCCCGGCAGCCTCCGTGCGCACTGGCTTCACATCGGGCAGTAGAAACAATTGGGTCTGCAGCGGCAGCGACGCTGGAGCGTCGAACACCACGCGACTGTGCTCCACCATCACGTCTTCCTGCCCAAGTTCGACGCGCCCGACGCGGCCTGGGGCAAACAGCGGCTCTGTCTCGGTCTCTGCGTACTCTTCCTCCACCACGACACCCGGCGCGATGGCCGGAAACGGCGCGCGCAGCCGCTTGCCGTCACTGTAGGTTTTGTAGTCGCCCCCGCGCGCCGGCGCTTCGGTCACGGTATTGGGGTCAAGCTCGTGTACCGTAAAATCCGGCTCAATCACGCGGGCGTGGATCACCGGCCGCGCCTCGTGCCATGGTTCCCAGCTCACTGAAAGAGAATCCCAGTTCTCGGCGCCCTTCTGCGTCAGAACCTTATAGATAACGCGGCCCACATGATTCATGCGCCCGGAATCATCGAAGGTGTAGCTCTCATCTTCCACCAGCTCGACAACGTTAGCGCCGTCGGGCACGGGCACGGCCGACACGGCCTCGTACAACGTTTTTGGGTTGACAGAAAAGTCCGGTGCAGCCCATGGATCGACATTTGCAGTCGAAGCCGGGGGCGGAGCGTCCGGCAATTGTGCATGTGCGGCAGCGGCAATCGCCCACGCTAGAAATGAAAGAAAGAGCCAGCGCAAGAAGGGTCGCGGAAACGAATGGGACAAAGGGCACCCGCAAGTATGGATTGTGAACTCAACGGTAAATTGCGCGAGGCTGAAGCGCAAGCAAGCCCGAGGTGGCGCTTCCGACGAAAATTTTAGGCCATTCGGCTTTTCGCTCTGGGCTATACTGTTCCCCAAGGTCGACCATGGATAGCCAAAGCGCCACCGCCCCAAACAGGTTCTGCGCAAACTGCGGAGCGCCTCTCCTTGCAAACGCAGGTTTTTGTGGTTCATGTGGGCAGCGCGTCGAAGCTCCTGCGACGCAGGCCGCCGCGCCTCCAATGCCACCGCCCCCTCAGCCTCCGCAGCAATTCGCCACTCCACCTGCCGGCGTGGCTGGATTCGCCCAGCAAGGCCTTAAGTGCCCGCGCTGTGGTTCCACTCAGATCCAGACCGCGAAGCGAGGCTGGAAGTGGACAACAGGCATGATCGGAAGCGGCAACTTGGTTGCAACGTGTATGCAGTGCGGAAACAAGTTCTAGCTTGAGCGGGCGGCCAAAGCTTCAGATCATCCTCAATCAGCGCTCCGCGCCTCCGCTGCAATCTTCCTCAACTCCGGCAGCACGTTTCCCAGCGCGAGCGGAGCGGCGTCGCGCGTCCCCAGCGCAAAATACACATCGCGATAATGCCGGTAGAGCTGCTCATAAACCGCAGCCGACTTCGCGTCCGGCTCGACCGTGCGCAACGGCAGGCACACCGCGGACTGCGCTTCTTCGATGGTTTTGTACTCCCCGGCAGCAATGAGCGCGAAGATTCCCGAACCCAGGCTTGTCGGAATTCCTGCCGGCACCAGCACTGGCTTGTTCAGCACGTTCGCATACACGCGGTTCAGCACTTCGTTCTTCTGCGGAATGCCTCCGGCATTGATCACGCGATCGATACGCACTCCATGCTCGGCCATCCTCTCCAGAATGATGCGCGTGTGAAACGCAGTCCCTTCAATGGCCGCAAATAGCTCATCCTGCGCGGTATGCACCAGGTTCCAGCCCAGCGTCACGCCGCCCAGCTCAGGATTCACCAGCACCGTGCGATCGCCGTTGTCCCAGCTCAATCGCAGCAAGCCGGTCTGCCCGGCCTTGTAAGCTTCCAGGCCTTCGCTCAGCGCAGCAACAGTCGTTCCCGCGCGCTTGGCAATGGTGTCAAAAATGTCGCCCACCGCGGATAGGCCCGCCTCGATGCCCGTGTAATCCGGATGCACGCTTCCCGGCACTACGCCACACACGCCCGGAACCAGCTCCGCCTCGCGCGCCATGGCAATAATGCACGTCGAGGTGCCGACGACATTGACCGCGTCGCCCTCGCGAATGTTCGAGCCGATCGCGTCCCAGTGCGCGTCAAAAGCTCCCACGGGAATCGGAATTCCCGCGCGCAATCCCAGCTCCGCCGCCCACTTCGCCGAGAGTTTTCCCGCCAGGTGATCGCTGGTCAGGTACTCGCCGCCCATCTTCGCGCGCACTCCGGCAAACAGCGGATCCACTGCAACCAGAAAACTCTCCGGCGGCAATCCGCCCCATTTGGGATTCCACATCCACTTGTGGCCCATGGCGCAAACGCTGCGCTTCAGCGCATCCGGATCCGTCACGCCGCACAGCGTAGCCGCCACCATGTCGCAGTGTTCCAAGGCGGTCACAAACCGCGCGCGCTTCTCTGGGTTATGCCGCAGCCAGTGCAGCAGCTTCGCAAATCCCCACTCATGCGAATAGACGCCGCCGCACCACTCGATGCCTTCGAATCCCAGCTCGTGCGCCTTGCGCGTGATCTCCTCGGCCTCGGCAGACGCGCGATGGTCGCACCACAAGTAGTATTCGTCGAGCGGCTCAAGACCCTCACCCACGGGAATCACGCTCGATCCCGTCGTGTCCAGCGCAATCGCGGCCACCTGCGCCCCATCGATGCCCGTGGACTTCAGCGCATCTTTCGTCGCCGCGGCCAGTGCGGACATCTGGTCGGTGTGGGATTGTGTCGCGTAGTTTGGATCGTCGCGCCGACGATGCAGCGGATAGCTGGCCGACGCGGTGCCGATCGGCCCCTTCACGCTGTCGACTAAGGTCACGCGAACGCTGAGCGTGCCGAAATCCACTCCGGCAACGATGGCCATGGAAACTTCTCCTTGAGTAAACGCTTGCTGATTCGCCCCTCAGACTACACCATCGCCCGGCATCGTCGCCTTTGCCCGCGTTGTCCATAGAGTGGCCCTGCCTGGAAGTGCGTCAGGTTGAGGGGTACGGGCTTCAGCCCGTACATGTCCTGAACAAAACATAGCTGGGCTTTAGCGCCTCAGAAAACGTCATGCCAACTACCCCTTTGGTCGTCCCAGGCTATTTCTTCGCGCCATGCAGCATGCCTGCCAGCTTGCCCATGATTCCGGACTTCGCTGCCGGCTGTCCTGCGGAAGGTTTCGCGGGGGTCGCAGCCGGCTGTGCCGGACTGCCCGACGATGTCGCCGGCGGGCTCTGTCCTTTGAGCGTCCCGGATTGCGCACCTGCGGCCGGAGCCGGCCCTCCATCGACCACCGCTGTATGCGCCAACTGCGGCGGCGGTGCATTCTCCTCATTCTTCACCAGGATCGTAATCCGGCGGTTCGACGGATCGTAGGGATTGCTTTTCACGCGCAGCATCTGGTCCGCGAATCCGCGTACCTGCGTCACCTGGTCCGCGCGCACGCCATTCTGTTGCAGCAGCCGCCGCGCGGAGTTGGCGCGATCCGCCGAAAGCTCCCAGTTGCTGTAATTCGCGTCGGTCGAGTACTGCGCCGCATCCGTGTGGCCCTCGATCAGCAATTGATTGGGCAGGGTCTTCAGTTCCGCCGCCAGCAGCACCAGCAGTTCCTGCCCGTTGGGGCTAAGCTGTGCGCTGCCGCTCTGGTAGAACGTTCCGTTCTTGTCTTCGATCAACTCAATGCGCAACCCCTCGGGCGTGATCGTGATCTCAATCTGCTTGCTCAGCTTCTCCAATTCCTTTTTGGCCTTGATCTCTTGTTCGAGCTTCTGTTTCAACTCCTCCAGGCGCTTCGTGTTCTGGTCGTTCTGCGTTACCGCCACGCCGTTTCCCGCCATCGTCGTTCCCAGCAGGTTCGCTGTGCCCTTGGGATCGTTGAAGTACCCAGCCACCGCTTTCTTTACCGGATCGTTCTGCGCCATTAGCCACAAGACGATGAACAAGGCCATCATTGCGGTCACAAAGTCCGCATACGCCACCTTCCATGCGCCGCCGTGGTGGCCGCCGTGGCCGCCCTTCTTGATCACGATGATGGGTTGCGCCTTCGCCACGATCTAATCCCTTAGTCCCTATTCCCGGATCCCAGGTCCCTGCTTTTAGGCCGCCGCCGCGGGTGCTTCCGCCACCGGCTCGGTCTTGTTTTTGCAGTTCTTCTCCATTTCGTCGAAGTCCGGCCGCGCATATGCGGGAATCGCGCGCCGCCCCATTTCAATTGCAATCATCGGCGCAGAACCCTTCAGAAACGCCAGCAGCAGTACGCGGAGCACGTGCAGGTAATCGTTGTGCTCGTCCGCCAGCTTCTTCATGCTGGCGGCCAATGGTCCTACCAGGCCGTAACAAAGCAGAATCCCGAGAAAAGTTCCAACCAGAGCAGCGGCCACGTGTTTGCCGATCTCCTCCGGAGGGCCGCCTAACGAACCCATCGTGATCACCACGCCCAGCACCGCCGCCACAATTCCCAGCCCCGGAAGCGAATCGGCTACCGTGGTCAGCGAATCGGCCGGCTGCACTGCAGCTTGATGGTGTACCTCCATGTCCAGTTCCATCATCTGGTCCATGTCGAACGGCTCAACCCCGCCGGTAATCGCCGTGCGCAGCGTGTCGCACACAAACTCTCGCGCATGATGGTCGCCCAAAAACTCCGGATAGTTCTTGAAGATCGTGCTCTCGCTCGGTTTCTCCACGTCCATCTCTACCGCCAGCAACCCCTCTTTGCGCACCTTGTTCAGGAACTGGTACATCATCTTCAGCGTGCTCAGGTAGCGCGTCTTGGTGAACGGCGAGCCCTTGAGCGACGCCAGCAATCCCGCCACAATGTCCTTCAGGATGCGCAACGGGTTCGCCACCAGCAGTGTGCCCGCGGCTGCCCCGCCAATAATCAGCAATTCGGCCGGCTGCATCAGGACGAGCAGGTGCCCCTTCTCCATCAGGAAGCCCGCGACGATCGCGGCGAACACCACAACGATGCCTATGATGGCAAACATGTCCGCTCCTCCACCGGGGGCGCAGCGTCGTCCGCCGCTGCAACAGTTGTCCGGTTCCCCCCCGTCCGGCTGCTCGTTTCCATCGCCTGGCGCGCGCGTCCCAGCAGTTGCGCCAGCGTTTCCGTGCCATCACCGCCGGCCTGTGCGGCGCCAATGCTTACCGTGAGAGATACGCGGTCGCCCCACCAGCGAAAGTCCGCCGTCCGCGCCAGGCCGGCCAATGTGTGCGCGTGCGACGCCAGCATCTCCGCGCTGCGCTCATGCGCCACAATCAAAAACTCATCGTCGCCCCAGCGGCTCATCTCCTCGGCCGGGCGCAACCCATGGACCAGCGCGTGCCGCACCTTTTCGAGCATCGCGTTGCAGGCGCTCGCTCCGTGCGTCTTGCGCAACTCCTCCGCCTGATCCACTCCAATCCACAAAACGCTGAGCGGCGGCCCGCCACGCTTGAAATCGTCAAACTCCGTTTGCAGCCGCTCCTCGAATTCTTCCCGTGCTTCATCCGCTCCCGCGTCGTCGCTGCTTTCTCCGTGCGGCAGCGCGTCCAGGCTCTCCGCGGGATGAAACAGTGCCGCGGCTCCGATCTGCTCGCCAAGCCCGTCGCGCAACACCAGGTACCGCGCGATCACGGGAACCGCGTGGCCCAGCTTGTGCCGTGTGCGAACCAGCGCTCGCCGGTTCGCCGCCGCCCCGCCCTCCGCCGATTCCTCCTGTAAAAGAGCCTCCAGCCCCTCGGGCAGCGGCCGCGACAGCACATCCATCGCCGCGTAGCCGGTAATCGCCTGTGCCGCCTGGTTCCACAACGCCACTTTGCCCTCCGTGCATAACAGGGCGACGCCTTCGGGGACGGCGTCGAACGCGGCTTCGAGCAGTTCGTTGCAGTGGCCCATCAAAGTTCTTCTCTTTCCCTCATTCCGGTTCCATCGCGCCCGGCTTTGGCCGCGAACCCGGCATTCGCGCACACCGCTTCGCAGTTCGGCTGCTCCTTGTTAAATCGGCGCAAATCCGCCCGACTTCAAGGAGCCATTCCGCAATAAGGGAATTCAAATGGGTAAAGGGAATCTTTTGCATGCGACGCCACGCGACATCTGCAACCATCGCTGACTCGCTGACGCGCTGACCCGCTGACTTGCTGACTCGCTGACTTGCTGACCCGCTGCCTCTACTCGTAGCTCCGCACCCACTCCAGAATCGACCGCACGCCAATCCCGCTGGGACCCTTGGCGATGAAGGGCCGCGTGTCCTCAACCCAAGCCGTGCCCGCAATATCCAGATGGATCCACGGCGTGTCCTCGGCAAAAACGTGCAGGAATTCCGCCGCGATAATGGCGCCGCCCCATCGCCCGCCGGTGTTCTTGATGTCGCCGATGTCAGACTTGATCAGGTCCGCATACGCATCGCCCAGCGGCAGCCGCCAGAATTTTTCGCCCGAAATGGCCGCGGCCGACTCAAATTTCCCGTACGCCGCATCGTCGTTTGAAAATGCGCCGGCATTAATCTTGCCCAGCGCCACTGAAATCGCTCCGGTCAGCGTGGCCGCGTCGATCAGGTGCGTCGCGCCCAGTTGCCGCGCGTACGTCAGCCCGTCGGCCAGCACCAGCCGTCCTTCGGCGTCGGTGTTGATGATCTCGATGGTCTTGCCCGGCTTGTCTGGGGCTATCGGCATTGCCGTCTGCACGTCGCCCGGTTTTTGCGCCGTGCCTGATGGCATGTTCTCCGCCGCGCAAATAACCGCGATCACGCGCACCTTCGGCTTCAGCAGCGCAATCGCGCGCATCGCCCCGATCATAGCCGCCCCGCCGGCCATGTCGTACTTCATCCTCTCCATGTTGTCCGCGGGCTTGATCGAGATGCCGCCGGTATCGAACGTAATTCCCTTGCCCACCAACCCGAGCAGCGGGCCGTCCTTTACGCCCTCGGGCTCGTAACGCAGAACGATCAGCGCCGGCGGCTCCGGTGAGCCCTGCGATACGCTCCAGAACGCGCCCATCTTCAGCTCATGCAGTTTTTCCGTGGAGTTGACTTCCCAACCCAGGCCAACCTCCTGCGCCATCATCGCGGCCCGCTGCCCAAGGATGGTCGGAGTCAGTTTATTTCCCGGCTCATTCACCAGCGAGCGCGCAAAGTTCTGGCTCTCGCCCACAATCGCGCCCTCGGCAAACGCCGCCTCAACCTTCGCGCGATCAGCCTCGCCCGCAACCGCAAGCGTGAATGTCTGAATGCTTTGATCCTTGCGATCGCTGCGGTATGTGTCGGCGTCGAAGTCGCCCACAAACGCGCCTTCCACTGCTGCCCTGACTGTCGCCTCGAGTGGTTCCTTGCCAAAGTTTTCCGGCAGCGCCACCACCACTTCCCGAATCCCTCGCGGCTTGGCGAACCGCACCGCCGTTCCCGCAGCATCGCGCACCGAGTGGACCGTCGCTTTGGCCAGCTTGCCCAGCCCCACAATCAGCAGGCGCCTGGCCGCGATTCCCGCCGGTGCGTGCAGCAGGACGGTTTCGTGGACGCCGGCCTTGTACTCGCCGGTCCCCAGCACCCCAGCTGCGGCGGCTTGGACCGCCGGATCGGCAGTCAGCAGCGTAGGCTGCGGTTTGGCGGCGGGGCCTTTGGCAGTTTGGGTGTCGGCGGCTAAAACAGCCAGCAATTCGGTGGCGATCCCCGCAATCGGGGCAAAGGAAAGCTCAGTTCGCATATTTCCCATTCTTCACGGAACGTTCGGCTTGTGGCAAATCTCGGCGCTTCAGGCGAGGAATTGCTCAATATTCGCCCCAAATCAACCCGGGTGCGCACTCCCTGCCGCTTCCGCACCCCAAGTTAATAGCAAACGGCTAAGAGCTAATCGCTTCTATTACCGGCTGTCTCTGTGCTTGTTCGCCTTGATCGCCGAACTTGCTTCGCGGTCGGCCTCGCGCCGCCGCTCTGTCTCCCGCTTATCCCAGTCCTGCTTGCCTTTGGCCACCGCGAGCTCGCACTTCACCCTCCCATTGCGGAAATACAGCCGCGTCGGAATGAGCGTATGTCCCTTGATCTGCGTCTTGGAGAGTAGCTTGCGGACCTCTTCGCGGTGCAGAAGCAGTTTCCGTGTGCGCGTTTCTTCGTGGTTGGCGATGTTGCCGTGGGAGTAAGGCCCGATATGCAAATTCAAAAGGAACGCCTCGCCATCCTTGATCAACCCGTAGGAGTCCTTCAGGTTGGCCTTGCCCTGGCGGATGGATTTGACCTCCGTCCCGCGCAGCGCGACGCCGGCCTCGAATTTCTCCAACAAAAAATAATTGTGGCTGGCAGCGCGGTTGTGCGCGGCGTCGCGCTGGCCGCTGGCCACGGGATCGCGGGGTTTCGCCGGGTTTTTGGCCGCCGGAGTGCCTTTCGCGGCGATAACATGACTGGTTTGGCGGGCCATGGTCGGGCTTCCTTGAATTCTCATCGTAGCATCGGCGCGGCTTGAAGCTCTTCCCGATGGGCTGCAACGGAGCTTTGCTAGAATGAGGGAGCGTTTTTCCCGGGAAGTTCGGCAGAATGAATCGCATCCGGACGCCCGCTGCGGCCAGCAAAAACCTGCGGCAGCGTGCCAATTTGGGCCCCCCGGCCATGCCCCCTTTGCCGTGTTTTGGATTCGCCCTTTGGCCGTTTTTTGGAGTCGTATGAACCATCGCACCCTACCACAAGCCGCTCTTCGAACCATGACCTCGCGATGGTCCCTCGTCCTCGCGCTTCTTTTGGCTGTGACCGGCCTCGGCGTATGCGCGGTTCGCCTCTATGCGGAATCGGCCAACTCGGACTTCAAGCAGGCACAGGCCGCCGAAGCTCGGGAAGACTACGACACAGCCTTCGATCTTTACCAGAAGGCTTACAATCGCGACCCCAAAGACGCGCGTTTCAAGATCGCCCTCGCCCGCATTCGCACCACCGATTCCTCGGTGCATGTCACCAAGGGCCGCAAGCTGCTGCAGTCAGGCGACGCGCAGGGCGCTCTGTCCGAGTTCCTTCATGCCGCCGAGATCGATCCCGGCAACGAGGCCGCGCAGCAGGAGATTTCCCGCGTGCGCCAGCGGCAAGGCGCCAGCGCGCCGGTTCCTGAAATTGGTTTGCCCCAACCTTCAGGCGAGGAGCAGGAACTGGATCAGGTTGAAGCTCCGCCGGAACTGCGCCCGCTCACCAGCGAGCCCCTTTCGCTGCACATGGCCGAGGACGCCAAAGTCGTTTACCAGGCCATTGCCAAAGCCGCCGGCGTCAATGTGCTCTTCGATCCCGACTTCAACTCCAAGCGCATCCAGGTTGACCTCAATAACGTTTCACTTCTCGATGCACTGCGCATCGTCGGCGTCATGTCCGACACCTTCTGGCGTCCAGTCACCGCAAACACCATCTTCGTCGCGCAAAACTCACGCACGAAGCGTCAGGAGCTCGACGAACAGGCTGTGCAAACCTTCTACCTGACCAACGCCTGGCAGCAGAATGACCTCAATGACGTTCAGACCGCGCTGCGCAACGTGATGCCCAACGCCAAGGTCTACGGCGTGCAGAGTCAGAACGCCATCGTCATGCGCGCCACGCCCGACGAGCTTCTCCTGGCGCAGCAGCTCATCGATGATCTCGACAAGGCTCGCGGCGAAGTTGTCGTGGACATTGCCGTCCTTGAAGTAAGCAAGAATTGGGAGCGGAATCTGGGTATGTCTTGGCCCAGTAGCTTCGGCGTCTCCCTGCAGCCCAACTGCGCGGCGACCAACTCCTGCGGTTCCACCACTTCATCCAGCAGCAGCAGCAGCAGCGGTTCCTCCACGAGCACCGTCAGCCCCACGCTCTACAATCTTGCCCACCTCAACTCCACCGATTTCGCCGTGAGCGTCGGCTCGGCCACGCTGAATCTGTTGCTCACCGACAACAACACCAAGGTCCTGCAAAGCCCGCGCATCCGCGCTACCGACGCTCAAAAGGCCACCATGAAGATCGGTTCGCGGATCCCCATCGCCACCGGCTCTTATCAAACCGGGGCCGCCACTGCGCTTGTCAGCTCGTTGGTCAATACCCAGTTCCAGTACCAGGACGTAGGTGTCAACATTGAGATGACGCCCAGCATCCACTACGACCACGATGTCACGCTCAAGATCAAGATTGAGGTCTCCGCCGAGAGCGGCACTGAGACCATCAGCGGCGTCACTGAGCCCATCATCAGCCAGCGCGTCGTCGACCAAACCATCCGCCTGCGCGAGGGCGAGGCCAGCATCCTGGGTGGCATCCAGAACAACCAGGAACAGAACAACTGGAACGGCATTCCCGGCCTGAGCGCGATTCCCGTCCTCAAGTACCTCTTTGGTTCCAGAGACCGCCTCATCCAGGATGACGACATCGTCTTCGTCATCGTGCCCCACATCGTTCGTTCGCAAGAGCTGGATCAGGCCAATCTGCGTGAGATCGACACCGGCTCGGGTCAATCCATTGATCTTCGGTATACTGGCGCCGGCGCTCCGGCTTCCTCCTCCGCCGCTCCCGTTGAGCCCACCGCGATGAACCGGCCTGTCGTGGGCTCGATTCCAGCAGGGAGCGCCGTCGAGGCCGCCCCTGCGATGCTGGCGCAATTGCGCTCCGACATGAATTCCAACGGAGGCCCAAACTCCGCCGCCCAGTCCGCCGCAACAACGCCCAATTCTGCTTCGCAGCCAGCTTCACAGGTTGCCGCCCCTACACCAACTCCGCCACCGGCTCTTCCGCCGCCTGGATCGGCGCAGCCTACAGGATCTGCTGCGCCCGCGGTGGCCGGGTCGTCTGTACCTGCCGGCGCCGCTTTTGCACTCAATGCGCCCACCAACCCGCCTGCTTCAGGCGCAAGTTTCCAGGTCCCCGTCGTGCTGAATGGAGCTGCTGACGTGGCTTCCGTCGCCCTCCAATTCCATTACGATCCGGCAAAGCTACAGCTCGTCAACGTCTCTCCCGGCGACTTCCTCAGCCGCGATGGTCAGGCGGCGCCCCCGATTCACGCCGACCAGCCCGCGGGGAATCTTGTGGTCGGGATTTCGCGGCCGCCGGGAACACACGGCATCTCCGGCAATGGCGTGGTCTGTGTTCTCACCTTCCAGGCCAAGGCTTCGGGCGCGAGCGATCTCGCCATAACGCGCGCCTCGGTGGTCAACGGCGCACAACAGCAATTGCCGGTCGCAAGCGCGCAAACCAGCATCGTCGTCAAGTAGGAAACAGCGCCGATGAGCCTTAGCTCCCAAATCGTAGCGCCGGCGTCCTCGCCGGCTGTCGTGCGGGCATCCTCGCCCGCACTGCCTTTGAGCTACCCCGTCCGCCCGTCCCAACGCGGCCTCACGCTCGTCGAGCTGATCGTCACTGTCTTCATCCTCACCATTCTCTCTACGGCGGCGCTGCCCCTGGTCCGTTTCCAGGTCAAGCGGCAAAAGGAGCGCGAACTTCGCTTCGATCTGTGGGAGATGCGCGACGCCATCGACAAATACAAAGACGCAGCCGACAAAGGCGCCTTCCAGACCAAGGTAGAGAGCCAGAACTATCCTCCCGATCTGGACACGCTGGTGAATGGAGTCGACGTGCAAGGCAAGAAGCTCAAATTTCTGCGCAAGATCCCGGTGGATCCGATGACCGGCAATACCGACTGGGGGATGCGCTCGATGCAGGACGATCCTGACTCCGACTCCTGGGGCGGCCAGAGCGTCTTCGACGTCTATTCCAAATCCCAGGGCACCGGCCTGGATGGCACGAAATATTCGACATGGTGAGAGAATCAGTTCGTGGTTCACAGTTCGCAATTCACAGCGAATTCGGCGAACCGGAAACTACGAACTACGAACGATGAACTGTGGACTCGCAATGCGCAACCGACGCACACAATCCGGCTTCACGCTCATCGAGCTGATCATCGTCATGACGATCATCGCCATCCTGGCCACGCTCGCTGTCCCCTACTTCGCCGCCGCCATCAAGCACGCGCGCGAAGCGGTCCTGCGCGAAGACCTTCAAACCATGCGCATGGCCATCGATTCCTACACCATGGACAAGCAGAAAGCCCCGCAGTCGCTTGACGATCTGGTTCAGGAAGGCTACCTCAGAGCCATTCCGGAAGACCCCATGACCCACAGCAAAGACACATGGGTTACCGACACCAGCGACGCCATGTACTCCATCGACGAGACCGAATCCGGAATCAACGATGTCCACTCTGGTTCCGACGAGCAAGGTTCCGACGGCCAGGCGTACTCCTCTTGGTAAATTCTGAATAGAACGCTGGATCGAAAGCTGGTCATCCTGAGCGAGTCCGCTGCTGCGGACGAATCGAAGGACCTGCATTTGCCTTTCGCCGGAGGAATGTCTATGTATCCCCATCGCGGATTTGTTGTGCTTGCGCTCGCTGCTGCACTCTGCTCCGGCCTTCACGCGCAATCCTCAACGTCCATCTCCATCCGCTTGCTCGATGGCAAAACCGGCCTGCCCGTCAAGGCCTCGAACTTCATCGTGCGCGTCGATCACAATGACACCCCGCACCCCGAATGGGTCCTGCTCAACGACGATGGCTCCGTAATCGTCACCCTCCCGCCTGATGCCAAGGTAATCTCCGTCAAGGCCACCTATTCGATGGGCATGGACACCTACGTCAACTGCGATGCCGCCAAAGAGAGCGACAATGAGCGCAATATCTGGTATTCCATCGCGACCATTGTCAGCACCGGAATCGTCGCGCCCGATGAGTGCGCGAAAACCGACTTCAAACCCAAACCCGGCGAGTTCGTCTTTTTTGTACGCAAGCGCAGTTGGCACGACCAACTTGAGAATTAGCGCGCGGTTTCTTCTCGTCCGTCGCATGCACAATGAAAATGGGTGACCCAGGTTCCCTTGTCCGCCGTGGCGGAGGGACCTGGGATAGCACGCCCGCTCACTCGCCGTCCAGCCAACTCGTTGACTCCCAGACTCACTCGCTAAGATAAAGTCTTGGCCCTCGAACTACCATCCGCGTCCGCATTCGACTTCCTCGTGCGCGTCGCAAACGCCTATGCTTCGCTCATCGAGTCCCCGCACGCTCATCTGGAAACGGGCCTCGGAGGCAAGCTGTTCTACGTGGGAGAGATTGACGATGCGGGCCGCGCGCTCCTCGTAGCCGCAAACGTCGCCGGCGCGGCTACGCTCGCCACAACCGCCGATCGCGCCGCGCAAAAGCAGGTCCTTCGTGACGGCGTCGCCGACTTCGTCGTCAACAATCTCGACGAAGCTCTGCGCATCCTGAAAAACCAACTGCGCAAGCGCGAAACTGTCGCGACCTGCGTGGCGCTGCCGCCTTCGGAGACGGAACGTGAAATGGCCGGGCGCGGCGTCGCTCCCGATCTCTTGCGCCTCGACGTTCCCATCGCGCCTCATCATGAGGCTCTCAGGTTTCATGAAAGCGAGGAGACGGAATTCGATCTCGGCAAGATACCGGCTGTTGTTACCTGGCGCGTTGAGTCGGCATTACCGAAAGATCTCGCAAAGTTGGACGAAATCGCCCTCGCCTGCCTCGACGCCGATGACTGGAAATCCCGGCGCTGGCTTCGCCTCTCGCCCCGCTATCTCGGCCGCATGGCGCGGGGCCTGCGCCTTCTCGACTGCAACCGGGAATTTGCCGCCTGCTTCATTGACCGCGTCCGCCAATCCGTCGAGGGCGGCGAGATCGCGTTTGCCTTCGAAATCCTCTCGTACTTCCGCGGCGTTCGCGACGAATTCCGACACGCTCCCACCAAACCCTGACGAGCGAGCCCTCCGTTACCTGTTCCCTTCCTCACTCGTTCCCTGGGTCCCTTGTTCGCTCGTTCCCTGCTTCCACAATCTTCCCCCACAGCGCCGCAATGCCCAGTCCCGTCTTCGCCGAAACCGGCAGAATCTCCTCCACATCGAGTCCTCGCCTTAACGCGGTCAGGTTGCGTGTGCGTTCATTTCCGCTGAGCCGGTCCGCTTTCGTCGCCACCACCAGGAATTCGCAGCCCGCACTGCGCAGCCAGTCAAACAACTGCCGGTCGTTCGACCGCGCAGGCACGTTCGAATCCACCAAACAGATGCACAGCGCCAGCGTCTCGCGCATCGCGAGGTAGGGCTCGATGAACTTCGGCCACTCCGCCGAAATCGACTTCGAAATCTTCGCGTAGCCGTAGCCCGGCAAGTCCGCAAAGATCATCTCGCTCCCGCGGCGTCCCTCCGAAACCAGAAAAAAGTTGATGGCCCGCGTACGTCCCGGTGTCGACGAGACTTTCGCCGCCTTCGCGCCCACCAGCGCGTTCAGCAGGCTCGACTTGCCCACGTTCGACCGCCCCAGAAACGCGATCTCCGGCACGCTCGCCTTGGGAAACTCCGCCGCCGAAACCGCCGGGCGCAAGAACTCTGCCGTCCATCGCATCGCGCGCAACCTCTCTCCTGAGTCTACGGGGCGAGCCTCGGTAGGCCCATGGTCCGAGTGAGGCATCGGCAGAGTTTCGCCGACGGGTGCAGCTTTGAATGCCGCTTTCGTCCGGTAATCCGCGCCTTTCGAGTTACGAATCCCGAGCGCGGTTTGTCTTTGCTATGCGAACATGGAACTACTCAAACCATCCTTCCCGATGATGGAAGCAAAGGCATGGCAGATGGCGCACGACGTTTTCATAAGTTACTCCTCAAAGGACAAGCCAGTCGCAGACGCCGCATGTGCCACCCTGGAATCCAGCGGCGTGCGCTGCTGGATTGCTCCCCGCGATGTCGCGCCCGGCGTAGCCTATGCGGAATCACTGGTCAACGGCTTGTCCAATAGCCGGCTGATGGTCCTGGTCTTTTCTGCCAATTCGAATCGCTCTCCCCAGGTGCTGCGCGAAGTCGAGCGCGCCGTCAGCAAAGGCTTGCCGATCCTTCCGCTGCGCATCGAAGACGCACCCATGTCTCAGGCGATGGAGTACTACATCTCCAGCCAGCATTGGCTCGATGCTCTCACTCCACCCCTGGAGCGCCACCTTGCCTACTTGTGCGAGAGCGTGAAAGCTCTGCTCTCCACCACCCGGCAGAACGACGATCGAGGCCAGTCGCACGAGCCTGACCGGGAATCAGTCGCTGGGCAAATCGAAAGCGATTCACCCATCACCGTTCCTGCCGCCGCCTCGGCAGATCACGCGGACTCGGCACCTGCGCGCTCCAGCAAGCTCTTCTGGTGGATCGGCGCTGGAATCGTTCTTGTAATCGCGGCTGCGGTATTCGGATTCTTATCCTTCAAAGGCCGCGCAACCTCAGAGCCGGCAGAACCAACGGCAAGCGACACGCACTCCGGTGCGCCGGTATTCAGCAGCGTGAACAACGAACTCCTCAGTGCGGCGTCGAGCGGCGATACCGCTGCGGCCGCGCGGCTGTTGGGGCAGGGCGCCGACCCTGACGCAAAAAACAACCAAGGCGATACGGCCCTGCTGCTGGCTGCGAAGGCAGGAAAGACCAACACGGCACAGCTCTTGATTGAAAAGGGCGCCAACATCGAGGCCAAGAACAATGTGGGCGAGACGGCGCTCATCGCCGCATGTACCGCGGGCCATGCCGAAATTGCGCAACTGCTGGTAGAGAAAGGCGCCGCTACCGATGCGCGCGACGATGGTGGCGCGACGCCGCTCATGTACGCCAGCCTCGGCGGAAATACTGCCATCATCGATCTCTTGCTCGCCAGGGGAGCAAACATTAATGCGCAAGATGACAGGGGTGAGACGCCGTTGATGTATGCCGCCTCAGCAGGAAGCGTGGATGCAGTCAAGCTCATGCTGCGAAAGAACGCGAACCCCGCGGCAAAGGACCACAATGGCCAGACTGCGCTCGGTTATGCAACGCAGTGGAACCGTCCTGACGTTGTCCAACTGCTCGAACACCGGAATCGATAGCCCCGGCAAAGCTTGAGTCAACGAATCCGAGGTCGCTCTTTTCCGGCGGGATGTACCATCTTTGCGAAAGGTCTTGGGGAAAAACCATATGGACCCGTATCGATCAGGTTCTGCCGCGCGGCGCTCTGGGGAGCCAGCAAGTCGCGATATCTGGAATGTCTTGTTCCGCGCAAAAGCAACCAGCAAACTGGCCATTCTCGGCAGTGTAGTTGTTCTCCTGGCGGCGGCATTTCTTGCCGGAGCCCGCTTCGGAAGCAATCTCATTCCCGGCGCAGGAGTCGACCCGATTGCGGCAACACGCCCCGGCAACCAATTCCAGCTGGCAATCCGGAGTCGGCCGTCCGTCAAGGTCTTCGAGGACTTCCTCAATTTCACGGCGGAAAAGAACTGGCCCGGTGCGTTCCACCTCATGGGCCCTTCATGGGCCAAATTCAACATCAACCAGCCCAACGATCTGGAGCGCATCTACAGAAGAACGCTTCGCTACGAGCTCTATTACTACATTCCCGACAGCGTGAGCGACGACAAGGAAGTTTACGACGTGGACTTTGCATTCTGGGATGCGGTGCCCGATCTTCCAACTTTTGATGGGGTGGTGAATTCAAACCTGCCGGATGTCCTGGCGCCGGCCAAGGTTGACGCTCTCACACAAGCTCTGGTTGAAGAGCTTCCCAACGATTTCGTTGTGCCGGACTCGGAAAAGAATCAGCTGCCCGCTCTTGCCGGAAAGTTCGTTGGCCGTTTGAAACTGAGCGATATGGTTCTCCACCAGGATGATATCGTCGAGATGCTGGGCGATGAGCTGGGTCTTCAGCCGATTGTGAAAGGAAACTCGTATTTTCAAACGGCGGAAGCCGGCAAAGAGGAACGCCGCTTTCTCAAAGTGGTTTTAGTCAAACAGAATGGCCAATGGCTGCTCGACTCTTACGACTCGTTCATGGTCGCAAAAAGATAAGGCACGTGAACGAAGCGTGGACTCCTGGGAACGGAGCACTCCACTGAATCGACAAAATCTCCGCCAATCGATCATTCTGGTGACCGCTCTGGCCGCGATCTTTGTTCCATGGCTCCTGCACGCCCAACAACCTGCCGTCTCGCCCCCAGCCTCGTCAACGACCTCGGACACGGGGTCCCATCCGGCCGCGTACTACGTCTGGAAAAAAGTGCACGACGCGCAGTTGCTGGTGGATTTCGGCGATCTTGAGCGCTTCAGGAAAGCTGATGCCGCGCTGCCCGCACCCAAGCCTGGCGAACGGCGCGTCGTCTTCATGGGTGACTCGATCACCGAAGACTGGCGCCTCGAAAAGTCGTTCCCGGGCAATCCCTACATCAACCGCGGAATCAGCGGTCAAACCTCGCCGCAAATGCTGGTGCGCTTCCGCCAGGATGTGATCGATCTGAAACCGAAGGTCGTGCTCATCCTCGCCGGAACCAACGACATCATGGAAAATACCGGGCCGATGACGACCGAACAAAGCGGCGCGATGATTGCCTCCATGGCCGATCTTGCCTCTGCAAACAACATCCAGGTGGTTCTATGCTCCGTGCTGCCGTCGTCCGAGTTCGCCTGGTCGCCGGCGCTCAAGCCTGCGCCGAAAATTGTCGAATTGAATGCGTGGATTAAGAAATACGCAACCGAAAAAGGCTATATCTACGTGGACTACTACTCGGCCATGACAGATCGGAGTGGCGGCCTTCCGGACACGCTCAGCGACGACGGCGTTCATCCGATTGCCGCCGGCTTTGACCTCATGGCCCCGCTCGCGGAGGCGGGAATTGAGCAGGCCCTCAAGCGCAGCCACAACTGAAGCTCTTATGCGCCGCCTTTATCGAGGCAGCAGCGCGCACTCTTCTGTTTCTCTTGCCTTGTCAATCATCGCGGCCATCCGGTAAGGACCTGCCAGACGGCGCTTGCGCCGATCGAACACCGCTACCGCATAAGCGGCCCGGCGTCGTGCTCGCTGTTCCCAACGCGGCAATCCGTGCAGTGGGCGCGGATACGCCAGCATGGCGCTTATGAGAGCCGCCTCTTCGAGGCCTAATCGATCCGCTTTCTTATTGAAGATTCTCTGCGCCGCCGCATCCGCGCCTGTCAGCCCGGATCCGAAATAGGCGCAAGCCAGGTACGACCGCAGAATCTCAAGTTTCTCGTGGCGGAATTGAATAGCCAGAGCCAGGAAAGCTTCATAAACCTTCCGCTTCACCGTCGGCGCCTTGAATCCCGTCACCGTGCGCACGAATTGCATGTCGATCGTGCTTGCCCCGCCATGCTTGCGGCCTGTGAGCACCCTGAGCGTCTCCCGCAAAACTGAGCGCGCGTCGACACCGGGATGATGAAAGAATCTTCTGTCTTCGACGGCAATCGTCATTAGCTCCAGAGCCGTCAATGCAGACGCGCGCGTCTGCGGCATCGCTCTAACATTCTGGTCGATGCGCCGCAAGTCGCTTCGCAGCCTGGCGAACCACGTTGCCGGCCTGGCCCACTTTGGAAGCTGCAGCGCCCTGCGCCGAACATCCTCGACCGCGACTTGACGCCTCTTTCGCGGCACCGTCGATCCAGCGGCATCTCCAACATTCGCCGACACCCATCCCGAAACTGCGTCCGCCGTCTCTTCGCCAAACAGATGATTCGGGCAGTCGGTAGTGCCTTCGTTACCGGGCGCAAATCTGTGTCCCACCACGTTCGCCGCGGGGATTCCATACTCTGCGGCAAGCCAGCGAACCAGCTCCGCGCTCGCCATGCTCTGGGCATCTGTCAGCCGGTCGGCTGCCGTGCCCACATGCTCGATACCAATTGATTTGAAATTAGCCGCCTTCGCGTGCCATGCGGAACAATCGTCGCGGACCATTTGATAGATATCGCCGTTTTTATCGACGACGTAGTGAGCGGATACCCGCGACTGGCGATTCAGAAACCACTGAATGGTGCCCTCGACGGTCGCCGCTGTGCTGCAGTGCAGCACAATCATGTCGATCTCCGCCCCATTGCGCGAGGAGGCGTTCGGGCTCTCAATGAAGCTTTTGATGGCTGGTTTCACAAGTGCCACCGGGGCGCAGGTCTTTCCGGGAAGTTGTTCAAACCAATATACACTTCAAACTCTTTCCCCACCGCTTGAGCTCTTTCGGACGGTCCTGTTTTCGATACCTGTCATTTCGTCGTGATTTACTCTCATAGAATGACCCGGCGAGAAGTACCTCGCCATGCCCCGGACGTGTCATCGGAAGGTCAAAAACGTCATCCATGCCTGGCAAGTTCAATATCTTCAACTCGGTCGGACGGTCTGGCGCGAACCTCTTCGGCGACGTGACAATCATCCAGCGACTGATCAACCTCAAGATTCCGAAGCACCCGATCGACGTCGACGGGCTCTGCGGGCGGGCGACAATCACCGCGATCGAAGCCATTCAGCGCCGGAATCTCGGCATGAAGCGGCCGACTGGATTGCTCGAACCGGACGACCCCGCGTTCGACTTTCTCGCTCGCGACATCACGCCCGACTCAATCGGCGACGAGCAGATCGCCTGGGGAGCGAGAGTCTCGGCCGAGTTTAAGGCGAAGCTGATCCAGATTGCCCGGAACATCGGTGTCGATCCCAACTACCTCATCTCGGCTATCGCTTTTGAAACCGGCGAGACCTTCAGCCCTTCGATCAAAAACCCCAACGGCGCCACTGGCCTGATTCAATTCACGCCCGACACAGCGATTGAGCTTGGCGCCACCGCCGAGGAGCTGGCTGCTATGACTGCCGTAGACCAGATGGACTATGTCGAGAAATATTTCGACCCGTACAAGAACATGCTCAAGACCATTGAGGATGTTTACATGGCCATCCTTTGGCCGGCCGCAATCGGCAAACCAAACTCATGGGTCCTCTTCAGCAAGCCGAGCGCCCAATACGAGCGAAATTCCGGGCTCGACACCGACAAGGACGGCACTGTAACCAAAGAGAAGGCGGCAGCCATGGTGCGGTCCAAGCTGCGCAAAGGCAGAGGAGCAGGGCATTTCGGATAAGCCCTCTGCGATCGAGTAATTTTTCGGCATTCGTCATCGCGGTGACAAACTGCATCCAACTACATGGGGCGTCATTCCCTGCGCCGGTGCGGAAGCATTGCGGATCAATTCACGGTTTCAATCACTCAGGTTGATGCCTTCCAGGCAGGTTTTGCAGCCATCTCGTTCGCGCCCGGAGCAGGGTTACCAAAGAAAGCAGGTCTATGAAATCGGCTACGGTTTTCGGAATTCTCCTCATTGTTCTCGGAGTCATCGGTTTTGCGTGGGGCGGCATCAGTTTTACCCACCAGAAAAAAGTCGCGGACATCGGTCCCATTCAGCTTTCCCATAAGGAAACGAATACACTGCCCATTTCGCCGATCTTAAGCGCGATTTCGGTCGCCGCCGGAATCGGGCTGGTCGTTGTCGGTGCGCGGAATAGCTGACCCCTCTTCAAGTCCGCTCCGCCTTCCTCCCCGGCCAACTGTGAGATCACGACAAAGGATTGTCCTATTGCCACACGGCGGTCCGCCGAGGTACTGACTACCCTATGGGTGGCGCTATGAAGACAGCCGCCTCGCACTATGTCAGCTTTTACCACTCTTCTTGATGGCCTCTCGTTTACCGAGTGCCCGCGCTGGCGCGAGGGACGCCTCTACTTCACAGACCGTTACACCCGCAGCGTGCTCGCCGTCTCGATTGACGGCTCCGTGGAAACATATGCTCGCACTCCAGGCTTTCCAGCGGGGCTTGGATTTCTTCCCGACGGCCGGCTCCTCATCACCTCCATGCGCGATCGCAAGGTTCTGCGCCGCGAGCACGATGGCTCCATCGTTGAACACGCCGACTTGACCGCGCTCGCACCGGGCCAACTCAACGATATGCTCGTCGATCACGAAGGCCGCGCCTGGGTGGGCAACTTCGGCTTTGACCTTTTTGCCGGCGCGCCTGCCTGCCCCACTGTACTCATCTCCGTCGCGCCCGACGGCGCTGCCGCCATCGCCGCTGATGGGCTCGTCTTCCCCAATGGCACTGTGCTCACTCCCGACGGCCGCACCCTGATCGTCGCCGAAACGTTCGCGAACCGCCTCAGCTCCTTCACCGTCTCCGATGGCTCATTGACCGATCATCACATCTGGGCGGCTTTCGGCGATCTCCCGGCGTCGACGGATGCTGGTCGGATCATCAACGAAGCGGACGTTGTTCCCGACGGCATCTGCCTCGACGCCGAAGGAGCTGTCTGGGTCGCAGACGTCATGAAACAGCGCCTGATTCGCGTCGCCGCCGGCGGCGCGATTCTCGAGGAGCTCAAGACCAACGGTCTGTGCGCATTCGCCTGCATGCTGGGGGGCGACGACGGCCGCACGCTCTTTGCCTGCGCCGCGCCCACTTTTGACGAAAGCGAAGCCGCGGCGCACCATCGCTCCTCGATCCTTATGACCCGGGTTGCTGTGCCCCACGCCGGGCTGCCCTGAGCCGCGCAGGGAATCGCAGCGCACTGCTGCGACGTCCTCCGATTCGACCGACTGCAGAGTGAGCTCTTGCGGGCTAGCGGAACATCTCTAGTGCCAGCCCGCATTGCGCAGGACACGGCGCACTTTTTTCGGAGAGATTGAAAGGCGCTCGGCCACGCGTGCGATCTTTTTATCTTCTCGGATCCACACTTTTGGAATCACGATCTCAGCAAACTCCTCGGCAATCTGCTGGAACGTCTTGTCGCCGAGCATGCCTTCTGACCACGCACGCAAGGTATCGTTGATGCCGGCAGCCTGAACAATTCGGGTCTTCAGGTCCGCGAGCGCCTCCACCAGCAAGTCATTCTCACCCGGCCCGATGTTTGCGGCCGCGTCGGCGGCGCAGGTGCGGGCCAGTTCCCAGTCCTGATAAAAATCGTTAGCTGCAGTCGCTCCGCGAGCCAGCTGAGCGGCGGCGAGCAGACGGCGATTCTGTGTACTCCGGGCCAGCGCGAGCGCCTCCTCACTGTTTTCACGCGCGTGGCTGGCGTGCACGGCAGTATCGTCATGCTCGCCTGTTTGTTCTTCCACATGCGCATTTTCGCAAGCTGCCCCCAGGATGCGCGCGCGGGCCATCAGAATCTGATCGGTCCGGCCAGATCCGATCTGGAATGCGCTGTCCGCTTCCTGCGACGCGCGATCGATTTCACCCTGGTCCAGATGCAGGTAGCCAAGGTTCAACACAACATTGCCAAGGCCGTCATCGTCTCCGTGGAACTCGTAAATCTCCCTCGCGGTGTGCAGGTTTTTCAGGGCTTCCTGACACAGTCGCTGATGGCGAGCCCGCAGAGACTCAAGATCGCCGCGCCCGCTGCGCGACCCGGCCAAGCCGGATTGAGCTCTCTTGTCGATCCGCTTTCTGATTTGCAACGCCATGATGCGCCGCAGGTATGCGGCGTTCACCAGGGAGCGCGCCAGATTGGCGTGTTGCGGATCGCGCTTCTCGTACAAGCGCACGGCCTTGGCGAAACGCTTGAGCGCAGACGCATAGTCGCCTGATCGGCGAATGAACCGCCCCCGGGCCGACTCGATGTTGCCCAGCGCAACGTAGTGGTCGGTGGCCTTCAACTCGGCCTCGGATGAAGAAAGAAGTTGCAGCGCCTCTTTGCCGAGGCCTTTTTGAAACAGCAACCAGCTCTCCTGAATTCGAATGATTGCCCTGAAAGTAAAGTCGCCGGAGGCGGTTGCCAGATCGCGGGCCCGCGCGATGTGCGTGAGAGCGCTTTCGTACTCGCCTTTTTTCCTGTGCGCACGGCCTTTCCAGAAATGGGCAAGAGCCAACCTGTTGTCGTCTCCCAGATCGTGGCGAGTCTGAATCACAAGTTCCAGAATGCGGATCGCCTCATCGCTTTGGCGCATCGCGAGAGCGCAGAATCCCTCCGCAAGCCGTAACTGCAGATACTGATCGACCGTGAGTTGCTTGCGGAATGCGCTGCTGAATCTGTCAAGAAAAGCTGCGAGGAACCGAGCGTCGCGAAAGCCGGCATCGATCCATTGCGCAACCAGAACCGAAAGGCTTCCGGGATTCAAGGTGGATGCATCGATCATTTCGAGATCGCCTGCGATCCGCTCCATGAGGGTGATGCCCTCTTCGATGCGCCGGAATCGCAGAGCCGTCGCCAGTTGATCGATCGTGCTTTGCCGCAAGGCCAATGGACTGCGCCTCAAACAGGATGGGTCAATCCGGTCGATGGTTCGTATTGACCCAGAAACCCAGATGTCAAGAATAGCCGATAATTCCGGTCAAGATCAGGCTGATGAGGGCGTTACCCCTCGAACCGATGCCGTTCGTCTGCTCGCCCGATTCGGATCGGCCGCTCTTGTGCGGCAAACGAATATGAGTTTGAATTCGATTCATCATTGATGGGCTCCGAGGAGCCCGAGGGAGATCGCAATGAGAAATTCCGCATTCATCGACGATTGGGACTCGCCCCGCTGGGACGGTATTGCCCGAACATATAGTTCGCAGGAAGTGCAGAGGCTGCGCGGGACCGTTCACGTTGAGTACACGCTGGCCCGCGCCGGCGCTGAAAAGCTTTGGCGTCTGCTCAGAAGCGAGAATTACGTTGCCGCGCTGGGCGCCCTCACAGGAAATCAGGCCGTCGAGATGGCGGCCGCGGGACTGAAGGCAATTTACCTGAGCGGCTGGCAGGTTGCCGCCGACGCCAATCTCGGCGGGCAGATGTATCCCGACCAGAGTCTTTACCCGGCCAACAGTGTTCCCGCCGTGGTCCGCGCCATCAATAACGCGCTGCTGCGGGCCGACCAGATTGCGCATGCCGAGGGGCGCGAGTCGATTGACTGGATGTTGCCGATCGTTGCCGATGCGGAGGCGGGCTTTGGCGGCAACCTGAACGCCTTCGAACTGATGAAGGCGCTGATTGAAGCTGGTGCCGCAGCGGTTCACTTCGAAGATCAATTGTCTTCCGCAAAGAAATGCGGGCACCTCGGCGGAAAAGTGCTGGTGCCCACGCGCGAAGCGATTCTGAAGCTGATTGCAGCGCGCCTTGCCGCCGACGTTCTTAATGTACCCACTCTCCTGATTGCGCGCACCGACGCCGACGCAGCGCAATTAATCACCAGCGACTGCGACCCGAACGACCAGCCATTCCTTGCCGGTTCGAGAACCGTGGAAGGCTTCTTCACCTTCCGCGGCGGCATCGACGCTGCGATTTCGCGCGGGCTTGCGTATGCGCCTTATGCGGACATGATCTGGTGCGAGACCTCGGAACCGAACCTGAAGGACGCGAAGCGCTTTGCCGACGCAATTCTCGGCGAATTCCCCGGCAAGTTACTGGCCTACAATTGCTCGCCTTCATTCAACTGGAATGCCAAGCTCACGACGCCGGAGATTGTTCGATTCCAGCAGCAGCTCGGAGAGCTGGGCTACCGGTTCCAATTCGTGACGCTGGCCGGATTCCATGCGTTGAACCACTCCATGTTTGAGCTGGCTTATTCCTATAGCCGGAAGGGAATGCTGGCTTACGCGGAGTTGCAGCAGCGCGAATTCGAATCGGCAGAGAAGGACGGCTACTCCGCGGTCAGGCACCAGAGCTTTGTGGGGACGGGCTACTTTGACCGGGTGGCCACGACCATCGCCTCCGGCAATCTCTCAACGTGCGCGACGCCTGGCTCTACGGAAGAGGCGCAGTTCGAAGACCGTCATGACGATGAAGTGGCTGCGACGCAGCCGGCCACAGCCTAATCGGCGCATCGCGTTCAAAAAGGAGCCATGAAGATGAGTTATGTCGTCGAGATGTTGAACCCGATCGACTCGCATTACGAGGAACAGCGCGATGTGCTGACCGCGGCCGCCTGCAGATTCTTGCAGTGCCTTCACCACAAATTTGAAGCGCGGCGCGTTTCGCTGCTGGAAGTGCGGCGCCAGCGCCAGGAACTCTTCGATCGCGGGCAATTTCCCGCCTTTCTGCCCGAGACCGAGTCGATCCGGCAGTCTTCCTGGAAGGTTGCGCCAATTCCATCGGAATTGCTTGACCGGCGCGTGGAGATCACCGGGCCAACCGAACGGAAGATGGTGATCAACGCGCTTAATTCCGGCGCCAAAGTGTTTATGGCCGACTTTGAAGACGCGAACTCCCCTACCTGGAGCAATTGCATTCAAGGACAGCGAAATCTTCGTGACGCCAATGCCCGCACCATCGAATGGCAGTCACCCGATGGCCGCGCCTATAGGCTGAACCCCGACCTGGCGGTTCTTTTTGTGCGGCCGCGCGGCTGGCACATGGTTGAAAAGCACTTCCAGATCGATGGCTCGCCGATGTCCGCATCGCTGTTCGACTTTGGCCTGTACTTCTTCCATAATCACCGGATTCTTCTCGATCGGGATTCGGCTCCTTATTTCTACCTTCCGAAATTGGAGAGCCACCGGGAAGCGCAGTTGTGGAACGAGGTATTCGAGTTTTCGCAGGGGTACGCCGGAATTCCGTCCGGGACCATCCGTGCCACGGTACTGATTGAAACCATTCCCGCAGCCTTCGAAATGGACGAGATCCTTTACGAATTGCGTGACCACTCGGCGGGTTTGAACTGCGGCCGCTGGGATTACATTTTCAGCTTCATTAAAAAGTTTCGCGGCCACGCTGACTGCATGCTGCCGCAACGCGGCGACGTCACGATGGATCAGCCGTTCCTGCGTTCGTATGTGGAACTTCTCATTCACACATG